>DBFELT010000015.1:0-72728 GCA_048323995.1 Collinsella sp. | reverse complement strand
CCATTCCGAAGGCGGTAGAATATCTAGGCACGGGAGCCTCCCAACCTCGTTGCGGCGCGGCTGCGCCTCTGGCACTTCAACAACATTGTCGCAGCCCCGACCCGCGGTCACGAGCGGGGGCTCCTGTCGTTTCCGTGCCCTCGGATTGGGTCATAGTGTCTGTCGTGTGCTCAACCGGCATCGTTATCACGATCCGCATTTAACGGAGCAAAGCTGGTTATTTTTGTTGGCTGTCTAAATAACGATTCCGCAACAGTGGTCGATTTCGTGTTGGATGATTTCGGCGGTGTAGCCCGAGAAATTTTTGATGCGGTGGACGAAGTTCTCGTCCAAATACTCAACCTTAATGCGGCGATAGCGGGTACAGGGACGCTCGCCGATCAGCGAGAGGCATCCTTCGCTCGTCTGATAGGCATTGACGTGCTCAAGAATTTGAGGGTTGTACATGAGCAGCGCCCTGTTGCCGTCCTTTACGCAGATGATGCGTTTGCGCACGCCGATCATGTTGGCGGCGAGCCCCACGCACTCGTGCTCATGCTCGTGGAGCGTATCTAGGAGGTCTTGCCCGGTCACGGCGTCGTCGGGCCCTGCGTCTTCGGAAGGCAGGCGCAAAAAGAACTCGGATTTCATGATGGGCTTAATCATGGCGGGCTCCTCATGTCTTATGCTATCGTGGACTTTTAATAATAGCGCGGAAGGAAAGCTACGCGTCCGCGTTACAATCTTTCGACGTTGGACCATGTTGCCAGATTCGTCGTGTGCGGCGTTTGGCGTAAGTCTAGGGCTCATTTTCGCCCTGGACCGTTCCTCTGGGGCGATGCGATTGTCGTTCTAAGAGGAAGGAATTTCATGGGGACCAAATCCCAAAAGCAAACTCAATCACCGTCGACGACCTCGGCGATTCTCGTCGTAATGTATGTTGCGGCCTTTGTTGCCGCGTTTAACGAGAACATCATTAATGTGGCGTTGCACGACATTATGGCGGCCTTTTCGGTGAGTGCCACCACGGCGCAGTGGCTCGTTTCGGGCTACATGATCGTGACGTCGATCTTTACGGCCATCATGGCCTTTCTGTCCGGCCGTTTCTCGACGCGCAAGCTGCTGTTTTTTGCATGCGGATGCATGGTCGCCGGTGAAGTCCTGTGCCTGGTCGCTCCGTCGTTTAGCGTTTTGCTGCCAAGCCGTATTTTGCAGGCTGCGGGATCGGGCATCTTGTTCCCGCTCATGATGAACGTGGTGCTGTCTTGCGCCCCGCGCGAGAAGCTCGGTCTGTATCTGAGCCTGGGCGGTGCCTGCATTACGCTAGGGCCGGCGTTTGGACCCGTGATCAGCGGTCTTATGTGCACGTTGTTTGGCTGGAGGGCGGTGTTCGTAGTGCCGCTGGTGGGCGGCATTGCGGTCGCTGCGGCGGGCGTAAAGCATGTTCAGAATGTCGGAGAGCGCTCGAACACCACGCTCGATATTCTGTCGGTTGTTTTACTCGCCGCCGGCATTACGGCATTTGTGTATTCCGTAGGCGAGTTCTCGACCAATCTGATTGCTGGCATCGTGACGCTCTTCGCCGCCATGGTGCTGCTCGGCCTGTTTGCGGCCCGCCAGCTCAAGCTCGAGCATCCGGTGCTTAACGTGCGTCCCATGGCGAGCGTTCGTTTTTGGCCTGCGTGTCTGCTTGTGGTGGTGTCGATGATGACGACGTTTTCGATGAGCGTTTTGTTGCCGCTCTATTTTGAGGGCGCATACGGAATGACAGCACTTGTTGCGGGCTTGCTCATTTTGCCAGCGATTGCCTGCAACGCCGTGACCTCGATTGTGGGCGGACGAGTGATGGACGCCCGTGGCGCATGGCCGCTGCTACCGATTGGCTTTGCCCTGATTGCCGTGGGACAGACTGCCATCTCGATGACGGCGGCAAGCATGGACATCGGCGTCGTCGTGGCGCTGACCGTTGTGGTGTATGCCGGAGTCGGTTTGGTGCTAAGCCCCTCGCAGACGGCCGGCTTGGAGACGCTGCCTGCCGCCGAGCATCCTCACGGAACAGCATTGCTCAACACGTGGAACATGATTGCCGCATCGTTTGGCCCGTCGCTGTTTATCGGTCTGCTTTCGAGTTCTGCGGCGACTGCCGGCGCCGCTGGCGTTGCGACCGACGTTGCCCAGGCGATTGGATTTGCGACAGCCGTGCGTGTGGCGGCTGTAATTGCCTTGGTCGGATTTGTGGTATCGGTTGTGTACGCTCGCCGCGAGTCGCACATGTCGCATTAATGTGTGCACATAGATTCTGCAGCTAGATTGGATGGCGACACCATAAACTAATGG
Source organism: Collinsella sp. (assembly GCA_048323995.1). Classification (GTDB taxonomy): domain Bacteria; phylum Actinomycetota; class Coriobacteriia; order Coriobacteriales; family Coriobacteriaceae; genus Collinsella. Next base: position 70,412 of record DBFELT010000015.1, on the reverse strand, counting down.
ACGTTTTGCCGAGAGGCATGAATGTTTAAAGCGCAAAGAGTGCGCGACGGGCCCCGCGAATGGGGCGATGATGCCCGAGAGGGCCAAGAAGGAGTCTCATGTCCGAGAACGAAGAGATTATGAACGAGACCGAGAACGAGACCATGGCTGCCGAGGTCGAGGCAGTCGAGACCGTGGAGACCGAAGCTGCCGAGGTTGAGGCTGCTGACGAGGTTTCCGCCGAGGAGGAGGCCGAGGTTGTCGAGGCCGCCGCTGATTACGATGACGAAGAGCTGATGGACAAGATGCAGAAGGCCGCCCGCCTGCTGCGTAGCCGTCGCTTTGCTATTTCCAAAGAGGAGGAGGCCAAGGCCGAGCGCATGGCGAACATCGAGCGCGCCATCAAGCTCCTTGACCTCAAGCCCAAGATGGAGCAGAAGGAAATGTCCGACCTGTTGGGCATGCGCCTTCGTGAGCTCGATGGCCTGATGGCCGAGGCCGAGGCTGCCGATCTGGTTGGCCGCATCGACGACGCCGAGGGCGATATGCGCAAGATCGTTGTCTTCGCTGCCGAGGATGCCGCTGAGGGCCTGGTCGAGCTTGCCAACAAGAAGGAGAAGCTCCTGCCTGAGCTTTCTTACGAGGAGGCCACCGAGCTGATGGCCGCTCTCGATAAGGTCATCGCTCCGCTCGTCGCCATGGGCCTGGGGACGAGGACCGCGGTCCTCGCGGCGGTCGTGACGATCGCGGTGGCCGTGGCGGCGACCGCGGCGGTCGCGGCGGCTTTGGCGAACGCGGTGGCCGTGGTGGCGACCGCGGCGGTCGCGGTGGCGATCGTGGCGGCCGTGGCGGCTTTGGTGACCGTGGCGGCGACCGTGGCGGTCGCGGCGGCTTTGGTGGCAACCGTGGTGGCTATGGCGATCGCGGTGGCAACCGTGGCGGCTTCGGCGGCAACCGCGGTAACGACCGCGGCGGTCGCGGCGGCGATCGTGGCGGCCGCAACGGCGGCGGCTTCCGCGGCAACCGCTTCTAGGGGTTACGCGGTTCTACGAACCGCGTAACTAGTTGACGCTGCGCGCCTCCCAGAGCGACAATTTGTCATTCAAAAGGCAGGGCATGACCAGAAGGTCTATGCCCTGCCTTTTTCATGCCAACTTGTTCGCTCTGGGAGGCGCTCGCTGTCGTTGCCAAAGCATCGGCATTGCCATGATCCAGATCTGCTAAAAGATAGTCGTTGGGGACGTTCTTGTTTGACCAGTCGTTTAAGAACGTCCCCAACGACTACATAGCATGAGAGTGGATAATCTCCCGGTTTGAGCCCATATTCATGCTCAAGGCTGGAGATTGTCCACTCTCGTTTCGTTTGTTGATTTCGATACCTACATTTGTAGGAACAGTTCGTGGAGGCGGGTGTCTTCGTCGAGTTCGGGGTGGAAGGTTACGCCGAGCTGGTTGCCCTGACGGGCGGCGACGATACGGCCGTCGACTTTCGCTAAGGCCTTGGCGTCGCCGTGGACCTCGACGATGCGGGGTGCACGGATAAATGTTAATGGCACTTCACCGTCGATGCCGGACACCTGGCCCTTGGTGCGAAAACTGCCGAGCTGTCTGCCATAAGCGTTGCGCTCAACGAGTACGTTCATGGTTGCTAGGCGCGGCGTTCCCTTATCGTCGTGTGCGGCAAGATCGCGCGCCAATAGAATCAAGCCGGCGCAGGTGCCAAGGACGGGCATGCCTTCAACAATGTGGGTGCGAAGCTCCTCGAGCATGCCCAGCTCATCAAGTAGCTTCCCTTGAACGGTAGACTCGCCGCCGGGAAGTACCAGACGGTCAAAGTCCTGCTTCAAATCAGCCGCCTGCCTCAGCTCAATACAACGTGCGCCCAGCTCGGACAGTCTTGCCTCGTGCTCGGCAAAAGCACCTTGGACCGCCAGCACGGCGACCGTCTGGTCTGCATAATCGCTCATGTGCGATCCTTTCTGCTGGACTAGCGCCCGCGTTCCTCCATGATGATCTCGATTTCGTCGGCGTTGATGCCCACCATGGCCTCGCCCAGGTCCTCCGAAAGCTCGGCGATGAGCTTAGCATCGGTGAAGTTTGCCACGGCCTTGACGATGGCGGCTGCGCGCTTGGCGGGGTCGCCGCTCTTAAAGATGCCCGAGCCGACAAAGACGCCTTCGGCGCCCAGCTGCATCATCAGCGCGGCGTCGGCGGGGGTCGCTACGCCGCCGGCGGCAAAGTTCACGACGGGAAGCTTACCCGTGGCATGGACCTCGCGCACCAGCTCGACCGGAACCTGCAGTTGCTTGGCTGCCTCAAAGAGCTCGTCGTCGCGCAGGGCAACTACGTCGCGGATCTGCTTTTGGATCTTGCGCATGTGACGCACGGCCTGAACGACGTCGCCCGTACCCGGCTCACCCTTGGTGCGAATCATCGTGGCGCCTTCGGCAACACGGCGCAGCGCCTCGCCCAGATCGCGGGCGCCGCAGACAAACGGCACGTCAAACTGGGTCTTGTCGATGTGATAGACGTCATCAGCAGGGGAGAGAACCTCGGACTCGTCGATGTAATCGATCTCGATGGCCTGAAGGACCTGCGCCTCGACAATGTGGCCGATGCGGCACTTGGCCATAACGGGGATGGAGACGGCCTCCTGGATGCCCTTGATCATCTTGGGGTCGCTCATGCGCGAGACGCCGCCTGCGGCACGGATGTCGGCCGGGATGCGCTCGAGTGCCATGACGGCGCAGGCGCCTGCCTCCTCGGCGATGCGTGCCTGCTCGGGCGTGGTGACGTCCATGATGACGCCGCCCTTGAGCATCTGCGCGAGTTCGCGATTGAGTTTGACGCGATCGGCCTTGCTGGTCTGTTCTGCCATGGTTGCTCCCTTGGTTGGCATGTGCATTGCTTGACGGAACATCCTATCGGGGAGCTGGGTATGGCGAAATACTCAGTTTTCAAGATAATAACAAGGTCAGACTAATACCAGATTGAATGGCTTAATAAGGTCAGGTGATAGGCTCATGCTTGACTACAATTTGGAAAAACGCGGCGAAGCATCGCTTTATGAGTATGTTTACCAGAAAATTCGAGATGATATTGTTGCTGGACGTATTGCGGCGGGGGAGCATCTTCCGTCTAAGCGCGCCTTTGCCAGTCATCTGGGAATCAGTGTCATTACCATCGAGAATGCATATAGCCAGTTACTTGCCGAGGGCTATATTTGCTCAATGCCGCGTCGTGGCTACTACGCTTGCGAGCTTCCGGATGCACCGGTTTTGGCTTCGGCTGCGGAGGGCATCGACCGAGATGCCGCCTCTGCGGGTCCCAGCGCGCATGATGTCAACGGACAGGTCGAGCTATTCGATGCACTTTCTCCTTCCTCTTTGGAGGCGGCGCGGCTTTGGCAAAGCGCACTACGGGCGACGCTGGCATCCGAAGATGAGCGCGAAATCTTTTCGCCCGCACCGGCGCAGGGCACCGCTCGGCTGCGACGCGCAATTGCTCACCACCTGCGTGGGACAAGGGGCATGAATGTCGATCCCAATAACATTGTTATCGGCGCGGGCGCCCAGCTGCTCGATACCATGTTGGTTCAGTTGCTTGGCGCTGACAAGGTGTATGCCGTTGAGGACCCGGGCTATTTACGTCTGACGCGCATCTATCAGGCTATGGGCTGCAAAGTTCGACATATCCCGTTGGATGATGAGGGCGTGGACTTGAGCGCTCTGCAGAAAACCGGGACCGATGTACTTCATCTGATGCCGTCCCATCAGTATCCGACCGGCCTTGTGACGAGCATTGCGCGGCGCTATGCGCTTCTGAGCTGGGCCGCCGAGCGACCAGGTCGGTATCTCATCGAAGATGACTTTGATTGTGAGTTTCGCCTTGCCGGGAAGCCGATTCCCGCGCTCGCGTCGATCGATGCCGCCCAGTCGGTTATCTACACCAACACGTTTTCGAAGAGCCTTTCATCGGCGTTGCGTTTGGCGTACATGGTGTTGCCCGATGAGTTAATGGAGCGGTTTAGGCGCAACCTTGGTTTCTACGCCTCGTCGGTGAGCTCTGTTGATCAGGTCGCTTTGGCGCGTTTGCTGGAATCGGGTGATTACGAGCGACATGTGAACCGCGTGCGCGTTCGTGCTCGCGAGGCGCGTGATGGCCTGATGGCGCTTGTGCGGAAGGTATTTCCGGCAGGAGAGGTCTCGATCGAGCATGCAGACGCGGGCCTTTACTGTATCGTGGTTGCGGAGCGTGGAGCGGGCGGAAGCTCTTTTGTGCGGGCCCTCACGCGCTCGAGTATCCCTTTTGTCGATATCAGTGACTGTTATTGGTGTGCCGATGGCGCATCTGTCCTTGAAAACTTAAGTCAAATTCTTGTTCAGTATGACGATTTGAGTCCAAAAGCGCTAAATACCTTGGAATCGCAGCTAACGGGAGCACTCTGCAACCTAAGTGAGTAGGCTTTTGGAACTTTGGCGACCAGGCGGTTTTGTAACAAGCTATCTACCTGCGGTTGTGAAAAGCAGGATGACCGGGCTGCTCGGGATGTTCAAAAAAGTCTACTCACTTGTCGCGCAAAGCTTCTGCATGAGAAAAAATGGGGTTTCAACAGAACTTCGTCCAGCTCTCGGCAAGCTTTTGGCCAGTTGGGGAGGGCTGTTGAAAACTTGGCAGTCCGTTCGGCACCATTTTTGGCGCGTTCGCGCCAATGTGTGACTGACTGGGTTGAAATTTGTGTTTTCCTGTGCCTATGAAGGATCTACTTTGTGACATATCGGCTTTTAGGTACTGGCGTTTGCCTCCTCAAGTCCGCGCTTTGTGTCCGCCGCTTCCACGACCGGAAGAAGACCGGCAGCGATATGATCTCGCCCGCAACCCGACGGCTGCGGTCGCGCTCGGTTTTCCGTTGTATACATTGGTTCGGACGAGAAACAAACGGACTTGTCCTGCCAGCATTAGGCAGCGGCTGTTTCTTGGTGAGCTCCCCAGGGAATCCGTGCTGGAAACGGAGCATGGGTTTTTGGTTACGTCTCCTCTACTGACGACATTCATCATGTCGCGGCATCTGACGGATCTTCAGCTTCTTTTGGTATTGGCGGAGATGTGTGGCTTGTTTGCGGTGTGTGCCCTGCCGGCGGCACTTGAGGCGGAGCTTTCGCGTGCAATTGATTCGGGCGCGATTTCGACAACGGTCGGTTGGGTGCGCTGCCCGTCCGAGGACGGCACCGCCTCAAATTTATGGCGTCGAGACGCTTTGGTTTTGGGCGGAGACCTTGACCGTTTTTGTTCAGATGTTTGCGGGATGCGTTACGGCAATAGATTTATGGCGGTATCGCAACTCGTTCCATTGGGTGCCGCGTCGCCTTTTGAGGTCGAGGCGTATTTGTTGCTTGGACTGCCGCGAGCCCTGGGAGGCGAAGGTTTTTGCGGCATAGAGCTCAATGTCGAAGTGACGTTAAGCACAAGTGCTCGAGCGATTGTGGGAAAGTCCCGTGTGTATATCGATCTACTTCTGTCTTCGCCGGACGGCAGGCGACAGGTGGCCATTGAATGTCAGGGAAAGGCCTCGCACGGACGCGCAGGGGATGGCTTGCGTGACGCTGACCGCATGACGGCCCTTCAGGCCATGGGCTATGATGTACTTCTCCTGACACACAGACAGATATCCGATGAGGATAGATTCCGCGCGATCGTTAAGGCCGTATGCAGGATGCTCGATGCTGAATATCGTGATAAAAGCTCGGATGAGCAAAGGGCTGAGGCATTACTCCGGTCTGAACTATTCGTTGACTGGACAAAATTGGGAGTAATTGACGGAAAGACGCCCGTTAGACACAAAACAACTCGATCGTGGACGGTTGGGGAACTAAGTGAGTAGACTTTTGGCTTGATGGCGACCAGGCCGTTTTGCAACAAGTCATTTACCTGCGGCTTTATAAAGCATTTTGGACGGCGTGCTCGGCAAGTTCCAAAAAGTCTACTCACTTGGTTTTTGACGAGAAACCGATGTCGAAGGCGGTCCTATTTCAGGGCGTTTGCGAGTTCTCGAGACACAAAAAAAGCCCGAACCATGCGGTCCGGGCCTTATCGACCTAAAGATTATCTCTCAGGCGTTTGGCTTAGCCGAAGTAGCGCTTGAGCAGGCCGGCGAAAGCCTTGCCGTGGCGAGCTTCGTCGCGAGCCATCTCGTGCACGGTGTCGTGGATGGCATCGAGGCCGGCGGCCTTGGCACGCTTGGCAAGATCGGTCTTGCCGGCGGTGGCGCCGTTCTCGGCCTCAACGCGCATCTCGAGGTTCTTCTTGGTGGAGTCGGTCACGACCTCGCCCAGGAGCTCGGCGAACTTGGCGGCATGCTCGGCCTCCTCGTGGGCAGCCTTCTCCCAGTACAGGCCGATCTCGGGATAGCCCTCGCGATGAGCGACGCGAGCCATGGCCAGGTACATACCGACCTCGGAGCACTCGCCCTCAAAGTTGGCGCGCAGGTCGGCAACGATGTCCTCGGAGACGCCCTCCATCTTGGCGACGCCCACGACGTGCTCGGCAGCCCACTCGAGCTGACCCTCCTCCTGCTTCAGGAAACGAGAACCGGGAACGCCGCACTGGGGGCACTTGAAGTCCTCGGGCAGTTGGTCGCCGTCGAACTCTTCCACATAACCGCAAACGGGGCAAACAAACTTCATGATTCGATCCTTTCGATCGATGGCGATTGTGCGCTCGTCCGGTCCCGTAAGGGCCCTCTCCGGACGTGCGTCTTGACGAGTTCTATTATCCATAAATGCAACCAAATGTGAAGCCTATTAGGAATGATTTTTAATAAAACAATTTCGAGATATGAAGATGTTGATTGATTAACGATTGGCAGGCCGTCTTTGACCGCCGCTGAGTACAATCGGGCGAGCAAATGTTGACCTATCAACAAATGAAGGAGTTTCCTTTATGCATCTAGCCCGTCGTGCCTGGTGCCGAACATATCAGACGGTTTTTCGCATTGCATTGCCGATCCTGCCCTATACCGAGCCGCGCATTTTAGAGCATGCCGAGGATGTGCCCGCGGTGCTTCAAAAGCGCTCGATCCAGAAGGTCCTTATCGTGACGGATCCCGGCATTGCCCGTCTGGGGCTCACGGCACCGCTCGAGACGGCGCTCGCATCCAGGGGGATTGGCGTTACGGTCTATGCCGAAACGCGTGCAAACCCCACGGTTTCAAACGTGGAAGAAGCGGCGTCCCTGTATCGAGAGAGCGCCTGCCGGGCCATTATCGGCTTTGGCGGTGGCTCGGCCATGGACTGTGCCAAGGGCGTGGGCGCACGCATTGCGCAGCCAAACAAGCCAATCAACAAGATGCGCGGCCTGCTGCGGATTCATCGTCGCCTGCCGCTGCTCATCGCCGTTCCCACTACCGCCGGTACGGGAAGCGAAGCCACGCTTGCGGCGGTAATTACCGATGACGGGACGCACTACAAATACCCCATTAACGACTTTGTGCTCATCCCGCGTTTTGCAGTCCACGACCCCGAGTTTACGTGCGGCTTGCCCGCTTCCATTACGGGGCAGACGGGCATGGACGCCCTGACGCATGCCGTTGAGGCCTTTATCGGGCGAAGCACCACGCCCTATACGCGCAAGATGGCGCGACAGGCGGTGCAGCTTATCCACGACAATTTGCTCGAGGCCTATGAGCATGGTGACGACATGTGCGCTCGTCGCAATATGCTTTTGGCGGCGTATAAGGCGGGCGTTGCGTTTACCCGCTCCTATGTCGGATATGTGCATGCCATCGCGCACAGTTTGGGCGGCCGATACGGAATTCCGCACGGTTTGGCCAACGCGATCATCCTGCCGCACATGCTTCGCGCTTATGGTGACGCCGCCGCCCCCAAGCTTGCCGATCTTGCTCACATGGCGGGCATTGCGCCGGCTACCGCGCAGGATAGTCTTGCGGCCGAGGCCTTTATCGATTGGGTCGACCGCATGAACGAGGCCCTGGGAATCCCCAAATATGTTTTGGGCATTCGCCACTCTGACATTCCCGAGATGGCGGCGCATGCCGATGCCGAGGCCAATCCGCTATACCCCGTTCCGCTTCTAATGGACCGCTTGGAGCTCGAGCATATGTACGAAGTCGTTGCAGGTGGTATGTTTGAGGACGAGAATTAGGAGGGTCCATGAACACCGAGGAAATTGCGCGCATCGTCGGCGATCAGCGCGCCTACTTTAAGACGCACGCCACGTTTGATGTCGATGCTCGACGTCGCGCGCTCGTGAGTTTACGCGATGCGGTGCGGGCCCACGAGGCCGATATCGCCCATGCGCTCAAGACCGATTTGGGGAAGTCGCATGACGAGGCCTATATGTGCGAGATTGGTACGTCGCTTTCCGAGATTCGACATCAGATCGCTCACGTGGCTCGATGGAGTCGTCCGCGCCTGCGTCCGTGCGATCTCGCTAACGCCGTGAGCGTGTGCAAAACGCAAGCCGTGCCCTATGGTGTCACACTCATCATGGCTCCGTGGAACTACCCGTTTTTGCTAACACTCGAGCCGCTCGCCGGCGCCCTTGCCGCGGGCAATACCGTGGTCATCAAGCCGAGTGCCTATGCTCCGGCATCGAGCGCGGTGCTCAAGCAAATCTGCGAAGAAGCGTTTGACCCCCGTTTGGTGACGGTTGTCGAGGGCGGGCGCGCCGAAAACGAAGCGCTGCTCGATGAGTGCTGGGACAAGATCTTCTTTACCGGTAGCGTTCCGGTCGGCAAACTCGTCATGGAGCGCGCAAGTAAAAACCTTACGCCCGTGACGCTTGAGCTGGGCGGAAAGAGCCCCTGCATCGTGGATGCGACGGCAAACTTGAAGGTTGCGGCGCGGCGTGTCGCCTTTGGTAAATGGCTCAACGTGGGGCAGACCTGCGTGGCGCCCGACTACCTGCTGGTCGATGCGCGCGTGCACGACGAGCTGCTGGACCTCATCAGGGAAGAGGCCCGCCGTATGTTTGGCGAGCATCCGCTCGATAACGAGGATTATGGGCATATCGTCAACGCCAAGCATTTTGCGCGCGTGCGTGGACTGATCGATCCCGATAAGGTTGTGTTTGGAGGCACGGCGCGCGAGTCATCGCTCAAGATTGAGCCGACGATTTTGGACGGCGTGACCCCCGATGACGCCGTGATGCAGGAGGAGATTTTCGGCCCCATCTTGCCGGTGCTGACGTTTGAGAGCCTAGACGAGGCCGAGACGTTTATTACGGATCGTCCGACGCCGCTGGCTCTGTATATCTTTAGCCAGGATCGCGCAGTTCAGCAGCGCTTCGTGCGTTACGTGCCCTTTGGCGGCGGCTGCGTCAACGACACGATTATGCACTTGGCTACGAGCCATATGGGCTTTGGTGGCATGGGTGCGAGCGGTATGGGGCAGTACCATGGACGCGAGAGCTTCGATACGTTTAGCCACAAGAAGAGCATCGTGAACAAGGCAACGTGGCTGGACGTGCCATTCCGCTATGCTCCTTACGCAAGCTGGAAGCACAAGTTCGTGCGCATGTTTGTGCATTAGAAAAGGGCGCAGGTAATACGAACAAGTGTTCCTATTACCTGCATTTTGCGTTAGACTACTGTTATGGAGCACGGATGGGCCAACTCCCTTTAGAAGGGATTTGGTATGAACGTAAGCGATGTTATTTCGTTATTAGCGTTGTTGATTGCGGCTATCGAACTCGGTCTGTTTATCGGCCGAATGAAATAGCCGCCCCCGCGTAAGCGAAGACGGCCACTTCTCACGATGAAAACGTGTATCGGAGTTGGCAAGACCCGCGGCAACGGGTGCCATCCGTGTTCCTATCTTATCTGCAAGCGTTCTGTCGCGCAAGCGTTGAGGCAAACGATTGAAGGACGCAGACAGGATGTATTTGTGTCCGCACGGGACCGTAGACTTCTCAATAAGGTTACACACCGGTTTATCCGGCCGTTAGAGGAGCTGCTATGTACGAGCCTTCGCGTGTTCTTCTGTCATTTCACATTGCAGGATTTCAGTATGCCGATGGCGCCTTGGTCTTGGGCGATCTTAAAGCGGGCGATAAGCTGACGCTGTGTGCCGAGCGCGATAATCCCCATGACCCTGAGGCGGTTGCGATTTATTACGGCAACACCAAGCTTGGCTATGTTCCGGGAAACGAGGTCGGCCCACTGTCCTTGATGATGTATTACGGCCACGAGGACGTATTTGAGGCTCGCGTGCAACAGGTTGCTCCCGAGCGCAGCCCGTGGCACCAGGTGCGCGTTGGCCTCTATGTGGTGGATGCTCGCTAGTCGGCAAGGGAGGCGGCCATGTTTGATGACGACCTATTCAATCTGACAGACGATTCGTTTGAGTGGGATCTGCTACTCGATGACGATGAGTTGGAGCAGGATCGTAGGAAACGGCAGGACAAGAAAACTCAGGGTGACGCTTCGAAAAAGCAAGACAAACGCCGTCGAGGTCTGTTCGGCGGGCTCTTTGGCTAACCGACGCGCCAGAGCGTCTGTATACTAGGCACGTGTTAGACGCGTTGCGAAATGAGGACACAGACGATGATGTGGTTTACCGCCGACCTGCACCTGGGCGATACGAATATCTTGCACGATATGGATCGGCCGTTTGATTCGGTCGAGGAGATGAACCGCAAGGTCACCGATGCCGTCAATGAGTGCGTAGCGGCGGACGACCGTCTCTATATCTTGGGAGACTTTACCTATCGTTTGCCCCTGGCGGAGGCGGTGCGCCTGCGCGAGCGTATCGAATGTCAGAACGTGACGCTCATTCGTGGTAACCATGACGGCGACTGGGAAGATCCCGACGTACCGCAGATTTGGGAAGACGTGCGCGATTACCTGGAGATTGCTCCCGGCTATGCCAAGGGCCATCGCCTGGTGTTGAGCCATTATCCCATGCTCAGCTGGAATGGCAAGGCGCGTGGCGCCATCATGCTGCACGGGCATATCCACAGCAGGGGAGACCGCACCAACGCGCGCAACCGCGATCGCGAGCGCCCCATCTTTCGTTACGATGTCGGTCTCGATGCCAACGATTACAAACCCGTAAGCCGAGATCAGATTCTCGGCTATTTTGGACTGTAATTCTCGAACCACCACAAAGGGGACAGGCACCTTTGTGGTGGTTCTGGCGCCGTTGCCATTATGGCGGCGGCGCCTTTTTTGTCCGCGTGGCGCGGTAGAGTGTAGGCGGTTGAAATTTGCGTCCATCGAGGAGCTGCTATGAACGAGATCAAGTGCCCGCATTGCGGCGAAGTATTTAAGGTCGATGCGTCCGGCTATGCGGACATCGTCAAGCAGGTGCGCGATGCCGAGTTTTCGCGCGACCTGGACGAGCGTGTGAAGGCAGTTCAGCGCGATGGCGAGCAGGCGCTGGAGCTTGAGCGCTCGCGTTCGACGGCTGCCTTGCAAAAGGCGGAGTCTCAGCGCAATGCTCAGCTTGTCGAGCAGAAGAACACTGCGGATCAGAAACTGGCGCAAGAGGTTGCCAAGCGCGATGCTGAGCTTGCCGAGCTGCGCGCTAAGCTCGAGGGCGCTGCCGCAGAGCGCGAGAGTGCAAGCCAGCGCGCGGCGGTTGAGGCACGAGCCAATGCTCAAAAAGAGAATGCCGAACTCCAGCGTGAGATTGATAGCCTGCGTGCGCAGCTTGGGCGCAAAGATGACGAAGCAAAGCTTGCCGAAGCCGCGGTACGCAATGCGACTCAAAATGACCTCGCCGCGCGCGATGCTCAGATTGCGGAGTTGCAGGCAAAGCTTGCCGCCGCAGATAAGGCTCAAGAAATGGCACTCGCAACTGCTGCGGCCGAGGCGCAGCGTAAGCTCGAGGCTGCGCAAAACGAAGCGAATCGTAAGCTTTCCGATTACCAGACAGAAGTGCGTGAGAAGTTCTCGAATGCTAAGACTCAGTCCGAGCGCGAGGCCGAGGGCCTTCGTGCACAGCTTCGTGAGCAAGAACTTTCTGCAAAAATGGAGCTGTCGAAGGCGGTCGCCGCGGCGGAACGAGAGCGCGATGAGGCACGTGCCAAGCTGACGAGCGAGCTGGCAGTGCGCGATTCGCGCGAGGAGCAGGCCAAGGCGGCGCATGAGCTCGAGCTTGCTCAAGCCAAGCGCGCGAGCGATGAACTGATCCGCTACAAGGATGAAGAGATTGAGCGCCTGAAGGACATGAAGGTCCGCCTGTCCACCAAGATGGTGGGCGAGTCGCTCGAGCAGCACTGCGAGACCGAGTTTAACCGTCTGCGCATGACGGCGTTTCCTAACGCGTACTTCGAGAAAGATAACGATGCGTCCGAGGGTACCAAGGGCGACTTTATCTTCCGCGAGTGCGACGCGAGCGGCAACGAGGTCATTTCGATTATGTTCGAGATGAAAAACGAGAACGACGAGACTGCGACCAAGCACAAAAACGAGGACTTCTTTAAGAAACTCGATCACGATCGTCGCCAGAAAGGCTGTGAGTACGCGGTGCTCTGCACCCTGCTGGAGCCCGAGAGCGAGCTCTATAACGCAGGGATAGTCGACGTGAGCTATCGCTACGAGAAGATGTACGTGATCCGTCCGCAGTTTTTCATTCCCATGATTACGCTGCTGCGCAACGCCGCCATGGGTTCGCTGCGCTATAAGCAGGAGCTAGCGGAGTACAAGCAGCAGAATATCGACGTCACGAACTTCGAAGCCAAGATGGAGAAGTTCAAGGACGGCTTCTCGCGCAACTACAACTTGGCGAGCAAGCAGTTCGAGTCGGCGATCAAGGAGATTGATGCTGCCATTAAGCAGCTCGAGAAGACCAAGGATGATCTGCGTCGCAGTACCGAGAATCTGCGTCTGGCCCACAACAAGGCCGATGAGCTTACCATTCGCAAGCTCACGTGGGGCAACAAGACCATGAAGGCGGCGTTTGACGAGGCACGCGGGACTGCGACAGAGACAAACGATGAGCCAGCCGAGGCAGATTCGTATGAGGTCGAGGATGCCGAGTAAGGCATAGCATATAGTGCAAAAGCGGGGCCGCTGGCGATGTTGCCAGCGGCCCCGCTTCGTTTCGTTCCATTGTGCCCGGCTAGTCCTCGAGCAGGTCCTCGATAAAGCCGACGCGGTAGTTTTTGAAGATGACCTCGCCGCCGTCTTGCGTGGCATCCAGGTCGACATCGCCCATGATGCCAAAGTCGTGGTCGCCATCCTCGTCGGCAAAAATCTGGTGCACGTGCCACACGTGCGCGGTCTTCTCGTCGGACTCGTCGATGGAAAACATCGCGGCGCTGCGGGCATCTCCGTCGGTGAGGATTTCCTCGTGCTGCTCGTGGTAAGCGTCGAGTGCTTTTTGCCAGCGGATATCGCTCATGCCCCAGTCGTCGTCGAGCTCGCCCAAGTCGCGAACGTGCTCGCGGGCGGCAAGGGTCACGCGGCGGAAGAGTGCGTTGCGCACCAACAGCGTGCAGCCGCGGCGGTCCGCCACGACCTCGTCGATGCCCTGCGGCGGCGCAGCATCGAGGGCTGCCGGGTTGCCGGCGTTTTCCCACTCGTCCACCAGGCTCGAGTCCACCGAGCGCACCACAAAGCCCAGCCACGAGATAATGTCGCGCAGGCGCTCGTCGCGCTTCTCGATGGGCACGGTACGGTCGAGTGAACGGTAGGCCTCTGCCAGGTAGCGAAGCAAAATGCCCTCGGAGCGGGCGATGCCGAGCTTTTGGATATAGCCCCTAAAGTCGCTCGCGCTCTCCAACATGTCGCGCAGGACACTCTTGGGTGAGAGCTGGTAGTCGTTGGCCCAGGGTACTTCTTGGCAGTACTTGTCGAAGGCGGCATCGAGCAAGTCCTCGAGCGGCTTTTCGTAGGTGACATCCTGGATGCGCTCCAGGCGTTCCTCATAATCGACGCCGTCAGCCTTCATTTCGGCCATCGCGCGGTCGCGCGCGGCGCGCTCCTGTGCGCGCAATACCTGCTTGGGGTCCTCGAGCGTTGCCTCGACCATCGAGATCAGATCCATGGTATAGGTCTCACTCTCGGGGTCGAGCAGCTCCAGCGCGGCAAGCAAAAACGGCGAGAGCGGCTGGTCGAGCGCAAAGTCTTCGGGCAGATCGACCGTCAGCGCATAGTCGATGTCTGGTGCGGCGTCAGCCGGAGCGTCAGGCGCGGGCGGCACCTCGGTGCGAACGACGACGCCGGAATCGATGAGCGTGGCGAAGATTTCGTCGGCACGAACCTCGAGCTTTGCCTTTTCCTCGGGGGTCTGCAGACTCGTCTCGATGAGGTCGTGTACGCGGACTCGGGCATCGCCGCCCTGCTCGACCACGCTAATCACCATGGAGTGCGTGATACGCAGGCGTGGCTTGAGCGTCTCGGGCTGCGTCTCGATCAGGCGCTCAAAGGTCTGCTTGTTCCATGTGACAAAGCCCTCGGGGGCCTTTTTCTTTTTAATTTTACGGAGCTTCTTGGGGTCGTCGCCCGCCTTGGCCATGAGCTTTGCGTTCTCGATCTCGTGCTCCGGGGCCTCGGCGATCACCATGCCCTCGGTGTCAAAGCCCGAGCGCCCGGCGCGACCAGCGATCTGATGGAACTCACGGGCGCGCAGGCGACGCATCTTGTAGCCATCGAACTTGGTGAGCGCGGTGAGCACCACGGTATGGATGGGTACGTTGATGCCAACGCCGAGCGTGTCGGTGCCGCAAATGACGGGCAGTAGGCCCTGCTGCGCCAAGCGCTCGACCAGCAGGCGATAGCGCGGCAGCATACCGGCGTGGTGCACGCCGACGCCACAGCCGAGCAAGCGCTTGAGGATCTTGCCGAAAGCCGTGGAGAAGCTCGTGCCTTTGGCGGCTTCCTTGATGGCTTCGCGCTGCTCTTTGCTGGCGATGCCGAAATTGGCAAGCGACTGCGCCGTCGCAAGGGCGGCGTCCTGGCTAAAGTGCACGATATAGAGCGGGGCCTCTCCACGGCGCATGGCGAGCTCGACCGTGCCCTCGAGGGAGGTCGTGACATAGTCGTAGCTCAGCGGAACAGGACGCGGGGCATCGATGACCAAGTCGCAAGCAGCGCCGGTGTGCTCCTCGAGTGAGGCGGCGATGGCAGTGACATCGCCGAGCGTGGCGCTCATGAGCATAAACTGCGTGTGGGGCAGGGTGAGCAGCGGTACCTGCCAGGCCCAGCCGCGGTCGGGGTCGGCAAAGTAGTGGAACTCGTCCATGGCTACGCAGCCCACATCGGCGTCCTCGCCCTCGCGTAGCGCATCGTTGGCGAGGATTTCGGCCGTGCAGCAGATGACGGGTGCCTTGGTGTTGATATGCGTATCGCCGGTGATCATGCCGACGTTATCGCGGCTGAGCACCTGTACCAGATCGAAGAACTTTTCGCTGACCAGGGCCTTGATAGGGGCCGTGTAGTAGCAGCGTTTGCCCTGCGCCATGCCCATAAAGAGCATGCCCAGCGCGACGAGCGACTTGCCCGATCCGGTCGGCGTGCCCAAAATGACGTGATCGCCGGCGGCCAGGTCCATGAGGGCCTCTTCTTGGTGGTCCCACAGCTCAATGCCGCGATCGCTCGTCCATTCAAAGAAGCGTTCGAAGGCTTGATCGGGCGTGAGCCATGGCTCGGGCTCGCTGCCGTCCTCGGGCTCCCACCAGGTGGGGGAGAGCGCGCCGAGCGAGCCAAACTCGGCTTCGGTTCCCGTGCCGCCCGAGAATGAGCTGGCAGCGCCGGCGCCGGAGACGGTGCTGGCGGCGGTATCTGTCGTGGCCTGTGCCATATGGTTGCTTTCTCTCGCGATTGTCCGCCAACTATTATGGCGTAGCGGCGGCGCGGGGTGCCAGCGCGCGAGAAAATGCAGGAAATGGGCGTTCTGCCCAGCCGTTTAGTGTAGTCGCTAGCTAAGTGAGTAGACTTTTTGCGATATTGCGAGCACATGGCTTTTGCACAAGGGATCTACCTGCGGTTTTATGTTTCGCTATGCGGGCTGTGCTTGGCTATTGCAAAAAAGTCTACTCACTTAGGCTTGAGGGCCGTTCGCTAGCGCCTATTTGCGCTTGTTTGCCGACGCCGCGACCATCAGAAGCCCCTAGGACTCTTGCGGCAGGCGCTTCTTGCCTTTGCGGGCGCGGTTTCTAAAGTTCTCGACGGCATCTTCCATGCCGAGAGGCACGTAGGTGAGCTCATCGAGGTTTTCGGGCAGGTAGCAGGCAAGGCTTTGCTCCTGCGCGCGGCCCGCCGCGAGCTGTTCATCGCTGGGCTGCGCGCCGGGTGTGGCGCAAATACCATATACAGCGGCACCCATCTCGCGCGTGCGGCATTCATATTCGGTCTCGGGGTGCTCGGGATGGTCGCGGCGGACGTCGTCACTTACCCAAAGCGTATCGTAGCCGGCTGCGGCAAACTGTCCCAGGGCGTAATCGCGCAATGGCTTGCTGTCGGTGCGCAGCGTGACGGTAGCGCTGGCTGCAAAGAGCGGGCGATAGAGCATCAGATGGTCGACATGGACGAGGCGCTTTTTGGCGTACTTGGCCTTGGGCTGCGGCGTGGGAAAGTTGATGGTGATGGCATCGAGCTCGCCTGTGTCAAACAGCTGCGGCAGCGATGCGGCGCCTCGGGGCAGGACGAGTGCGTTGGTCAGTTCCTGTTCGCAGATTTTCTGTGCGGCATAGGCGATGCAGATGGGCTCCTGGTCCATACCGATAAAGAGGGTGTTTGGCTCGTGGGCCGCGCGTTCTACAAGGTACGTTCCCTTGCCACAGCCAAGATCCAGGTGAAGGTGTTCGAAGGGCTTGCTGCCTGCGGGAGCACAGGCCTTGCGCCAATCTCTGGCATAGGCCTCGGGGTGCGTCTCGATCGCGGCGGCGTAGCGCTCCAGGCGCTCCTCGAGCACAAAGTTCTTAGGCGTGCGAACGTGGACGGCTCCCATGAGGCTCCTTGGTCATAAATATGGAACGCATAGCTGCGCGTTCCGTCAATGGGTTGAAAAGGGTGGGCATAGTTTGCTCGAAAGACGCGGCACGGCTCGGCGGCGAGTCGTCGATGCCTACAGGCGCTTGAGGATCACATAACGGTTGAGCTCGCCGCTGCGACCGTCGGCATGGAAACGCTCAAGCTCGCGCACGGGGACCTCGCCGCTCTTGTAGAACGTACGGACGCCGCGCACCAGGTCGGTGATCTGCTGATCGTCAAAGTGATGGCAATAGCGGTAGGCGTGGCGGTCGTTTTGCCAGCCAATGAGGTGGTCGCCGGCTTCAAACTGCGCGGAATCGTAACCCTCAAACGGCGGGGTGAGCTCGGCGCGGGCTTCGGCTCGAACGGCCTTGCGCGCCATGCGCTCGTCGTTCATAAACTCCCAAAAGCTGATGGCGATGATGCCGCCCGGGCGCGTTTGCCGCACCAGGGCGTCGAGCACGCGTACGCGGTACTCGCACGACGGCACGTGGTGCATAAAGCCAAAGCAGACCGAGATATCGGCGAGCGGGGCGTCGAAAAGCACGTCGGGTGTTTCGGCGGGGTTGAGCTTCATGAGAGCGTCGAGCACGTCGAGTTCCTGGAAGTGCAGGTTGGGAATGCGCAGCGCGTGGCCATGTGCATCGATGGCCAGGTCTTGACACGAGTCGACGCCATAGAACTCAAACGGGCAGCTGGCATCTGCCGAGGGGTTTGCGCCGTCGACGCCCTTGGCGGCAAGTGCGCCGCCGGCGGCAAAGTTTTCGAATCGCATATTGCCGCAGGCGAGATCGAAGACGCGGACGGGATGCTCGATCGTGGCGACGTCGAGCTGTTCGAGCGCGATGTCCATGGTGCGCACCCAGCCGGGCCACGGGGCCTGGCGCGTATCGGAAAAGGAGGCGGAGTGCTCGCGATAGAACGTGTTGTTGAGCTGGATGAGCGATGAGGCGAAATCGCGGTTCACGGCGCGGAACTCCCTCCGTTGGCGGTGCGGAATAAACAGTATGACCATACTACCGTTAACGCCGCAACGGGGACAACCGAGCTGCGGCTCATTGCTTTGTTTGGACACATTTCCGCAGCTCATATGTGCCCGCAACTGCCAGTTGTCAAAAATCTCACTAGAATAGGTGGCATGCTTTTGGCGGTGGCGGATAGATTTTTAACTGTGCAAGGCGCCTTAAGAACAAAAACGGTCCGGCGGCACGGCTGGCATCACATAGGAGGAACCATGAATGTAGAAACTGCACAGCGGCTCGCCGACCTTCGCCGCAGCAAGGGCTTTAGCCAAGAAGGGCTGGCGCGAAAGCTGGGGCTGTCGCGCCAGGCGGTTAGTAAATGGGAGCGTGCGGAGAGCTCGCCCGATACCGAGAACCTGATCTCGCTCGCCAAGCTCTATGGTGTGAGTCTGGACGAGCTGCTCAATCCGAGCGATGAGATTGAGGACGATATCGAGTTTGAGAACGAGGACCGCGCTCGTCAGCGCGAGGCCGAGGCGGCAGAGCGCGCCCGCACCCATGAGGCGGCGGCGCGCGCCACCGAGGCGGCAACGCAGGCAAGTGACGCGGCAGCCAAGGCGGCGCAGGCGGCAAGCTGGAGTGCGCAGGCTGCCAATGCGGCGACGGCTCAGGTGACGGGTACCGGTGCGGCTGGTCCGACTCCGGTGAAGGGTCCGTTCCAGTCATTCCCGTATTGGGCCGTGTGCTGGCTGCTGTTCTTTTTACTGATGTTCCTGTTTGGTGCCGGCCCCTTTGCTGCGCTGATCTTCTTCACGATTCCCATCTATCACTGGGTGGCGCGTGCACTCGATGGCGATTGGGCGCGCGGGGATATTCAGGTTGGTCCGGCACCGGTGGCGGTCAGGGCCCAGGGGAAGGATACTTCTGCGGAACCTGATGCTGGCGTGGCTACCGCGGCCACCGCTGAGCCATGTGCCAAAGAAGGTGACGAATGATGAAGCTTTCGCATGAATCCAAGCTGCGCCTGGGCGTCGGCATCGGAGCGTTTGTACTGATTATCGGGCTTGTTTTTGGCGTTTCGCGGACTTTGATTCATTTTGATGGCCCGTGGGATCTCGACGATGTTATACCCGGCTTGTCCGGTATGGACGATGTGGTTGATGACGACGATTTTATGAACGATGGCGGTAACTATTCCGCTCGGCCTCAGCAGCTTTCGTGTACGACCTTTGATGCCGATGAGTTTCGCTACCTCGATTTCGATATCGATGCGGCTACGGTGGACGTCAAGGTTATTGATGGTAACAAGGCTCGCGTTATCGAGCGGGGACGCGTTGCCAATGGTATGGATGCCTCCAAGGCCGCGACGCAGAACATCGCATCCGTCGAGGACTCGACGCTCAAGGTTTCCCAGTTTGGAAGTGATGACGGTAAGGCAATCGATCGCTCAGTTACGGTCGAGCTGCCGCGCCGTGTTGCCGAACATCTGAAGGGAGTCAACGCGCACGTGGGCTCGGGTGATCTGCAGATTGCCGGTGTCACCTGTGATGGTTTCGACCTTTTCCTGGGTGCGGGAGATGTAGAGTTTGCGGGCAGCGTGACTGATGCGCTCAGTGCTGAGGTCGGTTCGGGCGATGTGACGTTCGAGCTCTACCAGGCCCCTGCGAAGTCGATGGACGTAAGCGTGGACTCGGGCGATGTGGAGATGACGGTTCCGAACTCTACGGGCTTTAAGGCGAGCCTCACCGTGGGCAGCGGTGACTTCGAGAGCGATTTCCTTCCGCTTGGCTACGATGGCGAGACCATATTGAATCTTGAATTCGACAACGGCGATAAGTCTGCTACGTATCGTTTCGAGGTCGGTTCGGGCGACATGTCGTTTGATCCGGAGTGACATGCGGTTTTCGGAGATCGGTACATATAGGCATGCTCATTGATGAAGGCGCCGAAGCCGAGATCGGCTCCGGCGCCTTTGCCTTTACAATGGGGACATGGAACAGATTATCTTGAACATACTCGAGGCCCTGCGTCGCGGCGAGACCGTGGACGACAAAGCGCTCGTCAAACTGATACATGCCGAGGCGCGCCGTGAGGGTGCCGACAAACGCGATTTGGCCAAGCGCCGTCTGCTGCCGTTCTACCAGCGGGTTAAACGTGAGGAGCCGGTTCGGTGGGCTGCGTGGAATGTCGATTCCGATCTGGAGCGTCAACTGCTGCAGGTCCTGCGTATGAAGCCGCGCCGAACGGCCTCGGGCGTGGCGACCATTACCGTCATTACCAAGCCCTGGCCATGCTCGGGCGATTGCCTGTTTTGCCCCAACGATCTGCGCATGCCCAAGAGCTATCTGCACGCCGAGCCGGCATGCGCCCGTGCGGAGCAAAATTGCTTTGACCCGTATCTGCAGGTGAGCGCTCGCCTGACCGCGCTTTCGCAGATGGGGCATGCGACCGATAAGATCGAGCTCATTGTGCTTGGCGGTACCTGGAGCGACTATCCGGAAGGCTATCAGACATGGTTTATGTCGGAGCTTTTCCGTGCACTCAATGACGATGCCGTCGCCGGCGTGGCGGCCAACCCCATGTTGGCACGTCCGGGCATCAGCCGTGCCGAGGCGGGGCGTCTGCTCGATGACGCTCCCGCCGATGCCCTGCCGCCTGTGGTAGCAGAGCGCCGTGAGCGCTATCGGGCCGCCGGCATTGCGACAGACGAGGTCGAGCTTGCTGCCGGCGTTGCCGACGAGCAGGGGCGTGTGGATGCTGCCGTGGGCGGCTATAACCGTGCGGTGCGTCGTCTGTACGGTCCCGGTACGCCGTGGGGCGAGGTCACTGAGTGGCAGACGGCAACGATGGAGGAGCTTGAGCGTCAGCAGCGCATCAACGAGACGGCGAAGCATCGCGTGGTGGGGCTCGTTATCGAGACGCGCCCCGATGCCGTGACGCCGCAGACCCTCACGCTTATCCGCCGCCTGGGTTGCACCAAGATTCAGATGGGCATCCAGAGCCTCAACCAGCACCTGCTCGATATCAACGAGCGTCGCATTTCGGTGGCTCAGATCGAGCGGGCGTTTTCGCTTGCGCGTCTGTTTGGCTTTAAGATCCACGCGCATTTTATGCTCAACTTGCTGGGCGCCACGCCCGAGGGGGACAAGCGCGACTACGAGCGCTTTATGACCGAGGGGGCCTTTATGCCCGACGAGGTCAAGGTCTACCCGTGCGCGCTCATCGAGGGCTCGCGTCTGGTGGGCCGCTATGAGCGCGGCGAGTGGCGCCCCTATACCGAGGAAGAACTGCTCGATGTGCTGGCCGACGACATCGTGGTGACGCCGGCGTTCTGCCGCATCAGCCGCATGATCCGCGACTTTAGCTCCGACGACATCATGGTGGGCAACAAGAAGCCCAACCTGCGTCAGCTCGTTGAGAACCGCCTGGCTGCTCGGGGTGACGGTGCGACGGTGCGCGAGATTCGCTATCGCGAGATCAGTACCGCGGGTGACGACCTGGATGAACTGTCTCTTGATGAGGTCGCTTACGAGACGCCGGTGACGCGTGAACGCTTTTTGCAGTGGGTGACGCCCGAAGGCAAGATCGCCGGCTTTTTGCGTCTGTCGCTGCCCGTTCGCGCTTTTGTTGCCGCACATGCGGACGAGTTGCCGACGATGCCGGACGAGGCGATGATTCGCGAGGTACACGTGTATGGCATGGCGGCGCGCGTGGGGGATCAAGGCCAGGCAGCCCAGCACCATGGATTGGGACGGTCGCTGGTGGAGCGTGCGTGCCATATTGCTCGGGACGCGGGCTATGCGCGCATCAACGTGATCAGCGCGATTGGTACGCGCGAGTACTATCGCCATCTTGGATTTTATGACTATGGCCTTTATCTGCAAAAGGAGCTCTAGATGAACAAGCCGAGTGTTTCTGCCGGCGTCGTTGCCGGCGTTGCTCTGGGAGCCGCGGCGCTTGGTGCGGCCGCCGTCGCTGTTCGTGCTGCCTGTCTGCAGGTTGCGCGAACCCGCAATGGGTTGGCGCGTGTGAAGCGCGTGCACGACGAGGGCGGCGACGAAGTCCGCGTATTGGTACAAGGCGGCGTCTACCAAAGTGCAAGCTACGTTGGCGAGCGTTGGGCGGAGCCCGTCTTTACGTACTATCGTTCGTTTGACGACGTGTTTGAGGCCGAGGATGCGATGCGCGACGCTTACGGTCACGGTATCGACCGCATGCTTATGCTGGGCGGCGGCGGGTTTGCCTATCCCAAGTTCGCGCTGATGTCGCACGAGGACTTGTGCATGGACGTTATCGAGTATGACGGAGAGATTACGCGCCTAGCGCGCCGCTGGTTCTACCTGGACGAGCTGGAGCGTGCGGTGGGCGACCGCTTGCGGGTGATTACCGCTGAGGCTCGCTCGTATTTGGGTGTGACGAGCGTGGGCCATCGTCGCTACGACGTGGTCGTGAGCGATTGCTTTGGCGGTGTCGAGCCCGTACGCGAGCTGGCGACGGTTGAGGCGTTGCGTTTGGTGCGAGGCAGCCTGAACCCCGGGGGTATCTACGTTGCCAATATCGTGAGCGCAAACGAGGGGAGCGACGTAACGTTCCTGCGCGATTGCGCCGCCACGGCGCTCGAGGTGTTCGCCCACGCCTGGGTGGTCCCATGTGGCGATGCAGAGTTCGGCGGCGAGGAGAATTATCTGCTCATCGCCAGCGACGGCGACTACGCCTTTGCCGAAGCTGTGCCCTTCGACACCGACTTCCTCGGCACCGTCCTTCACGACAAGTAAGTCTCCCCGTCCCAAAAAGGACTGGTCTTAGGCGTGGTCGCGCCAGCTGAGGACGCGCTGCTTCATGCCCTCGATGTCGAGCACGCCTTCGGCGAAGCCTTTGCGCACGAGCTCTTCGGGAACAAACTCGTCGTAGCGGTCAAAATAAGGCACCTCGCCGGGATAGACGAGCTCGATGGGATCGAAGTCTTTCTCGGCCTCGGCGGCGAGCACCTCAAAGAACGTCTCCTCGTCGGCCTTCATTTTAAACTGCATAAAGTACGGGCGTGACGGGTCGAGTCCGCGAAGGCCCAGCTCCGCGGCACATTTAATCTTGAGCATGCGCTCGAGTGCCAAAAAGGCGTAGCTGCCCAACCAGGGGAAGAGCACCCAGGTGTCGCCGCCCAGGTTAATGAGTGGCTTGGTCCCCGCGCCCGAAATCTCGGCCGTATGGCGAGCCTGCGCCAAGCGGGCCCGTGCGTTACCCATGAGGTACGGATATGCTGCGTGCTCGTTGAGCGCTTGGCACATGCGTTCGAGTACGTGTGTATTGATGTCACCGGGGCAGTCGCCAAAGTATGCCGGCACACGACCTTTGACTTGCGTGGCAAAGACGGTGTGTCGCTTCCAGTCTACTTCCTCGACAATCCAGCAGTGTCCGGCGATGGCGATGCGCTCACCGGGCGGTGGGGGATTGACGATTGTGCCCAACTCGGCCGACTCACTGCGAACGGTGAACTCCTCGTTTTCCTGGAACACGGCGTAGAACTTAAAGTTGTTAATGATGCGCTCGCCCGCGAGGCCCACGATGAGCCCGCCGCCTTCGGTGACCTGGATATGGTCGATCTTGATGAGGTGGCGCAGCAACACGCGATAGTCATCGGCCGAGACGCGATGGAAATAGCTGAGCGTGAGCACGCGCTGGGCAAGTTCGGCCGGCGTGAGCTCTCCGGTGCTGGCGAGGGTCGACATAGTCTGGTGATAGAGCAGGCTGTAGGGGAGTCGATCGAGCTCGGGCGGCTCGACCCACTTTTCCTCGCGATAGAGTTGTACGAGCGCGATGCCCTGCAGGAGCTTCCAGGGAATGGTTTCGGGCATCATCGTGCGCGGCTCGGGTTCTTCCTCGCGCATGACAAACCACATCTCGGGAGGAAGGTCGCGACGGCCTGTGCGCCCCATGCGCTGCAAAAAGGAGCTGACGGTAAACGGCGCGTCAATCTGGAAGGCGCGCTCCAGGCGGCCGATATCGATACCGAGCTCCAGCGTTGAGGTGGTGACGGTTGTCTGCGCCTGCTCCTCGTCGCGCATGAGCTCCTCTGCCGTCTCGCGCAGCGATGCCGAAAGATTGCCGTGATGGATGAGAAAGCGGTCGGGCTCGTGTCGACTTTCGCAGTAGCTGCGCAGCATGGAGCATACGGCCTCTGCCTCCTCGCGCGAGTTGGCAAAGACCAGGCACTTGCGGCCGCGCGTATGCTCAAAGATATAGCCCATACCGGGGTCGGCGTTGTCGGGCGCCGTGTCGGTGGGGTTGAGAAGCGCCTGCTCGGTCGCTCGTGGGATGTCGACTTCGCCCTCGGGGGCCGAGGAAGTGCGACGGTCTTTGGGAGCGGCCTTGCCCCGTGCCCGCTCACGACGTTGACGGCGCTCCTCTTGTGTGAGCTGTCCGCTGTGACGCATGTCTTGGGCGCCGGCGGGCAGTGCCGCGGGTGCCGCTGCCTCAATGCGCTCGCATGCAAGCACTTCGGCCTCTTGAGGACCCATGCTCTCGAATCCTCGCTGCTGTGCCTGGGGACCCGAGTTGTAGAAGTGCTCCATGGAGATACGCCACACGCGACGCGGTTCCTCAAAACGGGGGATAACGCAGTCGCGTCCCGTTCCCTGTGAGAGAAAGGCACCCGTGCGCTTGGGGTCGCCGATGGTGGCCGAAAGGCCGATGCGGCGGGGCTGCACGCCTGCCATGCGCGAGAGTCGCTCGATAAGGCAGAGCGTCTGCCCGCCACGGTCGCCGCGCATGAGCGAATGGACCTCGTCGATGACCACATAGCGCAGGTCGCAAAACATGCGCGGGATCGCCATGTGCTTATGGATTAAGAGCGCTTCGAGTGACTCGGGCGTAATCTGCAAGATGCCGCTCGGTTTTTTGATGAGCTTAGCCTTGTGCGACTGCGAGACATCGCCATGCCAGTGCCAGACAGGGATATTGGCTTCTTCGCACAGGTCGTTGAGGCGGACGAATTGGTCATTGATGAGCGCTTTGAGGGGGCCGATGTAGAGGGCGCCCACGCTCGCGGGCGGCCTCTCCCAAAACTCGGTCAGGATGGGAAAGAAGGCTGCCTCGGTTTTGCCGGAAGCCGTGGATGCCGTCAGGAGTACATTGTCTTGCGTGTTAAAGATGGCATCAGCTGCCGCAACCTGGATGGAGCGCAGGCTCTCCCAATCGTGGGAGTAGATGAAGTCTTGGATAAACGGGGCGTAGCGGTCAAAGGCGTTCACGGGGCCTCCTCTCAAATACGAACCTCTTAACGCGGTGAGCAGTGGCTTGCCGCATCACTGCCTCGACGTTTGCCCAGATAAAGCCTGCCAAAATAAACCTGTCCCTTTTTGGCAGGTTAGATGGTGAATTCGGCGAAATTGCGGTCGCCGCTTGCGGTGCCGGTGTCGCCTGTTGCTGCTGCCGGCGCCAGCGCGTCGCCGCCGACGCTTTGCAGTAGCTCGGCCACGTTGGCGTCGGGGTTTTGGCATAGGATGTCGAGCAGCTCGATAAAGTCACGAATGACCTCACGCGGCGTCAGATGCGTGTCGGCTCCCACGCGGCCAAACTCAATCTTGAGGAAGTCCACCAAGTCGTTCTCGGTAAGCGTGGGCGTCCAGCCAAAGTAGCCGGCATGGATCTGCATGAGTTTTTCGATGAGCACCAGCAGCTCCTCGTAGGTGAGTGGCTGCAGACGGATGATGGGCGCGAGCATGTCCTTAAGGTCCTCGCGCGCAAAGCGGCCTTGAGCGAGTCGGCTGCGCAGGGCCTCGTAGGAGAACACCCCGCGGCGCCGGTCTTCGATGGAGGTTGGCGTGCCGCCCATGATCATGCCCAGGTACTGCGCCTTGCCCTGGAGCGTGTCGTTGTACATGGTTAGGATCTTCTCGTAGTTGTATTGGCGCGTGATGGCGTTGGGAATCTTATACAGATTCACGAGCTCGTCGATGAGCACCAGCATGCCCTTGTAGCCGCCGCAGACCAAAAAGCGCGCAATGAGCTTAACGTAGTCGTACCAGTCGTCATCGCTGATGATGGTCGAGGAGCCCAGCTCGGCGCGTGCCTCACTCTTGGTGCGGTACTCGCCGCGAATCCATTTGGTCACGCGGCTCATAGCTTCTTCGTCGCCCTCGGATACGGCCGCGCGGTAGCGGCGGAGCATACGGGCGAAGTCGAAGCCGTGGACCATTTCCTCGAGCGGGGCCAGTTGGGCATTGACGGCAGACTCATCGGCATCGGCACACGAGGCGACCCAGCGATCGAGGATTAGGTTGAGCGCACCGCCCTCGGGGCGCGTTTTAGTCGATATGTTGCGGATGAGCTCGCGGTAGGTGGCAAGGCCCTGCCCCTGGCCGCCCTGTAGGCGGCGCTCGGGTGACAGGTCGGCATCGGCGACGACGAATCCCTCGCCCATGGCGTGCGTGCGGATGGTCTGGAGCAAAAAGCTCTTGCCGGCTCCGTAGCGACCGACCAGAAAGCGGAAGCTCGCGCCGCCGTCGGCGATGAGACTCAGGTCGGTGAGCAGGGCGCGGATTTCGACCTCGCGCCCTACGGTGATGTAGGGAAGGCCGATGCGCGGGACCACGCCGCCCTTGAGCGAGTTGAGAATGACGGCGGCGACGCGCTTGGGCACGCGGGGTGCTGCGGATGCGGTATCACTCATAGTCTAGGTATCCTCTCACGTCTGCTTCGTAGTCCTCGATAATTTGCGGTCCTGCCGCGCCAAATTCAATTACGGTGTCACCCACCAGGTCAAAGAGCGCCTCGTTGATGCTATCGACGAGCATGTCCTCGCTCTGGCCCGAGTGCGCCACTGCCGATGTCGCTTGCGCTGCGTTCTGCTCGAGCAGTGCGCGCAGATACGCGGTTGCGGCGGGTGCGAGTTCGCTCGCGGCGTCAGTGGGCGCAGCCGCTGCGAGCGGGGGCGTCGGCGCAAGAAGCGGCGCCACGACACCAAACTGTTCGGTGGAAATGGTTGGCTCGTCGGCCTCGTCCTGCTCTGCGGCCGCCGTGACCGGCTCGACAAACGCGTCTGCTGCGGGCTCGGCTTTCGGCTGCTCGGAGTCCACCGTATCGACCTCTGCGAGCACATCGTCCTCGCGCTCCTCATCGATCAAAAGCGCCTCACGCGTTTGTGCGGCGGCGCTCCGAATGTGTCCCAGCTGACTCAAATCGATATCGATCTTGACGGGCTGGTGCGCGGCATCCCACGAAAGCCATGCCACGATCTCGTCATCGATGATCTTGGTCAGATATTTGGGGACCTTCTCCTCCTTTAGGGGGTGGGCGGGGTCCAGCGCCAGGCGTAGGCGTTGGTCGCAGGCGCGCATCATTTCGCCGAGTTTGCTGCTCTTTTGCCTGCTGCCGTGGATACGCATGCATTCCCAAAAGCCGTTTTGGCAACGGTAGATATGGATAGGATCCAGGCGGTATTCGCAGTCCTCGTGGCGCTCGGGCGCAAAGAATACGGCCGAGGCAAACATGGTGTAGGGCATGGCCGTCTCCTCCCCAAACAAGCTCGCCACGATGCCGGTCTTTCGGTGCGTGTCATAGTAGCGCGCCATACGGACATACACGGCGCATGCCACGTGGCGCAGATCGCGGTGGTGGCTGCGGTCGAGCCGCGAGTTACTTAGGTTGTACGTGGAGAGGGCGTTGATGGCGGCCATGAGTCGCTCCTCGCGCACCTCATCGGGCGGAAGGGGGAGCGTGGGCTCGGAGGTTTTGCGACGTTTGGGGGTCTGGCCGGACGGTGCCGGTGCCGGTACAAGGTCTCGTGCCGCGCGTCGCAGCTTGATAAGGGCGTTATCGAACATGACGGTTTTAGAGTCACGAAGCAGCTTGGGGTCGAGCCCGTGGAACACGGCGTAATCCTGCAGCCACACGCGCGCAAACCGGTCGATGCCGGGCTCGAAGGCGCGATAGACATTCCAAAAAGCCTTGATCTTGTTAAAACCATCGAGCGGATCATCTACGCCAATGCCGCAAATCAGCTCATAGAGATACAGAAAGGCAAAAGACGTAGACGTTTCCTCGACGGTTCCGCGACGCACTTGGGCACGCCAAGTAAAGTAGCCGCGCAGCTGTCGGTCGCTCATAGCGTTGTAGGTGGGAAAGTACGACTTAAAGGTGCCGTTGTAGGGACAGTCGTCCTCAAAGTCGGCCATCAGCAGGCCCTGGCGGTAAAAAAGCTCGGCTTCCGAAAGCCAGCGGCCCGCACCGCCCTTGGGGTCTTCTTGCCAACGCGATATCTCACGCATCTTGCGGTACTGGTCGGGGAGGAAATTTTGCATCTGTCGGCCGGTTTTGAGAATCGGCTCGTCTGCGTAGACTTCGTTTGAGAAGCGGGCGGACTGATGGGTCCGGGCCTCGGCCATAATGCGCTCGATGAGCATCTTGATGTCCTGGTCGGCCACCGCTCCTCCTCTCGAACGCAGCTACGGTGACCTCATATCATAGCACAGCATCAAACAGGTGTTCGAGATACCGCTGCGTTGATAGATTTAGAACAGGAGGGCGTAGATGACGGCGATGACGACGGAGGGGAGCATATTGGCCGTGCGGAAGGTCTGAGGACGGATGAGGTTGACGCCGACGCAGAAGATGAGCATGGAGCCTACGAGCGAAAGGCTGTTGAGGGCTGCCGTAGTCATGATGGGGGAGAGCGCGCCGGCAAACAACGTGATCGTCCCCTGGAACACGGCGACGGGCAGGGCGGAGAAAATGCAGCCGCGGCCAAGCGACGCCGTCATGGTGCAGACGATGATGCAGTCCAATGCGCCTTTCAGGGCAAGCGTTGACCAGTCACCGAGCAGACCGTCCTGGATCGATCCCACAATGGCCATGGCGCCGATACACACGGTGAGTGAAGTCGAGACAAAAGCGTTGGTGAACTCGTTATCGCCCTCGCTGCCGGTTTTGCGCTTGAGCCATTCGCCAAGGTTCTCGATGGCGGCTTCCAAGTTGACGGCCTCGCCGATGAGCGAACCGAGCGCAAATGAGACGATGAGCATGGTGGTACCGGTGGTCGCTAGCGCCTTTCCATCGATGATGAGCATCTTTTGCATGGTGCCGCCCAGGCCGATAAACAGGACGCACAGCCCCGATGCTTTCATGAGCGTGTCTTGGATACGCGGTGTAATGAAGCGGCCGCCCGCTAATCCTAAAAGACCGCCCGCAACTAAAAGCACAACGTTGATGATTGTTCCCAAGCCCGGCATGAGCCCTCCTGTATTGATGCCAACGTGGCAATCGTAGCAGAACGAAATGCGAGGTACATCGCGACTCATCTAATACGTTATATAAGGGGTATTAGGAATGATGCGCAGCATTTAAGCCTCAGGTGGTTGTCGGGACATAGGGATAGTATTCAAAGCGCAGTGTCATAAGCCGCTGCGGGGATTCAATAGCCGCGGCGATGATATTGGCATCGCGGGCACGATCAAACCCTTCGAGTTCGATCTGATACGAGACGTCTTGCATAATGTCCAGACGTCGCCAGGCTAGAAGTGTGTCGCCATCGAATTCCAGGGTCTTGCTTCCGTTTGCGGCAACGGCGTATAGACGCAGCTTGGCGGTGGTTGCAGGGTCGACAACTGTGACCTTTTTAATTTCGTTTCGAGTATTCTTGGCGCCCAACAAGGTGAGCAGTGTTGGGGCCACGACCTCGCCCGATGGCAAAAAGACGACTTCGATGGATTCAGGAAATGCGATGATAGCCGACTTGCGGACGGGCTGATTGGCGGCGGCAACTTCGATGTTCGCAGCGTCGATGACCTCTGTGTGGTCGAGCGCGGCAAGCACGCAGCAGTTACCTTCATCGATCTCTTGAGGATCAGCAAGCCCCAGGCTGTCCGCGAGCTCGGGATTGTTTGGATCGGCAGCGGGCTCATTCGGTGCTTCGAGAGAAGCTGGGACGCTGTTTGTCGGCGATGGCGTGTCGCCCGCACCTGCTTCTTTGACCGCGCTCTCCTCTTGTATGGTTGTGTTGATGGGCTCGTCGTTTGAGGGGAGCGTCTTGGCGTCAAGCGCGGAGGGGAGAATTCCGATGGCTCCGGATCCGTTCCACTCCATTTCGAGAAGCGCCGGGTCGGCAAGAATGCATTGCCTGCTTTGCGCGTGGGCATCGATTTCAATAGGGCCTGCCTCTATCCCTCGTGTAAGGCTGAGTGATCCGGCTGGTTTCTCGAAATGAGCGTCTGTGTCTTTGGCGCTGACGGCGTAGAACAGCAGGGACGCTTCTCCCGCCGCGATGGCATCGGTGCCGGCTTTGGTCAGCCGCAACGATGCCGTGAATGAGAGGGTGGGCTGCGCATCGTCTGCATTCGCGGCGGCGCAGCCCAGACATATACCGCCTCCTTTCTCAAAAAACGTACCGTCGAAGGCGACCTTCGCTCCGTTCGCCGAGTCATCGATCGAAGCGATGTCGATGCGCAGCTCTAAATTGCATGGATCGCCATCTGCGTCGAGCACAACCGAGCGCCACGTGCAGACGGCGTACCCCGCCTGGGAGCCGTTTGCCTTGTTCGAACGATTGATATCCACGACTATCGAACCGTCCGTATTACGACGAAGGCATCCCGAGGTTGAGATTGCAGCCTGTGCGATCGAAAAACGCTTGCACGCAATGGCGCTCGACGGATTTGATGCGGAGCTTAGGGCTACTGGTAAGGAGTCTGCCATGACAGGAGTCGCCCAAGCGGCGACAGGCGTTCCGGTTGCGAGCGCGCCGCAGAGTGCGACGACGGGCAAAAGGTTCTTCGATGCCATGGGGTCTCCTTAGCTAATTTAGTGTGGCCTGTCCGTGTTTTGTTTCTGGCTGCGTTTGATGTGCAGACCGAGGCCGGCGGTGCCCGCGCCTGCTGCTGTGGCGCCTGCTGCCAAGAGCCATCGTCTGTCGCCTGTCTGCGCCAACGGTTCCTCGCGGTCGCCGCGGTCGAGCTCCGAGAGGTCGACCGTCACTTGCGTGGCGGCCTGCGCCTGTTCTTGCTGGGCAAAGGCCATGGCTGGCCCAAACGCTAGGATGCTGACGGCGGCGGCCAGGGCGACAGCCTTATGCCGTGTGCGCACCGGGCTCGACCGTCCAGGTGATCGTTGCAACCTGATCGCCTTCGCCGGTTACGCGGAAGATGTCGCGCGTGACGCGGGCGACGTTTCCGCTTGTCTTGAGCTTAATTTTGTCCGTGCCGCCGGCAATGCCCTGGTAGCCCATGTCGAAGGCTGCGTTCTTGGAAAGATCGAGGCCCGTCTCCTGCATTGCGGCGCTGGCGTTCTGGAGTGCGCCGTCGGGGCCGACCTTAAAGTCGATGGAGTTCTGCGCGGTTCCGGCCTTGGCGTCGGCGGCAATGGTCCAGGTGTTCATGGCGTCGATCTTCATGTTGGTGACATGGATGCCGTAGGCCGAATGATTGTCGATGGTGGTCGCGTCTTCTGAGGGGCCCTGAAGCGTGCCGTCGGCCTTGGCGACGAAGGGAATAACCGTCGGAACTTTGAACTCAACGTTGTCGATCTCGGTCCTGACCATTACTTTCGTGGTTCCAACGCGCCCGGCTGCCATAGCTGGCGTCGGGGCGGCGCCCATTGCGAGCGCGAGCGCGAGCCCTGCGCCCACGACGAGCGCTCTGGCTCCGTTCATGTTCCTGGTGATGTCCATGGTCGTTCCTTTCTATTCGCCGCGGGCCGTCCCCGCGATGATTGGACGAATGCTGGTGAATTGCGTGCGGTGCCGCGTCGGCCGGAAAGCTAGTTCTCGGCTTGCTCAACCCGTACCTTGACACGTGTCGGATTGCCGTGGCTGTCGAGGGTCTTGGCATCGAGTGCCTGGATCTCGATGTACGCCTCGCCTTCTTTGATGTCGCCGGCGGGGCACGTCTCGATTGTCTTGCCGGTCTCGACCACACCGGATTCGTACATGGTCTCGTCGTTTTGGATGACGCGGAATCGCTGGGGAAATTTATTGTCTTGGACGTTTTGCACGTTGACGCGCAGCTTGCCGTCCTCCTGCAGCTGAGCGACCGGTGCGACCGAAATCGTCATCATGTTGTCGCGGACGATGGCGTCGAGCTCATCTTGGATTTCCTGACGCGTTTTGCCCTCGGCCGTCGTGACCGAAGCGCCCGCCTCGGGTACGGGCTGCGACTGCCAAGCGTATAGTCCTACGGCGACAAGGGCGCAGACGATGGCCAAGCAGGCAACGATGAGCTTCTTGCGACGACCCAGGCCTGCAAAGTGGGGTGGCTTCTTCGCGCTCATGCGGCATCCTTGGCGGTATAGACGCGCGCAAAGGTGGACGGGTCCGCTCCAAAGAGCATGTGAAGCATCAGACGGCGCGAGTAGACGAGCTCGTCGAAGTCGGGAGGGAGCTCGATGTCGTGGATATGCGCGATGTGGTGGGCGAGCGCCGAGAACGACTCGGGGTCGCAGATCACATCGGTGGTAACGTGGTAGACCGTCGTATCGGGGAATGCCTCTTCGTCGAAAGGCAGGAGATGGGGATCGTCGTCGACTTCGATGGCGATGCCGTACTGGGGCCAGTAATATGCCATGGGAACCTCCCTGCTTCTGGGCCAAAACTTCTATCGGTTTTGGCTGTCGACGCCGACCGTATCAGCCGCTGCTTGACCAATTTCTGACCAAATGCTTGACGGATTGGCGTCTCCGCAGGTAAAAGGCGGCAAAAAATACTCCAACTTTTTTCGAGCGACAATCGCGCGGTCGGCGACGGCGGGGCCATATGTGTCAAAAGCATCGTCTGCCGAGGAAATCAAGCCGCTCGCCGAATTGCACGAACGTAAAAAACGCCAATTATGGAGACGGTCTCGAACACGTCGACGAAACGATGCGGTAACATCTCCCTGCAAACACTGTAGTTAGCTAAAGGGGGAGTTCGCGTGTCTGCAACCATCAAACCCTTCACCGACGAGTTCGAAGAGTATGGTCGCGACGAGTCTCGCGCATCGGGCGAGGCCTCGAGCATCTCGTTTCCGACAACGGAAAACGAGGTCCGTGCCATTTTGGAAAAGCTCCATGTCGAGCGTGTTCCGGTAACGGTTCAGGGCGCCCGAACCGGCCTTGCCGCCGGCGCCGTGCCCCACGGCGGGCATATCCTCAATACTTCCCGTATGAATCGCTATTTGGGCCTTCGCCGCGATGAACAAGGCCAATTTCTGCTGCGCGTGGAGCCGGGCGTTGTGCTCTCGGAGCTGCGCAAGCAGCTGAGCAAGAAGGTGCTGCCGACCGCTGGTTGGGACCAGGCATCGCTTGAGGCCTACGAGGAGTTCCAAGAGGCTCCCGAGCAGTTTTTTCCCACCGATCCCACCGAGGCGTCTGCCTGTCTGGGCGGCATGGCGGCATGTAACGCCTCCGGTGCCCGCAGCTACGCCTACGGCCCCATGCGCCCACATATCACGGGACTCCACGTCGTGCTGGCTGATGGCGATTTGCTTGAGCTTCGGCGCGGCGAGGCTTTTGCCCAGGGCCGCCACCTGTCGCTCGTGACGGCAGGGGGCCGCGCACTCGAGCTGGATCTTCCCGGCTATACCATGCCCAAGACCAAAAACGCGTCGGGTTATTTCGTTTCGGACGACATGGACGCCATCGATCTTTTTATCGGTGCATGCGGCACACTCGGCGTCATTACCGAGCTCGAGATCGCCCTGCAGGCGGCACCTTCGGTCGTATGGGGCGTGAGCTGCTTTTTCGACAGTGAGGACAAGGCGGTGTCCTTTACCGATTCCGTGCGCCCCGTGCTGTCCCATGCCGCCGCTATCGAGTATTTCGATGCCGACGCCTTGGATATCCTTCGCCGCCAGCGCGAGCAGTCGACCGCGTTTGCCTCGCTGCCGGCGCTCGACGACGAGGCAAAGGTCTGTGTCTATGTGGAGCTCGACTGCGACGACGAGGCGCAGGCGACCGAGGAGTTGTACCACTTGGGATGGGTTTTGGAGCTTGCGGGCGGCCGCGACGACGCGACCTGGGTTGCGCGCACCGAGGTCGATCGCGAATGCCAGCGGTTCTTCCGCCACGCCGTTCCCGAGAGCGTCAACATGCTCATCGACGAGCGTCGCCGCACCGACCCCACCATTACCAAGCTGGGGTCGGATATGTCGGTGCCCAACGCGCGCCTGGCCGATGTCGTTGCCCTCTATCGCCGCACGTTGGCCGAAAGCGGGCTTGAGTCTGCCGCCTGGGGACATATTGGCAGCAACCATCTGCATGTGAATATCCTGCCGCGCGATGCGCAAGACTACCGTCGCGGTGGCGAGCTGTTTGCCCGGTGGGCTGCTGAGGTAACGGCTATGGGCGGCGCCGTCTCTGCCGAGCACGGCGTCGGCAAGATCAAAGCGGGTTTTTTGGAGACGATGTACGGACACGAGGCCATGGTCGAATCGGCTCGGCTCAAGCTGCAGCTCGATCCTGCCGGTCAGCTGGGCCGTGGCAACCTGTTTTCGGAGAAGCTCTTGGATGAACTCGTCCAGAAAGGGGGCGCGTGAAGATGAGCGATTTCCATATGGTGGTGTGCGTCAAGGCGGTGCCGGGAAGCACCGAGGTCAAGATGGACCCCAAAACCAATACCATCGTGCGTGATGGCAGGCAGGCGGTCATTAATCCCTTCGATGCAAGTGCTCTCGAATGCGCGCTGGCGCTCAAGGACGACTTTATCGGCTTTGGCATGGATGTGCGCGTGACGGTGGTGTCGATGGGTATCCCTGCAACCGAATCGCTGCTGCGCGACTGCATTGCCCGCGGTGCCGACGATGCATTGCTGCTCACCGACCGTGCTTTTGCGGGCGCGGACACGTTGGCGACCACCTATGCTCTCAAATGCGGCATCGAGGCGCTCGACGAGGACTTCGACCTGCTCATCTGCGGCAAGATGGCGGTGGATGGCGATACTGCCCAGATTGGCCCCGAGCTGGCCGGCGCCTTCGAGATTCCCTGCGTGACCGATGTGAGCTGCGTGCAGAGCGCGGGCTTTACGACGTGCGGCTCGCTGGCGCTTGTCCACGGCTGTGACGCCGGCGAGGAGACGGTCTATCTGGAGATGCCGTGCGCGATGACGACCGCCAAGGAGATCGGCCAGCTGCGCATGCCGAGCATCGCCGGCATACGCGCGGCCGAAGATGCGGATGTGCGGGTGGTCTGTGCTGCCGATGTGCATGCCGACCCCTCGCGTTGCGGCCTTACCGGATCGCCGACGCAGGTCGTGCGCTCGTTTGTGCCCGACCGTGACCAAACGTGCGAGGCCATCGAGGGCACGCCGGTCGAACAGGCGGCAAAGCTTGCCAAGATTATCGAGGGGATGGCATAGATGAGCGGACTGATAATCGATAGCGAGGCATGCGTTGGCTGTGGCCGCTGCGTTCGCGCCTGTGCCTCGGGTGGCATTGTGGTGGAGGGCGAGCGCCCCAACCGCTGCGCCCATGTGACCGACGGCTGTATCTTGTGCGGCGGGTGCGTCGACGCCTGCCCCGTCAATGCCATTTCGATCGAGCGCGACGAGGCCGCCGGCGCGGTTGACCTCGATGCGTATCGAGACATATGGGTATTCGTGCAGACCGACGATCACGATGTCGTGGCTCCGGTGGCCTACGAGCTCATGGGTAAGGGGCGCGAGCTTGCCGATGCTCGCGGTTGCCGTCTGGTGGCATTGGCCGGCATGGGCCCCGAGGGCTCGCTTGAGGACCTGGAGCATCTGGTCTGCGCCGGTGCCGACGAGGTCGTGGTCTGCCGCGACGAGCGACTGCGCCAAAACGATGCGGAGATCTATGCTCGTCTCATCTGCGATTTGGTGGCCGAGCGCAGACCCGAGGCCATTCTGTACGGCGCGACCGCCTTTGGTCGTGAGCTGGCGCCCGGTGTGGCCGTACGCTTGCAGACGGGCCTTACGGCCGACTGTACGGTGCTTTCGATGGATACGGAGACGGGTCTGCTGCAGCAGACCCGCCCGGCGTTTGGCGGCAACTTGATGGCCACCATTATCTGCCCCAATCATCGTCCCCAGATGGCAACGGTGCGTCCCGGCATCTTTGGGGTACCCGAGTTTGATTACAGCCGCTCTGGCACGATTACCCAGGTATCGCTTGCGGATGATGCTAAGGTCCGCGTCGAGATCTCGATTTCCGCCGAGGAGTGGGGGCAGCAGGCATCAATTGCCGATGCCGAGCGCCTGGTCGTGGTGGGCCGCGGCATTGGCTCCAAGAAGAATCTGCCCCTGATGCGAAAGCTCGCCGATGCCTTGGGTGCCGAGCTTGGTTGCACGCGTCCCGTTGTGGAGGCAGGTTGGCTGGAGTACCGCCACCAGGTTGGGCAGACCGGCGTGTCGGTTTCGCCCAAGCTCCTTGTGAGCATCGGCGTTTCGGGTGCTATCCAGCACCTAGCCGGCATCGGCGGCGCGGAGTGCGTCATTGCCGTCAACGAGGACCCAGATGCCCCCATCTTCGGCGCTGCGCAGTATAAAGTTGTCGGCGACGCCGTCGAAGTCGTCGAAGAGCTCCTGGCCCAGCTCGAGCGCTAGGCGCCGGCCAGCCAGGCTCGCATCTCTTTCTTTAGGCGTTCCCAGGTCGCTTGCGTGGCGGGGTCGGTAAAGGGCCGCACGATGCCAAAAGGTGCGTCGAGCAGGCGGTAGATATCGCCCTGCTTGCGCGCCAGCGCGCGGCTTGCCGGATAGACGAGCTCAAACATAAAGCAGATAAGCCCCACCAAGTAGTCCGCGGGCTCATCGCGCTCATCGCGCGTGACGCAGCGGTGCTCGTCAAAGGCAGCCAGCGTCGGTGCTGAGAAGTGGCTGGCAAGAAGCACGTCCTCATCCACTTTGAGGATGGTGTCGACGGTGCTGTCGGCGATGGTGCGCATAATGTCGACCTTGTCGCCATCGCGCACAATATCGCAGAAGCGCCGCGTGCGCTCGTCGAGCTGCGCGGGTAGACGGAAATCGCTGTGATAGGCAATGCTTGCGCGAATCAACTCGTCTTCTACCGGATCGTCGATAAAGTCGCGGATACTTGTTGTCGCGGGCGCGTCTGCAGGGTTTTCGCCAAAGAGAACCTCGACGCCCAACGCCGCATGGCTCATGCTCTCGGCATCCTTAAACGTGTCCCAGCGTCGCAGCTGCTCAAAGCGGCCCATATCGTGCAGCAGGCCGCAAAGCCACGCTAGGTCAATGTCCTGAGGTGACCAGCCCTGTTCGCATGCCACGGCATCGCATGCCTCGGCAACGTGGTACGTATGCTCGATTTTGAGCGCGATACGCGGATTGGCGGCATCGTAGGCATCGGTGTAGGTCTTGAAGGCCGCGGCAGCCCGCGTTCGATCGATAGCTGTCATAATGACTTCCTAAAAAGTTGTGTCTTTCTGTGTCTTTCGATCCGGTGGCAATTGTAGGTGAACTCGGTTGCCATCGGGCGATGGTTCTGCCGCGTCGTTGAATGCGGCTCGGAAATCTTGTCGGGACGAGGAACGCTATGGTGCTCAAAATCGTTAAAACCGTCTGGCCGGTGATGCTTACCTATGTTGCGATAGCCGCGCCGTGCGGAATGATTATGGCGCAGACGGGAATGGAACCCTGGATGGTTTTTGCCCTGAGCAGCACGTTCGTGACGGGCAGCGGGCAGTTTATGATCTGTAATCTGTGGCTAGCAGGCGTGCCTGCGGCGTCGATCGTCGCGAGCGTCGCCGCAATCTCCTCGCGCTTTGCGCTTTACTCGGCATCGATCGCACCGCATTTGAGGGGTGCTTCGAAGCGTCAGACGCTGGCTGTTGCCGCGACACTTACCGAGGAGGCATACGGCATCTCGCTTGCCAAGTTGGTTAAAGGGGAGGATTGGGGTCCGCTCGAGTCCTTTGTGCTCAACGTGATCCTCATCGCAACATGGGGCGTTTCGTGTACGACGGGCGCCATCGTCGGCGCCGTTGTCGATGTTCCCACCGCTATTGCGGGTTTTGTCTGCACATCGCTCTTTATCTGCCTACTCTTTTCGCAGCGACTGTCGCGCGGTAATGTCGTAGCTGCCGGTTTGGCTGCGGTGTCCGTCGCCATATGCAAGTTCTTGGGGTGGACGAATATCGCCGTGCCGGCAAGTGTGCTCGTCGGCGTTGTCACGGCACTCGCGTGCGATGTCCTCGCCGAGGGAAGGGGCGCTCGCGATGCCCGTTAATGAGTTTTTGGTCCTATGGCTATCGTCATGGGCGGCCATCGCGTTTTTCCGCATTGCCCCGGCGTTTGCCTTGCGCGGGAGAACGCTGTCGCCCCGCGTTACCGAGGCCTTGGGTTATATTCCGTCTGCCGCCTTTGCGGCGCTGGTCGCCAACGATTTGATAAGCCCTGGCGCTTTCGACGCCGGCTTGTGGCAGGGCTTGATTCCCTGGATTGCGGCCGCCGGTGTCGTAGCGGTGGCAATCAAGACAAAGTCGATGTTGTGGTGCTGCGTCTCGGGCATCGTGTTCTATATCGTTTTGAGCTTCATATAAGAGCGGGGCACGTTTAGCGTCCCGGCACAACGAATCGAATTTCTCACCGAGCCGGTCTGCTTCTTCTGGTACCATGGTCAAACTTTACTGTAGCAAAGTGTGACGTTGGCTTTTGTTCTGCGTCGGCGGAAATGGGGGTTTCATGGCACAGGAAGCGACCGCCAACGAGCAAAAGAAATTCAAAGTCCCGCGTATCCCGGGTGACATCATGATCTACCCGATGATCGTTGGCCTTTTGCTCAATACCTTCTGCCCGCAGGTCTTTGAGATCGGCGGCTTCTTTACCGCCGCCTGCCGCGGTGGTTCCAACACCATCGTTGCCGCGATCCTGCTGTTTGTGGGTGCCGGCATCAGCTTTAAGTCCACGCCGGGCGCTATCAAGACCGGCATCGTCGTGCTGATCCCCAAGCTTGTTGTTGCGGCCGCGTTGGGCCTGGGCGTCGCGTACTTCTTTAACGATAACCTTTTGGGTCTGAGCTCGGTCTCCATCATCGGCGGCATTACGTTTTGCAACATGGCGCTCTACACGGGCATCATGGGCGAGTTCGGCGACGAGTCCGAGCAGGGCGCCGTCGGTATCCTGTTCTTTACGGCCGGCCCCGCCGTCACGATGATCATCCTGGGCGTTTCGGGTCTTGCTAACATCCCGCTGGGTACCATCGTCGGCTCCATCCTGCCGCTTGTCATCGGTATAGTTCTGGGCGACCTCTTCCCGTTCATCAAGAACCTGCTGGTTCCCGGCACCAACCCTGCAATTGCCGTTATCGGATTTCAGCTCGGTGCGTCCATGAGTCTTTCGAGCTTTATCACCGGCGGTATTTCCGGCATCTTGCTGGGCCTTATCACGCTGTTTGTCGTCGGTCCCATCACCTTTGCGTTCGAGCGCCTGTGCGGCGGTAACGGCAAGGCTGCCGTGGCCTGCTCCACCATCGCCGGCACGGCTATGACCACGCCGGTTGCTCTTGCCGAGGTCGCGCCGCGCTATGCCGAGCTTGCACCCACTGCGTACGCTCAGATCGCCACCGCCGTTATCATCACGGCGATCATGGCTCCGATTCTGACCGGCTGGGTCGACAAGAAGTTCTGCCAAGGCAAGGAGGATCTGTCGCCTGCCGGTGTCGAGGCCATCGAGGAAGCCGTCGCGACCGACATCGATGGCGAGTAACGGCCGTTACCGATAATTGATTCCGGCGTGCAGTTCGCGCCGTCCGAGCGCCCGAACAGAAACTGTTTTGCAGTGATGTTCGGGCGCTTTGCTATGATTCCCTTTACCCCTGCGGAGTAAAGGGGTGTTTATTGCCCTGATTCGAATTGGGCGATTCTGACCATTCGGATATTGAAGGGATGGCGTCTAGTGGTTAAGGCACTCAAGATTGAGATATTCCTGCTATGCATGATTGTTCTTATCGGGCTTGCCGCGCGAAGTCGTCGCTCCTTGTTCTCGAGCACCCTGCAGCTATTGTTTAGCATGCTTGGCTACACCTCTGCCGCGTACATATTATTCGATATGATCTGGACGCTTTCGGATGGTGCGGACGGCACGTTGGGTATTGCTGCCAACTGGATTTCCAACGCGGTTTCGTTTTCGCTCTTTGCCATC
Organism: Collinsella sp.; assembly: GCA_048323995.1. GTDB lineage: Bacteria > Actinomycetota > Coriobacteriia > Coriobacteriales > Coriobacteriaceae > Collinsella. Next base: position 30,463 of record DBFELT010000015.1, on the reverse strand, counting down.
GCGTGTCTCATTTGGTTTATCTATTCCGAGACGATGCAGGGCTCTCGCCTTGTGACCTCGCGCTATAGGGTGGTGCTTGTAACGTTGCCTACGGCTCTGGTGGTCGTGCTGGCTTTTACCAGTTACTGGACGCACGCCTTGTTCTATATCGATTCGCAGGGCGTGTATCGTCGCGGCTTTGCCTATATGATCCAGCCCATTGTCAGCTACTGTTACGTTATACATACGTCCCTGCATGCGTTTGTGCAATCTCGTAGGGTCGAGAGCCTGCAGACGAAGGCTATCTATCGAACCTTGGCATTTTTCGCCATTCCGGCCCTGGTGGGCGGTACCTTTCAGATCGTATACTCGGTGCCTGGCCTTTGTGTCGGCATAATGATTAGCATGTTGCTGCTCTATATCATCTGCCAGGAGCAACTGATTTCGACTGACCCGTTGACTGGACTCAACAACCGCAACCGTTTTGAGACCTATATGCTGTCGCTCTTTTCAAATGTGGATCAGGCCGAAGATGTATATCTGCTTATGATGGACGCTGACGGCTTTAAGCAGATTAACGATCGCTATGGACATGTGGAGGGCGACCATGCTCTTCAGGTTGTTGCGACGGCGCTCAAGGATGTCTGCTCGGCGTCTGGTGGCTTTATCGCGCGTTATGGTGGCGATGAGTTCGTGGTGCTCCAAAAGGCAGCGGCGGAACAGGATATCATGCATCTGTGCGCGACAATCAACGACGAGCTCGCGCATGCCGAGGTGCCGTATGCATTGCGGATGTCCATCGGTTGCGCGCGGGTCGGCGATAGTGTTGATACCTGGCAAGACTTACTTCGCGCTGCCGATGCGGAGCCCTATCGCGTCAAGGCCGAGAAAAAGAAAGCCGGCGTACAAATACGCTAGAAAAGGGGCATACGACCGCATTGATGGTCGTGCGCCCTTTTTGCGTTTGCGGGGGCCACCGGCCATAACGCCCAGGCGCGGTGCGGCAAGACGAGCGTCTGCCGCCGCGGCTCGGTACGAAATCAACGAGAGCCAGTGCATTCCATTAAGCTAAAGTGTGTGAAGGCTCTCTAAAAAGGTGAGCTCGCTAGGCTTTTTTGGGTTTGTTGACGATGATTATGCCGCCGCAGACCAACAGCAGGGCAACAAGTACGGTAACGGGGCTCGTGCCAGCGCCCTCGCCGAGCAGCAGCGCGCTCAGCAGTACGCCAAAGACCGGGTTCATAAACCCAAAGACCGAGACGCGGCTGACGGGGTTGACGGCAAGCAGGCGCGACCACAGCGAGTAGGCGACCGCGGAGATAAGCGCCATGTAGATGATGAGCGCGATGGCGGGGGCAATTTCGGTGGGGGACAACGTGCCGCCCATCAAAAACCCGATGGCGGTAAGGACCACGCCACCGACTAAAAACTGCCAGCCGGCGAGCAAGACGCCGTCGTGCTCGCGCGAGAAGATGCCAATGAGGCAGGTCGACAGGGCGCCCGCAACAGTGGAAGCCAAGATAAAGCCCTCGCCATCGAGCCTGAAGCCAAAGGTGCCATCTGCGCCCGAGAGGTTGACGAGCACGACGCCGGCAAAGCCCAGCGCACAGCCAAGCACCTTGGCCGTATTGAGCTTCTCGGTGTGAAATGCCAGGGCGGCAAAGAGGATTGCGAGGAAGTTGGCGCTGGCCTCGATGATGGAGCTCGACATGGCGCTGGCGCGCGAGAGGCCCAGATAGAAAAAGAAGTACTGCCCGATAGTCTGGAAGAGCGACAAGACAAAGATGGGCTTGATGTCGCGAGCCTGCGGAATGAGGGGGCGGCGTTGGGCCGCACTCATCCCAACGATAACCAGGGCGCCGGCAAGCGTGAAGCGCAAGCCCGCAAAGAGCAGCTGCGAGGCGCTATCGTGCGCCGGGATACCAAAGAGTGCGTAGCCGATCTTGATGCAGGGAAAGGCCGATCCCCAGAGTGCACAGCAAACAAGACAGCCCAGGATGAGTCCGGGCAGGGTGGCGAGATACGGCTTGCGGCTTTCCATGATGTCCTTCCTGCATGCGCGAAGCAAAAAAGAACCCGCCACCGGATGTGTCGGTGGCGGGTGTTGTTACCCGAAGGGATTATACCCGATGGGAAAGGTTTAAGCGAAGTAGGCCACGCCGCTCTCAAAGATCGGCATGAACTTATCGCCGGGGACATGCTCGGGCACGTTGCGGTACAGGTTGTCGCCGCGACGCTCGGCATGGCCCATCTTGCCCAGGACGCGGCCGTCGGGGCTCGTGATGCCCTCGATGGCGAGTGCGGAGCCGTTGGGGTTGACGGAGAGATCCATGCTGGGCTTACCGTTCTCGCCCACGTACTGCGTGGCGACCTGGCCGTTGGCGATCAGCTGGGCGAGCACTTCATCGTTGGCGACAAAGCGGCCCTCGCCGTGGCTGATGGCGACGGTGTAGGGGTCGTCCAGGCTGCACTGCGACAGCCACGGGGACAAGTTGGACGAGATGCGGGTGCGCACCAGACGGCTCTGGTGGCGACCGATGGTGTTGAACGTCAACGTGGGCGCATCGGGCGTGGCGTCGACGATGTCGCCGTAGGGCACCAGGCCGAGCTTGATCAGGGCCTGGAAGCCGTTGCAGATGCCCAGCATTAGGCCATCGCGGGCCTTGAGCAGGTCGCGGACTGCCTCGGTGACCTCGGGAGCGCGGAAGAACGCCGTGATGAACTTGGCAGAGCCGTCGGGCTCGTCGCCGCCCGAGAAGCCGCCGGGGATCATAACGATCTGGCTTGCACGGATGCGGCGGGCAAGCTCGTGGGTGCTCTCGGCGACGGCCTCGGGCGTGAGGTTGTTGATCACGAAGGTGTCGGCCTCGGCACCGGCGGCACGGAAGGCGCGGGCGCTGTCGTACTCGCAGTTGTTGCCGGGGAACACGGGGATGATCACGCGCGGGCGGGCGATCTTGGCGCCGCCGTACACGTGGATATCCTTGGCGCGGAAGTCGATGGTCTCGACCTCGGGGGTCTCGCCGGCGCTGCGGTAGGCGAAGACGCCCTCGATGCCGCTCTCCCAGGCCTCCTGGAGCTCGGCGAGCTCGATGACCTCGGAGCCGGTGTCGATGACATAGCCCTCGACGGTGGTGCCCAGGGGCTCGACGACAACGCCGTCGGCGACCTCGGGCAGCTCGGCGTCCTCGGCGAGCTCGACGATAAAACTGCCGTAGAGCGGGGTGAAGAGGCTCTCCACGTCTACATCCTCGGCAAGCTCGATACCGATCTGGTTACCGACGCACATCTTAAAGAGGCTCTCGGCGCCGCAGCCGTAGCCGGGCGTGGATATGGCCAGGGCGTTGCCGGTAGCAGTGAGCGCCTCGACGGCGTCAAACGCGGCGAGCAACTGCTGGGCGTCGGGACGGTAGTCCTCGCCATAGGTGGCGGGGGCGATGCGGACGACGCGGTGCGTGAGGCCCTTGAACTCGGGCGAGACGGCGCGGGCGGCCTTGCCCACGGCGACGGCGAAGCTGATCAGGGTCGGCGGAACGTTGAGCTCGCCGGTCTCGTCCTCAAACGAACCGCTCATGGAGTCCTTGCCGCCGATGGCGCCGGCACCCAGGTCGACTTGGGCCATGAGGGCGCCCAGGACGGCTGCCGTGGGCTTGCCCCAGCGCTCGGCCTCGGTGCGCAGACGCTCGAAGTACTCCTGGAAGGAGAGATAGGCGCGCTTGTGCTCAAAGCCGGCAGCCACGAGCTTGGCGATGGACTCGACCACGGACAGGTAGGCGCCCGCAAACTGGTCGGCCTCCATCAGATAGGGGTTGAAGCCCCATGCCATGGCACTCGCCGTGGTGGTCTCGCCGCCCACGGGGAACTTGGCGACCATGGCCGAGCTGGGGGTGAGCTGCGTCTTGCCGCCAAAGGGCATGAGCACGGTCGCGGCGCCGATGGTGGAGTCGAAGCGCTCGGAAAGGCCCTTGTTGGAAGCGACGTTGAGGTCGGTGACGAGCGAGGTCATGCGCTCGGCGAGCGTGGTGCCGGCCCAGCTGGGCTGCCACACGCTACGGGCGCACACGTGGGCGACCTGGTGCTTGGGTGCGCCGTTGGAGTTGAGGAACTCGCGGGACAGGTCGACGATAGCGACGCCGTTCCAGGCCATGCGCATGCGCGGCTCAGCGGTAACCTCGGCGATAACGGTCGCCTCCAGGTTCTCCTCGGCGGCGTAGCCCATGAACTCCTCGACGTCACCGTCGGCGACGGCGCAGGCCATGCGCTCCTGGGACTCAGAGATAGCGAGCTCGGTGCCGTCCAGGCCGTCGTACTTCTTGGTCACGGTGTCCAGGTCGACATACAGGCCGTCGGCAAGCTCGCCCACGGCGACCGAGACGCCGCCGGCGCCAAAGTCGTTGCAGCGCTTGATCAGACGGCAGGCGTCGCCGCGGCGGAACAGACGCTGCAGCTTGCGCTCGACAGGGGCGTTGCCCTTCTGGACCTCGGCACCCGAGGTCTCGATGGACTCGGTGTTCTGGGTCTTGGAGGAGCCGGTGGCGCCACCGATGCCATCGCGGCCGGTGCGGCCGCCCAGCAGGATGATCTTGTCGGTGGGGGCGGGGCACTCGCGACGAACGTGGTTTGCCGGGGTAGCGCCCACGACGGCGCCAACCTCCATGCGCTTGGCCACGTAACCGGGGTGATAGAGTTCGTTGACCTGACCGGTGGCAAGGCCGATCTGGTTGCCGTAGCTGGAGTAGCCGGCGGCGGCAGTGGTCACGAGCTTGCGCTGCGGCAGCTTGCCCTCGAGCGTCTCGGAAACCGGGACGGTGGGGTCACCGGCGCCGGTGACACGCATGGCCTGGTACACGTAGCTGCGGCCCGAGAGCGGGTCGCGGATGGCGCCGCCCACGCAGGTGGCGGCACCGCCGAAGGGCTCGATCTCGGTCGGGTGGTTGTGGGTCTCGTTCTTAAACAGGAACAGCCAGTCCTGGTCCTCGCCGTCGACATCGACCTTCACCTTGACGGTGCAGGCGTTGATCTCCTCGGACTCGTCGACATCGGTCATGACGCCGGTCTTCTTAAGGTACTTGGCGCCGATGGTGCCCATGTCCATGAGGCAGACGGGCTTAGCGTTGCGGCCGAGTTCGTGGCGCATCTCCATGTAGCGGTCGAAGGCTTGCTGCACCACGGCGTCGTCGATCGTCACGTCGTCCAGGACGGTGCCGAAGGTGGTGTGGCGGCAGTGGTCGGACCAGTAGGTGTCGATCACGCGGATCTCGGTGATGGTGGGGTCGCGGTCCTCATCGCGGAAGTACTGCTGGCAGAAGGCGATGTCTGCCTCGTCCATGGCAAGGCCGCGATCGGCGATAAAGGCGGCAAGGCCGGCCTCGTCGAGCTCGCGGAAGCCGTCGAGCACCTCGACGGGCTGGGGCTCGGGGGTCTCCATGTACAGCGTCTCGGGCAGGTCGAGCGAGGCGATGCGAGCCTCGACGGGGTTCACCACGTAGTGCTTGATGGCATCGATGGCGGCCTCGTCCAGAGCGCCCGAGATCATATAGACCTTGGCGGAGCGCACGGCGGGGCGCTCACCCTGGCTGATGAGCTGCACGCACTCGCTGGCGGAGTCGGCGCGCTGGTCAAACTGGCCAGGCAGGAACTCGACGGCAAAGACGGCGCCATCGCTTGCGGGGAGTTCGTCGTAGGTCACATCGACCTGGGGCTCGCTAAAGACGGTCGGCACGCAGGAGCGGAAAAGCTCCTCGTCGATGCCCTCGACGTCGTAGCGGTTGATGATCCTCAGGGCCTCGATGCCCTTGATGCCGAGAATTTCGGTCAGCTCGCCCTTGAGCTGCTGAGCCTCGACGTCGAACCCGGGTTTCTTCTCCACGTAGATACGAGAGACCATTGGTTCCTGCCTTCCTGATCGGTTGGGCGTACGGTACGGTATGCGGCAGCGGTCGGTTTGCGGGGTCTGCCCTGCGGTCGCCTTGAGCCACATGTTTGTAAACCTTACTATGATACGACAGCTCGCGGCGCGTTGAGGACGGCGAGGGTGCTACAGTGAAGCGCAAACAAGAGAAAGGCATCACATGGCATTCGTTTCGCTCGCCATCATCGCACTCGTGGCCTTTGCGAGTCCTTTTATCGCCTCGGCGATTCCCGGAAAACCCGTTCCCGAGACGGTCTTTTTGCTCGTGCTCGGCGCGGTGCTGGGACCCCATATGCTCGGCGTCATCCATGTAGATGCTGAGGTCTCGCTTGTGTCCGAGCTGGGCCTGGCCTTTTTGTTCCTGCTTGCCGGCTTTGAGATCGACCCCAAGAGCATCACGGGCGTCGAGGGGCGCTACGGCTTGGCGACGTGGGTCGTCACGTTTGGTATCGCCTGGCTTGCCGTGCGCTTTACCCCGTGGTTCTCAGTCAGTCATTTCGACGGTATCGCCGTGACGCTTGCCCTCACTTCGACGGCGCTCGGTACGCTCGTGCCCATTATGCGTGAGCGCTCGCTCACCGGCACGCGCGTGGGCGACTCGATTCTCGCGTATGGCACTTGGGGCGAGCTCGGTCCCGTGCTCGCCATGTCGGTGCTGTTGTCTGCCCGCACTGGCATCCAAACGCTCGTTATCCTTGGCTTGTTTGCGGTGGTTTGCGTGTTGCTGGCCGTGGTCCCGAGCCGCTCCAAGCGCGTCGGCAGCCGCTTCTTTGCGTTTGTTGAGGAGCGCGCCGATACCACGTCGCAGACCTTCGTGCGCCTGACGGTGCTCATCCTGGTCACGCTCGTGGCATTCTCGGCTGTCTTTGATCTCGACATCGTGTTGGGTTCTTTTGCCGCCGGCTTCGTCCTGCGCTATATCATCCCCGAGGGCAACCATACGCTCGAGACCAAGCTCGACGGTCTGGCCTACGGTTTTTTGATTCCGGTGTTCTTTACCGTATCGGGCGCAAAGATCGATCTGACGGCCGTGGCGTCGCGCCCGGGTCTGCTCGTGGGCTTTATCGTGGCGTTGTTGATTATTCGTGCCGTGCCCATTCTTATTTCCATGAGCATTTGTCCTGCGACGCGCGATGTGTCGGCGTATGGTCGCATTACCGTGGCCCTGTACTGCACCACGGCGCTGCCGATCATCGTTGCCGTGACGAGCGTTGCCGTCAACGCGGGCGCGCTGTCGCAAGACGTCGCATCGGTTATGGTCGCTGCCGGCGCCATCACGGTGTTCTTGATGCCGCTGCTCGCGCAGCTCTTCTACCGCGTGGTCGATGCAGCGCCGGTCACCGCCGTGGCAGAGGTTGCCGAGCATCCATCCGATGCGCTCGACATCCTGCGCGCCCACCACGACCTAGCGAGCTTGCTCGCGCGCGAGCATGAGCTGCTGACTTCGCATGGCCATGGTCGCGTATTCGAGGGCCTGCCTACGCTCGATACGATTGCCGAGCGTCTTTCCGCCGAGGCGGCGAGCGGCCACATCGATGCCCGCATCGTGGACGCTGCGCACCTGCTTGCCGATAAGACCTATGGAGACGAGGTCGACCCGTCCGAGCTGACTCCGCGCGAGCGTCGCCGCCTGGAGCGCGCCAAGCTCGCCGTGCGCGAATACCGCCGTCGCATGCTGGAGCTCTATGCAAGAGAAGAAGCCGAGGACGACGACGGCAAGTAGTCGATACTCTCTCGGGGAAGCCGCGTCCCGCTTTGAAGGCTCGGAACGGGATGTGGTTTCCGAAACGGGGGCCGTTGGGAAACTGTGTCCCGGAATGGGCGCTCAGAGTGGGATGCAGTTTCCGCGAGAGACCCGTTGCGGAAACGGTATCCCAGAATCGGCGTTCAAAACGGGGCGCTCTTTCCGAAACATGGCCCTGAGGGAAGCTGCGTCCCGGTCTGAGTCGGAATTCCGGGACACAGCTTCCCTTTCAAACAGAAGAAGGCGCGCTGCCTGCAGTTGATGCAGACGGCGCGCCTTCTTTGTTGGACTATGTTGAGGCTGGGAGCTGAGGCTTGTGGTCCCTTAAGAGCGGGCGGCTCCGTCGACGGGGAGCACGGCGCCCGTGACATAGGAGGACATGTCGCTCGCTAGGAAAACGAAGGCGTTGGCGACGTCCTCGGGCTCACCCATGCGGCCGAGAGGGATAGTGGCGATGATGGGTTTGATGACCTCTTCGGGCAGGTTGGCGACCATGTCAGTCTTAGTCACGCCAGGGGCAACGGCGTTGACGCGAATACCCATAGGGGCGAGCTCGCGCGAGAGTGACTGGACCATACCGTTGACGGCAAACTTGGACGTGGGGTAACCGACGCCGGAGGGCTGGCCGTACTTGGCGACCATCGAGCTTGTGGTAGTGATGGTGCCGCCGTGGCCGGCCTCGGTCATGATCTTGGCGGCAGCCTGGTGGCCATTAAAGACGGCGACGACGTTAAGGTCCATGACCTTTGCGAACTCCTCGGCCGTGTAGTCCAAGAGGGGTGAACGCTGGGAGATACCGGCATTGTTGACGACCGTGTCCAAGCCGCCCATGTCGGATGCAGCCTGGGTAAAGGCCTCGGTCACGGCTTCGAGTGAGGTGAGGTCGCAGGAGCGGCCCCAGACCTTGGCGTCGGGATAGGCGGCTGTCAGCTTCTCAACGGCCGCATCGGCGGTCTCTTGACGCGAGCCAAAGACAGTGACGGAGGCGCCCTCCTCGATAAAACGGCAGGCGATGGCATAGCCGATACCGCGCGTGCCTCCGGTGATGATTGCTTTCTTGCCCTCGAGCAACATGGTATTTCCTCTCATCGCGGGCGGACATTCGCAGCACAGCGTAGCCGTAACCGGAATCGGCCGTGTTTGCATATCGGTGAACGGTAGCCCGCGTTACCGATGAGCGGCTCGCGCAAATGTGCCCTGTCGTTGTGCTTAGGGCAGGAGACAAAAAGGCTCCCATCCCACATCGGACGGGAGCCCTTCGAGCAAATGCGTTGTGGGGTGTAAACCGAACTAGTTCGCCATGACGCCTTCGGTCCAAGCCTCAACGTCCTCGATGCGCAGGACGTTGGCGACCTCGGCTACGCAGTCGACGCTGGCAAGCTCGGCGGTGGCAGCCTGGACGTCCTTCTCGAGCGCGCGGTGCGTCAGGAAGATGACCGAGCAAGTATCGCTGGCGCCCGACTTGCCGTCCTCGACCTGGTTGATGAGCGAGATCGAGATGTTGTGCTTGGCAAAGATGTCGACCGTCTCGGACAGGGCACCCACGCGGTCGGCGACCTTCAGGCGCACATAGTACTTGGTCTGGAGCTCGTCCATGGGCTTAAAGGCGAGGTTATGACCATAGGGCTCAATCTCGGGCAGCGGAGCCACGCCGCGGCTGATCTGCTCGGAGAGCGACAGGATATCGCCCACGACGGCGCTCGCGGTGGGGAAGGAGCCTGCGCCAGCGCCGTAGAACATGGTCTCGCCCACGGCGTCACCCACCACGTAGACGGCGTTCATGGCGCCGTTGACCTTGGCGAGCATATGGTCTGCCGGGATGAGCGTGGGATGCACGCGGACGTCGACGCCGGCGTCGGTGTTGCGTGCGATGCCCAGCAGCTTGACGGTGTAGCCGAGCTCGCGGGCCTGGGCGATGTCCTCGGCGCCGATGGTACGGATACCCTGTTGGTAGACATCGTCGGTGGTCACGCGGGTGCCAAAGCCGATGGAAGCGAGGATTGCCGTCTTGCTGGCGGCGTCGAAGCCGTCGACGTCGGCGGACGGGTCGGCCTCGGCATAGCCCTTGGCCTGCGCGTCGGCAAGCACATCGGCGTAATCGGCGCCCTCGGCGTCCATGCGCGACAGGATGTAGTTGGTGGTGCCGTTGAGAATGCCAGCGATGGTCAGGATCTTGTTGCCCACCAGGTCGTGCTCGAGCGTGCTCACAATGGGGATGCCGCCGCCGCAACTGGCCTCGCACTTAATCTGCACGCCGCACGCGCGCGCCTTCTCGGCGAGCGTCTCGACGTGACGGCCCAGCAGGGCCTTGTTGGCAGAGACGACGTGCTTGCCGTTCTCGAAGGCGGTGGTGAAGATTTCGGTCGCGGGGTGCTCGCCGCCGATGAGCTCGACGACGATATCGACGGCGGGGTCGGTGACGACGTCGTGCCAGTCGCTCGTAAAGGCCTCGCGCTCAATACCGGCAGCTTCGGCCTGCTCCCAGGCAAGCGCGCAGGCGCAGGTCAGCTTAAGGTCGATGCCGTAGGCGGCCAGGTACTCATCGTGGTGGCTCTTGATCAGACGGGCCACGCCGCCGCCGACGGTTCCAAGACCGATGAGGCCGACGTTCACGGTGCGCAGGGGTTCGCTCATAGATAGCTCCTTCGTGCATCTTATGGATGGATTAACCGCTTAAAGGTTGAGTGCATTCTAGCGTGAACCGAGGGCGCGTGCTCGCCAGGCAACAGGAGTCGCACAAAACGGCACCCCCGAAACGCTGCGGAAACATTGGAAACATGCTCGCTACAAACGGAACTCCGTAACAAACTGTCAACGTTTGCACCATAAGGTTTGCCCTGTACCGCAAGACGGCCGCGCTGCGGCCAGCGAAAAAAGGGGGACACCATGTTTAGCATCAACAACGTACTTAACCGCAGGAGTTTCCTTGTCGGAGCCACGCTTATTTTTGCCCCGATCTATTACACCCCAGCGTCCGTTTTGCTCAAGAACGCCAAGGACATGAGCTACGACATGACACTAATGGGTGTCGACGGCATGGACAGCCTATGTGATCCAGGACGGCAAGTACATCGCTTCCTAAGTGCGCATAAAGCACGACCGGTGAGGCTGTTTTATTCAGGGCAGGGACGCCTGTAACAGAATGGAAACATTACTTTTACATAATAAAGTGGCTAAACTGCATAAAACAATAGAAATACGCATAATTATGGATAAATGAACAAATCCAAAGAAAAGTTAAAATAATCGCCACTTTTCTCAACTAAAGCGTCTACTATTTTGCGAACGCCGAACACGGCGAAGGATGGCCTGTCGGGTAACCGAAACCCGACGAGATTTGAGAGGAGAGCCGCATGTCGAGCCTCACCGGTAAGTCATTGAACCCTGTTATGAATCGCAGGAGCGTTATCGCGAGCGCAGCAGGTCTGGGGGCGATGTCCATTCTAGCCGGCTGCTCCTCCAACGGCGGCGATAGCGGTTCCGCTTCGGGCGACGCTTCGTTTAAGATCGGCACCATCGGCCCGCTGACCGGCGCCAACGCGTCCTACGGCAAGTCCGTTACCCAGGGTGTCGAGCTTGGCTGCAAGGATTTCTCGACCAAGGAGCTGCCGCTTGCCAGCAAGGCCGAGGATGACCAGGCCGACGGCGAGAAGGCCGTCAACGCCTTCAATACCCTGCTCGACTGGGGCATGCAGGCCCTCGTCGGCCCGACCACCACGGGTGCGTCGGTTGCCGTTGCCGCCGAGTGCGGTAACGACCCCAAGACGTTCATGATCACCCCGTCCGCGTCCTCCGAGGACGTCACCGACGGCAAGGATTGCGTCTTCCAGGTTTGCTTCACCGACCCCAACCAGGGTGTCAACGCTGCCAAGTTCCTGGCGCAGAAGTATGCGGACGAGAAGTTCGTGCTGTTCTATAACTCCGGCGACGCCTATTCTTCGGGCATCGCAGATTCCTTTAAGGCCCAGGCCGCTGAGTCCAAGCTCGAGATTGTTGACGAGGAGACCTTTAAGGACGACTCCGCCACGAGCTTTACGAACCAGCTGACCAAGGCCAAGCAGGCCGGCGCCACCATGATCTTTGCGCCGATCTACTACACGCCGGCGTCCGTCCTGCTCAAGAACGCCAAGGACATGGGCTACGACGTCAAGATGATGGGCTGCGACGGCATGGACGGCATCCTGGGCGTTGAGGGCTTCGATACCTCTCTTGCCGAGGGTCTGCTGCTCATGACCCCGTTCTCCGCCGACGACGAGAAGAACGCCGACTTCGTCAACGCTTACAAGGATAAGTACGGCGATACCCCCGACCAGTTTGCCGCCGACGCCTACGACGGCGTGCACGCGGTGGCCGAGGCCCTCAAGGAGGCCGGTCTTGGTGTCGACGCCGACCCGACCGAGGCCGCCGAGAAGCTGTCCAAGGCTATGCTCAAGATTACCGTTGACGGTCTGACCGGCAAGCTCACCTGGAACGATAAGGGCCAGGTCCAGAAGGAGCCCACGGCGTACGTCATCACCGACGGCAAGTACGTACAGGCCTAATTGGCCGCCTTACATAGAGCGGTTTTTGATCCCAAGCAGGGGAGGTTTTGGCCTTCCCTGCTTGCTTGGTATCTAGGGACGATGTAACGTCCCTGTTTCATACATCAACTGGAAACCTATTCGAAAGGGGGATGTGGAACATGACGGTCTTTATCCAATACCTGGTCAACGGCCTGTCCATGGGCAGCGTCTATGCCATCATCGCGTTGGGCTACACCATGGTCTACGGTATCGCCAAGATGCTGAACTTCGCTCACGGCGACGTCATCATGGTCGGTGCCTATGTCTCGTTCTGCGCCACGTCGTATCTCGGCCTCCCGGGCTGGGTATCTGTAATTCTTTCTTGTGTGGTCTGCACGGTTCTCGGCGTTCTCATCGAGGGTCTGGCCTATAAGCCGCTGCGCCAAGCAGGCCCGCTGGCCGTTCTGATCACGGCTATCGGCGTGTCTTACTTCCTGCAGAACGCCGCGCAGCTTCTGTGGGGCGCCACGCCCAAGAACTTCACTTCGCTCGTCACCTTCCAGGTGCCGGAGTTCTTGGCCAAGTTCAACGTAAGCGCCGTCTCGCTCGTCACCATCGTCGCCTGCCTGGTTATCATGGCCGGCCTGATGTTCTTTACAGGTAAGACCAAGATGGGCAAGGCCATGCGCGCCGTGTCCGAGGACAAGGCCGCCGCTCAGCTCATGGGCATCAACGTCAACCGCACCATCTCGATGACGTTTGCCATCGGCTCGGCGCTTGCCGCCATCGCCGGCGTGCTCCTGTGCTCCTACTCGCCGGTGCTGCAGCCCACGACGGGTGCCATGCCTGGCATCAAGGCCTTCGACGCCGCCGTCTTCGGCGGCATCGGCTCCATCCCCGGTGCCTTTGTCGGTGGCATTCTCATCGGCATCATCGAGGCGATGGCGCAGGCTTACATTTCCACGAGCCTTGCCAACTCCATCGTCTTTGGTGTTTTGATCATCGTCCTGCTCGTCAAGCCTGCCGGCCTCTTGGGCAAGTACGTCCCCGAGAAGGTGTAGGTGAGCGTTATGAAGTTTCTTAAAGACAAGCAGACGCGTCACGACTTTGTCACGTACGCCATGTGCATCGTGGCCTTCGCCATCGTGTTCTTTATGCAGTCTAACCACATGATTCCGCGCATGATCGCCGGTCAGCTGGTTCCCATCACGGCCTATATCGTCATGGCCATCTCCCTTAACCTCGTCGTCGGCATCGCGGGCGACTTGTCGCTGGGCCACGCGGGCTTTATGAGCGTCGGTGCCTACACGGGCATCGTCACCGCCGTCGCGCTGGAGAGCGCCGTTCCGTCCGATCCGATGCGTCTGATCATCAGCATTGTGGTCGGCGCTATCGCCGCTGCCATCTTGGGCTTCTTGATTGGTATCCCGGTCCTGCGCCTGAGCGGCGACTATCTGGCCATCGTGACCCTGGCTTTTGGCGAGATCATCAAAGAGATCGTCACCTGCCTCATTGTGGGCGTCGACTCCCGCGGCCTGCACGTGATTTTTAACATCACGGGCAACTCTACGATCGACGACCTGCACCTGCTCGAGGACGGCACCGCCATCATCAAGGGCGCCCAGGGCGCCTCGGGCGTGTCGACGTACTCGACCTTCCTCGCCGGTGCCATCCTGGTCATGGTCACACTCGTGATCGTGCTCAACCTGGTCCGCAGCCGTACCGGCCGTGCCATTATGGCCGTGCGCGATAACAAGATTGCAGCCGAGTCCGTAGGCATCTCCGTCACGGAGTACCGCATGATCGCCTTCGTGGTTTCCGCTGCCCTCGCCGGTGCTGCCGGAGCTCTCTTCGGCGGTAACTTCTCGCAGCTCTCCGCCACCAAGTTCGACTTCAACACGTCGATCCTCATTCTGGTGTTCGTGGTCCTGGGCGGCCTGGGCAACATGCGCGGTTCCGTCATCGCGGCGGCGTTGCTCACGGTGCTTCCCGAGCTGCTCCGTCAGTTCTCGGACTACCGCATGCTCATCTACGCCATCGTGTTGATCCTGGTCATGATCTTTACCAACAACCCGCAGCTCAAGGCGTTCTTCGGTCGCGTCAAGGACCGCTTTGCTTCCAAGAAGGAGGTGGCAGCCGATGCCCAGTAAATTTGAGTTCAACAAGGGCAAGATGGTCCCGTATCCTTCTGGCGCCATCGTTCCCGACCGTGACCTGGGCGAGCGCCCGGCACTCGAGTGCATCCACCTGGGCATTGAGTTCGGTGGCCTTAAGGCAGTCGATGACTTTAGCCTGACTATCGGCAAGACCGAGATCGCCGGTCTCATCGGCCCCAACGGTGCCGGCAAGACCACGGTCTTCAACCTGCTCACCAAGGTGTACCAGCCTACGCACGGCACCATCCTGCTCGATGGTGAGGACACCTCGGGCAAGTCGGTCTACCAGGTCAACCGCATGGGTATTGCCCGTACGTTCCAGAACATTCGCCTGTTCAACACCATGACGGTGGAGGACAACGTTAAGGTCGGCCTGCACAACCAGGAGCGCTACTCCGGCTTTGAGGGCGTGCTGCGCCTGCCGACGTATTGGAAGCACGAGAAGGCCGCCCACGAGCGCGCCATGGAGCTACTGTCCATTTTTGACATGGAGCACCTGGCAAACGAGCAGGCCGGATCGCTGCCTTACGGCGCTCAGCGTCGTCTGGAAATCGTCCGCGCGCTTGCCACCAACCCCAAGCTGCTGCTGCTCGACGAGCCTGCCGCCGGCATGAACCCGTCCGAGACCGCGGAGCTCATGGAGAACATCGTTAAGATTCGCGACACCTTCGGCATCGCCATCATGCTTATCGAGCACGACATGTCGCTCGTCATGAATATATGCGAGGGTATCTGCGTGCTTAACTTTGGCAAGGTCATCGCCAAGGGCACGGCCGAGGAGATCCAGAACAACGACGCCGTTATCGAGGCGTATCTGGGCAAGCAGGATAAGGGGGAGAACTAAATGGCAGAGCCGATGCTTTCCGTCTACAACATCAACGTCTGGTACGGCGCTATCCACGCCATCAAGGACATCTCCTTTAACGTCAACGAGGGCGAGATCGTGGCCCTGATCGGTGCGAACGGTGCCGGCAAGTCCACAACGCTCAAGACTGTCTCGGGCCTGCTGCGCTCCAAGACCGGCTCCATCAAGTTTATGGGCGAGGACATTACCCATACGCCTGCCGACAAGCTGGTGGGCAAGGGCCTGGCTCAGGTCCCCGAGGGCCGTCGTGCCTTTTTGCAGATGACGGTCGAGGAGAACTTGGAGATGGGCGCCTACACGCAGCCCAAGTCCACGGTGGCTCCGGGCCTGGAGCGCGTCTACGAGCAGTTCCCGCGCCTGAAGGAACGTCGTCGCCAGGTCGCCGGCACCCTTTCAGGCGGCGAGCAGCAGATGCTCGTTATGGGGCGCGCCCTTATGAGTAACCCCAAACTGCTCATGCTCGACGAGCCTTCCATGGGTCTGGCACCGATTCTGATCGAACAGATCTTCCAGATTGTCGAGGACTTGCACAAGGCCGGTACCACGGTGCTTCTGGTCGAGCAAAACGCGCAGATGGCGCTTTCCATCGCCACACGCGGTTACGTGCTCGAGACCGGCAAGATCACCATGACCGGCACTGGTCAAGAGCTGCTGCACGACGACAACGTCCGCAAAGCTTACTTGGGCGGTTAGGCGGTTCCGCCGTTCTACCGAACGGCGGACCAGTCGACGCTGCGCGGGCACCAGAGCGACAGCTTGTCATTCAAAGAGGGCGGCATGACCAGAAGGTCTATGCCGCCCTCTTTTCATGCCAATCTGTTCGCTTTGGTGCCCGCTCGCTGTCCGTCCTCTGCCTGCGGCGTTGGAGGTAGTCGTTGGGGACGTTTTCCTTCGTCCCCACCAAATCATTTTGCTCTGTCATGCGGGTTGGTTTTTAAAGTGCGACAATGCCGTGTGGAAATAGAAATGTCATCTGGGGGTCTATCTATGGTGTACGAGTTTTGTGCCGAGAACTTTGAGCGGGTGCCGGCGGCTATCGATGCCGGTGCAAGGCGTATCGAGCTGTGCGACAACCTTGCCGTTGGTGGCACCACGCCTTCGGCCGGCGTTATCAACGCTACGACCAACTATGTCCACGAGCACGATGCACGGGTGATGTGCATGATTCGCCCGCGTGGCGGCGACTTTCACTACGACCAGGACGAGCTGCGTATGATGGAGATGGACCTGGGCCTTGCCGTAAGCGCCGGCGTTGACGGCTTGGTCTTTGGCTGCTGCAAGCCCTGCGCTGGCGGATGGGCGCTCGACGAACTTACGCTTGGCGCCCTCGTGATGGCTGCGGGCTGCGCGACCGAGGAATGTAAGCGTGAGCCCATCGACATCACCTTCCACATGGCATTTGACCAGCTCTCGCCCGAGGCTCAGCTCGATGCGATTGATACACTTGCCGACTGCGGCGTTACGCGCATCCTCACGCATGGCGGCGCTGCCGGTACGTCGATCGAGGATAATTTCGATCACCTGGCTCGTTTAATCGAGTATGCGGGTGATCGTTTGACCATCCTTCCCGGCGGCGGCATTACTACGGCAAATCGCGACGCGGTCGCGGCGGCGCTAGACGTCTCCGAGCTCCATGGCACCAAGATCGTGCCGCTGGAGGTATAACCCGTGGCGCTGGTATTCGATGTTCAGCAGGCGAGCGGCAAGCCCGACGACAACCGTCGCCCCGGTACCGCGTGTCCCTTTTGCAACACGGAGGGGCTCACCAACATCATCCAGCGCGACGGTGACTGCATCTGGCTCGAGAATAAGTTCAAGACCCTGCGCGCCACCCGTCAAACCGTGCTGATCGAGTCGGCCGATCACGATGCCGACCTGGTGACCTATAAGCCGGATGAACTCCACCATGTGATGAGGTTTGCTCTGGATTGCTGGCAGCAGATGATCGATTCGCAGCAGTATCGAAGCGTGCTCATGTACAAGAACAAGGGTCCGCTCTCGGGCGGCAGTCTCGTTCATCCGCACATGCAGATTGTGGGTTTGGAGCAGGAAGACGGCTACGCTTCGCTGACTTCCGCCAATTTCGAAGGCATCAATGTCTGGCAACAGGGGAGAATCTCGGTCAACATCTCAACCGAACCGATCATGGGGTTCTTTGAGATCAACGTTTCAGCCCCACAGGGAATCGCCGCCAGCGATGGCATGCGAGACCAAGCCGAGACGGATCTCTTCGCCGATGCGATCCAGGTAGCTCTGCGCTATATCCTGAACGAGCACCACGGTGGCCGCGCAGAGTCGTACAACTTGTTCTTCTATCACCTGGGCGGTCGGACCATTGCCAAGGCGCTGCCGCGTTGGGTGGTTTCGCCCTACTTTGTCGGCTATCGTTTGGCCCAGATCAATGCCGAGACAACGCTCGATATCGATGCTGAGCGTCTGCGTGCGCATCTGGAAACGCTCGAATAGCAGGACTAACACCCGCGTAATGCGGACAGTCTAGCGTGCCATGGCGTCGCGGCCGGCCTCGACGCGCTTGCGCTGGGCGGCACGCTCCTCGCCGGTTAGACGCTCAAAGAGATGCCCGATAAACGAGGCGAGTACCTGCTGAAACAGCGTTCCGCACATGACGGGAAACACAACTTCGCCCGGAAAGTATTGCGTGGCGATGACGGCGCCCGAAGAGATATTGCGCATGCCGCAGGTAAAGCACATGGTGGTCGTTTCGCTATATGGCAGATGCAGCGCGCGGGCGACCAGAATGCCAACGACAAAGCCGCTGATGGCGAAGACCAAAATAAAGAGGGCGACTTCCAAGCGCACCGCGTTCATGTGCAGCACGTACTCGCTCATGGCGGTGGAGTTGGAGGCGATAACGCCCATCATCATGAATTTGCAGGCGGGCGAGAGCACGGGGGAGAGTTTTTCGTGCCCCCATCCGCGCGTGAGCTCGTTGATCACGATGCCGAGCACGGCGGGGATGGCGATCATAAAGGCCATGTCTTGCATCATGCTCGGCACATCGATCGAGACGGTGGCGCCCAGCAGGAGCTTGAGCGTGAGCGGAATCGTCACAGGGGAGATAACCGAGGACGTCAGGATGATGGTGAGCGCGAGCGGGCCGTTGCCGCCGAACATGCTAATCCACATAAAGGCAGTGACCGCCACGGGTACGCTGTACTCGAGCACGATGCCGCAGACAAGGTTGGGATTGGAGCCAAAGAATAACGATCCCATGGCATAGGCCGCGATGGGAATAAGCGCCGCCGAGACGAGCAGTGCCAAAATCAGGTGCAGGGGACGGCGGAACACCTCGGCTACCTGGTGGAAGGTGTTGCTGAGCGCACCCTGAAACGTCATAAAGGCGAAGAGGGCGGGAACAATGGGCTTGAGCACGCCAATCTGCTGGGGAAAGAGCACGCCGAGCGCCACGCAAATCGGAACGATGACCTGCATATGCCCCGCGAGGAACTTTCCCAGTCCAGTCCATTGCTTCATATGTCCCGTGACTCCCTTTATCCGCGAACTCGTTTGTATGGATATGCTAGACGCTCGTATGCGTCCGTGCGGCTGAAACGCTCGATTATTTCGAGGCTATTACCGGCATCGTTTACCGAAACCGCGGCGTGCTGCGGCGATTTGCGTCCGCGCCGCACGGTATAATAAATCCGTTCAACAGATCTGCCTGCCGAAGCGGGCATACACAGAGGACTCATCGCTATGAACCGTGAGAGGTATCGCGGCGACCTGCCCCTATCGGGGGTGGGCGCCTATGTCATCGCTTAAGACGACGCATCGCTGGGCGGTCGCTCAGCAAAACCCCGAGCTCGAAAAGGAGCTTTCGGCTGGTCTGGGCATTCCCGGGCTGGTGGCGCGCATTATGGTCGCGCACGGCATTGGCTCCATCAAAGAGGGCCAATTGTTTTTGACGCCTTCGCTCGATCGCGACTGGGCCGATCCACTCATTATCCCGGGCATGTCGGTCGTTGCCGACCGCGTCGAGCGTGCTATTCGCAACCACGAGCACATTGCAGTCTTTGGCGATTTTGACGTTGACGGTATTACGTCGACCTGCCTGTTGACCGAGGCGCTGCGCACGTTTGGCGCCGATGTCACGCCGTTTATTCCGCATCGCTTTGATGAGGGCTACGGTCTTTCGCGCGCGGCACTCGACCGCGTTAACGAGCTCGCTCGCCCCCAGCTGATCGTGACCGTCGATAACGGCATTGCCGCCAAGGAAGAGGTTTCCTATTTGGAGGACCTGGGGATCGATTTGGTGGTCACGGACCATCACGAGCCCTCCGACCAGGTGCCGCAGGGTGTGCCCCTGACCGACCCCAAGCTCGAGGACGAGGGCCCCTCGCGCGAGCTTGCCGGTGCTGGTGTGGCGCTCAAGCTGGTGCAAGTCCTGGGTGAGCGCCTGGGCAAGCCGTCGTATTGGCGTTCGCTAATCGAGGTCGCGGCGCTGGGCACCGTGTCCGACATGATGCCGCTCACGCCCGAGAACCGCGCGCTGGTTGCCGAGGGCATCCAGCAGATGCGCGTAACCGCTCGCCCCGGCTATATCGCGCTTGCCGCGCTTGCCAAGGCGGACCTTTCGAGCATTACGGCGGATGGCCTGTCATTCTCGCTCATTCCCCGCTTAAACGCTGCCGGCCGCATGGCCGATCCCAAGCTGGCGCTCGACCTGCTGCTTGCCCGCAATCCCATCGAAGCAAGCGCGCTGGCGGCTGAGCTCGAGGAAATCAACCGCCAGCGCCGTGAGATCGAGGCGGAGCTCACGCGCGATGCCATGGCAAAGGTCGAGGAGACCTATGACGGCGGGCGCGCGATCGTTGTGGGCGGCGAAGGCTGGCACGAGGGCGTCAAGGGCATCGTGGCAAGCCGTCTGACCAACCGCTATCACGTGCCGGCGCTGCTGTTCTCGATCGAGGACGGTATCGCGCGCGGCTCTGGTCGCTCGGTGGGCAAAGTTAACCTGTTTGACGCCGTCGAGCGCTGTTCCGACCTGCTGATTCGTCGCGGCGGACATGCCGGTGCGGTGGGTGTGACCATCGAGGCATCCAAGCTCGATGAATTCCGTCGTCGCCTTTCCGCCGTGCTATCGGAGATTCCCGCCGAGGACTTTGAAGACATCGACGAGGTTGCCGCCACGGTCGACCTTTCCGAGCTGAATATCGAGACTATAGAGCAGATTTCCCGTCTTGAGCCGTTTGGCCAGGGCAACAAGGTGCCGCTGCTGGCCGCCGAGGGCGTGACGATGTGCGATCGCGCCGTGGTGGGCAAAACCGGCGAGCACATGCGCTTTGTGGCGACCGATGGCGCCGCAAGCGTGCCGGCCATTATGTTCCGCGTGCCGCAAATCGATAAGCTCATCAACTGCGATAGTGCTGTCGACTTGGTGTTCGAGGCCGTTGCCGAGCATTGGCAGGGGCGTGTGAAGCCCAAGCTCATGATCAAGGATGTTCTGGTCCGCGATACCACGCTGCCCAGCGTCGACGATCCGGCATGCGAGCTTCGTCGTGGCGTGCAGCCGGCGGATTCCGGCCTGCGCCTGGAGTCGCGTAAGCGCGAGACACTCGCCCAGCTTTCTTATACCGAGCTGACGCGCTCGCTTATCCATAGCTTTATAGGCTCGAACCAGCCGCACCGCGCGCAGGTCGAGGCGCTCGATGCCCTGGCCGATCACCAAAGTGTTCTGGCCGTTATGGGAACGGGGCGCGGCAAGTCGCTCATCTTCCATGTGCATGCCGCGCGCGAGGCGGTTCTTCGCGGGCGTGCGAGCATCTTTGTCTATCCGCTGCGCGCGCTCGTTGCCGACCAGGCCTATCACCTCTCGTCGACGATGGCCGCGCTCGGCATTGGCGTCGGCGTGTTGACCGGCGAGACCGTGGAGGCGGCGCGCGATGACGTGTTTGCCGGCTTGGCTTCGGGCCGTACCGGCATCGTGCTCACGACGCCCGAGTTCCTGTCCATTCACCGCGACCGCTTTGCGCGTTCGGGGCGCATCGGTTTTGTCGTTATCGATGAGGCGCACCACGCTGGCCTTGCCAAGGGCGGCGACCGCAGCGCCTATCTCGACATGCCCGATATCCTCAAAGCCCTGGGCGACCCGGTCGTTATGGCCGCGACGGCCACCGCGACGGCTCCGGTCGTGGCCGAGCTTGCCCGCACGCTTCCGATCACTCACACGGTGGTCGACGAGACGGTGCGCGAGAACCTGCAGCTCGAGGACGACCGAGATCTTGCGAGCCGCGAGAACCGTTTGGTGTCGATCGTGGCGACGGGGGAGAAGACCGTCATTTACGTCAATTCGCGCGACCAGTCCGTGGCGCTCGCCAAGACACTACGCAAACGCGTCCCCGACTGTGCGACCCGTATCGCGTTCTATAACGCTGGCCTTACGCGCACCGACCGCCATCGCGTAGAGGAGGCGTTTCGAGACGGCAGCCTCAGCTGCATCGTCTCGACATCCGCCTTTGGCGAGGGCGTCAACCTTCCCGATATTCGCCATGTCGTGCTCTATCACATGCCGTTTGGCGGCATTGAGTTTAACCAGATGAGCGGCCGCGCCGGTCGCGATGGCCAACCCGCCGTGATCCATCTACTCTATTCGTCGCGTGACGCCCGTATTAACGAGCGCCTGCTCGACTGCTATGCGCCCGAGCGCGACGAGCTCGTCACGCTCTATCGCGCGCTGCAGACCATGTGGCGCTCCAACCGCGGCAAGACCGGGGACGATTCCTTTAGCGCGAGCGATATCGACATCGCGCAGATGTGCCTTGCCATCGATGCTCGCACGCCGGTCGACGAGCGCTCGGTGGAAAGCGGCTTGGGAATCTTCGAAGAGCTTGGTTTTTGTCGCATTTCGGGGTTTGACGACACCCGTCGCATCGCGATGGCCGAAAACCCCGGCCGCGTGCAATTGAGCAGGTCAATTCGCTATTTGGAGGGCTTGCGCTCGCGCATGGAGTTCTCGGCTTTCCGGAGTTGGGCGCTCGATTCGTGCGCTTCTGATATGCTAGCCAAAGTTAACCGCCCGATCGTACCGCGGGCCTAGGGGAAGGGGACCTCGATGGATGCCGCAGCCCGTACCGCCCATGATTCCACCCTCCAGCCTTTTTCGGAGATGGAGCACTATAAGCATGCCGATGAGCTGCCGCCCGAGATTATGGCGGACAGCTACGACAAGCTGGAGCGCCTGTGCCTCAAATATATGAATGAGGACGACTTTTCTAAGGTTGAGCAGGCCTACTGCTTTGCCGCCGAGAAGCACTGCAACCAAAAGCGCCGCTCGGGCGAGATGTACATTAACCATCCCGTCGAGGTTGCCATCATTTTGGCCGATCTCAAGATGGACTGCGATGTGGTGTGCGCCGCGCTGCTGCACGATACCGTCGAGGATACCGAGACCTCGCTCGCCGATGTTTCCGGCCTGTTCGGCGATACGGTGGCCGAGCTCGTCGATGGCGTGACCAAGCTCACCAATATCGAAGTCGACAGCATGGACGAGAAGCAGGCGCTCACGCTGCGCAAGATGTTCCTCGCCATGTCCAAGGACATTCGCGTCATCATCGTTAAACTTGCCGACCGTCTGCACAACATGCGAACGCTGGCAGCCCTGCGCGAGGATCGTCGCCTGTTTAAGGCTCGCGAGACCATGGACGTGTACGCGCCCTTGGCCGACCGCCTGGGCATGAGCTCTATTAAGTGGGAGCTCGAGGACCTGTCCTTCTTCTACCTGGAGCCCGATGCCTACCAGCGCATCGCGCGCATGGTGGCGGAGTCGCGCGAGGTCCGTGAGCGCTATCTGGCTGAGACCATCAAGACACTCACCGACGAGCTCAACCGCATTGGCCTGGAAGGCTTCCAGATCAACGGCCGTTCCAAGCACTATTGGTCCATCTACCAAAAGATGAAGCGCAAGGGCAAGGAATTCTCCGAGATCTACGACCTGGTGGCACTGCGCGTCATCACGCATTCGGTGCGCGATTGCTACTCCACGCTCGGCGCGGTGCATACGCTGTGGCACCCCATGCCCGGTCGCTTTAAAGACTATATCGCCATGCCCAAGGTCAATAACTACCAGTCGCTCCATACGACGGTTATCGGCCCCACGGCCCGCCCACTCGAGATTCAGATTCGAACCTACGAGATGCATGAGCAGGCCGAGTACGGCATTGCCGCCCACTGGCTCTATAAGAAGTCGGGCGGATCGTCTGCGTCTAAGACCAATGATGCCCAGCGTCTGGACGACCAGATTAACTGGCTTAAGCACTCACTCGATTGGGCTGCGTCTGATGAGATTACCGACGCCAAAGAATACCTGCATTCGCTGAAGGTTGACCTCTTCGATCAGGAGATCTTCGTCTTTACGCCCAAGGGCGAGGTCATGGCGCTTCGTGCCGGATCCACGCCGCTCGACTTTGCCTATGCCGTTCACACCGAGGTGGGAAACCATTGCGTCGGCGCCAAAATCAACGGTGCGGTGGCTCCGCTCACGCACGAGATCAAGACGGGCGACCGTGTCGAGATCCTGACGAACAAGAGTTCCAAGCCGTCGCGTGATTGGCTCAAGATCGTTAAGACACCTTCCGCCAAGTCCAAGATCCGCCGCTATTTTGCCGCTGCGACCAAGGACGACGACGCTGCTGCTGGCCGCGATATGCTGGCCAAGGACCTGCGCAAGCGCGGGTATGGCATCTCCACGCCGCGCTCCACGCGTGCGCTCAACGCCGTGGCGGAGCAGTTTAACTTCAAGCAGCTCGAGGACCTGTTTGCCGCCGTCGGCGCCGGCAAGGTTGCCCCGCGCGCTGTGGGCAATAAGGTCGAGCAAATCTTGGACCCCAAACCCGAGGAACAGCTCACCAAGGCCGAGGCTATCGCCGAGGTCGTGAAGCAGCCCGCTCGCGGCTCCAACCGCAAGCCGCAAAAGCGCGGCAAGAGCGCCAGTAACGGCATTATCGTCAAGGGCGAGAGCAACAGCGGCCTGCTGGTCCGTCTGGCTCATTGCTGCAACCCCGTGACGGGCGACGACATCGTCGGCTTCATCACGCGCGGTCGTGGCGTTTCGGTGCATCGCGCCAACTGCCCTAACGTCAAGGGTCTTATGGAACATCCCGAGCGCATGATCGATGTGGAGTGGGACGGCGCTGCCGACACCCTCTTCCAGGTCGAGATCGTGGTCGAGTGCCTGGACCGCATGGGTCTGCTCAAGGACGTCACCATTGCCATTGGCGATGCAGGCGGCAATATCCTTTCTGCCGCCACGTCGACCAACCGCGAGGGTATTGCGACCCTGCGCTTTATGGTCGAGATCTCGGACGCGAGTGGTCTGGATCCGCTGCTGGCTTCCATCAGCAGTGTCGATTCGGTCTACGACGCGCGCCGTCTTATGCCCGGCGAAGGCGGAGCTCAGCTCAAGCGCCGTGTGTAGGTGCGAGAGCCTCTCAGCATCATAGATATTGGTTACGTTTGAGGCATCGTTTGGTGCCTCAAACGTATTTTAGAAGGAGGGCATGCGCATGGACGGTATGACTTTGGACCTGACACCCCGAGGCGCGGCTTCGATTGAGGTGCTCGTCAACGGCCCGATTCAGACCAACAGTTACGCCGTGATTTCGAATGACGAGTGCTTAATCGTCGATCCGGCGTGGGAGGGCGAGCGTCTTGTGGAGCATATCCGCACCGCGCATCCCGAGGTTCGCGTACTCGGCTCTGTCTGCACGCACGGTCATGCCGACCATGTTGGCGGGGTCGCCGGGGTTCGATCTGTCGTTGGTGACGGCGCACTATATGAGTTGTGCGCTAAGGACGTGACGGTACCTCGCGCGAATATCGAGGAGCAGCGCGCCATGTGGGGTATTGAGACGCCCGATCCGGGCGAGCCGACGCGGCTGCTTGCCGAGGGCGATACGATTGAATTGGGCGATATCTGCCTGCAGGTGATCGAGACGCCGGGGCATACGCCGGGCGGCATCGTCCTGTTCGCCGCGACCGAGCAGGGGAACATCGCCTTTGTGGGCGACACGCTTTTCCCGGGCAGCCACGGTCGTACCGATCTTTCCGGCGGTGACGAGGCGGCGATTATGCGCTCGCTCTCCAAACTTGCCAAGACGCTTCCGCCCGATACCGTTTGCTTGACGGGCCATGGCGATTCGACCACGATGGCGCGCGAACTTATGCAGAATCCGTTTATGCAGATGTAGGCTCGAAGCCGTCTTTCGAACCACGAAGACCGCTCAATCGTCAAGCTATTTTCCCCAGTGGGTCGATTCTGTGGGGCAAACGGTCAAAATTTGTCCAATCGGATGGTATTCGTGAACAAACGAACGTTTATGCTCGGGTATGTCGTGGTAAAATCTCAGGCGTTATCGGAGCAACCTTACAGGAGGTTTCTTTTATGCTCGTCAACGCAGCAGACATGCTCAAGAAGGCCGAGGCCGGCAAGTACGCTCTCGGTGCCTTCAACACCAACAACCTCGAGTGGACCCTGGCTATTCTCCAGGCCGCCGAGGAGGCCAAGTCTCCGCTGATCCTTCAGTGCACCGCTGGTGCCGCTAAGTGGATGGGCGGTTTCAAGGTCTGCGCCGACATGGTCAAGGCTGCCGTCGAGGCCACGGGCGTTACCGTTCCCGTCGCCCTTCACCTCGATCACGGTTCTTACGAGGACTGCTTCAAGTGCATCGAGGCCGGCTTCACGTCCATCATGTATGACGGCTCTCACGAGGAGACCTTCCAGCTTAACCTCGACCGCACCAAGGAGCTCGTTGAGCTTGCCCACTCCAAGGGCATGTCCATCGAGGCCGAGGTCGGCGGCATCGGCGGCACCGAGGACGGCGTGACCTCCAGCGGCGAGCTCGCTGATCCTGCTGAGTGCAAGCAGATTGCTGACCTGGGCGTCGACTTCCTCGCCTGCGGTATCGGCAACATCCACGGCGTGTACCCTGCCGACTGGGCTGGCCTTTCCTTCGAGCGCCTGGGCGAGATTAAGGCTCAGACCGGCGACCTGCCCCTCGTCCTGCACGGTGGCACCGGCATCCCCGAGGATCAGATCAAGAAGGCCATCTCCCTGGGTATCTCCAAGATCAACGTCAACACCGATCTGCAGCTCGTCTTCGCCAAGGGCGTTCGCGAGTATATCGAGGCTGGCAAGGATCAGCAGGGCAAGGGCTTTGACCCCCGCAAGCTCCTCAAGCCTGGTCGCGAGAACATCGTTGCCCGCACCAAGGAGCTCATGGAGGAGTTTGGCTCCGTCAACAAGGCGTAAGCGTCGCTAAACTTCCCACCGGAAGCCCCGTCTCCCTACACTGTTTCCTTTGCGCTCACCTGGCTTCGCCAGAAGTCGCGCCAAGGAAACAGTTCCGGGAGACGGGGCTTCCTTCGTTTAACGCCGCAGGGTTACGAGTCTGAATTAAGGTGGCTACTGGCTTCGCCAGAAGTCGCGCGACGGAATCAGCTCCGGGGAAACGGGGCCTCCTTTGTTAACTCGCTACAGGGTTACTGGGCTGAATTCATTTTTAGAGGTACCGTTTATCGGTGTTGAGGGTTCCTTTATTGGGGCTTTCTTTTTTTATCTCGCTACAATGGGCTTCAAGAGTTCTAATGACTTGGAGTTTGGTATGGCTGTTATTAATGTGCTGCCTTCGGATGGGAAGGTCATTGACGAGGGTCCTGTTGGTTGCTCTGTTGATGTTTGCTGTGATGATTTCCGTCATCTCGATATTGGACTGCCGCCCGAGATTCTTCGTCTCAAGGATGCCGGATATTTGACGCAGGCTGTTGCGGCTTGTGATCGTCTTTTGGGGCAGAATCCCGATCCCTCGCTTGCTGCCTGCGTTCGTGCCGAGCGGTATCGCATGCTTGAGACGCCGCTTCATTTTTCGGTGTCGCGCGATCGGGCTATTGCGATGATTCGCGAGGAGTGGCCTGAGTTTACCGAGGAGCAGTTTGACGATCTGATTGACCGTAAGCGTATTGACTGGCGCTTTATCGATGGTGAGCTGTTCGTTCTCGACAACTTCCTCGATTCGCTTCGCGTATATCCCAAAGAGGTCCCCGGCATGCGTCCCGATTCTACGGACGGAATAGCACTGCGCAACGAGATGCTCAAGGAGATGGAGTCGCAAAACGGATTGACTCGCGTTATTACGCTTAAGGCGTCCTTGTCTGTCCCCGGCGCTCTAGAGGGGGAGACCGTTCGCGCTTGGCTACCCGTTGCCGCCGCCTGTCGTCAACAGTCTCATATCGAGGTTCTCAATATGACGCCGGAGGGTGCTGTTGCTCCCGCGAACGCTTCGGCGCGTACCGCCTCGTGGTCTTCTTCGAGTGATCGCTCATTCTCGGTGACCTATCGCTATCAAATCAATGCCGCTTATCGCGATATTTATGGGGGTGCGCTTCCGTCGCATCCGTGTATGGACGCGCCGTTGCCCGAAGATATTTCTGAGGACCGTCCGCACATTGCATTCACGCCGTATCTGCAGCAGCTGACGGCCGGTGTTGTTGACGGACTCGAGGATCCGCTCGATCGCGCCCGTGCTATCTATGATTATCTGACGCAGCATATCGACTATCGCTATCAGCCGCCGTACTTGCTTTTGGGATCTATTGCCGATGACTGCGCGCATTCGCTCCGCGGCGATTGCGGCGTTATGGCGCTCACGTTTATCACCATGTGCCGTATCGCGGGCGTGCCTGCCCGTTGGCAGAGCGGCCTGTACGTTGCGCCCGATTCGGTGGGGTCGCACGACTGGGCAGAGTTCTATACGCCGCAGACCGGTTGGCTCAACGCCGACGTGTCATTTGGATCTTCTGCTCGCAGGATGGGGGAGGAGTGGCGCCGCCGTCACTACTTTGGCAATCTCGACCCGTGGCGTATGGTGGCCAACAATCGATTCCAGGCAGGGTTTGACCCCTCTTTCGACGGCATGCGCGAGGACCCTTACGATAACCAGATGGGCGAGGCTTCGGTCGACGGTCGCGGATGCCGTCAGCGCGAGATGCTCCGCACGGTCGAACTCATCGAAATGCTCGAAGTTCCATTTTCGAACTAATCGGTAGAAAGCTGTGATAAACTAACTCACGCATTACGTGCCCGAGTGGCGGAATTGGCAGACGCAGTGGACTCAAAATCCACCGTTGGCAACAACGTGCGAGTTCGAGTCTCGCCTCGGGCACCATACATGCAAGTGAGCGTTCAAGTGGGTTGCGGCCCCCTTTTTCGTGCCGAACTCGCGTGAGCGCGCGAAGCGTTAAGCAAACAGGCCTGCGGCCTGTTTGTAGCGGAGCGTGGCGAGGGCGCCGCGCGTCCGAAGCCCGGGGCTTCGCGAAGCGAAGGCCCTTCGAGTCTCGCCTCGGGCACCATACATGCAAGCGAGCGTTCAAGGGGGTCAAGGCCCCTTTTTCGTGTACGTAATGTGATAACGCGCTGTACGTGTTATTATTCGCAAGGCGTTGTTCCCGCAATGCCCTAAAGAGGAACCCGAGGGTTCCCACCTTTTGGCGCCAATGAGCAGCTGACTGGTCATACAACTTAGATTCCCTTCCTCAAATCGAGGAAGTCTATGTGTACGACCTGGTTGCTGAGAAGCGCCGGGTTATTTTTTTATGAATGGAGGTAGGGAAAATAGCTAAGTCTGATGACACCCGCATCAACGACGAGATCACTGCATCTTCGTGCCGTTTGATTGGCGTCGATGGCTCTCAGCTCGGCCTGTTCGCCATCCGCGATGCCCAGCGCGTCGCCGACGATCAGGGTCTCGACCTGGTCGAGATCGCTCCCAACGCGGAGCCGCCGGTCTGCAAGGTCATGGACTACGGTAAGTTCAAGTACCAGCAGGCCATGAAGGCCAAGGCTGCTCGTAAGAACCAGTCCAAGGTCGAGGTCAAGGAAATGAAGTTCCGACCCAAGATCGACGTTGGCGACTACGAGACCAAGAAGGGCCACGTTCTGCGTTTCCTCAAGAAGGGCGCACGCGTTAAGATCACCATCATGTTCCGCGGCCGTGAGATGGCTCACCCGGAGCAGGGCCTTAACGTTCTCGAGCGTCTCGCCGAGGATGTCAAGCCTTACGCTACGGTCGAGTCCAAGCCTAAGATGGAAGGCCGTAACATGCTTATGCTGCTCGCCCCGATTAAGGGCGCCTTCGATGAGGATAAAGCGGCAAGCGATACCAAGTAACTAGTGTTCTGTAACCGATTAAGGAGTATTTCATGCCTAAGATGAAGTCCCACAGCGGCACCAAGAAGCGTTTCCGCAAGACTGGTACCGGCAAGCTTATGCGCGCCAAGGCTTTCAAGAGCCACATCCTGAGCAAGAAGTCCACCAAGCGTAAGCGTGGCTTCCGTCAGGAGACCGAGATCGCCGCTGCCGACCGCAAGGTCATCAAGTCGCGTCTCGCCTAAGTTCGCGTTCCCGTTTTTCGTTTTACCGTCTAGGAGTTGATAGAACATGGCACGTATTAAGCGCGCTGTTGCCGCCAAGAAGAAGCGCCGTACCGTTATGCACCGTGCGAAGGGTTACTACGGTGCCGCTTCGCGTACTTACAAGCATGCTAAAGAGCAGGTCCAGCACTCCCTGCAGTATCAGTATCGTGATCGCCGCAACAAGAAGCGCGAGATTCGTTCTCTCTGGATCACCCGTATCAACGCTGCTGCTCGCCTGAACGACATCTCTTACTCTCAGTTCATGCACGGTCTGAAGGTTGCCGGCATCGAGCTCGACCGCAAGGTCCTGGCTCAGATGGCTTACGAGGACATCGAGTCCTTCAACGAGCTGGCTACCATCGCCAAGAAGGCTCTCGAGGCCTAATAGATTCTCTTGAATCGCTAGGGGAGTGTCGCGTTGTGCGCGCCGCTCCCTCTTTTTATCTGAAGCGCTGGTTTATATAGCAAAAGCGCGGGTAGATAGACACTTACAGGTGACCGATCTTTATATATCTCTTAACCGAAGGGTCATCATCTGATACGTGCAGTATTTCTGCACCAGCCTTTCTATTACTTATATAGGAAGCGATGTATTGTGTAGGACTTGTGAAGAGTGGAATTCCCGCCCACGGGACCCCTCCGGTCTGGCAATATATCTCCTTGCCGCGCGGCCCGGTCGGACCGGATCAGCCGCAAAGCGTGCACCTTGAGAACCGGATACTGCGAGGATGGACACTTCAAGTGTCGCATCCGGGCAGACATCGAACCATTTGAAATGGTCTAACTTGGATTTGTTTTTCGCAAGGCCGCCGAGAGGCGGCCCCGAGAAATTCCTTTTCCTATACTAGAACCATATGAATCGAACGGAACCGATCAGCGATG
>DBFELT010000014.1:0-27924 GCA_048323995.1 Collinsella sp. | reverse complement strand
GGCTTATAGGACAAAATGTGTGTCCCGATAGAACACCCGTTTCCATCCATTAATCCAGCCAGAACGGGTACGGGTCCCTGTGGTGGAGGTCCTCCCACACTGCCCTGTCGCCCCACTCCGGCCCTCCGTCGTCACGCGACGGCGAGGCGGAGTAGACGCTGAACAGGAAGTCGATGTCCGCGTCGGTCGGCATCGTGGCGAGCTTCTCGCGCGCCGTCCTCGCGTCCCCCGAGTGCGCGTGGCACCACCAGAATACCGCCTTCACGCGCTTGACCGACGTCAGCCCCCGGTGGTTGCGCAGGACGGCCCTCAGCTGCGAGTTCACCCCTCCCTCGATCATGTTGTTGGTCGACGGCAGCGGGCCGGCCTTGGCCAGGGCGGGGTCGAGGTAGGTGAACAGCGTCCCCGCCGACACCAGCGACGACAGCGACGAGCGCGCCCGCCTCAGCCTCTCGTGGGTGTAGACCCTCCTGCCGTCCACCACGGTCCTGTCCTCCAGGAAGTCGGCCCAGAACCCGCACCAGTCGAGGTAGCGCTCGACCCAGAGCTCGGCCTGGTGCAGCGTCTCGATGCCCATGAGGTCGCGCGCGATGAGGTAGAGCTCGCGCCCCGCCTGGAGCTTCGGCCGCGTCGTCGTGTAGCGCTTGACCTGCGAGAAGGCGTGGAAGGTGCACCTCTGGACCCTGGTGCGCGGCCAGGTCTCGCGCACGGCCTTGGCGAACCCGCTCCCGCCGTCGGTGACGACCACCTCGGGCGCCGGGATCGGCGACATGAGGGCCGACCACGCCCTCGAGTTCTCCGACCTCGCCATGTACCAGGAGACCACCCTCTCGCCGCTGCAGCATATGAGCACGACGAGGTCGCGCGCGACCCAGATCCCGTCGACGTGGAGCACGCGGTGCAGCTCGCCGTCGGGGACGGGCATGGGCCAGACCTCCCAGAACTCGGCCGTCCTGCGCCTGAAGGACCGTCCGCCGCCCGGCATCGTGGCCTGCGAGTCCTTGGAGAGGAGCCACCCGAGGAACTCGTCCAGCCTCGTCGCCGTGTCGTCGTACCTCACCGTCGTCGACGCGCCGCAGGCCGTGCACCTCCACCGCTGGGACCCCGACGAGGTCCTGCCGTTGCGCTTGGTCCGACCGCCGCAGTAGGGGCAATAAACGGCCTTCATGGGCACCTCTTCCGAAAGGGTATTTAACGGTTCCGGAAAAGGTTATCTACCTGCGGGAACGATAGGCAACCGGACACACATTCTGTCCGAGCAGTTAAAAGTGGGCACGGAATTTAAACGGCTGAAAAAGGGGCATCGACCTGCGCCGATGCCCCCAACGTGGACACACATTTTGTCCTATAAGCCCCCAAATCGGGTCTAGATGTTACAGATCGAGATTTTGTTTAAGAAGCCGAGAATTGGACCGAAAACACAGTCCCGGGATAACAAAAAAGCTCGCCGGCTAGGCCGACGAGCTGCAAGTTCTTGGTCGCGGGGGCAGGATTTGAACCTACGACCTCCGGGTTATGAGCCCGGCGAGCTACCAGACTGCTCCACCCCGCAATGTCTGGGCGCCTCATGTGCGCAAGAAAGAATATTACGCGGGAGTTCGGTAAGCGGCAAGGAAAATCTCGTAGAGCATAATTCCTTCATATTTAAACCCCTCAGCCCCTATCACCGTAAACGAATCGCAGCCGAGCGCCGTCGGCGGCGCGTATACAATGGTGCGCGTCCTTTTATGCCAACACTGGGAGTAGACATGCTGCTCGCTATCGATATGGGAAACACGCAGACGGCCATGGGCCTGTTTGACGGAGACGAGCTGGTGCAGTCGTGGCGTATGCCCACCGACCGCTCCTATACCGCCGACGAGATCCACGTGCGCCTGATGGGTTTCTTTAAGATGTACGGCCTTTCGCTCGATGCGGTCGACGCAATCGCCTTTGCGGGCGTGGTGCCGCAGCTCTCGCGCGAGTGGCACGCCGTGGCCGACCGCATTGCCGCGGACGCCATCGTCATCGGGCCGCAGACGGCCGCGGTGACCAAGCTGCGCGCGGCGCGCCCCCAGGCCGTAGGTGCCGATCGCGTCGCCAACGCCGTTGCGGCCGAGACTTTCTACGGCGCGCCGGCAATCGTGGTGGACTTTGGCACCGCGACCAATATCGACGTCATCGATGAGGACGGTTATTACATTGGCGGAGCGATCGCGCCGGGCATCCGCATCTCCATGGACGCGCTTGCCGCCCGTGCCGCCAAGCTCGCCAGCGTGCCGCTCGAGGCGCCCGAGCACGCCATCGGCCGCGATACCGAGGAGTGCATCAAGGTCGGCGCCGTAACGGGCGCCGCCGCCATGGCTGAGGGCCTGGTCGCGCGCATGAAGCGCGAGCTGGGCCGCGAGGATGCCACCGTTATCGCCACGGGCGGTCTCGCCAGCATCGTCGCCGATTCGACCGATGCCTTCGACGTGGTCGACGGACAGCTCACCATCAAGGGTATCTGCGAAATCTACCGCCGCATGCAGGAGCTGGGATAGGACAGGGGCTTAAGTCGAGCACGAGCGCGAGCGGCGAACTAGGCAACGCATCGGCCCTATTCCTCAAAATCGAAAGATTTTCAGTTTTGAGGAATAGGGCTTTCCGCTACGCCTCGCCGCACAGCCACCTCGCCAGGTCCACGATCTGCACCCCATTGCGGTCCGTGGCCTCGTGATGCGTGCGGGCGAGAATCATCTTGGGGTACGCGTCGCCAATGCTCAGCAGTGGTGAAATCTCGCGTTCAAATGTCTTATCCGAGCTGATGTCGTCGCTCACCTGAATGTAGAGCTTCTCGCTTCGCTTGATTGCTACAAAGTCTATTTCCTTTTTATAGAGCACGCCGACGTATACCTCGTATCCGCGGCGCAGCAGCTCGATTGCCACCATGTTCTCGTATACGCGTCCCCAATCCATATCACGTGTACCGAGCAGCGCGTATTTGAACGCGTGGTCTGCCAGGTAATACTTCTCGCCGCTCTTAAGGTATTTTTTGCCGCGGATGTCGTACCGACGAACTTTATAGAAGGCAAACGCATCGCACAGGCACCCCATGTACGTGCCGACCGTCTTGTTCGTTATCTTTAGCCCATCCGCGTTCAAAATATCCGTAATGTTACGTGCCGACGTTATGTTGGATACGTTGTCCATCATGTAATCGGCAATGCGCAGCAGCGCCGATTCGTTTCTCACGTTATGCCGCTGCACGATATCTCTCACGATGAGCGTTTTGAAGACATTGGAGAGATATTGATAACGCTGCTCCTGCAGTGGATAAGGGTAGGAGCCGGACATACCGCCGGTTCTCGCGTACTCATCGAAGTCGCGGTCGACCTCGCCCTCGTCGCCATAGAGTCGATACTCCTCAAACGAGAATGGGAAAACCTCGATCTCAAACGTACGCCCCGTAAAGAGCGTCGACAGATCGCTCGACAGCAAAAAGGCATTCGATCCGGTAATGAATATGTCGTACTGCTCGGATGCGTGGAGGCTGTTGATCGCACGCTCAAAACCGTCGCACATCTGAACTTCATCGATAAGCAGAAAGTTTTGTTTGCCGGACACTCGATGCTCTTTTACATAGGCGAGCAGCGCGTGATACTCGAGCAGATTCTCGAACTCATCGAGGTTGTAGTTGATATGGATGACATTCGAATTGGACAGATTTGCCTCCACGTAATCGCGGAGGGCCTCGAGCAATTTTGATTTACCGCTACGACGGATGCCCGTGATGACCTTGATGTCCGGCACGCCAATAAGGCTCGTCAACGTGTCCATATATGACGTTCTATTGATGAGTTTCATTGGGGCCTCCTCGCGGTCTTTTATCGCTATTCCTCAAAATTGAAAAATTTTCAGTTTTGAGGAATAGGCTCTATAGCGAATATACCTCGCGAAAGACCGAGCTGCCTTAATCCTATTCCTCAAAAACGAAAATTTTTCAGTTTTGAGGAATAGGGCGCTGGCAACCCATTCCCCAGATAGGCGAAACCCTCCCGGCACAGGCCGAGGAGGGTCTTGTTGTCATGTCTATCTTTGGGCGCGAACGCCCCGCGCTACAGCCCGCGAATGCGCACGGCCTCGGGCGGAAACTCCTGCTCGCCGGCATCGGTCTTGATGGTCGCGCGGCCCCAGATGTCCAGGCCCGCAAACACACCGACCGCAAGCGGCAAACCGTTGGGCGACACCGCCGCAACTTGGCGGCCCAGCAGCGGCACCATGTCGAAGTACTCGCCCAGCACGGGGGCCAGCGGACCGGCAGCGCCCTGCGGCGTGTTGGCAACAACCGCCCAGGCGTCCACGCGGGTCAGCACGGCGGCGGCCAGCGCCTCGACCAGCGCTTCGTCAGCCACGTCCACACCAAGCTCGCTCAGCGCCGAACGCTCAATATCCACCGTCACGGCACCGAATATGCCCGCGGCACCGGCACCGCCGTTGACGGCGACGCGCGCGAGCGACGTCTCAAACGCGGGCGCGCCGCATACGATATCGCTCGGCCACTCAATGCCCACCTTGCCGGCAAGGCCCAGGCCCGGCGTCGACGCCGTGCCCACAAGCGCGTCCATCATGCCCATCGCGGCCACAAACGGCAGGCCGTGGAAGGCATGCATATTCACATCCGGGCGCACGACCAGCGAAAACGTCAACGACGCCTCGCCCGCGCTCCAAGCGCACCAGCCCGCGGACGCACCCTCGCGACCCGCGTCGCGCGCGGCGTCAAGCTCGGTACCGACGGCTACAGCATTCATCTCAATCATCTACATACGCCCCAATTCGCCCACGATATGGCCCACGCGGTCCTCGGGCTCCTTGACCTCGACACCGTTGTAGCGGAAGAACCGCGCCGGGTCGTGCATCAGGTCCTCGAGCGGCACCAGCACAAAGTCGCGCTCGCCGATCAGCGGATGCGGCAGGCGCAGCTTTTTGCCGCCGTGGATCTCACCGTCCATCCACAGCAGGTCCAGGTCGATGGTGCGCGGGCCGTTGGCCTTGGCCTTCTTGGAGCGGTCGCGCCCCAGCTCGGCCTCGATCTTCATAAGCTCATCGAGCAGCACCAGCGGCGCCAGCTCGGTCTTAATCTCGATGACGGCGTTGGCAAATGCGTCCTGGCGCGTCTCGTAGGCCGGCTCGCTCTCGTAGATGCGCGAGCAGTTGGACACGCAGGTGAGCGGAATCTCGACGATCATGTCGCGGGCGGCGCGGATGTTATCGCAACGATGCCCCAGGTTGGAGCCCACGGCCACAAACGCACGGCGCGGCTGCGGCTTGGCGACAGCCCAGTAACCGTTCAGGAACTGCGCAAAGCCGGTGACGTCGTGCACGCGCACGATGTTGGCACCGGCCTGGATGGCACCCAGGCAAACGCCAAACGTGGCGGCATCGCGCGCGGCGGCCTCGGTCACGCCCGAGACGGCGCCCACAAAACGCTTGCGCGACACGGCGCACATGAGCGGGTAGCCCAGCGACGCCATCTTGGCGGTCTCGCGCTGGATGACGATGTCTTCGTTGGCCGTCTTGCCAAAGCCCGGGCCGGGATCGATGCAGATGCGGTCGCGCGACACGCCGGCATGGATAAGCGTGCGGGCCTGGTCGGACAGAAAGCCCATGACGCGGCGCATGATGGGCGCCGAATCGGGCAGGGTAAAGCGACGGAGCTGAGAGGTGGGCACGTAGGCCTCCTCGCGGCGGGCGCTGCGGCGCATCATGGCTGCCAGGCGGTCATTGGGCTCCGGCGCGGGCTCAGGGGTCGCGGCGACCTCGGAGACAGGAGCGGCCTCTTCAGCGGCCGGTGCCTCCTGCTTCCGCTCGTCCGTGGGCTCGGGCGCGGGCTCCGGATCGCCAAACGGCAACGAGGGCTGCACCACGCCGCCTGGCAGCTTGGCCTCCGTCTTGGGCTCGCCCAGCAACTTGCCACGGCGACGGCGGGCAGGCTTCTCGGCCTCGCGCGCAGCCTCGGCGGCCGCTTCGCGTGCCTTCTCGGCAACAAACGCCGCAGCAGAGGTATCGAGCTGCACCGTTGCATGCGTGCGCGTGGGTGCCGCGACCTCGCCGGCGTGCATCACGATAACGCCGCAGGTGCTCGTCGCGACAAACTCGACCATCTTGGGGTCGGTGAAGCCCGTCACGTCGTTGACGATCGAGGCGCCGCAGCGCACGGCCGCCTTGGCAACCGCCACGTGGCGCGTGTCGATCGAGACAATGGCGCCCCCTTTGGCCAGCGCGCGCACCACGGGAAGCACGCGGCGAGCCTCCTCGTCGGGGTTGACCGGGGTAAATCCGGGGCGCGTGGACTCGCCGCCCACGTCGATGATATCGGCGCCGGCATCGAGCATCGCCAGGCCGTACTCGATGGCGGCATCCGGGTCGAAGTGCTCCCCGCCATCGCTAAACGAATCGGGCGTCACGTTGAGGACGCCCATGATGCGCGGGCGGTCAAAGCTGAGCTCGTACTTTCCGCACCGCCATGTCTTGCTATCGTTCGCCATGAACATCCTCCTAAAATGCCCGCGCCACCGCTCTCGGGCACAGGCGGCGGGGTTGCTTTGCAATCAGTCTTTCTATTGTATCCGCGCACGCGGGCTAGAACGCAAACGCTGCCGCGATGTCGCAAGAAATCAGCAGGTCGGCATTTGCATCCTGATCGGTGGGAGCAAGATTGCAAATGGCCAGCGTATCGCCGGTAAAGTAGCGCGTAAGGCCCGCCGCCGGATACACCACGAGCGAGGTCCCGCCCACGATGAGGGCATCGGCCGCGGCGATGGCGGCAACAGCGCCGGTCAGCACATGCTCGTCGAGCGGCTCCTCGTAGAGCACCACATCGGGCTTGATGCGCCCGCCGCACGCAGGGCACACAGGCACGCCCGCGGCGTCCTCGTGCTCGCGCGAGCAAATCCACTCGGCGCTATAGACCGCGCCGCACGACTGGCAAATGTTGCGATGGACCGATCCGTGCAGCTCGAACACGCGCTGCGAGCCTGCCATCTGATGCAGGCCGTCGATATTTTGCGTCACCACGGCATTTAGCTTGCCGGCGCGCTCCAGCTCGGCCAGCTTGGTGTGGCAGCGGTTGGGCTTAGTGCCAAGCGCGATCATCTTGGTGCGGTAGAAGTCGAAAAACTCGGCCGGGTGCGCCTCGTAAAAGCTATGCGAGAGCATGGTCTCGGGCGGATAGGCAAACTGCTGGTGATACAGGCCGTCCACGCTGCGGAAATCGGGAATGCCGCTCGCCGTGGAAACAC
Source organism: Collinsella sp. (assembly GCA_048323995.1). Lineage (GTDB taxonomy): Bacteria > Actinomycetota > Coriobacteriia > Coriobacteriales > Coriobacteriaceae > Collinsella. Next base: position 20,665 of record DBFELT010000014.1, on the reverse strand, counting down.
CCGCGCCGCCAAAGAAGACCACGCGCTTGTGGGTGCCGAACAGCTCCGCCAGCGCGGCGGAGGCCTGCTTGGGGTCCGATATTGCCTGCGTCATACGAGTCCTCCGTCCTTGTTGGTCGGGCAGCGTCGGGCAATGTCCCAACATGCGGCCTTTGGGTCAGCACGCGCGGAGCCCACCACCGCCCCTGTTGCGCTAATCTTAAGCCTGCCAACCCCGTCGAAAGGACACCATGCCTCAGACTTACACTTTCGCCTCGTGGAACGTCAACGGCCTGCGCGCCGTGCTCAAAAAGGACCCGAGCTTTATCCAAATCGCGCAAGAACTCGACGTCGATATCTTGGCGCTGCAAGAGACCAAGCTGCAAGAGGGCCAGGTCGATATTGACCTGCCCGGCTATCACCAAACCTGGAGCTACGCCGAGCGTAAAGGTTATTCGGGCACCGCAGTCTTTAGCCGCCAGGAACCGCTGCGCGTGCTACGCGCCGACGCATTGCTACCCTACGCCGGCGAGGGCGAGGCAGCCGAGCTCGTCGCCCAAGCCGCAACCGAGGGCCGCGTCTGCGCACTCGAGTTCGACAAGTTTTGGTTTGTGGATGTCTACACGCCCAACGCCCAAAATGAGCTCGCGCGCATCGATGTACGCATGGCCTGGGACGATGCCTACCGCGGCTTTTTGAGCGCACTTGAGCGCGAGACCGGCAAGCCCGTCGTAACCTGCGGCGACTTTAACGTGGCGCACGAGGAGATCGACCTTAAGAACCCCAAGTCCAACCGCGGCAACGCCGGTTTTTCGGACGAGGAGCGCGGCAAGTTTACCGAGCTGCTCAACGCCGGGTTTACCGATACCTGGCGCGCGGCAAACCCCGACGTCGCGGGCGTCTACAGCTGGTGGAGCTACCGCTTTAATGCTCGCAAGAACAACGCCGGCTGGCGCATCGATTATTTCCTGGTGAGTGATTCAATCGCCGGCAATGTGCGCGACGCCGGCATCCGCGGCGACATCTTCGGCAGCGACCACTGCCCCGTCACCCTCACTTTGGAGCTCTAGCCCCAGCTACCCCCCCCCGGAGACGAAGGAAAACGGATCATTTTGGACCTCGTGGGGGTATTCGCGTGACCCATCCGCCACGAAACACGCCCATCTACTACGTTTAAGCCACCACCCTCAACCACAGCGAACAACGCAAAAACAAAACCGCAGGTAGAAAGCCTGCGGTTTTTCATAAAACGCGGTCATGGTCGGGGGTATCAAGCTAAACGTAGTAGATGGGCCAGTTTCGTGGCAAGCGCCGTCAACTGATTTCCTGGGGACATCTGGAGACGGAAGAAAATGGATCAATTTGGCTCTCTGGGGGCCACGATGCCCGTCGTATCAGCCGGCCATTCCAAAACTATGCCGGTTTACGGGGCTGAATCGCGAACCCCCAACCATACACAATTCCGAGACAATAAAACCGCAGGTGAACGGCTTGCTCTATTTCGGAAAAACTGGTATGGTCTGCCTGTGCTAATCTAGCCCCGTAAACCGGCATAGCTTTAAAATGGCACTTTAGCAGTATTGATTCCCGCCTCGGCGCAACTAGCCCTACAGTCCGTATTTCACGACGACGCGGTTGATGCGACGGCACCAAGGCTTGTACAAGGCAGCCAAAAACACGCAGGTCGCGAGACCGTGTGTGATATCGAACGGCACTGCCGTGGCAAGACGCGCCAGGGCACCCGCCCAAGTAAGCGGCTGTACAAATCCAATGATGTCATACGCGTTGATCACCACGCCGTACAGCAAACCCGAAGCAAAGCCGTAGGTCAGTAGCGCCGGCATGCGCACAGTGCCGTCGACGCGCTCGAACGCACCCGTGTGCGCCAGCGCACCACCGATATAGCCCACCAGACCCCAGGCATACATCTGCCACGGCGTCCACATACCCTGGCCAAAAAAGAAGTTGCTGGTCAGAGCAGCCAGCGCACCGACCATAAAGCCGTTACGCCACCCAAGCGTCGCCCCCGCAATGATGGCGATCGCGCTCACCGGTTTAAAGTCGGGAATGGGTCCGAACAGGATGCGCCCCGCCGCGGCCAGCGTCGCCAGCACCAGTGTGGGCATAATCTGGCGCAAACCCGGACGAGATGCCTCGTAACCCGCAAAGAACAGCGCGAGCACCAGCGCCACCACAATCAGCATGGCCAACGCTGCCTGCTCAACACCCGCCAGCAACGCCGCAGCCATCACCGCCGGCACCGCCAACAACAGCGGGATCTCCAGTTTTGCAAGCAAGCGCGAGAAACGACAGTCCGTCATCCCATCACGCCCTATAGAACACGTTGTCGGCAAAGAAGTCGGCCGGGGGCTCCATGCAGGCAATCTCGCCGTCAAACATCATGGCGACGTCGTCGGCTACCTGCTCGGCAAAGTCCAAATCGTGCGTAGCCATGATGACGGTGCCGCCAGCCTTCGCATGGTCACGCAGGGCGCGGGCGATGATGCGGCGGCTCTCCAGGTCCAAGCCCTTCGTGGGCTCGTCAAGCAGCAGCAGCTCGGGGCCGATCAGCATCAGCTTTGCCAGTGCGAGCAGCTGGCGCTGTCCGCCCGAGAGGTCGTAGGGGTGGCGCGTCTCCAGGCCGTCCAGTCCAAGTTGCACCGCACGCTCCCGCGCCAAGTTCTCGTCATATCCGCAGGTCGAGACCCATTCCATCAGCTCATCGCGAACCGTCTCGGCAACCAGCAATGCTTTGGGATTCTGAGGCAGCAGCGCCGCCGAGGCCGCTCCGCGCACCATGCGGCCGCGCTGCAGCTTGGCGGTCTTCGCCAGCACTGAAAGCATCGTCGACTTACCGCATCCGTTGCCGCCCACGATCGCATGCACCGCACCGGCCGAAAACGCCACGTCGAGCCCACGCAGCACCCAACCGCCCGCGCGATTGTAGCGAAACCAGCCTTCCGACAGGGTGGTAGCCGACCCGCCGTGCATTTTTTGGAGTATTCTGCTTCCATCCGTGCGCGGGAACGCTTCCGAGCCGTTCTCGAGCGACGTTTGCGCCACAAATTCGGACGATTTGTCCAATTCCGAACTTTTTTTCGCGCTCGATACGTCCCCGGGCGGCTCCAGAGAGCCCAAATTGTCCTCACGCCTGCTGAATACTCCGTTTTTTGCACATCGGATGGCACCCCACCCCAACATGTCGTCGGAAAACAGCGATTCTCGGCGTCCCAAAGAAGCCATATCCGCCACCTCGCGCACGCGACCGTCCTCAATCCGGTACGCACACGTCGCGTATTCGAGCATTGGGCGCGGCTGATGCGTCGCCACAACAACCGTGCAGCCCAGCTCGCGATTCACACGAAACAGCGCGTGCAGGAAATTCTTCTCCGCAACCGGATCAAGCTGAGACGTGGGCTCGTCGAGTAGCAGCACACGCGGACGCAGTGCCAAGACGGCGGCAAGCGACAGCAGCTGCTTGCGGCCACCCGAAAGCGTATCGGTATCACGATGAAGCCAGTCCTCCAGACCAAAGAAATAGCTGGTCTCGGCAACACGGCGGCGCATCTCGTCGCGCGACACGCCCAGATTCTCTAGGCCAAACGCCATCTCGTGCCACACGGTTTCGCACACGATCTGGTTCTCGGGATCCTGGAACACATAACCCACGCGCTCCGCCGATGCCCGCACATCCATGTCGGCGACGGGCTCGCCCAGCACGCGCAGCTCGCCGGAGCGCGTACCCGCCGGCGCGATCTCGGGCTTGAGCAGCGACAGCAGCGTCGACTTGCCCGAACCGGTACCGCCAACAAGCAGTGCAAACGCACCTTGGGAAACACGCCAATCAAGCCCGTCGAGTACCGGTGCCTCGGCCCCGGGATAGGCAAAACTAAGGCCTCGCACCTCAATCGCCGGCGCGGCCGAGCCATATGCCACACCCGCCGCCGAGCCCCTATCAAACCGAGCCATCAGCCAAACCTCTTCTCATCAATCGCGTGCAACGCGCAAGGCAGCACCATCCAGGCAGCGTACACGACATAGCCCAGCCACGGCGCCGGCACCAAGAGCTGAGGATAAAACGAATACTGCGTCGTTGCGGTCCACGCCACTGCCACCGTGGCCACGCCAAACAGCGCAAGCCCAACCAGCGTGGCAACGTCGCTGCGCCCCAGTCGATACCGCGCATACGTCGTACGACGCGTCGCGGCACCCCACCCGCGCGAGCGCATCGCGTCCGCGCGCTCCAGCGAATCTTCCATGCCCCAGCCCATCAATACGCTCGACGCCCGCAGGTGCGAGCGCACGGGGTCGGCCGGCGCGCGGCCCGGCACATCAATCGCATCCTGCACCGCCAGCACCGTACGACCGCGGCGCAAAAACTGCGGGATAAGCCTCATGCACATCGAGATCATGAGCGCGATCACCGGTGCGGCATTACCCAGCAGCGCGAGCACCTTGTCGTATTCGAGCATCGACGCCACCGCCTCAAACCACAGCACGCTCGCCACGAACAGCCCACCCATGCACAGACCGTACACCATGCTCTCCAAATACACCGCGCGCATGCCAATACGGAACAGCTCCGTCGAGCCCGAGGCACTAAACAGCGGATTGAGCACCGCGATAATCAAAATCACCGGCAGCTGCCAGCGAAGCGCCCCCAACGCGCGCGCAGCACCGCGTGTCGCAAGCCCGTACGCCAGCCCGCCCGCAAGCGACAGCGCGATCAGCACCGGTTGCATCGAGAACATGGTGAGCCCCAGCGTCAGCACCATGTAGAGCGCCGGCACCGCCGGATGCGACATCGAAAATGCCGCGACGGGCTCGTGGCCCGATTCCTCTCGCATGATATCCACGGGCACCTCCCATCCCTCGCTCAAACGCCAACGCCGCAGCGCCGACGCCATGCACAACCAGCGCAAACACCACGCCGGCGGCCCGACATCAGCGGCAATGCGCCAATCGTTACGCGCTCATCATATGCCTGCGGTATCATATTGCGCCGTGTATCGTTTCCAAACACACGTCTCTATAACGTAACAGGAGATCACATGGACGCAACCGCAATTATCCTCGCCGCCGGCGAGGGCACCCGCATGAAGTCGAACCACTGCAAGGTTTCGCACAAGATCCTGGGTAAGCCCATGGTCCAGTGGATCGTCGACGCTACCATCAAAGCCGGCTGCAGCCGCGTCGTGGTCGTCATCGGCAGCCACGCCGACGAGATGCGCGCCCTGATCGACGGCGCCTACGCCAACAGCGCCACCAAGGTCGAGTGCGTCGAGCAGACCGAGCGCCTGGGCACCGGCCACGCCGTGAAGGTCGCACTCGAGGCCTGCGGCATCACGCAAGGCCCGGTCGTCGTGCTCAACGGCGACTTACCGCTCATCACCGCCGACACCGTCGCCAAGTTCGCGCAAACCGTCGCCACCGGCGAGCTCGCCTGCACCGTCATGACCATGACCCCGCCCGATCCTTTCGGCTACGGCCGCATCAAGCTGGGCGCCGACGGCCAGATCGAGCGCATCATCGAGCAGAAGGACTGCACGCCCGAGCAGGCCGCCACGCTGCTGGAGTGCAACGCCGGCTGCTACGCCTTCGACGGCGCGCAGCTCGCCGCCCACATCAACGAGATCGGCAACGACAACGCGCAGTCCGAGTACTACCTGCCCGACATGCTCGAGATCCTCAAGGGTCACGGCCAGGCGGTCTCCATCTTCCACTGCGATGACTACCGCGACGGCCTGGGCGTCAACAGCCGCATCCAGCTCGCACAGCTCACCGCCATCGCGCGCGACCGCATCAACGAGCACTGGATGGCCGAGGGCGTCACGTTCATCGATCCCACGCAGGCCTGGATCGGCCCCGATGCCGTTATCGGCCGCGACACCGTCGTGTGGCCGCAGACGCACCTGATCGGCCACGTCACCGTGGGCGAGGAGTGCCAGCTCGGCCCCAACAGCCGCCTCACCGACACTACCGTCGGCAGCGGCTGCACCATCGATGAGACTATCGCCATCGAGGCCGTCATCGAGAACGGCGTCGACTGCGGCCCGCGTGCCTACCTGCGCCCGGGCACTCACATGCTCGACGGCTCCAAGGCCGGCACGCACGTGGAGATCAAGAAGTCCACGATCGGCGAGGGCTCCAAGGTGCCGCACCTGTCCTACATCGGCGACACGACCATGGGCTCCGGCGTCAATGTCGGCGCGGGCTCCATCACCTGCAACTACGACGGCGTCCACAAGCACAAGACCGTCATCGGCAAGGATGCCTTCATCGGTTCCGACACCATGATGGTCGCGCCCGCCCAGATTGGCGACGGCGCACTCGTGGCCGCCGGCTCCGTCATCACCGAGCCGGTCCCGGCCGACGCACTCGGTCTGGGCCGCGCCCGTCAGGTAAATATTGAGGGCTGGGCCGCCGATTATCGCCGCCGTCTGCACGAGGACGACGAGGCATAACGTTTCGCCAAGCACAAAAGGAGCTGTTCCCTGGGGACGGCTCCTTTTTCTATCGTGACCTGCGCGGCCGGATGAGTGGTCGGTTCGTGTCCGTTGACGGTAAAGACGTTATCAAGACCCGATTAACCCCGCCGCACGGTTACAATGCAAAAAGGCATCTATATGGCATTCGATGTATAAAGGAGAAGGGTAATGCCGATTAATGATCCCGAGAAGTCGGAGAATATGCGCAAGTCCATCCGCGTGTATTCCGGTTCCTCCAACCGTCCCCTCGCTCAGAAGATCGCTGAGTACCTTGGGGTCGAGCTTTCGGGCCTTACGCTAAAGCAGTTCGCCAACGGTGAGATTTACGCCCGCTACGACGAGACCGTCCGCGGCGCCGACGTCTTCCTGATTCAGTCCGTGGCCGGCGGCAACGTCAACGACATGCTCATGGAGCTGCTCATCGCCACCGACGCTGCCAAGCGCGCATCCGCCCGCTCCATCACCGCCGTCATCACCCACTACGGCTATGCCCGCCAGGACCGCAAGGCCGGCCCGCGCGAGCCCATCACCGCCCGCCTCGTCGCCAACCTGCTCGAGCGCGCCGGCGTCGACCGCATCATCACCCTCGACCTGCACCAGGGTCAGATCCAGGGCTTCTTCGATATCCCGGTCAACCACCTGTCCGCACTGCCGCTGTTTGGCCAGTACTACAACGCCATGAACTTCGACACCGACAACCTGGTTGTCGTCTCCCCCGACGTGGGTCGTGCCAAGGCCGCCAAGAAGCTGTCCGACATGCTCGGCTGCGACCTGGCCATCGCCCACAAGGGCCGTCCGCGCCACAACGCCGCCGAGGTCATGGGCATCATCGGTGACATCAAGGGCAAGACCTGCGTCATCAACGACGACATGATCGACACCGCTGGCACCCTGTGCGCCAACGTCAAGGAGCTCAAGGCTATGGGCGCTGGCGACATCTACGTCTGCGCCACCCACGGCATCTTCTCCGGTCCGGCCATCGAGCGCCTTAACGACGCTCCGATCGTCGAGTGCGTCGTCACCGACGCCATTCCCGTCGAGGTCGGCGGCAAGATCAAGACCATCTCGGTCGCCGAGGAGTTCGCTCAGGCCATCTCCGCCGTTTACCACGAGGAGCCCGTCTCCACGCTCGTCGGCGGCGACTTCGCACTGTAGTCGCTCGACCCTCGCATCCCTCCGGAAGCCCCGGACACGCCTGCGGGGTTATCACGCGAACGTCCTCGCCGCTTTGCGGCTGCGGGATGTTCGCTTTGATAACCCCTCCCGGCGTGTCCGGGGCTTCCTGCTGTCTCGGGGCAGCTGTTTTCTGAAATGACTTTGCTGCAACCTTTCCTCGCCTTCGGCGGGCGTGGTAGCCTTTGTCGTTGATTGAGCTTTTGTGTAACGAAAGGATGAACATGGCAGCTGCACAGCCGCTTAAGATTCGCATGGTTGCCGGACTTGGCAACCCTGGCGATGAGTATGCCGAGACCCGCCACAACGCTGGCTTCAAAGCGATCGACGAGTTGGCCCGCCAGGCCGGTGTCACGTACTGGAAAAACCAGGCAGGCGCCGAGGTTGCGCTCATCAACATCAACGATCCCGAGGAAGAGGGCGGTAAGCGCCAGATTGTACTGGTCAAGCCGCAGTCGTACATGAACACCTCGGGCGGGCCCATCTCCAAGCTCTGCCGCGAGCACAAGATCAAGGCCGAGGAGCTGCTCGTCATCCACGACGAGCTCGATATTCCCGCCGGCGACGTACGTGTTAAGGTGGGCGGAGGCCATGCCGGCCACAACGGCCTGCGCTCCATCATCGACAAGATGGGCAGCCGCGACTTTAGTCGCATTCGCACCGGCATCGGCAACCCTCCCGGCAAGATGGCCGTGGCAGACTATGTGCTCAAGCAGCTGCGCGCCCGCGAGGCCGAGGACTTCCAGGACACCTGCGCCCGCGCCGCAGATGCCGCCGGTCTGGCCATCGTCCACGGCGTGATCTATGCCCGCGACCACGTCAACGGTGCCGCCTCCGCCAACGGCAAGCACTAAAACCTACTATTTAGGGATGTTTATTTTGGCAGGTTTTATCTACGGAAATGCCGTGGTGGCTGCATCGCAATAAACCCCGCACTGCCATACACACATAGCGCCCCAAGGGGGCCGGCCTCATCACAACCCGAGGCTGGCCCCCTTTGCCGTTTTGCCTGATAAAACCGACCAAAATAAACCTGTCCCCATTTGGTAGGTCGAAGTGGATAAACCCTGCTCCCAACCGCCGAAGACACACGTAAACAGCATGTCCATGAGGGTATAATTTGCACCGTATGTCTGCACAACGCCTGTGCGCGTACGGTTTTACTCGGGCTACCGTCCATTTCCGTGGAGGCACGGTTCGGCAGCCCTAACAAGAGAGGGGTTCTATGTATAAGATCCTGGAGAAGACGCAGTTCTCGGAGAAGGTGTTCAAGTTCCGCATCGAGGCGCCCGCAATCGCCAAGCATGCGCACGCTGGACAGTTCCTCATGGTTCGCGCCAACGAGACGGGCGAGCGCGTCCCGTTTACCCTGGCCGGCTGGAACGGTGACGAGGGCTGGGTCGAGTTCATCTTCATGGTGATCGGCAAGACCACCGAGATGCTTTCCACCTACGAGGCCGGCGAGTCGCTGCGCGACGTCGTGGGCCCGCTGGGCGTTCCCACCGAGATGGCCGAGGGCCCCTGCGCCGTCATTGGCGGCGGCGTCGGCCTGGCAATTGCCTTCCCGGTCGCCAAGCACCTGGTCGAGACCGGCCACGAGGTGCACGCCATCATGGGCGCCCGCACCAAGGACCTCCTGCTCATGGAGGACCAGTTCCGCGAGCTCCTCGACGAGGACCACATCCACATCACCACTGACGACGGCTCCTACGGCGAGCAGGGCGTTGTCACCGCTCCGCTGGAGCGTCTGCTGCAGGACAAGGCCGTGAGCCAGGTCTTCTGCGTCGGCCCCGTTCCGATGATGAAGTTCTCGACCCTCACCGCCCAGAAGTACGACACCCCCATCACCGCGTCGCTCAACCCCATCATGGTTGACGGCACCGGCATGTGCGGCTGCTGCCGCGTCGAGGTGGGCGGCGTGACCAAGTTCGCTTGCGTCGACGGCCCCGACTTCGATGCCACCCTGGTCGACTGGGATGACCTTCGTGCCCGCCAGGCCGCTTACCGTTCCGAAGAGGGCGAGTCCCTCAAGGCCTATGAGGAAAAGAGCTGCGCATGCCACTAGTTAACGGTCGTTTCGTTGCCGATATGAAGTCGCCCCGCACCCCCGATAACGAGGAGCCGGCTGCCGAGCGCGCCTGCGACTTCCGCCCCGTCGACAAGGGCTTCACCGAGGAGATGGCGCTGGCCGAGGCCGAGCGCTGCCTCAACTGCAAGAAGCCGTTCTGTGTTGAGGGCTGCCCCGTCAACATCAACATCCCCCGCTTTATCGAGCAGATCCGCGCAAAGGACTTCGGCGGCGCTCTCGATACCATCCGCGAGGACTCCATGCTTCCCGCCATCTGCGGTCGCGTCTGCCCGCAGGAGAACCAGTGCGAGGGCAAGTGCATCCGTGGTAAGAAGTCCGAGCCCGTGGCCATCGGCCAGCTCGAGCGCTTCCTGGGTGACCGCCCCGAGCTCGCCTCCACGCCCAAGATGGCCCCCAAGAACGGCAAGAAGGTCGCCGTCGTCGGCTCCGGCCCGTCCGGCATCACCTGCGCCGGCGAACTCGCCCGCAACGGCTTTGACGTCACCGTCTTCGAGGCATTCTTCACCGGCGGTGGCGTGCTGGTCTACGGCATCCCCGAGTTCCGTCTGCCCAAGGCAGTCGTCAAGCGCGAGATTGACGGCCTGGAGGACATGGGCGTCAAGTTTGAGTACAACTCCGTCGTGGGCAACATGGCCACGGCCGAGGAGCTGTTCGAGCAGGGCTTCGACGCCATCTACGTGGCGACCGGCGCTGGCCTGCCCAAGTTCCTCAACGTCCCCGGCGAGAACCTGCCCAACGTCTTCTTCGCGAACGAGTACCTCACCCGCGTGAACCTGATGAAGGCCAACAAGTTCCCCGAGTACGACACCCCCACCAAGCACGGCAAGAACGTCGTCGTCTTTGGTGGCGGCAACGTGGCTATGGACGCCGTCCGTACCGCCAAGCGCCTGGGCGCCGAGCACGCCATCATCGCCTACCGTCGCACCGAGGACGAGATGCCCTGCCGTCGCGCCGAGCTGCACCACGCTAAGGCCGAAGGCGTCGAGGTTCTGCCGCTCGTCTCCCCGCTCGAGTTTGTCGCTGGCGAGGACGGCTCCGTGTGCGCCGTCAAGGTCCAGAAGATGGAACTCGGCGAGCCTGACGAGTCCGGCCGTCGCCGCCCGGTGCCCATCGAGGGCGCCATCGAGGAGATCCCCTGCGACGTCGCGATCTCGGCTATCGGCACCAACGCCAACCCCTTCGCAAAGAAGATCGGCGGCAAGATGGAGCTCAACAAGTGGGGCTACATCGTCGCCGACGAGGAGACCGGCCAGACCACCGATCCCCGCATCTGGGCCGGCGGCGACATCGTCACCGGTGCCGCTACGGTCATTCTGGCGATGGGCGCCGGCAAGAAGGCCGCCGCTTCCATCACCAAGAGCCTGCTGGGCGAGTAATCACCCTCAGCGCTAGCCATCAAACGGCAAAGTCCCCGTCGAGCACACGCCCGGCGGGGACTTTTTTTCTATGCCGGTCGACCGACCACCACAAAGGGGACAGGCACCTTTGTGGTGGTTTTGGTCGGTTAGCCTTCGAGCTGCGCTACTTTGTAGCGGTAGGCCGCGGCGATAACGTCTTTGCAGCCCTCGCGGCCCAGCTTGGCGCGGTTGACGACGATGTCCTTGCCGCTCGTCATCTTCCACTTTCCGGCGCTGTAGCGCTTATAGAACGCCTCGCGCGCCTTCTGCTGCTGCTTGACTAGCTTGGCGCCCTTCTTTTTGTTGAGGCCGCGCTTCTTGCGCACGATCTCGACGCGATCCTCAAAGGGCGCGGTCACCAACACGGCAATGTGGTTGGGGTTGTTACGCAGCAAGTAATCGGACAGACGGCCTTCGATAATGCAGCTCTCAGTCTCGCCCAGATCCAAAATCACCTGGCTCATCTTTTGGAACAACTTGTCCGAGTACGAACGTGCGTCGTAACGGTCGGGCAGAAACGCCATGTTCTCCACGGCCAGGCGCTCGTCGTAGGCAGCCATCTTGTCGAGCGACTCGCCCGCGCGCAGCGACGCACGCACCAGCAGCTCGTTATCGTACAGCGGAATCCCCAACTCATCGGCGAGGATACGACCAATCTCGTGGCCCTCGGCGCCAAAGTCGCGCGCGATGGTAATGACCACGGGGCTCTTCTTGTTCTCCAGATCGCTCATCGCGATTCCTTTCTCTATGTGACAAAGGGACAATCCCTTTGTCACATTCTACGCTGCCACCATTCGCCTCTGATACGCTCGGACCAGCAGCGAGATACCAAAGTTGAGCACAAAGTACATCGCAAACACCAGGCCGTAGAGCATAAGAACCTGCGACAGGTCGATTGCATGGGCCATCACGACATTTGCCGTGTACATGAGCTCGGCCACGTTAATGCCCGAAAGATACGAGCTGTCCTTGATGACAGTCGTGCACTGGCTAAACAGCGCCGGAATGATCGTCTTAAACGTCTGCGGCAGAATGATGTAGCGCATGGTGGCAAAGAAGCCGAAGCCCTGGCTCTGCGCTGCCTCAAACTGGCCTCGTGGAATCGAGTTGAGGCCGCCGCGCACAATCTCGGCCATAACAGCGCTGGTAAACAGCGTAAAGGCGATGGTCGAAATCACAATGTCCAAACCCTGCACCGTAAAGTAGATAAACAGGATCCACAGCAGGTTCGGCGTGCAACGGAACAACTCGATATAGGCGCTCACCAAAATACGGAACGGGCGGGGCGCATAGCTCTTAACGAGCGCCAGCACCGTGCCAAAGATGAGCGAGAAAAAGATCGACAGCGCCGAGATCTCGATCGTCTTAACAAAGCCGCCCCAAATGTAGAGCAGGTTGGTCGCGTTGAAGATTTCCATGCGCTAGGCCTCCTCTACGTTGTCGAGCCCCAGCTCGGCCAGGCTCACGCCGCGCGGACGCTCCTTGGAGCGGCGCTCGAGCCACTGCACCAGCATGGCGAGCGGAAAGCAGATGATGAAGTACATAAGGCAGCAGACGATGTATCCCTGCAGGTAACCGTACAGGCTCACAAAGTTGTCGGAACGGTACATAAGGTCACCGCCGGCCACAAGCGCCAGCACCGACGTGTTCTTGACCAGGTTGAGCGCCTGGTTACACAGCGGCGGCAGAATGATCTTAAATGTCTGGGGCAGCACGATGTACCAGTACGCCTGCGCACGGGTGAAGCCCTGGCTCTGGGCCGCCTCCATCTGACCGCGCGGAACCGCCTCGATACCAGTGCGGATGACCTCCGAAATGTAGGCCGCGTGATACAGACCCACACCCAAGAAGCCCAGTACGAACGGCGCAATGCGCACCGGCTGGTCGGCACCGGTTATGGCCTGCAAAAACTGCGGACCGGCCATGTACATAAAGAGCACCTGCACGGGCAACGGGGTGTTCTGGTAAAACTCCACGTACACGCGGCTTATGACGCGCAGCACGCGCGAGCGAGTGGTAGAGAACACGCCCAGCAGCGTGCCCAGCACCAGCGACAGCAGCAGACCGGCAACGACCACTTGCAGCGTCACGCCAAAGCCCTCCCAGAAGGGCCCCATGTTTTGAAATGTCGTCGACCAACGGTCGGCGTCAAATAATCCTTCGAGCATTTGATTCCTTCCTTGGACGATGCGCCTATACAAGACCCCAGGTCTTGACCTCTTGGTCGAGCCAGCCGTCGGCCAGGCGATCGCAAATCACCTGATCGACCACGGCCGAAAGGTCGCAGCCCTTCTTGGTCGCCACGCCGTAGCCCTGCTCGCCAAACTTAACCTCGGGCTGCAGCAGCTCAACGGTCTCGTTCATGTAACCGGCCAGCGTGGAGCGGTCCATGGCAAAGACGTCGATATTGCCGGCGTCGAGCGAACTCTTGATGATGGGGTAGCCGCTAAAGGCCCTAAACTCGGGCTTGCAGCTAAAGCCGTTGTCCTTGATCATCTGCTCGATCAGGCCCTGCGTGGTAGCACCCTGGCTCACGCCAATGACCTTGCCGTCCAGATCCTCAATCGAAGTAAAGCCCGAACGCTTCTTGACCATGAGTCCCACGTAGTCGGTGCGGTACGGCGTCGAGAAATCCCAGCTCTTCTTGCGCTCGTCGGTGATGGTGTAGGTCGCCGCGACCACGTCAAGTTGGCCGTTGTCGATCAGCGGGCCGCGCGTCTTGGGCGTTACGTCGGTAAACTCGACAAGCTCTTTGGCGCGGGCCTCCTTGTAGCTCACGCCAAAGACGGCAGCGGCAATCTGGTAGCACAAATCGACTTCCATGCCCTCAAAGCGGCCCTTGGCGGTGTCGTAATAGCCGTAGCCGGGAACATCCTTCTTAACGCCGGCATTCAGATGGCCACGCGACTTAATGGCCGCAAGCTTGGACCCCTTGTCGGAGCCCTCACCGCTGGTGGAGTTGCCGCAACCGGTAAGCGCGGTCCCCGTCAGCGCGAGCATGCCGGCGCCAGCCAGCTGCAAAAAGTGACGGCGCGACACGGCCGCCCTCGTCATATCCGTCATGTCCATCACCGCGCCTAGTGCAGAATCTTAGACAGGAACTCGCGGCAACGCGGGTTCTCGGGGTTATCGAAGAAGTGCTCGGGCGTGCCCTCCTCCAGGATGCGGCCGTCCTCCATAAAGATGACGCGGTCGGCCACCTGGCGCGCAAAGCCCATCTCGTGCGTCACGCAGATCATGGTGATGTCCTCCTGCGCGAGCTCAATCATAACGTCCAGAACCTCCTGGACCATCTCGGGGTCGAGCGCCGAGGTCGGCTCGTCAAACAGGATGATAGGCTGCTTGGTGCACAGGGCACGGGCGATGGCGATGCGCTGCTGCTGACCGCCCGAGAGATTCTGCGGATACTCGCCGGCCTTATGCGCCATGCCGACGCGCTTGAGCGCGGCGATGGCGATTTCGGTCGCCTCCTCCTTGCTCTTCTTTTGCAGCTTGATGGGCGCGAGCGTCAGGTTGCCCAGCACCGTCATGTTGGGATACAGGTTGAACTGCTGAAACACCATGGAACTGTACTTGCGAGCCATCTCCAGGTGATTCTTTTTGGTGAGCGGCGTGCCGTCGATGACGACCTCGCCCGACGTGGGCTCCTCCAGATAATCGACGCAACGGATGAGCGTCGACTTACCCGAACCGGAAGGCCCGATCATTACGAGCTTCTCGCCGCGCTTGACAGTGAGATTGATATCTTTGAGCACATGCAGGTCGCCAAAGTACTTGTTGAGATGCTTGATCTCGATCATGTCTGCCATGAATGTCCCTTCCCTGCGTTTACATGAGTTGAACTATTGTACGGAAAGAACCACGTTTCCGCAGCCCACACTACATTCCCGTAAAGAACCCGCAACCTTCCACCCACTCATTGGGGACAGACTTAAATGAGTACCCGCTCATTGGGCACTCATTTAAGTCTGTCCCCAATGAGTATCCCCAATGACCAGCCAGGGGAGGCGCCCTTCATCGGACAACAAAAAAAGGGGCGCGACCGCAATGGTCACGCCCCCTCGACATCAACTATGTACCGCTCGGCCCTTACGCAAGCTTTGCACCGACGATCTTTGCCGCGGCCGGCTTATCAAAGTTGCCGCCGGTGGCCTTGCCCAGGGCACCCATAACCTGGCCCATCTGCTTCTTGGACGTGGCGCCCAGCTCGGCGATAACCTGCTCGATCAGGGCCTCGAGCTCCTCGCCCGAAACCTGCGCGGGCAGCAGGCTCTCCAGGATCTTGACCTGCTCGGTCAGGTTGTCGGTACGCTCCTGGTCGGTGCCGGCCTTGATGGACATCTCCAGCGTCTCGCTCGTCTGCTTAATCAGACGCTTGATCATGCTGTTGACGTCTTCCTCGGTCACATCGCGGCGCTCGTTAACCTCGATATTCTTCACCTCGGCCTTAACCTGGCGAATGATGGACAGGCGAACCTTGTCCTTGGCCTTCATGGCCGCGATCATTTCTTTCTGCAGCTCTTCGTTGGTCATCTGCAAATCCTCTCTAATAGCGTGGGCGGCACTCGCGCGAGCACCGCCCCATGATTACTCAGTCGTCGACGAATCGTCGGTCGAGCTCTTGGTGACGCCCTTCAGGCTGACGTTGTATGGCACGTCTTTGGGCATGGGATTAACGGTGATGTCGGCATCCTTCTTGTACTGCTCCAGCCACTCGCTGTACGCGGTGCTGGCCGCCTGCGTCTTCACCACGTTGGAGACATACTTCTTGATGGCCTTGGGCACCTGGTTGATGTCATCAACCTGATTATCGACATGGAAGTAGTCGGTGCACTTGATGATGTGGTAACCATAGGTCGACTCGACGACTTCGCTCACGTCGCCCTTGTTGAGTCCCTCGAGCGCCGTCTGGTAGCTGTCGACGAAGGTGGTGAGCTTATCCCAGCCCACATCGCCCTTCTTCTCCTTGGAACCGGTGTCCTCGGAGTACTGCTCAACGGCGTCCTCAAAGCTCAGCTCACCGGAGTTGATCTTGTCCAGGCACTCCTGCGCCTTTGCCTTGGCGGCGGCCTTGTCCTCATCAGATGCGTCGGAATCAACCTTGATCAGGATGTTCGACGAGCGGCGGGCGTCGTTGTAGCTGGACAGGTTTTCGTTGATGTAGTCGACAATCTCGCTGTCCTTGGGCTTGCTCGTGGGCGCGACGGCATCCTTGAGTTTCTGCTGCGCCAGGCTCTCCTTGAGCGAGTCCTTGTAGGTGTCCTCGGTATAGCCGTAGGTCTTGAGGGTCTTCTTAAAGGCCTTGGCACCGCCCGCGCTCTTGCACGCGTCCTTCCAAGCCTTCTCGACCTCCTCATCCGACACCGTCACGCCGTTCTCCTTCTGTGCCTGTTGAAGCAGAATCTGCTGCGTGTAGGAGTCGATGAGTTGCTTGCGGTACTTCTTGGGCGTGAGGTCGTTGTCAACCAGATACTGCGCCCAATCCTCATCCTTGGTGTAGCCGTAGGACGTGCGCATGCTCATGATCTGCTTGGTCACGGTGTCCTCGGTGAGGTTGGTGCCGTTGATAGTAGCAGCAACACCGCCGGTCAGCTTGTAGCCCGAGGTGTCCTCGGCCTGCGACATAAGGCCGGAGCATGCCATCGCCGAGACGGAAAGCAGCATTGCCAGCACGCCGATGACCACCAGGACGATCTTGACGGTCTTAGACACGTACGTCTTGCGCTGCTTCTTACGAGAGCTGGAGGCAGCGCGAGCCTGCTGCTCGGGCGTCGGCGCGGCCTCGGAGTTCTTTTTCTTGTTTGCCATAGTTGGCCTTTCGCATCACGAATCGAACAAACGCCATTGTGTCACAACGCGGCCCCCGCGACACACCTGGTGCATTGGGGACAGGTTAATCTGCACCATTTTGGTGCAAAGGGGACAGATGTGACACTTGGGGACGTTCTTTATGTGCCGGCACTTGGGGACTGTCCCTTACTGCCGGCAGAAAAGGAACGTCCCCAAGCGCCGACTCAGCCCCACCTTAGAAGTGGCGACGGATGGCGTCGACCATGCCCTGGGGCGTGGTCTGGCCGAGCACGTCGGCTGCGGCATCGGCGTCCATAAAGATATTCATGAGCGCCTGCAGGGCCTCGACCTGGCCGCCCGGCTCGGCGATGCCCAGATTGATGACGATCTGCGCCGGCACCGGAGCGCCCATGCCAGCCATAGCGTTAAATGTCACGGGCGCGACGGGCTTCACCACCGCGATATAGGGCTTGGCCACAAACCCCGGATCGGTATGCGGAATGGCAATGTTTGCCGCCGGCATGGCAAGGCCCGTGGGATAGGCATCCTCGCGCGTGCGAACGGCGTCGAGCCAACCGTCGGCAATGTAGCCGCGCGGGGCAAGCTCGCCCTCGAGCCGCGCGAACACCTCATCCGGCGTTGCACACTCCCAATCAAAAAACACCAGCTCAGGCGAGAATAGCATCTCGGCGTTATCCGCCATACTGTCCTCCAAAGTTGTACGAGGTTCACAATGCCCCATATGATAGCGAAACGAGACAGACAAGGTTAGCCGAGGATCCCGATCATCTCGACCGCGCGAGCAGGTGTCAAGCACACCTCGGGCATCGCCTCCAGCATGCGCCGGTCGCTCGTGACCACATAGTCAACATCCGCCGTCTCGCCCGAAGCGATGATGAGGTTGTCTTCAAGATCCGGCATACGCTTGCCAAGCATGCGCGCCATCTCGCATTCTGCCAACGAAAGCGGAGAGGCAGTTGCCACCTGCATCATGTGCTCGATGCAGGCCCATGACGCCGGGGCAAACGATACGTTAATCCCATTCGCATTCCGTCGGGCTAGACGCCGAGGCAAAATATAGAACACATCCTTTGCCGTCGTGGGCGCATACAGAAGGTCGATCTTTCCCGCCTCGGCCAGTTCAACCAATCTCTTCGCTTCGTCGAACGCCCCCTCTTGCAGGTAATAATCGAGCCAAACGTTCGTATCTACCAAGAGACGCTTTGCCTCAATCATCGACAATTCGCCTCTATGTCGGCAATCATCGCGTCATACATATCATCTCGTACGGCATCCCAGTCTTCCGCCGAAGATTCTGCCGATGCGAAATCCGACGCGCTCAGCCCCAACGAGGAAAAAGCTAGGCCACACCCCTGTTCGGCGAGGCTCTCCTCACGGAGTGCCTCACGCTTATCCGCCACCATAAATCCCGGCAACGCTTGATGCTCGACAAGATAGACCCAAAGCGCGCGAATGGCATCGCTCGGCCCCAACCCATTGCGAGTTAGGACCGCATCGCCACCGGCTTTGAGCATAGGATCAATTCGCGTGTTGAGCTGCACCGTTGCTGTACCCATAGCGGCTCCTCTCTACATGCTAGCAGTATAGCAAACATGAAAGGCCACGCAAAAGGGCCCCGCCCGCACGCGGACGGAACCCTATCGGATTTTTTGGGATGGAAATGACACCCGTCACGTTATTCAGAGTCCAAAATCAAAGAGGCTATAAAAGCTGAGAGGGCTCATGTGATTCCATAAGCCCCCTCAGCTTTTTCGATAGTTAAGTCACAACAGCGCTTCGTCATTAACAAACACAAGCTGCCTCATTTTCCCGCTTCTGCCCTTTAGGCCCAATACGGAATATACCTTCGATATTTGGCGCCCGCATCCTCGTCCTCTTCCTTTATCAACGCCTCTTCCAGACACTCTCTGATTAGACGAGACATCGCCACCGTGTTTTTCTTTTCATCGGAAAGTCCAAAACGCTCTCGCAGTGACTGATTGCTCATCGACTCGCCTTGGGCGTACAAAAGACAAGCATGCCAGTACACAGCATTTTTTCGTTCGCTTTTTTTCATTCGAGTATATGGGCAATCGCAATAGAGCGTCACGAGCGTTCCCAGCCCGCCCTCACTCTTGATAACCGGTGAAGGCATGCCGGCTTTTTCGAGCGAATCTACGATTAAATCCCAGCCCGTACCGCCTTCTTCGCAAAGATCCATTTGGCGCATGAGGGACGCCATCATCGAATTGCGCGTTTTCGGCTGCGCGTTGAGCACGCGTTCTGCCGGAATAAGCGTTGTCCCGGGATTAGAAAACTCGATACGATTGTCGTAAATCGCAACAAGAGGCCCCGCCGTGTTGTCAGCGATGTCTTGATGGATCACGGCATTTGATAGCAGTTCGCGAATCGCCCTTTGGGGGTAGGCCGTCTGGATGCGTCGAAATGCGCCATCCAACGTCTCAACAGCCGGAATCATCGACATGATCAGTTGCTCAGCCTGCGGAAGCGCTAAAGCGTAACCCTTATCGATTTCAGTATCACCAATAATGTCAAAGCTGCCTTTTCCCGCATATCGCACAATTCGCAGCATGCGTTTTCTGAGCTCCGGATAGCGAGAGAGCCTCTTTCCCACTAGAAGCATCCCCAAGCGCGTCATGCTATAACGGCCGTTGTCTTGGCGATGAATCAGCTCTTGCTCACAGAGAGCAAGAATTACTCCGTCCAGATCGACGGGTCTCCTCAATCTGCACAGCTCAAAATATGCATCAATATCCAGAATCTCGGCGACCTCTTGAGGCGTCAGATCGCTCTCAACTACAGCGAGCTCCGCGTTCCCCGCCTGCAAGCGACGCCACAGCTCCGCCTCTCGCGCACTACCAGGAAGCAGTTCTGCCGTCGAAGATCCCTCTCGGATGTAGGCGGTCTTATCAAAATAGACCGGCTGAGCGTTCGCGGCGTGCACTTTCAGCACCACAAAGTGCTTTGTCTCATGGTCAATAACCGCAAACTCGTAATTCGCATTGTTTGAGAGCGCAAGCTTGAGCCACATCAAAAGCTCTTGGTTTCCCTTGCCCTTTGCGTGATATGGGTTGAACTGGGTACCCACAAGCTCATGAGCATCGTCGCTCACGCCCCAGATCTTATAGGCATATGCACGGCCGCAGTAAGCGGCAGCGTTGGCAAGCGCAGAGATGTCACGCCCCGTTCTAACGGGGTCGCTATTACTCTCTTTAAACTCAAGCCACTCGGTTTCATCAGGATAGCCGATAAGTGAATAAATCAGCTCCATGCCATCTGCTTCACCCATTGAGCCTGCCTCCTTGCGCTCATTTTGATAACAAAATGATAAATAGACGACAAATAGAATTGTGCACAATTTGAAGCTGAAGGCCAAGTTTTTCTGGTCATTTTCCCAGATAATCTCAATGCTGGAAGCTTTGTTCTCTGCAAAAGAGTCGACTGCCGTAATTGACAGGCAAGAAGATATGGCTCCGATGTCAAAAGGAACTCAAGCAGCAGGGAATGTAATTAAACCAGCAACTATCGCCAAGCAAATGGGCGTTGTCCTTATCCAGCATCATGTCCTTCGAACAAATCGAGCGGCAGCGGTGTTAGCGCCGGGCGATTTTAGCCGCTAATAGTCAAACGATTTTGACCAATCCCGGTCACCGAATAATGGCCACCGTGCCTCCCCGCCGCCACTACGCTGGTGGTGCCAACACGCCGGCGTTAGGAGGACCATTGAG
>DBFELT010000013.1:0-26197 GCA_048323995.1 Collinsella sp. | reverse complement strand
CTACCTGCGGGAACGATAGGCAACCGGACACACATTCTGTCCGAGCAGTTAAAAGTGGGCACGGAATTTAAACGGCTGAAAAAGGGGCATCGACCTGCGCCGATGCCCCCAACGTGGACACACATTTTGTCCTATAAGCCTAATTGCATTCCATACATGATATACAGTTAAGAAGCGTTTGTGATTCGATACACAAGCAGGCGTTGATTCCGCATGCTGGCCAGAATCCGCATCATTCCAAAGGCGTATTTAAAACCCAGCCCCACTGTGGTATAGCGGTAGTGTGGTAGTAGTTCAGCCACCAAGCAAGTGATGTTGTCCTGATGTAACCGATGTTATCCATAACCATACCGTTTCCGATATAAATAGCAATATGGCCCCAGCGGGCACCAGCACTTGTATGAGTATGCGTAGGGACCGCAACGATCATTCCAACTTTAAGCTGAGATATATCTCGGCTGTAACACCAATTCCAGAACATGTCGCATGCGTCGCCGTTGGGATATGACCCCAGCACGGGGTAAAACACATGGCTAACCCACTCCGAGCACAGTCCCGCCCCAGGAGAAGGAACGCTATGGCAACGATTAACGATCTGGGACTGCAAGGAGGCGCGCGCGGAGTGCTCAGGCTCCACCCAAGCACCTGAGGCATTAAAGAAATACTCGGAGTCTCCAATTCTGTTCCAGCCATTTACCATTTGTCCAGAAGACATAAGGTAGTACCACGTTCCATCATCATCGAGGAACCAGCCAGTATTCATGGCTCCGGATTCGTTGTCGAGGTGATACCACCTACCGTCAATGAATCGCCAACCGCGCTGCAGAACCCCATCTGAGTCTGTGTAAAACCACACCTGTGCAGCTGAGGACCAATACCAGCCAGCGACAGGCTTTCCCTCGGGATCCCTGAGCTTAATTCCACCCGCGCCGTCCTTGACGCCCGAAAGCACAATCACACCACTGCTGCACGCATAATATACGTTTTCATCTTGTGAGAAGACCCAAGTGTTGCACTTTAATGCACCGCCGCTATCCGGATCCAAATAATAAATGGAGCCATTTACAGTTTGAAATCCTTCCAGCATGGCGCCATTATTATTGGGGTCTAGCAAATACCAGCTAGAACCATTGTAAAACCACCCGGTACGAATCTCTCCCGATGCGTTGGAGCAATACCATGCCCCATCGTTAATAAACCAACCGGAGCTCATAGAACCGGATTCGGAAAAATGATACAAAGAGCCGTTAACAAGCCTAAAGCCCGTAGCCATTAATCCAGAAGGCTCAAGCCAGTACCAAGTATTGCCAAGGAGTAACCACCCGGTCTGCATAGCGCCCGAACTGTCCAAATAGTACCAGCTATCATCAATTAAAACCCAGCCGGTCTTCATTGAACCCGATGTCTCGTCAAGGTAGAACCAGCGCCCACCGGTGGCAGCCCATCCCTTCAAATGTGCACAGGAGTTAGAAAATAAATGCCAGCCATCGTTCAAGTATTTCCAGCCAGTAGCTGCATAACCTTCGGAATCAAAATAATACTCCGCCCCTCTAATGGACAGAAAACAGTTTGACGGCCAACCACCAGCCTCATATCTCCACCACCATTTACCGTTTTGGTAGGCCCAAGAACCAGGAAGAGCGATGTTATTATCAGAGGAACGAACGATCTGGAACGACAGTTGAGAGGTAACGCCGGCGTAATTCCCTAGCCCATTCACTCTTATAGTGGCGCAGCCAGGGGCAACATTATCTGAATACGTGACTTCATAATCGATTCCGCTTGCTAGCACAGAACCGCTGGCAGTCAAAACAGAGACATCAGGAGTAATCACATCGCCAGTATATTCATATATCGACGAATCGATCGATGCTTTGAAATTATCGGAATCCAAAGTCAAACGATCGCTACCTGATGTCCCAAATGCTTCCTGACCCGATTGAACCAAAGAGCCATCAGTGCCTTCAGCCACGCAATCTTCAGTTAATGAAAATGCGATTGCGGGCCATAAAAGAGAGATAAAACAAATAGATGTTAGACAAACCACGCTGATTAAACTCAGATGTCGATTTTTCATCATTTTTCTCTTCTCGCCAAATCAAATTAACCTTTGAATATCCAGATGCAGTCGACCCAGAGATGCAGTTCCCAAATTAATTAATATGCAAGACAACTCGCTTGATACGTTGCACCAGATAAAACGATAAGACACTCAACATAGGGATTGTCTATTTGTTAGACAATCCACAACCAGCAGTCGAGCGCGATCAATGGTGCACAAACTTAGGAGCCCTAATGAGGGATAGCCGAAGGAACTGAATCAAACCATGTATTGAGCTCATTCATGATCAGACCTTTTCTCAAGCTCTTTTTCGAGCAGGGCAATCCTATGAGTAAGGTTTTTGATCGCCAAAACATGACGACTCGCGGCAACGCTAAGAGACAGAGAGATTGCAAGCAACAGCACGATTGCACCCAAAAAAAGGAAATTGGCCGGGTTGACAAACCCAATAGCTGTTGAGCAACTATAAATAATCTGAGGACATAAATCACAGATCAAGGCCGCCATACACATCAAAATCCACAGCAAAGAGTACTTAAGAAGCATCTTTCCGTTGGACACGAGACGTAAAACATAGACGAGGAATCCGCCGAAAAAGAGGGCCGCACCAATCCTCAAAATAAGATTCATTATTTGTCTCCCCTATGAACCCAGCACACAAGGACAATGGCTAACGTAACCTTGACCATATAGTAGACGGAAGAGAAGCCCCCGATAGATGAACGTCCACCTTGGCGCTCATTCATCTTTACAGGCGCTTCCATAACGGGAAGACCAAGCTTCATAGCCAAAGCAATCGACTCTGGCTCCGGGTAGTCATCAGGATAACTCTTGCAGAACAGGTCGATAGCATCTTTATTGCAGGCCCTAAAGCCAGAAGTGGGATCGGTGACCACCTTACCCGTAAGCAACTCGAGCAAAAATGAAAGCCACCTGATTCCAACACGACGCATAAAAGTTGATTGAAAACCACCAGTCTCAACCAGAAATCGAGAGCCTATCGCCAAACTCGCACCGCTCTCAATCAGCTTTACAAGCTCAGGAATATAAGAAGGATCATGTTGGCCATCGCCGTCAACCTGAATGTCGATATCATAGCCAAATCTCTGGGCATATTTATGGCCCGCTTGGACCGCTCCACCGATACCAAGGTTCTGCGGCAAATCCAATATGTTGATACCATGCTCTCGACAAAGCTCAAGCGTTGTATCTTGTGAGCCGTCGTTGATTACGACATAGTCATAACCCGCAGCTTTTATAGCTGCAACGGTATTGAGAATGCACTCCTGTTCGTTATAGGCAGGAATTATTACGAGAACACGCAGATGTCCTTTTGAACATGTCGTTGAAGTAAAAGACAATCGAGATTCATCCATTCCAAAAACAGTTGGCTCTTAGCGACGCCCAAAGAATTTGCGACTCTTACAGTCCAACGCATAGCTTAACTCAGACTTAAGTTTACTGTATCCTGTCTAACCATTAGGAAGTTACATCTCAAGCTTAGATATTTAGCTTGCTCAACTAGGGCACACATGGAGTCCCCATCCATCACCGCAGGAAAAGGACCCCTTGCAGTTCTGCCTCAAATACGGGGCGCATGTCCTGAGCGAACCCTCAACGCCGTCCCATTCGATCCAATCGAATCCAACTAATTGCCCACTCCTACTATAACCATGACCTATATCGCTAATTTAGAAAAAACGGATATACAGAAGCTCGAACATCACAAAATACAGCAGCGCAAATGGAGCCCCGAGCATAAAGGCTGTAACTTTAGCCTTCACCTCCTCATCGCAGTAAATAGGGAACCTGAGCAATAGACAGGCAAAAGGTATTATCAAAGGTATGAGATATCGCGCTTGGACACCCGCAACTGTCTGGCTTCCAACTCCTGTAAAAGCGATGTATAGAGCCAAAGCAACTAGGTGGCAAGTAGCAAGAACCAGGAATAGAGTCCAAACAATTCCGCAACGGCTAAGCTTTATTTTAGTATCTTTTTCATTATCAATAATGCAAATAGCTTCAAACAGCATGATGGGGAGATACGAAAGCCATGGGAACAGATTAGACACGTCCCCAAGATAAGCCATATTCGTTGATATTGAATTGAGAAACGCCGGGGTCAGCATCGATCCAAAAACGAAATTCGAGATTACAGCTATAGTTCCAACTGGATTTGCAAGCACTCCCGTCGTTTGACCAGCCGTAGAGACTTCGGAGCCACCACGTGCATCAGAAATATTATTTACGACAGATGAGAAATATGGCGTCAAGAAAGATAGGATCATAATGGCACAAACGAATAGAGCAGTACCAATCAAGATACGTCTTTGCTTGCTTGAAACATATTTATTTGCAGGAATTAAAAGCGCAAGTCCAAATAAGGGAAAATAAATCGCTTTAGCTGCAAACCCGATTGCAAAAGATAGTAGAAATGCGAAGAACGTTTTAGCAGAAATATCCTCTTCAGAAATAAGCATCTTCAACAAAAGAGCTGTTCCTAGCAAACTGAACGATATCACACAGGGATCATACGAGTAACTGGCTGCCATTAACACAGCAGACGGGAACAACGCAATACAAGTGAAAAGACATTTTCTGCAAGGGGCTA
This sequence comes from Collinsella sp., assembly GCA_048323995.1. Classification (GTDB taxonomy): domain Bacteria; phylum Actinomycetota; class Coriobacteriia; order Coriobacteriales; family Coriobacteriaceae; genus Collinsella. Next base: position 21,524 of record DBFELT010000013.1, on the reverse strand, counting down.
TACGAATTGCGATTCCGCAGATAACTGCATACGCAAACAAATTAAAAATTTTACCCAATGCAAATTTGATAGAGAATGGGAGATGAAGCAAGCGACCCAAACAAAGGCCGATAGATGAAGGAATATAGGCAATTTTAGAAAGAGCCACACTATCAAAACAATTAAAACGTTCGATACCTTCAGCTAAATCATTTTTATCAGCCTCTCTGACCAATTGCTCAACAGAGCCACGGTTAAACTCTCTTGTTTCATCTATTGGGTACTTACCCAAAGCTGCATCCAAACTAAAGCCGTCCCCCATATAAAACTGCTCGACTATCATTCGGTCAGAATTTGTTATTTCAGCATTTGTGAGGTAGGAAAAACTGTTTGCATTTCCATAGTGGACCTCATCATCCCATGTCAAAAAATTTGTAACGGGAAAGCAAATAATTACGGATAGACCAATTGAGACAATGCATGCGAAAGCGAACAGTTCGGGCTTCAGATAAGAAATGCCCCCATTAATAGCAATCAATCCGATCAAAACCGTAATGGGCAAAGCAGACGCGAACAACACCGTCTTTGACTTATCGAGCGGAATGCCAATAAAAGCGATTAAAACAGCAAAGCCAACAAAAACCGCCAAATAAAAGAAACACTTCTTAGCATCAGTTTTCTTAACCGAGGTTACGAAGCTCTTCATCAGGCCATAGCAAAGCTCAATTCCCTGGAACGCTAAAACTAAATGAAAGCATATAACCAGACCTGAGATATTCCATGCACCAAGACCGAAGGGGCCAAACGTCTTCGCGCCAGCCAATATGATGAAAACTAGCAGAAAGCTGCTGAGGATACTGGACGCGACGAGAACGGTTATCTGACGAATAGCATCACCGCTCGACTGTGATTTCGGTTGCAAATATAAGCACGCAACAGCAACGACATCGCAAAAGAGTTCAAGAATGAATAGATTTAAATTCTTATAGTGCAATGATGTCGCGACAGCTAACAAAAGAAGTCCCAGCCCAAAGATGGCAAGCGCGTACTCGCTTTTCTTAATTGCAGGATTATTCAAAACGTGCATCTCCAACTAAAGACAAAATCGAATAGGATAAGTCGACAATAACAAATTCGGGTCTTAGATCCAACTTCACTCAAAAGCTAAGTAAAAGCCAGCCAAGTATCACTTAGCAAATACAAAACGCCTTCTCGACATCTATAGCAGTGGCGTCCCAGCTATATCGATTTTCAACAAGGGCCCTAGAGTTTCGAGACTGTAGAGAAAGCAGCTTTCGATCATCAAAAAGCCTGCATAATGCCGAAACCACCTCATCAGATGACATGGACTGAATTATCGTGCCGTAGCTATCATCTGGAATAAGCTCGTGCGCGCCTCCCACATCTGTTACCACAGCAGGCGTTCCGCAAGCTGAAGCCTCAAGAAGTACCGTCGAAAAGCCTTCGGACCGAGTTGGAAGACAAAGCACATCTGCTTGCTGAAGTAAGGAGGAAATGTCCTCTGCGCTACATCTCCCAAGCCAAAACAAGTTCGACGAACAGGCTTCCTTGACTTCATTGGCCAGCGGACCATCCCCTGCAAGAACAAAACAAATATCACGCTTGGTAATATCCTTTGCGCGAGCTGCCTCAATAATTGAATAAATTCCCTTTTCAGGAATAAACCGCCCAACAAAAGCCACAACTAAAGATGACTGAGGGACACCTAATTCTGATCGGAAATCTCTACCCGAAGAGATGCTCCTATAAATTGAAGCATTGATTGAGTTCGATATTACGCCCTTTGCACCGATATTAAAATGCTGAAGCCATTCAACGCTTTTTGAAGAAATCCCATAGAAATCAGGTTCAAACGTCTTTACGCGATCAGTAATCCAATCCTCATATCGGCGCACAAAATAATCAAGGAATGGCTGATTGAAAGAAAGATACGCTGAACCATGGTCGAGAACGACGGCCCTAGTGTTATGATCCACAGCAAACTTCAGCCCTTCGAGTGAGAGGGGGAAAAGCCTCGTGTTGATAAGTACGCCGTCCCACTCATAATCATCAAGGCTTTGCAGGAGCCGGTAATAATCGCCGGTTTTTTTGGGAAGAGGAAGCCTTCCATCAAGCAATGAAATACATGGAAGCCGAATTATCTCGAGACCGTTTTCGACTGAATGACCGACTCCTACGCGCATTGAATCATTAGTAACGATAACCACCCTGTCGCCGCGGGCAGCTAGGGCATGAGCGAGACCATCGACAAAATTACCAATTCCACTAAGTTGCGGGTGATAATGATGGGTGAAAATACAAATAGAAGAACTCATTACATAACCTCATCTGGTAAAGATTTCATATCCTTAATTCTGCGCAGTCCAGACTTCACCATCCCCAAAGTCAAGCAGAAGAGGAAGATGGGTATGTCGATTTTCCGGCTCCGGAATTTTCTTCCATTCGCCATACATCGTTGTAAGATATTTATCCGTCATACGAGGAACGGGGAATTCACTGCCTTCGAAAACCGCACTGCTCAGAGGGAAAATCTCTGAAATAGGCACTGGCGCCATATTCGGCCAGCTTAACGTCAGACAATAATCAGAGACCTCACCCGTATTTGAGTCGGCAATACAGGAGTCGAACAAATCCTGGTAAGAGCATGCGCCTCGAGAAACCAGTCGTTCCACTACGTGTATAGCAGAACAACCAATTTGCTCGAGTTGTCCAAGGAACCCTTTATGAGGGACAACAATGGAAGAAGAGTGATATAAATAAGCTCTTTTCTGTGCAATTGATGCAGTTCGGACTTGTTTTGCACGAAGGCGTTTATCTGTATAGAGCTGGTCATATGGAAAGATGTCGACAAAAATACCCATCGAACTGGAAGCCTCTCGAGCCTCCTGATTCTCGAAGCGAGTTTCATCGCGATACACCTTAGCAAACATCGCAGCATAGCCAATAGTATTCCGCGATGTATGGAGCGAATATCCTTCCGGTAAACCATCCTCGGCTAAAGAGCAAAAGCGGTCATAGTCTGAACGCATCATTCCGATATCTATATCATCATCCCAAGGGATAAACCCCCTATGACGCATTGCTCCTAAACATGTTCCGCCATCAAGCCACCACCTGATGCCGTGCTTAGAGCAGAATGCAGCGACAACCTGAAGGATATCCAATTCAGTGTTTTGAAGCTTTAATAGCGCGTGAGCTTTAGACATCATCGGCCTATCTCTTTTCCCCAAACCATTCTTGCGTCTGTTTCCCCAAAACAAAAGACTGATAAATAAGGCAAATAGCATTGGATATAAGCGCCGTTACAGTAGGGCCATTTAAGCCAAACAACACTTGCGCGGGAGCCATGACAGCAACAGCACTGATTAAGGACAATATGCTGCCAACAAATACCCCTCGGTAGTTATCAAGAGAAACCAGCAAATCGTTGACAAACCAAGCAATGCCAGTCAAAAAGGCACAAGCCAACATAGGCTGAAGGAGATCAGAATGTTTGGCTATTCCAGCGCCATAAAACAAAGACAGCAATAATTTGCCGAAAAAGAAAAGCGCAACTGCTGATATGACGCCGACAAATAAAATACCGGCAAGTATTTTACCTATAAGCGTAAAAAAGGACTTTTCCCTAGAATAGTAACGCTCTACTAAATAACCTAATAAAGGATTATAGATATACGTCGCACCCATTTGGATAATTGCCACGGGAGCAGCAACTGATGCATAAATGCCTAGAGCAGAATCTCCGAATGTATAAGATAAATACTGCCTTGGAATATTCGGCGCCGCAGAAGCAGCAATGCCGCCCAGAACGATGGGCAAACAGCCACATAGGAAAGCTCTGACCTTCGCTTGGGTAATTCCAAGTTTGATTGCAGAGATTCGATTTGATCTCGGATAATCGTAAATAACACCGATACCTATAGTCACTACCGTCATTAGCAACAATGCACCTTCGAGGCTATTTAACAGCCCAAAGACAACAATGAACGAAAGGAGAGAACCAATGCCCTGCATTATGAGGGATTTCCCAATATAGTCCATCCTATGGCCAACCTGATCATTGGCATGCATGACATCAATAACTAAGCCGGCGGTTTTATAGAGAGCATACAAAAGAACAGCAGGCACCGTATCAATACGACACGTCGCAATGGAATAGACGGCCAACATTGCAAACGCCATAAACGTAGTAAAGAAACGAAAAGTCAGGTATTCACCAGCAGAGTTTTTCCTTTCAACATCTGCAATTTGTACCGTGTACATCCTGTATTGGGCCAATTGAGAAAACATGTTGAAAATAGACATAGCAAGGGAATAAATTCCAGCAGCACTATATCCATCAGACAGTCGAACGACCAATATAGTGATTAGCCATTGACAGCCTAAATTCGTCAACGAGCCAACGGTATTCCAGAACATATTGTGTTTAATCGAAAGAGTCTTCTCTGTGGCTTCCACAAATATAAGCGCCCTTCTGAACAAGTCGCGATTCGGATACGAAGCTATTTTGCTTCTTTAATCATGTTTAAAATCAAAAGAAACAGCCAATTCGGTACAAGTCGCATAATGATTTCAGCTTTAGCAATGGACGGGCAAGCTCGTCGATATTTAAGCAAGCCAATTATGGAGCGTCGCTCTCTTGCATCGGCGAACCCCATTATTTCCTTTAGGTGCGGTGAATCAGGAAATCTTTCGGCAAATTGCTTAGCTGTATCAACCCTGTTTTTAACTCTTGTTAAATACCAATCATCTTTTGAAGCAACACCCGCAAGGAATCCAGTTTCATTCCCGCCATGTCGACGATACTTAACCAAGGGAGTCGTTGTAAAACTGCACTTCCCCAGTTCGCTGCAGCCCAATGTCAACCACAAATCATGTGCAGTGGATTCCGGAAAGGGAATCATCGACTTAGCAGCACTCGCATCTAGCATGAGAGCCATACCAATGCCGTAGCATACACTTGCAGCCTGAATAGTAATATCCTCTCCGGAGCACCAATTTACTTCAGGCGAATTTGGATGAGCTTTTCTGTAGCTCTCTACCAGCATGTTTCCGTTTTCGTCGATTACCGATCTATCGCAAACATCAAGAATTGAGCCTTCTTCTAGCATATGGTTGAGCGAAACTTGAACTCTGTTAGGCTCCCAAATATCATCTTGATCGCAAAATACTACGTAATCCCCTTCTGCCAAAGAGAGTAGTGCCTCGAACGATTTGACATAACCGAGATTTTTATCGCCATGATAATAACGATAGGCGTTTTTCTTTATATGCTCTTGGATAAACCCCTCTAAAGAGGCCGATTCGGGGCAGTCATTTCTGACCAAAAGCGTAACCGGAAACGTTTGTTCATCAATCGAATCAAGTTGAGCGGCAAAAAACTTAAGATCAGGTTTATATGCTGAAAGAAGTACGCATACGCCTGTACCATTTCCCTTTTCTATTTCCAAAAATCCTCCCAAAGTCATGTTTTCAAGATTAGCAAAGCAATCATTAGAGATTTAAGGTGTTGTTTATTACGCTCAAAAAAGACAGGAGAAGGCTCGGCCTTTAGATAATACATGGCGGCAAATTGAATGGTGCTCCCGTAATTTTTAACACCAACACCGACATCTCGCCCCCCTAGAGGGAGCGAGATGGTTGGCTTTTCAAAATAATCTGAAAAGGAAGCTCGTAGAGAATTAAAATCCTGCGCACCGGAAGTGCATACAGTTTATGACTGCCTTCTCATGAAACCGCTTGCCAAACCAAAGCACCTCAATTGGAAAAGAGTCCCTTAAGAATCAGTGTCTTTCTCCCACCTTTAAAGACACTTGTCCAATATCAATAGGTAACAACCTTTGTTCCATAAGGAATGTTATCGTAAATCCATTTTGCGTTCTGGATCTCAAGGCGCACACATCCTGCAGAGGATGGAACGCCCATCGTGGGATCCATCACCCGGTTACTGTTGACGTAGTAGGGCGAAGAATGGAATAGATAATCACCGTAGAACTGTGTGTAGTAATAGCAAGTATATCCATGCCCAAAGGAGTATCCCTTTCCGTAGACTTGGTACTCCCCTATCACAGTTGGCGTACTGGCTTTTCCCGTCGAACATACATATCGACGGTTTAAGGACCAATTATTCCATGACCCAGTGTAGATGCTCGTGATACAACGCGACGTATCGACAAGTATCAGCCAATTTGTATTGCTTGAATAACTTTGAGCTTTAGCGTCCATATAGTCTGACACCCACGCGCCGTTAGCCATGAAGTAATTCCAGGATCCGTCCACAACGCGCCAGCCAGTAGCCATAGCCCCACTAGCATCAAGCCAATACCAGGTGCCGCCCAAATTGAGCCATCCCGTCTGCATATAACCAGACGAATTCAAGTAATACCAATATCCGTTAACGGCAACCCAACCGGTTTTCATAACGTAAGTAGATGGATCTAAATAGAACCAGGAGCCATCCTTGCTCAGCCAGCCAGATCGTGCATAGCCAGCGGTCTCATCAAAGAAGTACCATTTTCCGTTAACGTTCTGCCAGCCGACGCTCAAGGAGCCATTAGTCGGATCAGCATAGAAAATGCAGCCACCAAGCGTCACGAAACCGCGCGCTTCGACCAATTCGCCATCGCCGTTTGAAGTAAATAACTTCCCATTGCGCAATGTTCCGCACAACGAGCAGTCAGAACCAGCAAAAGCCTTAGACGGACCATCCTGAACCGAGTCCTGGACATCTACCCATTCACGACAAGCAACAGCGCCTGAGCCTTTTGCATAATAGCTTTTCCCATTTACAGAAAAATGCCCGAGCAGCATTTTGCCGTCGACGGCAGGATCAAGATAATAGTATTGGCTACCGTCCTTCAGCCAACCCGTCTTTACAATACCCGATGCATTAGATGGCTCAGCGTAATACCAGTCTCCATCGCTCATAAACCAGCCGAGTGACAGCGCTCCCGTTGAAGAAAAATGATACCGATTCGATCCGATGGAAAAAAAGCCGGTAACCATTCTATTGTCATTTGCGATATCGAGCCAATACCAAGCGCCGTTCACCGAACGCCAGCCCGACGCAAGTGCGCCGGAACCGTCTGCGTAATACCAGTCCGTACCATCAAACGCCCAACCAACAGCCATTGCACCGGAATCCGATAAATAATAACGTGATGAGCCAACGGAAACGATTCCCCTAGACATAGCACCATCATTGGCGGGATCAAGCCAATACCAGTTATTGCCAGTTTGAAGCCAACCGGTTAAGACTTCACCATTGCTACCCCAATACCATAAACCGTTATCAAGACACCATCCATTAATCAGTCCATAGGTTCCAAGAAGATAAGGATGCCCATCGATAACACGTCGCCCAGTAACCATGGAACAGCCGTCAAGGGAGTCAAACCAGTACCATTGGCCTCCGATAAGCTGCCAACCATTTGCCAAAGCGCCTGATGGACTCGCGTAATACCACTTATTGTCAGTAAAAATCCAGCCGCAACTCATCGCGCCGTCACGAGCGGGGTCCAAATAAAACAACGAGCCGTCAACATTCTGCATTCCGGTCAAACGGCAGTCGTCAAGATAGTAATACCAGGACAAACCGTCCCATTGCCATCCAGATAGTTTTTCCGTCGTCGACGAGTCTTGGCTTTCGACAACCTGTGGATTCGAATCTTCCGCTGTTTTGCCAGCATAATCGTTGGAATCTTGAGCGAGACCGCCGCCGACAAAAGCACCCGACCCTTCCGTCGAGTCGCGCTCTACGATATCGTTATCCGCCCCCTCTTCCACGGCATAAGCAGTGCAAGAAAACGCGGGGGCGAAAACCGAGAGCGAGGCGGATAGTAGCACCAAGCCGATTGCTCGCCAGCAAATTCGATGATCAATCCGAGCATTCATTTCAGGCCCCCAACCGGTACCGACTGTCTTACAAGGAATCAATTAGATAAACGGACGGGCTGCGCCGATCACATTTCCCCTAGCGCTGACGGGATGAATACCGACACCCTGATGAGGCCAGGAGTCAATCATCATACCGCCGCCAAGTGCGATTGCGATATGCCCGCGATAATAAATCACATCGCCACGCTGAATCGAGCTGGTGCTCACGGGCATAAAGATGTTGCTTCGATACCAATTCATCGAATTGTAGGTTTGGCTTGGATCCCAGCGATGGTTATAAGGGTTGTAAACACCCATATCCATGCCAGTAGCATAAAGACATTGCAAGACAAAACCAGAGCAATCAACAGCCCCGCCGGGAGCGGTAGACCAAGGCTCAATATATTGCGTACCGATATATTCGTAAGCACGCTGAATAAAGGCATTCACGCAATCTTCCCGCGTCGCTTCGACAGAAATGCGAGAAGGAGTCACATAGGTAAAGTAGCCAGTGCAGTAGCTAGGCAACTGAACAGTCCAAGAGCTGACCTGGGGATACTGCGGAGGATTTTGCCAGCCAACCTTGTCGCACTGGCCATCGCTCCAGAAAATTCGACGCACGCCATCGATGGTTCTTGCGCCTGTTGCCATAGCACCGCTGCCGTCTAGCCAATACCACTTACCCGAATCTTTAAGCCAGCCAACATGCATGCTGCCGTTGGAGTCAAGGTAATACCATGTTCCATTGAGGCATTTCCAACCAGTTGCCATTTTTCCGTCGGCGTTTAGGTAATACCATGCACCGTCAGTAAAAACCCATCCAGTTTTCATCGCACCAGAATCGGCATCAAGCCAATACCAATCGCCATCAATCTGCAGCCATCCACGATGAATGACACCCGTTCCGGGCTCAGCATAAAACCTTTGATTTGCAACATTAACCCAACCGGACGCAACCTGCCAGCCATCAGCTCCAGCTGTTTTTAGGATAGTACCGTTTTCGCGGATCACATCTTTGCAAAGATATCCATTGCCATCGGCATATCTTTCTACGCCGTCTTTAACGGTAATCCAGCTTGACACCACAAGTCTACCGCTCAGGTTTGCGAAACAATCGTTGCCGCCCACCTCAAATAAGCCCGTTTTCATGAGATGGCTAGCAGGGTCCAGGTAATACCAACTCACGCCCTCTTTATACCAGCCAGAAATAAGCGCGCCAGATTCAGAGGCAAAATACCAGCCGTCCTCGGACTGAGCCCAACCAATAGCCATAGTCCCATTCGAATTCAAATAATATGCTGCATTGCCAAGGTCTAAATACCCAACAGACATTTTGCCGTCGGAAGCCGGATCGAGATAATACCAGGTTCCGTTAACGAGTTGCCAGCCAGTGACCGCAATACCATTAGAGCAGTAATACCAATCTACTCCATCTTTGAACCATCCATTTACGAGGCCATAGTCGCCAAAAATGTAGGTACTTCCATCGATCTCGTGACGACCTTTGAACATAGCCAGCGTCTGAGAGTCAAAATAATAGCGAGTCCCACCTATCGTCTGCCATGACGAAGCAAGTGCGCCCGATGGATATGCCCAGTACCAATTCCCGTCAACGAGAATCCAGCCGGTTTTCATAGCACCAGTGGCATCTAAATAGTATTTCCCGCTCCCGAGGTCGACAAAACCAACCTGCATTATATGGGTGGCAGGATCCAGGTAATACCATGTGCCGTCTTGATAAAACCAATCAGCAGCTAAATCGCCTCCAGCATTGGCATAAAACCAATTTCCATCTGAGTTACGTAGCCAGCAGTTCTGATATAGCGCGCCAAAAGGCGTTGCGGCATTGCCGTCATTCGCATAAAACGAAGCAGTCGATCCGCCAGCATCGGTCACATTGAAATAACCTGTCTGCATTGCACCATCATTGGCCGGATCAAGCCAATACCAATAGCCCCCGCTTTGCAGCCAGCCAGTTTGGTGTTTACCGTTTTTTCCGTAATACCAAACTCCAGACGACTCGTCTCGTTGCCAGCCATCTTTTATGACGGAAGAATTATCAGGTTGCAAATCATCGGAAACCACAGAAGAAAAATCCGCTTTTGACTCAATACTCTGAGCCTCAACGGAATCCTGTGCAAACGCGACATTCGCACTCAGGGGCAAGCAGCAAGCAGTGATTAATGACGCAGCAGCACAAACAAGCGTGGCCTTCTTTTCGAATCGATACATAAGCGACCCTCCCAGATATCCTATTTAGTTATTTTAATCCACCTTTCGAGATTGATTTTCGCTACTTTCTGTTCAGTCTATGTAGCTAAATACAATTGATTGAACATATCGTTCAATCATTCTATTCTTTTCCTAAGCAATGAACATCTTAATTGGAGGCCTGCAGTGGAACTGACCAAGCGTAACTTTACAGTTCTGTACGAATACCTAAAGAACCCATATGCCAGCCAGCGAGAAGTTGCCGAGCGCACCGGCCTTTCACTTGGATCAGTAAACGCAGCGAATAAAGAGCTCACGAATGAGGGGCTTCTCGAATCGGACAGCCTAACCGACGGCGGTTACGAAGCGCTTCATCCCTATAAGGTTGAAAACGCAGTGATATTGGCTGCGGGGCTTTCGAGCCGCTTTGCTCCCATTTCGTATGAAAAGCCCAAAGGCCTTTTAAAAGTACGTGGTGAGATCCTCATTGAGCGACAGATTAGGCAGCTGCAAGACGCAGGTATCAGCAATATCACCGTCGTTGTCGGCTATAAAAAAGAATATTTCTTCTATCTCGAAAGCAAGTTCGGCGTCTCGATTGTCGTCAACAACGAATATGCATCCAAAAATAACCACGCATCGCTTATGTGCGTAAAAGAGCGGCTTGGCAACACCTATATTTGCTCAAGCGATGATTACCTTCTAAACAATCCGTTCGAAGCATACGTTTGGAAAGCATTTTATTCTGCTCAATATGCTGAAGGCGCCACCAAAGAATGGTGCATTCAAACCGGAGCAATGGACAGAATTACCAATGTTACGATTGGCGGTTCCGATGCTTGGTATATGCTCGGACATGTCTACTTTGATAAAGCCTTCTCGCTTGCATTTAAGCAGATTCTCGAAACGGAATATAACAAGCCCGAAACAACGGACAAGCTTTGGGAAGATCTATATATCGAGCACATCAAGGAGCTCGATATGGTTATCAAGAAGTATCCTGAGGGCGAGATCAACGAATTCGATTCTCTTGATGAGCTGCGTGCCTTTGATCCGCATTTTATCGAAAACGTTGACTCCGATATTTTCGATAACATCGAGCAAGTGCTCGGCTGCTCCAAATCAGAGATTCACGACGTTTATCCCCTTAAACAAGGTCTTACGAATCTATCGTGCCACTTTAGAACCAATGACGGAGAGTACGTTTACCGCCATCCGGGAGTCGGGACCGAACTGCTTATTAACAGAAATGGAGAAGTAGCCGCACTTAAAAAGGCCAAGGAGCTCGGCCTTGACGACACGTTCATTCATGAGGACCCAAAGCGTGGTTGGAAAATTTCGAAGTTTGTACCCAACGCAAAGCAGCCTGACCCGCATGATCCTGCCCAAATGAATCGAATGATGCAGATGTGTCGTTCGCTTCACGAGAGTGGTGCAAATGTTGAAACCGAATTTGACTTCTACCTCGAAGCGAAGCGCTACGAATCACTTCTTCTGGAAAAAGGTCCCATCGACATTCCAGGCTACAGGGAAATGTCCGCCGAAATCGATGAATTGGAGCGCTTTGTACAGGCCGATAATGCACCAAAATGCCTTTGCCACAATGACTTCTTTTACCTCAATTTCCTTATCGATGAGAACGACAAGTACTATCTCATTGACTGGGAATATGCTGGCATGAGCGATTACGCAAACGATTTTGGAACATGCAGTGTCTGCTGCGAGCTTTCCGAAGATGAAGTCGACCGCGCGCTTGATGCATATTTTGGGCGCAAGGCAACAAACAACGAAATTGCGCATAACTATGCGCACATTGCCCTTGCAGGATGGTGCTGGTACCTCTGGTCTCTTCTGAAAGAAGCCGAAGGCGACTTCGTGGGCGAATGGCTCTATATCTACTTCAATTACGGTGCCAAATACCTCAAAAAGGCACTGGAGATCTATCGGAAAGGTGAGTAACGATGCAATTCGGCTTTTTTAGCGGTCTTCTTTGGGGCCTTGATACAGTAATTCTTGGAATCGGCTTGGCGCTTGCGCCCTATATTGGATCGGCGGAAGCGCTTGCATGCGCCTCCATTGCGGGATCCTTTCTCCATGATGCCTTCTGTGCAATTTGGCTCTTTGGCTACATGGGAGTCCGAGGCAGACTAAAAGACACGCTCGCTGCACTTAAAACTCGTTCGGGCAAGGTCGTCATCGCCGGCGCCCTACTCGGTGGACCTATCGGAATGACCGGCTACGTATTGGCAATTAATAACATCGGAGCTGCCTACACGGCAATCATCTCCGCCTTCTATCCCGCAGTCGGAGCATTCCTTTCCTTCGTACTGCTGAAGGAGAAAATGGGCAAAGGCCAGATTCTTTCCCTTCTCGTTGCTCTTTGCGGTGTAATGACGATGGGCTATCTATCGGCCGGATCGAGCGAGATTGCAAATGCCCCCCTCGGCTTACTCGGCGCAGTGCTTGCCGTTATTGGATGGGGATCCGAAGCGGTGCTGTGCGCATGGGGAATGAAAGATGATGCCGTTGATGACGAAACAGCTTTGCAAATCCGCGAAACTACAAGTGCGCTTGTTTATGGAGCGCTCGTACTCCCCCTCTTCGGAGCATGGCATTTCACGTTGGGCGCTATCCCAAGCATGCCCACATTGATTATTGCACTCGCCGGACTCGCAGGAACTGCATCCTATCTGTTCTATTACAAGGGCATTGCGGCAATCGGAGCAGCGCGTGCGATGGCTCTGAATATCTCCTATTCGGCATGGTCAGTGGTCTTTGGCCTGATCTTGCTTGGAACAATTCCCGACATGGCATCCGTAATCTGCTGCGTTGTAATCGTATGCGGAACAGTTTTGGCAGCCAGTAACTGGGACGAACTATTTGGACGTAAGAAGACGGCGTAGCTAGATTAACAATGTAGCAAAAGGGGAGAGCTCGTCGAGCTCTCCCCTTTTAGCATCATGGCTATTCAATTACCACGGCCTGGCTATCCATCTGTTGCCACGTGCCGAAGAACACTTGGGCATTTCGCGTAACATTGCCGTTAATCGAATCCGAAAGATAGACAATTCCCTGCTCGTCATCATAGCCTTTAAGGACTACGGCATGATTACCGCCCCACAGACCATAGGAATGCCCGTTATACCAACGCGCAGCATAACGGCCTCCTGGCCAACTTCCCCATTCGGTATTCCACATCTCAACAGGTTGACCACAGGTCAGCCTGTTCTTAATGGAAGAAATTGACGAGAAAGAGACGTCTTTTGCCTGCTTGCCACTTCCAGCAGCACGCAGAAAGTTATTACCAGCAATAGTAATCGCAGGTGCGACGCATCCCATGAGACCCCCGCTGCTACGCCTTGGATTGCCATCAAAAGCGGTAACAAAATTGCCATTACTTCCCTTGGGCAAATAGTAATCCGCAATAATCGTCTTACCTAAACCGAAACCATAGTAGTTAAGCAAGTTTGTAAGGGCAACCGACTCACAGCCAGTAGGAAGTTCCGGGTACTGCGAATAGCACGGGACATCGACCCAAGCGCCAACCATTGCGCCGGATGAACTGAACTTGTAGTCAGTAGAGCCGATCCAATACCAACCGTTGCTCAACATTACTCCCCCACGTGCGGCATCAAGGTAATACCATGTGCCCCCACGGGAAAGCCATCCCGTTTTCATTATGCCAGAAGCGGAATCTAGCCAGTACCAGTTACCGCCATCGTTAAGCCAGCCGGTCGCCATTCGACCATCCGAGTTAAAGTAATACCAAGACCCAGCAATTTGCTGCCATCCAGTCAGAATTACCCCATTAGCAGAACAATAATATCGAGAACCCTGACTCTCAATCCAGCCCGTTCTGGCATTACCGTCATCGTCAATCAGCTGGATTCCCGAATCGGTCATTATGCCTTTAAGGTCAATTGCGCCGCTGGATGACGAATGATACATCCAAGACCCATCACCGTTTGACCAGCAATTAGCCATCATCTTGCCGGTACTATTAAATATGTATTCACATGATCCGATAGTTTGAACGCCCGTGGTCATGGCATGCGTCGAGGGGTCGAGCCAGTACCATGCACCGCTTAGGCTGAGCCATCCGGAGGCGAGGGCACCGGAGCCCGTCGCGTAGTACCAGGTCCCGCCGTCGAGCACCCATCCGGTCGCCATCGCGCCGGAGGCGCTGAACCAGTACGCTGAGTCGTTGCACACGTGAAGGCCCGTCACCATGGCGCCGCCCGCGTCGGGGTCGAGCCAGTACCAGGAGCCGCCGGTGTAAAGCCAGCCGGTCGAGGCGATGCCGTTCGCAAACCAGTACCAGGAGCCGTCGACGAGGCCCCATCCGTTAAGGGGGCCGCAGCTGCCGAAGTAGCGGCGGACGCCCTGCGCATCGGTCTGGTAGCCCGTCAGCATGGCCCCCGTCCGGGCGTCGAAGCAGTAGGGCACGCCGCCGACGGATACGGGGCCGCGCGCCAGCGCGCCGAATCCCGTCGCGTAGTACCAGGTACCGCCGTCGAGGAGCCATCCGGTAGCCATCGCGCCGGACGCATTAAACCAGTACAGTGAGCCGTTGCACTCGTGAAAGCCGGTAGCCATGGCGTGCGTCGAGGGGTCAAGCCAGTACCACGTACCGTTTAGGTTGAGCCAGCCGGAGGCGAGGGCGCCGGAGCCCGTCGCGTAGTACCAGGTGCCGCCGTCGAGCACCCACCCGGTCGCCATCGCGCCGGAGGCGTCAAACCAGTACGCGGAGCCATTGCACTCATGGAGCCCGATGGCCATGGCATGCGTCGAGGGGTCGAGCCAGTACCAGGCCCCATTGGTATAGAGCCAGCCAGAATGCAGCGAGACCGGATTAACTGAATCCACATAGAACCAGTTACCGTCAAACGAATTCCAACCCTGATTCCATTTAACGGATTCTTGAGCAGACCCATCATTGATTGAATCGGAAGAATTAAGAGTCGAGGAGACGGATTGCTGCTCAAAATCAGTAGGGATGGAGGAGCTTATGGATTCTGCGTTCGCGATATCAACCACACCGGGCCCAGCGAGCAGTAGAGTTGAAAGAATGATTAGGATTAATGTTATTCGCTTTTTCCTTGCCATGTCAGCCCCCAGTAGTAACCAATTTTTACATAAACATAGTCTACAAATGGATAGCTAAGAGCAATATGTAATTAGAAAAAAGCAATTAAAGAAGAGTTGCTAGCCGAGCCAAGCACCATTACTAGCAAAAGAGTATTGTGCCCCGTCGATCTGCTGAACACCAGTAACCATAGCGTGCGTCGAGGGATCGAGCCAGTACCAGGCGCCGCCGACATATGCCCAGCCGGAGGCCAGCGCGCCGGAGCCCGTCGCGTAGTACCAGGTTCCGCCGTCGAGGACCCATCCGGTCGCCATCGAGCCGGAGCCGTTGAACCAGTACATGGAGCCGTTGCACCCATGGAGCCCGGTGGCCATGACGTGCGTCGAGGGATCGAGCCAGTACCACGTACCGTTTAGGTTGAGCCAGCCGGAGGCGAGGGCACCGGAGCCAGTCGCGTAGTACCAGGTCCCGCCGTCGAGGACCCACCCGGTCGCCATGGCGCCGGAGGAGTTGAACCAGTATGCGGAGCCGTTGCATGCGTGAAGGCCCGTCACCATGGCGCCGCCCGCGTCGGGGTCGAGCCAGTACCAGGAGCCGCCGGTGTAAAGCCAGCCGGTCGAGGCGATGCCGTTCGCGAACCAGTACCAGGAGCCGTCGACGAGGCCCCAGCCGTTAAGGGGGCCGCAGCTGCCGAAGTAGCGGCGGACGCCCTGCGCGTCCGTCTGGTAGCCCGTCAGCATGGCCCCCGTCCGGGCGTCGAAGCAGTAGGGCACGCCGCCGACGGATACGGGGCCGCGCGCCAGCGCGCCGGAGCCAGTCGCGTAGTACCAGGTCCCGCCGTCGAGGACCCACCCGGTCGCCATGGCGCCGGACGAATTAAACCAGTACAGGGAGCCGTTGCACTCGTGAAGGCCGGTTGCCATGGCACCGCCCGCGTCGGGCTCGAGCCAGTACCACGTGCCGCTCTGAAACAACCATCCGGCATACGCCTTACCGTTGGAGGCTGCATAATACCAGGTGCTGTCAATTAGTTGCCAATGATAAAGGGAGACATCAACATACGCGTAGTTCATATCAACGTTGCCGTTGATTCCAGGAACTTTTCCGTTGCTCTTATACTGCCAAAAACTGTAATTGCCGGTATAGTCACATTGCGAGTTATATTGAGCAATCCAATGATCCCAAGAGCTACTCTTAAATACAGAGTCAGTCAAAATGTTGTTAAACCAATTTAAATTTGCATAAATACCAGGCTCATATCCTGCGGCAGAAATCCTATTACAAAAAACCTGCGCCCTCGATGCAATTCCGGTTTGACGTCCATTTGCAATTATCGAGTTATCCTCAAGATCGTAATACACCGGCAATCTTGGATTATGTCCAGAAAGGCAATTGATCACCATTGATGCCTCATCGGCTGCCTGCTGATTATCAAAAGCATATGAATAGATATAGACGCCGTAGGGAATTCCGAGTCGCTCGCACTCAGAAATATTTCGATTAAATTGATAGTCAACTCGACCGCCCCAAGATGGAGCGCCAAATCCAACACGCAGAATAGCGAAATCGATACCAGAAGCCTTAACAGCATTCCAGTCAATACGTCCTTGATGCTCACTGACATCGATGCCCTGCGCCGTAGCCCCATCGGGAAGAATGTCCATGGACAATAAGGCTATTCCATCTTCTTCGGAAGAAGCATCCTCTGCGACCAATTGCCCATCCTCATAACGCCAGGAATTCTCAACTAGGGACCGCGCAGCTTCCGCGTTCGAGGGGAAAACAAACACAGAAATGGGCGCAAGGACCATCAGCACCAACAATGCCGAAAATAACTTAAGATGTTTGCTCATGTAAACCTCGTCATTCGTTCTTGTTTGCGTTTAGCTTACAGCATGGCTGTGAAAGATTTCCGAACATCCGACTGGACAAGATGCCATCTAGGACGACAAATAACTGCACGCAATACCACAATGTAAACAAGAACTTCCCAGCAGGGTGAAACCAAGGACTCCTAGTCCCTACTCTTACCCCCCAAGAATACCGACTTCAAATAAACTTTCAAACTAGATGTCAAAAAGGTAGGGGACCCAGAGAGTCCCCTACAACTCAGAATTCTAACGAATCAATATTACTTTCGATGGACCCAAAGCGGTCAAACCGGAGATGCGGTTTCCATAACCATCACTATGCCAGAACAAATTTTCGCTCGGCGAATTGCCCCAGAAAAAGCCAATGTGGCTATCGTCGGCATATGGGTTGTAAGGATTGAAGAACACAATGTCCCCCTTACGAGCCAAGCCACTGCGCAACAACTCATCAATAGAGTTGAAATAAGTCACGTTCGCGCACGTATCGATAGCGTAGCCGTACCAACGATAAGCGTTAACGCAGCCGCCCCTTCCGGGACCTCCACTCCAAGGGGAATGGCTCTGCTCGGCGGCAATGGGAGCTAAATTACCGCCCGCTTTCATATACGCATGCGATACAAATCCGCCGCAGTTCATACCGGTATACCCATCCCAACGAGGATCACCCTTTGGATACATGCATGTTTCTTGGCTAAGATGCGTATCGTAGGGTGTTCCACGGTAATAGCCATCGTTTTCGTGGCTCATAAGCCAATTGACCAGGCTGGACCTATTAACCCCCAAAACAGAACCAGACGTATTCAACCATGCACCACTTGCATTGAAGTAGTAGTCGACGCCATCGATTTTCAGCCACCCGTTAGCAAACATAGCGCCCGAAGGCTGAAGCCAGTACCACGTGCCGCGGTCATTGAGCCATCCGGTCTTCATCTTGTAGGTGGAAGGATCCATCCAATACCACGCACCGTTAACATATTGCCAACCAGACTTAAGGACACCATTGGAAGATGCGTAATACCAAGTATTGCCGCTTTCGTCAGAAGCGTCTTTCGACATAATCCAACCAGATGCTACATTGACGGCACCGTTTGCATCCGCATAGAAAACCGCGTCTCCAATATGAATCACACCTGGCAATGAAGACGAGTCAGCACGATCAGCGACTACGGGAGATCCATCAGATGAAGTAGGCAACGGCTCGCTCAGTGCTCCAGACGAATTCGCCCATGCCATACCGTCGCTCAAGTTAATCCAGCACGAAGATGCCATCGCACCGGAATCATAAGAAAAATAGCGCGTGTTTCCTACCGCGAATTCACCAGTACACATTGCGCCGGATACATCATCAAGGTAATACCAGGCGCTTCCGAACTTTATCCATCGTCCTCGTTGAATAGCTCCATTTGATGCGGCGTAATACCAAGTACCATCAACAAGTGCCCAGCCTGTTGCCATGGCGCCTGAACTCGTAAGGAAATAGGTGGACGACTCCACTTGCATAAAGCCCGTGAGCATAATATGGCTTCCTGGATCCAGGTAATACCAAGAATTCCCTAGAAGTAACCAGCCTCCATGCAGTAAGCCGTTGGAGTCAGCGTAATACCAGTTGTTGTCAATAAGAGCCCACTGGGAGGAGAGCATGGCCCCTGAGCTGTTAAAGCTATAAGAAGTGCCATTACATTCTTTCAACCCGGTGGCCATAGAACCGTCTGCAGGATCAAGCCAGTACCAACGACCCCCATCCGAGAGCCAGCCTTTCACCATGGCACCAGAGCCGGAGAAATAATGCCAGACGGAAACATCAAGGTGCCATCCGATAAGCATTGCGCCAGAAGAGGAGAATCCATACGTGGCTTCCCCGATCTGCAGCATTGTATCGTGGACCATCTTGCCCTCATCATCCAGCCAATACCAGTTGCTGCCGTCTGAAAGCCAGCCTTTTACCATGGCGCCAGAACCGGAGAAATAACGCCAAGCAGAAGTGGGGCCTGTAGAATCTAGGTACCAGCCGACACGCATTGCACCCGAAGAGGAGAATCCATAAGTTGCACCCCCGACTTGAACCAATCCATCCTGAGCCATTCGACCTTCGTCGTCGAACCAGTACCAGCTACCGTTTATGTGTCTCCAAGAAGAAACAGCGATTGTTCCGTCGGACAAGCCCCAACGCCAATAACCAGCCCCTTCTTCGGGTGATATCCACCCCTGATGCCAAACAATTTGATTCGAAACCTCAGAAGGGGTCTCATTATCAACCTGAGAGTTCTGCTCGACAGCGAAGGTCGATTCGCGCTGAGCATCAACGCCTGACTCGACAGAAGCAATAGCAACGTTAGATGCGGGACCTTCGTCAGTGTTATTCGAATCAAGGGCGTATAACATCGAGGGCGAACCCAAAAGGAGTCCCAAAGAAACAAGGCCCGAAAAGACCAACACCCCGAATGAGCATTTCTTCATAGCAGCACGGTATCCAATCACGCAGCGACCCCGTCACCTCAGGGCAACGGGGCCTCAATCAAAACTAGCTCAATAATGCGTTAGCCAATTTGTTGGCAGTTCTTGCACTCTCGTAAAGCACCGCGCTTCCGGGCCTCCTGGATAGAGATCTGCGAATAGCCCTTTGCGTCCTTGCCAACGGTACGACACTTATGCGTATGGTAAACATCGCTACCGCTCTTATACCAAACTAAACCGTAGTCCGGAATCCACTTGCCGTCCTCGCCGACATAGTAGGAGCCAACCCAGGCATTCGTAGCCATGGCGCCGGAAGACTGGAGGTAGTAGTCGCCGACCCAGGCGTCGTGGGCCATAGCGCCGGAACCGCTAAAGTAGTACCAGGCGCCGCCGACCTGACGCCAGCCGGTGGCCATCGCACCGGAATCGTCGAACCAGTACCAAGAGCCACCCAGGCTGCGCCAGCCGTTAGCGACCATGGCGCCCGAGCCGTCGAGATAGAACCACGCACCGCCGATGTTGAGCCAGCCAGTGGCCATAGCGCCGGAGGCGTTGGCGTAGTACCAAGAGTCACCCACCTGGAACCAGCCGGTAGCCATCGCGCCGGAGTCGCTGAACCAGTACCAAGAGCCGCCCAGGCTGCGCCAGCCGTTAGCAACCATGGCGCCCGAGCCGTCGAGATAGAACCACGTACCGCCGATGTTGAGCCAGCCAGTGGCCATCGCGCCGGAGGCGTTGGCGTAGTACCAGGTGCCCGAATCGTTGATCCAGCCAGTTAGCATGACACCGTACTCATTGAAATAGTACCAAGTTCCACCGATATTATGCCAACCGGTCAACAGCTCGCCGCTGGAAGTCGCATAGAGCCACTTTCCATAGATGGAGTCATAAATCCAGCCACTATGCTGCATGCGGCCATCAGCATTGGCGCCAGGGGTGTTCAGGAAGTAGTTTTTGCCATCAATCTGAACTCGGCCGTATGCCATATCGTGGTTTTCGGGATAGAAGTAGTACCAATCCCCGCCGATAAGCTGCCAGTTCGACACCGCGGTCCCGTCAGCGCCAAAATAGTACCAAACGGCTTCGTAATCGTTATACCACTGGTTCGTGACCATGACGCCAGTCTCGGGATCGAAATAGCGAAGGTTGCCGTCCTCGCACCGAACGAGTCCGGTCTGCATCGAGCCATCGTTGTCGAAATAATACGTTCCAGCAGGACGAGAAACAGAGAAACCTGTCAAATTGCGAGACTCGCTATGATCAATATATTGAAGACCAACGAGAGAATCAATATCAGCAAATGAGGGCGCCGGGGCAACCGTCATGCAGGCGGCGGCAAATACAGCAACTCCCAGCGCTGTTAGTCCTCGCCATCTTTCTCGAAGGTTATTCATACGACATCCTTTCTCCGAGATTTAAGGCTCTCTTAAGTTATTCTCAGACTATCAGTTTAGTTTTTCAACAGGAAATCGATAAAAGGTATCTCTGTGACTGCAATTTGATGAGAGCCGCCACGTCCTTGCCGTCCCGTGCATTGTCGACAGCAACGTCTTATGGCACAAACCGGATATCCTTTTCGGCGCAAATCGTTTGAGCAGGCGGCACGCGGAAGGAGTGTGTAGAGCGGTTTTCTGCTGGCTGCCAGCCACGGCATCCTTTCGGAAACCTAATTGCCGCCGGAATTAAAGTCCCCGGCGCGGACTCACCTTATCTCCCCGACGCGGGCTCGATATCCTCTCGGATATCTAATCGTCTTGGACTTTTACCTGCCCAAGCACAGTACAACTTTTACGTGCCGCCACACGGAGCAAGGCTCGGGGATTATTCTCTAAAAACCATGCTTTCAAAGCAACTTTAGGCACAAACGTAGTCAAACAAAATACCTTTGGGGGTGCGGACGATTTCTTGGACCGCGCCTAGGCGTATCCAAGCTTCCTGCGGTACTCCATCGGGCTCAGCCACCCGAGGGACTTCTTGATCCGCTCCTCACGATAGTACACGAGGTAGGCCTCGAGCCTTCCCATGAA
>DBFELT010000012.1:0-9761 GCA_048323995.1 Collinsella sp. | reverse complement strand
CTACCTGCGGGAACGATAGGCAACCGGACACACATTCTGTCCGAGCAGTTAAAAGTGGGCACGGAATTTAAACGGCTGAAAAAGGGGCATCGACCTGCGCCGATGCCCCCAACGTGGACACACATTTTGTCCTATAAGCCTCCGGAAGGTTCCGAGTCCAAGCTCAATACCGTAAGCGACGGCATTAAAGTCGTTGCGATGATTGGCACGCTGTTCAAGGACTACCGCCCTCTGAAGTTCTTCAGCCTCGTCGCGCTTCTGTTTGCGGTGATCGGCCTCGCCTTGGGCACGCCCATCGTTGTCGAGTATTTCCAGACCGGCCTCGTTCCGCGCTTCCCCACCGCCATGCTCGCCGCGTCGTTTATGTTCCTGTGCGGTCTGAGCCTTGCGACCGGCTTCATCCTCGATTCCGTGGCAAAGGTCGAAAAAAAGCAGTGGGAGGTCAACGTGTACAGCAAATACGCCTACGATGACCAGCCCGGCAGGTCCGCCACCACGCCAAGCGAGTGAAAGATCTTCCGCAAAATACTATTGGCACCACTGCGCAGATAGCCATCAACAAGAAAAGCCGCCGTTAAAGAACGGCGGCTTTTACTCTCGAAAAGTTGATAGCGGCTAGAGCGTCTTGAGGTACTCCCCAAGCTCTTCCTCCCAGTCGGGCATGTGGAACCCGACCGACTCGAGCCTGGAAAGGTCGAGCGCGGAGTGGACCGGGCGCGGGGCCACGGGGCCCTCGGCGCCGGCGTAGTAGTCGGCGGTCGATACCGGCACGACCCTGTCGCCGTTGCCGTTGGCGGCCTCGAAGACGGCGCGGGCGATGTCGGCCCAGGACTTGACGGCGCCGGAACCGGTGCAGTCGTAGGTGCCGTAGGGGGCGCGGCTCCCCAGCACGTGGAAGATTGCCTGCGCCATGTCGCGCGTGAAGGTCAGGCGTCCCAGCTGGTCGTCCACGACGGTGACCTGCTCCAACTTGTCCTCCGGGTCGGCGACGCGGTCGGAGAGCGCCCTCATGGTCTTGACGAAGTTGTGCCCCTCGCCGATGACCCAGGAGCTGCGCATGATGTAGTGGCGCGGGCACCCGGCCACGGCGATGTCGCCGGCGGCCTTGGTCTGGCCGTAGACTGACAGCGGGCTGAGGGGCTCCTCCTCGTCGTGCACCTCGGCGGTGCCGTCGAAGACGTAGTCGGAGGACACGTGGACGAGCGCGATCCCGTGCTCGGCGCAGGTGCGCGCGAGCAGGGCGGGGCCGGTCGCGTTGGCCTTCCAGGCGGCCGCGCGGCCCTCGGGGGTCTCGGCTTTATCCACGGCGGTGTAGGCGCCGCAGTTGATCACGGTGCCGTAGAGCGACCAGTCGTACTTGGAGTAGGCCGCCGGGTCGGACATGTCGAAGGTGTCGATGTCGCAGAAGTCGAAGTCCTTGGCGACGCCGCGCTCCTCCGCCAGCGCGCGCACCGCGCGGCCCAGCTGGCCGTTGCAGCCGGTGACGAGCGTCCTCTTGGGCGCCATGGGGACGACGTCCCTGAGCATCGGGTGGTTGAGGTCGGCCTCGGAGACGGTGGCCCGGTCCAGCGGGATGGGCCACTGGATGTTAAGCTCCGGGTCGGCGAGGTTCACGAAGGTGTAGGTCCTCTTGAGCTCCAGCGACCAGTGGGCGTCCACCAGGTAGGTGTAGGCGGTGCCGTCCTCCAGGGCCTGGAAGGAGTTGCCCACGCCGCGCGGGACGTAGATGGCCCTGGACGGGTCCAGGGTGCAGGTGAACACCTTCCCGTAGGTGGCGCTGCCCTCGCGCAGGTCCACCCAGGCGCCGAATACGCTGCCGCGGGCCACCGAGATGAACTTGTCCCAGGGCTCGGCGTGGATGCCGCGGGTGACGCCGCGGCTGTCGTTGTAGGAGATGTTGTTCTGGACGACGCGGAGGTCCGGGATGCCCAGGGCGGTCATCTTGGCGCGCTGCCAGTTCTCCTTGAACCAGCCGCGCGAGTCGCCGTGGACGGCGAGGTCGACGACCTTCAGGCCCCCGATGCCGGTCTCGGCGACGGAGAGGTCCTTCTCGAATGCGATGTCTGCCATGTGGGAAAAGCTCCTATCGAAGAGGTTCAGGTTGCGGGCGCCCCGCGGTGCGGTTCGCCGGAATGCAGTCTTACTGGCCCTGTGCGCGGTAGCGGGCCTCGGTGGCCTCCTTGGCGGGGCGCCACCAGGACTCGTTGGCGACGTACCAGTCGATGGTCCGCTTGAGCCCCTCGGCGAAGTCGGTGTGGGCCGGCCTCCAGCCCAGCTCGCGCTGGAGCTTGGTGGAGTCGATGGCGTAGCGGCGGTCGTGGCCGGGGCGATCGGCGACCCAGTCGAAGTCCTCGGGGTCCTTTCCCATCGCCTCGAGGATCATGCGCAGGACGGTGATGTTGTTCTTCTCGCCATTTGCGCCGATGAGGTAGGTCTCCCCCATCCGGCCCTTGGTGAGGATGTCCCAGACGGCAGAGGAGTGGTCCTCGGTGTGGATCCAGTCGCGGACGTTCTCGCCGCGGCCGTAGAGCTTGGGGCGCACGCCGTCGATGATGTTGGTGATCTGCCTGGGGATGAACTTCTCCACGTGCTGGTAGGGGCCGTAGTTGTTGGAGCAGTTGGAGATCGTGGTGCGCAGGCCGTAGGTGCGGGTCCAGGCGCGGACCAGCATGTCGGAGGACGCCTTGGTGCTCGAGTACGGGCTGCTCGGGTGATACGGCGTCTCCTCGGTGAACTTGGCGGGGTCGTCGAGCGCCAGGTCGCCGTAGACCTCGTCGGTGGAGACGTGGTGGTAGCGGATGCCGTATTTCCTCACGGCCTCCAGCAGGCGGAAGGTGCCCTCCACGTTCGTGCGCAGGAACGGCTCCGGGTCGGCGATGGAGTTGTCGTTGTGGCTCTCGGCGGCGTAGTGCACGATGGCGTCGTGGCCGGGGACCAGCCTGTCCAGCAGCTCGGCGTCGCAGATGTCGCCCACGACGAGCTCGACCCTATCCTCGGGCAGCCCCGCGATGTTCTCGGGGTTGCCGGCGTAGGTCAGCTTGTCCAGGACGGTGACGTGCACCTCGGGGTGGTTGTTGACCACGTAGTGCACGAAGTTGCTGCCGATGAAGCCGCAGCCGCCAGTGACGATGATATTCTTGGGTTCGAAAATCTCAGACATGAAAATCCAATCTGAAGCATGTACAGCTTCTTTAGTATGCCGCAGGAAGTGACGCCGCGACGCTATTCAACAAAACTATCGGACATTTCGGCATGCGATAAGAGCCATAACCTTCGCAGAATTACCTCCTGTACAAAACGCCTCCGAAATGCAGTCTTTGTCGTAGTGAAAAACCGAATCCCCAGTTATTTCACGTAAGTACTTATAGAAGAAATCCTCCCAGCTTTTAAACTTCTCACTGTTTACAAAGGCTTCTGGGGTTTCCAAAACCGTCTTAACATCTAGCTCTGAAATTACGCCGGAGCTCAGTAGAAGCCACTCGAATGATTCGGGAAGACAAACCGTAACAGTATCGCGGTGAATGTCTTGCAGCTTAAGGACGCGGTCCGCATAGCACCCAAATGCCGCCCCGTCCGCGACAACAAACACGCGATCGTCGAGATGCTGATCCAACCAGCCCAAAATCGCGCTGTTCGTCATGGCCGAAGTACAGGTAAGCTCACTGTCAGCGAAATGCCGTTCAAAAAACTGGAAACCAGACTTACTGTCCTCGCATAGAAGGATAGAAAAGTCCTGTTTTGGCGCCGACCGGGAAATAGCATAACGATGATTCCCGCGATCTTGATAAACAGGGACGAAAGAATGGTATTTTCCGCTCGTCTTAATCTTGTAAATCTCATCCACGCTATACGGAAGATTGGGGAAATCAGCCCTTGAGATCAGCACGAAATAATTCGAGGAATACAGCACATGATGGGCAAACTCATCAGAATGGATCTCTTTTAAGCCCTCATCGACAAATACAATCGAGTCATGAACGGACGAAAGCTGGTTTCGCCAATCATAATCGGTCAGGGCGACACAGGGACAATCGCATTGCAAGGAAACGCCCGACTGCTCGCCCGTTCGCATGTAGTCTGCGACCATGTCAAACAGTGTCGTCTTACCCGTGCCACTATCGCCACGCACAATAGTGATGTTCCGCTTGATGGTAAATGTGTACTTAGTTCCCCTGCGGCGGGAAATCTTAACGAGATGCGAACCGTTCATAAGCAGTACCTACAGATACGGAATCGACTCGTGAATCAATTCGGCCATGTTGTGAACGATTCGGCCACTATTCACGACTTTAATTTTAAAATCCTCGCGACCAAAGTCCATCACATGATAGAGATTCACAACAAGCTTGCGGTCTTTCGCCATGTCGAGAATCCACTTGGCACAGTTGTCACCACAGGTAGAAGCGTTAAAAATTTGCTTACGATCAAATCTCATAAGCAGCAGCGTTTTCACGCCACCAGAAAGCTGGAGTGGGGAGATGGATCCAAGCACAGGGCTTTCGATGACGTTTTCGGAGACAACATCCGATCGATCAACATCTTTAATTATCGAGACTGCATAGGGATCCGTAATCCAAGAAGACCGGTAAGAGTTTTTGAAATATGTCGCTGTGTTGTAAATCGCTTCTGGCATATCGCCAAAGTAGACGCTTAACACATCCACTCCCAATCATATTGTCTTTATGGTCAACGTAATCATAACGAAAGGGGCCACCAGATAAACGGTGACCCCTAAAAGAAAACAAGCTTGCGCTAGTACTCGCGCGGGCTGTTGACGATCTCGCCGGCGGCGACCTTCTTGAGGTGCTGGCCGTAGACCGACTTGCCGTAGGCCTTGGCGGCCTCCTCCAGCCCGGCGGTCGTGATCCAGCCGTTCTCCCAGGCGATCTCCTCGGGCACGGACACGGGAAGGTCCTGGGAGTGCTCCACGGCGCGGACGAACTCCGCGGCCTCATGCAGGCTCTCCATGGTGCCGGTGTCCAGCCACGCGTAGCCGCGGCCCAGGGTCACCACGGACAGCGTCCCCTCCTCCAGGTACATCTGGTTGAGCGTGGTGATCTCCAGCTCGCCGCGGGCCGACGGCTCGACCTTATGCGCCTTGGCGGCCACGTCGCCCGGGTAGAAGTACAGGCCGGTGACGGCGTAGGAGCTCTTGGGGCGCTCGGGCTTCTCCTCGATGGAGACGGCCCTGCCCTCCCCGTCGAACTCCACGACGCCGAAGCGCTCGGGGTCGTCCACGTGGTAGCCGAAGACCGTGGCGCGGCCCGACTCGGCGTTCTGGACGGCGCGCGTCAGGTGGCGCGACAGGCCGTTGCCGTAGAAGATGTTGTCGCCGAGCACCAGGGCGCACGGCTCGCCGGCGATGAAGTCCTCGCCGATGGTGAAGGCCTGCGCCAGGCCGTCCGGACTCGGCTGCTCGGCGTAGGAGAGGTTCACGCCGTAGCGCGAGCCGTCCCCGAGCAGGCGCTCGAAGTTGGGCAGGTCCGTCGGCGTGGAGATGACCAGGATGTCGCGGATGCCCGCCAGCATGAGGGTGGACAGCGGGTAGTAGATCATGGGCTTGTCGTAGACCGGCAGCAGCTGCTTGCTGGTGACGAGCGTGAGCGGGTACAGACGCGTGCCCGAGCCACCCGCGAGGATGATGCCTTTCATAGGTTGGACCTCCAGAGTTGGGTGTACACAGATGATATAAGTATACGCGAGGCCGAACCTAGGTTGCAGAACTGCACAAAAGAAGGACGGAGAGAGCCAAGCATGCAGCCTCTTTGGTTCACGTCCTTACGGACCACAAGACTCCAACCATTGGACCATATTTGGTCCAATGCGCTGTTCAGTTAGCCATTGACACAAACACGCACTACAGGGTCGCGGACGAGCTGGATGAGGCGGTGGGCACATAACGGCGTGCGAGGTGACGGAGCGCCTCTACATCCACTCGTACCAAAACCTAGGAGACGGGGAGGTTGCTGGGGTCATTGAGCGAAGGGACGCCCTCTCGTCTCGAGGGACAGACCCCGAGGAGATATGGGCGAACTCGTTTGCCGCCGCGCTCCTCATGCCGGCACAGGTCGTAGCGAAACTCTGGGCGGGCAATTGTAGCATCGGTGAGATGACGGACATACTCGACGTATCCGTAACCGCCGTGGGCCATAGGGTGGAAAACCTTGGGCTGCGATAGCGCAGACCAGCGCGGAAGCAGGTCACCAAAAGGGACACAAGAGGCAATCGACCTCATGGGTTCGGCACAAAGGAGAGCAAACGTCTTCCCCATCGAAAGCGCCCATTTAGACGAGGTCAGGGTCGAATGCTCGAGCGAGGAGCGGGAACGGCGAGCCAAGGCGGCCCAGGCCGAGAGCGTGGTCAAGAGGATGGAGGCGGAGAACGACCTTCGGTCCGAACTCGGAAAGGCCGCGCTCAAGTGCGTCAAGTGGCAGCTGGTCGCATGCAACACCCTCGTCGTCGCGTACACCGCCCGTCTCATGTGGCTGCAGCGCGAAATCCCTACCGAGGTGATAATTTCCTGGATGGGCGCGACGACCGCCGAGATCATCGGAATACTCTGGGTGATAGCGAGGAGCCTGTTTCCGTTCCAGGACGAACACAGGTCCGCAGACCTGGAAAAGAGTGGCGGCGGCCGAATCGGCCACCCCAGGAGATAAGGGTCGCCCCAATGGCGGTTCTTTCTTTACGGAGGGGGCCGGGGGATTCGAACCCCCGGGCCTAGGACACACCTCGCACGTCACGTCAATCCGTTCGTTGGGCGCAGCCCCCGCCTAGGACCCTTGCAACCCCTCCAACAAACAAGACAACTTTCATAATAACCCCCTTGAAGTCAATGGACCCGAAATGAGCAACGACTAGGAAGCAGAGCGCCGCGAGGACAATAACCTGAACCTCAACAGCGACAGAAAGCGTGATGTACGTAGATGTCCTCTTCGATGTTAACACAGCGGAACGGAGCGTCTGACGAACTCATAGCGACACATCTAAGAATGCCAGAAATCACGGAACTCCTCTCTGCATTTATAGCGAGACATGAAGTGAATAAGTACAATGAGCAGTGTCCAACAAACGAAAGGCAAACAATGCGAGTCGAAACAACCGGAGTATGCAGAGGAAACTGGAAAATCTACCAGCAACTTAAAATAGAAGGCATCCATGAAGGCTCCAGCATAAAAGCTCAAGCGGCAACGGATGACGACCGCCGCTTACCTTTGTCTCTTCTAAAATTCAAGGACAATAACGGCGAATCGAACTCATACGTTCTTGTAATCCCCGACCCCGATACCCGAGCCATTAAAATTGAGTTTAACGAAATCGGCAAAGACGGTTGCAACCTGAGCAGCGACTCCCTTTCGCTCAATTGCAAGAACATCAAATGGGAGTCGCGTCTTAACTACAAAATTAAACCTGACATGTGCAGCAAACTCCGAAATTACGATGACGTTTCAGAGTTTGAGATGGCGACGATTGATTTTTGGCAGTGCATCGAAGATTCAAACGAGTATATCCTGAGGTGCACGGTTAGAACACCGTACCGCAATGACTCGCAAATCAAACTTCGCTGCCTCGACCGGTTCCTCAATGAGGTTGGGCTGAGCATAGTCAATTTCGGTTCAAATGTAACGAGCGTTGGATTTACATCCGAGAAAAAGCAACTTGAAACGCAGCTCTCGATCCGCATGCCAAAGGCGTTTGATCGTTACTATTTTATTATTGACGATCAAAATCACCCATCATTCAGTGCATTTGACTGCTTAACGCCTGATAAATTAGGCTTGCTTCTTGAGGAGACCAACTTCCTCTTTACCCATGCGCAGTTTGACCCTGAATACCCCGAATGGTTTACAGAGCATAAGGCAACCATTGGCGCACTGGAGAAGCAGAGAAAAATCGTCTTCAATAGCGCTCCGAAATTCAGCATCATTGTCCCTCTTTACAACACGCCGATTTCGTTTTTTAACGATATGGTCGAATCCGTAAAAAACCAGTCTTATGCAAACTGGGAGCTCCTCCTAGTTAATGCAAGCCCTGACAATCAGGAACTAAAGGCTCGCGTTGAGCAGGAAACAGCCCGCGACAACAGAATTAAGTCAATTAATCTTACCGAAAATAAGGGTATTTCCGAAAACACAAACGCAGGCGTTGCCGTAGCTTCGGGCGATTTCGTTAGCTTCTTTGACCATGACGACATTCTTGAACCGGACTTGTTGTTCTCATATGCCGAGGCAATTGAAAACAATAATGACGTCGATCTTCTTTATTGTGATGAAGATAAACTCATGCCCGATGGAAAGTTAGCGCAGCCGTTCTTTAAGCCGGATTTCAATATCGATCTGCTCAGAAACAATAACTATATCTGCCACATGCTTACCATCCGTAAGTCCCTGCTAGACACTCTAGAGCCGAACACAAAAGAGTTCGATGGAGCACAGGATCATAATCTGACTCTCCGCGCCGTGGAAAAGGCAAGGAAAGTTCATCATGTTGCGAAGGTTCTATACCACTGGCGCCTAAGCGAGACCTCCACCGCAGCAAATGCCGATAGCAAGCCGTATGCCACTATCGCAGGTATCAAAGCGGTCCAGAGTCATTTGGACAGGCTTGGGCTCAATGCGAAGGTCGAACAAGCGCGTCGTCCCTTTACATATAAAGTAACCTACGCTGTGCCAGATTCCCACCCACTCGTGTCAATTATCATCCCGACTAAAGACCACGCCGACATTCTGAACAACTGCATTACATCAATTGTTGAGAAATCAACGTACGACAATTACGAGCTCGTCATAATCGAAAACAACAGCACAGAAAAGGTGACGTTCGATTATTACGATAAGTTGCAAGCAAAATATCCTGACATCGTTCGTCTTGTAACTTGGGAACACGAATTCAATTTCTCCAAGCTCATGAACTTTGGCGTTGCTCACGCCAAGGGCGACTATCTCTTGCTATTGAATAACGATACTGAGGTAATTACGCCCAATTGGATCGAGACCATGCTTGGCATCTGCGCACGTGAGGATGTTGGCGCAGTCGGTGCAAAACTCTACTATCCCGACAACACCATTCAGCACGCGGGCCTATGCGTCACTGGCGGCGTGGCGGGACATCTTTGCCAGAGCATGCCAAGGAATAATTGGGGCTACTTTGCACTCAACGATGCGCAACAAGACTTCAGCGCTGTCACTGCAGCTTGCATAATGACCAAGCGTAGCGAATATGAGAAAGTCGGAGGTTTCACCGAAGAGCTTCAAGTTGCATTTAATGATGTTGACTTTTGCTTAAAGCTACGCGAGATTAACGACCTGATCGTATACACGCCCGAAGTCGAGCTCTATCACTACGAGTCGATTTCTAGAGGCGTTGAAAACAATACGGAAAAGCAGATTCGGTTCCACAAAGAAGTCGCATACATGAATTATCGCTGGGCAAAATACTATGTCGAAGGCGATCCGTACATTAACCCAAATTTCAGCGTGGGAGAACCCGGAAATCGCTACTATCATTTATAAAGTGTTAGCTTAATTCTGCGCTTTCTAATTTTAGCCTTATTAAAATGCGACTAATAGATAAGGGAATCGAGGGTCAACCCTCGATTCCCTTATCTATGAATAATTGCAGGCTTATAGGACAAAATGTGTGTCCCGATAGAACACCCGTTTCCATCCATTAATCCAGCCAGAACGGGTACGGGTCCCTGTGGTGGAGGTCCTCCCACACTGCCCTGTCGCCCCACTCCGGCCCTCCGTCGTCACGCGACG
>DBFELT010000011.1:0-2592 GCA_048323995.1 Collinsella sp. | reverse complement strand
CAGAAGTGGCCAAGATTTTATGTAACGCCATTGCACCAGATGAGCCGCTTCCGAAGATCAATCTTGGGAATTATAGCAGCAAGGATTCTCTCAATTCTCTCATAGGCAGCCCGAGGGGTTACGTAGGAAGCGAAGAGGGGGAGTTGGGAAGAAAACTCGATTCCTCCAAAGCGGGTGTCCTACTTATGGTAGTGTCCCGAAAGTTGGTGTAATCACCTAGAATCCGGTTCGTATTCTAACCCATCATCTAAGCAGCCTTCCTGCCGATCGGGTTGTCGGCGATCACGACATCAATGATGCGCCTTGCGTGCTCCTCGGCGGTCCCTTCATACGCAGGCGCAGGAGCGGTTGGCTTCGCCGGAGCAAGGGCCTGGGCAATCGACTCTTCCGTGAACCACCTTCTGGTCGCCCAGTCCTCGTCCATCTCGGAGAAGACTGCGCCCAGCATGCGGATGAGCGATTTCCTGGACGGGAACACCTGCACCACGCGGCTGCGTCGCTTGAGCTCGCGGTTGGCGCGCTCCTGAACGTTGTTGGTTCGCAGACGGCGATGGTGAGCATAGGGAAAGTCGAGGTATGCCAGGGCGTCGGCCTCTGCCTCCTCGAGGAGCTCGGCCGCCTTCGGGCAGAAGCTGTGAATCTCCCGGCATGCCAAGTGGTAGAGCTCGCGAACGAGGCCCGGGTCCCGTTCGGCGAAGACCGCATGCAGGATGGCGAGCGCAGCCGCCCTTTTCTGGCGCGTCGGCGCCAAAGACGCCGCATTCCTCATGAGGTGCACGATGCATCTCTGCCAAGCGGCTCCCGGAAACACCTCCTCGATGGCGCGCCTGAGCCCCTCATGCGCATCCGACGTCACGCAGACGACGCCGTCCGCCCCGCGCTCCCTGAGCGATCGCAGGAAGGCGAGCCACCCCGCATACGACTCCGTGTCGATGGCATCCAATCCCAACAGACGGCGATAGCCGTCGGCTCCTGCTCCTATGGCCGTCACCAGCGCGCATGATGACACATGGCCTTCATCGCGGCACCTGATATAGGTCGCATCGACCCAGATGTAGGGAAACGCATTATCGGACAAATCGCGTTCCTGCAGGTCGGCTATCGTCGCGTCCAGCGCCTCGCAGATCCTTGATACTTGGCTTGAGCTCATGCGGTCTATGCCCATCTGCGCCGCTATCCGCTCCACTTTCCTCGTGGAAACGCCGCAGGTCACCATCTCGGACACGGCCGCTATCACCGCGCGGTCCACGCGCGAGTAGCGCACGAGCAGATCCTCCGGGAAGTAGCTGCCGCGTCTGAGCTTGGGGATGCGCAGGTTGATGACGCCGACGCTGGTGACGAGCGTGCGCTCGCGATAGCCGTTGCGCTGGTTGCCGTCGGCGCATGCATCCTCTGCCTGGGCGTCCATGATCTCGTTGACGAGAGCCTCGGCCATGATGCGGATGAGCTCTTGGATGTTGACCATCCCGTCATCGAATCGAGGAATCTCGGTCGCTGTCGGCAGCCCATGCTCTACACTTTCCATTAGGTCATCGCCTTTCTCTTGAATCCATCAATCTCGACAATTGAAGATTCTAGGCGATGACCGTTTCCTGTCTCTCAAGCGAAACGGCTCTTACACCAACATTAGGAACACGATCAAAGCGCCCCCATTGCTCTTCTCCCCAGACGTACGCGCGCTGGTAGAAGGGTATTTCAAGCAGGCGCGATCCGTTGAACACGCCGCTTATCGTAGATTTTCCTGCGTCCATCCTCGTATTCCTTAATATCTTTCCCTTAACGTTATCTCAGCTTATAAAGTCGATGCCAGGGCGTTAGTTGAACTCGCTATTCAACGTTGATAAAGAACTCTTTGCTGCGAGCAACGCACCTACCGTTTTTTATCAGAAAACACTGTACGTAAGTACTATCGAAAACAAACCCCTTTGAAGCAGCGTAGCGTTTCGGAAGAAAGTCGTTAAGGAAGGCTAGCCATTCTCCCTCGCACAAATCACCCTGAGATACGGGATGACCCAGCTGCAGACCAAGTGACGCCCTCAGCTGGTCTGATTTCGTTTTCAGCACATCTTTAACATTGAATGATTCCTTCAGCTATAGCTACCCAACCTTCATGTACGTAACCTCGAAGGCCTTCACGCGACGTAATTCGGACATACGGCCTTCTATGCTGAAGGCGTCATTGCTATCGAAGCGCTGCCAGATATCCAGACCCCGGTCGAGCAAGATGTCCCATGCGTTGTCGATTTTGAGGTGGCGTGCGTGCAACGCTCCGCTTTCATCAATCTTCCATGTGAAATCGAGCCCCAGGGGCATCATTGATTCCTTGATTCGCTCCAGATAGTCCTCTTGTTTCGAATCGGGGTATTCGTCGGGCGCCGTTACCAGATGAACCTTGATCGAAGGCGCATCGTACTTGAAATGACGTACGACCACTTCGAGCAATTCCATGACGTTGCGACATTGGTGAAATGTTCTTACATAAGGATCGATTATCTTTATTTCATGAGCCCCGTCGAGATACGCGCCGAACAGCTTCTCGTACGATACGCCGCGCTGGTTCTCGCGCAGCGCAAGATGCCCAGGCTTCGGAAC
>DBFELT010000010.1:0-118363 GCA_048323995.1 Collinsella sp. | reverse complement strand
GAACAGGAGTCGCTCGAGCTCGTCGGGCGGCAGGTTGAGGAGCTCGTCGCCGGGACGGTGCAGGCAGACCTTCCTGAGCTTGCCGATCTCGGAAGGCACGTGCAGACCTTTCGTCATGGCCTCCTACCTTTCTTTCGGGCCTTACTGGCCGAATGTATCAGCGCCCCTCCGTATGGGACGCTGCTTGCTGACAGCTCTAGTTATATCCAAAAACCACCCGCAATTCCACCTCGCCCCCGAACGGTCAGCAAAGTGCGATGAACGGTATATCGCATATGATTCCCCCATGATGCACTTCAGTTCTCTAAAGCAGGTTTTCAAAGGTAATCGTTCTTTTTTCTAAGGAATTGAGCAAGATTGCACAAATAATTTCATGTTTAGGAATTGCATAGCTAAAACTGTTTTCTGCATATATATGTCGTCTGTCCATGATTCAATTTGGATTCGATTATATTCAGCTAGCAATCATTCTTATTCATACATCCTCATCAGTTGAGTATGGATATAGATTGTTTTCAAAACGAGTTGGACAGTTAGTCGCATGCCTTGACAGCGTAAGAAGTAGGTAAAGATACCGTTCGCACAATACGTCCGTGCCACAAGTCGACTAAATTGAGACAATAGTGAATAGGGTTAGGCTACCGTCCCCTGCGGGGACTGAACGGACAGATGCATATGCCGAGCAAAATCGAAAAAAAGCAAGCCGCCGCAAAGCTGCGCAAACCGCCGCGCGACTTCTCGTACACGCAGAACCGAGAGCTCAGCTGGCTACGCTTTGACAACCGTGTGCTCGACGAGGCTTTTGATGAGTCCGTGCCGCTGTTCGAGCGCCTTAAGTTCGTCTCGATCTTCGAGTCAAACCTCGACGAGTTTCTCATGGTGCGCGTGGGTGGCCTGTCCGACCTTGCCGAGCTCAAAAAACAGCCTGTCGATAACAAGAGCAATATGACCGCCTCCGAACAGGTCGATGCTGTCATGGCCGAAATGCCCGGGCTCCTTACCCGTTGGGAGTCCATCTTTAAGAGCATCGAGGGCAAGCTCGATACCTTGGGCGTTCACCGCGCCCGCATCGATTCGCTTACGCCCGAGGAGCGCACCTTTGTAACCCGCTACTTCCAGGCCTACGTGTCGCCGGTCATCTCACCGCTGGTGATCGACCCGCGCCACCCCTTCCCCAACCTGCGCAACGGCGCGCTCTACCTGGCGTGCGGCCTGGACGGCGTCACCGACGAGGAAAGTCTGCTGGGCCTGATCGAGATTCCCGCCTCGATGAACCGCGTGGTCGAGATCCCCTCGCCCACCGGCACCTACTCCTACATCTTGCTCGAGGACGTCATCCTCGCCTGCCTGGACAGCTGCTTTGGCTCCTATAAGCCGCTCGACCGCGCGCTCATCCGCGTCACCCGCAACGCCGACATCGACCCGGACGGCGAGGGCGTCGAGGAAGAAGAGGATTACCGCCAGCACATGAAGCGCATCCTCAAGAAGCGCCTGCGCCTGCAGCCGGTAGTGCTCGCCGTCTCGGGCTCACTCGAGAAGCAGACGCTCAAGACTATCCGCAAGGCGCTCGAGCTCTCGCGTCGCTCGGTCTTTACCTGCGATATCCCGCTCAACCTGGGCTATGTCTTTGGCATTGAGGGCAAGATTCCCGAGCACCTGCGCAACGAGCTGCTCTTTACGCCATTTAAGCCGCAGCCCAACCCCACCATCGATATGTCCCGCTCCATCCGCGAGCAGGTGCTTCAGCACGACAAACTGCTCTTTTATCCCTATGAGGCCATGAACCCCTTCCTGGATCTGGTACACGAGGCCGCCTACGACCCCGAGTGCATCTCGCTGCGCATCACGCTCTACCGCGTGGCCAAGCAGAGCCGCCTGTGCGAGTCGCTGATCGATGCCGCCGAGAACGGCAAAGAGGTCACGGTGCTCATGGAGCTCCGCGCCCGCTTTGACGAGCAGAACAACATCGAGTGGGCCGAGCGTCTGGAAGAGGCAGGCTGCACCGTCATCTACGGCTCCGAAGGCTTTAAGTGCCACTCCAAGATCTGCCAGCTCACCTATCGCGAGGGCATGGCGCTTACACGCCTGACGCTGTTGGGCACCGGCAACTTTAACGAGAAGACGGCCAAGCTCTACAGCGACTTTATGCTCATGACCGCCCATCCCGGCATCGGCGAGGACGCCAACTTGTTCTTCCGCAACCTGTCGCTGGGCAACCTGCGCGGCGATTACCGCTTCCTGGGCGTGGCGCCGGTCGGCCTGAAGCCACTCATTATGCGCGGCCTGGATCGCGAGATCCAGCGTGCCCTCGCTGGCGAGCCCGCCCGTGTGTTCTTTAAGCTCAACTCGCTCACCGACCGCGAGGTCATCGACAAGATCGCTGAGGCATCGTGCGCAGGAGTCCGCGTAGACATGATCATCCGCGGCATCTCGTGCCTCAAGCCGGGCGTTCCGGGCAAGACCGAGAACGTGCATGTCCGTTCTATCGTCGGACGCTTTTTGGAGCATGCGCGCGTTTACGCCTTTGGCGTGGACTCGGACATGATCTATCTGAGCTCGGCCGACATGATGACGCGCAACACCGAGCACCGCGTGGAGATCGCCTTCCCCGTGCTCGACCCCACCTGCCGTGCCCTGGTGCACGAGTACATGGGCATGCAGCTGCGCGACAACGTGAAGGCCCGCAGCCTCACGAGCGACGGCACCTGGGTCCCCGTGGAGCGTGCAGAGGGTGAGAAGCCCTTCAACTCGCAGGAAGCCCTGCTGGAGCGTGCCTATCGCAACGCCGAGGCCGCCGCGCAGCAGCGCGCACTGGAGAAGGAACGCGTGACCGAAGAGGCTATTCAGGCCGAGGTTGAACATGGGGCAGCTGCCAAACCGGAAACGGTTGCCGCTCCCCCGGCGAATGAACCCGTGGCTGCCGCAGAGCCCGCCGCGGAGAAAGCGCCCGAGGTTCAGAAGGTCCAGGCGACCGTCATTGAGCCCAAGCCCGCACCTGTACCTCGGCCCGAGCCGCAGGTCACCAAGCCCGCACACGAGCCGAACGCCCGTCGCGATAAGCCCACCGGCAAGACCAAGGCCATCGAGCGCCATCGCCCCGGTCGCGTGCGCATGGGACTGGGTCTGATCGGCCTGGGTCTTAAGACGCTCATTACCGGCAAGACGAAATAGTCGTTTGTAGAAGCAGTTTGTAGAAGCGCCCCGCATTTGAGGAAAGCCTCGGATGCGGGGCGCTTTTCCCTGCTACCATGGTGCGGACAACAACGCGAATGACAGGCAGGAATATGAAGCTCACTATAGAATCGATGACCTACGGCGCCGACGGGCTGGCGCACGCCGACAACGGCAAGGCCGTCTTTGTGCAGGGTGCCGTGGCAGGCGACACCGTCGAGGCCGAGGTCGTACAGGACGGCAAGTCGTTCATGCGCGCCCGCACCACCGAGATTCTGGAGCCAAGCCCCGATCGCATTCAGCCTCCCTGCCCCTTCGTGGGCATCTGCGGCGGCTGCTCGTGGGGCAATCTCTCACGCACGGCACAGCTCGCCGCCAAGGAGCAAAACCTGCGCTCCACGCTCGAGCGCATCGGCAAGTTCGCTCCTGAGCAGGTCGATGAGTTGGTACAACCCATCTGCCACACCAAGGACGACTGGGGCTACCGCAATAAAATCGAGCTCGAACCGACCGTCGTCAACGGTCGCGTGCGCCTTGGCATGCACGGTGTCGACCCCAGCAAAATCGTGACCGTCGATGCGTGC
This sequence comes from Collinsella sp., assembly GCA_048323995.1. Taxonomy (GTDB): domain Bacteria; phylum Actinomycetota; class Coriobacteriia; order Coriobacteriales; family Coriobacteriaceae; genus Collinsella. The sequence goes on along the minus strand of DBFELT010000010.1, from coordinate 114,608 downwards.
CCGCTGTTCGATAAGCGTTTTCCCAAGGCACTCAAGTCAGTCGTCGGCGCGCTCAACTATCTGAGCGGCAGCCATGACTTGGGGCTCGAACGCGTGGGCATTCGCGCTTCGCGCCGCACCAAGGCGCTCGAGGTCGCACTCTGGACGCCCACGGGTTCCTTCCCGCGCTCGCAGGTCTCGCGCGTGCTGGCAGACGCCGCGCACCCCACGAGCATCGTGCGTGTGATGAGCAAGGGCGAAAAGAAAGCCCGCCGTGTCTCCAAAGTCGAGATGCTCGCCGGCGAGGGCTCGTGGACTGAGAACATCGCCGAGAACCAGATGCGCCTATCTGCTCCGTCGTTCTTCCAGGTCAATACCAAGGGTGCCGAGATTTTGATCGAGCTCGTTATGGACGCACTCGATCCGCAGGAAGATGAGCTTGCCGTGGACCTGTATTGCGGCGCCGGAACCTTTACCCTGCCGCTCGCCCGCCGCTGCGATTACGTCGCCGCCGTCGAGGCCTACGGCCCGGCCGTGCGCGACCTGCGTCGCAATCTGGAGATCAACAAGCTCGACAACGTCGACGTCATCGGCGGCGATGCGGTACGCGAGTTCCCCGATCAGGACGCCGATGTCCTGGTGGTCGACCCGCCGCGTGCGGGCCTCGCCCCCGAGGCGATCGACCTCATCGCGAGCACGAGCGCCCGTGATGTCGCCTACGTGAGCTGCGACCCGGCAACTCTGGCCCGCGACCTCAAGCGCTTTGTCGAGGAGGGCACCTTCTCCCCCGTCAAGATCACGCCAGTCGACCTATTCCCGCAAACCTTCCACTGCGAAACCGTCGTCCACCTCAAGCGCAACTAACCACACGGTCATTGCACTGGGTAGCTAATTTGGGACGGGGCTTTTTTATCTACCCTTACATTGAATAAAAGAGTGCGAAGTCGTCCAAAAAGGGTAGCTAAAAAAGCCCCGTCCCAAATTAGCTACCCCGCAGCGATATACGGTCGATAATTGCCTAATCCCTTGGCTCGGTTTTATTCGGTCGATGCAACGCTGGCAAAAGTCATCGCCGTGCTTACCGGCAACCAGAACAACAACGGCAGCAGGTAGCGCATCGACTCGGTCGTGTACGACGTCGGCGAGATCCAAAGAACAAGGTTTGCCGCAACGAGCGGCGCCATCAGATAGAGTTTCTGGGGCGCACGACGTTTTATCTCCAGCAGCAGAAACGCCATACCCCAGGTCGACCAAAGCGCCTTGGCGCCAATAAGCATGCCGACCGGCGTCGACTGAAGCCATGCAACGAGCGACTCGACACTGCGGCCCAAGGTCGCATCGGACCAGCTCAATCCCAAATCCCGCGAGCGGGGAAACACGTGGCTCACGTTGTGTCCGTCGACAGGAGTCACATAGGGCGACAAGGCCTCGCTTCCCGCCGCCGGCATGGCATACCAGCCAATCTGAACTCCCAGATATGCCTCGAGATAACAAAGTGGATGCTGTAGGAGCCCCGCTACCCACGCGCCAAAATAGGCTGCAAAATCGAGCTCGTCGGCCTTACCAAACGTGGGGTCTTTAACGGAGTCGGTTAAAAACCACGTGTAGTTGTTCTTACCATCCTCCCCGATGGCGCGCTCGATCTCTTGACGCTGCCATTCCGGAAGCTCGTCCCCGTGGTCACGCACCAGCAACGCGGACTGCTGAAACATGAGACCGTAGACCTCCTGCTTGCCACCCGGCTCGCACCCCAAAGCGGGAAGCACGGCCCTGGGCATGATAACCGCCATAAACAGAGAGCTACCGACCGCCATTGCCGCAACAACAACTCGCCCGCGCCGACCCGTTACCTTGAAGAACACGACAACCAGGACAATCAGCACGAGAATCAGGCCGGTCTTACGCGTCAGCGAAACCAGAAGCAAAAGCGCAATGTATACAGCAAGGAAACCGGGTGCCCTCAGGAGTCGCCCCCTCGAACGCATGACCTCAATGGAAGCAACCGAGAACAGTAGGAAAAACGGCAGGAAGGTGGCATCCTTCGCCATGGCCGAGGCATAGATGGGAAGGTGCCAATACAGGCACAGAAACGCCAGCAGTGCCAGGCAAACGCCACGTCCGCCGCCCATACGGCGTACCAAAACAAGGCAGCACGCCAAGGCACACGCCGTCAGAAACGCCTGCACCAGGCAGAAGGCGTACACCCCAGCATCAACGCTTCCCAGCGCACGGCCCAGGTCGGTAAACCATCCGTACAGATAGGTATCGAGCACTGGATGGTGGTCGGTGATGACACCGTCCGACAAGGCATTGGGCAAGCCGTTGTACTGCAAAAGCTGCTGGCGAGTGTCCCACCAAATCACGCCCGGGAACAGCAGGACCAACAGCGGGGACCAACAAGCGTAGATGATTGCGCCCAGTTTTACGATGCCACCGAATGCATACGTCTGTGGGATGCCAGAGAACGCCATGTCGCACAAGTTACCAAACCATCCAGCATGGACTTGTCGAGGAACGTCGACAGTACTTTTGCGTCCCGCCAGAAACCGCTCGATCAGACAGTCGCCGAGCATAAACGCTGCACAGAAAAAGGCCATGTGTCCCAAGACATGGACCAAGTAGATAGGGTTGCAAGAGAATCCCACGGTATCGCGAAACATATCCGCGATGGTCACGAGCACCGCAAAGATGCCCGCGACCATCAGCATGTCGCGATTCTGTTTTAATCGCTCCACCGGCATACACTTAGTGCTTTACCGGCGCGCCGCAATGCGGACAGAATTGAGAATCGGGCGTAAGCGGGCTTCCGCATGAACTACAGAACCGCGGTGCATCCGAGGGCGCAGGAGCCTGCTGTGGCTGGACCTGAGCCTGCTGCCCAACGTAATTCTGCGGCATTGTCTGCTGAGGTGCCGTATATGCGGTGTTATTCGCAGCCGTTGCATATGCCTTGGAGTGCTTACGCATGCGAATGATAAAGAAGCCGCCCACGCCCGCTGCGATGAGAATCGCAACAATGACGACGATGAAAATGGGGTTGAACGAGGACGAGCTGTCTTCCTTTTGCGAATCAGACGAAAGGGATTGCTGGGAGATGCCGCTCTTGTAGACATCGATCCTAAAACCGTCATCCTTATTATCTTGAACGGCGTAAATCAATGAGCAGTCCTTCGAGAACCACGCAGACCCCATGTAGCCGTCGTCGCCTACGCGGTCGTATTCCAGCGAACCCCTCAAATTAATCTGAGAATGTGCGCCCGTCTTTGTATCAATCAGATACAACAGATTGTTATCGTTGTCGTCCGAACCATTGGCCAATGCAAACCTACCGTCATTCGATAGAGCGCCATATCCACCTTCACTCATAAAGGGGAGATCATTAGGGTACTTAGTCCTCCATTTTGTTTCGCCTGTCTTGTTATCGACGACAATCATTTCAAGGCTTTCCAGCTCAGAAGAGCTGGAGCCGAGTCCATCACTGTTTTCGTTATACAAGCCAAGAACGAGCGATCCGTCCTGATTAAGCGTGTTGTATTCCAGATTGCTGTAGTAGGTGCAGGTTGCGTCACCCTTTTTTGAGACGTAGAGGCAGGGGCCGATGGCGGCGCCGTCATCGTTAACGACAACCGTATTGCCCGCCCTGTCAAATTCAGACGTGTTGACGGCTTCCTTGTCCTTCAGGTCGAGCGTTACCACGTCGTAGTACGAATGTGAATCGTAATCGTCGCCGCAATAATCCCGTATAACATAGCCGTATTTGCCGTCATTTGAAATCCAAGCAGGGCCATCCAAAGAGTAGTCATCGGATGACGTAAATTCGTATTTAGTCGTTGTATTGCTGTTCTTAAAATCAACTACGCTAAAAACCGCGTAATAATCCTCTGAACGCGAATCATATACTAGGGATGTTATAAAAAGCGATTTGTTGTCCTTAGATATTTGAAGCCTGACATCGCCATCATCGTCATCAAGCACGTCAGATGGAACCGCGGAGCCCAGCGGATATTCTTCTGACTTGTCATTGGACAGATCATATGCAATTACGGAATCGTTCGCTCTATTGAAACAGTAAAAGGTCTCTTCGTCAGCTGAAAAGCAGTATGCATTTTTATAGTCATCACTCTCGGGATCAATATCCACTATGGTGCGAGACCAATCCTCGGTGTCTAGTAAATAGAACTTTTCTTCAGATGCATCCCCGTACAGCACATACCTTCCAGAAGGCGAACGGTTTACATATATCGAATTCTCAAGCTCATACGTATCTTTCAGCTCGGGCGTGGGAACGTCGGCAGCATAGGCACCGAGCGGCGCCACGACAAGACTGGCAGCCAGTGCAAGGCCGGCCGTAAGGAGCATCCCCCATTTCATTTTTCTTGTTCTTGGCATGGTTGCCCCTTTCGATCGAGAGGTGAGTAAGACCTGAGAATACGCTAAGCCCGAAAAAGCAAAATCTGTTGCGCAACAATTCCCGGCGAGTAAAAAAGTCGGTAACGCCTGATGAAAATGGGACGGGGATTAAATAATCATTGTGTACCGAATGATTATTTAATCCCCGTCCCAGAAAAATCACTGATGGTTGACGGGAGCGCCGCAGTTTTGGCAGAAGGAGGCATTTGTCTCCAGCTTTGAGCCACACTGAGCGCAAAAATAAGTAGGCTCAACTGGCTGAGCATCATCGACCGCGGTCGGCACCTGCTGTGCCGGCGGAACCTGCTGCACGGGAGGCATTTGCTGGTACGGATTGGACTGCGGAGGCTGAGGCTTATTCGACGATTCCTTGTTCAAGATAACAGCAAAGGCAACAGCCGCGACACCACCAAATACAACTAGCAAAACGAGAAGATCGAATACACTAAGGCCTATCATCGCAAATCAGCTCCTCATGTAGCGAAAGATGACGGATGCCGAGATTTTATCGCCGCGCCGCAAGCCCCTCCTAGTGCGCAACGCCCAGGCACGACCGGTCTTTTTTGGAGCGGGGCTCCCGGGGTAGCTAATTTGGGACGGGGCTGTTTTAGCTACCCTTTGGCAGTTGGCGCATATTTGGGTTGGAACAAATACCGACCGGAATATAGGGGTAGCTAAAACAGCCCCGTCCCAAATTAGCTACCCAAAAAATCATTGGGGAATGGTGCGTGGCAAGCGGGGGTCTTCGGGGTATAAGACGGCTAATTGTATGCCGCTTTTTGAAAGGAACCCTTATGCCCAGCGTTGCCGTTCTTGCCGCCGATGGCTTTGAAACGATTGAATGCCTGACCATGGTCGATGTCATGCGTCGCGGCGGCGTGCGTGCCACGCTCGTCTCGATCATGCCCACGCGCGAGGTCGTAAGCTCGCTGCAGATTCCCGTAACTTGCGACGCACTCTTTGACGAGATTAACTTTGACGAGTACGACTGCGTCGTGCTGCCCGGCGGTCTGCCCGGCGCCACCAACCTGCGCGCCGACCAGCGCGTCTGCGACGTAGTCTGCGAGTTCGCCGCAACCAAGCATGTTGCCGCCATCTGCGCCGCCCCGTTTATCCTGGGCGAGCTTGACCTGCTCGAGGGACGCCACGCCACGTGCTTCCCCGGCTTTGAGAAGAGCTTCCCCGAGGGCGCCTATACCGGCGAAAAGGTCACGCACGACGGCAACATCATCACTGCCAGCGGCATGGCCCAGTCGCTCCCCTTTGCGCTTGAGCTGCTGCGTACGCTCGCCGGCGACAAGGCTGTCGAGAAGGTTGCCGAGGGCATTCAGCTATGATTTTGGCTTCGCAATCACCGCGCCGCATCGAGTTGATGCGCGAAGCGGGCTACGACATCCGCGTCATTCCCGCTGACATCGACGAGACTCCTTTTGATGACGAGGCCCCGCTTACGCTTGTCGAGCGCTTAGCTCGCACTAAGGCTGCCGCCGTTGCCGCCGAGCACGCCGAGCCCAATGAGTTGACCATCGCGGCCGACACCATCGTCACCTTCGATGGCAAGCTTTTGGGCAAGCCGGCAAACGAGGACGAAGCCCGCGCCATGCTCCACGAGCTCTCGGGGCGCACGCACCAGGTCGCAACCGGCGTCTGCATCGTTAAAGCCGGAGACGCCACAGCCCCGCACGCCGCCGAGAGCCTGTCGTTTGTCGATGTGACCGACGTGACGTTCTATGAGCTCACCGACGAGCAGATTGAGCGCTACGTCGCCTCAGGCGAGCCCATGGACAAGGCAGGCGCCTACGGCATTCAGGGCACAGGCGGACGCATGCTCGTGCATGATATTTCGGGCGACTTCTACAACGTGGTGGGCCTGCCCATCGCTCGCGTCGCGCGCGCGATTCAAAAACTATCGTAATTGTATCTGGCGCTGGGCATCCCCCAGCGCCTACAATTTTGGCGTACCGTACGGATCCCGACCGGGCATAAGGCCCGGCGAAAAACCGATAGGAGTAAAACATGGATACACTGCTTGAGGCCATTGACGTTTGCGATGTCGATGGCTTTTGCTTTGGCAACTATACGGACGAGGAGGCCGGCACCGGTTGCACCGTAATCGTGGCACCCGAGGGCGCCACCGGCGGTGTTGACGTTCGCGGCGGTGCCCCGGCATCGCGCGAGACCGACCTGCTGCGTCCCGAGAACACCGTGGACAAAGTCCACGCCGTCTGCCTTTCGGGTGGATCGGCCTTTGGTCTGGAGGCCGCAAGCGGCGTCGCCCGCGAGCTCGAGAGCCGCGGCATCGGCCTTCCCGTCGGCCCCACGCAGGTGCCCATCGTGTGCTCCAGCTGCATCTTCGACCTTGCCTTTGGCGATCCCACCGTACGCCCCGACATTGAGGCTGGCATCTCCGCCGTGCGCGAGGCGCTCGACAACACCCCCACCACGCTCGAGCAGGGCAATGTAGGTGCTGGCACCGGTGCCACCGTGGGCAAGCTCATGGGCCCCGCCACCTGTATGAAGGCCGGCCTTGGAGCCGCCGCCGTGGCACTCGGCCCTGTTAAGGTGGGTGCCGTGGTCTCGGTCAACGCCTGCGGCAATGTCGTCGACCCCTTCACCGGTGAATGGGTCGCCGGCATGCGCGCTGCAGCAGATAGCGACCGGATCGTCGACATGGAGCTCGCAGCCTTTGCCGCCGCCGGCTCCATGCAAATGCCACTCGACCGCACCAACACCACCATCAGCTGCATCGTCACCAACGTTGAGCTCACCAAGGCGCAGGCCACCAAGGTCTCCCAGATGGCCGCAGACGCCTACGCACACGCCATCCGCCCCACACACACCACCAACGACGGTGACACCATCTACACCCTCGCCAGCGGCAAACTGGGTGCCCAGGCAAGCGATGCCGTTCCCTTGGACCTTTTGGGCATGCTCGCCGTAAGGGCTTTGCAAACCGCCATCGTAAACGGAGCCAAAACCGCCAAAACCTCCCACGGCATCCCCGGCGCCGCAAAGTAGTCCACTCGACCGCCCGTCCCCGACCGACTACCAACTAAGATCTTTTCAGCCCAGGCCCCTGTGTACCGCGCGTCCAAGATCTTCAAATTCACCTATCTGACAATCGATTTATAGCAGAGGCCCCTTGGCCTTTAGTTTGATACAAGTTCCGCACGAGCCGGAAAGCACTTAATGTGCTTTCCGTGCGAGCAGGACTGTTCGCAGTAGCAAACTAAAGGCCAAGGGGCCCAGTCAACCTATCAGCAGCGATTACTCAACAGTTAGTTGAATTTGAAGATCTTAGAGGCAAGATGGTATAGGCCGAGTGTGGTTTTGTCTCCGGCTCGTCCATGCAGGTTGGTAAAGAATCCGACCACGCCGTAGCGAGCGCGACGATACATGCGCTCATCGTACTCCTTCAGGTCCTTCCATAGCGTCTTCAGGCGCTCATCGGCACAATCTTCCTCGGAAAGCTTGGTGAGCACCGAGCAAATCGCCATCATCATGGTGAAGTAGCCCATCATGTACGAACGCAGACGCGAGGACTCAACGTCCTGGTACAGGTGGAACGATTCCATCATGATGCGCGTTACGCGGAACTGCTGACCCAGGCGCTTGACCATCGTGGCCTCATTGACGCTCTGGCCCTCGCGACCGATAAAGTAGCGATAGAGGTCGATGTCGGCGTAGTACATGGTCTTGCAGCGCGGCAGCGGCACGTATGCGTAGATATTATCCACGTAGAACGTGTGTGCCGGCATAGGCAGATTGGACTCGCGCAGTACATCGGTGCGATAGCACAGGCTGTGCATGAGCAGGTTCTGATCGGGACGGAAGTGCCCGATCTGGTCCCAAGAGAAAATCTTTTTGCGCGGCAGGGCAAACTTGTAGCCAATAGCGGTATGCGTGCCCTCGTAAACCTTCTCGTACACGTAGTTCGAGATAAACAGATCGACGCGCTGGTCGCGCTCCTCAAAGCCGCGCAGAATCGACAGCATGGTCGAAAGCGCCGCACCGTCGAGCCAGTCGTCCGAGTCGACAACCTTGTAGTAGGTGCCCCGCGCCTCGCGCAGACCCGAGAGGACGGCGATACCGTGGCCACCGTTCTCCTGGTGCACCACGCGGATGATTCCAGGATAACGGGCCTCCCACTCGTCGGCCTTGGCGGCCGTCTCGTCCTTGGAGCCGTCGTCCACCACGATAATCTCGATATCGGTGGCGTAATTGCTCCCCTCCAAGATGGAGGTGATGCAATGGTCCATGTCCTTGGCGGCGTTATACGAGGGAATACCGAATGTTATGACTTTATGCATGGCAGGCGATAATCTCATCCGAAAGATCGAGGGCGGAATTGGTCACGGCGTCCATATCGTAGTAACGATACTCGGCCAGACGACCCACGGGGTGGAAGTTCGTCAGGTTCTGGACGCGCTCAAGATAGCGCTCATAGAGTTCACGATTCTCGGGCTCAAGAATGGCGTAGTACGGCGTCTCGCCCGAGCCGGGCGCGTAGGCCTTGGAGTACTCCTTCATGATGGTGGTCTTGCCGGGCAAAACCTGACCGGTCATGTTCTTGAACTCTGTGATGCGCGTGTAGTCCTCGCTCGTGGTGTAGTTGACGGTACCCACGGGCTGGAACTGATCCATATCGAGCGTCTCGAACTTCATGTCGAGCGTGCGGTACGGCAGCGCGCCCAGATCGAGATTGAACAGCTCGTCGAGTGGACCGGTGTAGACGATCTCGCCACCATAGACCTTACCGTCGATCTTGACGGTAGTCTCGTCGATCTCAAAGAGGTCACGGGCGTCTACGTCACAGAATACGTCAATCAGGTCGTGATCGAGCATATGCTCGAACAGCGCGGTATAGCCATCCTGCGGCATGCCCTGGAAAGGAGCCTGCGGGAAGTAGCGATCGTCATCGCCCACAAAGACGGGAACGCGGCCGGTGATCGAGGGGTCGATCTGGTCGGGCGTCTGGCCCCACTGCTTCATGGTGTAATGCAAAAAGACGTTCTCATAGACATAATCGGCGACCTCGGCAAGATCCGGGTCGTTCTTCTTGCGCAGCTCCATAATGGGCACCTTGACGTCCTTGCCAAAGGTCTCCACGAGCTTTTGGTACAGTTCCTCGCCGCGCTCATCGCCAAAGGCGAGCTTGAGGCTCGCATGGTTAAAGGGCACGGGCATAAGGGTACCGTTGATGTTGGCGAGCACCTTGTGCTGGTAGTCCGTCCACTTGGTAAAGCGCGACAGGAAATTGTGGACGCGCTCGTTAAAGGTATGGTAGATGTGCGGACCATACTCGTGGACCAGGATTCCCGCCTCGTCAGTGCAGTCGAAGGCATTGCCCGCAATGTGGCTACGGCGCTCCAAAACGGCAACACGATAGCCGATAGTTTCGGCAAGACGGCGGGCGCAAACGGCACCGGCATAACCGGCGCCGACAACAATCATGTCGTACGCGCCGGCATTAAAGCCTTCAGGCAGGCCTGAGGTAATCTGCATCGATACTCCTTGTCAAAAGCCACGTGCTCGTTAGCTGGGCTTTTCTCGAACATTCTTCGAGACATATTTATCAGAGCGATTATAGCGCTAATGCGTCCTATAATGAGCTTGCCACACAAGGAAAGCTCAAGCACCGCGGCGTACATTATTGAAAGGTAAACCCGCTAGCAGCGGGTTTATTCGTGAACAGCCGGGCGCCTGGAGCTTAGCGAAACGCTTGTAAGGAGTAACATGAGCGATTTCCTTAACCGTATGAAGTCTGCCGCCAAGGCCGACCTTAAGACGATCGTCCTGCCCGAGGGCGAGGATCCGCGCACCATCGTCGCGGCCAACAAGATCATCGAGGAAGGCCTGGCAAAGCTCGTCATCCTGGGCAACCCCGACGAGATCGACGTTCCCGGCGCCACCGTCATCGACCCGCGCAATGCCGAAAAGCACGAGGAGTACGCGCAGAAGTTTGCCGAGCTCCGCGCCAAGAAGGGCGTTACCATCGAGCAGGCTCGCGCCCAGGTGATGGACGCCACCTACTTTGGCACCATGATGGTCAAGATGGGCGACGCCGACGGCCTGGTCTCCGGCGCCTGCCACTCCACCGCCGACACCCTGCGTCCCGCGCTGCAGATTCTCAAGACCGCCCCGGGCACCAAGCTGGTCTCGGCCTTCTTCGTGATGTGCACCGACACCCCGCAGTTCGGCACCGACGGCACGCTGATCTTCGCCGACTGCGGCCTCAACATCAACCCGTCTTCTGACGAGCTCTCCGAGATCGCCATCGCCTCCGCTCACTCTTGGTCCACCTTCATGGGCAACGTTGAGCCGCACGTAGCCATGCTCTCCTACTCCACCATGGGCTCCGCCGGTGGCGAGGTCGCCAAGAAGGTCCAGGAGGCTGTGAAGTTCTGCAAGGAGAAGGCTCCCGAGCTTGCCATCGACGGCGACCTGCAGCTCGATGCTGCCATTGTCCCCACCGTCGCCCAGCTCAAGGCCCCAGGTTCCTCCGTTGCCGGCAAGGCCAACGTGCTCGTGTTCCCCGACCTCGAGGCCGGCAACATCGGCTACAAGCTGGTCCAGCGCTTCGCTGGCGCTGACGCCTACGGCCCCATCCTGCAGGGCATCGCCAAGCCGGTCAACGACCTGTCGCGCGGCTGCTCTGCCGACGACATCGTGGGTGTCGTGGCCATCACCGCCGTCCAGGCTCAGATGGCTGAGTAGCGTACATATCCCCTCGGGACCCTACAGGGTAAAGCTCTGAAAACGTCCTCGGACATGTCGGAAGCCCCCGCTGCGCACTACGTGCGGCGGGGGCTTCCTCCGTCCTGCGGAAAATTTTCAGAGCTTTACCCTGTAGGGTCCCTGCCGCTACGTGGCAATCGGGGCATCTGGAGTGGACGGCGGCTTGGCTACGAGCTGGGGCTGAAAATCTGAATGGATGGGTGCCGTTGTTGGGGGGCAAACGATGCGGATATGGTCACTGTGGATTTAAAAGGCTGATAGGGCCTCGGCGGTTGTTGTGCCGGAAAGCGTGTCCCGGTTTGAAGGCGGATTGTAGGATGCAGCTTCCACTTGGGGGCTGTTTGGGAAACTGTGGGACGTAATTTTGCTTTATTGTGGGTCGCACTTTCCGCAACGCGCCTCAACCGGAAAGCGTGTCCCAGAATTTGTGCTCGAAATGGGATGGGGTTTCCGCCGTCCGCCTGCTAGTAGAAAGGCCTCCGGAGCAGTTGCTCTGGAGGCCTTTTTGTCAATTACAGACGAATGCGTTAGTTGTTCTTGGTCAGGCGCTCGACGTCGTGGGCAATCATGTATTCCTCGTCGGTGGGGATGACCATGACCGTAACGGAAGAGCCGGCGGCGCTGATGACCTGCGGGCCGTTACCCACGGCCTCGCGGTTCCTGTTGTTGTCGATGCGCACGCCCAGCCACTCGAAGCAGTCGCAGAAGGCCTTGCGGATCGACCAGTCGTTCTCGCCGATGCCGGCGGTAAAGGTGATGGTGTCCACGCCCGCCATGGAAGCGATCATGGAACCGGCCTGCTGCATGGCCTTGTATGCGAACATATCGAAGGCGAGCAGGCAGCGCTCATCGCCCTCGGAGGCGCGCGTGCGGATGTCGCGGGCGTCGTTGGAGATGCCCGAGATGGCAAGCAGACCAGACTGCTTGTTCATCATGTCATCGACTTCCTGATAGCTGTAGCCGCCCTCGCGCTGGAGGTAGCACACGGTGGCCGGATCAATGGAACCACAGCGGGTACCCATCATCAGACCGTCAAGCGGCGTGAGGCCCATCGTGGTGTCGCGGCACACGCCGTCCTCGATAGCAGCGAGCGAAGCACCGTTACCCAAATGGCACGAAAGCAGACGGTGGCAGCGCGAACCCAGGATCTCCTTGGCCATCATCCACTCATAGCGGTGGCTCGTGCCGTGGGCGCCGTACTTGCGCACGTGGTACTTGTCGCACACGTCCTTGGGCAGCGCGTAGGTATAGGCGACCTCGGGCATGGTCATGTGGAACGAGGTGTCGAAGACCGCCACGTTGGGCAGCTCCGGATACTTCTCACGGCAATACTCAATCGCCGCGGCCTCGCCGTAGTTGTGCAGCGGGGCGAGCGGGGCCACCTCGAGAATCTTGGCCATAACTTCGTCGTCAACAACTGCGGAATCATCGAAGTGCCAGCCGCCCTGAACGATACGATGACCAATGCCATCAATCGTAAAGTCGGTCTTCTCGAGCTCCTCGAGCACGCGAGCGATAGCAGAGCGATGATCGGGGAAAGGGACCTCCTCGGTCTGCTTGGCGCCACCGTTCTCGGAGTGGCCAAAGATGCCCATGTCCGAACCGATACGTTCGCAGTTGCCCTTGGCGAAAACCTCGCGGGTATCGGTATCCAAAAGCTGATATTTAAGGCTTGAGCTGCCGGCGTTGACAACAAGTACGTTCATGAGACTCCTTTGCAGTGCAATACGGTCGACGCAGACCCCTTAAGGCGGCCGCATTTTAATAAGAAGTTATCATATCTTGATAAATAGCTATCAGCATATCGCCCAACGAGCGCAAAAGAGGGGCCGAACGGCGCTCGGTCGTCCAGCCCCTCCCCTCTTGCAATTACTTGCCGTTGACGATGCGCTCGACGTCGGAAGCGATCATGAACTCCTCGTCCGTGGGGATGACGAAGATCTTGACCTTGGAATCCTTGGCAGACAGGCACCAAGCGCCGTCACCACGCAGGGCGTTGCGGGCATGATCCATCTTGACGCCCATAAAGGCCAGACGGTCGGCAACGCCGGCACGAACGGCCGGAGCGTGCTCACCGATGCCAGCGGTGAAGACCAGCGTGTCCATGCCGCACATGGAAGTAGCCATCTCGGCGGCCTTGGCGGCAATCTTGTAGACAAACATGTCGAAGGCGAGCTGAGCATCGGGGTCACCAGCGGCGGCGAGCTCCTCGACGTTGCGGCAGTCGTTGGTCTTGCCGCCGGTCACAGCCAAAAGGCCGGACTTCTTGTTCATCATCTCGTCGACCTCGTCGAAGGTGTAGCCGCCCTCGCGCTGCAGGTAGCACACGGTAGCCGGGTCGATAGAGCCGCAGCGAGTGCCCATCATGACGCCGTCGAGCGGCGTCAAGCCCATAGTGGTATCCATGCACTTGCCGTCCTCGATGGCGCACAGGGAGGCGCCGGAGCCGATGTGGCACACGACGACCTTGCGGGCCTCGCCGTTGGTCATCTCAGCGACCTTCTTGGAGATGTAACGATAGCTGGTGCCGTGGGCGCCGTACTTACGGATGTGCAACTTGTCGCAAACATCCTTGGGCAGGGCGTAGGTCTTGGCGACCTCGGGCATGTTGAAGTGGAAAGCGGTGTCATAAACCGTGACGTTGGGCAGGTCGGGATACTGCTCCAGGCAGAACTCGATAACGTTGGCCTCGGGGTTGTTGTGGAGCGGCGCCAGCGGGGCGACCTCGCGGATCTTGGCGAGAACGTCCTCGTCGACGAGGGAGGAATCGCCAAAGTACCAACCGCCCTGAACGATGCGATGGCCGATGCCCTCGATCTTGACGCCGTTGGCCTCGAGGTCCTTCAGGACGACCTCGATGGCGACCTTGTGGTCGGGGAACTCGATGTTCTCGGTCACCTTCTTGGAACCGTTAGCAGCGTGGGTGAAGGTACCGCCGGTAAAGCAGACGCGCTCGCAGGAGCCCTTTGCGGACACCTTGTGGGACTTGGTGTCGATGACCTGATACTTAAGGGTCGAAGATCCCGCGTTGACGACCAGAACGTTCATGTGACTCCCTACTAACAGGCGGTGTAGCGCCGCCAGGTTACATACGCTACAATAATAAACCCAAACGCCTTCGCGCTCGGGTTTATTACGTTGATATATAAGTTATCGGTGCCTAAATACTCATGGCCTTTGACTTGTAAGACGAAATAGCGCGGGGATATACACCAGGGAAGTAATCCCGAGCGCAACAAGCAATACGACTCGAATGCCCGCAACGCTACTCAGCACAGCGTTGAGCAGATAGAAAAGAACGGCACCCACCGCCACCATCTGGCTTTGAACCGAAATCAGTGAACAGCGCATCGATGAGTCGGCAGCATTTTGGAAAACTGAGTATTTGATTGGGGCAAACAACGAGTACGCAACCGTCTGCAGCACATAGAACACGGGCAGCAAATTAGTCGGAGTAAGGGGGATCAAAAACAAAGCTGTCAATACTAAGCGAATGATGCCGCAAATACGCGCAAAACGGCCCTTGTCGACATGAGCAATCACACTGGGCACAATAAACCCCATGGAGGCCGAGGCAAGGAGCTGAACCGCAATGGTCACGCCCGAAGCGACAGCATTCATTCCGCGACCCGCAAGCAGCAGTGAGAAAAAGTCTTCCAGGGCGACAAAAGCAAATGCCTGAGAACAGTCCATGATGAACGCCGAACGAAGAATACCATTACACGCAATAGCGGCACCGATCATCTTCGGGCTAATTCCACGTTCAGGTGTCGCCGCAGTGCCCTCTCTTCGCATCTCAGGAATGCAGACAACAACAACCAACGTCAACACCATTGCGATGATATCTGCCGAAAGACCAATGAGATATGCACCGACAGACGAAATGAAACCGCCCACGCAAGCGGAGATGGCATAAGAGGCATAGAAAACAAATCGCTCAACGACATTAAGTCTTACGAGCTGGTCCCGAGAGACGCTGTCAATGTAAATCGCTTCGATGGATCCGCTCACACATGCAACGGCAAAACCCTTGAGAGCGAACGCACCGATTAAAAGCAGAGGAGATCGGACGAGAAGCAGGGCGGCGTAGTACCCAAGCATTCCCACAATGCCAACGAGGCCGCTCACCTTTCGTCCAAACCTATCAGCAATATAGCCAGTGGGAACTTCATGGATGAACTTGCTCATTTGATATGCAATCATCATGCTAGAAATTGCTACCATCGAAAGCCCGACGAACTCAAGGTAGACGCTTAGAAAATACAAGATGGTGCTAAAGTTCGACAGGAAAACGAACATCATATAAAGCAAAATCATACGATTTTTCATGCTTCGCCTTCCAAGAGTCAATAACCCAAACCGAAATCTTGGAAAAGCATGAGGGCAAAGCCGTCAGTCATGTGTTACAAGGCGTCAACATTCACTTGACGCCGTGAGGCCAAATGGCCTCACGAAGCGAGATGACGCAATAGGTGAAGAAATACCGTCTGGTGTCGATCGGTCCAGGCATTTTGCCGATAGCAAAAGTAGATGGGCAAGGCTACGTCATGCGAGCCTTCAATGGAGCACTCGCTCACTTCCAGTCCATCTGATGCGAGAGAAGAGCCAGAAAAACTCAATATCAATCCCCCGGCTTGAAGAAACTCAGCCTGTGCCCTGTTTCCGTATTCGACATCGCGAAAGCGGAAATTAACCAGCTGAGCTTCGGGGCATTGATTGATTGCATTGAGACAGGGCGACAAATTAATTGGAACAGCAAGCCTGCCGCCCAGCAGTTCACGAACGGTCATTGCACCCACAGATTGATGACCCGCTGGGCACGAAAGAACCTTGAGCTCCTTTTCACCCAAGTATTTCGAAGAAAGGACACTGTCCCTTGGTTCCTCAAATGAGATGGCCGCATCCGAAATGCCAAGCACAAGTGATTCAAAACATGTAGCCGTTGGCTGATGCCACACATCAAGGTGAATCTGAGGGTGCGAACGTTCAAACGAGTCGTACCAGTTTTCGGAAAAAAGGCGCCCCCGCTCGTGAAGACAGGGGGCGTAAAGACGGAAATGGCCGTCGGGCGAAACGCCGCCGTTCCCCGATTGAGCGCACTTTTTGAGATCGTCGACTTGCGCCAGGATCACGCGTGCACGACGCGCAAACTCTCGGCCCGCAGGAGACAAAATAGCCTCCCCCGCCGATCGGTCGAGCAAAACAATCTGATACTCAGATTCCAACTTTTTTATTGCCGACGAAACGGCCTGTGGGCTCACATGAACGGCTCGAGCCGCTTTGCGCACGCCGCCGTAGTTCGCTACCGCTTGAAGGTATTCGAGTTGAGAAAGCTGCATAGGTTACTCCAAAGGCAGCCAAGTCGACGGCCTACGCGCCCTCAGATGAGGTTCTCGCCCAGGTTCTTGCCGCCGAGGACGTGCATGTGGAAGTGCATGACGGTCTGGCCGGCGTTGACGCCCTTGTTGGAGATGACGCGGAAACCGTCCTCCAAGCCCTTGGCCTTAGCGACCTCCTGGATGGCGTGAGCCATGGCGCCCATGGTCTCGGCAGGCACGTTGTCGGCGATGTCACTGTAGTGCTTCTTGGGGATCACGAGCGTATGGACCGGCGCCTGGGGATTGAGGTCGTCGAAGGCGATGACCTGGTCGTCCTCATAGACAACGGTCGAGGGGATCTCGTGGTTGGCAATTTTGCAGAAGATGCAATCGCACATGGTTGGTTCCTTTCTCACAGACCAAGGTAATTATATTTGGTCGGGATGGTTAGAACGAGAGGTTGTCGTCGGTGTTGGCGGCTTCGCCGTCGGCGAGCACGTCGTTGCCGTCGACGTCCTTAAGAAGCACCGAGACCTTCTGCTCGGCATCGGACAGGCGGGTGCGTAGGCTCTTGAGGAGCTCGACGCCGCGGGTATAGCTCTCGAGCGACTCCTCGAGCTCCATATCGCCCGACTCCAAGCTGCGGATGATGAGCTCCAGCTCCTGCGAAGCCTGCTTGTACGTAAGCTGCTCGACCGGGGTCTTCTCTGCCATATCTGTTTCCTTTCCTAAAGGTTTATCGCTATGAAACGCGGCCTACTCGACCGTATCGACCGTTGCCGCCACGTTGCCGTCTGCCATGCGCACGCGAATGGCGTCGCCGGGCTTAAAGGTCTTGGCGCTCGTAGCCACACCATCATCGCTGTACGCGATGGAGTAACCGCGGGCAAGTACCTTAAGCGGCGACAGGGCATCGAGCGACGCGGCGGCTCGGCCCAGGTCGGACGCGGGTTTGCTGAGCATCGTACGTCCCTGATGCTCCAGACGGGAACTCGCAAGCGTGAGCGCATGGCGTTTGCCATCGAGCCCCGAGGTGCTTGCAACCAGGCGCTCGGGCAGGCGCTCAAAGTTGGAGCGGAATGTCCCGACCGAGCGTACTATGGCGCCGGACAAACGATCGGCCGTCAGGGCAAGCTCAGACTCGCGACGCTCAACCATAAACGTTGGGTCGTTGAGGCACGGGCGGCACGCAGCCGCATCGAGCGCATCGCCCAAGCGAGCCGTATAGGTATCCCAGGCACGGCGACCGCGCTGATCGAGCATCTCCAGGTCGACCTGGGCCGACCCAATCATCGATGCCATCGCAGCACCCAGACGTTGATAGCGCGCCTCGAGCACATCGGCCAACTCCGTCATAGCCGGCGCCACCGATTCGGCCGCCGCCGTAGGCGTGGAGGCGCGACGGTCGCTCACCATGTCGCAAATCGAGGTATCGGGCTCATGGCCAATGCCGGTCACCACGGGCACGGGACAAGCCGCCACCGCGCGGGCAAGCTCCTCGTCATTAAAGGTCATGAGGTCCTCAAAGGAGCCGCCGCCGCGCACCAACAAAATACAGTCGGGCGCCGGCGTAATGGAAGCGGCGCGGCGCAGGCCCTCAATGAGCTCTGTCGGCGCACCCTCGCCTTGTACCTTGGCACCCACGCAGACGAGCTCGACGAGCGGGTTGCGACGACGCAATGTGCGCTTGACGTCGTCGATTACGGCACCCGAAAGCGAGGTGACGACCGCCACGCGGGAGCAGAACACCGGGATGCGGCGCTTGCGCGCTTCGTCCATCAGACCCTCACGGCGTAGCTTTTCGGCCAGTTGCGCCACTTGTTGACGCAGCAGACCCTCCCCCGCCAGCGAAAACGAGCGAGCGACAAAGCTCATGCGGCCCGTAGCCTTATAGAGATTGAAGCTGCCCTTAAAGCTCACCTGCATACCGTCGCGCAGATCGAACGTGCGCTTGAGATAGGCACCCTTCCAAATGATGCAGTCAACGGCGGCCGAATCGTCCTTGATCTGGAAATAGCAGTGGCCGCTTCGGGCGTTAGGACCACGGAAACCCGTGACCTCGCCCAAAACGCTCAGTTGCGGAATGGCATCGAGCGCACCGGCGGCGATCTCCACCGCCTGGCTCACGCTGAGCTCCTTGCGCTCTTGCTCGTCCGAACCGTCGAACTCGGCGGAAACGGCATTACCGGTTAGGTTCCAGCCTGCCACGCAGCCTCCTTTCGTTATCGAGCACAGAGGCTCCGGCCCCGTGCGAAATTAAGTCCAACACATAGTACAGCGCCGCGAGGACACGAATCCCCGCGGCGCCTGCCTGTCCCATTTGTTATCGGTTGGAGTTTCTGTTGTAGCGAGCCATAAGGTAGAGCAACTGAATGATCGAAGTGAGCGCTGCAGCCACATAGGTAAGCGCGGCTGCCGTCAGTACCTTCTTGGCGCCGTTGACCTGCTTGGAGCTCATGCCCGACTGCTCGATGTACGCCACAGCACGTCGGCTGGCGTCAATCTCGACAGGCAACGTAACGAGTTGGAACAGCACACTAAACGAGAAGAAGATCAACGCGAGGGTCGTGAGCCCGGCAATGTTCATAAACAGGCCCAAGAGTAACACGATGGTCCAGGTGTTCTGGGTAAAGTTGACGACCGGCACGAGGGCGGTACGCACTTTCATCATGGCATAGCCGCTTTGACGCTGGGCGGCATGGCCCGCCTCGTGGCAGGCGACGGCAACGCTTGCGACCGAACCGCCCGAACGGTTGGCATCCGACAGATACAGGTTGTTGTCCTGCGGGTTGTAATGGTCGGTGAGCTCGCCAGCGACACCCTTGATACCCACGGCGCTACAACCGTTGGCATCGAGCATGCGGCGAGCGACTGTGGCACCCGTATCGCCGTCCGAGCGAACCTTGGACCAGGTTTTGTACGTCGAGTTGATATAGTTCTGTGCGGCAAGGCCAAGCACCGTGCAGACAAGAACAACCAGCAGGTACAGCGGGTCGATGCCAAAGCCGTATCCATAGTAATAAGGCATGCGAATTCCTCCGAGTCGAGTTACACGTTGGAGGCATTTTACCCACTCAACCGGCTAGGCTTCCCTACAGGAGCTCGATTTTGCCGTCCTTCACCGTCAACCCCATATTGCCGGAAAGCAGATCGTCCAGGCGCGAGCCCACAAGCTCAAAGCGCCAACCTTCGCGCAGGCGGCTCTGCTCGGGATGCTCAATGTAGTCGGCCAGGTCATCGCGCGAGGCAATGACCGAGGTCGCAACGCCTGAGCGCTCGGCAACCAGGCGGATAAGCGCATACATAAGGTCAGTCACGCTCTCCAGCTCCGGCGAAATCTGACGATGTCCGCGCACCAAGAGCGGCAGGCGATCGTGCGGACAGCTCGCACCGCGCTTGATGGCCATGAGCGCACCGTCCACGTCGCGCTCCCCCAATTGATCGGTACCGCGAATGCTACGGAACTCCTCAACGCGCACGGGATTGCGCTTAACGAGCGCTAGCAGCGTGTCGTCGGACATGACCCACTTGCGTGGGATGTTGCGCCGCTCGGCGCGGTCCTCGCGCCAGGCGGCGAGCTCGCGCGCGATACCCAGCTGATGACGGCTGCACGAATTGATGCGCTTGACCTTGCGGAACGCCTCGTGGCGATCGGCGCGATAGTGCGACTCGTCAGCCAGCGGGCGCAGCTCGTCGAGCACCCAGTCCACACGGCCCAGCTCGCGCAGGCGGCTCATCATCTCGGTATAGGCGACGATCAGGTACTTGACGTCATCGATCGCATACTCAATCTGCTTATCGGTCAGCGGGCGGCGCGACCAGTCGGTCAGTGACTCGGTCTTGGGCAGCGATACGCCGCAGAACGTCTGAACAAGCGCGCCATACGAAATCTGCTGGCGCTCGCCCAAAAAGGCGGCGGCGACCTGCGTATCGAAAATCGGTCGTGGCAGCACGCCCACGGTATGGAGCATGACCTCCATATCCTGCGAGCACGCGTGGAAGACCTTGGTCACGCTCTCGTCGGCCATAAGCTCGGCCAGCGGCGATAGGTCGTCGATTACCAGGGGATCGACCGCGACGCTCTCAGCAGGGGTGGCAATCTGAACCAAACATAGACGCGGATGGAACGTGCGCTCGCGCAAAAACTCGGTATCGACGGCAATCGCGTCGAACTCACGGGCGCGCTGGCAAAAGTCGAGTAGAGCCTGATGTGTGGAAATGTACATATCAACCCATCGAATAAGGTTAGGCCCGAAAAACACGGGTAGGATATCGGCATTGCCTTACAACTATACTCGGTTAGTCACAGAACGGGAACGTAAGTATGCGCTGCCTTATCATCCACAACCCGGCATCGGGCCCCAGCTCAGATGAAATCTTCGCATTCACGCACGCCCTTGCACAGGGCGGCGACGAGGTCGTGATGCGCTTTATCGGCGATGGCATGGAACCCGAGGACGCCGTGGCAGACGTGCGCGAGTTTGATCGCGTGGTCGTTTCGGGCGGCGACGGCACCGTCTCCAACGTGCTCGACCAGATGCGCGGATGCGGTGTCCCCACGCTCGTCTTCCCCTCCGGCACAGCCTGCCTGTTCTTCAACAACATCGGCAATGCCCCCGAGGCAGCGGCGCTTGCCAAGGCTTGCCGCGCCGGTCGCACGGTCAAAGTGGACATGGGCGAGCTCTTTTGGCTCGACGAGAACGGCAACGAGAAGCGCCACGGCTTTATCATCATCGCCGGCTCGGGCTTCGACGCCGAGATCATGATGAAGGCCGCCCCCACCAAAAACGACATCGGCGAGATCGCCTACTTCCTCTCTGCGCTCGCCACGCCCAACCCTACGGTAGCGCACTTTACGATTGAGCATGACGGCATTGTCGAGGAGCTCGACGGCATCTGCTGCATGGCCGGCAACACCTCGGTCATCCAAAACGACATCAACCTGTTCCCCGACTGCCGCATGAACGATGGCATGGTCGACATTGCGGTCATCGAACCCGTGCGCACCGTGCAGCTGTTGCCTACCGTGATCACCGCTGCGCTTGACCCCGCCGGCAAGGTACTCGGGCGCCCGCAGTTCAAGATCATCCAGACCAAGGAAGCCAAGATCACCTGCACCCCGTCGCTGGGCATGCAGTTCGATGGCGAGATTATCTCCAGCAATTCGGGCGTCTTTGGAGCCCGCGCGCTTCCACAATGCCTCGACCTCATCGTCGACGAATTCTCCCCGCTCGGAAAATAAGAGGACCCTATGAACGACAATCCCCTGCTCGGCTTTATCATCATCGTTTTGGCCATGCTCGTCGGCTATGCGATCAACGTAATCCACCGCCGGAAGAAGTAATTCCACATTGGTATGATATTCATCCAATTATCGTCTCCCCTGCTGTTTATGCATTTGCCAAACAGCAGGGGATTTTCATTTCAGGCATTCCCAGCTACTTTATTCGGCTACAGTAATTACAGGGCGTCTTTATTAAAGTAAAGCTACAAACTGAGTACAATTAACCGCTCGTCGCATATTTCATCACGCTTATCGAGTAAGTGTCTTTCATAGATGAATATTGTTTCCAGTTCGTTACGCTAATGGGGTGTCTTTATTGGCTGAAGCCCTCTGGCGACAGAGGGCTTTCGCACGCTGGGAGGGAAAATGAGGAAAACTCACCCCGTCAACGCGCTCAAGAAGCTAGGCATAGGCCTCGCCTTTGGAGCTGCAACCATCATGTCCATGCCGACATCTGCGCTCGCCTGCACGCAGATATACATGGGCAAAAACCTTACGGCCGACGGCAACACGTACTACGGCCGCGCCGAGGACTTTGGCAAGCGCTATCTTAAGCACTACGGCATCGAACCTGCCCACGAACCTGGCTTTAAGTACAGCTCGATTGAATCTGCTTTTGAATACACTTCGAACAAGCCTACCTATCGTTACAGCTATGTACGCGACCACCCCTCCAACTGGATGGGTCGCACCGACGCCTATTCCGAGGCCGGAATCAACGAGAAGGGCGTCTCCTGCTCTGCCACGCTAAGCACTTCCTATAACGAGGAGGCCGATGCAGCAGACCACATCGATGAGGAAGTGGGTCTGGGCGAGTACAGTTACGGCAGCATCATCCTGGGCGAGAGCGCCACGGCCCGCGAGGGCGTCGAGCTTCTCGGCAGACTGATCGATGATCAAGGCGTCTGTACCAACGACCAGATCATCATCGCCGACAACAACGAGACCTGGCTGTTCGCCACACTTTCCGCCCATCAGTGGATCGCCATGAAGCTCGCTGACGACGTCGCGTCGCTCAACCCTAATATCGGGAGCCTCAACTACGATGTCGACCTCAATGACACCGAGAATTGCCTCCACTCTGAAAAGATCCAATCCATGCCCGAAGAAAAGGGCTTCGCCGAGTACACCGACGGCAAGTTCGATGTTGCCAGAACCTATGGCGAGAGACTCGATAAGACTGGCATGCATCAGTGGACTCGCTATGTCCAGGGCCGAGACTACTTCATGAACCCGCTTACCAAGGACGCCGACTACACCATCGTCAACGACAACGGCAGCGTCGGCGCATCCGTCAGCGAGATCCAGCCCTTGTTCTTCAAGCCTGGCAAGTCTGGCTGGAGCACCTTTGAGCTGATTCGTGCCTTTGGCAACCGCGGCGAAAATGTCCCCGGCCTTAACGCCAACACCGACGGCGCCTACGCCATCGGCACCGAGCGCAACACCGAGATCAACCTCTTCCAGATTCGTCGCGGCCTTGATCCCCAGGTTGCCACCATCCAGTGGGAGATGCTCTCCCGCGCTGCGTATTCCGTCGCCATCCCGTTGTACTCCGCTCTGATAACTGAGGTCAGCCCGTACTTCAGCGATCAGACCGTCTCCTTCGATCACTGCAAACAGACTGACGTCGTGTACAACGAGGAGCCCGAGAACTCAATCAACTACGTTCTCATGGACATCAGCTCGCTCTGCTTTGAGAACCCTGACACCCTTGGTATCAGCGTCCGCACCTACCTCGACGCCCTCCAGAACGAGCTCGTCGAGCAGAACTTGGAAGTCGACGAGGTCATGCAGGCCACCGAGGGCACCGAGGCCCGTACCGCCCTGGCAAACAAGGCCGGCAATGCTGCCACCGAGAACACCTACGTCAAGTGCAAGGCCTTGCTCCAGGAGATGCGCGCCTATCTGAAGGCTGAGAACTTCGACCAGCCCTTCACCCCGAGCGACCTGAACACCGAGACCAACGGCCTCAAGGTGTCCATCACCTACGCCAAGGACGCTCTTGCCACCGACCCGGTAACCCCGGATCAGCCTGGCACTCCCGAGCAGCCTGGTACTCCTGAGCAGCCCGGTACCCCCGAGCAGCCCGCTAAGCCCGAGCAGCCCACCACCAAGCCCGAGAAGCCTGGCAAGTCGGACACCACGACCACGGTAACCACCAACAAGGCGAACACCAAGGGCGGCCTGCCCACCACCGGTGATCGTTTTGATGGCCGCGTGGTGGCTGCATTCGCCATCGCTGGCGTTGCCGTCATCTCCGCGGGCGGTTACTTCCTCTACCGTCGCAATAAGGAGTAACGTCCTAGCTGAGCGGGCAAGGCAGCAATGGCAGGCTCGCCCGCTTAACCCGCCTTTTGACCGACGGGAAACCCGCCTGAAATCTTTTCAAAAAAGATTTCCCCGCACACACTTTGCTGTGCTATAGTGCAGCGCAACAGCAACTAGGTGCGACCGTACCATGGCATCACGAAAGGAGCCACCGACATGAAGAACGCGATGAAGTCTCTCAACAACTGGTGGTGGCGTGATGCGAATACGATCGGTCGACGGTGAGTCCCTCACGCCTGTTTTTGCGCTCTAGGTGATTGGAAGGCCTCCGGTTTCGACCGGGGGCCTTTTTCTATCTCGAGCCCGATCGCATTCGCATCACGCGCCTCCGCTTTTCTCTTGCACTCCCATTCCGAAAGGATTTTCACCATGTCTCAGAACACCACCGCCACCCAGCCCCGCACCGTCCAGACCGCCGACCGTGGCAAACTCGATGTCCGCGCCCTCGTCCTGCTTGCCATCCTGCTCGCCGCCGGCTTCATCCTCAACTTCACCGTCGGCAAGGCCATCTCAGGCATCTCGGGCGGCATGATCAGCCCCGAGTTCATCATCTCGGCCTTCTGCCTCACCATCCTGGTCGTTCGCCCCAACATCGGCCAGGCGCTCGTCATTGGCCTCATCTCGGCTGCCGTGATCCAGATCACCACCACTTCGCCGTTCGTTGATTTTGCCGCCGAGGGCATCGCCGCCATGCTCATGGCCGGCATCGTCAATGCCGCCGGCAAGAACGGTCAGGTCAAGCCCGCGATCGCCATTGTCGCAACCTTCCTGACCACCTTTGTCTCCGGCGTCATCTTCATGGTCATCAAGATGGCCATGCTCGGCGTGGTCGGCGAGCTCGCCGCCGCTATGCTGCCCGTCGTCGCCATGACCGCCGTCTTTAACGCCATTCTGGTCGGCGCCCTCTACTTGCCCATCCAGAAGGCCCTTAGGCTCAACTAACCCGTTCGGCTTTACGAGCCACCCCATCTTGGCGTTCATTCGTCGCTCGCGTGCCCAAGTACGCTTCGTTCCTCTTTCGCGCCAACCTGGGGCCCCTCGTAAAGCCGTCTCCGTGCTTCACCACCAAAGACCGTCCCAAACAACGAGCTTTTTTGGGACGGTCTTAAACAACTGGTCATTTAAGACTGTCCCCAATGACTATGAAAGGTATCCATGGAAACGATCATCAACGTCGACGATGTCTCGTTCTCCTATGGCACGCAGACCGAGCAGGCGCTCAGCCACATCTCGCTCAGCGTGAACAAGGGAGATTTCATCGGCATCATCGGGCCCTCGGGTGCCGGCAAGTCCACGCTTACCGCCTGCCTGTCGGGTGCCGTGCCCCACCACTACACCGGCACGTTCTTTGGGTCCGTCATGGTTGACGGCCACGACACCTGCGAGGTCTCGCTCACCGACGTGTCGCAAATCGTCGGCAGTGTGCTGCAGGATATCGACACGCAGATGGTCGCTTCGGTCGTCGAGGACGAGATGCTCTTTGGCCTCGAGAACTTTGGCGTTCCCCACGACCAGATCGAGCAGCGCGTGAGCGAAACGCTCGAGACCGTCGGCATCAGCGACCTGCGCGACCGCGAGATCGCCACCCTCTCGGGCGGACAGAAGCAAAAAGTGGCCATCGCCGCCATTCTCGCCATGCGTCCGCGCGTCTTGGTTCTCGACGAGCCCACCGCGGCACTCGACCCCGCCAGCTCCACGCTGGTTTTCGAGACCCTGCGTGAGGCCAACCGTGCACTCGGCATCACCATCGTCGTCGTTGAGCAAAAGGTCGCCCTGCTTTCGGAGTACTGCAACCGCGTGCTCGTGCTCAACCATGGCGAAATCGCGCTGCAGGGCGAGCCACACGAGGTCTTCGCGCATACCGACGAGCTCCGTGCCATCGGCGTCGACTGCCCTCGCGTCACGCGCATCTTCAATAGCCTCGAGGCCGATGGCCTGGTAAGCGGTACCCCTTGCTTGGATGTCGATGAGGCCGAGCGCCTGATTTCGGGCATCGTCGACCCCGCACACGCGGCCATCGAAGCCCAGACGCCCACCGGTTCCCCGCATGCACCGTCGCTGCGTCCGCATGCCAAGGACGCCGAACCCGTACTCACCTTCGACCATGTCGAGTTTGCCTATCCCAATGGCGGCGCCGCCGTCCACGACCTCAACCTGACCCTCTATCCCGGCGAGCTCGTGGGCATCGTCGGCCAGAACGGTGCCGGCAAGACCACGCTCACCAAGCTGCTCACAGGCCTGCTTAAGCCCGCCTCGGGCAGCGTGCGCGTCACGGGACTGGATACCGCAGCCGTTCCCACGAGCCGCATCGCCCGCGAAGTCGCAACCCTCTTCCAAAACCCCGACCGCCAGATCTGCAAGGACACCGTACTCGACGAGGTGGCTTTTGGCCTGGAGCTTGCCGGCATCGACCGTGCCGAGGCACTGCGTCGCGCCCAGCTCGTCATCGACCGCTTTGGCCTGCCTGCCGATGAGGCGCCTTTCTCGCTTTCGCGCGGTCAGCGCCAGATGGTGGCACTCGCCTCTGTCGTGGTCGTAGAGCCCAAGATCGTCGTGCTCGACGAGCCCACGAGCGGCCTTGATTACCGCGAGTGCATGACCGTCATGGAAACGGTGCGCACCATGGCCGAGCGTGGTTGCGCCGTTATCATGGTCTGCCACGATATGGAAGTCGTTTCGGATTTTGCCGAGCGTATCGTAGTAATGGCCGACGGTCGCATCCTCGACCGCGGCCGCACGCACGAGCTATTCTCGAATATCGATCTCATGCGGCGTGCCTACGTGGAGCCTCCCCAGGTTATTGAACTCTCGCGCCGTCTGGCATCTTCCGTCTCGCCCGCTTTTGCGCAGGTGAGCGAGGTCACCGATGTCGTTCGAATTACCAAGGAGATGGTCCACCGTGGTTAACGTCATCGACTACATGCCGGGCGATACGCTGCTGCATCGCCTGAACCCCGTCGTCAAACTGGGCCTCGCCGCTGCCATCATCGTCGGCATCTTCTTGTCTAACACCTACGTGGCGCTGCTGGGCTTTTTGGCACTCACCCTTGCTCTGGGTGCCTATGCCGGTGTCGTCGACCGTCTGTTCTCGCTGCTCAAGTTGCTGATTCCGCTCGCGCTTATCATGCTGGCGCTCCAGCTGGCCTTTATGCGCGATGGCAACGTGGTGTGGGGTTTTATCACCGACACGGGCCTCGTCACAGGATCGAAGGCCTGCCTGCGCCTGCTGGGTGTGGCGTTACCACTCATCCTCATGCTCATGGTGACCAAGCTCAACGACCTTGCCAACGCCTGCGTCGAGGTGCTGCACGTGCCGTATCGCTATGCCTTCACCTTTACCACGGCGCTGCGCTTTGTGCCGGTGTTTGGTCAGGAGATGAACGCCATCATGGAGGCGCAGACCGCACGCGGCGTCGAGTACGACACCAAGAACCCCATCAAGAAGCTTAAGCTCATGCTGCCACTGTGCGTGCCACTGCTCATCTCGAGCGTGGGCAAGACCGATGCCACAGCCTTGGCGGCAGAACAGCGCGGCTTCTATCTGCGTACGCGCGCCAGCTCGTACAAGCGCTACCCCATCAAGGGTCTGGACATCGCCGTGCTCATCGTCAGCATCGCCCTCATCGCCATCGGCTTCCTGTTCTAGTTCACCACCGACAGCAACCGCCCAACGCAAAAGGCCTCGGCTCGCACCAAACGAGCCGAGGCCTTTACTGTGTCACCAGATAAAACCTACCAAAATTAACCTGTTCCCTTTTGGCAGGTCGGAAGCTAGAGGCGGTAGGGGGCGCCGCTGCGGATGATGGATTCGCGCACCAGGACATCCATGGCGTCGAGGGTGATCTCGGGCATCTCTCGGTACTTTTGCAGCACCGAGAGCTCGGTGCAGGCCAGAATGACGCGGTCGCAGCCGCTACGGGCGAACTCCCACATCACGCGGTCGAACTTATCCATATCGGGCTCACGCCCGGCCTTCACATCATCGTAGATAAGCGACATCACATCGTTCTGACGTTTCTCGCTGGGATAGACAACCTCAACACCCGCAGCCTTACATTCGCGGCCGTAGACGCCCGCGCCCACGGTGCCATCGGTTCCCATAATGCCAATCTTGTGCACCGGCTCGGCCGGCATACTCAGGTTGGGATCGAACTCGCACTCCCCCATCACCGCACCGGCCAGAGCATAGCGCACCGACTCACGCGGCATGTGGATAATCGGCACCTTCGTAAACGACTGGATCTGGTCGTAGAAGTAGTGCGACGTGTTGCAGGGAATGGCAATGTGCGCACAGCCCAGCGACTCGAGTGCCTGGGCACACTCTTTCATGGTCGCCAGCAGCTCGGCATGCTCACCGGTCTTGATAGCCTGCGTGCGGTCGGGCATGGTCGACTTGGAAAGCACCACCATATCGATATGTTCCTGATCGCAGGCAGCAGCCGTATGGCGCACCACCTGGTCGTAGTAATACGACGTGGCCTCGGCGCCCATGCCGCCGATAACTCCCAGCTTTTCCATCGCCGCCTCCTTGGTGACGCTTGCGCAATTGCGCGTATCATACCCGCGCCCGCCCGATGTAAACCGGACGGGCGCCGCACTCATCTACTTGTAATACGTCTTGAACAGCTTAAAGTGGCGCAGTTTGGTGTGCCACATGCGCAGCCAGCGGTTAAAGACAAAGTCACCCTTCATAAACGAAGGGTCGGCACCCTTGCCTTCCTTGTCCAGGCGATGCACCTTAGCGCGCAGTTCGGAATCCTTGACGTACTTGTCGACGACGCCCATGGGGACGACCATCCACAGTGCCTCGTCCTGTGCCGTCACAAACTCCGGCTCAAACGGGCGGTTGAACACATACTCGTCCACCACATACTTGGCAACGTTAAAGCCGCTGTTGGTGACGTAGTAGTTGCTGCGACCCTGGCGCGTGTTGAAATCGAAGAACTTAAACGAGCCGTCGCGCTCGTCGTACTTAACGTCAAAGTTGGAATAGCCCACAAAGTGAAGGTCCTCGAGCAGCTTGCGCACGCCGCCCATGAGCTCGTCGTTGGGCTCGGTAATGATACAGGCATGGTTGCCGACACCGTGGGGCTGATGCTCCTCGAGCAGCACGTGACCCAGGCACATCATGCGCACCTTGCCGTTGCGGTCGGAATAACTGGTGAGCACGCGCATGTACTCGTCGTTGCCGGGCACGCGATCCTGCAAGATCAGGTCGTCGGTGTAGCCGCTGGCATACGAATCGCGAATGACCTGTTCCAGCTCGGCGCGGTCGGCAATCTCATAGGCCTTCTTCTGGCCCTCGAACTCGTGCTGCCACCACATGATGCCGTCAGAAGGCTTCAGAATCATCGGGTAAGGAAAATCGATCTGGTCGAGCACTTCGGCAGGCGCCTCACCCTGGGCATTGAGCATCGTCTTGGTAAAGGTAAACGTGTGCGGATAGGGCACGCCATGCTTCTCGCACAGCTCGTAGAAGATCTCCTTCTTCTGGCACTGCTCGAGCATGCTGTAGGGCGCGTAGGGAGCGACGATGTTATCCGCCAGCTCATGAGCATCCTTGGCTTGAGCCACGAGAGCGACATAGTTATCGCCACAGCCCACAAGGACAATCGTCTTGTCGGCATGCGCTTGGGCAATGCCGTTGACGGTTTTGAGCATCACGGGCATGGTGTCGATATCCACGTTGGGCGTGTAGTCGATAATCTGGCTGCGGTACGCGGGACCCGTCTGATACTTGCCAAAGACCAGACTCTTGACCTGGTACTCCTCGTAGAAGGCGCGCGCCACCGAATAGGCGTTGATGTCGCCACCGAGCAGCACGGGAATGAACTCGCGCTCTGTAAATTGCAATGCCATGGAAACTTCCTATCATGAACTGCCCACACAACGGGCGGTCTTTGCGCAACTGATTTATTCTAGCGTGCCAAGCCGCCGGCGCCCAAAGCTCCACCGTATCTATGGCAATCGACGTAATCGTCCAGCACGAAGGCCAGCACGAAGACGGCGCCCACCGTTGTATGACAATGGGCAATGAACCTACCGTTGTTGTAGGATTCAGCGTATTGACATCCTCGAGCGAAAGGCGCACACGTGCCCCAAGACCATCCGACCGATAATCCCATCCTCAATGCCGCGAGGCGCGAGCTGGCGGAACGTGCGAAAGCGACCGCTCCCCTGTGCACGGCAAACGACGCCTACAACGGACCCGCCCGCATCGTCTCGATCAACACGTCGGCACGCAAGGGCACGCGCAAGTCGCCCGTCGCCGATGGACACGACACCGTTATAGAGCAAT
Organism: Collinsella sp.; assembly: GCA_048323995.1. GTDB lineage: Bacteria > Actinomycetota > Coriobacteriia > Coriobacteriales > Coriobacteriaceae > Collinsella. Next base: position 84,253 of record DBFELT010000010.1, on the reverse strand, counting down.
TTGGCCTCGCCTCCGACGCACACGCCGGGCATTGGCACCGTCAGGTTTCCTTTTTGGCCGCAGAGTCCATCCAGACGGCGCAGGCCCGCGGACTCGATGTGCGCAAGGGTGACTTTGGAGAGAACTTCACAACCCGGGGCATCAACCTGCTCTCGCTCCCCTTGGGCACACAGCTCAAGCTTGGCAGCGAGGTGCTTGTCGAAATCAGCCAAATCGGCAAGGTCTGCCACACACGCTGTGCCATCTACTATCTCGCCGGCGACTGCATCTTTCCCCACGAGGGCGTTTTCGGCGTGGTACTAAAGGGCGGAGAGGTCTACGCCGGCGACGATATCCAGGTAATCAAACTCGGCGACGGCACCTGTTCGTTCACCCCCGCCGAGGCCCTCGAAGAGATTGAGCAGGCTCGCCAGAGGGGCACGCTGTAGTTATAAAACCCCACGTTGAGATGGCTTTTACAGCCCAAAACTCCTCTCAAACAGGGCTCTGTAACGTTAAAGTTGAACTCTATGGTTTCTCAACAATTCATCATAACTGCAGGTCAAAGCCAAAGCCTCAAGTTCAACTTGACCCTTTGGGACCTTTAAGGTTCAAGTTGAGGTCGAAAGCAGTAGTAGAATACCGTTCGAACCATAACCTACGATTGATTGCAGAGGGACTGGATGCAGCATTCGAATCATCGCACCGCAGCGCTCATTGCGTCGAAGCCGGCTCGTATCATCACGAGCGCCGCGCTCGCCGTTGCGCTGACGGCCACGCCGATGCTCTCCCCCGTTGCGGCGTATGCCGCCTCGCAGGCAACGCAGGACCAGCTTTCCGCAGCCCAGCAGAAGATCGAAGCCGCCACGAGCGCCTACAACGACGCCCGCACCAAACTCGATGACCTGCAAAAGCAGATTGACTCCAATGAGGCAAGCATCGAGGAAATCGAGGCCAAGCTTCCCGAGCAGCAGGCCAAGGCAAGCTCCGCCATGCGCGATCTGTACAAGTATCAGAAGGGCACCAATCCCATCGTGAGCTTCCTGGTCAACGCGCAGAGCCTGGGTGAGTTCATCACGACCTGCAAATACACCAACCAGATCACGAGCTCGAGCGTCGACGAGATCGAAGAGCTCAATAACATGCAAACCGAACTCGAGCAGAACAAGGCCGAGCTCCAGCAGGCCAAGTCACAGCTTGAGGCAGAGCAGAAAAACGCCGAGGATGCGCTGACGCAGGCCCAGCAGCTCCGCAGCGAGGCACAGGCAAAAGCCGAGCAGGAAAATGCCGCTGAGCTTGCCAAGCTTGAGGCCGATAAGGCCGCTGCCGCCGAGAAGCTCTCGGGCGAGGGCGTAAGCGGCAGCAATTCCAGCAGCCAGGCCACCAACACCAACACCACCATCGACACCACGGTGAACAACGCCAATACCGGTAGCTCCGATTACGATTCGTTCATTAATGAGTGGACGAGCCGCATCGACAATTATCTCGCCGGCTCCCCCATGGCAGGCCAGGGCTATAACTTTGCCGTCGCCGCTTGGAATACCGGTGTCGACCCCCGTTGGTCCCCCGCTATCGCCTGCATCGAGAGCACCAAGGGTGCTTATTGCGCCAATTCCTACAACGCCTGGGGCTGGAGTGCACGTGGCGGCGGTTGGCGCAGCTTTGGCAGCTGGAGCGAGGGCATCTCCGCTCACGTTGCCTATCTGGGCGCCAACTATGGCTCCACCCTTACCCCGGCAGCGGCCAAAAAGTACTGCCCGCCCACGTGGCAGGACTGGTACAACAAAGTCGCCGCTCAGATGAACCGCATCTAAGTGCAACTGCAAAGGGCCCCAACGGGGCCCTTTTCTTTTAGGTAGCGGAGGTATCGACGACGCCGGTCGCATTGGCAACCGCGACTATGACGATCATGCATAGGAGCAGCACACCCAATGCCTTGAGCCAGAGTTTCGCGAGTTTCTTGCCGCGATAGCTGTCGAGCAGTGCGAATCGCCGACGAAGACGGCGCTTATCGAACAGCGCAAAATGCATAAGCACCATAAGGCCATCGACAAAGAAAAAATACTCGATTATGAGAAGCCACGTCGGGTAGCTTTGGTTTGCTCCGGTGGGGTGAAAGACGGCAAAGTGACTTCCGACAAAGAACACAAGCAGCGAGAAGCAGACGAGCGTATTCCAAATGCGCCCCAGAGACTCCGGAACGCGAGAGAGCAGACCGCATGCAGCGGAGGCGGCAGGCCTAGGAAGCCCTGCAGGGTTCTGGAGCCCTTGGGGCGTCAGCACCGTCTCCGAGGCCGGAGTACGGACAGGCGCAGGCGCAGGAGGCCGCACGGGACGACTCAGGTCGTATGCTGCGTGCGTCGCCCGTCCCAACGCCTCCGCACTCGCAAAACGCTTGGCCGGGTCGAGCGCCATCGACATGCAGACGGCATCGGCAAGTGGAGTGGGAATGCCACGCGCCTCGCATTGCTCGCGCATGTCGAGCCCTGGTTTAGGGTCGACTCCCGTCAAGCAGAAGAACAACAGGGCGCCAAGTGCGTAGACGTCGCTGCGCACACTCGTCTGCCCAAACCCATACTGCTCGGGCGGCGCATAGGGTCGCGTGCCAAACTTGACGGTGTCGGTATCGGCGCCATCGCGCCATACGCGGGCGATCCCCAAGTCGATAATCACCAGCGATGAAAATGTCAGGCCGTCATCAGGCGTATAGTTGGCACCCGTCACGATGATATTCGACGGCTTGAGGTCACGATGGATCACCGGCGCCGACGTCTCCCCCGCCATTGCAAAACCGGCGTGGAGCTCGCCCACGGCATCGCATAGGGCAGGATACAATTCGTGCGCATAATCGGGGGTGGCTCCCAGACGGTCCACCAGCGCCCCGAGTGTCTCCCCTTCGATGTATTCCATAACCACGTTGAGCTCGTCGCCCACACGACGACAATCGACGATTCTGGGCAGGTGCTCAAAACGCCTGCCTGCCCGCTGGGCGGCAAACAGACGCTCGTATGCCCCGCCGATTTGAGCCGAAGCATCGATGCGTTTACGGACAAAGGGGCCGAGCGAACCACCGCCGGTTCCTTCAAAGTACACGAGCTCGGTTGTTTCAACGGACGAGCGCTTAAGTACACGCTCCACGCGATAGCTGTCGTCGCGATCGAGCGACGCCAGGTGCTCGGCAAGCGCTGCAGTCAGCTCGTCATCGGAATATGTTGGGGTCTGAGTATCCATAGCCTCCATCATAGCGCAGGGCGCAGACACCCCACGGCATCCGCGCCCCGTTCGTTCGCATCGTTGTTCGGCAGCTCCGCCGGCTCAGATATCAGCCGCTAACTCACCGTCTCCTCGTCAAAGCGATACAGCTCCTCGTTGACCTTTTGGAGGCTGCACCCGCGATCGATACAGAAGATGATGATCGCATCGCGACGGTCCTTACAATTGAGGATGTTGGCACCCGCCGCCGTCAAGGCGCGGTTGGTCTCCTTGAGCGTTAGCGCCATGGCGAAGGCAATCTGCAGCACCTTATTGCGACTCGGATGACGCGCACCGGTAAAGATCTGATAGCCAAAGGTCTCATTGAGATCGGCCATACGAACCACGCGCGAGCGCTCCAAGCCCTTTTCCTGCAGCAGCTGCTGCAGGTAGTCCGAAAGCGACGGGGTGGCAAAGTCGTGCTCCTTGATATAGCCATCGATGTTTGGCGCGTCGAGAAGCTCATTGAGTAACTCGTCAGTCAACTTTTGATCGGGCATACGACCTCACCTCCCATACGGCGCAACGGTAGCGACATGCTAGGCCAACACCCAGCTTGCAGTGGCAGACTTATCAAACATGTTGGCAAAATACAGTGCCTTCTTGATATCGCCATCAAAGTAGATATTGCCCGCCACGGAGCCACCGGCGGCAAGGGTACCAGACTGCAGCTCATCGGAGCCCTCGCTGTAGTAACCCTGGTTCTGTTGAGCGCCGTTGGCGTCCTCGCCCTTCCAGTCGTAGATGTTGTAATCTGCGCCCTCATCGCCATTGTTGACGTATGTGACGTGAATGCCCGTCATGGTCGAACCGTCATAATTTGTGAGGCCGGGCTGGACGGAATCGACAACGACGGAAAGACCGGCAGGCGTGGTCACCGTCGCACCAACCGCCAGGTCAGTCGTAGACTGCTCTTCCTTCTTCGCCTCTTCCTTCTCGTCGCCATCGCCAGCGTCCTCGGTGACGGTCGCCTTATCGCTACCACAACCGGCAAGAAGACCGGCAGTCCCCAAGGCGACGGTGGCGAATGCGCCAAGTGCAGCGCGACGGCTCAGCAGCACTTCGTTTTCGAGCTTTTTCATTATGCATCCTTCCTACGATCCGGCTACCGCGCCGGCACACAGCACATCGTAGGAAGGATTAAACTTGAATTCATTAGCTGAGAGCTAAGGTTGCCGCATAGAAGAGCATGAAGCGCGTGTCCATCGCCGATGACACCTCGAGGCCTGCCAACATCGTTCTCAATTTTAAAACTGGAATTGTTACACTTAAAACAGCGGAATTTCACCGTCATAGTTTTCCGCTTTTTCCAATAGCGGTCCTTTAGCCCCCATCGTAAACGCGATGTCGCTGCTGCGGATAGAGAGCAGCTCCATTCCGGGTCTCACCTTCAAAAAGTCCATCATTTTCTTCGTAAGAAGAATTTGCCCCTCCTGTGAAATCTCTATCCAGCAGTAGGAACGCCCCTTGTATTTAATAAATTCGCCAGAACCTGCTGAGTAGTCAAGCAACGGTGGAGTATCGTCCAAAATGTGACCAAGCTTTGACGGATGCAAAAGGCCTTTCCGGGTGACGCAGAAGCCACCGGTAATCTTACTTCCGGTAAAAAGATATACTTTTCCTTCATCTGCAATGCGATATTCTTCCATTGCCTGTGGCGGAATCCGCAATGTTCCATCCGTCCGAATGAGTGATTTCCCGAAAATAAATTTTCCTCCCTTATTCATTTGTGGCATAAAAACACCTCCTGAAATACCGATTTTCCAACAATACAAGCAGGAAATTTTTTATCATCTGTATTTTTTTCTTTTTCTTATGAGTCGAACCCAAGCAAAGAAATGAAGAACCAAGACATAACCATGCTATAGCCATAGAACTTTCATTTCCACTCGTAAAGCCAATAGCTGACGCTATGAAAAACAGAACTGATGCAATGTAAAAAATCGAGCGAGCCTACAAACTCGAGCAGGAAATGGCCGTGGTCGAGCGCGACGTTGACACGCTTTTGCGATGAGCTGGCATGGGGCTGGCGATCGCGGCCTGCATCCCCGTGTTGCTGGCGGCGGCACTCTCACGCCAAACGCTTGCGCATTCGGATTGCTACACAACGAATGAAACATATTGACGTGGAGCGCTGTTCATTCAGAGTCCGCCCCCTCGCCTCATCCTCAAGAGGCTCATCGAAGCCTACCCCACCGTGACGGATTCCCCGGTAAAGGTGCTCACAAGTAACAGGATAAAGAAGGCCAAATAACTGATGCTCAATAGGTAGGCGACGACCAAAAAGATAGTCCATCCAACATTGGTTTTACCGTCGGCACGACGTTGCTCGCGGCAACGATAGAGCCAAATCGTCACACCAATAGCAGCAATCAGCAACACGAGTGCCGCCGCGGCCAGTCCAGCAAGCGCAAACATCACGCCAATGCTCACAGCAATAACCGGGAGCAGCAGCAACCCACACCCGCATCCACCCGGACTATACACGGCAGTCTGTCGGCGTCGCCCCATCGTCACTCCAACCTCAACATCTTTGAACACTACAATGCGATAGCCTGCTGGACAGGAATGATCTTATCCAGTTCCGGTTCGATGCGCCTCTTCTCCGCCTCGAGATCAAACGTTATCTGGGCGCGCAGCCAATAACCATCCGTCAGGCCAAAGTAGCGACAAAGGCGAAGGTCGGTGTCGGCCGTCACACGACGCCTCCCCAAGACAATCTGCCCAATGCGTTGAGCCGGAATCCCGGTCTCCTTAGCAAGGCGATATTGAGAAATGCCCATAGGGACAAGAAATTCCTCTTTGAGAAGCTCGCCAGGAGTCACCGGCGGCAGCAAATCGGGCGCAGTCTCATCACTTGTGATAATCGACGATTTCGACATTCCAAGCCATCCCCTGTCTCCACTCAAAACAGACCCGATAGCGCTCATTGACACGGATACTATATTGACCGGCGCGATCGCCCTTCAACGCTTCAAGACGATTGCCTGGCGGAACGCGAAGATCATCAAGCGAAGCGCAGATCTGCAGTTGGCGAATCTTCCTCAAGGCGACCCGCTCAAAAGGAATGAACTTCCTAATCCGCGTACCCATTGCAAAGCGTTCAGTGTCTCCATCTTTATATGATGCAATCATAGTATCGCCTTACGTTAATAACGTCAAACGTTTCTATAGGCTACATCTCTATTATACCGTACATCTGTTCGTGTTTTCTAGACAGGTATCCTTCGACACTTAAGCAAGCAAAAGCAATCGTTTATAGACATCGAGGCCCTTGAGTAGGATTTCCTCGTCAAAGAGCATGGTATCAGTATGCAGGGCACTTGTGGCATAGGCAGGGCAGCCCTCGGCGTCGCTCGGATTATCCCGACTGGCAGGAACGCCCGTGCCCAGCAAGAAGAACACGCCCGGCAGATGGCGCTGGTAGAACGCGAAATCCTCGGCAATCAGCAGCGGCTCGTCCACGAGTTGCAGCTCGGACAAGGCAGGCGCAATGTGGGCAAACAGCTCGGGGTCGTTATCGACTGGCGGATAGCCCTCGGCAAAGTCGAGGTCGTACGTGCAGCCCGTTGCGGCGCAGGCCTCGTCCAGCACGCGGCGCACGCCCTCGCGCGCACGGTCAAACATGTCATCCGTAAACACGCGCAGGCTGCCAGCGACATGCGCCTCCCCCGCAACCGCATTGCAGACGGTGCCGGCCTGCAGCAGGCCGAACTTGCCAATGCAGGGCTCGTCGGCACCCAACTCGTCCATCAGTTCGCGCTCGGCAACCAAAAACTTGGCTGCTGCCAGCGCCGCGTCGTGCGATTCCTCGACTGGAACGCCGTAAGTCTTGGCGATATGGATGCTTGTCCCGTGAATGTGCACGTGCGTTTCACTCGAGCGCGCCAGCAGCGGACCAGAACAGCTCACCAACGTGTTCGCAGGCAGGTCGGGCCATACGTGGAACCCGAAGATACGGTCTGCCCCGTAGCGCTCAAACACCCCACTCTCACAAACTGTCTTGGCGCCACCGGTCGTCTCCTCGGCCGGCTGGAACACAAAGAGCACGTTGCGCTTGATGGCACCCGGTTGCTCACGAATCGTGCGATCGACAAAGGTCGCCGCCGCAAGCGCCATGGCCATGTGTCCATCGTGTCCGCAAGCGTGCATCTTTCCGGGATGTGTCGAGGCAAAGGCCGCGCCCGTCGCCTCCGCGATGGGAAGCGCGTCCATATCGGCGCGAATCGCCGTGGCATGCGCGGCGCCCGTGCCAGCGTCGAAGAAGGCGCAGACGCAGCTCGGACAGGGATGGGTCACCTCGCAGGCAAGCGGGGCGAGCACGCCCTCGATATAGGCGATGGTTTGCGGAAGATCGAAGTCGAGCTCCGGAATGCGATGCAGGTCGCGACGATAGCGACGGAGTTCTTGGAGCTCGGTCATAAAGGATCCTTTCATGGGGCATATCCATTCACACAATATTGTGATGCAGAATTGTGACGCCCTTGTTTCTAGCATATCCCTGCATTTTTTAAACGTTATATACGAATACTCTTGTTTGGTAAAGTGCAACGTGATAGGGTCTTTACCACTTGATAGAGGCGCGGGCACGAAGAGCCGCGGGCGAGCCGGCAGGCTTTGACCCCGTGGGGAGGCGAAACCCGCCGAACTGGGTTTTACGGGCACGAACAACCTGGTGGGCCTGTGGGAAACACCCACAGGACTGTCTGCAGCAATGCGGGAGCGCTATCCGGACATTGGGTCCACGCTATGCGGATTCGATGCGCAGATGGCGCCGTCTGGATAGCGAGGTTTACGGGACATGGCATTGACCCCCAACGAGGCATATGCGGCCAAGCAGCCGTTTGTGGACAAGGAGACACTCGAGCATATCGTCGAGCAGTTCCCCACGCCGTTTCATCTATACGACGAGGCGGGCATCCGCCGCAACATACAAGAAGTGCGCGACGCCTTTGCATGGAACCCGGGCTTTAAGGAATACTTTGCCGTCAAGGCCAACCCCAACCCGGCGCTCATCTCCATTCTCAACGAATACGGCTGCGGCTGCGATTGCTCGAGCTATACCGAGCTCATGATCGCCCGCTCGCTGGGTATCACGGGACACGACATCATGTTCTCGTCCAACGATACGCCGGCTGCCGACTTTGAGCTCGCCGACAAGCTGGGTGCCATCGTCAACTTTGACGACATCAGCCACATCGAGTTCTTTGAGCGTGTTGCGGGACCCATCCCCAAAACGGTCAGCTGCCGCTTTAATCCAGGCGGCCTGTTCCAGCTCTCCAACGGCATCATGGACAACCCAGGCGACTCCAAATATGGCATGACCACCGAGCAGCTCTTCGAGGCCTTCCGCATGCTCAAAGCCAAGGGCGCCGAGGACTTTGGCATCCACGCATTCCTTGCCAGCAACACCGTCACCAACGACTACTACCCCGAGCTCGCGCGTATCCTCTTTGAGCTTGCTGTACGCCTGGAGCGCGAGACCGGCGCACACGTCGCCTTCATCAATCTGTCCGGCGGCGTCGGCATCCCCTACCTGCCCGAGCAGCAGGCCAACGACATTCGCGCCATCGGCGAGGGAGTACACGCGGCATACGACGAGATCCTGGTTCCCGCCGGCATGGGCGATGTGGCCATCTGCACTGAGATGGGCCGCTTTATGATGGGCCCCTACGGCTGCCTGGTCACCAAGGCTATCCACGAGAAGCAGATCTACAAGGACTATATCGGTGTCGATGCAAGCGCCGTCGATTTGATCCGCCCTGCCATGTATGGCGCCTACCACCACATTACGGTGATGGGTCAGCCGGGCGGCGCCGACAAGGCCACGGCGCCCGTCACGAACACCTATGACATCACGGGCAACCTATGCGAGAACAACGACAAGTTCGCTATCGATCGCAAGCTGCCGCATATCGACATGGGTGACCTGCTTGTAATCCACGATACCGGTGCGCATGGCTACTCCATGGGCTACAACTACAACGGACGGCTGCGCTCGGCCGAGGTCCTGCTGCGCCCCGATGGCGCGGCCGACCTCATCCGCCGCGCCGAGCGCCCGGGCGATTACTTTGCCACGCTCGACGTGCTGCCGTGCGGCCGAGAGCTGCTGGCCAAGTCGCGCGCCGAAAGTGCCCGCCGTCGCGCCGAAGACGAGCGCCTGGCAGTCGCAGCTCAATGGAACAAACGCATCCAGATCGCGGAGGCGAAGGAGAAGAACATGGACATCCGCAATCTCGAGGGCTCAATCGTCGCCCTGGTTACGCCGTTTAAAAAGGACGGCAGTGTCGACTTTGACGCGCTCGAGCGCCTTATCGATTTCCACTTGCAAAATGGCACCGACGCCATTCTCACCCTGGGCACCACCGGCGAGAGCGCCACGATGACCGATGACGAGGACAACTCCGTCGTCGCCGCCGTGGTCAAGCATGTTGCAGGACGCGTCCCCGTCATCGCCGGCTCGGGCTCCAACTCCACGCAGACCATGCTCACCAAGTCGCTCACCTATCAGGGCCTGGGCGCCGACGGCCTGTTGCTCATTACCCCCTACTACAACAAGTCCAATGAAGAGGGTATCTATCAGCACTTTAAGACCGTGGCCGATGCCGTGGACATCCCCTGCATCCTGTACAACATCCCCGGCCGCTGCGGCTGCGGCATCAGCGAGCGCAACGTTGCGCGCCTGGCAGCACATCCCAACATCATGGGCATCAAGGAAGCCTCGGGCAACGTCGCCTACGCGGCCAAGATCGCCCACCTGCTGTCAGACGACTTCCGCATGTACTCGGGCGAGGACGCGCTTACCGTGCCGCTCATGAGCCTGGGCGCCGCGGGCACCATCAGCGTGTGGGCAGACGTGCAGCCGCAGCTCGTACACGATATGTGCCGCGCTTATCTGGACGGCGACGTAGCGCGCGCCCGCGATATCCAGATTGCCGGCCAGCCGCTCATCAACGCCCTCTTTAGCGAGGTCAACCCCATCCCCGTTAAGGAAGCGCTCGCCCAGATGGGCATGATCGAGGCAAACTACCGTATGCCGCTGTGCCCCATGGCAGACGACACGCGATCCGCACTTACCGATGCTCTGAAGGGAGCTGGTCTGCTTGATTAAGACCGTCATTATGGGAACGGGCCGCATGGGCTCGCTCATCCGCACCACCGCCGAAAGCATTGTCGATGCCGCCGGGCAGCCCGTATTTGATATCGTGGCCCAGATTGGCTTCGGTTTGAGCGAGCTCGAGAACGCACCGGCTGCCGATGTGATTATCGACTTCTCGAACGTCGTGACCTTCGATGCCGTCGTCGCCTATGTCGAGCGCACGGGCGCCGCACTCGTTTCCGGCACCACGGGCTACACACCCGAGCAGATGGACTGCCTGCGCGAGCTGGGTCAGAACGCCCGCGTCATGCACTCCGGCAATTACTCCATCGGCATCGCAGCCCTGCGTCATCTAGTGGCCCAGGCCACGCGTGAGCTGCCCGGCTTTGACTGCGAGATTGTCGAAACTCACCACAACCAAAAGGTCGACGCCCCCAGCGGCACCGCAAAGCTGCTGCTCGACGCCGTAGTCGAGGCCGAGCCCGAGGCAGGCTACCACCCCGTCTACGGACGCGAGGGCATGTGCGGAGCGCGCGACCCCAAGGAGATCGGCATGCACTCGCTGCGCGGCGGCACCGTAGCCGGCGTGCACGAGGTGAGTTTCTTTGGCCAGGACGAGGAGGTCACGCTCACCCACCGCGCCGCAAGCCGTCAGATCTTTGTCAACGGCGCCTTAGCAGCCGCGCAGAAGCTCGTCACCCGCGAACCCGGCTTCTATACGTTCGACCAGATCATGTTTGCCTAACCAGGTATCAACCGGATCCACCCAAAGGAGAGACAGCAAATGAGCAACGCAGCCGAGATGGATGCACAGGAGATTATCAACTACATCGCCACCGCGCCAAAAAAGACGCCCGTCAAGCTGTACGTGCGCGAGAAGCCGGGCATGAAGGTCCAGTGGGGCAATGCGCACGTCTACGGCGGTCGTCGTGGCAAGACCGTCTTTGGCGACTGGGATGAGCTTAAAGCCATCCTGGACGCCAACGCCGATTCCATCGATTACTACGATGTGGAGAACGACTGTCGCAACTCCGCCGTGCCCATGCTCGACCTTAAGGGCATCAACGCCCGCATCGAGCCGGGCGCGATCATCCGCGACCGCGTCGAGATCGGCGATCGCGCCGTCATCATGATGGGCGCCATCATCAACATCGGCTCCGTTATCGGCGAGGGTTCCATGATCGATATGGGCGCCGTGCTAGGCGGTCGCGCCACCGTGGGCAAGAACTGCCACATCGGCGCCGGCACCGTGCTGGCAGGCGTTGTGGAGCCCGCCAGCGCCACGCCCGTCATCATCGAAGACGATGTCATGATCGGCGCCAACGCCGTGGTCTTGGAGGGCGTGCGCGTGGGCAAGGGCGCCGTCGTGGCTGCCGGTGCCGTGTGCGTCGAGGACGTCCCCGCCGGCGCCGTCGTGGCCGGTGTCCCCGCCCGCGTCATCAAGATGCGCGACGAGAAGACCGACAGCAAGACCGGCCTGGAAGAGGGCTTACGTCAACTTTAATAGTTACGCGGTTTTGACAAACCGCGTTTTCGCTGACTTATACTCAACCTGCGGGGCAATTCATCCCCAAACAAGAAGGCCGAAGCCCCAAGGAGCTTCGGCCTTTGCTTTCTCGCTGTAGACGTAACGCAACTTATCGATTCTCGATGCTGCCGATATTCTTGAGCTCGATGGAGATGAGGCCGTTGGGCTCGTTGACAAACTCGATGTACTCAGAGTTCGAACCCATCTCGGCCGGGAAGCTGATCTCGATGCCCGTGTCGGTACGGATTTTGTGGTTGCGCACCGCCGCGCGTTCGACCTGCTTGCGCTCCACGGGCACACGCTCAGGCACCTTCTCCTCAGTCAGTGCCGCACGCACGCTCTCCTTGATGACCGGCTCGTCCTCAAAGACTTCGTCGACAATATCCCAAGGCGGCAGCTCCTCGTCATCCTCGACTTTCTCGGCAACGGCAGCCTTAACCTTGGCGAGCGCCACGGCCGTATTGGCACCGTGCTCCTCGGCGACTTCCTCGACCACACGCGTCACGGTGTCGATGACCTCCTTGCCCGATACGCCCGTGTCGCACTGCAGCAGGCCATCGGGGATAAGCATACGGTCCTCGCCGGCAATCTTGCGCTTCTTGTCCACGTAGCCGATCTCCATGGTGCTCGCACGCACGATGGCATAGCTTGGAACCTTTTGCGAGGGGTTTGGCAGAATAGCGTAGTGGCGCGCGATGTCGTTGCGCACCTCCCCCTCCTCGCGGCCCACCTCGTGCATAAAAGCCTGCTTGGAGCCCAGCAGCATCACGGCAAACCAGCGGGCATCCTCATCGTCGTCAAAATCAGCCACGAGCACATCGGTAGACTCGGCTTTCTCGGCTTTGGTGAGCTCGGAGGAGATAAACTCCGCAATCTGCTGCGACAGGTCCACGAACTCGCGCTCGCCAAAGAAATAGCCCTTGAGCTCGCCGCCGAATGCGGAGTTCTCGGCAAACGTGGCGCGTTTATTGTCGGCCGAGGTGCGTGCGCGGCGCAGATGCGTGGTTACAAAATTGCGCACGGTACGGCTTTCGATATCGAGCTCGCGCTGGCTCATAACGTTGACGGCCGAGTCAAAGTCCAGGATATGCAGGATTGCGTGATTGATTTTCATATACGGCATTCCGTTCTAGATCGAATTGAGCACGAACCAGTATAGCGGTCGAGCCTACCCCAAGCGTATCGAAGATTGGTGCATCGGGGACAGGTTGCTTTGCACCAATGGCTAGCGCAGGAGCTCGGACTGCCAAGCCTCGAGCTGTTCTGCCAAGCTCTTGCCGGCAGCGGGCATGTCGATCTGGGGACGTTTGGGCAGAAGCGCACATTTTAGGATTGCCGCGATGGTCTGCGAGACAAAGCGTCGCGTATCCTTGTCAAAGCCTTGCGCAGCCTGGAGCATCACGGGCAGGCTCTCGCGCAGATTCCCAGCGATATCCGCAAACCGCTCAGCACCCGTAGCCTCAAGCACGGAGAACAACGCATCTACAAAACGCTCGCGCTCGCTAGGCGACACCGCAAGCAGCATCTCGCGAATGGAGCCATCAACGTATCGAGCACCGGCGGACAGGCGCTCACAGTACACGAAGTCGCGACCATCAACCACCCAGCTAAAGGGATTATGCTGAAGCAGGCTGAACTCGGTGCTCTCAACGATGGCATAGTCCTCCTGTGTCTCGAACATCATGCCAAAGATTGACGACCGAGGTAGCGTCTTGTCGATTCGACCGGATAGGTCGGCGAAGGCGTTGCCGCTCAGAAACTCCTCGACGAAGCCCGGACCATCATGGGAATACGCCCGTTCGATTCGCTCACGGGCGACATCGGGGCACATCGCCGCACCGTACACCGCAAGGTTTCCACCCTTGGAATGACCTCCGCACAAAAGCGGCCCGTCAATCGCATCCGCCGCCTCGTCTACATAACGCGCCGCGGATTCCTGGGCCGGCACAGGACACCGGAACGCCATGTTAAAGTCCTCTTTCCAGCCCACAATCGTGCTGTCGGTCCCCCGGAAGGCAAGATAGCTAAACCCCGCCGGAAATCGGAACGTCATGGCCGCAAACTGCTCCGTTGTCTCGGCATCACTCACGCTACGATAGCCGCAAACACGAACGCCACGGTAGCGAGGGCTTGCTGCCACAGCCTCCAACAGGGCACGGCTCCCCTCCGGATCCCACAGGTCGCCAATCATGTCTTGGTAGCACTCGGCGCGCAGCAGCTCGCGTACGTCTAGGCCCTGCCAGTTCGTCAGCTCCGCCATATCACCCGGCAAACGCAAATAGGACAACCACGCAAAGACCAGGCTATCCACCGCGCAGAACGGCCGTTCCTCAAACGGATCAAACGCCGTCTGGGCATAGGTCAAAAAATTAGGCGAATCCGACATGGCCCTCCCATCAACTATGGTGCATTGGGGTGGTGCAAAGTAACCTGACCCCCTCGCACCAAAAAGGCGCCCGGACCGTGTGGCCCGGACGCCTTTCATTGTAGCCTGTTGCCCAAAAGAGCTTGATTTAGCAGGAGAAGTCGACGCTGTCGATGATGTCCTTGAGGGCCTTTGCGGAGGCGGTGAGCTCATGCTGCTCGTCATCGTTCAGCGGCACGGGGACGCGGCAGACAACGCCATCGCGGCCGACGACGGTCGGCATGGAGATGGCCAGATCGGACAGGCCATACTCGCCCACCATGAGCGAGGAAACGGGCAGAACGGTCTGCTCGTCACGCATAACAGCGGTGCAGATGCGCTTGACAGCCATGGCGACGCCGTAGTAGGTGGCGTGCTTCTTCTCGATGATGGTGTAGGCGGAGTTCTTGACGTCCTCGGCGATGCGCTTCTCGGCGGTCTCATGCTCCAGATGACCGTGAAGCTCGCAGAAGGTGTTCAGCGGCACGCCGGCAACCTGAGCGCTGGACCAAGCGACAAACTCGGAGTCGCCGTGCTCACCCATGACATAGGCCTGGACATCGCGCGGGTCGACCTCGACGTGGGCACCAAGCATCTGCTGCAGGCGGCCAGTGTCGAGCACGGTACCGGAACCGATGACGTGGCCCTCGGGCAGGCCGGACATCTTGATGGCGGCGTAGGTCAGAACATCGACCGGGTTGGAGACGATGAGCAGAATGCCGTCGAAGCCGGACTTCTTAATCTCGGGGATAATGGACTTAAAGATGCTGACGTTCTTGTTGACCAGGTCCAGGCGGGTCTCACCGGGCTTCTGGGCAGCGCCAGCGGTGACGACGATCATGGCGGCGTCGGCGACATCGGAATAATCGCCGGCGTAGATCTTCATCGGCTCGGCAAACGTCATGCCGTGCGCGATATCCAGGGCCTCACCCTCGGCGCGGTTCTTATCCACGTCGATGAGGACCATCTCGGAGAACAGGCCACTCTGCATCAGCGCGAACGCCGAAGACGAACCGACGAAACCGCAGCCGACAATAGCGACCTTCTTCTCGTTAACCATTAGAAACTCCCATCTCTCTCCACAAACAAGCCGCCCGGGAACGACCCGAGCGGCTTGCCGTAATCCCAATACATCCAATCGGGACTTTGATTATGCTCCTATTCGCAACCAAATATCGACCGTTTACCGAAATTATTTGCAGAATTCGTAAATTAACTGCACGAAATCGGTTTCGAGCTATTGACGAGCCGAAATAAGTTTCTAATACAGGCCCGCCTCGCGAATGGCCTCGACAGCCAAAGTGATCTGATCGGGCGGCAGGACCAGCGCCATGCGCACGTGCCCCTCACCCGAAGGGCCAAAGCTCGCGCCTGGCGTCACCACAACGCCGGCCTTCTCCATAAGCTCCTCGCAAAACGCCATGGAATCGGTGCGACCACCGGGAAGCTTGGCCCACACAAACATAGAGCCATGCGCGTTGGGACGCTCCCAGCCCAGGCCCTCAAGACCGTCGCACAGGGCATCGCGGCGCTCCTGGTACTTCAGACGCTGCGCCTCAACCTCATCGCGCGGGCCATTAAGGCACGCGATGGCGGCCTTCTGGATCGGGAAGAACATGCCGAAGTCGATCTGCCCGCGCAGCTTGGCAAAGGCTGAGACCACATCCTCGCGACCGACCAAAAAGCCGATGCGGGCACCGGTGACGTTAAACGACTTGGAAAGCGAGAAGAACTCCACGCCCACCTCGAGCGCACCGGGATACTGCAGGAAGCTGCCGCCGGGCTCGCCGTCAAACACGATGTCGGAGTACGCGTTGTCATGAACGATCAACAGATCGTGCTCGCGGGCAAAAGCGATTATCTCCTCGTAGACCTCGGGCGTACCCACCGAGCCGACCGGGTTCGCGGGCAGCGACACGATCATATATTTGGCACGATCGGCCACCTCGGGATCGATGCCCGCCACATAGGGCAGGTAATTATGCTCGGCAACCAGCGGATAGTACTCGAGCTTGGCATCGGCGATCTTGGCACCCGCCTCAAAGACCGGGTAGCATGGATCGGGAACCAGAATGGTGTCACCCGGATCGAGCAGGGCCAGGCCCAAATGGCCCACGCCCTCCTGCGTGCCGTTGCACGACTGCACCATGGACGGCGTAATGCCGGAGACACCAAAGCGACGCTCATAGTAATCGCACACGGCCTGCTTGAGTTCGGGCAGGTCGCGCAGGGCGTACTTCCACATCTCGGGATCTTGGGCTGCCTGCGTGAGCGCCTCGACCACGTGGTCGTACGGCTTAAAGTCGGGCGTGCCCACGCTCATGTTGTAAATGGTCTTGCCCTGAGCCTTCAGCGCGAGCAGTTTGTTGTTGAGCGAGGCGAAGACCTCCGCGCCAAAGCGGTCGAGACGCTGCGATGCCTGCATGGTGCCACCTTTCGATATGAAAAACGCGGCGCTCCGACAAGAGCGCCGCGCGATACGGGCCATCAGATTGCAAAAGTGTAACGCTTGCAACCCCCGTATTGGTTCAATTTAGCCAACCTTAGTCAATCGGATTGAGCGCGTCGATCTGCGCAAGCCACAAACGTGAGCTGGCGTCACTCGGCATACGCCAATCGCCGCGCGGGCTGAGCGTCACCGAGCCCACCTTGGGACCATCGGGCAGGCAGCTGCGCTTAAACTGTTGGGCAAAGAAGCGACGATAGAACGTACGTAGCCACGTGTGGACGGTCTTGGCGTCGTAGACGCCCTCGAAGCTCTTGAGCGCCATGCGGTAGATCTTGCCCGGCTCAAAGCCAAAACGCAGCAGGTAGTAGAGGAAGTAGTCGTGCAGCTCGTACGGGCCCACCAAATCCTCAGTCTTCTGCGCAATCTCGCCGTCGCCCGTGGGCGGCAGAAGCTCGGGGGACACCGGTGTATCGAGGATGTCGAGCAGCGTCTCGGCAATACGCCCGCCAAAGACATCGGCAGCATAACGCACCAGATGGCGCACAAGCGTCTTGGGCACGCTCGCGTTGACGGCATACATGCTCATGTGGTCGCCGTTATAGGTAGCCCAACCGAGTGCCAGCTCCGACAAGTCGCCCGTGCCGATGACAAAACCGCCAGCCTGGTTGGCCAGATCCATCAGAATCTGCGTGCGCTCGCGGGCCTGGCTGTTCTCGTAGGTCACGTCCTGCACGGTCGGATCGTGTTCTATGTCCTTGAAGTGCTGTTCCACAGCCGCGTGGATCGAAACCTCGCGGAAGCTCACACCCAGGTCGCGAGCGAGCGACTCAGCGTTCGACTTGGTACGATGCGTCGTGCCAAAGCCGGGCATGGACACGGCCGTGATACCGGTGCGCGGCAGCCCCAGTGCATCGAAGGCGCGAACTGTCACGAGCAGTGCCAGCGTGGAGTCCAGGCCGCCCGAAAGACCGATGACTGCAGCCTTGGTACCCGTATGGGCAAGGCGGGTCTTGAGGCCGGCGGTCTGCAGACCGAGGATCGTCTCGCAGCGCTCAGCCAGGTCACCATGGTCGGCAGGCACGAAGGGCGCGCGGGGGAAGACACGGTCGATGTCGAGCGCATCGCGCAGGACAGGATCTTCGGCCAGCACGCCCTCAAACGAAAACTCAACGGTCACGGCCTCCGGCGCATCGTCCGAGCGCGTCCATGTCGTCGAGCGACGGCGCTCGGCAACCAACCGGTCAAGATCGACGTCGGCGACGGCCATATCGCAAGTGAGGAGCTTCGTCGCGGCAAGCTTAGAGCCGTTTTCGTAGACGAGGTTCTCGCCCGCAAAGACCATGTCGGTCGTGGACTCGCCCTCACTCGCGTCCGCGTAGGCATAGGCGCAGTACAGGCGCGCGCTCTGATTGGAGATAAGGCTGCGGCGGTAATCTGCCTTACCGATAATCTCGTCCGAGGCCGACGGGTTGAGAATCACCGTCGCACCGGCAAGCGCCATCTCGGTCGAAGGGGGCGCCGGCACCCACAGGTCCTCGCAGACCTCAACGCCCAGCACCATATCCTCGACACCTTCATCACAGCAGCGGTAGACAAGCCCCGAACCCAGCGGAACCGGACCCTGACCGGCAAACTCGACCCACACGGGATCCGCAGGCGATGGAGCAAACCAGCGACGCTCATAGAACTCGCCATAGTTGGGCAGATACTTCTTGGCCGTAAGACCCAAAAGCTCGCCCGCGCAGCACACGGCAGCGCAGTTGTAGATATTCTCGGCAACTGCAACGGGAAGACCGATGGTAAAGACAATCGGCAGATCGCGGGTTTCATCGAGAATGTGCACAAGTGCCGCCTCGCAGGCATGCAGCAGTGTGCGGTTATGGAACAGATCAGCCGCGGTATAGCCAGTCAGATTAAGCTCGGGCAACACCAGCGCGCGAACGCCGCGCTCGGCAGCATCGCGAACAGCCGCCAGCGCAACCTCGGCATTGCCCTCGACATCGGCCACGCGAATCCGCGGCGACGCCGCCGCCACACGCAAAAAGCCATCAGACTGAGAAAGGTGAAGATTCATAAGAATGCTCCCGTGCGTAGACGCCATTCACAACAATTAGCAAGCCCTATTGTAGTTCAACCGCCGGGTGTAACCGCATCCCACCAACTTGGTGAGCTATTGATGAGTTGATGGTATCTGTTAAATGTCACGTACGATTCACATCTGGTGGGTACCCTGATGGCTACATGAAACGAAGCAGATTTACACCGGGAGGACCCCGTATGACAACCAAGTACACCGACGCGCCGCGCACGCGCGTCATGACACCGGCCGCGCTCAACAACGGCGTGCACGAAAACCATTCCATCGGACAGACCATGGCCATCGCGCCCAAAAAGGGCCTGTTCGATGACATTTCCATTCCTCAGATCATCGCTGGCGCCGCAGCCGCCGCCACAAGTGTCGCGCTTGCTTCCAAGATTGGCATCGCTGGTTCAGTAATTGGCGCCGCCGTGAGCTCGGTCATCACCGTTGTGTCCTCGCAGGTCTACCGCCACTTTATCTCTGCCAGCGCCAAAGCCCTCAAAGGTACGCACGCCGACGTCGACTACCCCGCCGGCGCCTATGAGCCCGTTGAGCTTAATGCCGAGGAGCACCTGGGCGGCGCCGCGACTACGCAGGAGATGCGCCAGGTTGCGGGGCGTGCGACCACGGCGCGCGTCGCCCCTAACAGCCTGCGCGCCAAGGCCGCGGCAGAGCGCAGCCAGACGCAAAAGAAGGTCATCGTCTTCTCGATCGCCATCGCCATCGTCGCGGTCATCGCCTGCACCGGCGCCATCCTTATAACCACCGCCGGTGAGGGTCTGGGCGAGCGCCCCGAGCCAATCCTTTCGTCGCGCACGACCGAGAGCGATGCAAATGGCAACACCCAGTCGCAAGATCAGCAGGCGCAGACGGACGATACGCAAGACAGTTCTACCTCTGCCAATTCGTCCTCGAACACCCAAAACCAATCGCAGGGCACCGATTCCTCTACGGCCAACAGCAGCACGCCGTCCGGCACGACCGACTCAAGCCAAACGACTGGCGGTTCGCAGCCGAGCACGGGCGGCCAGACGAGCGACACCACTTCGGGAACGGGCACAGCAGACAGCAACAACACCAACAGCTCGAACAGCTCGAGTGGAACCGCGTCCGGCACGGCATCTGACAACTCGAGCCAAGGCACGGCATCGGGCAACTAAGTACATTTGCCTCTCATAGATAACCGACCTGTACAACGGGCGCGAATCGAAAGCGGTTCGCGCCCGTTTGCCTTGGGCGCCGCCATGGCGAACGCTATGCGATGGTAAGATGCTTTACATGTGTAAAGAGGAGATTTGCCATGAGCAAGACAATAGTTAGGCCCACGCTTTCGCTGGGCAACCACATCTATCTGTATCGCCTGCTGCGCAACGCGATTGGGTGCGGCAAGCAAACGTTTATGACACAGGTCGAGGAGGCGCTCGCCGCCGGCGACATGACCGCTTATGACCTGGGCTTTGAGTCCACGCGTGAGCTGCTCGAGGAGCTCGACGACTGCATTAAGCTGACCGTCTTTAAGGGCGGTCGCCTGTATGCCACCGTCATCGCCAACGAGGCTTGGGATGCCGCCCTTGCCAAGGGCGAGGACAAGCCCAAGGCAGCCAAGGGAGCCAAGCAGTCCTACAAAAAGAAAAAGCGCGGCGAGAAGGACCTCAAGGCCGTGCGTCCCAAGCACGTTAAACGTCCCAAGCCAGAAACCATGGTTGAAGCCGTGCCGGAGCCCGAGCCCGAGGCAGAGATCGAAGTCGCTATTGAGGTAACAGCAGAAACCGAAATCACCGCCACGACCGATCCCGAAGTCATATCTGAGCAGGAAACCACTGCGGAGCTCAACGAAGCTCCCAAGTCGACAACCGAAGAAGCCGCTGACCAGCCCGAGACGTCTGCATTCCAAAACAGCGATGTCTTTGGTGACAAGGCCGAGGACGATCAGTCCGACGAGCCCGCAGATCAAGACGCTACCGAGTCGACGCCGGAGCCCGAGGCACCGCAGCCCGCCATCTCGCTCACGGTCGTCTATGACCCCGAGAACGCAAACGCCGGCATCACCACCATGGCATCCACGCCCATCGAGGCAAAGCCGAGCGTCGAGAACGAGAACGCGACGCAGGTTGAGGTTGAAACTGCAGCTGCGGACGCGCCCGTCACCGTGGAGCCCGCAGATTCCACGACCAGGCCGGAAGCGACGCCGGAGTCCGCACCCGTCATCGAGTCCGTGCCCACCTCTGCTTGCGACCAAATTCCCGCACCGGCACCGGCTTCGGCACCCGCAGCAGCCCCAACCCCCGCACCTGCAGCGCCCGCCATCCCCAAGGACTTCCCCGTCGATTTCACAACCGAGATCTTCTGCCCCGGCCCGCTTCTGCACCAGCTGTCAACCTATCTCCCCTACGGCGCCGACACCCTCGGCATCGTCGGCGAGTACTACTGGATCGCCCGCGAGCGCGGTACCATCGAGGTCGCGCGAAACCGCGCAAGCTTCCCCCTGCGCTACACGCAGGCTGGCGAGCGCCGCGAGGTTACCGTGCGCATCCGCCGCAACACCACCGGCGGCCTCGGAGCTGCCTGGACCATCGATAAAGTCGAGCCTTCTACCAAGTAACAAAAAAGGGACGATAACCCTCAAGGTTATCGTCCCTTTCTCGTTAGGCCACCTGAGCTCGACTAGTCGCGCGTGAGCTTGCGGTGAATACGATGCGGCTGGGCTGCGTCCTCGCCCAGGCGCTCGATGCGGTTGGCCTGATAGGCCTCGAAGTTGCCCTCGAACCAATACCAGTTGCCCGGATTTTCGTCGGTGCCCTCCCACGCCAGAATGTGCGTGGCGACGCGGTCCAGGAACATACGGTCGTGGCTAATGACCACCGAGCAGCCCGGGAACTCGAGCAGCGCCGCCTCGAGCGAGGACAGCGTCTCGACGTCGAGGTCGTTCGTGGGCTCGTCGAGGAGCAACAGGTTGCCGCCCTGCTTGAGCGTGAGCGCCAGGTTCAGACGGTTGCGCTCGCCGCCGGAGAGCACGCCAGCGCGCTTCTGCTGGTCCTGGCCCTTAAAGCCAAAGCTCGCCACATAAGCGCGGCTCGGAACCTCGGTCTCGCCGACCATCATGTGGTCCAGGCCATCCGAGACGACCTCCCACAGGTTCTTATCGGGGTCGATGCCGGAACGGTTCTGGTCGACGTAAGAAATCTTGACGGTCTCGCCCACCTCGAGCTCGCCCGAAGTCAGCGGCTCCAGACCCACAATCGTCTTGAACAGCGTGGTCTTACCGACACCGTTGGGGCCGATGACGCCCACGATGCCGTTGCGCGGCAGGGTGAATGATAGGTCGTCGATGAGCACACGGCCATCGAACTCCTTGTGCAGGTGATGGGCCTCGAGTACCTTGTTGCCCAGACGCGGGCCCACAGGGATGCGGATGTCGGTCCAGTCGAGCTTCTGGCTTGCGCGGGCCTCGGCCTCCATCTCCTCGTAGCGAGCCAGACGAGCCTTGTTCTTGGCCTGGCGAGCCTTGGGCGAGCTGCGTACCCACTCGAGCTCGGCCTCCATGCGCTTGGCGAGCTTGGCGTCGCGGTTGCCCTGTGCCTCGATACGCGCGGCCTTGGTCTCCAGATACGTTGAGTAGTTGCCCTTGTAGGGATAAAGGTGGCCACGGTCGACCTCGCAGATCCACTCGGCAACGTTATCCAAGAAGTAGCGGTCGTGCGTAACGGCAAGCACCGCGCCCTGGTAGTTGTGCAGGAAGTGCTCGAGCCACAGGATCGACTCGGCGTCCAGGTGGTTCGTGGGCTCGTCGAGCAGCAGCAGGTCGGGAGCCTCGAGCAGCAGCTTGCACAGGGCCACGCGGCGGCGCTCGCCGCCGGAAAGTACGTTGACCGGCATGTCGGAATCGGGCAGCTGCAGGGCGTCCATGGCCTGGCCGAGCTTGGAATCGATATCCCAGCCGTAGGCGGCGTCGATCTCGTCCTGGAGCTTGCCCATCTCGGCCATAAGGGCGTCCATGTCGCAATCCGGGTCGCACATCTCCTCGCCAATCTTGTTGAAGCGATCGACCTTGGCGATCATGTCGCCAAATGCCATGCGCACGTTCTCGATGACGGTCTTGTCGTCGTCGAGCGGCGGCTCCTGCTGCAGGATACCCACGGTGTAGCCGGGGGTGAGCCTGGCATCGCCGTTGGAGACCTCCTCGATGCCGGCCATGATCTTGAGCAGGGTCGACTTGCCCATACCGTTGGGGCCCACGACGCCGATCTTGGCACCGGGGTAGAAGCTCAGGGTCACGTCGTCAAGGATCACCTTGTCGCCATGGGCCTTGCGAGCCTGATACATCTGGTAGATAAACTCCGCCATTTGTCTGTTTTATCCTTTCTACCTGCTGTTTCCATATTCTTGTTTCGCTTTAGTGGAAACGAAATGAGGAAACCGGCTCTGAAACTTAGCGAAAAAGGGGCATGGTTGCCCACACCCCCTAATACTACCTGGGAAAAGTCCCCCGGGACACACTATGAACTGCGTACGCTAGTTTTCCGCAACCTTAACGAACAGCCCGCTGAGATTTGCGCCACAGCAGATACGAGTAGACGTAGACGGCTCCGACCGAGCCAAACGCCAGAACCGCAATCACCGCGGCGACGACTTCACTCGAAAGCACCGCACCTGCCACGCCCATCGCAATCAGGCCAACACCCAGCACCATAAAGCAGGCACCGCCAAAGCGCTGCGTACGGCGCCAGTTCTCGGGATCGGCAAGCGCCCAAGGCGTCTTGATACCGAGCGTATAGTTCTGCTTCACACGCGGCAAGTAGTTGCCTACGCCGATGAACAGCAAACCGATAGCACCGGAAATCAGCACGTTGACCGAACCGACCGCCGGCACCACGCCCCAGACCGTAAGCTCACCCAACCAGCTTACGGCGCACATGAACAAGGTGAAGGCGATTACGAAGCCCTGATAGAACTTGCCCGAGGTTCGATATGCCTCGCCTTTGGGATCGATGCGCGGCACCACGCAGAACATTGCGAGAAGCACCAGAGGCAGCACGCCGAGCGCGGAGGCCATCCAGCTGGGACCCCAACCGTCGACGGCGCCGTTCGCGCCCCAGTGCGTGGGAATCTGCCCAGGCAAGCTCGGCATCACCATGAGATGCGCTACGACATTGGCGACGCACAGAGCGACCAGCGCAATCCACACGCGCGACGATACCCCCGTGGGGTGAATGCCCTTGTTTTCGTTATTCATCCTTATCACCTTCCGTGTTTGTAAAGCCCATAAACCAACCGATCAAGTCCTGCATGACGGTAGTGTTTAAGCTGTATACGATATTTTGACCATGACGTTCGTCGGTTACCAACCCGGCGTTTTTGAGCGTCGCCAAGTGATGGCTCAGCGACGGCTTACTGATATCGAAATGCTCGGCAAGCTCCCCCGCCGTGCAATTGCCCTCGCGCAGCAACTCCAAAATGCGCCGTCGCGTTGGATCGGCAAGCGCCTTAAAACCCTCTCCCGGCATAAGACCTCCTCTCATCATCTCTCATGACGCGCACACTATACTCGATATTTAGATGTTTGTCTAACTATCTAATCTTGTACTCAAAAAAATAGCCGCCTCCGCGTAATGCGAAGACGGCCACTTCTCACGCTACAAACGTGTTTTAGAGTTGGCCAACCCGCTGCAACGGGTGCCATCTGCTTCAATCTTATGCGAACCCCGATCCCATTTCAACAAGCCCAAGGGCTCA
Source organism: Collinsella sp. (assembly GCA_048323995.1). GTDB lineage: Bacteria > Actinomycetota > Coriobacteriia > Coriobacteriales > Coriobacteriaceae > Collinsella. Next base: position 59,726 of record DBFELT010000010.1, on the reverse strand, counting down.
AATGGAATCGCGATAACACCTATAATGGCGATAGCTAAAACACGATTCGCTTCCCCATCGGAGGATGTCTATGACCGAAACCGCTGCCGCTCTCGTCGAGACACGCGACACCAAGCTCGAGATCATCATGGGCCGCGAGGCACTCGATAAGCTCGCCGATGCTACGGTGTTGGTGCTCGGCTGCGGAGGCGTGGGCTCCAACTGCTGCGAGGCACTCGCCCGCGGCGGCATTGGTCATTTCGTCATTCTGGACAAGGACATCGTCGCGCCCAGCAATATCAATCGCCAGGCTATCGCCTTTCACAGCACCATCGGCAAGCGCAAGGTCGATGTTATGGAAGCCATGATCCACGACATCAATCCCACCGCCACCGTTATCAAACGCACCGAATACCTGCTGAGCGACAACATCGACGAGTTCTTCGCGAGCGTTTTGGAGCAGACGGACGGCAAGCTCGACTACGTCGTCGACGCCATCGACACCATCTCGGCCAAGCTCACCATTGCCAAATATGCTCAGGACCACGACATTCGTTTGGTTAGCTCCATGGGCGGGGCCAACAAGCTCCATCCCGAGTGCCTCCGCTTTGCCGACATTTTCGATACGGTACGCGACCCCATGAGCCGCATCATGCGCAAAGAATGTAAGAAGCGCGGAATCAAGAGTCTGCACGTGCTGTTTAGCTGCGAGGAATCGGTTAAGACCCAACCCCGCGACCCGTCCAACATCCACGAGCGTACCGAGTTGGGTACCGCTAGTTTTATGCCGCCCATCATGGGTCAGATGATTGCCGGCGAGGTTATCCGCCAGATCAGTGGACGCGGCACCGAGCGTGTGCGCGCCGACGGCCAACGCCTGGACTAGCGGAGTGCGCCGAGATGGAGCCCCGGTTATTTGATGCACACTGCCATCTTGATTTGATGGCTCACCCGGACGCCGTTGCCGATGAGGCGACGGCACTGGGCTTGGGCCTATTTGATTGCGGCGTCGATCCACGTGACTTTTCGGCCGCAAACGAGCGCGCCCATCGCCAACCAAGCATCATCGCCGGCATTGGGCTTCACCCCTGGTGGCTTGCCGACGGTCGCTGCGGTCCTGCCGAAATCAATCTGCTTTGCGAAGTTGCAGCCCAAGAGCGCTACATCGGCGAGGTGGGACTCGACTTTTCTGCGCGCTTTGCCGGAAGCGAGCCGCTGCAAACACAGGCACTTGACCGGCTCTGCGAGGCTCTCGCGCAACATCCTCTTACCGGGCGTGTGATATCAATTCACGACGTTCGTTCGGCAGGAGCCGTACTGGACGTCCTCGAATCGCATGGACTACTCATCCCAAACCCCGACTCCCCCGCTATCATCTTCCACTGGTTTAGCGGTACTTCGGACGAACTCGTCCGCGCGCGTAATGCGGGCTGTTATTTTTCCGTGAACGAGCGGATGCTCGCCACCAAGCGCGGTCGCGAATACGCCCGACAGATCCCACTCGATCGTTTACTGCTCGAGACCGATGCGCCGGCGGAGGCAAACACCGAAACAAGCGCACAGTCGCTTATCAGATCGCTCACATGGACCTCAGAACGCATCGCCTCACTCAAAAACCGCGACGCAGAGTGCATCGAGTCGGCAGTTTTAGCAAATGCGCACTCTGTTTTTGACCTTCGCTAGCCCCGGTGGGCAAAAAATGCCAAATATGAGTACTGTTGCAAATCCAGTCACATTATTTTACGGCAAAATAGTGCCTTGATAATGTACAGCTATCCATTATCAAGGCACTTTAAGGTGGTTAAAGTCATTTTTAGCAGGTTTTAATCACTCGCAGACACCCAACTAGGCCCTCAATAGCTTAATTTCGCTGTTACTAAATTAGTGACAGTACTCATATTTAGCATTTTTTGTCCATGGAGTCCCGGGGGGCGACAATTCGACTCCCCGGGACTGCTCACCTATTCGGAAATCGGCACTCCATGGCCCCAGGAGCCTTCCATGCCGCATACGGTCGAAGCAAACCCCGCCGCAAAGTCGAGTGCACGCTCGATGGCCTCGGCACCATCCTCGCCACGCTTGACGGAATCGAGATAACACATCAGGAACGAAGTCAGGAATGAGTCGCCCGCACCCATGGTGTCCTTCATATCCGTTACCGGCTTAGCCAGCTGGCGGTAATAACGCTCGCCGTCGTAAGCAATGCAGCCCTCGGCGCCCGCCGTAGCCGACACAAAACGCGGACCCAGGCCCTTCACCCATGCCAGACGCTCGCGAATCTCGTCCTCACTCGCGGCATCCGCCGCACTAAAGAAAGCAAAATCGACGTTGGGCGCAATCTGCTCGTAGTACTCGTCGGTGGAGTCGTCCGAAAAGTCAAAAGAGACCGTGACGCCCGCAGCCTTCAACTTGGGCAGCTCGCGCTCGGTAAAGCAATAGTTGCCCGAATGAACCACATCGAACTGCTTCATGTACGAAAGGTCAAAGCGATCGAGGACATAGCGCGCATCGCCACGGATACCGCCCTCGTTGGAGCCGAGGAAGACACGGTCACCGTCAACGACGGTCACGCGAGCCGCTCCGTTCTCGCCAATCATCTGCTCGCACTTGTCAAGCTCGATACCCTCATCCTCGAGGCTTGCAATGACATGCTCGGCAGCGGCATCATTGCCAAAAATGCCCATGTATGCGGAGCGTGCGGCACCGCATTTCTTGGCATAAACGGCGAAGTTCACCGCATTGCCGCCGGGATACATGGTGTGGATATGCTCGTAGCGATCGACGACGTTGTCGCCAAATCCGAGCGCGTTAACGTTAAATGCCATGGCCTTTGCTCCTTCTAGTACTCGACAACACCCATATAGCGACGGAAATCGGGATCGTGATCAAACACCTTGCCGCGTGCAGCACGCAGCTCGCAGTTCATGGCGTAGAACAGCACCGGGTCCAGATAGGCACGGACGCTCGCCGGCACGGCTTCCATACCGTACTCCTTGGCATCGAGCACCATCAGCGTATCGGTATGCGTCTTAAGGAACGCCAGGGCGCGCTCGTCCATAGCACGGCACTCGCTGGAGCCCATCTGCAGGAAGTAAAAAACGCCATCCTGAGTAGCCTCGAAGGGGCCATGGAAGTACTCGGCAGAGTGGATGTAGCTGCAGTGCTGCCACTGCATCTCCATAAGAGAGCAGATAGCGAAACCGTAGGTCTGGCTAAAGTTGGGACCGCTGCCCAGAATATAGAAGAACTCGTGCTCCTGGCAAAGCTTGGCAAAACGATCGCCCAGCTCGGCATTTACCTTCTCGCGTGCCGGGGGAAGAATCTTATCCATCTCGGCGATACCGGCATACATATCGGCAAGATCGGCGTAGCCCTCCTGCTGATCGAGCAGCTCTGCCGCAAGCGACAGCGAAATGCCAGCGGGGACGTCGGCCTGCGGCACACCCTCGCCCCATGGGTAGACCCACGTGGTCCACTTGCCGGAGTCGATCTTGGATCCAGCGTTGTCGGTCTGGGCGATCACCGTAGCGCCGGCGGCAAGGGCAATCTCGCAGCCCTCGACGACCTCCGGGGTATTGCCACTGTGGCTGCAAGCGATGACCAGGGACTTCTCGCCCAGACGACGCGGACGCATAATGTCGAATTCACGTGCGGTATAGATATACGAAGTGAAGGTGGTTGCCTCGCGCTGCAGAAGCTCATGAGCCGGGATCAAATCGATCATGGAGCCACCGCAAGCAATCCAGTAGACGCTGTCGAACTTGCCCTTCTCGGCAATTGCCTCTTTGATCAGATCGCGTGCGTTCATATCCAGTTCCTTTCTTGTTTGGGCCGCAATCAATGACGTTGGTTGCGTGGCCGATAGTTGTTTTAGTCAATCAGATATTTCTCGAATGCGGCCATGTTCTTGGCATCAGCCGCCGCCGGGTCATCGTAGTAACGGCCGTCCGTAATTTCCTGGCCCAGCATGCCGTCGAAACCATGGACGTTGAGTGTGGCAACGAAGGCGTCCATATCGTGCTTGCCATCGCCCCACACCAGATGGCCATACGGGTCACCGTCGATAAAGTGCATCTCGTGAATTGCCCCATCACCAAAGGTGGCAAACCAGTCCTCGAGCGTCTCGCCAGCAACGCCCATCGCGGTTGTATCAACCATGGGCTGTAAATACGGGCTCGCGACCTCGTCAATCATGCGCTTCGCATCGGAAACCGTCGTCACAAGGTTGCTCTCCTCGGGACGCAGGCTTTCCATCGTAAGCACCAGACCGTGCTCGCCGGCATACTCCGCCAGAATGGACAAGTGCTCGCGGCTGCGCTTCCAGGCTTCCTCGCGGTCCTCGTCCCAGTCGCCCCAGCCCGAGTTGACGGACATACGGTCGCACCCAAGTACCTCGGCAAGCTCAATGCCGTGCTTAAAGTACGCCAGGCTGCGCTGTTCATGCAGCGGCTTGCGTGCGCAGTACTGCCAAGGATAGACAACATTCTCGGGGCACAGAGTACGATACCTAAGCCCACGGTCTGCAGCCTTTTTCGCCAGGACCTCAGCCTCAAAGTAGCCCGTATGGTCGAGCGTCACATGCGGCTCTGCGCACCACAGCTCAATGGACTCAAAGCCCAAACGCTGCTGCACATCAAGGAAGTAATCGAGCGACCACATGATGTAGTGGATATTCATGCCCGCAATCTGTTCGCGGCGCAGCGTCGGCTTGGATTCAGACATCTTATGCCTCCTTATTTCGATCGAACACGATTTGTCCGTCCGACATCGTCATATCAACCGCAAGATCGCGTGCGTCGCGATAATCGAGGTCAAACACATCCCGATCGAGCACGCAGATATCGGCAAGCTTGCCGACCTCGAGCGTACCCAGCTCATCTTCGCGCATCAGATCGTACGCGCCCCCGGCAGTCCAAGCGCGCAAGAGCTCGACAAGCGTCAGCGTGTTGACCTCATTCACGGGCAGTCCGTCGTCGAAGTATCCGCCGCACGCACTGTAGATTGACTCGCCCAAGCTCGGAATCAACAGCGGCAAATCCGTGCCACAGCACACTGTGCATCCGGAATCTTCCATGCCGCGGCGATTCCAGCTGTGCAAAAGCCGCGTCTCGCCAATTTGTCGACGCATCATCGACAGGCAATCCTCGCGCCGGTCCAGCGTTAGAATCTGCGGATAGACCTCGCAAATTCCACCTAACTTGCCAAACTCGACAAGATCGGTCGGGTCAGAGTTCTCGAGATCGGTAATCGCATGGCGGCGAAGCATCCGTCCATGCTCGTCTCGAGGCAGCGAGGCATAGAGCGCCACGGTGCGACGAACGGCGCCATCGCCCTGGCAATGCAAGGAATATCGGAAGCCGTCAGCATCAATTGCACGCAGCTCGTTCTCAATCAGATCCCACTCTGGCTCCTCGACGACCGTCTTGCCGGCAGCGCCCGCATCGGCCGAGTCCTCATAGGGGTCTATCATCTCGGCAAGCCCCGCCCATACGCCGCGATCGGTCATACGGTTGAAGCCAGAAAAACGAACGAACGGTCCCCGGAAGCGCTCTCGCGCCTCGCGGGCATATGCCAGATTTGCACCGGCACCCACCGGCTGCGACATCATAGAGACGTGAACCGTCAGCTCACCAGATTCCTCACGGCGAGCCATTTCGTCGGCAAAGCCGTAATAGTCATCAAACGTCATCTCCTTGATGGCGGTAACGCCGCGCTCGTTAAGCATGCTCATGTAGTCCGAATACCCCGCGCGCACCTCGGGCAACGCGAGGAAATCGCTCATCATGCGCCAGATCTTCTCGGCATAGCACGCCTGCGGTGTAAAACCGTATCGCGCACTGGCGGCAGCATTGAGAACGCAGGTCTCCGCGCCCGGTGTAAAGCAGACGACAGGGATATCACCAAAAAACTCGTCAAACACAGCTGCCGTATTTGCGTTCTCGGCATCCGATGCCAACGTTTCGGGCAGGTTGTGGCCAAAAGCCGCCGCGCAATCCGGATGACCATCTTTCCATGCACGCAAGAGCGACACGGCCTCTTTGGCATCAGCGACGCCGGACAGATCAGACCCCAACGTCCGCAGTGCCCAGCCCGTATAGAAGGTATGCACATCGATCAGGCCGGGCATGACGGTGCGGTCGCCCAGGTCAACTACCTCGTCCGCCTGGGTCAAATACGAAGCTACCTCGCACTTGGTGCCAACCGCCTCAATTCGATTGCCACGGACCGCTACGAAACCTTCAAACGGCAGGTCCCCCGTACCGGTAAAGACGCTCTTAGACGTCAGGACCGTCAAACAATCAGACATCACAACCACCTACACCGGAAGCATGCCAGAGATTGCCGTTACGATCAGGCCAAAGACGACCATGAAGATGAAGAACTTCCAAATGGTCTTCCACCATTGGCCAAACGAAATCTTAGCCACGGCAAGGCCGGCGACCGTCATGCCCGCCACGGGACTGATGGTGTTGATGGTCTGATTAGCAAACTGGAGCGCGGTAACAGCGGCTTCGGGATTGAGGCCCATAAGCTCGGTCAGCGGACCCATGACGGGCATGGTGAGCGCCGCAAGTCCAGAGCTCGAGGGAACCAGCAAAGAGAGCAGGCCAAGGACGATATACATAAACGTGGTGTAGACGGCGGCGGGCGCACCGGCGAGTGCAGTAGCGAGCGCCTGGAGGATGGTGTCGATGATCATGCCACCCTCTGCAATGACCAGAATACCGCGAGCGATGCCGATGACGATGGCGGCGTACGCAAAGTCGGCAATGCCTTTAACGAACTCCTCGGCGATCGTCTGCTGGTCAAGGCCGCCCAGGATACCGGCAAGCAAGCCCATACCAAGGAACACGGCGGAAATCTCATTCATGTACCAGCCCTGGGTAACAAGACCCCAGACGATAATGCCCATACCGCAGGCAAAATCGATAAGCACGAGCTTCTGACGGGTAGTAAACTCTTCCTCGATGGAGGCATCGGTCACGGAAAACTCAACACGCTTGAGCTTGTCGTCCTCGTACGTAATGGACGACTCGGGGTTTTTCTTGACACGCATGGCATAGCGCATGGCCCATGCGATACCGACGGCAGTGAAGATGACCCAAGAAACGGCGCGCAGCCACAGCTGAGGATTGCCCTCGATACCAATGATGCCTTGGGCGATCAAAACATTAAACGGGTCGATGGTCGAAGCACAATATCCCAGGTTAGGACCAAGGAAGCAGATGATAAACGCCGTCATCGAGTCATACCCGATACCCATCATGATGGGAATGAAGATGGCATAGAACGGCAGGGCTTCCTCAGACATACCAAACGTAGTGCCGCAAATGGACAGCAACGTCATCGTGATGGGAATGATGAGGATGTCCTTGTTCTTGAGCTTTTTAATCACACGGCTCATGCCGGCATTCAAAGCGTTGGTCTTGGTGATGACTGCGAACGATCCGCCAATCAATAAGACGAACGCAACGACGTCGGCAGCCTCCTGGATGCCCTTAGTAGGCGCTTGCAGGACCGCGAAGATATCCTGGCCCAGATTGATGGTCTCGCCGGTCTCGGAATCGGTGTAGTTCTTATCGACCTGTTCATAGGTTCCAGCAACGGCGACTTCACGCTCGCCCGCCGCTGTCGAAATCGTCTTGCGCTGATACTGACCAGAGGGAACGATCCAGGTCAGGACCGCAAAGACAACGATCAGCAAGAACATGATCGTATAGACATGCGGTAATTTGAACTTAAAACGTCTGTTTGTCTTCTTCGCCTTCGTATCTGACATAGATACCTCCAAAGAACTCGAGACTGCATCACATCTCGCTTCAACGCTTGCACAAGGCAAACGTTCTATGACGTTCTATAGATTACCAGCAGCTTTTTCCTTCATCAAGATAATTTCAAACTGATTGCCGCGACGCGGTTGAACGGTTGCGTTTGCGCCGTGAACGGTATGGAAACGCCCGGTGAGATGATCCACCGGGCGTTTCCATTCGCAATGTCCTAGATGTCAAAAACGTAGCGAGACCCAACGATTCGCTGACGACCGATGATAAACGGCCGCCGCTGCTCATCGAAAAAGAAGGCTTCCATATAAAACAAGGGTTCGCCAACGGGAACTGCCAACAGTCGAGCGACCTCGGGCGACGCGCACGCGATCTCGAGTGTGCACGGGTCGGTAAACGCGGGCGTGCGGCCCGTCCGGTTGCGCACGAACTCAAAAATGGATTGGTTAGATAGAGGTACCGTTGATAGATAGGCGTTGTCCTCGTAAACGTATATGTTGTTCTCGAGCATGACAGGGACGCCATCGGCAGTACGCACACGCTCAACGCAAATCAAATCAGTTCCAACGGGAACACCAAAGAACTGCGCTTCGGTGGAATCCGCCGGTAGTATCTTTCTCGAAATGACACACGCCCCCGCCTCCATTCCGTTAACGCGGCATGCGTCCGAAAAACTCTGAACGTCATCCTTCTGGCGAATCTTGCGCTTAAGCTTGGGGGCATTGACAAACGTGCCTTTCCCCTGCCGCTTCGTTAGATAGCCCTGCTGGACGAGCTCCTCAATAGCGCGTCGCACGGTAACGCGGCCAACTTTATAGCTCTCAGCCAATTCGAATTCGTTGGGTATCCGCGCGCCCGCCTTGTAGGCACCGGAGTTAATTTCGTTTTTAATGATATCGATAACCTGTTGGTACAGCGGTATCGCTGCTTTACCGTCAGTTAGCCCTTCAGTCGGTGGCATATACCCTCTCCCAGCACAATTAAGTCTAAAGCGGGCCCAAGGGCATTCAGCAAGCCCTTAAGCCCGCATTAGCATTAAGTATGCTTGCTGCCGCACCAAAATGTCGGGTATTTACTCATCTGACCCGAAAAACGCGCAACTACCGCGCTCCTAAGAAAGCGTGAGCAGCTCCGGCAGCTGGTCGATAATCTTGTCCGCGGCATCCTGGCTAAATCCAAAGCGCTCCTCGCGCTTGGCAATGACTGTCAAGCCGGCTCGCTTACCCGCGGTAATGCCCGGAACGGAATCCTCAACGCAGCAGCAGCGATTCGCGGGCAGCCCCAGCAGATCCAGCGCATGCAGGTAGATGTCGGGCTCGGGCTTGCTCTCCTTAAACTGCTCGCCGCTCACCACATACTCAAAGGCATCCGACAGCCCGCATGCGTTGAGCACTTCCTCGATGCTAACCATGGGAGACGAGCTGGCAAGCGCCACGCGAACGCCACGGCGCGGCAGCTCTCGAATCGTATCCACGGCGCCTGGGTTAATCAAAGCCTGATAGTCGCGCGGACGTTTATGCGCCCACTCGTCCCAACGGGCCAACGCTTCCTCGCCAGTGAAATGCCCCTTACCGGCGCGCTCAAACCAATCGACCAGCATATGCAGGAAGAACTGATGGGAGGTACCGACCTGCCCATTCAACTCCTCTTGAGTCAGATTAAGCCCCAGCTCCTTGGCAAACGCGGCAGTCTCGCCCAAGTAGTAATACTCGGTATCGACAATGACGCCGTCCATGTCAAAGATAACGGCGTCGAACGGAAATGCGGACACGGCACCCTCCCTAACAAAAGGACGCCCGCGAGCAGGCGCCCGAATCATGCATTAATCGGCGATTCTAGCCCAGCAGCTTATCCAGCGCCACCGCAATACCATCTTCGTTGTTATTGGCGGTCACCATCTGGGCCACAGCCTTAACCTCATCGACGGCGTTGCCCATGGCAACACCGGTGCCGGCCCACTCAATCATGGACTTGTCGTTCTGGCCGTCGCCAAACGATACGACATCGCTGGCATCGATGCCGAGCTTGGGCAGGGCACCCTCGAGCGCACGGGCCTTGTCGATACCGGGCGCCGTGTACTCAAAGTACCAGTCGGCCGTAAACATGCCCGAAAGCGTCTGCTTAAAGGGCGCATACATCTCCTCGTAATGCGCCTGCAGGTAGGCCGGATCGCCCGCCGTCAGCAGCTTGTCCACGGGATAAGCGTCCACAACCTCATGCAAGCTTTCGACCTCGCGAATCTTAAGATCGCACGCATCGCGCTCATACTTGACGATATTCTTCTGCGAGTCGTCAGGCAGCGTGATCATGCAATGGTACGAATCCTCGATGTGCAGATTACGACCGAGCGAAATCATAGGGATCACGTCAAAATTACGCAGGTGATCAATCAGGCGATGCAGCTCGTCAGCCGGCATGGCCTGGTCAAAAAGGACCTCATCGGTCTGAGCGTCGACCACATGCGCGCCATTAAAGGCAACTAGAAGACCGTCATGGTTTTGAAGGTCGAGCTCCTGCGCCAAGGCGTGCAGCCCCCATGCGGGACGACCCGAAGCCAAGATGAGCTTAATTCCCGACTCCTGCGCCGCGAGCAGCTTCTCGCGCGTACGCGGGCTGATGACCTTTTGGTCGTTGGTGAGCGTACCGTCGATATCCATTGCGATGGCTTTGATTGCCATATATGCCTCCCTGTCATTGAACAACCTTGTCTGAGCCATCATACAGAACACCCACGGCGGCTCTGTCTGCAACAGGTAAAAAGTCATATTGTCCCGAACATGAACGGGACGCCATCTCGGGGCTCAACCGTTCCAGTCAAACGCTGAGCCACCACATGCAAAGCTGGCGACGCCAAGCACGACCGTTCCACGAACCTCGTTTCATCCCGTAGAAAAGAAATTTCAAAATTAGTCTTGTCAAATCAGCAAAACGAACGTACTTTAAAAATGACCGCTCTGGTGGTCATCGTTTGATCGAGCATATTCAGTTTCAGTTTTCAGCGTGTAAGAGAAGGAAGATCGGCAAAGTACAACCCCAAACGCAATGACAACTTAATGAGGTAACTGCCACATGTGAGGCGCCCAGGGCATTGCTGTCTCGATTTTGAGCACGATGCCTTCCGCCTTGCATGGGCCGTTCCATCCCGCCCCTGCAGCAACTGCCTCACGGGCTCATTGAAAACCGCATAGCACCCCAACGTCAGCACATCACCCACGGCAAGCACATCACTCACGACAACCAACACATCAACAAACAGCACGAACATCAACCGATTGGAGAAGCTATGAAAAACAACCACGCTCAAGACGGCGATAAGAAAAGCATTCTGGATGCCCGCATTGAGCGAGCATATGCAAACGAATATGACGCCGCCTTTGCCGCCGCGACCGTCAAGAACTACGCGTCGCTACCGCTCGCGACGATCTTGGCCGACCACCCTCAACTGCTGAAGCGCTGCACAAAGATCATGGGCGACCCCGACATTCGCAAGCTGACAGACCCCTATGCCCCAAAACGCGACAACGATTCGTACGTTCTTACCGTAGGCTGCCTAGCCCATATGCTTACGGCACTCGACACGAAACTCAAGCTCGAATGGGAACCCGACGAGCGTCATGAACTCGAAAGCAAGCGGAACACCCTGCGCACCGCACTGTTCCTTCCGTTGGACGGCCTCAAGCGCTGCAACGTCGAGCTCAATACACAGGCGCGGCAAAAGCCCGGGACCACGGGGCAGAAAACTCCAAGACCCCATGCGGCCATCGTCGACCGCAACCGATATAACCGCATGACCGCGCACTTTTCTGCCGGGGGAGCAGCCATAAGGACGCTGATCGACCTGCTGTGCCTCCTGAGCATCAACGAGCTATTTGAGGGCTATCTCGCCCTTGTTCCCGCGACGGCACCCAAGTCAGTAGCAAAGATCATCGAGACCTGCAGACGCCAGTTTGAGCGCCATCGCAATGGCAGCGAGATGAACGCCAGCATCGCGCAGTACTACGCGGCTCATTACAAAAATGACGGATGTGCCCCTATCGAGCATCAGCTGCGGCTCGCCTACACCACGCCCGTCGCAACGCTCCATCGCTTTGGAGCCCTTGGCGCTTGCGAGCCGCACGGACAGGCAGCCTGCCCCACAACCGAGCTCGATCTCAGGCTCGGACGAACCCTGTAGCCCGCCAGCCCCTCCGTGGGCAGCGACTCTATTCCACAGCACCACCAACAGAAAGGAGTCCTCATGGACACCAATCATTCCCCCATCATCAGCCCCCTCACCATGCGTGAATCCGCCCGAGGTATCACGCTCACCAGCATTTACGATGAGATGCTCGCCCGTCGCGAGCTCTCCGTCATAGGAAACATCGAAACCCCGATGGCCCACGACCTATGCCAGCAGATCCGCCTGCTCGATGCCACCGACCCCAGCCGCCCCATCACCATATTTGTCGCCAGCGCCGGCGGAAGCGTGCGATCGGGTCTTGCGATCTATGACGCCATGCGCCTCGCATCGTGCCCCATCCGCACCGTCTGCCTGGAATTCGCCGCGTCCATGGGCGCCGTGATCTTTATGGGCGGCGACGATCGCCGTATGGCGCCCCATGCAGAGCTCATGATTCACGACCCGCTGATCCCCCAGGGGGCAGGCGGCTCGGCACTTGCGCTGCAGGAAACCAGCCGGCGTCTCATGCAGACCCGCAAGACCCTCACGCAAATCCTCTCGGACCGCAGCGGCCTCACGCCCAAGCGCATCCAGTCCCTCACTGCAAAAGACACCTACCTTTCGGCCGAGCGCGCCGTCGAGCTCGGCTTTGCCCACGAAATCCTCTCGACCACCAAGGAGGTCGCCCATGTCTAACCTCGCCAGCCGCCTCGCCGCATCTGAGTCCGCATCGTCCACCATCCTCGCCAAGGATCGAACGCTTTCCTGCGACACCCGCCAAACGGGACTCAACAACAATGCACTTGTGATCGGCCCCTCGGGAGCCGGCAAGACCCGCAACGTCCTCAAGCCCAACCTGCTGCAAATGAACGCAAGCTACATCGTGCTCGACACCAAAGGCACGCTCTGTCGCGAAGTGGGACCCGTGCTGGCAGCCCACGGTTACCGCGTGCAATGTCTCAACTTCGCCGACCTCAACACCGTCCCGGCCCTTGCGCCCGGCATCGAGCGCTGCGGCTACAACCCCCTGAGGCACATTCGCCGCAAGGCGGACGGCAGGCCCAACCAGCAGGACATCCTCTCGGTGGCAAAGGTCATCTGCCCCATCGAGGACAACAACCAGCCTTTTTGGGATCATGCGGCGGCAAACCTGCTGTCGTGTCTTATCGCCTACGTCACCGAACAGCTACCCGCCGACGAGCAGACGATCAGCTCGGTCATCAAGCTGATCGAGCACCTGCAGGACGGTGCCACAGGTCGATTGTTTGACGACCTGATCACGACCGACCCCCAAAGCTATGCCCTCTCGCTATGGCGGCGCTACGCCATTACGCAAAATGCCGAGCGCATGCACGCGAGCATCGTCGGCATCCTTGCCGAAAAGGTCATGTGTCTGGGATTCGACGGTGCGGCACAGCTCTATCGTGAGTGCCATCAGGTGGACTTCGCTTCCATGGGACACACCCCCTGCGCCCTGTTTGTAACCGTGAGCGATATTGACCGCAATCTCGATCCGCTGACCGGCCTCTTTATTTCGCAGGCGTTTATGGGCCTCATTCGCGAGGCCGATAGGCAGCCCGACGGCAGCCTGCCCGTGCCCGTGCGCTTTATGCTCGATGACTTCGCAAATCTGCAGATCCCCCAGATCGACAACGTGCTCTCGATTATCCGAAGCCGCAACATCTGGGCAACGCTGCTGCTGCAGTCGACCAACCAGCTCGATGCGCTCTATGGCGAGGCACGCGCACGCTCCATCATGGGCAACTGCGACACGCATCTGGTGCTGGCGTTCCAGGATCCCGAGAGTGCCCGGGTGTTTTCCGACCGCGCCGACGCGCTGCCCAGCACGCTCATGGCGACGCCAATCGATCGCTCGTGGCTCTTTGTACGCGGTCGCACTCCAGAACAGGTCGAGCGCTTTAGGCTCGAAGACCATCCGCTCTACGGGGAGCTGCCCGAGGCGCAGCGAGGCCATGCGGAGGCCGAGATCTAGGCGCAGGGTTCTCGCAGTGCGCGGCGCCCCGGCAATGTTCCACAAAGGCCGTGCGCCCCGGGACCACGGCAAAGCAAAGGGGCCCGCATCCGATAGGATACGGGCCCCTGACTATAAGGCGCGATGCGTTAACAGCAGCGACTACTTGCGATGCGCGCGGTAGAACTCGATGAGCGCCTGGGTCGAAGCGTCCTGCTCGGCCTTGGCGGCGTCGTCGTGGAAGGCCGGGGTAATCTGCTTGGCAAGCTGCTTGCCCAGCTCGACGCCCCACTGGTCGTAGGAGTCGATGCCCCAGACCGTGCCCTCGACAAACGTGATGTGCTCGTACAGGGCGATGAGCTCGCCGAGCGCAAACGGGGTCAGCGTGTCGCCGAAGATCGAGGTCGTCGGGCGGTTGCCCTCAAAGCAACGGGCCGGGACGATCTGCTCGGGCGTGCCCTCGGCACGAACCTCGTCGGCCGTCTTGCCAAAGGCGAGCGCCTTGGTCTGGGCCAGGAAGTTGCCCAGGAACAGCTCATGCACGTCCTGGCCGCTATCGGTCGCAGGGTTGGCAGTATTGGCGAAGGCGATGAAATCGGCCGGAACCACCACGGTGCCCTGGTGCAGCAGCTGGTAGAAGGCATGCTGGCCGTTGGTGCCGGGCTCGCCCCAGAAGATCTCACCGGTGTCGGAGGTCACGGCGCTGCCGTCCCAGCGGACATGCTTGCCGTTGGACTCCATGGTGAGCTGCTGCAGGTAGGCCGGGAAACGGTGCAGGTACTGGCAGTACGGCAGCACGGCATGGCTCTTGGAACCGAAGAAGTTGACGTACCAGACGTTGAGCAGACCCATCAGCGCGACGGCATTGTTCTCGAGCGGCGTGTTGCAGAAGTACTCGTCGATGGCGTGGAAGCCCTCAAGGAACTGCTGGAAACGCTCGGGGCCGAGCACGACGATCAGCGACAGGCCCACGGCGGAGTCGACGGAGTAGCGGCCGCCGACCCAATTCCAGAAACCAAAGGCGTTGGCGGGGTCGATGCCGAAGGCCTCGACCTTCTCGAGTGCGGTGGAAACGGCGACGAAGTGCTTTGCCACGGCCTCGGCGTTCTGCTCATCGGAGCCATCGATGGCGCCCTGAGCCTTGAGCTGCTCGAGCATCCAGGTCTTGACCTCACGGGCGTTGGTGAGGGTCTCGAGCGTGGTGAAGGTCTTGGAGACGATGATCACGAGCGTGGTCTCGGGATCCAAACCCTTGAGCTTCTCGGCCTGGTCGTTGGGATCGATGTTGGAGATATAGCGGCAATCAATACCGGCGTCGGCATAGGGACGCAGGGCCTCGTAAGCCATGACCGGGCCCAGGTCGGAGCCGCCGATGCCGATGGACACCAGGTGCTCGATCTTTTTGCCGGTAACACCCTTCCACTCACCGGAGCGCACGCGCTCGGCGAAGGCATACATGCGGTCGAGGACCTCGTGCACGTCGGCGACGACATCCTGGCCGTCAACGATGAGCTGGCCCTTCTCGCTTGCCGGGCGGCGCAGCGCGGTGTGCAGGACGGCGCGGTCCTCGGTGGTGTTGATGTGCTCGCCGGAGAACATGGCGTCGCGGCGCTCCTCGAGCTTCACCTCGCGGGCAAGATCGCACAGCAGCTTGACGGTCTCATCGGTCACCAGGTTCTTCGACAGATCGAAGTGCAGGTCACCGGCGTCAAAGCTCAGCTTGTTCACGCGCTCGGCATCGGCGGCGAACCAGGCCTTGAGGTCGATACCTTCGGCCTCGAGCTTCTCTTGATGAGCCTCGAGTGCCTTCCAAGCGGCAGTCGACGTAGCATCGATAGGTGCGGCAACAGTTGCCATAGAGTCCTCCTCAGCATACGGGCGCACGCCTCCATGCGCCCGGACATTCAGATGCCACTATTCTAGCGCAGGTCAAGACTATAATCAGCGAGCGTTGCCAATCGGCCCCCAAACGGCAACCGACCAAAAAGGGACAGGTTTATTTTGGCAGGTCAAACGCTTTACCAACCAAAAATAACCCATCCCTTTATGCCAAATACTAGGCCGCGGCGCACACGCTGCCGAGCAACTCACGCAGAGGAGACCCAATGCCCTCCAGCAGTTCGGGCGCGATGATGGCAAAAACGGGAACCTCGCCGACGCCCACGACAGCAGGCACCTTGCCCTCCAAGACAATGCATCCATAAGGGACAAAACCGTCTTCGCCGGCATCGAGCGCCGCCATGCGACGCGCGAGTTCGCGCGCAAAGCCAGCAGTATCGGCATCGCCAATCGCCAATACAAAGTCCACCCCTTCGTCGGTCGCCAGGGCCACGGCTTCGTCGATCAGCTCGTCTCCCCCGTCGCCCTCAACCGAGCCGCAGCGGAAAAGCACGCGCTCGAGCAGAGCTCGATCAAGCGAGCCGAGTGCCGCCGAGACAAGCTCATCACGCGTGTGCTTGTCGCCTCCCAGCACGACCAGTGCCTTAGTGCCGCCATAGTGGGCAACCAATCGCCCGCACCAGCGAGCCACGTCCCCATCCGCAACCAAGCGTGTCGGCATACCAAACCCATAATTGACCATCTTTCCCACAGCCCTTCCGTGCGTATAGGCGGTATCGATTGTTAGGCTCATGCTACGAAGCAAGGTTTTCCGAGCTGTTTCGCACTCTTTAGAGCTGCGTTAAAAAAACCCGATGCAGCCGCACGACCATACCTACCAAAACAAACTAGTCCCTTTTTGGCAGGTTTTGACGATGTCCAGATGAGCGGGTATTATCGAACAAGTATTCGATAAGAACATGTGTTTGATGGGAGGACGCGTGGGACACGAGCGTCACACCTATATCTGCATCGACCTCAAGACGTTCTACGCCAGCGTCGAGTGCGTCGACCGCGGGCTCGACCCGCTCACCACCAACCTGGTCGTTGCCGACGAATCGCGCGGGCGCACGACCATCTGCCTTGCCATCACACAGGCCATGAAAGACCTCGGAATCCATAACCGCTGTCGCCTGTTCGAGATTCCCGACGGTATCGACTACATCAAGGCCGTACCGCGCATGCAGCACTACATGGAGGTGTCGGCGCAAATCTACGGTATCTATCTGGAATTCGTCAGCCCACAGGACGTGCACGTCTACTCCATCGACGAATGCTTTATCGACGTGACGCCCTATCTGGACCTCTATCACACCGACGCTGAAGGCTTCGCCTGCATGTTGCGCGACGAGGTCCTGGCGCGCACCGGCATCACGGCAACGGTTGGCATCGGCCCCAACCTATTCCAGGCCAAGGTGGCACTCGACATTACCGCCAAGCACGTACCCAGCCGCATCGGCATACTCGATGACGAGACCTTTCGCAAGGAGATCTGGCCCCATCGCCCCATCACCGACATCTGGGGCATTGGGCCCGGCGTGGCAGCACGACTCGAAAAATACGGCGTCTACGATCTGATGGGCGTCGCCGCGCTCGACGAAAACCTGCTCTACGACGAGCTCGGCGTCAATGCCGAGTATCTCATCGACCACGCCTTCGGGCGCGAGCCGACAACTATCGCCGATATTCAGGCCTATCGCCCGCAGGCAACCTCAACTACCACAGGACAGGTGCTCTCGAAAGGCTATGCCTATGAACAGGCCTACACCGTCTTGCGCGAGATGGTCGACAACGCTGTGCTGGACTTAGTCGATAAGCACGTGGTGTGCAACAGCATCTCGCTCTTTGTAGGCTACGCGAGCGAGCGCGCCGACATACGCCGCCTCGACGCCAGCGGCACAGCGCAATATGTGGACGGATGCGGGCACCTGCGCTCAAGCACATCGAGCATCGAGCCCGCCGCAACCGCCGGCCCCGAGCTCGCGCCCCGCGCGCCCAAGCCCGTTCAGCGCGACGATGAACGCCGGCGTTTGGTACGAGAGGCTCAGGCAATTGACGGCATCTTTGTGGGCGAGCACGGTGGCAAGCCGCGCGGTGGCTATGCCGCGCTCTTTGCACACTCCAACGCCTCGCGCAAGCTGCCCGAGCGCACCAATTCGTTTAAGAAGATCATGGGCTATTTCGATGAGCTCTGGGCGCAGACGGTCGACCCCAAGCGACCGGTCAAGCGCATCAATCTGGGCTTTGGCAATCTGATGCCCGAAGAATTTGCCACCATCGATCTGTTCAGCGATATCGAGGCCGATGAGCGCGAGCGCGACCTGGCGCGCGCCGTCCTGGCCGTAAAGGGCAAGTACGGCAAAAACGCACTCGTCAAGGGATTAAGCTTTACCGCCGGCGCCACTGCACGCGAACGTAACGATCAGGTAGGAGGACATCGTGCCTAAGTCCCAACAGCAGCCGATGCGGCCACCGACGCCTTTTGAACGTCTAGCGGACCCCGAGGGAAGACGTCGATCCGCCGATCCCAAGCTCACCGCCAACGGCGCCGTCCGCGCCGGCCGTGCCGCGCAGTTTATGCCCTTTGCCGCCCTCACGGGATACTACGAGCTCGTGCGCAAACAAGAGATCACTGTTGAGCCCAAATGCGAACTCACGGAAGAAAAAGCCCTCGAGCTTTCGAAAAAGCTCGAGGGCCTCAAACGCGGCGACCTGGTGCGCGTCACCTATTACGATATGTACGGCTATCGTAGCCGCACGGGCATTCTCGACGAAGTGTTACCCGCATTTAAGCTGCTCAAACTCAGGGATATCGCCATCAACTTCGACGATATCCAAGGCATCGAGCTGCGTGGTCGAGCCTAGCAACGAGAACGCTTGCGCAAGGCGAGAGCAATGCCAAGCACTGCGGCAGCTGCAACCAGCAATCCCAAGACCAGCGTGAGGGTCGAGTCGCCAGCGTGAGGCAGCGAGCCGTCC
The DNA here is from genome assembly GCA_048323995.1 of Collinsella sp. Taxonomy (GTDB): domain Bacteria; phylum Actinomycetota; class Coriobacteriia; order Coriobacteriales; family Coriobacteriaceae; genus Collinsella. The sequence continues at coordinate 40,978 of DBFELT010000010.1, read as the reverse complement.
TTCGGAGTCTTCTTAGTGGTCGTCGAAACGGTCGTCGCGGTGCTGCTCGACTGGTCGTTGCCGCCCGTCTGGCTGCCACCAGGCTGATTGCCGCCACCCGGCTGCGAAGGATCGGTGGGTTTCGTCGGATCCGGAGCACCGGGATCAATCGGATTCTCCGAATTCTCCTTGCGCTGGATCCAAACCTGGCAACCATAGAACGGGTTGGCGGTACCAAGGCACAGACCCTGGTTGGTCACCGCAAAGGTGCGCAGACCATGGTTATACGGATCGTTAAAGCCGTTAGTCGTCAGCGTCGTAAAGTTCACGCCGTCCTCGGTCACATACATATCAAAGCCGCGCTCGGCATCGCGCAGGTAGTACATGCACGTAAGGACACTCTGCAACTTCTTGAGGTTCTCCGCACTCAGCAGCTTATCGAGCGCATCCTGAATATCACCCGGCAGCTCGGTGCCATAGGCATCCTCGTACTGCTGCTTCAGGCTCTCATAGCTATCGAGCATATCCTGATACTGATCGGCAAAGGACTTGAAGTACGCAATCTCGCTATCGATTTTCTGAACATAAGCAGCGTCGTCTTCAACGTCCGCGGACATCGTCGCGGCCTGATCGCAAAGGTCGCCCGCAGCCTCATCCAATGCATCGCTCAGATCGCCGAAGCCCTTAGCAACCTCGGTCTTCTCGTCATCGACCTCGACGGCCTCGTTTGAATCATCGTCCGCAAGCGTGTTCACGGGAACGATGGGGTCGTCAGGCGATTTCTTGTCGAGCAGGTGATCGAGCAGGTCCCTAAGGCGCTGAACCTGAGAGTTCCACTCCTCAGGCGTCATATCGATAATGTCGCCATTGGAGAACTGGCCGATCGGCTCAAGCAGGCTCGCGGTATCAAAGGTACCGATATACAGCTTGCCGTCGAACTTCTGCATGCGCCAAATGTACTGGTTCTCGTTTCGGCCAAAGCCCGAAGCCAGGCCGGAAATACCGCCCTCGGGGAACATGTCGGTGGAATCGCCAACGACGAGCTCCATGTTCTCGTCCTTGTCCATGCGATAGATGTTGACCGACTGCTCAAGATTGGCATTCACAAACGAGCAGTCGACGCCGCCCATGCCGCTCTTGCCGCCCTCTTCGGTGTTGGATTTGTTGAACAGGATGCGCTCGAGAGCAATCTCCTCGTCGTTGTATTCACCGATATAGAGGTAGTCGTTGTAGACGATGAGGTTGGCAGCACCAGAACGGGTGCGGGCAGGATCGATGCCAAAGCAGTACTTTGCACCGTCCGCTTTGTCGCCAACAATCGGAGTCCACGTATAGCTGCCGTCGGCGTTCTTGTCGCCACGGACCATGGCAAACGACTGCATGGAATTATCATCGGGAGCATTCTCGGGCGTACCGGTGCAGATGGTCGCATAAAGATGGCCATTGTACGAGACCATATCCCAAATGGCGCCGCCGTAGATGCTGTCCTGATAGCGAATCGCCGGATAGTTAAACAGCGTCTCCGAGTTAGCAATCTCGGTGAAGCTGTCCTGGCCCTTCGAGGGGTCAGACGACGTCAGGATTGTCGACACAAAATTACCGTTCGTGTCTTTACCCACATTACTGATGACGAGCTGGCCATCATGGACGCACATGCCGCGGATACCGGTAGAAATGCCCTGCTTGTAGGCAGCACCGTAATCCTGCATGCTCGAAAGGCCCTGATAGACAACTTTCCAATCATCCGTCTTAGGATCGATCTCATATACAGCAGGCAGGCCGCTTTTGCCGCCATTGGTCCTGACGCTACCGCAGAAATAGAGCTTGCCCTTATAGCTCACGGCATTGCGGAACAAAGGAGCGACGCCGTTGAGCGAATCAGAGAGCAGCAGCTTGGTCTCACCGGTCTTGGTATTGATCTTGACCAAGATGCCGCCGCTGTCCTTGTCGGCCGTGCCGTCCTCCTTCTGCTGTCCATAGAAGAAGGTGCCGTTAAACATGGCCTCCAGCGTCAGGCGCATGGTCTCGGCATCAAAGGAATCGCCCAGCGTGCCGTTCATGAGCGTCAGCGTGTTGCCCATCGCCGCATAGCAGGTGCCCACATAAAGCCAGTCACCATAGCTCGCAGCCGCCCAAGTGTAGCTCTGGCCGCGATCGCCTTCGTTGTTGGCCGTATTACCATCGGCGCCCGGAACGGCAACGGCACCGTTACCCTGGTAGTCGACGATGCCATCCGGCTGCGACGTTCCTACCGTAGGATGCGAGAGCTTCTCAAAGGAATACCCATTTCCCGCATTGTAGGTAACGGCACCCGAAGCATCTTCGGCATGCGCCGGCAGCGGCGATACCAAGATAGCGGCAAGCGCTGCCACCAAGCCAAGTGCTCCCACTCGTCTCATAAGGCTATAACCTCCCCTGTCCTAAAGCCCAGCTTTAGCATTCTTCATTTCTGTCCACGGTTAATTGCAATCTGAGCACAGCAATAATCAGCGTATAAATATACACCTGTAATTTTTTGGACGGGTTAATAGATGCTCGATTGGTAGCGAATTCCGCGCAAACCGTCACCAAACTCCACTTTTGCCGCATCTAAAGGTTATTATTTGCGCAAATTTTTGGATGCCGATAGTCACAATGAGCAGGAGTCCGGTATCCACCGGAGAGGGCAACGCCTACATTTTCATAACGTAATAGCCCGCGCCCCTCACCGCCGTCTCGAGTGTGTCGCGATCAACCGGGCGCTTCGAGCGTACGCGCGCCGTGCGGTCCGCATACGTCACCGTAGCCCACACGCCATCAAGCGCATTGAGGGCATTCGTCACATTCCGAGCGCATCCGTCGCAGCTCATGCCGCCGATAAGCAGCTCCTCACGATAGGGGTAGTGGGACTCGTCGGTGTCTGCCACCACAACCTTCTTGGCTTTCTTGCCGCTCGCGCCATCACTGCAACAACTCTTTCCATGCGTCGACGCCGCAATACGACGCAGCCCAAAAAACATGCCGACGGCAATGACGGCCAGCACGATGAGATTCGCAGGGTTGAGCAAGTCACTCATGCGTTCCCCTTTCAAGTAGCCCTATCTAGATACCCCCATGGGGTGTTCCCATCTTAACCCAAAATCATGTCCGTTCGGTCAATTAGTTTCCCTCTTCAAACTTTTTAGTTGACCAAGGCTTACTTTCGTGTATAAGTTTTCCTAGGCTAACAGTTTAGATCCGTAAGGAGCGTCGTGACTCGAACCATAGACATCCCAACGTTTCAGGCGGCAGTCGTGCGCAACTGCTCCCCCACGCTCGCGGCCATCAAACCGGCATCGCTCTTTACCTATCCAGGAGTCTATGCCGATCAAGACGGCTCAAGCGTAACTGCGGCGATCGAGGATCGCCGAGCACGCCTGCTCAACGTTATCGCCCAGTGCAACCGCGAGCTTAACCCGCTCGGCATCCATCTGAGCGTTTTGGTCTGGCGCCCCTGCGGGGCGCTCGTATACGCATATCGGCCCAATAGACTCGCCACTTACCTTGCTGACCCGCGCGCCAAAACGGCACTCGCCAAGGAGGGCTACGACACCGGCAACCTCTCGGCATGTCTTGTGCACCTGGCATCGCGCATCACGCTCGCAAGCAATAACGCCGCGGAATGCGCATGCGGCCAAACCCGATGCGCATTGGACCATCAAGCACACTGCGACAACGGCTGCACCTGCGAGTTTCCACACGAAATTGGCTACTTCCTGGGTTACCCCTGCGACGACGTATACGAGTTCATCGCCCAGCGTGGCGAGAACTACAAGGTCTTTGGAGCCTGGAAGGTCTATACGAATGTCGAGCAGGCGCTTGCGACGTTTGATGCGTACCGTGCATGCACCCAACGCCTCACCTTTATCTATCAGCAGGGCTGCAACTTGGCGCAACTTGCCCAGGCGACCCGATAGAACGTACAAACCGCGGCCGCACGCCGCACAACCGAAAGGACTCAACATGAGCAAGATCGCCGTCGTCTATTGGAGCGGCACGGGCAACACCGAGGCCATGGCAAACTTTGTCGCCGAAGGCACCACGTCCGCGGGCGCCGAGGCCGAAGTCATCCCCTGCGCCGACTTCTCTGCCGACAAGGCCGCCGACTATGATGCCTTCGCCTTCGGTTGCCCCGCCATGGGCTCCGAGGAGCTTGAGTATGACGAGTTCCAGCCTATGTGGGACGAGGTCAAGGAGACCCTCGGCGATAAGAAGGTCGTCCTCTTTGGTTCCTACTCGTGGGCCGAGGGCGAGTGGATGGACAACTGGAAGGCCGACGCCGACGAGGCAGGCGTCAACGTGGTCGACTCCGTCATCTGTTACGACGCCCCCGACGATGAGGGCGAGGCGGCCTGCCGCGCCCTTGGAGCCGAGCTCGCCTAGCGGCAATGAGCTCCGCCCGTAACGCGCTCTGCGCCAAAACACATTCGCGTCCCAACAAAAACGGGAGCCGGATCACATCCAGCTCCCGTTTTCTGCTATGTCAGTCATATAAAGCGGCTAGGAGATATTGCCCAGGAACGCCTTGGTGCGCTCGCTCTTAGGATGGTCGAAGACCTCGCTCGGCGTGCCATCCTCCACGATAACGCCGCCGTCCATAAAGACGACGCGGTCGGCGACATCGCGGGCAAAGCCCATCTCATGCGTTACCACGATCATAGTCATACCGTCACGTGCTAGGTCGCGCATGACGCCCAATACATCGCGGACGAGCTCGGGGTCGAGCGCCGACGTGGCCTCGTCAAAGAGCATCACGTGCGGGTTCATCGACAGGGCGCGGGCGATGGCGACGCGCTGCTGCTGGCCGCCCGAAAGCTGACTCGGCATAAAATCAATGCGCTCGGCCAGGCCGACCTTGGTCAGCTCCTCGATGGCGATCTTCTCGGCCTCTTCCTTACTGCGCTTGAGCACCTTTTGCTGCGCAAGCATGACGTTCTTTTTGACCGACAGGTGCGGGAACAGGTTGAACTGCTGAAACACCATGCCCAAGTGCGTACGTACCTTATTGAGGTCGACGCCCTTGGCACACACATCCACGCCCTCAACGACAATCGAGCCGCTCGTGGGATGCTCCAGGCGATTGATGCAGCGAAGCATCGTCGACTTGCCCGAGCCCGAGGGGCCCAGGACCACAACGACCTCACCCTTGTGCACGTCCAGATCGATATCACGCAGAACCACGTTATCGCCAAAAGCCTTTTGGAGGTTCTTGATGCTGACAACGACCTCGTTGGAATTCGTTTCACTCATGACAGGACCTCCTTACAGACCGGCGATATGATCGGCGGGCGTCGCGACAACCTGTCCGGCGCTCTTGGTGGGACGCTTCTTTTTGGTTTCGGCCGTCCCCAGAAGTCTCGCCTCAAGACCGCTCACCAAGCGCGCAAGCGGCAGGGTAATGACCAGATAGAACAGAGCGGCAACCACATACGGCGTGATGGAGCCCGTCGTGGCCACGATGGTGCGGGCGTTCATGACGATCTCAACGACACCCACGGCGGCAAGCAGCGACGTGTCCTTGTAGAGCAAGATAAACTCGCTGGTCAGCGTAGGCAGGACATTGCGGAACGTCTGCGGAATCATGACATAGAGCAGCGTCTGGAAGGCATTCATGCCCAGCGAGCGAGCAGCCTCGTTTTGGCCCTTGGGGATCGACTGAATACCGGCACGGAAGATCTCGCACAAGTACGCAGACGAGTTCATGGCCATGACGATAACACCCAGCACATAGTCGTCCACTTTGACACCGGCCAGCGGCAGACCGAAAAACGCGATATAGATCTGCAGGAACGCCGGCGTACCGCGAATGATATTCACATAGATGCCGGCAAGACAGCGCAGGATGCGCGACTTAGAGATGCGCATGAGCGACAGGGCAAAACCGAAGGGAATTGCCAGCGGAAACGCCACAAGCACGATCGAGAGCGACATAAGGAAGCCCTTGAAGACGATCGGCAGGCTCTGGACCAAAATGACCGGGTTCAGGAACAGGCGCAGGAACATATTGGAGTTCCACGCCTCGACCCACGGCTGCTCTTTAAGGTCAGCCAGGAAGTTATCGAAGGCCGTCACGCCCTTGATCTCCACCGACGGAATCTTGGAGATCTTCTTGGTCGACCCGTCGGCGAGCGTATAGGTGCCGCTAAAGGCCTCATCGCCGCCCTCGACGGGGAAGGTCACGCCGTAAACCTCGACACGGAAAAAGCCGCCGGCAGGCGCCGTCTCGCCAAAGTCAATCTTGAGCGTCTGGCCGTCAGCCTTGCACGTGGGCTTCATGGGCGTACGATCCATGAGGTCCTCGCCCGAGAGCATCGTCAATCGCGTGTCATCGGTACCAAACGTCGTGCCGTCGACAAACGTCAAGGAAAGACCGCTCAGCTCCTCGTCGGCATCGGCCTGAACTTCCCAGGTAATGCGCGTCTCGGTGCCGCCGACCACATCGCTGCCCGAACCGGTGTTGGGTCGGGCGGTAATCTTTGCGGTCTCAAGCGCCTGAGCGGTCGTGGGCGCATATGCCCCCGCGCACACCAGCGCGAGCGCCACGGCCATGACGCAGGCTAGCTTTTGGAGCAAGGCGGACAGTGGAAAACGCTGCTCCGCGGCCCCTTTGTTCAGTCGAGACAAGGTGGCTCCTATCGTAGAAGTTGCCGGCAAAACGAGACGGAAACGCTCTCCGTCAAGAGAAGCGCAAAGGCCCTCTCCGCAAAACGGAAAGGGCCCGCGCGCAATCAAGTAGTTATTTTACTTGATATTGTACTTAGCCATGAGGGCGTCGACGGTACCGTCGTCGGTCAGGTCCTTGATGGCCTGGTTGATGTCGTCCTTGAGCTTGGTGTTGCCCTGGTTGATGGCGATGGCGTACTCCTCGCCGGTGCTGATCTGCTTGATGGTCTGGCAGGTGTTGAACTGCTCGGCGGTCAGCTGGCTGGCAACGGAGCGGTTGGTGACTACGGCGTCGCCCTTATCGGACTGCAGGGCGCTGAAGCACTCGGTGGCGTCCTTGTAGGGGACGATCTTGGCCTTCGGGAAGTTCTCCTGGGCAAAGGCCTCGGCGGTCGAGCCAGACTGGACGATGATGGTAGCGTCGGAGTTGTTGAGCTTCTCGCTGAAGTTATCGGCCGTGATGTCGGTGTTATCGACCTTGGTCACGATAGCCTGATCGTCCATGTAGTAGGAATCAGAGAAAGTGACTTCCTTCTCACGCTCGGGCGTGTCGGTGATAGCCGCGATGGAAACGTCATACTTGGCGCCCGAAGCGACGCCCGGAACCAGCGTGTCAAAGTCATTGTTGACATACTCGACATCCAGGCCCAGCTTGTCACCGATAGCCTTGATGAGCTCAAGGTCAAAGCCCTGGTAGTCGCCGTTGTCATCCTTGTACTCAAACGGCGCGTACTCGGCAGAGGTGCCGACGGTCAGCGTGCCGTCCTTGACGAGCGCGTACTCCTTGGAGCCGTCGACCTTCTCGACCTTAGCGTCGTCAGAGCTGCTGGAACCGGCATCAGAACCAGAGGTGGCGTTGGACGAACCGCAGCCCGTCAGAGCAAGGGCGAGCGCCATAGCGCCCGTGGCGGCAAATGCGCCAAGCTTCTTCAGCTTCATAATCAGTCTCCTTCCGGTGACCTCGTTTGATTCAGAGGTCTGCAAAAACTGTTGGCTATTATGCACCCGGAATTACGAATCTGCAATGAGAAAACTGATTGAAACAAACCCATAACGTGAATAGAATACTCTACTTTGTGACAGTCATTACTGCTGCAATGACCTTAATAGTCTAATTTCAGCTGCATAACCTGCAAGTTCGTTCGGAGTCTCCAAAATAAACGGCAGCGAACGCAAACGGCCATTCGATACAATATTCTGCATAACCTGCATACCGCCACCAAATTCCTCGCTGCCAAGGTATCCCTTGCCGATGCACTCGTGACGATCTTTATGGGCGCCACAAGAGTTCTTGGAGTCATTGATATGCACGGCGCGCAGGCGCTCGATACCCACCACACGATCGAACTCGTCGAGTACGCCGTCCAGATCATGGATGATGTCGTAGCCGGCATCGCTCACATGGCAGGTATCCAAACAAACGCCCAGCTTGGCCGACAGCTCGGGGCGCTTGCCGGCAACACCCTCAATGATGAGCGCCAGTTCCTCAAAGCTACGACCCACCTCGGTGCCCTTGCCCGCCATGGTCTCGAGCAATACCGTCGTCTGCTGCCCCTCAAACATCACCTGGCACAGCGTGTCGACAATCATCTGAATGCCGGCGTCTGCCCCCTGTCCCACATGCGCGCCAGGATGGAAGTTGTAGTAGTTGCCGGGCAGCGCTTCCAGACGCTGCAAATCTTCCGCCATAGCCTCCAAGGCAAACTCGCGCGCCCGCTCCTTAGCGGAGCAGGGGTTATAGGTATACGGGGCATGCGCCACCAGCGGTCCAAAGTCGTTTTGCGCCATAAGCTCGCGCAGAGCCGCCACGTCATCCATGTCAAGGTCTTTTGCCTTGCCACCGCGCGGGTTGCGCGTAAAAAATGCAAAGGTATTGGCGCCAATGGACAACGCCGTCTCCCCCATTGCCCGATAGCCCTTCGTCGTCGAAAGATGACACCCGATCGTCAGCATCTCCAACTCCCCCTCATCAGTTGCGGTGAAATACGGTCTATTGGTGCCATATTTTGGCGCAAACAGACCGTATTCCACCGCAAGTTATAAAAGAGGCATCAGGGGAAAAGGCCTCCAAGGCATTCCAGGCGTTGGCGCCATGCCCCCACGCCCTAAAGTTCCAAGCGAATCGCATCGATGATGTGCGCACAGCGCTGTGTGGCGGCTAGGGACATGATGGGGCTTTCGAGTTTCCCCGCCTGAATGAGCCGCGCCGCATGCGACACCTCACCGTAAAAATCATCGACCTCAAATGGTGCATCGATTTCGAGTGCTCGACCGTCGGAGTACTTCACATGGGCGAGCTCGGGGCGATGAAGACGCTCGATTTCCAACGAGCCCCGCTCACAGGCAATCGTTAAGCGGCTTTCATATGCTGCTTTGCCGTCGCACACCATATGAATGGGTATACCGCCGACGCTCATATGGATCTCGTCGGCCCAATCGACACGGCCGCCTGATACGTCACGCCAGCGAACTTCACGGGACGAAACCTCGCACGCGCCCGCGAGCAAATCCTCAAACCAACCGACCGCATAACAGCCCATGTCATATAGACAGCCGCCCTGCAGCGGATCAAGCAGATAGCCCGAAGGAGACTCGCCGTAATCGAGCTTTTGCACGCTTTCAATCGAGACGATACGGCCAAGCTCACCCGACGCAAGCAAGTCTTTCACGCGAGTGCGCATCGGGCAAAACCGATTCTTCATCGCCTCCATAAACAGCACGCCGCGCTCGCGAGAGGTGGAGGCAATCGAGAGAGCCTCTTCCTCACTCAAAACGGCCGGCTTTTCGCACAGCACGGCCTTTCCGGCGCACAGCGCGCGACAGGCCCAACGCGTATGCATGCCATGCGGAAGAGCCAAGTAAATTGCGTCGACATCGGGGTCGGCAATCAGCGCGTCATAAGCCGCATCGCCGTTATCGTCGACCGAGGCATGGCCATGCGCAGCATCAATCGAAAACGCTCGGCAAAATTCCTCGACATGTGCAGGAGTGCGGCCGGCCGCAGCCACCAGCCGTGCCCCGTCGACCTTCTTGAGCGACGATGCAAATCGATGAGAAATGTGCCCAGCGCCCAAAATGCCCCAACGAACCTCACGCGAATCATCCCATGAATCCCGATGGCCCACGACAGCCCCCTTCAGTTGCGGTGGAATAGTCCCTGTTTAAGCCCTATTCTGCCGCAAGCAGGAACTATTCCAGCGCAAGTTATAAAAGGGTCACGAGGAGCACGTTTTGCCGAAGGCCTTAAGCACTGCCGTCACGGGGCCAGGCTGGAAACGTCGGCGCACGTCATCGAGACGCTCGGGGATATCGATATGCTGTGGGCAGTGGCGCGCGCATTTGCCGCACTTGACGCAATTGCTCACCAGCTTGGCCTCGCTTGTGCGCACCGCGCTCGCCGTAAAGTACTGCGATAGACCCGTAAACCAGCTGTGCGCATAGCTTGCGTTGTAGGCGGCAAAACATCCAGGGATATTGATGCCTTTAGGGCACGGCATGCAATAGCCGCATCCCGTGCAGGGCACGCGATTCGATTTTTCAAACTCATCCAGCACGTGCGCGATCGTGTCGAGCTGGTTGGCAGTCATCGAATCCGGCAGGGCCCGATCGGCCAACACCGCGTTCTCATCCACCTGCGCGATATCGGTCATACCCGAAAGCAGCATCGTCACCTGAGGATGATTCCAGACCCACGAAAGACCCCAGGCGGCAGGAGTGCGCAAATGCGGGTCACGGGCACTATCGAGCACAGCGCGGGCCCGTGGCGGCAGCTTGCCCGCTAAACGCCCGCCCAGCAGTGGCTCCATCACAAACACCGCGAGGCCTCGCTCGGCGGCGGCCATGAGCCCCGCTGTTCCCGCCTGATATCGCTCTCCAGCGTAATTGTACTGGATCTGGCAAAAGTCCCACTCATATGCATCGAGCATCGTCAGGAAATCCGCCGCGCTGCCGTGGTACGAAAAACCAATCTGGCGAATGCGCCCCGCCGCCTTTTGACGCGCGATCCAGTCCTCGATGCCCAACGCCACCACACGTTCCCACTGGGCGGGCGAGGTAATGTTGTGCATGAGGTAATAGTCGATATGGTCGGTCCGCAGGCGGCGCAGTTGCTCGTCGAAGAACCGGTCGAAATCCTCCGCGCATTTGCACGAAGCATGCGGCAGCTTGGTTGCGAGCAAAACCTGGTCGCGCAAGCCCAGGCGCTCAAGCGACGCACCCACACAAGCCTCGTTGCCGGGATAGAGATAGGCCGTGTCCAGGTAGTTAATCCCCTGCTCCACCGCACGGGAGATGATGGCGTCGGCAGTCTTCGCATCCGGGCGTCCCGGCGCACCGGGAAACCTCATGCAGCCCAGCCCCAACGCCGAGATACGGTTGCCGCTTTTGGGGTCAACGCGATATTGCACGGCCCCTCCCCTCCCATCGAAGCCCTGACAAGGCGAAACAAACCCGTCACGTCATCGAAACACATCGGAATCGCAATTGAGAACGTATCGTAACGCAGCAGAAATCAGGCCGTCACGGCACCGCTTTAACATCAGCAAAAAGCCCGATGAAAGGAGACGAGCGTGACCACACGCGAGGACGCCTACCCCTACCCCGGCGAACAATACATCCTCTCGGTCGACCGCTATCAGATCGAGGTCATGGACCATCTAGACGAGCTTCCCGCCACGGGCGCCGTCATCTTCTGCACCTTCCCTAAGGTCCGTGATGGTGTCGGATACCCCGCGCGCGTTTTTGCGGTCTGCCCCGCGGCATAAGCGCACTGCGCAATAGTTTCTTTTTCACAACAGCAGCCCCGCGCGCCCACCAAACGCCCCGACGACATACAATCCATCAGGCGCCCCATATGCGGGCGCCTTTTATATGGGGAGATGATTCATATGCAGATCAACAAGGTCGCCTTTATCGGCAAGGGCGGCGTCGGCCTGCTCTACGGCAGCATGATTGCCAAGGCCCTCGGCAACGACGCCGTCGAATACGTCATGGACGACGCTCGCTTTGAGCGCCATGCGAACGACGCGCTCACCGTCAACGGCAAGCCCTGCGATCTCACGTCCGTCCGCGCCAGCGAGGCGACACCCGCCGATCTGGTCATCCTGACGGTCAAGACCACCGGTCTCGACCAAGCACTCAAGACTATGGAGCGTGTCGTGGGACCCAACACGCTCATCGCCTCGCTGTGCAACGGCATTACGAGCGAGCAAAAGATTGCCGAACGCTTTGGCTGGGAGCATACCGTTCTTGGTATCTGCCAGGGCATGGACGCCGTGTTCCTCAACGGCGCGCTCACCTTTACCAATGCGGGCGAGATTCGCTTTGGCGCGGCAGCGGGCACCGACCCCGCGACTGTCGCCGCTATCGACGAGCTCTATACGCGCTGCGGCATCGCCCATACCGTCGAGGACGACATCGCCCACCGCATGTGGGCCAAACTCATGCTCAACGACGGCATCAACCAGACCTGCATGGCCTACGGCGGGACCTACGGAAGCGCCACGGAGCCGGGCTCCGAGCAGCGCCGCTGTTTTGTCTCCGCCATGCGCGAGGCGCTTGCGGTTGCCAACGCCGAGGGCGTTGAGCTGACCGAGGCAGACCTGACGCAAATGGTGCACCTCATCGAGGGAATCGACCCCACCGGTATGCCCTCGATGGCGCAGGACCGCATCGCACAACGAAAAACCGAAGTCGAGGAGTTCGCGGGCACCATTTGCCGCCTGGCCGCCAAACACGATATCCAAGTGCCGCAAAACGATTGGCTCTACCAGAGGATTCGCGAAATAGAAGGCAGCTGGTAGTGCTCGGCATACTGCAGCCAACAGATCCAATGGTAAAGCCGCCGCAAGGGGCACTCCCCTCGCGGCGGCTTCCTTTTTCATCTTTGACCAAAAATCAGCTTCACAACGGTTAGAGCTGCGACTCCGACGCCTGGCCCTCATCGTCGCGACAAAGGGCTACACCCGCACTTCCCAGCAGCGCGGCCGCGATCAACACGCCAACCACGATAGAGGCAGCCCCACAAGACCCCTGCATACCCGCGACGAGCGCGGCCGTAGGACCAAGGCAACCAAGCATCAACGCGACGGCGGCAACGGCAATATCTCGAGCATTCACAAGACCACTTCCTCCAAGAGAAAGACCTTATTTCTCAAGAACCAGTGTGCCCCGCATCCATACGCCCAGCGTACCGCCACGGTAAGGGCTCTGTTAACTCAAACGCATACATAGAACGGACGTCCTTACGTTGCCCTAAAGCTCGGTAAAGACGCCCGTCCGCCAAATATCCGTGATGCAGAAAAATTACCAACCGGTGTAGTAGTCGGTGGTTCCGGCAGCGCAACCGGAGTCATAGACCTTGCAATCACCCTTGGAGCCCGTAAAGGTCGAGCCCTGGGCCATATCGCCCGCGGCAACAACGTAATAGCCGTCGGAATCGCGCCAGAAGCCCTCAGAATCCTGAGTCCATTCGCCCGTGCGATAGTGATAAAGCACATTGCTGCTGTAATAGGTCTCGCGGCGCCCGTTGTAGTTATTGACACCCGCAGAGCGCGTCAGGCCCGATCCGTTCGCGTAGGACGCGGCAGACGCGTAGGACGGAGTGTAACCGGCGTTGTAGTACGAAGCCTGGGCGACCTCGGCAGCCTCCGCCTCGGCGGCAGCCTCGAGCGCATTGCGCTTGGCATCCTCAAGCGCAATGCGCAGCTCATCGAGCTCGGTCGACTTGGCGTCAACCTCCCCCATCGTCAACAGGCTACCCGCGCCGTCGATGCAACCCTGCAGCACAGCGCGCTCGTCATCGGTGGCATAGTCACCGTACATGTTCATGATGATCTGAGCGCGCATCTCCAGGGAATCGCGCTTGGCCTCCATCGAGGCGTTCCACTCCTGCATGGAACCATAACCATCGCCGCGATAGTCAACGGGCTGTACCAGCGTCGTCTCGGACGGAGTAGATCCAACCGTATCGGACAGTGTTGCGGCGTGGGCATCAGTTGCACCGGCGCCCGCCAAAAGTGCCACGGTCAGAGCGGCGGAAAGGGCGGCGGCTTTCGGTTTTCGTGAATCGATCCTCATGTAGCTGGAAACCTCCGTAGTGCGTTTTTGCTGCGTTTGAGCTGCGTGTGATTCGATCGCGCTGCATAGTACCCCGAGCAAATCGCGACCTGCGGTTTTACTCAAAAGGCGCACGTCAATTGCGTAAAACTCACATCCTCTCAACAGGAGTTTTCCACAACTCAAATGCATAAAGCGTGTCAAAAACCCTGTTTTTGCACCCGCTCTATGCAAAAAAGGCGCCTGTGCAACCATTGTTCGCACAGGCGCCTTGAGCAGGCATTTTATGCAGTTATACCTATCGAGTCGCAAGGGGTCCTTGCACAAGTCGCCTTACTCGTCCAGCGCGGCGAAGGCCTGCTTCAGATCCCAAATGATATCCTCGGCGTTCTCGGTACCGATGGAAAGACGGATCGTGGAGGGCGTGATGTTCTGCTCGGCGAGCTCCTCGGCAGAGAGCTGGGAGTGCGTGGTGGTAGCCGGGTGCACGACGAGCGACTTGACGTCGGCCACGTTGGCGAGCAGCGAGAACACCTGCAGATGATCGATGAACTTCCAAGCTGCCTCCTGGCCACCCTTAATCTCAAAGGTAAAGATCGAGGCACCGCCGTTGGGGAAATACTGCTTGTAAAGCTCATGGTCGGGGTGCTCGGGCAGGCTCGGGTGGTTCACCTTGGCGACGTGGCTGTCACCAGTCAGGAACTCAACGACCTTCTTGGTGTTCTCGACATGACGGTCAACGCGCAACGACAGAGTCTCGGTGCCCTGGAGCAGGACCCAGGCGTTGAACGGGCTGATGCAGGCGCCCTCGTCACGCAGCAGGATAGCGCGGACATAGGTCGCGAAGGCGGCGGGACCGGCAGCCTCGGCAAACGAAACACCGTGGTAGGAGGGGTTGGGCTCAGCGATCTGGGCGTACTTTCCGCTCGCCTTCCAATCGAAGTTACCGCCGTCGACAATCACACCGCCCAGCGAGGTACCGTGGCCGCCGATGAACTTGGTTGCGGAGTGGACGACGATGTTGGCACCATGCTCCAGCGGACGGAACAGATACGGGGTGCCGAAGGTGTTGTCGACGACAACCGGCAGACCGTGCTTCTTGGCGATCTCGGAGATGGCGTCGATGTTGGGGATGTCGGAGTTGGGGTTGCCGAGCGTCTCGAGATAAATGACCGTGGTGTTGTCCTTGATGGCACCCTCGACCTCTTCCAGGTTATGGGCATCGACAAACGTGGTCTCGACGCCAAACTGGGAGAGCGTATGCTCCAGCAGGTTGTAGGAGCCACCGTAAATGGTCTTCTGAGCCACCACGTGGTCACCGGCCTGGGCAAGAGCCTGCAGGGTATAGGTGATGGCAGCAGCGCCAGAGGCGACGGCAAGACCTGCCACGCCACCCTCGAGTGCGGCGATACGGTCCTCGAAGACGCCCTGGGTGGAGTTGGTCAGACGGCCGTAGATGTTACCGGCGTCGGCAAGACCAAAGCGGTCGGCGGCGTGCTGGGAGTTGCGGAACACATAACTCGTGGTCTGGTAGATAGGCACGGCACGGGAGTCGGATGCAGGGTCGGCGCCCTCCTGGCCAACGTGCAACTGCAGGGTATCGAAACCAAAGGTGTGCTCGGGATTGTTGATGAACTGGCTCATGATGATCTCCTTGATCGAACAAAAGTAAATAAATTAGAGAGAAGTAAGTCGCTGTCTCCTGATCACGCCAACGGGCGCAAACAGGAGCCCGGCATTCGTCTTGGCAAGCAATTCATATGCGGGCCTCCTTTCGCATCCCGGTTCCGTGGTTGGCTTAATTACCTACCGCCTTTGTGTGTTTTGAATAGTACGAGCATTGTTTCCCTCGGTCAATCACTTAAAAGCGCTAACCTGTTATCGGTTTTTTAGATAGCTATCGAAAGGACGGGCACCGATGACCCTCCAGCAGCTTCGCTTTCTTATCGCCGTGGCAGAATCCGGCTCAATTAACGCCGCAGCTCAGCGCCTCTATACCGCTCAGTCCAACATCTCAAACGCCGTCAAAAGCCTGGAACAGGAACTCAATCTGGAGATCTTTACGCGCTCCAGCCGCGGCGTCACGCTCACCAACGACGGCACCGAGCTTTTGGGTTATGCACGCCAGGTCGTAGAGCAGGCCGACATGCTCGAGGCCCGCTACGAGGACGGCGGTACCCCGCAAGCCCGCCTCGCCATTTCCGCCCAGCACTACGCCTTTTCGGTCGAGGCCTTTGTCAACGTAGTCGAGCGCTGCCGCGACAGCAAGTTCGAGTTCATCATGCGCGAGACCACCACATCGCAGATCATCGATGACGTCCGCGCATTTCGCAGCGACATCGGCATCCTCTATCTGGACGACTTTAACGCCCGCGTTCTGCAGAAGGCTTTTGCCGATGCGCGCGCGAGCTTCCATCCCCTATTCAACGCGACGGTCCACGTCTTCGTTAGCGAGCGCCACCCGCTTGCCCGCCGCCCGCAGCTGTCCCTTGCCGACCTCACACCATATACGCGCTACAGCTTTGAGCAGGGAACCTCAAACTCCTTCTATTACGCCGAGGAACCTTTTAGCTATATCCCTTGCGACCGCAACATACGAATCTCGGACCGCGGAACACTTACTAACTTACTTATCACGTCGAACGGCTACACCCTGTCGACCGGTGTCCTCTCCAATGAAATGCAATGGGGTATGGCATCGATCCCGTTAGCAGACGCCCCAACGATGCACGTAGGCTATATCATGCACGACGAGCGCAAGCCCTCTCCCCTCTTGCAGCAATACCTCGACGAGCTCAACCGCATCATCCATGCCAACTAACTGTCGGAAGACGGGGTAGAAATCGTAGATTGCTAGCCCCCGGCGGGCATGGCGCTACAATGGTCACTCACACGAAACGTACCCAACGAAAGGAAGCCCGTGAAGGTCATCATCTATACCGACGGCTCGGCCCGATCAAATCCGGGACGCGGCGGCTACGGCGCCGTGCTCAAATACACCAACCCCGCCGGCAAGACCTTCACCTCCGAGCTTTCGCGCGGCTACGCCAAGACCACCAACAACCGCATGGAGCTCATGGCGGTCATCGTGGCGCTCGAGGCACTCAACCGCCCCTGCGAGGTCGAGGTCCATTCCGATTCGCAGTACGTCGTCAACGCCTTTAACAAGCACTGGATCGACGGCTGGAAAAAGCGCGGATGGAAAACCGCCAACAAGCAGCCCGTCAAGAACCGCGACCTGTGGGAGCGCCTACTCACCGCCAAAAGCAAGCACAAGGTTGAGTTCATCTGGGTTAAGGGTCACGCCGGCCACGAGCTCAACGAGCGCTGCGATGAGCTCGCCACCACGGCGGCCGACGGCAGCAACCTCGATATCGATACCGGCTTTAACGAGAGCGACCTGTAACGGCGTTTTCGCACGCTATTTCCTGCCCCCTCGCGCTACACTCATCCTGTAAACCGAACGGCACGAGGGGGATACATGCTGCGTATAGCGACCATCGGCACATCCATGATTACCGACGACTTTATCCAGGTCGTCAACGCCAACGACCAAGCCGCGTTTGTGGGCACGCTCTCGCGCGATGCCGAGCGCGGCGCCGCCTTTACCGCCGAACACGGCGGCGAGCGTAACTTCACCGCACTTGACGAGCTTGCGTCCGCCGACGACGTCGACGTCGTCTACATCGGCAGCCCCAATGCGCTCCACTACGAGCAGGCCCTTGCCTGCATCGCCGGTGGCAAGCACGTCATCGTCGAGAAACCCTTCTGCGCCACCGAAGCGCAGGCGCTGGAAGTCTTCCGCGCTGCCGAGGCAGCAGGTGTCGTGGCCCTCGAGGCCATGCGTCCCCTCCACGATCCCGCCTTCCACGCCATCGAGGACGCCCTGGGCGAGATCGCCCCCATCCGCCGCGCCTCATTGCGCTTTGGCAAGTATTCCTCGCGCTACAACGAGATTCTCGCGGGACGCGCCACCAATATCTTCGACTGCAATATGGCATCGGGTTCCCTCATGGACATTGGCGTCTATACCGTCGAGCCCATGGTCGAGATCTTTGGCATGCCCTCCGGCCTTACGAGCATGACCACTCTGCTCGATCCCACCACGCGACAGCTCACGCACGGCCCCATCGATGGCTGCGGTTCCATCCTCGCCAGCTACGGCGGTGGCCGCATCTCCGTCGAGCTCGCGCACTCCA
The DNA here is from genome assembly GCA_048323995.1 of Collinsella sp. Taxonomy (GTDB): domain Bacteria; phylum Actinomycetota; class Coriobacteriia; order Coriobacteriales; family Coriobacteriaceae; genus Collinsella. The sequence continues at coordinate 23,063 of DBFELT010000010.1, read as the reverse complement.
AAATTACGAATGACCTGCTGCCCTCGCAGATCGAAGGCGAGCGTGGCACTATCCAGATCGACCATCTGTCCACGCCCCGCAACGTCCGCATCGACTATCGCGGCGACGTCGTACGCGGCTCGGCGACCGAGGCACCGCGCGAACAGGGAGACAACGGCCGCGTGCTCGACCTGCCCAAATCGAGCAACACTATGGAATACGAACTCACAGACTTTATCACCGCCATCGGCGGCATCGATAACGTTAAGGAAGAGATTTGGGAGACCCCGGCGGGACGCCACGAGCTTGGCCACTACCGCGATGTCACACTCGTCTCACTGCGCATCATGGATGCCGTGCGCCAGCAGGCCGGCATAACCTTCCCGGCCGACGCAGGCAAGCAGGCATAGCTATGGGCCTCTTCGATACGTTCTTCTCCAGCGTCACCGGCGGCAGTCGAGAGCCTCAAAAACCATCAAACGTCGAGCTCGAGCTGCGCCGCAGGCTTACTGTGCTCGCAAGCGACGAGGCCACTCAAGACACTCCCCTGCGCTATTTCCTGCGCTGGGCGGGGCAAGTCCAGGGCGTTGGCTTTCGCTTTACCAACACCAACCTCGCGCAGGCACGCGCGCTCACCGGCTGGGTGCGTAACATGGAAGACGGCTCAGTCGAGATGGAGATACAGGGGGCTCCGGCAAATATCCTATCTCATCTCGAGGCGCTTCATGCCTCCTACGAGCGTATGGGAACGCGTTTTCGCCTCGTAGACGCCCAGGCCCGAGCCCCACTTGCCAATGAAGACGGTTTCACGCCTCGTTATTAGTATTGTGTGCTAAATACGGTATCATTTACCTACGACCGTTGATAGAAAAGAGGCGAGGCGCATGGCGGTGCAAAGAAGGAATACCAGGCAGCGAAAGCTGGTTCTTGACGCCGTGCGCCAAAGCTATAACCATCCCACCGCCGACGAAATCTACAACGTCGTGCGCGCGCAGGATGACAAAATCAGCCGCGGCACGGTCTACCGCAACCTCAATCTCTTGGCCGACGCCGGCGAGATTCTCTCCATCAAGACGCCGGGCGGCAGCCGCTTCGATCGCACGATCGAGCCGCATGCGCATATCATCTGCACCTCGTGCAGCCGCGTCATCGACGTACCACTCCCCTTCGATGCCCAGCTCGACGCCAAGGCATCCGAGCAAATCGGCTGGCACGTCACGTCGCACTACACCATCTTCGAGGGTCTCTGCCCCGACTGCCGGTAAATGTTTGGGACATGCCTACTCAGCAAGCAGGCGATACAATTCCTCTTCGACCGTGCGCACGTAACGGACGCGGTCGTTGATGCCACGCATAGAAGGATTGCAGCTCTCCATTAGATAAGGATGGCCCACCACGTTGAGCATGTCACGGTCGTTTTCGTTATCGCCAAACGCCATCATCTCATCGGGCGAAATACCCAAGGCACGACCGTAATCGGCAAGCGCGGAACCCTTACCCGAATCAAAGCCGATAAAGTCCGTCCATTCGGTTCCCGACGTCATCACGTCGACACGGTCGCTAAAGAGGCGCTCGAAATACTCCAGGGCCGCCGGCTGATCCGCCTCGGGCGTCTGGAAGGCAATCTTAATGACGTCCTCGTCGATGTCCTCGGGGCGGTCGACCACCGCCACATCGCAGTGGACCTCATAGCGCAAATGGTCGACGAACGCATCGTTGCCGCTCATGGTGTAGAGGTGTCCCTCACACGAAAGGGTCACGTCGGCATGGGGATACGCAACCACGGCATTCGCGACATCCATAGCAAGGCTACGCTTCATGGAACGCTTGACAACGGCACGTCCCTCGCTCATCACCAGGGCTCCGTTTTCGCACACATAGGCAAGCTCATCGGCCACCGGGGCAAACAGGTAGCGCAAGCTCGCATATTGACGACCACTCGCCGGCATAAACACGATACCGCGACGATGCAGTTCATCGATGAGCTCAAAGGCCTCGGAACGCGGCTCGTGCTCCCCCGGATGCAGCAACGTGCCGTCCAAATCGCATGCAATCAGCTTGATTCCTTCAAGACCCATATGCTTTCCCCCACAGCATCTCATCAACAGAAAGACGGACTTTGAATAGTTGCCTCTCAAAGTCCGTCTTACTTATACGCACGTTAACCGCGCGCCTTCTTTACGATCGTAAAGTCTGGAGCCATACTCACAACGGCATCCGCCGCACTCGACGCAAAGCGCCGGTCCGAATCGAGTTCACGGGTAACCGTCGAGAGCCGAACACCCTCGACACCCCGGAGCATGCGGCCCAAAACAGGCTGCACCGGCGTATACATGCGCACGGTATACTCGTCCGAATCGCCTCGGAAAAGCGGCGCATGCATATTGCCGATCTCCCAGCACGCATGCGCGAGCGCAATCGGGTCCATGCGGTCGACTTCGACCAAATAAACCTCGGCGCTGCGCAGGCGCACGACAACCGCCACGGGCACCATGCCCGAACGGTCGATGGCGAGCACGTCGCCATCGGCAAGACGACCGCCGTCGGTAGCATCCAGCCGAACATCGACCGTGCGCCCCAGCTCCGTCACGCCCACAAGCGCGCATACATCAGCCTGGTCCCAATCGAGCAGCAGCTCGTCAACTTCAAAGACGCCGCCCAACTTCCGGCGAAGCAGGAGTTCATAGGACGGATCGTTGAGATTTCCCAAGCATGTCGTCGAAACCAAGCGTTCAGGCATACTCTAACCCTCGACCTCAACGAGCTCGATATCAAAGTTGAGGTCCTTGCCGGCCAGCTCGTGGTTGGCGTCGAGCGTCACGGCCTCAGGCGTTACGTCGATGACCACGGCGGGGACGGGCATGCCGCTCGGCGTGGACAGGAAAAGCTTCATGCCCTTCTCGATCTGCTCGATGTTGGGAACCTGTTCGGCCGGGAAGGTAATAACCATCTCGGGATTGTGCTCGCCGTAGGCATCGGCAGCAGGAATGTGCACAGTCTTCCTCTCGCCCACCTGCATGTCGACAACAGCGGCGTCGAAGCCCTTGATCATCTGACCGGCGCCGCAGGTGAACTCCAGCGGCTCGCCGCGATCGTAGGAGCTATCGAACTGCGTGCCGTCGTCGAGCGTGCCGCGATAATGAGTCTTGACCTTCTTGCCCTGGTTGGACATGGTAACCTCCGTGATAAGGGCGGCGCACAACGCGGGCCGCCGTGAACATATGGCGCTAACTATACCCTAGTCATACAATTCAAAGACAGTTTGCAAAGAAACGCTGCAACCGGAGGAACCATGGCATATCCCGTATTTGACCTGCACTGCGACACCGCCGACCGCATCGGCTGGGCCACGCTCGATCTCGACCTGCGCTTTACCGCCGGCACCGACGGTTATTTCCCCGGCGACGAAACGCATCCGCAAGATTTCGACCTCATCGAGGGCAACGCCTGCGCCATCTCGCTCGCAAAGATCGGCAACACGCCGTGGGCACAGTGCTTCGCCACGTTTGTCCCCGATGAGATTCCCACCGCCCACGCCGCGCGCTTCCAGGCGCAGATCATGGCGCACATGAGCGGCCAGGCAATGCTCAACCACGACCGCATGGTCAACGTACGCAGCGCGGCAGACATTCGCCCCGCGCTCAAAGACGGCAAGGTCGCCTGCATCCACACCATCGAAAACGCCACGTTCTTTGCCGAGGACCCCGCGCTGATCGAGGTGCTTAAGAGCCTGGGCGTGCTTATGTCGTCACTCAGCTGGAACGCGCAGGGACCGCTCGCGAGCGGCCACGACACCCACGCCGGCCTCACCGCCGCCGGCATCGAGGCACTTACGCAGATGGAGCACGCCGGCATGGTACTCGACGTCTCCCACCTCAACGATGAGTGCTTTGACGAGGTCGCCGCCCGCGCCACGCATCCCTTCGTCGCCAGCCACTCCAACTCCCGTGCGGTTTGCGGCGCCAAACGCAACCTTACCGACGACCAGTTCCGTACCATTCGCGACATGGGTGGCATCGTCGGCCTCAACTACTGCAGCGAGTTCCTTTCCAACGACGCAACCGACAAGACCGCCGCAGACGTCACCTTCGACCAGCTGGCGGCACATATCGAGCACTGGCTCGACCTGGGCGGCGAGGACGTCATCGCGCTCGGCGGCGACTGGGACGGCGCCACTGTGCCCGCTTTCCTCTCCGATGCCAGCAAAATGCCCGAGTTCCAGAACATGCTTTCCAAGCATTTTGGCAAGACCGTGATGCAAAAGCTCTGCAGCGACAACGCGCTTGCCTTCTTCGAGCGTTATTAATTTCACATCCCTTGAGCGGGCCGGCATGCCGAACGGTCGACATGCCGGCCCGTCCCCAATCTGAAGGACCGCTTTTGACGCAGCAGTTTACGATTTCCGTATCCCGACCGGATGGGACGCCCATCCCCGTCGTAGTTACCAAAAAGCGCGTCAAGAACTTCAACCTACGCGTCACATCGAGTGGTGAGGTCCACGCCAGTGCACCGCTCGGCGCCAGCCGCGAGCGCATCGAAGCGTTTGTAAAGCGCAACAGTGCCTGGATTGTCAACCGACTTGCCCAGCGTGAGCGACGTCAGGCGACGGCGCGAGAGCCGCTCAGCCCCTCGTCCATCATTGCACTTTGGGGCAAGCCCATCACGGTACAGGATGCGCTCGATCACAACTTTGCATCACCCGCACCGCGACCCAAACAGGCCACCTTCGCAAGTTTTATGGGTGCCGATGAATCGGACGAAAGCCCACAGGCAAAGCGGCACGCAATCCTCGACGGCCTAACGTCCGATGAGCTCCAAGCCCACATCGACCAGCTCTATACGTCCGAAGTCACATCGGCGCTACGCGATATGGTGCACGCATACGAAATCGCAATGGGTGTCGCCGTTTCCCGCGTTTCCGTACGCAGCATGAAAACGCGTTGGGGCTCATGCACGCCCAAATCCGGCGCCGTTCGCATCGCACGAGAACTTGCCGCCTATCCCGTCGAATGCCTCGACATGGTTGTCGCCCACGAGCTCGTCCACTTGCTCGAGCCAAGCCACAATCAGCGATTTCACGCCCTGCTCGACACGTACTGCCCCAACAATAGAGCGCTGTCACAGCAGCTCAAGCAGCCACCCATAGAGATGTATTAGAACCGGTTAGCGCACGCGCTCGATCTCGACACCGCAGCTTGCCAGGGGAAGACCGACGGGCGCCCAAGGCTTATCGAGCTTAACGCGCACGCCAAGCAGCAGGGGGTAACGACGTAGCAGCATCTGGGCCACACCCTCGGCTGCAGCCTCGATGAGCTTAAACGTATGCTCGCGCAGATAGCCATCGACATCGTGGCACACCGAGCCATAGTCAATCGAGGCATCCAAGTCATCGTGCTCTCCCGCTGCACGCAAGTCGGCATAGAGCACCAAGGACACGATGAATTTCTGGCCCAGCGCGTTCTCCTCGGGATACACGCCGTGGTTGGCAAAGACCTCGAGACCGTCGATAGTAATGCGATCGGCATGGCGAAGATCGTCATAGCTCACGTGGGGCACCGCCGTTGCAGTGGATATTTCGCCCCTTCCACGGCGGGCGAGCTCGGCGCCTTCAGTCTTGGTTGCATTCTCGGGCAGTTTCTTGTTGCTCATCGCGATCGTCTCCTTCGTTTAGAACCCCGACCGCACAACTAACTACACGCGAATCGACAGGTTCTTTTTATCATCGCTCCAGTTGCAAGCATTGCGCGCGGGGCATGCAAAGCAGGCGCGCGACGCTTTGTCGGCCGCATAGAGCAGACGCTCAAGCGGTTGGCTGTTCACGCGCAGCTTTCGATGGCCCAGAATGGCCGTCTTAATGGCTGCGGCATCGGCCGGCTCAAATGCCACATCATCGGACATGCCACCGAGGATCGCATCAGCGACGCGTTCGCTTGCAACATCATGGGATATACCCGATTCATACTGTTCATCTTTGCCGATATCATGAAGAAGTGCCGTGGCGTAGATGACCTCGCGGTCAAATTCGAGCTGTTCCTCGAGATTCTTGATCCACATAATGCGAGCGACATCGAGAAGATGGTCAATACCGTGGCGGCAGAAGATGCGCCCCGATTCCAACTGTGCAATGTTGCCCAGGTGCCGACGGAACAGCCCGTTGGCACAAATGTAATCAATGCGAGGCATGGCACCAAAGGGAGTCAGGCCCGAAGCCATAAAGCCGCGACGCGACGTCCCCTCATCGGTCTTCGATGTAAAGTCGTTGACGACCCTCATGCTAACGGCCCAGCATCCTAAAGAACCGCTCCTCGAGCGCGGGATCGGTCTCAAAGACGCCGCGGCGAGCGAGCGTCACGGTCTTGGTGCCGGGTTTCTGCACGCCGCGCATGGTCATGCACATATGCTCAGCCTCCATGAGCACAATCGCTCCCTGGGGAGCGAGATAATCCATGAGGGCGTCGGCAACCTGCGCACACAGCTGCTCCTGCAGCTGCAGACGACGGGCATAGACTTCAACCGTGCGAGCGAGCTTAGACAGACCCGCCACGCGACCGTTAGGGATATAGCCGATCGCAGCCTTGCCATAAAACGGCAGCAGATGATGCTCGCACAGCGAGTAAAACGTGATGTCGCGCTCGATAACCAAGTCGTTCGAGGCGACGGCAAAGGTTTTGGACAGGTGCTCCTCGGCACTCTGGTCCATACCGCCGGCGATCTCACCATACATACGGGCAACGCGCGCCGGGGTCTCCAGCAGGCCCTCACGAGTTGGGTCCTCGCCTATGCCCTCAAGCAACAGCTTAATGGCGGCCTCGACTTTTTCCTGATCGACCATCTGGGCCTCACTTTTCCGATTTCACGTTCGCGCTATGGTACCACGCTCTTCGGCATCGACCACAAGCTACATAGTATGGGTCGAATAGACCGGATCATCACGCCAAAGTTCAACCGCATCACAAAGCGCAACGCCCTCGCGCTCAGCACGGGCGCGCGTGGCGTTCATATCAATCACGCGCTGGTTACTCGAGCCCCTAAAGCGCAATGAAATATCGTACAGATCCTGAACAAACGGGCCGTCCACCAACATATCGAGGCAGGCAAGGATACGGTCCGTCGCCTCGGTATGGTGACGACCACCCGGCATAAGCTCCTCGAGCACGTCGCCGGTAAAACACCAAATGGTCTTTCCTGACCCCGCAGGATAAGCGGCACGAACACGCTCGACAAACTCAACGAGTCCCGCCTGATTCTCAGGTTCCATAGGCTCGCCGCCCAGAATCGTCAGGCCGTCAATAAAGGGATGATCGAGGCTCTCGATAATCTTGTCCTCGACGGCACGATCGAACGGCTCGCCCGCAGCAAAGTCCCACGCGACAGAGTTAAAGCAGTTCTTGCACCCACGACGGCACCCGCTCACAAACAGAGAAGTACGAACGCCTTCCCCATCAGCAATGTCGAAATACTTAATGTTCGCGTAGTTCATAAGTAACTCTCCCGGGAGGCCGGGACATATCATCCCGTCCTCAAACATTCTCGGCCTTCGGCCTGCGAAACTGCGGGCGGGACGATATGTCCCGACCTCATGCAAAGGGTAACTCAATGAACGAAGCGAACATCGAGTATAGGGTTCGAGGTCCAATAAATACTTCGTTGCAGCTCAACCGTCATCGCAAGCAAAGCGTTGCTGCAAGTCAACTCATTTCCGCTAAGAACTTCGAGGAGTGAGCAGGCCTCATGCTGCATCTCAGCTACGTCAACTTGACTGCCCCGTAGCGAGGCCCCGGACCTTTGCTCGATATGAGTTCCGCACGAACAGGAGGCGCCAGTGGCGCCTCCGTCGTGAGCCAGGACTGTCCGAAATAGCGAGTAAAGGTCCGGGGCCTCGCTACGGGGCGGCCTGGGATGGTTATTAGAGATGCAGCACGCGGTCGCGGATCTCCTCGGTTCGGCCCTGGTTCCAGAATTGAGTACCGATGTAACCACACGTACGGCGGGCGACATTCATCTTCTCCTGATCGCGGTTGCCGCAATTGGGGCACTCCCACACCAGCTTGCCGTCATCCTCGACAATCTTGATCTCACCGTCGTAGCCGCACACCTGGCAGTAGTCGCTCTTGGTGTTGAGCTCGGCGTACATGATGTTGTCGTAGATGTACTGCATCACGCGAATGACAGCCTTGAGGTTGTCCTGCATGTTGGGAACCTCAACGTAGGAGATAGCACCGCCCGGCGAAAGCTGCTGGAACATGCCCTCGAACTTGAGCTTATCGAAAGCATCAATCTCCTCAGACACATGGACGTGATAGCTGTTGGTAATGTAGCCCTTGTCCGTCACGCCCGGGATAATACCAAAACGGCGCTGCAGGCACTTGGCGAACTTGTAGGTCGTCGACTCAAGCGGGGTACCGTACAGCGAGAAGTCAATATCGCTTTCGGCCTTCCACTCCGCGCACTTGTCGTTCATGCGCTGCATGACGGCCATGGCAAAGGGCGTGCCCTCCTTCTCGGTGTGGCTGTGGCCCGTCATGTACTTGACGCACTCGTACAGGCCGGCATAACCCAGACTAATGGTGGAGTAACCGCCCACGAGCAGCTTGTCGATCGTCTCGCCCTTCTTCAGGCGGGCGAGGGCGCCGTACTGCCAAAGAATCGGTGCGGCATCCGAAAGCGTACCCATCAGACGCTCATGACGGCACAGCAGGGCGCGGTGGCACAGCTCAAGGCGCTCGTCGAAGATCTTCCAGAACTTGTCCATGTCCTGATGCGAGCTCAGCGCGACATCGGGCAGGTTGATGGTCACAACGCCCTGGTTAAAGCGACCGTAGTACTTGGGCTTGTTCGGGTCATAGTTCAGCGCGTTGGCCACGTTGTTAAATCCGTTACCGGAGCGGTCAGGCGTCAGGAAGCTGCGGCAACCCATGCAGGTATAGCAGTCGCCGTTGCCCGCGGTCTCGCCCTTCGACAGCTTGAGCTCGCGCATCTTCTTCTCGGAGATGTAGTCGGGCACCATGCGCTTGGCGGTGCACTTAGCAGCCAGCTGGGTCAGGTAGAAGTACGGAGAATTCTCGTGAACGTTATCGTCCTCGAGTACATAGATGAGCTTGGGGAATGCCGGGGTAATCCACACGCCGGCCTCGTTCTTAACGCCCTCGTAGCGCTGGCGAAGCGTCTCCTCCACGATCATGGCAAGGTCGTGCTTCTCCTGAGGCGTACGGGCCTCGTTAAGATACATGAAGACCGTCACGAACGGCGCCTGGCCGTTGGTGGTCATAAGGGTCACGACCTGATACTGAATCGTCTGAACGCCGCGACGGATCTCGTCACGCAGGCGGTCCTCAACGACCTCGCGGACCTTTTCGGGAGATGCGGAAACGCCGAGCTCCTCGAGCTCGCGGGCGACCTCGCCGCGAATCTTTTGACGGCTCACCTCGACGAACGGGGCAAGATGGGTCAGCGAAATCGACTGGCCACCGTACTGAGAGGAAGCAACCTGGGCGATGATCTGCGTCGCGATGTTGCAGGCGGTCGAGAAGCTGTGCGGCTTCTCAATCAGCGTACCCGAGATAACAGTGCCGTTCTGGAGCATGTCCTCCAGGTTCACCAGATCGCAGTTGTGCATGTGCTGGGCAAAGTAATCCGAATCGTGGAAATGGATCAGGCCCTCATTATGGGCATCCACGATCTCCTGGGGCAGCAGCACGCGCTGGGTCAGGTCCTTGGAAATCTCGCCGGCCATATAGTCGCGCTGAACGGAGTTGACGGTCGGGTTCTTGTTGGAGTTCTCCTGCTTAACCTCTTCGTTATTGCACTCAATCAACGACAGGATCTTGTCATCGGTCGTGTTCTTCTGGCGCTTCAGGCTCTGAACATAGCGATAGATGATGTAGTGGCGGGCAACCTCGTAGCAGTCGAGACGCATGATCTCGTCCTCGACCAAATCCTGAATCTCCTCGACCGAAACAGTGTGGCCCGCGTTCTCGCATGCCTCGGCGACGTTTTGCGCCGCATAAACCACCTGGCGGTCGGTAAGACGAGAGCTCTCCTCGACCTCCAAGTTTGCAGCACGGATGGCATTGACGATCTTATCGATGTCAAAGACAACCTCGGTGCCGCTGCGCTTGATGATCTTCATCCTCTTGCCTCTTTCGCGTAGTAGTCTCATTGCGCTTCAGAGCCAAACGATGCCCGGCAGGGCGTGCCCCTGTCTTGCGGCGCCGTCGCGCAATCTGTGTTCTCGATAACCATAGTCCCTCATGCGGACAATCCTCGCAGCCAATCAAGGGGCTCAAAGATCTATCCAAATGGGGCGAATAAGGTTCTCGTTCTCTGTCCGCCATCTATCATACGACAAAGAAGCATCTATATCCTGTATTCTTTTTTTAGGTCAAACACAACATATAGTGTTTCAGCAGGTCAAAGCAATTAGTCATTTTGCAGACGCATTAATTATGAGGGGTTCTTGGCAAGTCGGTAAAACGTTACCAACACGGCTACCTGCATGGCAGTTATAAAACCCCCTTAGTCAAGCCGCTGACAAATCCTACCAAAACCAAGCCACTCACGCCAAAAGAATCCAAAAGATTATGCTTGACCAACATGTTGCGGTCGAATGCCGGCGGACGGAGCGACGGGACTGCAAACGCTCGGAAGACTACAGCCCCGGCACCCCGTCCGCCGGCATTCGATAGGCGAGGAGCTATTTCTTCTCTTCGCGAGCTATCATGCGGCCGAGAGCCGCTGTAAAAGGATCGAGCAGCACGCCGGCAATAACCACAAAAGCCCATCCCTTTGTGACGAGGCCTGCCCAACGCGCGAAGAACGTACGGCCTCCAATCGTTCCGAATCCTCCCTGGAAGGCAATCTCGCCAAAACCGATTACCATAAAAAGGAGCGTGGCACCGATGACCGTACCGGCGATCTTGTGTGATGCACTCCCCTGCTCAAAACCAAAAAAGTCCAGGCACATACTAACCGTTTTGCCAAACAGCGGGAGTGCGCTCAGAACCTCGGCGATCGCCGTGGCCACGATGAGTTGTCCCAAAAAGCCCGTGGGACTCGTCAGATCCAAACCGGGTGCCCCTTCGATAATGGGGAGGAATGCACAGAGCAACAAGGGGTTGAAGAAGCCGTTGAGAATGCCGATGACGCGGCCGACAGGGAGCTTCATAGCCTAAATCCTTTCAAAGCCATTGATAGAAAGAGGGCCGCCGGCATATGTCGGCGGCCCCGATAAAACATGATGTGCGGCAAAACAGCTACTCGAGTGGCTACTCCGCCTCGCCGCTGGCCGCCATCTTCTCGGCCTCGGCAAGCTGAGCCGGGGTGAGCTTGCGATACTTAATGGCGCCAAAGACGACACAAGCCGCACAGACGATCATGCCGGCGATGAACTTCTGGTCAATCGTTGCACCAAACGGCGACGTCACGGCCTCAAACACAATGGGAGACAGTGCCATGCCAAAGTTGATGCCTGCCATGCCAATGGCGAGGTTAAACGCACGTCCCTCGGGGGCAGAGTTGCCGGCGGCAAAATTGCCCTCCAGCGGCACGTAGGTCTCCTTGCCCAGCGCAACGACAAAGCCCGCAACGCACAGCACCATAAAGGCGGGCGCAACCAGCGTCAGGCCCAGGCCAACGAGCGTCACGCCCCACGCGATCGGCATAGCCAGGTTCTTGAACTTGGCAAACAGCGGGCCCACCAAAAGACCAGCCGCAATACCGGCAACGGTCATAACGGTAGAGGCAAGACCGGCCTCCACGGTACCGCCAAAGCCGCGACCCACAACAAGCAGCGAAACGTTGGAGCTGAAGAGCTGGAACGTGAGTACGAACACGAAGCTCATGAGCGTGATAATCGCGACCTCTTTAGGCATATTGGCAAACACGTTGACTTTGCGCTTGGGCTCAAGATGGCCCTCGGGAAGGCAAACAGCCTCAATGACGATAAACACGATCATGATGAAGTACGCCGCATAGCTGTGGAACCACTCGGCAGAACCCAAGATGCCGGAAACCATCGTCCAGATAATGCCGCCAAGTGCGACAAAAGTGGAGTAGATGCCCATGACAAACGAGCGCTGCTTTCCGCCAAAGTAATCCGCGATAAGAGCGTCCGTTGAATTCTGCACGGCGCCGAGACCAAGGCCCATGACAGCAGAAGCCGCTAAGACCTGGCCGAGCGAGTCGTGGAACACCAGCACCGAGGCGCCTGCCAGCATCACGATAACGTGACCGACAAGCGTCGTCTTCTTCTTGGACACGCGAGAGGCAAGCTGTGAAGAGACGAGCATGGCGGACAGTGCCATCATCAACGGGATGATGCCGATGATCATCTGGACGGCAGCGATGTTTTCGTCGGGAAACGCCGCCGCGACAGAGGCCACGATGGGGACGGGCACCAACATGCCCATAATGCACATGGCGGCAGCATAAATGCCCACCAGGTACTTGATCTTGGTTTTATCCATGATCCATCCTTACACTTAGAGAAAAGGGTCAGAGCGACCAGGCATCACCAGCGGCCGCCCCAAACACAGCACTATTAGTCGTTAAATCCGGTGAACACGGGTTCTCCGCTGTACACGAGCGCTTCCTCGACACCATCGAGCACGCGACAGGCACCAGCGGCCATAGCCTCGAGCTCAAACTCGCCCGGATAGGCAGACACGGGGGCGATCCAAGAGCAGCATTCCTCAATCGAGGCAACGAGCTCCTTGCTGTGGACCATGCCGCCTCCGAGCAAGATGCCGTCGACGTCACCCTTCAGCACACAAGCCATCTCGCCAATCCACTTGCAGATTTGGTAGACCATTGCATCCCAGGCGCGAGCCGCAGCCTTATCGCCCGCAGCGGCGCGATCGCACACCTCGATGGCATCGGACGTACCCAAAAGGTCAACGAAGCCACCGGTCTTCATGCAATGGGCGCGGGCAACGTCGAGACCATGCTCTGCCGTATACTTCGCGACCTCGATCGCGGGAACCGATCCGCAGCGCGTCGGCGCCATGGGACCCTCGCCGCCAACGATGTCGTTGCCGTCCACCATCTTGCCCTTAAGATGAGCCGAGATAGAGATGCCGCCGCCGATATGGCAAACAATGAAGTTGCACTCATCATAGGGGCGACCGAGCTTTGCCGCATGGCGGATGGCGGTCTCTTTGAGATTAAGGGCGTGCAGGTGCACGTTTCGATACACGCCCTTAATGCCCGTCATACGTGCGAGGTCGCACAGCTCGTCGGTATCGGGAGGATTCACCACAAAAGAGGGCTTTCCCGTCTTTGAGGCGAACTCATGAGCAATCTGGGGGCCCAACTGCGCCGGGTGCTGAATGCCGTTCGCACCGACGCGGGCATGTTCGAGCATGACCTCATTGATGGCATACGTGCCGCCGGGCAGCGAAAGCAAGCCGCCGCCGCGACCGACAAATGCATCAAAGTCCTCGAGCTTCAGGCTCGCCTCCCCCAGTGCTCCAAGAATCAGATCGCAGCGATACGGCATCTGAGCCGAAACCCCATCGAACTGGGCAAGGTCCTTCGCATCGTGCGCAACGTTCTTACTGAGCTTGCACTCATCGCCCTCAAAAACGCCCACCTTCGTGGAAGTGGAACCCGGGTTGATTACCAGGACGCGCCAGGGAGTCTTTTTATCGGACATACCTTAAGCCTCCTTAAGCGCCTGGGCGCGCACGCAGCTCATCACCACGTTGCCGACGATCTCGTCGACGGGCGCAGAGCGCGAGCAATCGCACACGATCTTCTTGAAGCCCTGAAGCATGGGGCCGTAGGCATTGGCACCGGTCAGATTCTGGATGATCTTGACGCCGATATTGCCCACGTTGATATCGGGCCAGATGACCACGTTGGCTTGGCCCGCAACAGCGGACTCACGATGTACCTTCTTGGCCGCAACCTTGGGGTTAATCGCCGAATCAAACTGGAACTCGCCGTCGATGGCAAGGTCGGGACGGCGATCGTTGGCAATCTCGCGAGCGCGACGTACCTTGTCGACAAGCTCGTTATCCATCGAACCGTCAGTCGAATGCGAAAGCAGCGCGCAACGGATATCCCATCCGGTCAGTGAGCGCACCGTTTCGCTCGACGAAATCGCAATCGAGGCAAGCTCTTCGCTCGTGGGGTCAACGCAAACGGCGGAATCGCCAAAAGCCAAAAGGCCGCCTTCGCCGCCGTTCCAGTTGGGAATGTCGGCGATACCGCACGAGCTCACGGTGTCCACCCCGTAGGCAAGGCCGACGATGGTCTGTCCCGCTAGGATGATGTCGCCCGTGGCGTTATCGATGCCGGCGAACATAACGTCGACATCGCCGAGCACCTGCAAAATCAGGGCGCGCTCAAGCGGACGCGTCATACGGCGCGCAGCGCCCTTGGGCTTAAACTTGCAATCCGGATGCGAAAGGTAGCGCTCGCAACAAGCGGCGTTCGCTTCCTCGTCGGTCACATCGACAATCTCGATACCGTCAAGGGAGATGCCGCGCTCATCGGCAAGCTCCTTGAGCTTACCGCCGTCGCCGACCAGCACACATTCGGCGAGACGCTCGGCAGCGATCTTTGCGACCGCCTGCATCATGGTCTCGTTTTCGCCCTCGGGAAAAGCAACGCGCATAGGCTTGGCGGCAGCCTGCTCGCGCAGGGTCTGCATCAGGTCCATGGCAGTTACTCCATCTCTTCGGCAGTACGCTCGATAAGCTCGCCGATGGTCTTCATGACCATGACCTCGCGAACGGGAACCTCGGCATCGAGTTCGTTCTCGATCATGGAGGTCAGCGCGATCATCTTCATCGAGCCCTTGCCCAGGGTCTCAAACGTCGTCTCAGGGGTCACATCGCCGTCATAGTTGTAGGCGGACTTGGCAAAATCGCAGATCTGCTGAGTGAGTTCTTCGTTCATGATGGTGCCTTTCAATCGAAAAAGAGGGGCGGCCACGGCGGGCTGGAGACATGGGTCCCGCCGTGGCCTAAGAGAGGAATCGAATTGTTAAAAGGGTTGAAAGCCTAGTCGTCAAGCTCGAACGTAAGCTCCTTGTAGCCAGGACGATCGATGACCTTGGCGTGGACGCCCACGGTCTGGCCCGCCATGAGCTTGGCGCGAATCTCGGGGGCCTTCTTCTTGGTAATGCCGTAGATGACGTAGGTGTACTGAGAACCCTCGTCGATATCGACGGCGCCGTAGGCGTACTTGCCATACTCCTTGAGGTAGGGCTTGTCGTTCTGCGGACCAGGCAAGGTAAAATCGATCAGATGGCCGTGACCGGAAACCTGGACCCAATCGGTCTTGTGATAGCCGCAGGCATTGCAGGCAAGGTGGGGCGGAAACTCGACGGCTCCGCACTCGGGGCACTGGCGCGCCCAATAGATGCCCTCTTCAAGACCCGTGTAGAACTTCTTGACCACGGGCTCCATATCTTTGAGTTGCATGAGAATACTCCTTATGGGAAATCGAAAACCGCGGTCGCTTAGGCGACGGTACGAAGAATCTGGCAGCGCACGTTCTGAGAACCGCCAAAACCGCGCAGGAACGCCGTCTCGGGAACCTTCTTCATCTGGGTAGCACCGGCGACGCCACGCATCTGCTTGACGGCCTCAACGATATCGGCGATGCCGGATGCGCCATGGGCGTGACCGAAGTTGCAACGACCACCGTGCGGGTTGATGGGCCTATCGCCGTCAAAAGCGGTGCGACCATCGATCGCGTACTTCCAAGCCTCGCCGCGCGGAATATAGCCGCACTCCTCAGCCGAGACGATCTCGGAAGCAAGGAAGAAGTCATTGCACATAAACAGGTCGATCTCGTCGGGGCTCACGCCGGTAAGGTCGTAGACCTGCTTGGCGGCAAGCTCGGTAGCCCAGTGCTCGTTGTGAAGCAGGCCGGCCTCGACCGCAGAAGCGCCCGTACCCAGAACCTCAATAGGCGCATACGGCACGCCCATGGCCTTGGCCTTCTCCGTGGGCATCACGACAACAGCTGCGGCACCGTCGCATTTCTTCTCAAAGCCGGTAACACGCAGGTACTGCGTAACGCGCGGGTTATACATGCTCTTGAGATACTCGTCGGCGGTATCGAACCCGGCTGCCTTCGCGTCCTCCTCGACCGTAGTCTCGTACCAGGCAAGGGGATTCAGGACGGCACCGCGGCGAAGGCTCTTGGTAAGGCCGTTCAGGGCGTCATCAATCTGATCGGCTGTAAGGTCGTACTGCATCGAATACTCGTTGATCCAGTTGTCGAACGACACGCCAAAGGCACCATCAAGCGGGCGACCATACGCGCGGTCATAGATCTTATCGAGCGAGGGAATCATGACGTCGAGCGTAAAGTCCTGACGAATATGGGAGGGCATATGCTCGACGGGAAGAGTCGAAGCCAAATCGCAGGCACCCGTAAGGACAACGTCGTAAGCACCGGAAGCAACCGCCATCACGGCCTGCTCAAGGGCGACGTAACCCGTGCAGCAAGCCTCGGAATGATGGACGGAGCCCTTGGCACGAACGCCAAACCAATCGGCAACCTGCATGTTGGGGGTAATGCAATCGCCAACGAGATACGGATTGGCGCTGCCGTGATAGAAAAAGTCGATATCGCGGGGCTCAAGACCGGCATCGGCAATTGCCTCGAGGGCCGCATAGCCAAACGCCTCGCCCTCGCCAATACCCTGGGTCTCGGGATGCTCCTCAAAATCCTTGAACGGGGTGCAGCCCACGCCTGCAATCGAGACGCTGCGCATGTTCTTTCCGAGCGTAACCACTGAATATCACATCCTAATCATGTGAAGGTGTACGGAGTGATGGCGCAGTCCGGCCGCGAGCGAAGGTGAGAGAGCGCTCGCGGCTTTTCTGTGCCGTCACACGTTGAACTACTGCAGTGGTTCTTTTGAACGTAGCTTTAGTTTATGAGGGGTTAAACGAGACGCGTGAGACAAAAAGCCCCGATGTGTCCCATCATATGGGACACATCGGGGCTAGGCGTTCCAAATAGCAGATAAACGGACTCGTATTATTTGAGCTAATGATCAGAGATATCTAAAACTCGCCCTGAATACAACCGTTTATCCCCAAATATCGACCGCTCACGCGACTGGCCTTTCAAAATCGGGAATACGTGGGTGCCAATGACGCGATGCATCGTCGACAAAGAGCGGTGCGTAGAACATGCGATTGAGGGCGGCGGCAACGGTGCGCGCCTCAAGGTCGGGCCGGGCCTCGAGCCAATACTGAATGAGGTTATGGTGGCCCGCAAGCGCAAATGCTAGATACAGATCGAGGTCCGTTTCATCGGAAAATGTCGAGCGAAGCCGATTGCGAAAATAGTCATGCATAAAGATCGTTGCCTTGTGAGCAAACACGGGATCGCCGTTATCGCTGTTAAGTGCCAAAACTTTCGAGCGATTAGCCTTGAGGATCTCCATGCGCTTGATCATCGTGGGCGTAGGGTCCAGCTGCGCATCGCCAAAACGAGCCTCCAGCGCAACATCATTGATGTCCTGCATATTCTGGAGCAGCTCATCTTCAAAACGTTTAACCACATCATCGACAGAGCGATAACAGCGATAGAACGTCGATTTGGATGTATGGGCAAGGCGAAGTACCTCGGCCACCTTAATCGACTGCACCGGAGTTGTCGCCATAAGTTCAAAGACGGCATCCTCGATCCGTGAAGCAATATCGTTTTGAGCGTTCAGCGACATGGCGGCCTCCCCTATTGGCGATTGGCTCCTATGCTACCCGAAAGGCATGCTCCTTGACGACGATACGAGGCATAGAGCGTGCCGCACAAGAGATGACGCAGCGACCGTATGTCACCGACGAAGCATTCCATCCGCCGGGCATGCCATCTTTGCGAGGGTCAATCGAAAACCCGACGCCCTCAGCCTTGAGGATGGCCTCGATGCGCGTCCACGTCTGACTCAGGCGAAGATAGCGTTCTTGCAAATTGGGGGCAGCGTTAATCCACGCGCGCTCGTCGTCGCTCACCATACGCTCAACCGCAACGGGAGCAATCTCATCGATCGCCTCGATATCCACGCCAATAGGTCCTCCGACCGACCGAGCAACATCGGATACAGCGAGGACGGCCACGCTTCCGCCATGTGAAATGGAAATAGAGGGGGCCTCCCCATCCGCAAGCTCGATCTTGCCGAAAGCAGAACGCACAAGCCGGGTGTCGTCGAAGACACCCAGGGCGTCGCGAAGCAGCAGACCCACGCCTGCGGCTTCCTTCCGAGACGCAATTGGGAGATCCTCATTGGAGGCACGTAAGGCATAGCGTCCCGCGATTGATGCCATATCAACGGTCACGCCGGGATCGATCGCGGAAACATCAACGAGGTGCACGGTTATGTTCAAAACGGTCAACCCCCACTCGATTGAGATGACAAGGCTAAACAGACGCTCAGAACCGCTCTTTCATGAATCGAGGTACCTTTTGCCGGCGATTTGGCGACCCATTTGGCGGCATAAAACAAAACAGCCCAGAGGACATAGCCTCTGAGCTGCGAACATTTGGTGGGCGTTAGAAGATTTGAACTTCTGACCTCTTCCGTGTCAGGGAAGCGCTCTCCCCCTGAGCTAAACGCCCAAATGGAGCGGACAACGGGGCTCGAACCCGCGACCCCAACCTTGGCAAGGTTGTGCTCTACCAACTGAGCCATGTCCGCTTACGAGGATTAATCTTACGTGATGCCCGCATCCTATGCAAGAACTTTTTTTGAAAAGTTTTGCGACGCCCTCGTGAACCTCGCGAAGACATCAGCCACCACGGAAAGCGCAGGCAAACGCAAACTCGCCGCAAGAGGCCTCTACATCTCACCGAGCATGATCCAGGCAGAGCTGTCCTGCGCGAGCCTGCCGTCTGCAAGCGGTGATGAGGTGAGCAGGACCCTGCCCGCCGGCAGTTCCACGGGCGCTGCGCCGAAGTTCGTCACACACGCCCAGCCGTTGTCGCGGCGATAGGCGATGACGCCGCCCTCAGCACCCTCGGCACCATCCGCAAGGCCGGTGCGCCCGTCAAGATCGAGCCACGCAAGATCGTTGGCGCACCCGCGCAGCTTGCGCCGCAGCCAGAGGGCGTCACGATAGAGCGCAAGCATCGATGTCGGGTCCGCTTCTTCCCTATCGGCAGCGTAATCGGAAAACCATGCAGGCTGCGGCAGATGGGGCGCCATATCGGCGTCCGCCGGTGAAAACCCAAACGATCCGCCCTGCGCGGGATCGTCCGCCGCTACCCATGGTAGGGGCACACGACAGCCGTCGCGCCCCTTCTCGCGCTTCGATCCGTGCGTATTGGTCGCAGTGGGATCTTCGAGTGCAGCCCACGGGATGTCAGCCACCTCAAAAAGGCCGAGCTCCTCACCCTGATACACGTATGCCGAGCCCGGAAGCGCCAGCTCAAGCAAAAGGGCCGCCCGCGCGCGGCGCTCGCCGAGTTCACGGTCCTCGTCATAAGACGACCCGTCGCGTAAGAGCCAGTCGAGCGCAATCTGGTGGTAGCGCGTCGCCTTGATTTGCGGCAGGGCATAGCGTGTCGCCACGCGCGGCACGTCGTGGTTGGAGAGTACCCAGGTCGAGGCGGAATCGGATTCGATGGCCGCCTTCAAGCCCTCCTCGATTGCAGCGTGCATGTCATCATAGGTCCAAGTGGCCTTGGCGAACTCAAAGTTGAATGTCTGGCCAAGCTCGTTGGGACGCGCGTAGAGATACTGGCGCTCGGGCAGCACCCACGCCTCGGCAACGGCGCTGCGCGGCGGATTATAGCGGTCGAACACGCGGCGCCACTCGCGATAGATCTCGTGGACCTCGTTGCGGTCCCACAGCGGATGGGCGCCGTCGTCAACCATGTCATCGCCCTCGGCGAGATGCCACCGGTCGAGGTCATCGCGGTCGAGATCCTTGGCAAGACCGTGCGCCACATCAATGCGAAAGCCATCGACGCCTCGATCGCTCCAAAATGTCAGGACGTCGCAAAAGAACGTGTGAACCTCGGGGCATGACCAGTCAAAGTCCGGCTGCTCGGGCGTAAACATGTGCAGATACCACTGACCGTCCGCAACACGCGTCCAGGCGGGGCCGCCAAAGTTGGCATTCCAATTGGTGGGAGGCAGCTCGCCATGTTCGCCGCGACCATCGCGAAAGATATAACGGGCGCGCTCGGGCGATCCGGGGCCGGCGGCAAGAGCGGCTTTGAACCAGGGGTGCTGGTTGGATGAATGGTTAGGCACGATGTCGACGATGACCTTGATGCCGCGCGCGTGAGCCGCAGCGATCATGTCATCGAAGTCGTCAAGCGAGCCGAGACGTGGGTCGACATCGCAGTAGTCCGCCACATCATAGCCACCATCAACAAGAGGCGATGGGTAAAACGGGCTCAGCCAGATGGCCTCGATACCCAGCTGCTCAAGATAGTCCATCTGCTGGGCAATGCCCGCGATATCGCCCAGACCCGAACCAGTCGAATCCTTAAACGAGCGCGGGTAGATCTGATAGATCGCGGCGTCGGACATCCATGAGCGCGAAGAAGACTTTTCTGTAGCCATGGGGCGTATCTCCCTTGCAACGAGGTTATACGAGATGCCCACGATGATACGCCCAAAGCGGATATTCGCGGCAAACAACGCCACAGCCACGACCCAAAACGCTCGCTCCCTCTCGGGTTCGAGCCCATGCGATGGGCACGAAAAAGCCCGGCTACCGTAGTAGTCGGGCTGCTGCGTTTGGAGCGGACAACGGGGCTCGAACCCGCGACCCCAACCTTGGCAAGGTTGTGCTCTACCACTGAGCTACTTCCGCATTTAATTAACAGCGATATTATTATATCACAGTTTTGTCTTTTGTCAAGTCTCATTTTTTCGAACTCAATCGATGTGAGTCTTGACGTTTCAGCGACGATTGATATTGTATCATACCGTTCCGTTTGTGTCAACAGGAATTTTTCATTCAGTCAAGATGTTCATTTCGCTGTCAGCACTCTCGCTGTGCGACGAAGGTTATTATATACGATGTGGATGTCTTTTGCAAGGGGTTTTTGAATTTCTTTGAAGGCAGGGGTCGGAGTGACCTCTGGGACGTGCTGGCCCTCGATCGGGGATGAAAGCATTGCTAGAATGAGGAATGGTGGTAGCGGCTTCGCCACGAATATGTATGGGGCGATGCCCGAAAGTAGTATTCAATTCGCTAGTCACTTGAAGCACCTTATCCCTGCTTTCACACACGCATCTTTTATCGGTCTGCAAGAAAGATTTCTCGCTTCGCTCGAAATGACGACACGGGGAGTCTGATGTCTCCTAGTCTCCCAGTCTCCAGTCACTAGTCACTACTTCCCCACGCAGAATCTTTCGAAGATGGAATTGATGAGCTCCTGATCCACCGTGTCTCCGGTGATCTCCCCCAGCGTATGCCACGACTCGGTGACATCAATGACGATGCAGTCCGCAGGCATGCCAGAGCGGATGGACTCTTCGGCGCGGCGGACGGCCGCGAGAGCTTTCTTCACCAGATCCACATGCCGCAGGTTCATCAAGAAAAGCTCACGGCCCGCGGAGACATCCTGAAGCCGAGTGATATGATGGAGCTCCTCCTCCAGCTCGGCCATGCCGCTGCCGTAGCGAGCGGAGATCGGCACGACCGGAATATCCCCGGCGAGCGCTTTCACATCTCTCGTCTCGATCTCCTGCGGCAGGTCATACTTATTCAGGATGACAAGCGCCTTTCTTCCGTAAAGAGAGGTGAGCAGCGCGCGGTCCTCTTCCGAGAGCGGGCGAGAGCCGTCGATGACTGCCATGATGAGGTCAGCCTTCTCCATGGACTTCTTCGCGCGTTCGATGCCGATGCGCTCGATCTTGTTATCCGTCTCACGGATGCCGGCTGTATCCATCAGGATGAGCGGCACACCGCCGATCTTGATGGACTCCTCGATGGTGTCGCGCGTCGTCCCGGGAATGTCCGTCACGATGGCCCGCTCCTCCTGCAAAAGTGCATTCAAAAGGCTCGATTTCCCTGCATTCGGACGGCCCACGATCGCCGTGCGCAGGCCATCGCGGATGATGCGCCCCTCTTCGGAGCGGGAGAGCAGCGTCCGAAGCGATGCATCAATGGCAGAAAGCCCCTCTTCGATCTCCTCATTCGTGAGATCCTCCAGGTCTTCCTCCGGATAGTCGATGGTGACTTCGAGCTTGGCGATCAGATCCTTCAGTTGGTCGCGCGAAGCACGCACGAAGGAGGAAAGCGCGCCCGAGAGATGGCTTTCTGCCTGCGAGAGCGCCGCCGCCCCCTTCGCCTCGATGATATCCATCACGGCTTCCGCCTGCGACAGGTCGAGGCGGCCATTCAGGAAGGCCCGCTTCGTGAATTCACCGCGGTGCGCGGGGACGGCCCCCTTTTCCAGAACGAGCGAGAGCGTCTGGCGGAGCGCCTCCATCGAGCCGTGGATCTGGATCTCCACGACATCCTCGCCCGTGTAGGAATGCGGCGATCTCATGTAGACGGCGAGCCCTTCGTCTACCTGGCGGTCCCCCGCCATGACGCGGCCAAAGTACATGCGGTACGGCTCTGCCTCATGAAAGCTCTTGATTTTCTTCGTATGAAATACGCGGTCTGCGACATCCGCCGCCTGCATGCCGGAAATGCGGATGATGCCGATCCCGCCCTCGCCCGGGCTGGTCGCGATCGCCGCGATGGTGGTTTCTTCGTACATAGATGGGTACTCCTTCGTAATAGGTATGCCACAATGCCAAGTGGCTAGGGATTAGGGACTAGTGACTGGGGACTAGTGACTGGGGACTAGTGACTAGTTACCAGTCACTAGCTACTAGCTACTAGCTACTTTTATTCTTTTTCTATTATAACGAACATAGGGGGAAGTGGCTAGGGAATTTGGGGTTCAGGGTTCAGGGTTCAGGGTTCAGGGTTGTGGTGGCGGCTTCGCCGCAGTATAAATAATGGCGATGCCCGAAAGTAGTATTCAAATCGCTAGTCACCAATCACTTGAGACACCTCATCCCTGCTTTCACACACGCATCGTTTATCGGTCTGCAAGAAAGATTTCTCGCTTCGCTCGAAATGACGATACGGGGGTCTGATTTCATT
>DBFELT010000009.1:0-63039 GCA_048323995.1 Collinsella sp. | reverse complement strand
GGGGCCAGGCCGGGAACCCCCCGAGCATGCCGCAATCGGCAAAATCAAAACCGCTGGTAGACGACTTGCGCATTCCGTGAAATGCAGGGCACGGACGGCCGGCCCGGGGCCGGACCCGTAATCCGGCATAGTTTTGAAATGGCTCTTGTCAACCAGCATTAACTATTACGAAGATTGGACCCACAAACGTTTATCAAGGCAATTGGGTAGGCACGTAGAGTGGGAACTTTGGCAAAAAGGGGCCGGGCTATTTGCCCGGCCCCTTGATTCTCTGGTGGGCCCTCCGGGATTCGAACCCAGAACCCAGGGATTATGAGTCCATATTCAAAACCGGATTCAAGTGCGGAAACGTAAATATAAGTGTGGATAGCAGCGGATTACAAATTCTGCTGTACCTTAGTTTTACTCGAAATGGCTAATTGATACTTATTGACAGACTGCTTCTTTGGTATCCGATAAAAGCAGTCGATATTCAAAGTCATTAGGTTTTCCTATGATTGCGCTGTGGTTACGTGGCAGATCGAGGCGCTAAGGGTTGAGCATGTGGCCGCCCCAATCACTCACTATCGCGGCTGGGCCATATGTGACGAGGTTGGACGCAACCGGAATCTCTTCGGTCAAGCCAAACCCTACGCGATGGCTCATGAGTTGGAGTGTCCCGGTATCAGCGTTGAATTCCGAAATCCCGGCGAGGATGCCGTGCACACACCTGGCAGCTGGTGCCAATTGACCTGTGAGCTGACATCGATGTCCAAATGCTCCTCGATGGGACTTTGATCATACTCATAATCCCTGGGTTCTGGGTTCGAATCCCGGAGGGCCCACCACTATCTACCAGCGGTTTCCCTGATATGCAGTCAATCGGGGGAACCGCTTTACTATTGGCTATTCCTTCTAGAATCCACTGGTTTCTTCTGGCTATCCACCACTATCCACCACTGATTTGCGCATGAATACGGGCTTAAGTTGAATGGACGTTTGACTCCGTTGATGTTTAGGAACAGTTGTTCAATGGGTTCGCCCAACCGTCGCCAATATCAAACTTACCTCAAGACCATTGAGGAATGGAGCATGATATGGCCAAGCGTTCTGTTGTCCATGGGGCTGTTGTAGAGGCCGCCTCTGCGGTGCCCATTGACATCGCAATTGAAATGCAGCCCGGATTACCCGGCATAACCATTGCGGGTATTCAGGATAATGCCGCCGTGGAGTTGCGAGGTATCGTCAGGTGCGCCCTTAAGGCGCAGGGGTACACCGTACCCCGGGACAATATCTCCATCGAGCTAATGCCTTCCCCCGGTTATAACAGGAGCTTCTCGGGCCGATTGCGGACCCCCGATTCTCTTGCTCTTCCTATCGCTCTTGGCATTCTGAGTGTCTCGGGACAACTGGATTCCGAGTTTCTCAAGGATAAGCTGTTTTTCGGATCGCTGGACTTCGGCGGCAACGTAACGTCGTGTCGGGGCACTGTTGCAGTCGAGAACCTCTGTCATGAGTTGAATCTCCAGGGAGTCGTTTCCGCGGCGACCCCGCGCGGATTGAGGCCGGCCCATCCGAGCCTTCAGGCTTTGGACTCAATCTCATCTGACTCTTTGGGTAATCCCGAGAAACTAATCGGAAGATCTATGCCGGTTGAACCCGATCAGCTAAGCCCGGTTTATCCGCCTGCGGCCGTTTCCGCTGTGGCCGAGGCCCTTGCGACGCGGATTCCCATTCTAATTGAGACGGATAGCCCGGAGCGTGCGGGAGAGGCGCTTCGCGCGTTCTTCCGCGTCGGCGAAAGCGATGAGGCGACGCTCATGAGGGACCTTGCCGGCGTCGGTGCAAAGGGTAACGTTGCCGTCGTCTCCGATATCGGGACGGCGAGCCTCGTAAGCATTATCGGCGGCGGACGCCCAATCAGGCCGGGTGTCATCTCTGCCGCAAGCGGTGGCGCCATCGTTCTCGGAAATATCGACCAGGCATCGTCCAATGTCCTTCAGTCTGTGGCATCGGCTACAAGGCGAGATGCCGTCAGAATCGTTAGGGTTGACGGTACTACGCTGTTTCCAAGCGACGCCGCCCTCGTCATGACGGCCCGAGAGGATCGAAGTGACTATGCGATGAAGGCGTTTCAGCTGGGCCCGTTCCCTAAAATCGAGCAGCCCGTCGTTGTCGATATTGACCAATTGGAAAAAGGCCTTTCTCAGATCCAGGCGCTCCCAGGATCGCTGGTCTCCTATAGAGAGAACCTCAAAAAGCGCATCGAGGACAGCAGCCTCTATGTGGACGCAACCACCAAGGGCGGCATCAAGGTCAACTATTCGGTTGACGGTGAGCCGAAGACCGTGGAGCTGGTAAAGCAATTCTACGAGGAGAACGACACGCTCTGCATCCAAGCCTTCGATGTGACCGACGGCTCTGACTCATTCGGCTCGCTTTGGTCGGATGTGACTGTGAACCTCGACGGACCTGCCCAAGGGGACCGTACCGTCTACATGCAGAGGTCAAGTGTGGATCCCTTGCCCGGCATTCTCATGGACTCGGAGATATTCGGCTCCGTTATCGATGGCGCCGGACGGGGCGGATACGAGGCCGTCGAAATTAACATGAACGCGTTTCTTTCGATGAGGGACCTGCCGGAATTCCGCGAGATGGTCATTCCCCCTGAATATAAGGATATCGCCATCGCCGCAGGCGTAAATTTCGCCATCGTGCCGGCGATTGAAGCGAAGGACATTGCCCTTATGCCAGACGGCCTTGTCAGCATCGGCGGGCACGACTATACGCTCTACCGCGGCCAGACCTTCGACGAGTCGCGGAAGGTGGACGTGATCCTCGATCAGTATGAAGAGCTGAGCGTGGCTCACCACAGAGTCGATTGCAGCCCCAGCACGAAAAAGATCATTGACTCGCTTCGACTTGCGACCAAAAGCACGGCATCGCCTGATGGGGTTGTGTCGATGGAGCGCGACGTGACCCTCCCCCACGCTCAGTCGCTTAAACATTAACCAAAATCTAGGAACAGTTGTTCAACGGCTCTCATCGACAAGCCCAAGGGCGGACGATACAACTAACGGAACTATGACCGAAGGGAGAGCCGTATGGACAAACTGGATAGAGCGGGTGCGGCCGGGCTGGGCCTGCTCGACCTCGACCGCGTTTTCGATGCCGCGCGCGAAATGATCATGGACCCGCAGCAATGCGAGGGATACCTTAAGTGGCCGGCTGTCGCCACGCTCGGTGCGATCATGGCAGAGCCGAACCTTCTCTCGGCCGTGGCCGAGGTCGCTCTTGACGGCATCGCCCCCGACACGTATGCGGGTCAGAAGTCCTGGCTGCTCGCGCGGGCCCTTTTCACGGCCTCCACCGCCCAGGCCGAATATGAGATCGAGCGCGGCCTTGAACTCTCGCCGTCGGATCGAACCCACATCAACCCGAAGGCGTCTATTGCCGTCAAGGACTATATCTCGCGAGATGAGAAGCTCGCCGTCATGAAATTCTATGTCATGGCGGACACGGAGCTCTCACGTATCGCGATGCCATGGCCGGCGGGGCCCTATGGCCAGTTCAGGATCGGCGACGAGGGCTATGTCACAGACGAGCAATTCGGGCGCGTTATTCCCGACCCGGCCGACCAGAGCCTCTATGAGTACATCGCGAACGGCGGCGCACTTACCGACGACGTTGTCCACGCTGCCGTGAGGGGGAATACCGGCCACATCGATACGCTTGCCTCTCAGGCTATCGAAAACGACCCCGAGGCGCCGGTCTTCTACACCGAGGCGACCCAGGACGAGTGGGACGAGTCTGTCGACGAGGGTTATGTCCAAAAGAGCGATATCAAGACCGAGCGAGCTCATGAGATGCCCGGCACGAAAAACCTCATCGCGCAGATCAGCAGGAAGCTGGGAGGTGGTACCGAGGGCGCCCTTCATACCACGGCCCCCAATCGTACTGCCTATTTCCATTACGGACAGGCATAGGGGGCGGCAAGATGAGCATCGCGCTGGTACCTTTCGACTCTCCCATCGAGTGCATGACTATCGACACCGAGACGACGGGGCTCGACCCTTATGACGGCGATGAAATCTTGACCCTGGCAATGGTTCTCGATATCGAGGGTCAGGATTCGCCCTCGTCGGTCCACCTGCGCGTCAAGCCGCAGCATAAGACCGAGTGGCCTGCCGCAGAGCGCGTGAACCACATCTCACCCGACTCGGTGGCGAACCATAAGCCTTTTAAGAATAATCTCGAGGCCGTCCAGTCGTTATTCGACCGCACGGAGAAGATCGTCGGATGGAATGTCGGCTTCGACCTTGGATTCCTCGAGCATGAGGGCGTCATCATTCCGCAGACAGCGGAAATTGTCGATGCGATGGAGGAATTCGGGCGCGTATACGGCCCATTCTCAGAGTCCCATTCAAGATGGAGGCTCACCTCTGCGGCAGATGCCATGGGATACAGCTTCGAGGGCGCTCCGCATACCGCCCTCGCCGATGCCTTGGCTACAAGGCACCTATATCAACACACGACTGCAGTTACCGAGGGCTTGAAGCGGCCGGGTGTGCATGTCAAACGACCCGGGGCACGCAGGCATAGCTAATTAGAGAAATTGTCACCCCGTGGCACCAAACCGGTCGGCACGGGTGGCCTATATGGCGAAAACTGTAGTTGGGGCCGCTTTATGTGCGGCCCCAACTACACGTCGCCGGAAGGAGGTAGCAGCAATGCCCGGAGAGAACGAAGAGGCCATGCGTGTTCTGCTGATGCTCGGCCAGGCTGTCCTGCCCCCGGCGCGCGAAGTCCTCATCATCACGATGAGAGCGCTCGCACGTGGTACGGGCAAAGTCGCTGGAGGTGCCGGCAGGGTTGCCGGTCGCGGCGCGAACCACGCGATCAGCCATGTGAATGGGCTCGGACGTTACGGTCTCGTTACAGAGCACACGCTAAGGCGCGACCGCAACGACGTCATCAAACTCGTCAACCTCGGCAAGGAAGGTGCGCTCGATCGAAGCGACCTGTCACTTCTTTCCGACATCTGCCGAAAGCATCGTATCGGGTTCGCTGTCTTCGAGGACCCGGCGACTGGCTATTTCGCAATCGAATACAAGATGAAGGACCAGGAGGCGCTCGCCGCCTGCATTGAGACGGCAATCGAGAGGAAGCTGATCTCGAATGCCGATGTGGACAACGCGATGAGGGGTCCGGTCGAGAGCGGCGTCCAGATGCCCGCCAATCCAAGCGATATCCAGTCGTCTTCCCAGCCAAAAGAGTGCCCAGCCCTTCCGGCAATCGGGCTACCTGGTGTGGGTCTTCCTCCGGTAGGGCTTCCGCCTGCACCGGATCATATCGAATATCTGGGGGAGTCTTGGAAGCTCGACCAGGACGACGGCATGTACAAGCGTAAATTCACCGGGTGGGACGGTGTCGTGTACACCGCCGCCGTTTCCACGGCCGGAGCCTTCAGGATTACCGATCCCGACGGACACACGGCGAAAATCGGGAACCAAATCTGCGAGGGCGATGACAAGGGCGTGCTTCGTGAAGATCGTGCCGATGCCATCGTCAGATGCCATACCCAAATCGAGACGCTGAAGGACCGCGAGGCCTTCGAGGGATCGGTCAGACTCCAGCAGCGCCAGGGACGAACCAAGCAGATGGGTTCGCATGAGGTCATCCGCGCCGTCAACATGCGCGACGCAGCCGATCGCAAGGCCAACCGTCACCGAATCGGCAACCAAAATCGTCCGGCCACGCACTCCCGAACCCTCAACAAACGGGTCAAGAGGTAGCCGATGAAGCTGCCGAAGATAGACATAACGAAGGCCGTCGGAGCCGCCGTGCTGGGGTCTGCCGCCTTCTGGATCGTGAACCTCACGGTCCAGAAGGTCATGCTCGGAACAAGCGGTATCGAGACGTCCGATGACGTCGTGGCGTACGTCGCGTGGGCGGCATCCCGCCGCCCCCTCGGCATCTATTTCGGCGGGGTCCCGTTGCTGGCCTCAGTCGCCGCTGCCCTCGTAATCGCCCTGGCGGTTTTCCTTAAGCATGAGGCGCCCGGAGAGGACATCTCACCTGCCAAGCAATATGGATCCCAGCGCTTCTCGACTGCCCAGGAGCGTCTGCTGTACTCGCACAACAAGGCGACGGCTGATTGGCCGGTTCCCGAGTGGTGCGAGACGGTCGATGACGACAATATCATCCTCTCGCTCCACAGCAAGGTTGCCGGCACATCCATCGTCAACGACAAGAAAGACCCGATCAGGCGCGAGAGCCAGGTGCCAAATCGAAACATGTTCATCATGGCGGGCTCTGGTGCAGGCAAGTCATATCGCTTCGTGACCAACCAGATCATGCAGATGAACGGCAATATGGTATTCACCGACCCCTCGGGTGAGCTGTTCCGTGCATCGGCTGCCTTTTTGGAGAAGAATGGTTATGACGTGCAGGTCATCGATCTGCGCGACGAGGAGCATATCCTGGCCTCAACCCCCTACAACCCGCTTATCAACTGCCGCGACGTCACGTCTATCAACTCACTTGTAAACATGTTCATCTCGAACACCAAGGGCGAGGACACGCACGGGGACCAGCAGTTCTTCATCGATATGGAGAAGAACTTCTACACCTGCGTGTGCGGCATGTTCGTCTTCTGGTTCAAGGCCAACGGCAATACCGCCGACTGCACCCTTCCCGGCATCATCGACTACCTCGCGATGGCCAAGGCCGATGGCGCCGAGGGCATCAACAAACTCGACCTCGTTTTCGAGGGCACCCGGGAGCGCGACGGCTTCGATGGGTTCGCGCAGTACATCATCGATACGTACGGCGAGGACGCGCTGGATGACGAGTCTCTCCCTGAGAACTCGGTCCTCACCAACTACCGCACCTTCAAGGCCAACGCCGGCGCTCCGGAGCAGATGGCGGCGGTCGTGTCCTCGTGCGCCGCCCGCCTGCAAAGGCTCAATAACCCAGCGATCCGAAAGATGTTGGGCCGCGACGAGCTCGACCTCCAGTCTATCGACAAGCGCAAGCGCGCCATCTTCTTCTGCATCAAGTCCGGCGGAGGCCCCTATGACTTTGTCGCCGCGATGGCCCTAAACCAGTTGTTCGATATCTCGAAGGATATCGGATCAACGAATGGAATCGGCCATCTCGAAATCCCCCTCTATTGCTATCTCGACGAGCTCGCCCAGATAGGCAAGATCCCCGACCTTGAGAAGCTCTTCGCCGAGAGCCGTAAGTTTTGGATCAACCTCTGCGCGATCGTACAGGACGGCAAACAGCTCGAGGCTAGATATGGCAAGCAGTCGGAATCCATCCGAGCAAACTCGGCCATTTTTATGTATATGGGTTCCTCCCTCTTTTCCGACTGTGAGCAGATATCGCGCGAGATGGGCAACACCACGAAGAAGTTCACGGATTACTCTGTCTCGAACTCTGCGAGCGGCAAGTCCATCCAGGAGAGCACGAGATACGTCAAGGTTCCGCTCATGAGCCCCGAGGAGCTCTACAGCTTCAACGAGGAGGACGGCCTGTCCCCTGACGAGTGCGTGACCCATTACAAGCAGGGTATGTGGTTTCGCGACCTCAAGGCCGATCCCGAGATTCACCCCAGGCGCAAGGAATATCTCAGTGCCGGCAAGACCGACATGCTCGAGTGGGCGCGCGCGAGGCGGCACGCGGACAACTCCTCAGTGCCAACACCGGAGGGTGTCGTGCTCATAGACCGAACCAACCCCAAAACTATCGTCATCGACGCCTAAGGGCGCGTGAATAGGTATCAACTATCCTTAAGGGAAGGAAATCTTCAATGGAACAGCTTGCTGATCTCGTTACCAAATTCGAGAACGTCATGATCGCTGGCGGCTCTCTGTTTGCCTTGTGGGGTGTCTACAATCTGCTCGAGGAGAAGACTAAGGGGCGCCCCGGCCACGGTACCGAGTGGTGGCAGGTTCTCGCTGGCGTCTTTATCGCCGGCTGCGGCTTCTCCCATATCATCTCCCAGCTGTTCAACGGCATCC
This sequence comes from Collinsella sp., assembly GCA_048323995.1. GTDB lineage: Bacteria > Actinomycetota > Coriobacteriia > Coriobacteriales > Coriobacteriaceae > Collinsella. The sequence continues at coordinate 55,033 of DBFELT010000009.1, read as the reverse complement.
TAGGATAATGGAGATCCGAGAGAGGCTGCTCGCCTTCGCGGCCGGCTCCCCTATCGGTGGTGCTGCGTCGCCCGGGCCAACAGACCCGTATGACGAATTTGAATACGATGAAAGGCCGACTTCGTTTGGCGATCGTGTCTTACGTTTTGCTACCGCCAGCGTCTTGATGCTCGTTGTGGCATGCGCCATTGCGACGATTGCTTATGCTGCGCAGAAGGGGCAGTGGGACGTTGATGTTGCGCCCAAAGATGAAACCACATATGTATATATCAAATGGAGCGACACTGAAAATAACAAGTTCGTATCTTTCGAACACGATGGCATTAAAGCGTACAAGATTGGTTACACCGTAACTACTTCATACAGCGGAAGCACGGTAAAGAAGACAATTGAGGGACCGGTCTACTATGACAAAAAAGATAAGATCGTAGACAAGTCTCACAGTAAGAAGAAGAATTATGAGGGCGGGGTCAATGCAAAGGACCTCAAGAAAGAGCTCGAGCCCTCTTGGGCGCCTGACGGATGGGAAAAGGCTGCGTCCGCCTCAACCAGCGTTAACCGAAATGATAATAACAAGCCTAGTGGCTCTAATGACTCGGTAGCAAAGGAAGAAGACGATTTAGACGATAAGCTAATTAGTAAAAACCCTCCGAAATTCGCCTTGTCGTTTAATTTCTTTAAATATGCGGCTGAAAATCTGGTGTGGACCTTCTGCCGTGGGCTTGCGGAAAGCGCCACGAGCCTTGCCGAATGGTGCATTTCGCTAGTGTCCTCTACGGCGAGCACTGCATTCACATCCGACTTTACCAATGGTCCTTTCGGCCAGTTCTACACCATGGCATCAAAGCTATCGAAAGGCGCTTTCCAGCCCTATGCCATGGCGTTTCTCGGTCTGACGTTCGGTGTCGCCCTCATGCACCAGCTGGATGTCCGTCGCAAGATGGCAGGCGTCGACATCATGGCAAGCCTCGCATTCGTCGTCATGATGTTCGCAGTGAGCTACACCCTCATCGTCCATGCGATGGACATCTGTGCGGCCGTATACGTTCTCGCCCAACACCTTGTCGGGGTCGTAAACAACACGCTTGCATCCATGGGAATCGACACGACCAACTCCATTGGAATAAAGGAACAGGTAACCAGCTCATTCGACGCCCTGACTTACGCACAGGCCGGTACCTCGTTTATTCTTCTCATCCTTGCCATCGTTTCCCTTGTCGCCTGCGTCGCCTGCCTATTCACCGTGCTGACAACCATCTTTGTACGTGTAGGCGAAATCTATTTAAGGGCCGCAGCAAGTCCCCTTTGCTTAGCGTTCTTTGCTGACGACAAATCAAGGCCCATGGGAGTTGGCTATCTCAAACGTTTTGCCGCGGTCTGTTTCCAGGCGGTGATGATTGTCATCGCCATTGGCATGATCCCACTTATCAATACGGTCGCAACCGAACTCATAGCCCCTATCACGTCTGATACAAGCACCCTGAATGGTTTCGGGGGCGCCGCGGCCGCGCTCATCCCGTCGATGTGCTCCGTCCTTTGCATTACTGAAATCGTGAACAAGTCAAAGGTCGTTGCCAACAGTCTGTTCGGCCTCGCCTAGGAAAGGTAGTGAAATGGCAGAGACATTCGTGCGCGACGATATCAACAACTATGTCGCGAGAAACATCTTTGGTCGTTTTTCCAAGCGCTCGGCCATAGCGGCACTTGCCGCCGTTGCCGTCGTGACCGTCGGAATATACGGCGTCTACGCATGGGGCTGGAGCCTCGATATTGTCACCTACATGGCGGTCCCGGTGTGCGTTGCCATCGGCGTCATCGGCCTCCATTCGCACCACGGCCTGAAATCGGAGAAATGGCTGCCGCTCATGCTGAAGGACAGGACGGAGCCCGATCAGCTCACGCTCGCTGTCCCGACTTTCGAGGTGGCCGTTCCGAAGAAGACGAAGGCAGAGGTGCGCGAGCAGAAACGCCGCGAAAAGGCAGCAAGGAAGGCGAGGAAGTTTGAGCAGGAGGCCGTGCCGGCGGGAATCGCCCAGGCGATGGCTGAGGCCTCCGTGAGAAACGATGGGAGAAACCCTAGATGAGCAAACTGACTATTGACGATCTCGACCGAGAGATTGCCGAGGCCGAGGAGCGCCGCGCGAGCGCCCTCGAGGCCGGTTGGCAGAAGGGCGTGCGCCAGATGGACAAACGCCTGAAAAAACTGAAGAAGAAACGTGACAAGTATGTCGCGAATTACGGCACCGACGTGCCATCCATCCCCCTCGGCTCTTCCTGGGCGACAGACGAGGAACAGGCCGAGCTCGGTGTAAACACCGCTCTCTCAACCGACGTTAAGCTCGTCCAGCCTAAGTGGTCGACCACGAAACTCGTCCCCTACGAGCTGCTCACGGTTGACGGCGTCATGCGCATCGACAGCGAGACCTACTCAATCGCGCTTCGCGTCGATGACGTCAACTATCAGGGAGCGAGGCCCGAGGACCAGTATCTCGTGCGCGAGGCATGGGCGGGATACCTCGACTCGCTCGACCATACGGTTCGTCTCGGCGTCTTCATCATGAACAAGCGCGTTAGCCCGGAGGAGTTCGCATCCGACCTGCTTTTCCGTGAGGTTCCCGGCGATGAGCGCGGTAACGTCTTGCGTTGTGAGTACAACGCGTGGACCCGCTCCATGCTCGCCAAATCCTCCCGCTCGGTGCGCCGCGACCGCATCATCACGATCGCCGTGTCCGCTGACACGCTGGAGCGCGCGGTGCCCCGGCTGTCCCAGGAGGCGGACTCCTTTCTGCGCTTCATGCGTGACCTCGGTTCCGATGCACATGTCCTCGACGGCCAGCAGCGCCTTGACATCATCCAGACCATGACGCGCCAGGACGACGCTCCGGGCACGGCGAACTTCGAGCGCCTGTCCGGGACCGTCGGCCTTACGACCCGCGAGCTCGTGGCGCCCTCCTCTGTCCTCACCGCAGACGGATACCGCGGAGACCCCCGTATGATCGTCGGCCGTCGATGGGTTAAGACCTACGACGTCACGCTCGACGGTTACGGCAAGACCATGAAGGACTCCTTTATTTCAGACCTGACGGGACTGCCCTACGACCTTACCGTCGCGTGGCACATCCGTCCCTGGGAGTTCTCTGCCGCGATCTCGGCCGCCGAGAACCACCTGCACGAGATCACCGAGGAGAACAATACCTATCAGTTCAACACGAGCCGTCCCGAGGTCGGCTACTTCGTCGACCAGAACAACATGCCGCCCGCGATGCGCGAGGCCCAGGAGGACGCCGAGGCGTTCCGAGACGACCTCGAGAGCGCGGAGATGCACGCCTTCGGAGTCACGACCGTCGTGACCGTCCAGGGGCGCACGGAGACCGAGCTCGAGGAGGCCTGCCGCGAGGTGGAGAAGGTGTTCTCCACGCACAGGAAGCCCTATCCCGATTCATGGCGCGCCCTTCGCGAGGAGTCCTTCTCGACCGCTCTGCCGATCGGCGCCCCCTACATCCCGTATGAGCGAACGCTGACCACGGACCCCCTGTCCCATATGCTGATGTTCGTCGCCGCCGAAATGAACGATCCGGGCGGTAACATCATGGGCCTCAACGCCGAGACCCGCTCGTTTATCGTCTACGACCCCGTGTCCCATGAGCACACGAACAGCTTCACGCTGGCACAGCCCCGATCCGGCAAGTCGTTCAATTCCAAGATCACGCGCATCATCCCCGTGCACCTGAAGCATCCGGACGATGACGTGATCACGATCGACCCCGAGGGCGAGTATGTTACGCCCACCGAGTATCTGGGCGGCCAGGTCATCCGCATCGCCGAGAACTCGGGCGACTTCATCAACCCGCTCGACATCTCCCTTGCCTACGGCTCGGACGATCCGGAGACGAAGTCCTCCCCCGTGCCCGCGAAGGTGTCCTTCATCCAGTCGCTCGTTCGCATGATGGCCAGCAGCGTCAACGATGCCCAAGCCAATGTCCTCGACGCCGCGGCCGCATACGCCTACAACCGGTATCTGGACGATCCGCGCCCCGAGAACCTGCCGACGCTTCAGGATATCTATGACTTCCTGATGTCCGAGCAGGGCTCCGATATGCGCGACGCCCGCGACCTGGCAAAGCTCATTCGCCGTTACGTCACGGGCACGCTGTCGCTGTTCAACCATCCGACGAACGTGAACCTCCAGTCGAATCTCGTGTGCTTCGACCTGCACGAGCTATCCAGCGAGCTCAAGCCGCTGGCGCTGCTCATCATCCTCGATCACATTTGGGTCCGCGTATCGGCGAACCGTCGTGCCGGTAGGAGAACCTGGCTCATCATCGACGAGTTCCAGCTCCTGCTCGACAGCCCCTACGCCCGCAGCCAGATCGACCGCTTCTTCACCCGCGGCGGTAAGTGGGACTTCTACATCAACGCCATCACGCAGAACCTCTCCCGCGTCCTCAACAGCGAGGAGACGCGCTATATGTTCCAGAACTCGCCCTTCGTGACGATTCTGCAGCAGACGAGCGACCTCCTCCCCGACTTCCAGGAACTGTTCAATCTCTCTGAGAGCCAGACGAAGGTTTTGGCCACCGCACATCCCGGCGAGGGTCTCTACGTGTTCAAGAACCGCGTGGTCCATTTCGACTTCCAGATCGACCAGAAGACCTGTCCGACTCTCTACGACATCTGCACGACCCGTCCCGCCGATATCAAGCGCCGGGCGGTGAAGCCGGCAGCGAAACCCGATGTCGGCTCACTCGACGAGCCTGAAGATGCCCCGTCTTCGACCCCGCGCTCCACTCGTGAGGAGATCGGCCGCAACGTTCCGTCACCTGCACACATGGCTCCCCCGGCGCGCCCTCGACCCAACGTGCGGCCGGCGAGCGAGCAATTCGGTTTTAACGGAGGCGGCAACCGAGACACGGTTACCGCCGAAAAGGAAAGGATGGAAGATATGGATATTCGTGACTTCCAGGAGGGCGCGGACTTCTCGCGCTTCAACACCCGTCGACTCCCGAGTGAGGAGGAGCTGCGCGCGCAGGCCGAGGCCGAGCTCAAGGACCTTGTCCTGAATGCAATCGATCAGGTCTTCACCCGCGAGAGCGACACCCATTTCGACGATTTCGCGCTGGCTCTTTCGTCTGTCGGGGTCACGCTCGGAAGCGAGCCCTCCGGCGATATCGCTTTCTCGAACGGCACGGTCGCCCTCTCCGGCTCCGAGGTCGGCTACACGCTGCCGGCGCTCGTGGCCATGTCGGAGCGCGCTAACGGTCTCGATGCCGAGGTGAAGCCCCAGCCCGCTTCCGCTCCCGAGCAGGCTCAGCCCGCCGAAGATCTCAATGCACAGCCGAGCTCCTGGTCAAACGGCACCCGTCAGCAGCAGATGGATTCAGCGCCTCGTCCGCGCGCCCAGGCGCAGGCCCCTCAGCAGCCGGCGCCTTCCTCCTCTGTCCAGCAGGCCCCTGCAACCAGCTTTACGCAGCCGAATGGCATGTTTTTGAATCAGCGTGCCGCGCAGCGTCATCGTGCCCAGGCTTCCTCCCAGACGGCTGTCGCCCCCCAGCAGTCGGCAGACCAGCGTTTTGGCAGCGCATCGGTCTCCGATGCGATGGCCACCCTGCTGAAATATCAAAACGACAGCGGTGAGGATGTCGGCGGCATGTTCGCCAGCTCCGACGAGATCAGCCCCGAGGGCCTCAACGAATATGCCGACGGTTCCGGCTTCGTGGGCTAGTAGATGAAACCGCGCTCGACGAGATATAGCTCAAACCTTGCCCACGCGGATGCCCGTACCGCCGCAAGTCGGCGTACGGGCACCGTGCCCGCCGTGCTCGAAGCCGAGTTGCGGCGCACTTCTGCATGGGAAGGATCTTCACCGCGCCCGAACAGGTCGCACACCGGCTCCTCGGACTTCTCTCGTCTCAGCGCCCAGAAATCGACGCGCTCGCGTGCGGCATCCGCCGCCGCGGGCGCCGCCTCATACGGCGGCACCTTCGCGTCGGTCGCGAAATCATCCATGGCAGGGGCATCCGAAGCCGATGCGCCCGGCACAGATACATCGGAGGGATCGGGTTTCTCCCCCTCCGGCATGGCCTCGTCTTCCCGACGCGGGGCCGCTGTGTCGGGCGCAACGCCCTCGGCCCAGCTCCTGGCATCCTCATCGCTCGCGAAAAAGGTGGCTACGGTCCCCGTCGCCCCGGTTTCCGGTAGCGCTTCCAAGACACTCAAGCGCGCCAATGCTGTCGAGCTCGACATCCTTATGAAGCGCCGTCCGGGTTCATTCAAGAAGGACCCGGTCGCCGTCAAAAAGCTCAAGGACCATCGCAAGATGGTTTTGCGCAGGAAAAGGAGGGTCGCCCTCAAGCAGGCTTCCCTTAGCAAGAAGGCGGGGCGCGCCGTCGGTGGCAAGCTCTCCCGAAGGCTATTCAAGGGCCGTAAGGGCAGAAAGCAACTTCTCTCCCTCAGGGAATGGAAGAACAAAATCGCCCTATTCGCCTCGCTGCTCTCCCTCGGCGGCCTTCTCCTTATGGGTGCGATCCTCGCCTCGTCGTTTGGGCTCGTGCAGTTCGGTCAGCAGGCGGGAGGCGCAAGCAACGGCGGCAGCCTGGACGGCGACGAGCTCACCATCTACCTATACCTCAAGGACCACGGTTGTGACGACATCCACGCGGCCGCCATCATGGGCAACTACTGCCATGAGTCTGCTGGATCTTCAAATCATAAGATTTACCCGATGGCGGACCAGGCAATGGGTTCGCATGCCTATTGGCTGGACGGAAAGAGTCCGAAAACAAACGACGAGATCGTTGCGAGGGGTTCTGTCTATAACAAGGCGACCGGTATAGGCCAATGGGACGGAGGGCGTCGCCTTCGCCTGGCTCAATACGCCAAGGAGAAGGGCAAGAACTGGTATGACCTTGATGTCCAGCTCGAGTTCTGGTCCGATCACGACGAATGGGGCTCGTTTTCCAGTGCCGACGGTAAATACACCTACCAGACTTTCATGGACTCAACCGATCTTGAGGCCGCGACGAAAAACTACGCCATGGGGTGGGAGCGCTGCGCCATGGTGGGAGGCAAGCCTTCCGGTTGGGAATCGAGGTATACCAACGCGCTGTACTTCTACAACGCAATCACATCCGGCACCCTCGGCGGCTCGGGACAGGGACTCGCGGGGGCCACGGGCAGTCAGCTCGCCGTCGTGGACGCCTGCAAGTCCACGCCTTCCCCTGGCCAGAATTGGTGTGCCGCGTGGGTGACAAACGTATTCAAGGCGGCGGGTGTCGGCACCTACGGTGGAAACGCCTGCGACATGGTCAAGGCATGGTGCCACAGCAACAACCCTGCGGACCTCAAGGTCGGCATGATCGTCGGCGACGCGAGTCACCCCGGCACCGGCACCCCCGGACTTCTCTATGGCCATGTCGGCATCTATATCGGTGACGGCAAGGTCATGAGCAACGAGGGCGCGATTACCACTAAGACGCTTGATGAGTTCATTGCCTTCTACGGCAAGGGATCGGGCGTCTACTGGGGTTGGATAGGCGGAGTCGAACTCAAATAGCGAGCAAGGGAAAGGAATGTTCGTCATGTACAAAAAGGGAAAGAAGCTGGATTCGAAGGGGATTATCCTCGCCTGCGTGGGCATCATCATTGTCTGCATCGCAATCAACGTCGCGTTCGCGCTCTTTCCGCCCACAGGCAGGACAGATGACAACTCGGCAGTGGAATCCTCGGCTGCCTCCGACGGTGCAGTCGATACCTATGGTCACGACACGGATGGCGAATCGAACGGCGGCACGGACGGGCAGGGCGAGACAATTCAGGTCGATCCATCGATCGTGGCTGTCCCCGACAACCTTCCCGAGGAGATGACCCAGACTGGCTTCCAGGACGTGGTCGCAAGGTACCTCACCTCCCTGACCTCTGAATACGGCGCTCCCGAGAAGACCCTTATCGAGTCGAGTGGCGTCAACACGGGAATGGGCCCCGATGGCTCAGATATCCCCTACTGGATCATCCGAGCTTATTTCCCCAACGAGACGGAGATCCCCGTGACCGTCGACTACACCAAGGGCGAGGGCTTCAACGTCGGGACGTACTGATTGAGATGAAGAACGCGCCCGGACCGTACACAACCGAACCGTCCCTGCTGCTATTTCGCAGGCGCCTTGCCGCCCTCATGAGGATGACGGGTGTCGGTCAGGATGAGCTTGCGGACATGATCGGTCAGTCGTCGCGCTCGATCGGCCTTTGGCTAACGGGCGTCAGGCTGCCCTCCGCCGTCTCGCTCAAGGCCCTCTCGAGGACGTTCGGTGTGCCCGCCGATTGGCTGCTGGGTGCGGACGCGGTGGATATCGCCTCCGGGCTCACGAGGCTCGCGGAGATCGCCTCGGCTCCCAAAACGATGGATGAGGGCGCCGATAAGGTGCCGGACTAAAGAATCGGCCTTCCGGTTGTAACTCCACCTATCGTCGGATGCTAAATCAACGAAAACATAGATTGAGAATGGATGAGCTATGGCAAGATTGCCGCGACATGGCGCCAAGATGAATAAGGTCAAAATCGGCACTACGATTGAGGTGGATACCAAGGCCGCCTTAGATGGGTTGATGCAGGCAACCCCAGACTCTCTCCGGACACCTGGCGAGGCCATAGACTACATCGCCAATATCGCTATGGGGCTCCAACCGAGAGTTGCCAAGACGGTCGATGTGGCCTGTACGGAGCAGATCAGGGTAATTGAAAAGGAGATGAAGCTTCTACCGCAGGACGGATCGCGGGAAATGATGTGGAGCGATTTGGAGGCCACACGAAGTCAGTTAAAACGCCTTCACGAACATTTCTCCTCATACTATGAGCAGGACAGCGTACCGGATGAGCTTAGGCGTATTGAGCTTAGCGGTGGCGCCTATGCGCTAATTCCGTCGAATTGGATTGTCCTTGGCACGGACGATGACGCTGCCAAATGTAAAAATGTCGGCGTAATTGAATTGGGCGAGGAGTTTGGGGGCGCCGCTCCCCATTTCGCGTTCTTTCATAACGGTAGCTACTGTAAGGACGAGATTATTGCCGAAGCTGGGCGTGCGTGGAGCTCTGGGTGTAATCCTCGTGACAATCATGCAGTAATGGGGAGCGGGTGCGCGCCTGTTGATTCGGATGGCATAAAAACATCGGGGACCTATTACTTTTCCGATCTCCGAAACGCATCCTTCTATGAGACTCGAGGTATAGGCGCGCCGTACGGCGCCGCGATTTATTTTGAATCATTATGAGTCTATAGATTTGAGACCTCCTATTCGCCGTGAACACTTGTTCCCGCATCGGATGTTGTGGTTACACTCCCCCATCATCAGTGGGAGTTGACTGAGACGGGGAGGAAACAATGCAGCAGAGGCACACTGAAGCGCCTGTCGAGATGCTTGCGGCCGTGTTGGGACATCCACATGGCTGGGACTCAATTCTCGACTCCATGTCCGAGCATCCCGAGATGGGCCCGAGGGGAATCCTCGCCCTTGCGGCCTTCAAACTGGACCATCCAGAGGCAGATACCTCGACCGTCCTCAGTAGATCCCGCGCCGATAAACTGGGCGGCAGAATCAAGGAGCATCCGGTTGGGTTCGACATCCTCGTCCCTATCGCCAGGCGAGTCGGGGATGAGTTGACTCTCGATTGCGAGCTCGCACCCGAGACGGTCTACCCCGCCTCCGCTTTCGAGGGCCTTTCCTCATGGCCTGGGGCAGCTCCGATTAGGGTGATCGAGGGCGACGCGGTCGGACTCGACGCGGTCTCGGAGGCTTCAAAAGACGTTGATCTCGAGGGCATGGACCCGATGGCCACGCACGTGACGCTTCGACGCTACGGGGTCGATGACGGCCTGGATGTTCCCGTGCCGATGGAGGACACGGAGCTTCTTCTCGCCCGAATCGAGCGCGTTTGCGCGCAGGTGAGGGGCGCCACGGATAGAATCGACCGGGCCCTTAAAAAGGCTGGCTTCGAGTGCCGGCCGAGAACGCGAGCCGCGCAGAACGGTCCGTCAGAGCGCGGGCAGTCGGCAAACATGACGACGAAACGCCTGAAGAGCATGCTGGCCTCCTTCGATGCCGGAGCGCGCGGGACATCCCATAACGCACGGAAGGGGGCGTAGCGCCATGGCAAGGAGAACGTCGAAGCGATTCGTCGCGGCAGAGGGGCAGATCTCCCTTTTCGCCATGGATGACCCGACGATGTATGAGGAACCGGCTGAGAAGCCGGCAGAAAAAGAGGAGACCCAACAGAGGTTGGCTCTTGACTTCGGGGCGCAACTGGAATCTTATGTAAGCCAAACGGGTGGCGATGAGGCCACCCGCAAGGACGATTCCGAGGAGGAGGCACATGTCGGTGCTGAAGAACCCGTACAAGGGCGTGAGGGGTCTCCGCTATTCCTTCATGGAGCAGAACGCTCCGGAGGAGCTGGCCAGGATGGACGCGGCCGGCGAGACCGAGGAGTATCTCAAGGCGGTGGAGCGCAACTACCTCACGAGGCTGGCGGAACTCCAGGACAGCTGCATGGAGAGTTGCGGGGCGACACCGGAGTTCGCACAGCTCACGATGGCCCAGTGCCGGTACGACGACTACATCCGCAAGGCCGAAAGCGCCCACAAGATGGCCGAGGAGATCGCCCTCAACGAGACGGTGCTCACGCTCTAGCCACAACCTACAACTACGAATACCTGAACCCGGATGCCCAGGCCGGCCATACGCCCCTGGAGCGCGCGAAGCTCAACGTAGCCGCGCTACGCGCCCTCAAGGCGGCTATGGACGAGGGGCGAGATGCGACTCCGGAGGAGACGCGTGCGATTTCGGCCTACTCCGGTTGGGGTGGTGCCGCGAACGCCTTTGCGCAGAATCCGACCGGCGGCTGGGCCGCCGTATCTCAAGAGCTGAAAGAGCTGCTGAGTGAGGATGAGTTCGCAGAGCAGCGTGCCACGGTCCTCACGGCCTTCTACACCCCGCGTCCCGTCGTGGAGCTAATCTGGGAGACGCTGAGGGGCGCCGGTATCTGCGATGAGGGCACGGCTGAGATCCTGGAGCCGGGCTGCGGTACGGGCAACTTCATGCGCTGTGTTCCAGAGGGCATGGATGTACACGTCACCGGCGTGGAGATCGACCCCGTGAGCGCAGGGCTCGCGCGCGTGCTGTGTCCAGACCACACGATTGTCGCAGCGGATATCGCTAAATGCGAGATCCCCGACGGGTCTTTTGATGCCGCTATCGGCAACGTACCCTATTCGGATGCAATCAAAATCGATGGAGTCCCGCTCCATGACTATATGATCAGAAGGTCGGTGGCCGCCGTGCGCCCGGGCGGCATCGTCGCCGTGCTGACGAGCCGCTACACCATGGACAAGGCCCGCGAGACGACTCGCGAGAACCTTGCGCGCGAGTGCGACCTTATCGGCATGGCCCGACTCCCCAAGGAGACTTTTGAGAGCCAGGCCGGAACGAGCGCGCTGTGCGACCTCGTTATTCTGAGGAAGCTTGCCGAGCCGCGGGAGATTTCGCGCGACGACGCTCCAGCCTGGGTTCACACAACGATGAACGCGGACGGCTTCCGTGTAAATTCGGAACTTGCAGGCAATCCATCAATCGCCGTGGGAGACCAGGGCTCCGAGATGACCGCATACGGCCCCGGGTATTCGCTGACCAGCGGACTTGACGCCGCAGAGATCGCCGATGGTGCCAGGAAGGCTCTGGCAGATCAGACGATCAGCACTACTGCCCATACATTTGAGGGTATGCCGGGTAGGTCCGCAGCCCCCGAGGTCGTCCAAATCCCCACCGACCCGGCACTCTATGAGTTCACATTGGGCGACGGCGGCTCGATCTGGTATGGCAACGGCGATACCGTGGAGCGCTTTCACCCCGCGGGACGAGGTGCCGAGGACCGCGCCCGCGCCATGATCGAGCTCTGGGATGCCGCACGGGCGCTTATCGCCCTCCAGCGCGATCCCGAGTCGACCGATGCCGCAATCGACGCCGGAATAAAGGCTCTTAACGATCGCTACGACCGATTTGCCGATCGCTACGGCCGTCTGAACGACCCGAAGAACCGCAGGATCCTCATCAAGAAGGGCTATCACGACTGCTCGCTCGGCATCAACCTGTTCAGCCTCGAGGTGCTGGACACCAAGAAGAACTTCGTGCGCAAGGCTGACATCCTCTCGAAGCGCACAGTTCGCCCCCAGGCGCCTCTCCCCGATCGCTCTGAGACCCCAGCCGACGCTCTGGCCGTCTCGTATGACCGCACGGGAGGTGTGGACCTCGCGCTCATCGGAGGCCTTCTGGGCTGTGGCATAGACGAGGCCGAGGAAAGGCTCGGAGACCTCATCGTCCGCGACCCGATCACATCGAAAATCGAAAGCGCCGAGGCATACCTTTCCGGCGATATCGGCAAGAAGCTTGATGCCATCCATGCGCTACAGAAGAAGATTGAAACCGATCGCTTTAACGCCGGAGAAAGCTCCTGGCTCGAATCTGTGTCGATTCCCCCTGCTCGAACTCCCGAGACGAGCGAGGGGGTGGCTAGGACCGTCGCCGTTCTCGTGAAGAGCGGCCTGTGGGACACCTGCGTCCATCCTCTGACTGCCAACCGTGCCGTTATCGCATCGGCACATGTCGATAGGTTGCCGGACAGCTGGCGTGACCGTGAATTCGGTACGTGGACGGGCGAGGCGCTTATCGCCGCCCTGAGCGAACTTGATGAGGGCGTCTCCGTCTCTACCGAGCGCAGGGACGGCCGAACGGTTATCTCGAACCCGCTCATCGCAACGCTTGTCGCGCGATCGGTCGGATATCGAGCCAATAATCGTGAATTTGCAACCGATGGAATGAATACCGAGGAAGTTCTCTGGCGCCTGTCCAGGGAGCCCCGCGTGGGTACCGATGTCCTTGCCGCCGCGCTTCGACGGGCCGACGCCGACTGTATCTATCAGACTCCTAAACCAATCGTAAACCTTGCGACGGTGTACGGGGTCTCTATTTCTCGGGAGTCGGGAGAGGAGCCTCTTTCGGGAGCCCTCGCAGCCGCTATGAAGGCGGATCCCGTTCCGGCCGAATTCCTAGTCTCACTCGGTTATCGTCAGGCGGGTGAGGATGCTGCCACAGAAATCACCCATGTCGATTGGGTGGGTGACGTCGAGCAACCCATTCCGCACGAGGAGCTTTTCAGCCCTGAGGACCTTGCCGATTACAGGGCAAGGCGTGAACAGCATATGGCGGGCTTCGGCCTAACCGAGTCGGATGCCGAGAGGCTCGCTACACTGCACTCGTGCGAAATGAAGCTGAAGGCCGTGCTTCCACGCGAGTTGGGCCCTGGGGAGATTGCGGCTACCCTCGGCTCCCCTTGGATTCCGCCCTCTATCGTCATGGATTTCATCGAGGAGACGTTCGAGATTACCGATGGTGAGATGCCTGCGTCAAAGCGGAGGAAATTCGAGGTCGCCCATGAGCCCCATACCGGCAAATGGAGACTGACGGGAAATGTGACAGACCTTTCTCTCGAGGTGCTGGCCAGGTTTGGCGTCAACGCCTACACTCCCCTCAAGGTCGTATCGGCCGTTCTCAACGGCAGCGAGACGAAGCTGAACAGGGAGGACCCATTCACCGGCAAGAAGGTCCCCGACCCTCAGGCGACCAAGGCCGCATGGGACAGGAGACGCATTGTCTCATCGGCTTTCGAGAAGTGGGTGTGGACTGACCCGGATCGGGCGAATGTCCTTTGCGGAATCTACAACGACAGATATAACCGCCTGGCCCCCAGGACGTATGACGGCTCATATCTCACATTCCCCGGCATGAATCCCGACGTTGAGATGAGGCCGCACCAGCGCGCAGCTGTGGCACGTGCCGGACAAGCTGATGAGGGCACGCTCGTGGCCCATGTTGTCGGCGCCGGTAAGACCTATACGGGAATCGCAATGTGCATGGAGGCCCGGCGCCTCGGGCGGGCCAACAAGCCGCTCGTTGTAGTGCCTAAGCATCTTACCGAGCAGTGGGCATCTGATTTCGCCTACCTCTATCCCGGGGCAAGGGTCCTCTATATGGGGAAAACGGAGTCGGATTCCGCAGACTCCGTTAGAGAGTTTTTCGGACGTGCGGCGGCAGGAGACTGGGACGCCGTGATCGTATCCGGTTCGCGCTTCGATATGCTCGACCTTTCCCAGGAGCGGAAGGAGATCTATCTCAAACGCCGAAAGGAAGAATTCCTGCAGGCTAAGATGGATGCACAGGCGAACGGTGGAAGTTTCTCGGTTAAAAGGCTCGAGGAAGAGGCCAAGAAAATCGATGATAAGCTCGCGAGTCTCCATTCGACCCCGAAGACCGAGGGGCTTTCATTCGAGGAGATCGGCTTCGACTTCCTTTTCGTGGACGAGGCGCATGGCTATAAGAATCTTCAAACCCACGGCCTCGACATCGCGGGAATGGCCTCCTCAAAGTCCAACCGCAGCGAGAGCCTGCTCGATAAGTGCAGCTATCTTCGAGAGATCGGCCGTGGACGCAATATCGTGTTCGCTACGGGCACGCCTGTCACCAATACGATGGGAGAGCTGTACAACATGCAGCGCTACCTTGCTCCTGAGCTTCTCGAGCGGCAGGGCCTATCGTCGTTTCCGGCCTGGGCGTTCACGTTCGGGACGATTGAGGACTCGATGGAGATTAAACCGGAGGGCAACGGCTTCCAGCTGAAACAGCGCTTCACGAAGTTTCATAACCTTCCCGAGCTCATGAGCGCCTATCGATCCTTTGCGGATATCGTCACGCAGGAGGATGTGAACCTCAAGGTGCCCGATTGCGAGGAAATCCATGTCACCGTACCTGCCACACCCGAACAGGTCGAAGAGGTTAAGAAGCTCGGTATCCGCGGCGAGCGCGTCCGTGCCGGAAACGCCGACGACAACGACAACCTGCTGGCGATCACGGGCGACGGCATGAAGGTCGCCCTCGATCCAAAACTGTTGCATCCAGAGCTGGAGCCATTGGAAGGCGGCAAATGCGATGCTTGCGCGCGGGAGGTATTTAAGATATGGAGCGAGACGGCTGACATTCGCGGTGCGCAGCTCGTCTTCTGTGACCGTTCGACCCCGGCATCAGGTAATTGGAATATCCAAGATGATATGAGAAGGCGCCTTATCGAGGCGGGGATCCCCTCCGAGCAGATTGCGTGCGTCAGCGATGTCGGCGACGATCCGGTGAAGAAGGAGACGCTCTTCGAGAAGGTGCGCGCGGGTGAGGTGCGCGTGCTCATGGGCTCGACCTCTAAGTTGGGAACGGGCACAAACGTCCAAACGAGGCTCGCAGCCATCCATAACCTGGACTGCCCTTGGAGGCCCTCAGACTTTGAGCAGCGCTTGGGAAGAGTCAAGCGTCAGGGGAACCTGTTTGATCTGGTGAAGGATTACAAGTATGTCGCCCAGGGAACCTTCGACTCCTTCCTCTATTCCACCGTCGAGCATAAGCAGCGCTTTATCGGTCAGGTCTTCTCGAATAAGCCGTCCGTGCGCAGCATGGACGATATCGATGAGACGAGAATCTCATATTCCGACCTCGCCGCCGTGGCGTCCGGCAACCCCGATGTCAAGAGGATCCAGGAACTGAGAAGCGAGATCATGTCGCAGTCCATGCTCAGACAGTCTCATGCCGAGACGGTGGCGAATATGCGCCATCAAATCGAATCTCGCTATGAGCCATCTGCCAGGGTCAATCGCCGGATATTTGAGCTTCTTGAGCGCGACCACGATGCCCTCGACCGCGCGAACAGGCAAAGGGAGCTCGAGAAGGGGTCGGATATCGTAAGGGTTTCGGTCAACGGTGTGTCGGCTCAAGATCGCGCGAACGCAATAGAGATGATTCAGACGGCGGCCCACGACTGCCCTATCGGTCCCATCAGGGCCATCGGAGAGTTCCGTGGGCTGGAAGTCGTCGTGAAGAAGGAGCAGACACTTCAGGAACGGGGCGGTACCTTCCGCTATGACCCCTTCATCGGCCTGAGGGTGAAAGGCGAGACCGAGGCTCACTGGTCGAGGCATATGCTGCCATCGGCCACATCCGGTTCCCACACCGTGCTGCAGCAGATGGACGGCATTGTTGAGAAGGAGGCGAGCGGTCTAGACCAGGCAAGGGCCTTAATGGAGCGCGCCGACAAACAGCTCGAGGATGCCAGGAAGATTGTGGCTGAGCCCTGGGATGGAGAGGAGAATCTTGCGGACCTGAAGGCCGAGCTTGCCGAGCTGGAACAGAAGGAGCTGGAAAAGGGCCGTGCCGAGTCGAACGAAGGCGTTGCCCAGGATGAGGACGGTTCTGCATTTACGGAAACTTCCAATTTCGATGAAGGTATTGACGGGGACGGCCATTCCCACGGAGGCGGGCACGGTATTTAATTGCCAGGTCCTCTTAGCCCCCAAAGGGAATGGCTGCCCCAAAGGCTATTTGAGATAAGAAAGCGAAATGAGAACGGAGACGGGATGAACGCAGGGAAAAGTCTCGCCGAATCAATCGAGGAGGCCACGACAGCCTATTATCGCGACGGCGGTGGCGCCGAGACCGGAATCGCGGCCGATGAGAGGCTGGTCGACGTACTCAAGCAGGCCTATATCGCAGCGTACGCACGAAACGACGGCGGTTCGCTTGACACAGTGAAAAACGAGCTCGCTGAGTTTGGTGGAAGAGAGCCGACGACCAATGAGATCTGCGAGGCTGCTATCGCGCTCGCCGGTAAGCAGGCGAAACAGGATGCGAGGGTCATATCCCGCATGTTCAAACTGCAGGCGGCATCGCTTGCGGAGGAATATGCGCCCGCGCTCGTTAGGGCCTTCGATGCTGAGCGTGCCCATAAGAATGGCCACGGTATCGACGGGGCCGCAAATGATGCACCTAAGCGAGCAAACATGAGGAGGAATTGATATGCGCCTTGTCGATGACTCTGGGGAGCCATACGTCGCTTTGTTTAGTGTGCAATACGTGCCCCAGTACGGAGGTCGCCCGCTGAAGCCTTGCGATCTTGCGCTTAAGCTCTTGAAAGACAAGAAGGGTCCTGAAGGCGTCTTTGTCGAGCCGTTTTCATGCGCCGGAATCTCCCCCGTGGCCCATGTCTCACATGAGGTGGAGGCCGCGCTCGCGCTCGGATGGCCGGAACTGTCGCACAACGGATACTGCGTCGAATTTCCCGGTCATTCCGATGCAAGCGGCATCTGGGCTATCAGTGCGGGCAATGAACGCCTGATGGAGCTCCCCATCCTCATGGGTATCCTCGAGCTCGAGGGGCTGGTGGAGAACGCCGAGCGAGATTCACTTTACGGTGCCCTCGTGATCGATGAGAAGGCCAACGAGATCAAGGTCGAGGTCCCCGGGGATATCGATATCGAGTTCAGGTATTGGCTCAGGAATAACGGCACACGCCCCGTCACAGCTAGGGAAATGCCGACGATTCCCGTAGACCGAGACCCGAACCGAATCTCCAAAGAGGTCGAGGCTATTCTCTCGGAAAAGACTCCGGAACGGTTCATGAGGTCGCTGCTCGATTCGAAGATCCTGCATGACGGGGCCTCACCGGCCGATATCTCCGCTCTGAAGTTAGGCCTCGCCGGCCTTCTTGGCCATACCGCAGCCGGCACGGAAAGTCTGAGGAAATCGCTCGACATGAGAGGACGCGCCAACAGGCACTAACCGAGTTGTATTCCTAAAAAGCCCCTGCCTTGAGCAGGGACTTTTCGCTCTTTATCTGTTAGACAGACCACTTGATCGATAGTTCCATTGTTTCGCTGTTCAGCTATTCCGCTTTGTCGAAATTACGATAATACGTAGTTGCGCATTGCCGTAGTTGCGCATTGCTGTAGTTACGTGATTCCACAGTTGCGATATTCAGGTTTGTCTTTATTCGCTAGCTCGGTAATTCTGCAGTTACGTTATGTCGCAGTTTGGTTATTGCAGATTGCGGCAACTCTGTTACGGCGACCATCCGTCATCCTGCCTGTCGTTTTCCGGATCGTGTACCACGTACCAGCTGTTGTCCCGATGGCAAATATCACGCAGGGTTCCATCCCCCATCTTCACACGCCAGCTCTCGCATACACGTTCGTCCCCCATCACCCATGACCGGGACTCATGCCATCCGACTTCTGCGAAGGGGAAGATCCTGCCGTCATACCATTTGATGCCCCACGGCTTATACTCCCCGTCCGGCCGGCACTCGACCAGGGCTGTCACGAGCCTGATTGATTTCTCCCCCATGCTGATTCCCCTGCGATAGTTGTAAACGAACGCGTGTTCTAGTATCGCATATCTCAGGGCGCTGATATTGGAGGAAACAAACCTTGCTGCAAATTGCAATATGTCACTCAATGGCACCAAACAGCCACGCACGAGAGCCTAACCAGTGAGATTCTTGCCTTATGGAAACCCTAGAAGAAAGGGCCAAACGGTTATGGTTAAGAAGAAATCCGAGAGCATTCTGGTTCCGCTGTTGCCGAGATACGACGCCTCGTCCACATACAATCGACGCCCCTTTAGAGAATCAATCGGCAGGATGACCGTCACAAGGGATGATGCGTTCCCGAGGACAATCAAATTCGAGAATAATGTCTCTTTTAGGGATGAAGCCTTGATTGAGTCGAAGGTATTCGAAACCCTCTCAGTGTTTCTCGGTAACACCTCACCCGGCGGCTATGTTGTCAGCGTTGAATACTACCAGGGTCATTTGATGCCTAATACTGAAAGAGAGCGCGTCAAGGAAACAAAGTGTCTGCCTCGTGGTTTCGATGCGGAAATGCTGGAGTTCCCTATTCTTGTATGCGCCCTAAAGACCTATGGTCTCGCCAGGGACATGCCAGAAGAGGTAATCAGTTATGGCAGCTTGAGCCGAAAGACCACAAGTGGAGGATCCTATAGATTTGTGAATAGGAATGGTCGCGTCATTAACCTAGACAAACGTAACATCAAGCTTCTGCCCGATTACAAAGTTACAGCTGTATTGCATGACAACCGAACAATAGTAAATCACCTTGCAAGGCTGCAAAGGCTTGCTGTGTTCAGCCCCGATTTTGCAGAGGAGCTGCTTGGCCCCGCCGACAGGAATACGGTTACCGTCCAGGAGAGAGTCGATCATGTCCTAGATGCCGGGTCTTCCCCTGATTTTATTCGTAAACTGAAAGATGTTGGTTTCATCTCAGAGGGGGTTCCTGTGCAGCACCGTGATGCGATCCTTAAGAAAGCACGTGAGGTATTCGATGTCGATCTCGAGCTTTGGGACCAGCGTGTCGCACCGATGTTTGAGGAACAATTTAGCCTGACTATGCCCTGGGTCATTGGGGACTTCTATGGCAATCCAAGGAAGGCAGAGCTGAAGCGCAAGTCCTATCCGACCCCGGTTCGTGTATTGCTGGAAGCGAACTGGGAATAGCCATGGATATGCACCCGGGCCCATTTGACAGCTCGCATGCCTCCCATGGCCACGAGAATCGTTTGGGGCGAAAATGACTCCCGTTACGGTCAGTCTCGTCGAGAGGCCCGGTCGTGAGCCGAAGTTCAGATGGATCGAGCTCTCCGACGGCAGGAGGTTTCAGGTGCGCTCGACGGGTGCATCTGTCCCCTGTCCCGGGCACAAGGCGGGTAGCCTCGCACGTATTTGGAGCGTCGAGATCGACTGGAAGGGTAGACCAGTCCACCGCTTCATCGTCAAGGACGGCGATGGCTATTTCATCGTGCGCGCCGGAGAGGACTCCTAGAGGGCCGCATAATCCAGATGCGAGATCGGGTAGGTGTTCTCGTAGACGTAATCCGATGAATTCGATGACTTGATCTTCACCTTCACGGGCTGGCTCTCGTCTTCCAGTAGAAACGCGGTGCAGACCGAAATCGAGTAGCCGGGCTCGAGTGTTTTCGAGGCGTTCGGGTCGCTGTATTTCGTGCAATGGGACAGTTTCACGCCGTTTTGGTAACACGATACGTAGGACACCGGTGCCCGTCCGTCATGGTCGAGGCTGTTCTCGAATGTCATGCCGACGAGCAGGAATCGATACTCTTTGCCCCTCGAGTCCGTTGCCGTCCTCTTGTAGACGCCATCGACCGTAAGCCCCCTGGAGGCATCGGATGAGCCCGTGTCCCCTATCCCTCCGAAGGAGAACGCCTCGTCCTCGCTCTTCTCGGATTTCTTTTTCGCCGAGTCCTCCGATTTATCCGACTTCTTGGCGCAGCCGCATTCCATGAGGGCCATCGAGCCGATACCGGCCAGAACTGCCCTCCTGCTGACGTTGACGCTACTCATGCGTTATCACCCATCAATCCATTTCATGTCACAACCGGTAGAGCGCGTATCCCCTCCCGTTAGCCGTCTTCTCAGCGCCGGGGCAGGCTTTCTCCAGGCGTTTCCCATGGGAGTCCATCACGATTGCCCATGCCCAGCCATCCTCCCTTAGGCGCCCAAAGCCGCCTTCCAGGCTGTCAACGTAGAGTCGGTAGTCATTGGCAGCGCTGTCCCCTGCGATTGCCTCAGACCAGATCTCAGGCCGCATATCGTATGTCACGGGCACCTCGGCCCATTCGAGGTAATTCATCACGGCGGCGTCCTCGGACCATATGCGGCCGGGGTTGTCGCCCAGGGCCTCGACGATCTGCCCCATATCCGCATCGATACCGCACCAACCGGATTCCACCCCGCTTGTCTTGGGCTCGATTGAGTGGAGTCCGCTGTTGATGACGGAGAGCGCCAAGACAAGGCTCAAGGCCAGCCTGCCTGCAATGAGCAAACGATATGTCCGGCGCTCGAGTTCGTCCTTACGCCCAGCAGATACGGCGACGATCAGAAACGAGACGGTCCACGTTATCCAAAGACACCTGACGGCGAGCGCCCCGGCGATTGCGGACGCCATCCAAAAGGCAAGGAGCCATCTGGGCGGGAACCGGCGCGCGAGGGCGCACGATGCGCTCGCCGCGAGGATCGCAACGCACCAGAACGGGGCTGCCGCCGGCATCGCCCACACCGGCTTCAGCTCGAGGATGACCCCACCGTACGATGCTGCACCGAGTGAGCGGAGCACATAGAGCGAGCCGTCGATTGCATACGGGTTGACAAGGGATTCCGCTGCCATTCCGGCAATCGCCGCAAGCAGCGGCAGCCTGGACCGCGCCCATGAGCGAACTGTCTCACCAGTCTCGCCGAGCGAGATCTCGTCCTCTTCCGGAAGCAGGAAGCACGCGGCGGCAGCGGCCGACAAGGGCCAAAGCGCCGCCTGCAGATTTACAGACAGCAGCGACACGACCGGGAGTGCCACAAGGCAACGAGAGCTGGCGCCACGTCGCCATTCTAGGCACGTAGAGATGGTGATAAACAGCAGCGCTGCCGTCCAAAGGGACGGACGGATGGACAGATACGAGGCCATGAGGGTAAAGCCGAGCGCACCGATTAGCAGCGGTGCCCAGGGGTAGCGTGCGTTTTGCGCCAGCCTGGAAACGGTGCCGGTATAGGCCCACAGGGCGAGTGCGGCGGGTATCGCCACGGAGACGGCGACGCCCACGTAGCCCGCGGCCTTCCAGCACAGGTAGAGCCATGCGTCGTGCAGCCACTGCTGGAGCACGATGCCCTGGCCGGCGATTGCGGTGAATGGGTTCGTACTCGGGATGCCGGATTCGACGACCACGCGCCCTGAGGCCAGAAGGAACCATCCGTCCGTATCAAGCGTCCCCGCCGACCTGATGGCGGGAATCAAGGCCATAACGGCCATTGACAGGAGGACGGCGAGCGCCGCTGAGGCACAGCGTACGATCTTCGCTACCTTAATTTGGTTCAATCGATTCTCCTGATAGAGATCGGGCGGTCCGACTCGGTGAACGTCCCGGGCGCGACTTCGATGCCGCCCACAGCCCCCCGCGGCGCGAAAAGGATGCGCCAGGGGGCGACTGAGGCATCGAGCGAGACTACCGGCCAGGACTGATCTGAGGGGTCGAAACGGCCAATCCAGCAGACATCAATCGGGACGCGCATGAACAGGGTATGGAGCGACCTGCCCCTTGCGTAGACCATGCCGGTGGATTTGCCGATTGACTTGGCGCCCATATACCCGATCGCCTTGTCCCAGAAGGACTTGGCGATCTTGAGGGAAATCGGGACCTCGGCGCCGGACCGGGTGGCGGCCACGCAGGGGATATCGTATTCGAAGCTCATGGGCCGTCTCCTACATGAGAGAGGTGAACGTCTGCGCGATCTGGGCCAACACGGGGGCGAGGACGACGATCAGAAACACCGGAAGGATAAACAGGATGATCGGGAAGAGCATCTTTGTACCGAGCTTCTCGATCTCCGACTCGACCTTCAGGCGCCGTTGCTCGCGAACCGTCTCCGCCTGGTCGCGGATGATATCGACGAGAGATCCGCCCGCGCGCTCGGATTGCGCAAACGAGGCCGCGAAGATCGTGAGGGACGGCACGCGCGCGCGTTCCGCGAAGCGAAGGAGCGCCTCGGTTCGCGATGAGAAACTGGCCTCGTTGGCCACTCGCTCGAAGCCCTGCGCGATGGCGCCGTCCATCTTGCTGCCGACCGTGTGCAGGGCGAAATCGATAGACGAGCCCGCCGACATGCAGATTGCGAGCAAATCGAGGGCGTCGGGAAGCTGTCGGTCGAGCTCGTCGCGCCATTTCGCGCGCTCATTCAAAAGCCACAGCTGCGGGATGGCGATTCCCGTGAGCGCCAGCGCGGCGAAAATGCCTAGACCCTTTGCCCCGCCGACGAAAAGCGACGCGACGAGTCCCGCCGCAGTGAATCCCGCGACGCTCGCGACGCGGAAGGCCCAGAAGGTCGCCGGCTGCATGGTGGAACCGGCGCGGTCGAGGGAGTCGCGCGTCGAGTCCATTACGGTGCGCGAAATGGGAGCGAGCCTGGAGACAACGTTGGAAAGCTTGTCAGCGATTCCGGGAAGCGCCGGGGAGGCGTCCTCTTCCGCAGGCTGCTCTAGGCCGAAGACGCGTTTGAGGGCGATGTCCACTCCGAGGCCCGCGGCGATTCCGATGAGGATGATAATGAAGCCAGTTGTTATTGATTCGAACATCTGAGCTCCCCTAGTCGTACCTGATGTTACTTATTTGCTTCAGCACCATGAAACCGATGATATCGAG
This sequence comes from Collinsella sp., assembly GCA_048323995.1. Classification (GTDB taxonomy): domain Bacteria; phylum Actinomycetota; class Coriobacteriia; order Coriobacteriales; family Coriobacteriaceae; genus Collinsella. Next base: position 31,903 of record DBFELT010000009.1, on the reverse strand, counting down.
CGCTATGCCCACGCCCAGGCACGCCCACCCCGCAGGCGTCATGAAGAACTGCCGGTGCATTTCCGAGGCAACCGACATGAGCAGCAGCATGACGATCGGCGCGAAGCCGACGATCTTTGCCTCGAACCGTGCCGAGGAGGTCTTGGCCTCGGCCGAGCGCTTCGCCTTGACCTTTGCCCGGATGGCCTCGCCGACACGCTCCGTGATCTCGGAAAGCGAGCCGCCGGTCTGCTGCGATACCGATACCGCTGTTGAATAGAGCCTGAGGTTGGAGCTTTTGGTCCTCTTTGCCATATCATCGAGCGCCTGGTCGATGGGGCGTCCGTTCCTAAGGTCGCGCTCGAGGATGGCGAACTCCGACTTCAGGGGCTCATCCATGTGCTCGGCGACCGGTGCAACCGATTGTGCGATCGAGGCTCCCGTCCGAAGGTTCGATGCGATGAGCGGCATCGCCTGACCGAGCTGCTCCTCGAAAAGGCCCTGTTCGGCCACGCGCTTCGTCTTCACCCAGATCGGGAAGGCCGCGATACCGAGCGGGAGCGCGGCAACCGCTCCCGCTGTCGAGCCCATTGCAAGGATAAAGACCGATGGCGCGAACGCGATTACCGCCCATAGCTGTGCCGCCTCGGTGGTGGAGAGTTGGGGCGCCGCGCCCTGACACACGCGTCGCAGGGCGCCGGCAAGGCGGTTTCCCCCATCTTTGTCGGATGGATTCTCCGGAAGGGGCCCTGCTTCTGACTGCTCACGCTCGATGCGAAGCTTTCTTGCCGTCAGGAACAGGATTATTCCCATCAGCACCGCCGGCAGTGCGGGGAGGAGGGCTGCCGGGGAAATCTGCCCGCTCATCGACGGAACCAGAAATCGTCATCGATGTACACGCCGCGCGCGAAGAGCTTTTCGCGGTGCGCCGGGGTGATGCGCTCTCCGGTGGGCATGAACTCTCCGAGCACCTTGCCGTCCTCGGAAAAGCCAGTTTGCTCGAAGCGCATGATGGTGCCCATGGTGATGACGTCGCCCTGCATGCCCTGGACCTCGGCGATCTCGGTGATCTTTCGCGAGCCGTCGATGTCGTAGCGATTGACGAAGATGACGAAGTCGATGGCCGAGGCGATGAGCTCCATGATCTGCTCGCTTCGCATCTCGGTTCCGGTCTGCTGGATCATCGAGCGCAAGCGGGTCATGGCCTCGCGCGCGTTGGAGGAGTGGACGGTCGTGAGCGAGCCCTCGTGTCCCGTCATCATCGCCTGGATCATGTCGAAAGCCTCGCCGCCGCGGCACTCGCCGACGACGATTCGGTCGGGGCGCTCGCGCAGCGCGTGAATCACGAGCTGCCGGATGGTGATCTCGCCCTCGCCCTCGATGTTGGGTCGGCGAGCGGTCTTGCGCACGACATGGGGTTTCTGGAGGCGCAGCTCAGGCGCATCCTCGATCGTGACGATGCGCTGGTTGTCCGGGATGAAGGACGAGCAGGCGTTGAGGAGCGTCGTCTTGCCCGAGCCGGTGCCGCCTGCGATGACGACGTTCATTCGGCCGAGTACGATTGCCTCCATGAACTCGAGCATGCGCTGGTCGAAGGTGCCGAGTGCCATGAGGTCCTCGGGTTCCACCGCATCCGGTCGAAACTTACGGATGTTGAGAATGTTGTGGTCGACGGCGATGCCCTTTGCGGTCGCCGCGACACGGGAGCCGTTGAATATCGCACCGGGGCGGTTCAGGATGCAGTCGCACAGCGGCTGCGCCTCGTCGCAGCGGCGACCGTCGGCTGAAGCTATGCGATTGATGATGAACTTGACTTGGTCGTCATCTTCGAAGGCGACGGGGACCCTCTGAAGTAGTCCAGCACGCTCAACCCACACATCGTCCGGGGCGTTCACCATGATTTCGGAAATTGACGTATCCGGAAGCAGCTCCTCGATGGGGCCCAGGTAATACAGGTCGTTGAGGCCGGCCTGGATCACGGCATCAAAGGAGTCGTCGTCCAGACGCGACCCCTCGGGACTGGAATCTATAATCTCGGCAAGGAGGTCGCGAGCGCGCGAGTCGCGCTGCACATCGCTCTCGGAGGCATCGTTGGCGGCGGTCAGGATCCCCGTCGCCTGACGGACGGCCTCGCGTTCGATGCCGAGCAGATCGCTATTCAGCATTTTCCGCCTCCCCCGTCTCGGGAAGGGCCACGAGTCGGATGCCGCTCGCGCTCGAAAGGGCGAGGGCCTGGTCCTCATTTACCTCGATTGTGACGTTGGAGTAACCGTCTGACTTGGAGCCCGAGAGGTTGCCGTCCAGCGCCAGTACGCGAATGGAGTCGGCCACGCGCACGGTGCTCACGACCTGGCCGTCGTTCACGCTCGCGAGAACATCGACCTTGTCACCGACCGAGAGCAGCGGGGAAAGGCCCGTTGAGCTGTCGAGTGCGACGGTATAGGCAACGTGGCCCTCGGTTACGGCGGTGGTGATGGAAGCGGGTTTCTTCGAGCCTGATACGGAGGAGAGGGAAACTGCGGTCCCCGAGGTCTGCTGCGTCACGGACTGACGGCCCGACACATCGGATACCTTCTTCGCCGCGTCCTTGGGCGCAAACGCCGTGGGCACGCTTGCGACCGTAAGGTCTGCCGAAGTGATGACTTCGCCGGGGGCGACATCGCGCGTGACGGTGACTACCTTGACGGTCGACTTCTCGAGACGCGCGAGCTCGCCCTGCGCCTGAGTCCATCGCCAGCCCGAGAAACCGACCGTCACGACTGCGACGGCGATCGCCACGCCGGCGACGGCGGCGAGCCTTCGGTCCTTACGCGTTCCCCCGGCTGCCGGCCCGCGCTGCCTGCGAGCGGTCGCGGCGCCTGCCGTCGACGTGGTCCTCTGGCCGCCCTGTGCGGGTGCGGGGGCCGCGGCGGGCATCTGCGTCGACGTGGTCGCCCCCATGGCGGCCTCCTGTGCCATTGCGCGCTCCAGCTCATGGCCGAGCGCCTGCTTGCGCCCGCGGAGCCGTTCGACGCTGCGCATGCGCCCGGAGTCGATGGCCGTGCGTATTTCCGACTCGACTTGGGCGATTTCTGCCCTTATTTCCTCCTGGGTCCGTTTTTTCATCTTTAAGATTCCTTCCTGGGACCTAGGAGTCCCTTAAACGCGAGCGGTGGAAAATGGTTCGCTCTCCAGTGTCAGGTGATACTGGCCGCACTTTCTCTGCCGCCGCACAAACCATCTCGAAAGCCTTTTTGGTTGAGCAGACCAGTCTCTGACGCATCGGGTCGCACATCGGGCTCGAGGGCTCGTCGGCCTGCCGTGCTATTCCGACATATAAAGAATCGCCCCGCGCGGCCGTCTGCGCAGGGCGATTTGGTGCCATTGGGTGACAATATGGCGCGCTGTAGCGTGTTGGCTGGCGGTTGCCGCCCGTCGATCAGGGAAGCATGTCCCTCACGGCCTTGGAGAGAATTTCGGGCGCATCGTCGAGTGAGCATGCCCCCGTTTTCGTCGAAACGCTACCTTCCTTGTCAATCGTGTACTCGCACCAGCCGTTACCGGTGTCGGCCGGCCGCCATACCGTCGTGGACGAATAGGGATGTAGGGTCCAGACGGCGTCCGAGCGCACCTTGAGCTCATCGACGCCGGCGAATCTCGCGAAAGAAGACGGCCAGGTCCCCTCAAGGACCACATAGACGCCGGCGTAGCGATCGGCTGCCCCGCAAAGGCTTTCAGGGGCCTCTACGTAATAGACCGTGGCCTTTCCGGTGTAACCGTTGGCCTTGAGCATCTCGAGAACCTCGGAGCGCGCCTCATCCCCCGGGTTCTCGGCGTATTTGACGGCATTGGCCTCACCAAAGCAAGACTGTCTCGTGCTCTCGAGAAGCGATCCCTGCCAGGTCCTATATGCGAGCGCTCCTCCCAGGTCTACGGCGAGCGCTATGAGAAGGGATAGGGGGATGAGCATCACGACGAAAAAGGATGTGAGCTGCGCGCGGGCTCCCCCTCCCCTGAGTGCGTGGCACTTCATCTAGATGACCTCCCAGTCGGAATAGCTGATGTAGGAACGCGTGATGTTTCGGACGGATCTCTTTCCGAACACGTTGTAGGGCGCCGGGTAGTCGTACGTGATCTCAGCCGACACTGTTACGGTCCTGTCCTCGGTCCTGAGGTTCTCGGTGCCCAGATCGCCAGCCACGGCGTTTCCATGGCCGAGGTTCTCGTCGGAATCGATGTCGACCGAGGCGTTCTTTACCGTGAGGTAGCTTGGGTCAATGTCGGCCGATGCGCTTACAAGCTTCTTCACGAGTGTGTCGGCGTCCATAGAATCCCAGCCTGCGGGAAGCCGGTCCGCGAGATGTGCGAGGGAGTAATCAATTCTGGCACGCTGATAGCCCGTGAACCCGAAGCCCATGATGGCGAGTATGACGGTGAGCGCTATCGGGAATACGAATATGAATTCAGTGGAGATGAGCGCCTCGAGCGACTTTCTGTTACGCACCATCACTTGACCTCCGATGAGATTGCCGTTGCCGAGGATGACTCGGGCTCAATTTCTGCAAGACCATCGAAGACGGCCAGGGTGAATACGCGACGGCATGGAATCTGGACATTGACCGTGACGGACTTGCGTTCTATTGAAGAGTCCCTGGACTTGTCCCCAACTCTTAGCTTCACGCCTTTGGACGAAAGCGCGCCGCGCTCGATATCCACAGTGCAGCTGCCATCGAGACCGATAGCGCCCTTTACGTAGGATTCGACTTCAGAATCACTCTTATCGGGGTTCGCCGCGGCGTAGCGCGCCCCCTCGGATGCGGCCGCCGATGCGAGGGCCTTGCAACGGCTCAGGTTCGCGCAATCCACGACGAGTGCGAGCATTGCGATCATGATGGGGAGTAGGAGGACGAGCTGGGTCACCATGACCGCCCTGAGTTCTGTTGGTCTTGATCTCATAGCAGATTACCTTTCAAGATTGCGATTAGCGTCGCCCCGACCAGACTTACCGACAGCACGGCGTTATAGGGGACGTTGTCTTTGAGGCGCGCACAGGCGGGATTGAACCTGATGGCAAGCTCAAGAGCGCACGCGCACAGAAGGTGGATAGTGAGAAACTCGAACACCGTTCCGACGGACAGCACGGCCATGAGGGCGATGGCAAGTGTGAGATAGTCGCCGGCGTGCCAGGAGATGCCCCCGATACACTTCATGGCAAATGAAATCAACGCGAATACGGCGGCGCAGGGAACGGTGATTATCGCCCACGTATATGGTCCCCAGGGGGACGACACGGCACCCGAGGCCGCAAAGAGGAGCAGCATGGGCACCGGTGCAATCCTGAATCTCATGTCCTCCTGCCCAAGCGCAACAGAGGTCGCCAGCAAGATTGCGTAGGGAACCGAGATGAGCGTTCCCACCCATGAGGCAAACAGGTAAGGGTAGACAAGGGCGATTTCTGAGGTCAAGGGAGGGTTATGGTGGCGGAGGTATGCTCCGGTGTCGCCAAGCATGGATAACTCCGCGCCGATACATCCTTTACTCCCCAGGGAAATGAGCGTCGAGGGGCTGACGCCGTAATTAACTGCCTCCCTCTTCACAGCGTCAATCCATTTGTCCCTATCGGCGTCACCGGGTCGTGCCTGGAGCATGGCTTTGTCCTCATGCTCCAGCGCGGCGTAGCGCCAACGCTGATAAAGATGGGAGGCGCACCAAAAGCCGCAGCCGACGGCTAATATGGTCGCCAATCTGACGCCAAAAGACACGGGAGCCTCCTTGATACAGGCATAGGAACTCATATTTAATTCTGTAGTCGTGTTTACTCAAAATAAGGCCTATTTGGTGCCACGTGGTGACAGGTATATATCGAAACGCAACCTATGCGGATTGGACCGCATCATGGACACCTACAAAACTGCGAAGCCTCCGTCCTGAGGACGCCTGCGGACAGTTGGCGGCTCAATCGCGATGTGTATGGTGAATAGCCGATCGATAAGGGTGCATCCGAAGTAACAGCTGTTCAGGAGCTAACGCCAGGCAGATATAATTGCCGTACGAAATACAGTACTTGCGAAACATCACCAGATAGCCAACGCCATACACCTGAGGATAGATGCTGCTCGAAGCGCGGTGCCTGCGAGGCCCGTTACAGTCGCACTGCTCGTCGCAACAGAATGAGTATCTGCTCGAAGCGCGGTCTCGGCGAAGTGCATCCCGTCATCTTCCTTTTCGGAAAAATGGTAAGCAGCTACTCGAAGCGCGATGCCTATGAAGCTCATGTCGCTTTCCGTCAAGGGCGGGAGAAGAAAAGAAACAAATTGAAGTGAGTTGCCTACGAAACCCATCGAGCAGACAAACCGCATTGATATGCAATTAGTAACTACTCGAAGCGCTGTGCTATTGCCGCGTATGTGCTAAATAAGCTGGGGGCTGTTCCGGTAAGCGGCTGCTCGGAGTGCTTTTCCTGCGAAGTATACCCCTCTCGAATTAAGGAGCTGCGAGCAAGCGGCTGCTCGAAGTGAGGTATCTATGAAGCGCATGATTCTGCAAACGCTAAAGTTGGGTATGGCGATGCTTGACGTGTCTTTTTCTCGGGGCCCACGAGCGCCTTCTGATTCTCTTGACAGCGGGAGGCGAGTGCTAAAAACGCGATACCTACGAAGCTCGCGGGTGAGAAGCGGGCCAATATGGAGGGGCAAGTAACTGCTCGAAGCGCGGTACCTGCGAAGCATATTCACTGCTTGCTGTCCTTTCCGTCGCGGCAAGTAACTGCTCGAAGCGCGATACCTGCGAAGCACTATTTGACCTTGAACGGAGAGTATATGAGGCAAGTAACTGCTCGAAGCGCGGTACCTGCGAAGCGAATAGCTACAGCGCAGGATGGGCGCGCATGGCAAGTAACTGCTCGAAGCGCGGTACCTGCGAAGCCATCTCTTCCCCTCAACGCAGCACGATCTGGGCAAGTAACTGCTCGAAGCGCGGTGCCTGCGAAGCTCGCGCGGTGTTGCGAAGTCGTCGATAGCGGGCAAGTAACTGCTCGAAGCGCGGTACCTGCGAAGCAATAACTCACATTCATAATCTCGCTTGCTTGGCAAGTAACTGCTCGAAGCGCGGTACCTGCGAAGCCCACTTCTCATCACTCCAACCACGGCAGAAGGCAAGTAACTGCTCGAAGCGCGGTACCTGCGAAGCCGATCGCGGGGAGAGGCCGCCTGCGGCGAAGGCAAGTAACTGCTCGAAGCGCGGTACCTGCGAAGCTCTATATCTCATTTCAATTTGATTTTTATTGGCAAGTAACTGCTCGAAGCGCGGTACCTGCGAAGCTGCAAGGACGAACCGCAACGGGCAGGAAGGGGCAAGTAACTGCTCGAAGCGCGGTACCTGCGAAGCATCAAAGGCGATAGGCCTGAGGAGAGGAATGGCAAGTAACTGCTCGAAGCGCGGTACCTGCGAAGCTTGGAAACAGAGGAATGCGCGAATTCTTGCGGCAAGTAACTGCTCGAAGCGCGGTACCTGCGAAGCATTAGAGCGATGGTCTATGGCCACAGCCGCGGCAAGTAACTGCTCGAAGCGCGGTACCTGCGAAGCATTATACCCCTACACCAACCCTCCACGGCGGGCAAGTAACTGCTCGAAGCGCGGTACCTGCGAAGCGGAGCCACCCCGAGGGGAATGCCTATGGCAGGCAAGTAACTGCTCGAAGCGCGGTACCTGCGAAGCCATAAGGATCGCTAGTAGTCCTGACTTTAAGGCAAGTAACTGCTCGAAGCGCGGTACCTGCGAAGCGGTATGTGCGTCCATGATGGCCAGCTCGTGGCAAGTAACTGCTCGAAGCGCGGTACCTGCGAAGCCGTATGACATGACGCCGGCAATGGTGAACAGGCAAGTAACTGCTCGAAGCGCGGTACCTGCGAAGCTCTGGCTTGCATGAAACAGATGAAAAGAAAGGCAAGTAACTGCTCGAAGCGCGGTACCTGCGAAGCCCCCGGTGGAGAGGAAGGCCGGCGAGATTGGGCAAGTAACTGCTCGAAGCGCGGTACCTGCGAAGCCGAAGGCGACTCCGCATTTAGGGAGCTGCTGGCAAGTAACTGCTCGAAGCGCGGTACCTGCGAAGCCCAGTAGTACAGAGGAAAGAGGTGGCAGTCGGCAAGTAACTGCTCGAAGCGCGGTACCTGCGAAGCAGAATCTTCGACACTATGCGGCCTTTCTCCGGCAAGTAACTGCTCGAAGCGCGGTACCTGCGAAGCCGGAGAATCGGCATCGGCTGGCAAGCGCCGCATAAGAGCAGCTACTGAAGCTGAAAACTTGATTTAAAGGAAGAAAAGGTTCCGACGATTTTGGGAAACCATCTTATTTCCGCCCGGAAACAGGATGGTTATGTGAGTTCTGGAAAAACCTGACAACTACCGGATCATCGGACAACCGGGCTGTCAAGCAATAAGCCTTATTTGAGATTTCAAGGTGCTCACACCAGTTTAACGGTTTAAGCGGTGCGGGAGAAGAGAACCCCGTCTCTGTCTATATGCCACACCGGAATCTCGGAATCGGTTGTGTTCACCTCCCGATATTCGAGGAACAGCAATTCCAGACCCTCATGCCGCGCCTTTCGGGTTATCTCCAAAACATCAGCCGGATTGAGTTTGTCGATAAGGCCGATTACGGCAATTGACGGACTCAGACCCGTATCGCAAACGTAATCCATGAAAGAGAGGAATCTCCTGAGCAGGGTACTGCCCGGCTCACGGCGCGGTGTCAGCGAAAGCCATTTGGCGAACGATTTGATATCCCGCTCCGTGTCCCCTATCGGATCCGTTCGAAGCGAAGCCCCCAACTCTGCAATCAGCTCGTCGACAAACATCCTGATCTCATTTGCCTTGGTCGCCAGGGGCTCATAGGCCTCGACCTCGGCAGCCATCCTCGACGCGTAGGCGCCGACAAGCCTCCGGTCTTCGAATGGAAGCTCGATCAGGCTGTCGATAAGGAGGATATCCTTCGGCTTGATCTTTATCTCCCCGCGGTATAGGGCGATTCCAGGCTCCCCTTCCCCCAAAAGCGACGTAGCGCATCGCGATAGCCCGTCGAAATCATCGAAGGTAATGACTCCGAGCCCATCCGGTAAATCGATTGTCTCCCCTATCGTTTCAAGCTTGACGATCATAAGACGATGAAATCCTCTCCGGTAACAAGATGCCCCTCGCCTGACGGGCTTCCGCAAAGCGTGAGCATCGAGCAGAAGGAAATCTCGGACACCCTGAGCACCTGCACCAGCCCGGCTTCTGGAAGGTTGGCTTTAAGTCTCACGATCGCGGCGTCGGCGTTCTTGGTGTCCACTGCCAGGCGGGTGTAGACGGAATTCTGCAGCCTCGTATAGCCGTCCCTGACAAGAAACTGCCTGAACCTCGAGTACTCACGGCGGTCCTGCATATCGGCTACGGGGAGGTCATACATGACGATTATCCTCATGAATCTTATCCTCCCCCGCTCCCCATCAAGGCATTCCGGGCGTCGAAATCCCATCCGCATCGCCAGTCCCTTCCATTACCCGAAGGCACCCGTCGACCCATAGGTCAATGGCGTCCGACACCCGGTAGCTCCCATGGCCATAGGGGATCCTGTCGGCGAGCGTGGACGCAAGGAGCCTCTTCACGGACGGCGTGAGCTCGCAGGGACGCTCCAGCTCGACCTTCCGGTCGATCAGTGGCCTGAACGGCTCCATGAGGTCGCAGGCGAGGTTGTAGGGGTTTGTTTTGGAGTGATGGTGGATGCCGACTTGGTTGAGATAGCCCTTCGCCGCGATCCTGCACGCTGTATGCGAGAGCAGGATGGAATAACCATAGTCGAGGGCATGGTTGGTCGCGTCCGCGTGCGGTGCCCGGACGAAACCGGTACCGAACAGCGCCTGGAAATAGCGGCGGGCCCCGGCGGCCTCGCGCCCAGTCGAATCGTCCGCGCGGACCTCTCCCGCATAGGACGCGAGCAGCTCGGCCTCCTGTTCATGGCCCGACCCTTCGAGGACGGAGGCCTGGTTATCCAGCTTGCACTCGACGATCTTCTTCCACAGCATCTTGCGCGGCCAGGCGCCCCATGACATTTGCGTAAGGACTTTGTCGTTCGTGTCGATCGTTGCTCCCGTTAGCGGCATCAGGATTGATGCCGGCATATGCCGGCTATCGGTAAGGATGACGCTGCACCCCCTTGCCGCGAGCTCATCGATCAGGTAGGTCGATATGAACGCGGCCTTCCCGTCGATAACGATGCAGTCGAGCTCGTCGGCCCGTAACAGAACGGGGCGGGGGTCGCCGTCGCGGTGAACGGCGACCCACCCAGCCTCATAGCGCAGTTTCCGGGCGTTCTCTATGAAGAGCGTCTTACCCAAGGGTGGAAACCCTCTCGTGAAGGCCCGCCGCGGAGATGTCCACGATGGCGAAGCCCGCCTTGGGGTCGTTGATGATCTTATCGAAGGTCATCGAGAGCGTGCCCGCGAACGCGCTGCCGCCGAGGGACCTCACGTCGGCGGTGCCCCTGATGCCGGATAGGAGCTCCACGACCTGGACCTCGGATTCCGCTACCGCTCGGACGGTCTTGGCGATATCGTCTGCTTCCGCATCGGAGAATACCTCCTCCGGCGTCTTCAGGGCACCCAGCTTGAGTACCTTAGTGACATGAGGGAAGTTTGCCGGGGCCAGTTCGAGAAGGCGCGCCCACAGCCGGCAGAGGACCCGGGCATCGGACTCGAGATCGCGCCTGGGGCTCGGCTGCTCGCCGTCCACCATGCGCTCGACGATTCTGAGCAGGCGGGTGTCGGTGGCGTCGAGGGCGAGCTGGCGCACGGGACCGGCGGTCTTCTGGCCCTTTATCCTGAAACGCTCCCCGTATGCCACGTACACGGTCTCCTTGAGGATCCTGTCGCGCACGACGCGGATGAACCTCTCGCCTGATTCGCGGCACAGCGAGCGCGCATAGAGCTCGGTGAGCGAATCGGTGGCCTTGGACGCGATGGAAGTGGGCACTGGGGCGAACCTGAATAGGTTGCCCTTCTTGCCCTCGCTCTCGTAGATCATGAAATAGGCGAACGTCTGGGCGGAGTAGCCGCCGAACAGGGCCGCGTCACGGTCGCCCTTCACTGGGATGAGCTTCGTCTTCGTGTCGCGTGGTGAGTAGACGGTCTGCTTCCAGAAGGCCCCGCCCTCCTCGTAGGGGGCAAACGTCACGCGTAGGTTCTTCCAGGAGCAGGCGCGGACGAGTCTCTCGCGCTCGAATTCGGAATCCCACAGCACTTCGGCCGTGTCATAGTCCACGAGGTCACGGAAGAATCCGCCGGAGAAGAAGTCGAGCTCGGAGTCGGCACCGCCCCGGCGCTCCTGTGCCTCGATATCGCGCATGCTGCGCTCGTAGAAGGCCCTGTTGTTCGACCACATGGGCGCCTTCGTCTCGATGAACCTGCCGGTCGTGAGGGCGATGAGGGCATCGTGGGCGTGATAGTACCTGTTTGCCTTGCGGCTCTTCGGGATGCCCGCGCGCCTCCTGACCGAACTGGCGACGCCGGCCTTCACCGGCACGACCCTGACGCCCGTGTACGTGGCCTCGAGGACCGCCGTGAGAAGCTTGCACTCCTGGCTCGTCTCGGTCAGCTGGCGCCCGACGATTGACTTCAGCATCCTCTCCGAGATCTGCGTCCTCATGAGCGCGTTGAGCTTGCGCTCGGTCATGAGGCCGGCACGGCGCAGGTGCATCCAGAACGGCGCCATCTTCCTTTGGACGGGCTGGGGCACGAGGATGGACTCCTTCTTATCAAGGCTCTCGGCATACAAGACCAGTACCTTGTTGTCGAGTGATTCGTCCTTGCGCACCGACCTGGGAAGGATGCGGTCGACGCAGTAGTCGGCTGATGCGATGCGCGCGATATCGATGGGCCTGCCGGAGTAGAGGCTCTTTCCCGCCTGCTTGAAATAAAGGTACAGGCGCTCGTTGATCTCCTTCTCGTCGAACAACCCCAGTTCGCGTAGGAGCCTGGCGGCATCCAGGTCGCGGCGCGCGTCCTCGTCAAGCGCCTTCAGAGCGGCCTCGATCTCCTGGGCGCGGCTTTGCGACCTCCTGCCCTTCAACTTGTTCGATGCGGTCCTCGTGACCTCGACGTAGACCTTGGCCGGGGCACAACCTGCCACCGAAGTCATATCCTCGATAACCTTCATGGCCTGCGAGACGCCGCGACGAAGCGCCGGGGACCCGGGCAGGGCATCGATGCCGAGCTCGCCGGCCTTTTCCAGCGCGGCTGCGTTGATTTCGTCGATCTTTGCGCGGAAGCTGAGCTCGGTATCGCTTAAGGCCTGCATCAGGTTCATGGACGCGCCGCGGAACCTGCCGTAGGGCGCTCCCTGCTCGAGGACGTCCATGATGCACATGTCGCCGCGCGCGGTATCGGCCCACACGCCCGTCAGCAGGCGCTCGGAGAGCTGGCCCCAGCCCTTGAGGCGCTTCGCGCAAAAGGCGTCGATGGCTTCCTCGTCAAGGACGTCCCCGTATTCCTTGGCGATCTTGCGCTTCAGGATGGAGCGCTCCTCGAACACGGTATTCCAAAGGATGAGGTCCTCTGCCATGGACTTCTGGGCCGCAGTGAGTGTCTTCACGCCGAGAAGATTTGCCATCCAGGCCGATACGGACAGGCGCGACGTCATCCTCTTGGCGTCGGATACGCCCTTGACGTGGGGGTGAGCCATCGTGAAGTCGCGCGAGAGGATGTTCTCGATCCGGTTGAGGGTCAAGACCGACCCGTCCGATGCGGCCTCGACCACGGACTGCCTCATCGCGGCATCGAGCGGCAGCCAGTCCTGGCCGTCCTCGGTGTAGCGGATGCCCGCCAGCTCGTTCAGGAACCGGAAACGCTCGTAGATGAGGGAGTTCGCCGGGAGCACGTCCTCATCCACCAGATAGGTGCACTTGCCCGTCATGCGCCGGATGAAGGCCTCTGCGGCCGCATCGGTATCGATATGCTCCTCGTAGTTCCAGGGAGCCACGAAGGCGCGCTCATGGCCGGGAAGACGGCGCGACCACGCGAACCTCGCCTTGCCGTGTGCGTCCACGGGTGCGGACGAGGAATCCAGCGGTCCGACGTAGTACGGGATCCTCGAGGTCAGCACCTTCAGGATATGGGGGCCTGCGTCCCTGAGCCAAGGGTAGAAGCTGCCCTGCTTGTCGATGATGCGGCCCACGACCTCCGCATGGAGCTGGTACGGGATGGCGCTGTTGTCAGTGGTGTGGATGCGGCGTAGGAACCTGCGCTCACCGAGCGCGGCGACCATATCGGCGTAGGCAGGGTCCTTTACGGCATCCGTGCCCTTGAAGAGCCTCTCGACCCTCTTCTTGAACTCCTCGTAGGGAATCACGTTGAGGTCGTAGGCCGTATAGCCCATGTTCCTCTTGGCGCCGTCGTGCTTCTTCACGAGCACCTTGTCATACCCGCTGCGGCCGGACCTTTTCGGGCCGCCGAAGAAGTCCCTATAGAGGGCGAGGCCGTCCTCATCGGGGCCGTCTGCGGAATCCGCGCGGACGATATATTTCAGCGCGAGGTCCTTAAGGGTGCGCAGCTGGCGTCCGTACACCTCGTACTGGGCCACCTGGTTGTGCGAGAGGGTCTTGCCGGGCGCGAAGGAGAGAAGGCCCTGTAGACGCCATGCCGAGTAGAGACCCCTCGCGGCCTCGATAGTCGGGGCGAGGCGGTCGGGGCAGTTGGCGAGGAACTCGTCGAGCGCGTCGGCATCGGACACGGAAACCTTGCCGATCTGCTCGCCCTCAAGGGCGAAGGCGCCCATGTTCGCCTTGTAGCCGGCGACGAGGTCGCCCAGCGCCTTTGCCTGAACGCGTGCTATCTTGGCGTCGATATCGTCGCCCGCCACCGAGACGGCGCCGGACACGGCCTTCTGGAGCTCGCGTGCCGTCCAGGAGCCGCCCATATCGGCAAGCGCGCCACCGTCGAGCTCAATAGCCTCGCCGCAGGCCTCCCCCAGGGCGTCGAGCTCGCGCACGAGGGCCTCGACCTGAGCGGAGGGGTCTGAGTTCGCCGACGTCACGTCATGGCCCTCCATGAGGAAATGGCCGCGTCGCACGACATGGTTGGCGACGGCCCAGAAGATAAGCCTTGGGTCGCGGGGGGTATCTGATTCCATGAGGTCGACGTCGAGGTGCGCGAGCGTGGGATAGCCGTCGAGAAGTCCCTGCCATGCAGCGGCGGCGGGATCTGCCGCGATATCGTCGCGCATGAGCTTGTAGGACATCCTGCGCCTGACGAAGAAATCCGGATCCGTGGGCGCGATCGCCGGGGCGAACACGCGCTCCATCTCGCGCTCCCTACCCCGTGCGCGCTGGAGCCTGCGCCTCGCGGTGCGCGGCATGCGAGCCTCGGAGGCGTGGAGCGCCTCCTTGAAGCATCGTGCGCCCATAACGGGCTGGCCCTTGTGGTAGAGGACATCTCCGTACTCGTCGGTGGCCACGAACCCGATGCTCGTGCCGTCGAGGTCGATTCCGGCATACCACGGACCGTTGATATTTTTAAGTTTCCTAGCCATGAGTTCTCCTGTGTGATATAAAGGGATTGTGAGTTGCTGCTCGAAGCGCAGTACCTAAGTCGAAATACGGCTTAAAAGCCACAAACTGCCTTAACAGGCCGCCCCGTATGGGGCTTTTTCTTTATTCCGACATTCCATAGGCATCTAGAGCAGGTGCTCCATGACGGTACCGGTCGAGTCGGTGCGGAAGCGGATGCTGCCCACCGTGTTCTCGTGGATCATGTCGCCGGTCGCCACATCCACGTAGACGGCATCGCTGAGACCGCGCGACACCTCCATCTCGGTGGCGCCGGTCTCGGAGTCGATGCGGAGCTTCCCGACCTGGTTGCGCACGTGCATCTGGCCCCTGGAGTCCAGGCAGCGCTCGACCGTGCCGCTGCCGGCCTCGGTCAGGTGCACGCTATTCATTTGGAAACTGTTCACAGTTACCCCTCCCCCTCTGCAAGAAGGCATGAGGCCGGGCCTTTCCCGGCATTGGAGGGTTTTATCCAATTATAGACTGACGTCGGGACGTTCCCGATAACGATTCCGAGCGTCGCCGGAAGGCCATGTTCCGAGCATCTCGACTTCCAGCCGAATGGGAAAAGGGCCTTTCCGTAGCGAGGGGATAGCCGAAAAGAAACCCCGTCCCAGGCTGATTCCGGGACGGGGCCAAAAGGGGAAGGTGAATCGAGCTCTATTACGGGAGCGTGTAGCCGTTGGTGCCGATCTTGCCGACGACATTGGTTGCCATCGTGATCACATCGCGGAGCTTGCCGGAATAAATTGAAAGCACGGAGACAAGTGCGAGGGCAAGCAGGCCGATGAGGATGATCATCTCGGTGGAGATGACGGCACCGAACTTCTCGTCAGCTGCACGACGGACATTGTAGGTCTTGGCCGCGAGATACGTGGCCATGGCGTTCATGGTTGCTGAATCCATGATGCACTCCTTTCGGTTGGGGGTTCGAGTCTTCAGCCCCCGTCGACACGATGGGATGGACCTCCACCCCCAAATAAGATTTTGCCCCGTGAAATGCATCAACAGAAGGTAATTTGGTGCCAAGGGGTGACAAATGGTGACATGGAAAAACGCAGATAGACCACTACGTACGCGGCCGTACAACATATGTTCGACAAGATTTAATTACCTCTTGGTCGCGGAGCCACGATAAGCCTATCCAGCGCTGTGATAGAGTCGAGGCAGCTAACGCGAGGTCACCGACTAGTGAGAGGAACGGCGTATGGCATGCGTGCGTGTAACCGGATCGGCCGATGAGATCGAGCTCTTTGCGCGTTCCCTCGGCATGATCCCGAAGCTCCACCGCCGTCGTGACGGCATGATGGCCGGTTATTTCAAGGCGCGGGCCCCGAAGGTTGTCTGCCTGGACCTCGGGACGACGGGACCCAACCCCGTTGAAGACGAGATCGTGGCCATCGCGATCGTGGACTGGGCGGGAAATGTGCTCCATGAGGGAAAATACAGGCCAAGTCGCATGGAGTTGTGGCGGGCGGCATCTGAGGTCAACGGGGTGGCCCCCGACAACCAGATAGACCTCCCCTCCTTTTTCGGCGACCAGGTAAAGATCAGGGAGATCATCTGGGGCGCAGACGAGGTTATCGTCTACAACGCCCAACTCGTCATGAGGTTCCTGGAACACAACGACGCTGCGCCCGCCTCAGGTGCCAGGGTCACAGATACGATGTATGAATATTGTCTATGGCTCGGGGAGACGAATCGAAACTACAATCGCCTCGCACACATTGAACTGACTGATGTGGCCGATCATATCGGCTACGACCGGCCGGACGGTATGAGCGCAAGCCTATCCAATGCCCTCGCCTGCCTCGCCGTCCAAAAATGGATCGAGCGGCAGCGGCGTGAAGAACAGTAGGCTCTCTGGATATCGGGGCAGCACGACACGCCATCGAGTTTGGCGCATTGATGATTCCGTGGATGATTGTTTCGATTTTGTGACACGGGATGATTCCACCGAGCGGCAAGACGCTCAGGGAACTCGGCTTGGAGGGGTGATTAACATGAACGTTAACGATTTTATGGCGAAGCACGGTATCACCGATGCCGACCTCGAGCGCATGGCCGCCCCCTATGAAGATGGCAGCATTGAGCTCGAGCCCGACGGCAAAGTATTCATCGGCTCGCATCTCGATACAGTCGGCACTCGCCGCGCGACGGTGGTTAACGATGAGAAGAATACTTAGAGGGTTTGCTGTCAGATACGCTACTCCTCGTATTTGTTTCCCTTCCCGCAATTGCAATCCTCGCAGAGTGTCTGCAGATTGCTCATTACGGACTTCCCCCCGCGTGAGACTGGCTTGATATGGTCGACGTGGAGCTTCACCCCGTCCTCGCGCCCCCGTCCGCACTTGACGCACCTGAAGCCGTCACGGCGCAGCACGTCATAGCGCATCGCACGCGTGACCTTCGCGTGCTCCTCGTCATTAGCCATACGCCGGTCCTGATACTCCAGGCGACGCTTTTCTCGTTCCTTTTTCTTCTTGGACTTGCGATGCTCCTTTATAAGCATCGTCAGAATCGTCTCTGCCGCCCAAAGCACGATGGCAAACTGAATAAGTGGCATGAGCGACTGGAATACCTGGGTATAGACATCGGATGTATCCATAGCGTTCCCTTCCGTTGAAGACAGACGCTTCAAGCATAAAATCCCGTAAACGCCGCCACTCTCCCACTTGGTGCCATAAGGTGACACCTGACCAGGAACACTTGTTCATAGCCGTCCGCCCGACCGCCTTCGAAACGATGATTGGAACATCGAAAGATCGGACGGAGGGAGAGATATGGCCGAGGAGCTTGACCCTAGCATGCTTCCGAATTGGCTGAGGGACATGGATGACGGCCCGTCGATAAGGCCCGGTGCAGATGATGGCGCCCGCTACGGCCTCACATGGTGCGGTAGCTTCACAGTCCACGGCCTCGGGTTCCAGGCAATGAATGGGACGACGACCGATTTCGCGATGGCTTGGCCCATCGGCAACGGGGCCTGGCAGGTATTGCAGGACGCCTACGACATCTATGACCCCGTCGCCGGGCAGGACGGCTATATCGAGACCGACGATCTTAACGACATCATGCGCGAGAACGGGTTCCGTTCCCTCAATTCATTTACTGCCGCAAAGGGCGGGGGGTGGCGCGAGAGCCTTACGCGCGCCGTCGCCGCAAGGTGGTGCAGGGAGCGATACTCGGTCCCCCTGACCTTTATCGATGGGCCCTCGGCTCTATCCAGGCTCGTCTCCTGCGCCACCGCGTTCGACCCGTATTCTGACAGGGCGCTCGTCGCCACCGCGATCGAGCGGGAGATGGTGCGCCAGGAAAACGCCTACAACATGGCCGCATACGCCAACGCACGCGTACTTAATAGCACGCAGCTTCGCTCTATCGCAGTCGTTCCGGAAAAATCGGTTGGCCATGGGATGGGAGTGGCGGCGGAAGGCCTTCGTCGCCAGCAAGGCCCGTGGGTAAACGGCCACGGACCTAAGTTCGGGCATTAGCGACAGAAGGGACATATGCATGTATGAGAAGGTATGGAGTGGAGATGTTGATGGATACGAGATATCTCTCGATTTCATTGAACATCGCGGTCTGTTTAGATACACCGCGAAAAAGGATGGCGTGCTCATAAGCGACCGCCTTTGTGCCGACCCGGTCGACGCCGGCCTCATGGATGGCCCCGGTATCATGTCTATTTTTACGACGCCCTTCGTCCCCAGCACTTCGGAAATCCGATTCGAGGGCCGTTTCGCGCCCTTCCATACGCCCGAGGAAATTGTGGGCGGCACCTGGCTCTCCCCCGCCGACTGGCCGCAAGACCGTAAACGGGCGGCGGTCGAGGAGCTGGCCTGCCGCATGGAGCGGGTCGGGAGGTGCACTTCGGGCAAAATTACGCTTGACGAGACATACTTAACCTTCGGTCTCATCGACTGCTCGAAGCGCCTGAACGCCATGTTCGGAGGTCCCGAAAAATGGCCGAGGGCCGCATTCGAGCTCCTGCTCACTGCCACCGGGTACAAGGAGCTCGCACTCGGAAAAAGCTTCGCCTACAGCGACCCGTACCTGCTCGCCGACCCGCGCAAGATGCCTAGGCAGGTCATCGAACAGATTCGCAAGGCGGCAACACCTAGTATGCGGCATGAGTTGCTCTCTTATCGAGACGCCGTTGTCAGCCTTTGCAAGGAGTCCCGCATGAAATACGGGGGCAACGCGGATACGTTCACAGTTCTGCCGTTCGTGAACGTCGCCGAGTTCATTGACGAAATCCGGCAGTCCGACAGGATACACGTCGACCTATATGCGGACTTCGATGGTGATGCCGTGCCAAAGGCCAACTTGGGACAGACTGCTATCACCCTCAATGACATAGATGCCGAGAAGATTAGGCTTAATCTGGACAGGGCTAGAGAAAAGCGAAATTACTATTGGTCGATGAGGGGCGAGGATCCCTCATCCAAGCTGAACTTATCATTCTCCACTTTCGAGTTGACTGAGTTGGTCGCGGCCATCAAGTCATGTGCCGACTGGAGCCTGTTCTTCAACCATCAGGTCCACTTCCCTGACCTCGGGTACGACCTCGACGCGTCCGGCGATTCCGATCGCATCCTCCTTGCCTGCGGCATGAGCGAGTGGCGCTCGGACGACGCCCAGGAGTGGATGGCCGTATCGCGCTCGAAATCAGATCGTCTCTACCATATCGAGCGCATCGACGCATGGGATTCCTACGAAGGGCCCGAATTCGAGGTCACGGAATCGTACACCACTAAAATCTACCCGAGCGACCTCATCGACCAGATCGCGGCAGACCATAACGAGTTCAGGGATACGGATGGCGTCCCGCCCTTCATCAACGCACGCTACGCCGCCCAACTGGAGCATCTGCGTGAAGTTTATCCCCTGAAGCATAAGATCCCAGAGAATACGCCTAGCACAGCGGCATTGAGGGACGGGCTCGCCAGGCTCGAGGGGAAGAAGGCTGAGAGGAAAAAGACGCCCAGCCACGACAAGCGGCCGGGCTACTTCACCTATTGATCGAAAAACCGGGGGAGCCGAACGCGACGCTCCCCCGGTTCCACTTCCACGCGGGCCACTGCCCGCAGAATCAGCCATCAAAGCCGGTGCCCTTTGAATCCTTTCGTGCCCACATTGGCCGGTGCCCCCTATTTCGAGCTGACGACGCCGTCGGCTTGAGCCAAAGACCACCTGATGTACAGGACGGTATCGCGCTTAGCCGTAATCGAGCCGGTCGATTCGCCCTGCTGGCTCGCTGAAGTCAGCCAGCACATCGGGACATACCGGCGCCAGGTGCCGTCGGATGTCTTCCGGTAGACGTCTTCGGGTTTTGCCGGGGCGACGCGCTCGCCCCAGTAGACGGCCTTGTGGGCGCGCCCGTCGTCGCCGATGGCCGGCAGCGCGATTCCCCCGAGGGAATGGGACTCACGTCCCTTGCCGTAATCGGGGAGTTCTAGGGCGCCAGCAACCTCCGGGGCGCCGTCGCTCGCGGCGGTGCGGTACACGGCCCCCTCCTCGGGATGAAGCGAGCCTTCCGCATATTCGATCCTGACCGTGCAGCGATTGCGGCCGTAAAGGTGGAGTTCCTCGCCTGCCTTGAGCTCCGATCCCCCATAGGGCCTCGTCAGCCCCGTATCGGAAAACCAGCCCGTAAAGCCCGTGCTCTGCTCCTCGCCGAAATGGTCATTCAGGTTGCATCGGGTTTTCAGCGCGGCCGCGGTGGCCTCCGCGCTGGCCGCGTGGTGGCCGGGTTTGGCCGTTTCCGTGAAGACGACCGATTCGTCATCCACTCCGTCGGCGTGATAGACGACCTTTACCCCTGCGATATGGATGGGCCCGGCGCTTACGAATCCATGGAACCGGTGAACGAGCGGTGAGTCATGGTTGGCCCCCTTGCGCAGTTCAGTCGGAAATGCCTGCATGACGACACAGGAGAGATAGCGGTCCTGCATATCGGCGAATTCGTCTTCCGTGATGTTTAGAGCCCCACCGTCACGCGAGAAATCCCGCAATACCACGGCTCCTTCCGGTTTTGGGATCAAATCGACTTGGACGCACCTCAGGTCATTCGATGCGGTGAGGTCGCCTACCCCATCAACTGTCGGCGCATCGAGTCCCGTTCCCGAAACGTAGCCCGCCGTCCAGCCGACGTTCGAGTTGAACGCCCTTACCTCGAGGTCGAAATGCAGCGAGACGTCACCGGTGAGCCAGACCTTGATGGCGCTCCAGCGCAGGGACCTCCCTCCCTCGCCCACTGGCTCCCCGTCGGCCGCGGCATCGCTCCACCCGCCGCCCTTGGCGAGCATGCTGTAGCGGATCGATCCTTGCCATGGCGAGCCCTCGAGGCGAAGCGAGAGCGCCTCTATGCACATCAGCTCGGACATATTCATGCCGACATGGCGGTATGCGGCGC
Organism: Collinsella sp.; assembly: GCA_048323995.1. Lineage (GTDB taxonomy): Bacteria > Actinomycetota > Coriobacteriia > Coriobacteriales > Coriobacteriaceae > Collinsella. The sequence continues at coordinate 10,953 of DBFELT010000009.1, read as the reverse complement.
ATTCGGGCATGTCGCCGAAGTTCGACAGGTGGCATGTTCCGATAATGGAGGCGCCTGAGCAGCCGTCGGGCACCTCGTCGGTTTCCGATTGGTACCAGCGATAGGAGAAGTGGGTCGGGGCATTGCCCCCGTTGCCCTTTTTGACATCCGACCAGTTCCTGCACGGGCTACATGTGAGAAGCGGGTCCGAGCAGGCCACGGGCTCCACGCGAGTCAGCTCGGGCTTGCCGTCGTTCAGCGTGAGCGAGCCTGTGAACTGCACCTCCTTCACGACCCATGCCGAAGCGCGGTCGCCCGCCACCCCATCCTTGTAGCCGCTATGGAAGAGGTTTAGCTTCGAAGGCTTCGCGACGGTCGCATTCGGCCTATTCACGCATAGGCCCGAGGCATCGCTTATGATGGCCATCGCGCCGTCGCCGTACAGGGCACCCCCCTCGGAAAACCTCTTCGTTACCCACCATGCGCTGGCCCTCGATTGGACGCCCGCGCTGTTAATTTGAAAGGGCTGGGTGCAGTTGGTATGGCTGAATTCCTTTCCGTCCCATGGCCCGCCCCATGAGGCATTCACGGCTCGGGACCCATCGGCCACATGCGCGGGGCGCATCGTCGTGAGAAAGCCCGGGACTGGTCCCCAGTCGGATTGATAGGTGTCATCGCGGACTTTGGAGAATTCGGTGAGATACAGCTGGTTGAAATTACTGCCATATGCCTGCTGATAGATATCCGTCGCATCGGTAATCGAGGCGTCACGCACGTCCCAGTTGAGCGTGTCGTCGTCCGCGGCGTGGATGCGGCACACGATGCCCTGGATATCCTCCGTCGTGAGGTAGGTATGCTCCACGGTTGATGATAACCATCCCGTCTGGGAGTGCAGGGCGTCGACGTTCTCGTCATGGGAGACGCCCTCGACGTAGATGTTGAAGATGTTCAGGTCCGCGGCCCACCTATGGGTCACGTCTCTCGATGTGCGCCTGTACCACTTTCCCGTGTCATGGTACTGGTAGTGCTTCCATCCGGTATCGTGGCGGCCGGTGCCGACCCCAAGCTCCTCGTTGGTAAGGTTGCCATCGAAGGTGACGATATTGTTCTCCTGCCCGTCCTCCTTGATTGCGCCGAGGTTATCATGGTCTGCCGCGAACCACAGGCGGTGGCCCCTGGGGTTGTAGTTGTCATCCCCGCAGGCGGTCAACGGGTAGAAGGAGAGGTGGAACCACAGCTCGTTCTCGTAGTCGCATTCAACCTGGAGGTTCAGGGCATAACGAAGGATCTGGACGTAGGCGTAGCGGAAGGCGTACCACTCGGTCCATCCGTTTGCCCAGCCCATGCATTGGTTTATGGGATTCGACCTGCCCCTGCAGCAGTTGATCTTGCCGTTGAGCATCCCATAGGCGTCCCAGGCCCCTTGGCCGATCGCGGCGTTCTGCCCCCAATAGTCCCACCCGAGCGCCGTGTCGGCGCCGAGCAGGCCGAGCCCCGCCGCAACCGCCAGGGCCGCGAACAGCCCTCGTCTCGTAATGGGGGTATCCCCTAAGGATGAGCCTTCGCTCTTCCCCTCATCGTGCTTGTCGAACCTCATCTACGCACACCTCCCGTCAGGGACATGCGCGGGCTCGGGAAGGAGGCCGCACCTCCGTCCCGAGCCGTCGTTAGTTCTTTGTCGTGGCGACGCCGTCCGACTCCGCATACGCCCACAGGGCGTAGACGGTCGTGTCGCGTTCCATCTTGATTGTCGAGAGAGGCATCCCCCCCCCGCCCTATCGGGCATGTAGCCCTTGAAGACGAGGCGTCGCCACGTCCCGTCCTCGCGCTTGGCGAAGACGTCCTCGTAGCCGGCTAGCGTCACGGACTCGCCGCGGTAAAAGGCGGTGTGCCCCACGCCGCCATCGCCGATTGCCGGCAGGTCGATCTTATCGAGCCTGTGCCTCTCGGCAAGACCGGTGAAATCGGGCAGCCCGAGCGCACCGTCAACCGCATCCGCGACATCGCTCGGCTTTCTGCGGTAGACGGTCCCGGCGTCGGGCTCAACCGATCCTTCCGCGTACTCGATGCGCAGCGTGCAGCGGTTGCGCCCGTATAGCTTCAGTGCGCCCTTCCTGGGAATATCGAGGGAACCGGCTGGATCGCGCAGGGCGGCGTCCTTGAACCAGCCCGTGAATCCGGTGGCCGCGTCCTCGCCGTAGTGTGCATAGAGGTTGCAGGGGTATTTCCCGGCAGCCTCCAGCGCGGCCACGATGGGCGCGTATCGATCGCCGGGATGGACATTCTTATCGACATATACGCGATGACCGTCATCGATGCCGTCCGCATAGTACTCGACGCTTGCCGACTCGATGAGGCAGGGCTTGGAGATTACTGTGCCGCGATAGCGGTCCGTCCATATGCGGTCGGTGTTCCCGGAAGGAAGCCGTAGCGCCAACATGGCGGCTGCGTATAGGCACCCGGAACCGAACTCCTCGGTCACCTCGACGTTCTCCTCGGCACTGAACTCCCGAACCACCCGCGCGCCCGTCGGCTTGCGGATAAGGTGGACGTTCATGCCCGAGATCTTGGTATCGGAGCTCCCGTCCGGCTCGGGACCGCATGCCGGCGCCGTCTCGAGCGTCAAGGGCTCGTCTTTTGAGTTGTGGACGTACACCGGGTCGCTCCACGCGCAGGTGCCGCCGAGCAGCTTGGTCCTGACCACGAGGTCGTACTCATCTGCGATGTCCCCGGTCAGCCACACCTTAACGCGGCTGATTATCTCGGTATCATAGTCCCCATTCGAGCACACCTTGGATCCGTCGGCGCCCTCATCCCATTCGCCGCCGGTGAAGCGCTGTGCCGCATAGTGAATCGATCCCTTGTATTTCGAATCCTGAAGACGCATCTCGAGGCTGAAGATGGAATGCCCTCCATGGGGCCAACCGATATGGCGGTGCGAGTAGGCCTCGGCCTGCTGGCCTCCCCATGTCGCGACTCGGCAGGATGCCATGATGGCGGCGTCATCGCTTGCGACCGCCGCCTCCGAGTCCGTCATGTACAGACGGAAAATCGGGTAGACGGGCAGTTCACTCTCGTTTTTTGCCCCCAGGACATATCCCGCCGGCTTGATGCTCTTAGATTCGTCCTTGAACTTGTTGTGCCACCCCAGAATCTTCAGGCTGTCGCCGACCTGGGCCTCGTCTTTGGAAAGCCCGACGTCGCCGTGGCAGACGACTTCCTCGAGAATCCATTGGGCGTTGACCTGGGTTGCCCAGAGTCCCGGGCACGCCGGATTGGACACGGCTACGCAGGTGCTGCTGTCGTCCTTGGTAACCCCCCAGGTGTCGAGCCTCTGCCCGTCCGCATCGGAGGTGATGAACCAGCATTTGTGGTCCGTCTCGTTCGTGACAGCGGGCTCATGGTGGACCCACCAGGAATTCGTGAGGTTGGTCGATTCTGGGTTACGCCAAATTTTGGCGTAACCCCGCTCCATGGTGGGAGAGGTGTGGCCATAGTTATCCAAGCCTCGATCGAGACCGGGGCCGATCATGTTAGCGATGCAGAAGGTGAAGCATCCCAGCCCATCGGATTTATTCGGCCAGAACATCCAGTTCTGATTGACCCCGTCATAGTCATGGTAGAGGCAGGTGCCGCGACCGTTCTCGTAGCGAGCGACGGGGACATTGTTCTCGTAATACCCCTGGACGAGGTCGACCCTCAGGTTCGGTGCGGTGACGGGGATGATCTTGAAGATGCCGCCCATGAGCGACAGGTCGTTTTCGATATATATCTTATCGGTCTGGACGGACATGTCCCTATCCTTCGGGGCATTCTGCGAGGAGACGATGGCCGATGAGGGCCTGACGTTGTTCTTCCAGCAATTGAAGATATCGATATGCGCATAGACGTTGTGGCCGGTCTTTGCCTGCCTGCGTCTCAGGAATGTCGACCATCCGGGACCCTCATAGAACCCGTGGTAGAGCCATCCGTAGGCATTCACATGGCGGTCCTCGCCCTCGGAGCCGTCGTTGATGAGGTTGCCGACGAAGTTGCCGACCGGCACGTCGTCGATATAGCACGTGCCCTTGTTGTCGTCGCCGTCATCGCGTCCCAGCCAATATCCCTTCCAGGGATTGGTCGCGCAGTAGGAGGTGCAGTAGTAGAACGGACGGAAAACGATGTGGTCATAGAGCTCGTCGGACCAATCACACTCGAATACCATCGCGAAGGCGTAGCCGAGTCGGTGGCTGTAGTCATTGTAGATATTCCAGAGATCCCAGTTGTTCGCATAGCCGAACCAGCGATCGTTGACGCCACGGGTCCGATCCGGATGCGTCAGGTCACCGCTGTCCTTGCTTGGTCCGATATAGCCGGCTCCGGGCCCAAAGTCGACGGCTGCATATGCGAGCGCATCGCTCGCGCCCATCAGGCCGAGGCCGGCGGCGATGGCGAGGGCCGCGAGGAAACCGCGACGCGAGACCGGCGTGAATAAGCCTGTATCAGATTTGCCGTCATTCAGCAATGCGGCATCCCCGGCCAGTCGGGCATCAGTTGACTTTTCCCCGTTAGCCCCTTTTTTCCAGGAACCCATCTTAGTACTCCCTCGATTTGACGGCGGATAGGCCGCAGCAGACCAGAACGGCCAAATAGACCCCCGCATGGCACAGGTCGAGCCTCAGCACGGCGAGCGCGCAGGCCGCAAGGCCGAACACGGCGGTGAGCGCGTAGAATCGCCAGTCATCGACCTTGCGCGCTATGAGGGCGAAGATGAATATAACCACGGGGATCCAGATGCTCTCGATGGAGCCCCGCGTCAGATAGAAAAGGACGGCGCGCCCGCCCATCGTGGGAGCTATGTTGACGATGATGGAATATGCGGAGAAGGCACAGGAAGGCAGAAGGGTCGCCGAAGACACCAGCGCCGAGAGGGAGAGCTCCTCCTCATCCGGCCCCATAAGAGAAAGCTTATCTAGCACTCGATATCCTCCAAAGGAACTACGGTTGCCATCAGTTGCTCGGGGCCTTGTGGCGACCAGCCCGCCACAAGCCCATGGTCGCCTGTGGGCATTCGGCCCCATCAAAAGCGTAAATCGACAACACGTATAGTGCCGGACGGTTTGGTGCCATTGGGTGACAGGATCGGTCATGGGCGACTGCTATCCTGGGGTAAAATGTCGTAAGGAATCGGTGCGTCTATCGGAGTATGCAGATATATGTTGAACAGATTATTCAGTTTGCTGACCGGGGCAAATAAAGATGGGAAACCTGCCGATAGCCCACATGCGAATAGGTCCCTGAGCCCGGAGCTTCAGCGGCATTTTGTCCAGAGCTATATCGATCAAGTCGGGTTCGAGCGCGAGAACTCCATCCCGAACGGCGTTTATGAGACGTCGATCGTCTCTTTCGTGTTTAACCATGAGCGGATCGAAGGCAGCTCGCTCACAGAATGGCAGACGAGGACGATTTTCGAAACGAGGGACACCGTTCTCGCGGACTCTACCACCCCGGGAAATGTCCGCGAAACCGCAAACCACACGAAAATGTTCGATTTCCTTTTCGATTCGTTGGATAGGGATCTCACTCCCGAACTCATAAAGGAGATCCACCTACAACTCATGGACGGAGTGATGGACGTACCCGGCCAATGGAAGGTCTTGGGGAACGGAGTGGGAAGCGTCATCACGGCGCGACCGGAGGAGGTTCCCGCGTTGATCGACCGCCTTGCCTCCGAATACAACAAGTATCAGCCGTCCCTGGAGAATATCGTTAGGTTCCACGTGCGGTTCGAGACAATCCACCCCTTCCCGGACGGCAACGGCAGGGTCGGAAGGGCAATTGCCTTTAGAGAGTGCCTACGCGCCGGCCTCGTCCCGTTTATCGTGACGGACGTCTCCAAGGATGCCTACTACGGCTCTCTCGATGAGTTCAGGGCGGGAAAAGCCGACCCCCTTCTGACTTACGCTGAGGATATGCAGGTTGATTTCGCTTCCACGGTAGCACCAATTCTCACCGACCGGTCACTTTCGGATCAACTGCTCGGTGAGCTTGGCGTGGATAGGCCGAATTTCGATGAGGACGCCGGCTTCGTCGGCCCATCCACGAAATCGCTGAAGTCCAATCTTGCCGCCGCTAATATGAACAGAACTACAACCAGTTCTGATAGTAAGACTGTCCGCACTCGTCGGATTTAGCTTCAGGCATTCGTCGGGCCGCTCTTGTCGAGCGGCCCTCTCCATGCGTTAATGAACGCTCGTCGCAGTGTTTACACTATACAAACGCCTGTATCTCCACCCTGTCATCCCATGCCTTGGTTCCAGTTGAATTCTTCAATCCTGTCGCTCGTCTTAGCAGTCGACAAAGCGGACGGGAACGTCCATGGGCAACGGTTCGCGGGTCTTGACCTTAATCGATCCGAAACTCGAATTCAGCACCTTTCGATGGGCGATATCGGCGGGCATACGAAAATAGTCCTCGCTGTCGATATGCACGGTGCAGGTGGGCCATCCACCGCATGTGACGACAACCAGCTCCCCTACCGCGGTGGCGCTCTCGAGGAATTCGCGGACCGTCATCTCGCGGCGCACTAAATCGGCGCCCATGTTGGGATCGGTTTCAAACATATAATTTCCTCCGGTAACTCGTTGACGAGGGCGCATGCGCGCCATTGTATTCGCGTCGTCAAAAGGCCGACCGGAAAACTGTAATGTCCAGTTTACTACAAGCAGCCTCACCGGATCCGAACTCCCCTGAACACTTGTTCCGTGCGGTCGACTGGGATACCTCACACGGTAGCGTGAAAACGATAGGTCCAATAAGCACCGCAGGCGCAAACTGTCACCTTGTGGCACCAAATCGGCAGGCATAGCGTCGATGCCGGCGGTACGTTAGACCATGGGGACGCATACCCATAAACGCAGCCCGAAACTCGCGTCCCCTCTCCGGTAACCGAGAGAATGGAGCAGTCATGCGACCTGGAGGAAAGATGAAGGAGTGCGCCGGCAGGCTCTTCCGCCGCATCGGCGCCCGTCTCAAGAAAGGCGCGGCCATCGGCACCGGAGCGGTGCTTATCGCGAGCCAGGTGTTCTCCGTCGTACCGGCGCCGACTGCCGCTTATGCTGCATCGTCTGAGACGATTACGCGCGGCGAGCGCGTGAACTACGGCGGCTTCTACATGTACAACTCGACGACCTCGGAGGGCACGCCGGCGATCTGCCTCGACCCGGCCAAACGCCATCCACTGGACGCCTCAACGGCCCAGGCGCAACTACCGATCGAAAGCGACTGGTCAAAGTGCTATACGGGAGGGGGCGGTGAGCAGACCAAGATAGACCGCCTCAACGGTATGGCGAGGGTCCTCTACTACGGCCCCACGGGCCCGGGTTTCGAAGAGGCGAAGGCGAAGGGCCTTTGGAACTTCAACTGGTACGACGGCACGCCCCTGGACTACGGCAAGATGCTCGCCATCCAGCATATCGCGCTCTCGGCGCTTTCCAAGAGCTCCAGCCAGTACGGTATGCAGGGCACGACGGCCGCGTTCCGCAACTGGTGCTACAGGACCGTCCTCTACTACAACGGCAATATCAACGCGGGCACATTCCTTGCAAATCTGGACAAGAATTTGCCGGGGCCCGCACCCCAGTCCTTCAAGGATACGATCTACCTTGTCAACTACGGAACCGGTACCCAGTGCCTCATCACCTTCCACAACAAGGGCAAGCTGAAGCTCAAGAAGGCGAGCTCCAACCCCGGCATCTCCGACAACAACCCGTGCTACTCGCTCGAGGGCGCGACCTACGGCGTCTATTCCGATTCCGGTTGCACCCAGCAGGTGGGAACGCTCACCTGCAACGCCTCCGGCGACTCGAACGTAATCGATATCGCCCCTGGCACCTACTACGTCAAGGAGACCAAGGCCGGCAAGTCCTATGCACTTGATGAGGGGATCCATCAGGTGAACGTGTCGGGCGGCCAGACTGCCACCGTGAACGTCACCGACGCGCCCCAGAACGACCCCGCCGACATGCTGGTAGCCAAGGTCGATAGCGAGACAGGCAAGGCCTCCCCGCTCGGCGCCGGAACGCTCGCGGGCGCGGAGTTCACCGTCAAATACTACGACGGCTTCTACACCCAAGAGAACCTGCCCGAGAAGGCCACGAGGACATGGGTTTTGAAGACTGATGCCAAGGGTCGTACCTCTCTATTGGACGCACAGAATAAGCCAGATACATATCTTGTTTCTGGCGACAGTCTGTATACAAGCACTGATGGCTATGCCACCCTTCCAATCGGAACGGTTTCCGTTCAGGAGACGAAAGCACCTCAAGGCTACCTTCTAAGCGACTCAACGGTCCACGTTCAGCAAGTTACTTCCAACTCTGCAACAGAGCGTGTAACCACCTTCGTTGAGCCCAGCGAGGACGCCCCCACCGTGCGCGAGCAGGTGAAGCGCGGGGACATCGCCTTCAACAAGGTTCACGGCGAGGATATGACCGGACTCGCGAACGTCCCGTTCAAGATCACGTCCAAGACCACTGGTGAGAGCCACATCGCGATCACCGATGTGAACGGTATCCTCACGACCGAGGCCTCCGCCTGCCCGCATACCCAGAACACAAACGGCAACGACGCCGCCCTGAACGCCGACGGCACCGTCGACGAGTCGAAACTCTCCATCGACAACGGCCTGTGGTTCTCCGGCTCCAAGGACGTCCAGACTGCAGCAGACGATGCGAAGGGCGCGCTGCCATATGACACCTACACCTTCGAGGAGCTCCGCTGCTCAGCAAACGACAGCCTCAACCTCGTCAAGTTCGAGGTGACTGTGAGCCGCGACGCCTACACGATCGACCGCGGCACGGTGGACGATAATCCCATCGAGATCGGCACCACCGCGACCGACGGGGCCGATGGGGACCATAAGCTCCTCGCCTCGAACCAGGCCGAAATCGTCGACTCCGTCTCCTACAAGGGCCTTAAAAAGGGCACCGAGTACGAGCTGCAGGGCACGCTCATGGATGCCGAGACCGGAGAGGCCCTGAAGGGTATGGACGGCAAGGAGATCACCGCCACGGCCAAGTTCACCCCCAAGGCATCCAGCGGCAAGCAGAAGGTCAAGTTCAAGTTCGATGCCACGCTTCTCGGTGGCCATAAGGCCGTCGTCTTCGAGAGCCTCTACCTGGACGGTAAGATTCAGGCAACCCATGAGGATCCCGAGGACGAGGACCAGACGGTCGAGTTCCTGCCCGTCGAGATCGGCACCACAGCGACCGATGCGGCGGACGGCGACAAGTCCATCGGCGTAGGCAAGGCCGTGACCGTCGAGGACGAGGTTTCATACAAGAACCTCGCAACGGGCCGTGAGTACACCGTGATCGGCACGTTGATGGACTCGGCGACCGGCGAGCCCATCAAGGATGCAGATGGTAATGCCGTCACGGCGTCCACAACCTTCGAGCCCGAGGACAACGAGGGCAAGGTTAAGGTCACGTTCTCGGTCGACACCTCGACCCTTTCCAACAAGAAGCTCGTTGTTTTCGAGAAGCTCGAGGCGGACGGTAACGTCATCGCCAGCCACGAGGACCTGACCGACGAGGGGCAGACCGTCGAGGTCATCCCGCCCGAGATCAAGACGTCGGCAGCCGATGGTGCCGATGGGGATAAGGAAGTCACCGCCGACGGCAAGGCCACCATCGTCGACACTGTCAAGTACACCGGTCTCGTCCCGGGCACCGAATACGAACTCCTGGGCACCCTCATGGACGCCGAGACCGGCGAGACGCTGAAGGGCGCAGACGGCAAGGAGATCACCGCCTCGGCCAAGTTCACGCCGCAGGCCCAGGACGGGACCCAAGATGTGACCTTTAACTTCGATGCGAGCGAGCTTGGCGGCGCAAAGACCGTAGTTTTCGAGAAGCTGTTCGTCGACGGTACCCTCATCGGCTCGCACGAGGACACGAACGACCAGGATCAGACGGTCGAGATCTCCCCGAGCCTCAAGACCACCGCGGCCACAATCCAGGGCAGCAAGGTGGTCAAGCCCGAGGACGAGGTCGCAATCGTCGATACCGTCCACCTCAAGAGTCTGCGCCCCGGCCAGAGCTACACCCTCACGGCCTCTATCAACAAGAAGGCAGACGGCACGCAACTCACGCTCACGGATGTGAAGGACGCCTCGACTCTTGCCGGCAACGGCATCCAGAAGGGATCCGATACCGGCACCTCCGGCACAGACCTCTCCAAGGCACTCGTCGACGTCACCGGAACGGGCTCCTTCGTCAACATCCCCGAGGGCGCCAAACTCACCAAGAACGATGACGGGACCTACACGCTCACCGTGCCGGGCGCGACGCAGGATGCAGCCGACATCGTGACGAAGCTGAGTGGCGGCCAGGTGAAGCTCGTCGCCACCGGTAAGGACGACAAGGCAGAGGGCGACAATATAGCGACCGAAACCGAATCGACCGGTAAGGGCTCCGCGCTTGGCACCTACGAGGTCATCGCAAACGGGCAGGTGCGGTTCACCCCCACCGCCTCGGACCTCGACGTGGACGTTCCCATGGTGTTCAAGGCTTCCGATGTTGCAGGCCAGCAGGCGGTTGTGTTCGAGAGCTTGCAGCGCGATACGGACGGCAAGGAGATCTCCAAGGAGACCGACCTTGAGGACACCGACCAGACCATCGATATCGAGAACACCCCCAAGGGCAAGAACCTCGAGCAGACCGGCAACTGGGTCCTATACGCGGCAATTGCCGCCGGAGTCGCGGCCTGTATCGCCGGAATCTTTCTGATCTTCCACAAGCGTAAGATCTAACGCATATCCGCGATAAAACCTGAAGGGCCCCGCTCAAGATGTGAACTGCCTCCCATTTCTTGGATACGAGAAATGGGAGGCCCTTTTATGGCTGGAAACGCTTTGTACGACGTCGGTCTGAGGCTGCGCGCGGCCGAGCTGTACGACATGGGGCGAGGCCGCGCATCGATTGCGGCTCTGCT
>DBFELT010000008.1:0-222014 GCA_048323995.1 Collinsella sp. | reverse complement strand
GTAGCTGCGCGGGAGGTGCCCCGTCGCCCACTTCTTGGCCGCGCCCACCGAGACCCCCGCGAACTTCGCGGCGGCGGTGGGCCCCATGCCGTCCTCCGTCGCCAGGAGGAAGAGCTCGACCTTCTCCCTGCTGTACATGCGAACCTCCAGTCCGGACCGCCCCGCGGTCCAACTTTCTGTCCGCACCCCCTTTCAGGTCTTTCTTGAAGATAAGCAGTAGATTAAAGTATCCGACAAGAAATCCCGCATTACATTCAACCCGCAGAAAAAACAGAGCACTAATACTCCGCCATGCCTTCGGACTCATATAAAAACCTCATATGATCGACATCGAATCTAAGTGATAGCACATCTATAGATTTGCGTACATCAGAACACAGGCAAACGAATTTAAAAAACGAATCAGTTAATTCGCTTTCAAACTCTTTGTCGCATATACGTTTTCCAAGCTCAATAGCTTGGCTCAATTTAGTAGCGACAAAGAGGTTGGAAATTAAACCAAGCATGTTATTAGCCTTCTCAAGGCTATCAAGAACAGGCAAAACGTATTGTATTGCGAAATCTAATGTGACGGTATCATCCTCAATATAATTCGGAAGTCGATACGCTAAATCACATGTATTTATATAATATTTGATCCATGACTCTTTCATTTTTGGAAACCGAGAGATATGGATTAACCGACTTTCAGCAGAGGTATCGCCCAATCTATTAGAAGTTGGAATTCAAATAGTATTTGACCTTTGCTTTCGCCAAGACGAATTATCGAAATTCAATCGAACACGAATATACTCTTGCAACCAGACAAAATAGCACGCTCCATCATCCGCTAAAGAACATCTAATTAAAAGAAAAGGTATTGCAAACATTTCAGCGTATAAAAGCGTCTTCGTATCAATGGAAAATGGAATTTCAGGTTTATCTTCGAGTGGCTTGTTTGTTCCCTTCACCTGAATTGCCATTAATTCACCAGTAGCGAATCCGTTTTCAAAGCGCTCAAAAATTTTATCGATTCCAAAATCACGTTCTGTTAAGTCTCGAACAACCCAGTTTTCAGAAGGCATAAGGGAGGTGACGAAAGAGCATGCCTCTGTATCAATTATGTGGCTATTTGGACGTTTCGGAGGATATGCCATAAAAATCAGCTCCATCAGCCTTAGCGCAAGAGCACCTAATAACGACAAAATAAAGATAACAACCAACATAATTAGACTGCATGTCAGTTGATATCGAATAAGCGGTTAAGGACACAATAACCAATAAAACAATAGCACTCACTGTGTCCAGGGGCATGGACCATCTCCTCCATCCTTCCTGCTCGAGCACGTCAGAGTAACCACCCGGTGAAACCATTGGCCGAGAGCTGCGCCCCCAGTCCCCGGGAAGCGGCCCTCTTGATTAAACTGCTCAGTATTTCGTGCTCACGGGCTCAATTCCCGGTGACCACTTGAGTCACTTCATAGTAGAGAGCAACGACAATGTCGACGCTGCAGGTCTTAAGAATACATTCGCAATAGATGTTCCGGCTGTTCACGCCACTGCAGTGAAGCTGACCGGCCTCGGCTTCTATGATCGAATTAAGCACCTGATCGGAGAGCCTGCGGATAAGCACCAGCTGTCGATCGTCCCGTCGCTGAGGTGGGGCTCAGCGAACATGTCGGGCGCGGCGTCCGCTAAGATCTACATTGCGGTCCTCATCCTTCTCAAGAACCTTCCTTGTGGTTATTTCAGATTCTAGTGCGAAAGCCGTTTTGCGTCAGGCAGACGTCATCACCCCCCCCACGCTTACGCCATCTATTTTTTGTGCGATCCAAAGTATCGCTAGCTCACGCTCTTCACTATCATCAAATTTGCAGGTCTCATATTTGATGTTTCATTCAGCTCCTTAGAATCGATAACCAAATCCCATTGTCCATTTTGGCCCGGCAATGATCGGCAAAGTTGTTTGTTAGGTATACGAAACAATCGATTAACTGGAGTCAAACGCTTAACTCCAAAACATTTCAAACTGACAATTTCGATACATAATAAAGCTGCCAGTGAATTCAAACAGTTCTCCAAATTAGCTTTTCTAAAATACGTACCACGATCATGTTTCACAGCGTTATAGCTATCCCACCAAGTTAATTTTGCATACATTCCATTTATCCACGCATTAAAAGGTTTGAGTGAAATACTCTGGTTAATCGCAATGTCAACTACCTCATTTACAAAGGCAATATCATTCAAAGCAGACAGGCACTCGAATGCTTCCTTGATATTAGATGGTCTATTTCCGGATCGAAGTTCGACATAATCTTTAAAAACCGAATCAAATTCAGAACAAATCGATAAAAGCATCTTTGCAAATTCAACTGAATAAGTTGAGAAATTATCGTTGCTCAGCTCAACATAATTAAAGGAATTAACAAGCTCTCTTTCAAGAACCAAGTAGTAATCCCAATTTGATAAAGATAAACTCATAGACAAGCAACTCCCGTTAACGTAAATTACACCAAATTATCTTTCGAAATGCCCCCGTAGATATAGCAATCGCCAGCTCAGAAGTCTACTGACGCCCGATTCAGCTGACAAATAATTGACTATACGGCACTATTAAAGGATAACTAGCACTGTTCATCTACAGGAATATCCAGTTTATTCGCCGCGCAAATGCAAAGCTCTTTATCCTCTTGAGTCATCCTGCTCCCAAGAATAACTCGCAACGGCTTGCATGGGCGTTGTACATAATTCATCTCAAGCTCATCTGGCTCTGGTACAAGACGGGCACGATATTCGTTCTCCCGCTCAAACACACTGCCCTTTCTGTAAATTGCCCGTAGATCACTAAGCATGTCATCACTGCTCACATTAAGACCAAGCATCCTAGCAGCAGTCCAAGCAATTTGAGGGTCGCAATTAAATGGTTCGTCATCATATAAAATTGGTAATAATTCAGTGCGCATTCCGTTAGCTATGTTGCAATTGCGAATAGCTTCTCTGTCGTAAGCAAGAACGAAACCCGCTTGGCTTTCGGAATATACATTCCACATATTCGAATCGCTAGGATTGTCCGTTAGGCACAAAATGCGACAACAATTTCGGCAGCTATTCTGATGAACTGGGACAACAAATCCTCCAACAAATAAGCGCAAGTTTTTAACAGCCGAGCGAAAAAGACTAACTTTTCCCTCATCGGATAGTATCTCGAACTCATCTATTCTTGCTGGATTAAAAGGAGCCCCCAGAACCCCTAAAACAAACGCAAGTCGTCTAAAATCAATTTGATTTATTATCTTTAACGCTTGTTCATCATCATTGAGATTACTTTCGATTTCATCTATACCATTCCAGTTATAGATCGGTACCGAGTCGCACTGATCGCTGAAAACCTTTGGATGAGAAAATGTAACAGTCGCGTTTTCTAGATCGGCAAAAGCGTATTCACTTGGAGGTCGATAGCGGTAAAGCATTCGCGGGACGAGAGAAGTCGATAGCGCTTCCAGCTCCTTCTTTGCGGAAACAATGGAGGCGCCATCGTTTTGCTTGGCAACGAGATTAGCCAGCGTCTCCCGATATGTTTCTTTCTGTGTCAAGCTTAGCGCCATGCAATATCGCTTCCCGATCTAGCTAAATTAGATGCAGTTGATTTTATCCAGTGCAAAAATACTGAATGCACATACGAAGCAGAAGTCATGTCTATCAACTACCAAAAAATGATTCCGATTGGAACGTACCGGAAATCGTAAAAGCTGCCAACGGATATATTTATAATAGCCTGAGATGGCTAGAGATGAAAACATATAGTCATCAAGCAGTCTTGTCCTCCGATGAAGACGCCAGCTATGACATCGAATTCCACTCTCTGTCAGGTCGCTTTACCAATTACGGAGCGCCGCAGAGGCTGCAGAAGCAGTCGAGTATGCAGAAAAGATTTATATGGGCGCGTCAATTAAAAAAGCTCTGTTAGACCAGGATTGACACACATCTGTCCCCACGGCGCCATATCGTTAGCCTCGTAGACCGCGGGGCAGCATGAACGCCGAGGACCTGGTAATCACCTTCAAACGGGACATGGCGAAGTTGAGCGGGACCGAGCGCCGCCGCGCGATTGAGTCCGTCAGGGACGTGATCCGCGCGGCGGCGTTCGACGACACGGCCGGCTCCGCCTATGAGGTCGAGCGCAGCCGCGTCTGCCTCAAGACCGCCTACGCCATGCGCCATAGGCTGATCGAGCGCCTCTCGGCCCACTGCCCCCATTCAGGGCCGGGCGGGGCTGCGGCGGCGAGCTCGACGAGATCTACTTCCCTGAGTCGCTCAAGGGCAAGGGCAACCGCGCGAAGGGGTTGTTCGCGATGCCGTATCGGCAGCATAGAGACGGTATGTCCATTTCGTCTCTTTTAGCGCTGAATACCATGTATCGGGTTCATTTTCTCATGCCTTATTAGGAATATATGAGACGGCTGAATTCGTAGATGCCTGTTGTAAATGAATGTATGTGAGAAAGCTAACAACTACTTAATAAGAGTTGCGTTTGGCATCAGGCAACGAAAACCGTTGCATTTTGTCTCTTGCAACTAAAAGGGTTGCGTTTGGTATATAGCAACGAAAACAGTTGTGCACGGGCAAGATAACCCTCACGCTTTGCGAATGATATCTTTGTTCCTGCAAATTAAAACACGCAATGTTATAGATAGACGAAATCTGATTAGCGGGCGACGATGAATGCCACATCTCTATTATCACGGGGACTGCCGCCCCAGAAAAACCCGATATGGCAATCGACGCTGATAGCAGTCTTAAAGAACATGACGTCGCCCTCACTCGACCTAGAACCGTTCGAGAATCTCCTCGGCGTTCTCTCGCAGATAGATATCTAGGTCCGGCACGGCAAACTGCACGTAGCCCCTCTGTGGTGCCTGAATAACCTCTCTTTGTAGCAATTTTGCCCTAATGGAGCTGACCTCATTGGTCTTTTTACCCATGCGCTTAGCAATCTCGGATGATTTGGACTGTTGTTTATCCTCGCACATGGCCAAAAGGTATTTGATATCGTTGAGCCCCAGTCCAGAAATCGCGGGCTCGTGAACAACATCGTGAAAACGAGCCTCTGCCAGCGCAATGCCTTCAGTGACGTCGCGCTCGCTCACAATGGCACTTTTGGCACGATGCAAGTTGGCGCGCTGCCAAATGGAATAACCGACCAGTTGCACCAGATAGGCATAGCCCTTAGTGGCCTTAGCGGCTCTCGACAGGAGATTGTCCTCTATGGTCAAGCCAGTCGCGACAAAGCTATCGCCCATAGAGAGCGCTACCTCCACCTGGTTGATAGGCGCCAGATCTTCGGGGAGGGCACGACGCAAGAACGTAAGCGCCTTGCCGTTAATAAGATCCATAACACCGGCGGGTAACCCGGCAAAGGCAAGTGCGATATCTACTTTTTCCCCTATCAAAAGCTGAACCGTAGACGCAATGGCACGCATATCGTCAATCGGAGCGTCCTGAACTTCATCGATGGCAATAAAAAGACCCTTGGATGACTTCGCTGCCGAACTCAGTAACTTTCTAAGGCTCGGCTCTTTGGGCGCAACGTCAACTTTCGCGGAAACAAAGCCGGCGTTTACGCCGACCGAAGCATTGGCCGCAAGGGAAGAATCAGCAACCTGATCCCACAAGTCCAGCAATAAGTTAGGGCCAGCAGAGACAATAGCGGTCTTCCATCCAAGCTCTCGAGCACGATCCCTAAGATCGCAGAGCAAAACAGTTTTTCCGGAGCCCCTCGGTCCAGCAATGCGCATGAGCCTCGCAGGTGCACCAATTCCCGCATTCAAGCTCTCGGTAAACTCAAGGGCAATATCATCACGACCAATTATGCGCGGAGGCTCAGCGCCGGCAGTGGGACGAAACGGATTATGGAATGCTGTGGCGCTCACTTGTTTGCCTTTCTAGGGAATCGATTAACAGCCAATCATCGGTTAAATAATTATCGCAGACTATATCGAATAATATCGAGTTATATAAGGCTGTATAAACTTATCGCGGAAGTATCGAGCTTTCGTAATATGACTTAGTTAATAGTCCACCATTGCTTTCTTCCAAGCTCATAGCGAAAGAAAGTTCAGGACTTCCTAAACCCATTGCCTTAATACGAGAAATACTCGCTCTCGGCAGATAGGTTTGGCCCCAACCACGGATCGCCGCTGAGGAAGAACTCCGGCCAGCGCTGCATGAACAGTGCTTGCTCACGCTTCCAGCGGCGCAGCTTTTCCTCGTTGGCCTCTTCCCTGCCGCGCGAGGTGAACTCGTAGTGGTACAGCTCTGCATAGGGCGTAAAGATGGTGAGGTAACCCGCCTCCCACACACGCAGGCAAAAGTCTGCGTCGTTAAAGCCGACGGCGAATTCCTCGTTATAGCCTCCGACCTGCTCAAATACGTCGCGTCGCACCATCTGGCAGGCACCTGTTACGGCGCTAAAGTTACCCGGACGTACGGCGCGGGCAAGATAGCCCTCGCGCTTTGCCGAGAAATCCTGGTTTGCATGGGCAAGTGCGCCGCGCACGCCAACCAAAATGCCGGCGTGTTGCACCAGATGGTCGGCAAAGTAGAGTTTGGCGCCCACCACGCCTGCATCGGGACGCTGCAGATACCCCATCATCTCTTCGATAAAATCGGGGCTTATAACCTCGGTATCGTTGTTGAGCAGCAGCAGGTAGTCGCCCTTGGCGTGCTCCACACCAAAATTGATGATCTGGGAGTAATTGAACTCGCCCGGCCAGTACACAACGCGCGCGATGCCCTTGCCTTCGGATGCCGCAGCCACGCGCTCTGACAGGGTTTCGTAATACGCAAACGTCTCCGGGGCTTCACTGTTGTTCTCCACCAAGACGATCTCGTAGTTGGCATACGTGGCTTTCTGGGCGATCGACGTCACACAGGCATCGAGCGTCTCAACGTGATCCTTGGTGGGGATCACTATGCTCACCAGCGGAGCAGGCTCCGGCAGCGCATAGCGCATGCGGTAGACAAACGGCGTCTCGATCTCCTCGACCGTTCCGTGAACGCCCAGCGCGTTAAAGTGGCGCTGCAGCGCAAGACGACCCGCTTCAATGGCATACGGCTTGCTATCGGCAGAGCCATCGGCGGTGGAACCGGGATGCACGCGCCAGTGATACAACACGTGCGCAATATGCTCAAACCGTGCGCCCGATGCAAGGCAGCGAAGCGTCAGGTCATAATCCTGGGCGCCCGCGACGTCTTCCGGCGACATGCCAATACGATCGATAAGCGCCTTCTCCACCATCAGGAAATGCGTCACGCAGTTATGGCTATAGAGCAGGTCGACGTTGAGCTGCGTCTTAAAGACCGGCTGGCCCCACTCTCCTACTTTCTGGAACATGTCCTCGTCGCAGAACAGGACCTGGGGACGCTCGCCCTCGGCCGCCTTATTCAGCGCGGCAACATAGTGGAATAGCGCGTCCGGTTCCAAGATGTCATCGTGGTCCAAGAACGCGATGTAGTCGCCCGTCGCTTGCTCAATACCTGCGTTGGTGTTGAGCACAATGCCGCCGTTGCCAGGCAGCTCAATACGACGAACCCGCTCGTCATTGGCGGCAGCCGCAAGATTGGCCACCGCATCCCATTCGGGCGAGGCGTCCATAAGCAGCAATTCCCAGTTGTCATAGCTCTGGGCTAGCACCGAGTCCAGCAGCTCGCGCAGGTAAACCCGATCAGTCTTGTAACACGGCACCACAATGCTCACGAGCGGCCTATAGGCAAAGGCCGCCGAAGCGACACGCTGGCACGCCAAATCGCCCGGCTTTGCGCGATGCTGCTCAAACCAACGTCGATAGGCTGCGTCGTCCGCACGCGCGTCCTTCATGCGGTTCCAGCTGTCGTCGACCATGCCGTTGTACAGGCGACCATCCATGGCGCAAAACCCGCTCTGAATCTGCTCCGTGGGATCGCTCGCAATCGCGACAAAATCTCGTATAACCTGAGGCATCTCAACGCTCAGATACGTTTTATTGACGTGGCAACCGTTGCGCTGCGGCACATCGACCTGCGATTCAAACACATGCACGGTAGCATCGATGGCATTCATATGCGTATCGAAGATCTGGAGCTCAGGCGCGCACTGGGGGTCTCCCGCCCACTTGACCTCAAAGCGCCACACCGCGCCGGCGTCTGCTGGCAAATAGCGAATGGCATCGATCTCGTAGCGACCGCAGCATTCGCCACGCCGCGCATCGCGGATAAGCGCGCACAGCGCAGGCTTTGCTTTGTAGTTAATCTTGGATTCCAGCTTGGCCACGCGGCTATCGAGACGAATGGAGCCAAGCTTTTGGTCACCGGACACAAATGCAGCGTCGATCGTAGAGCCATCCAAAAACGGAAGCACCAAGACGGCAAGCTCGCGCTCGTAATCGGCAACGGAAGGGCAAAGCGCCAGCACACGGCCATGGTCAACCGGGAGTACCAGCGACGGCACACAAGAACCGCTCGTCGTCGCGCGGACAAAGGCCTGAGAACCTTCTTGCTCAATAAGCGCGGCGACATCCTGACCGGCAAAACGAAGCAGCACAAATAGACGGCCCTGACTGCGGCAAAGTGCCAAACGCTTGATACTCATCTACACTTCTCGCTTTCCCAGGGCGTTCGCTGCCATGCGTTTGTAGGCACCCAGGCGCCCAAACCTCAAGACGTCGTAATCGAACATGAGCTTTTTACATGCACGGGCATTGGGGACCTTGCTGGTAAGCGCCGCACGCACCATAGCAGCAACAGAAGGAGCGCATTGTGCGAGCGCAGCATCGCTGCCCACGGCAGAACCGGCAAGTGCCGTGGCAACGGCAGCAAACACCTTGCCGCAGTCCGAACCCAGTAACCTAAGCGCATCGTACAGCACCAGATCGCACAGGAAGTACGCCAGGTCATCGGCATGCTGGACATCGAGACCGTCGCGCTGCCAGTCAGCCAGCACCGCGGAGTAAATCTTCACGTGCTCCAGCAGGCGTGTTTCGTCGTCGTAGCGCATGGTGTCCATAAGCGAACCCTTGCGCGCCACGCGGTAGTCATACAGCTTGTTCGAGATAAGCGCGGTCTTGTGCGAACGGCCGTACACGGCAAAATCGAAGACCTGGTCCTCGCCATACTTAACGGTTTCGTCGAACACAATCCCGTAACCCAGCAAAAACTCACGCTTGCAGGCGATGCGCCATGCAAAGGGGCGAGATGCTTCCTTAAACAGCAAGTCAGAGCTATAGCCTTCAAACGACACATCGCGCGGGCTCAGAACATAGTTAAGCCACGGATACCCCGCCTCCAGCGGATACGGGTTCGCGCCAAAGGTCAAAACGTCGCAGTCCTCGCGCTCAAAGACATCGACGATCACGCGGCACGCATCGGGTGTAAAGCGGTCATCGGAATCCAAGAACGCGACGATAGGTGCCATGGACGCGGCGATGCCTGCATTACGCGCACTCGACAGGCCGCCGTTTGGCTTATCGACCAGCGTAAAGCGCGCGTCCTTTTCGCAATAGGCAGCCGCGATGTCGCGCGAGCCATCCGGCGAGCCATCGTTAACCAGCACACCTTCCCAATCGGACATATCCTGTGCAAGTAGGGAGTCCAGGCACCATGCCAGGCACTCCTCCACCTTGTAGATGGGAACGACGACGGAAATCTTAGGGGTAGCCATGGTCACGCGCTCCTACTGTGCCGCCGGCACGTCGTCCGGATGCGGGTTATCGCCGTAGGCGCGCTGATACGTCAGCACGCGCCAAACCAGCGGCAGGCCGCCGATCTTAAAGTAGTGTTTAAACGTATTGAGCTTGCCAGGCTTTTTAAAGCCAAAGCGCGAATCGATATAGGCACGGGGCGATTTGACCATCAAACGCAGGTCGGTCTCGCCGCGCGGGTCGAAGAGTGACAGGTCAAAGCGACCGGCATCCAAATCGGCCTTGAGCTCGGGCGATGCCTTCTCCCAAAACCGCTCACGCAACTCATCGACCAGGCGCTCGTCATTCCAGCGGTACGTATCGACCTTCATGCGCATTAAAATGCCCTGGAGCCGAGCCTTAAGCTCGGGACGCTCGTCCAAAAAACGTTGCATCTCGGCATATTCGTCGCACACGCAAAACACCTTGTTGGGCGAATTAACAGAGCTCTTCTCGTTATCCTGGCGATAGCACAAAATGGGATCCGCAATAAACGCGGCACGCTCGGCGCACGCCCAAACCTTAAAGTTAAAGCCTGCGTCCTGATACGAGGCGCCCGGCGTGGGGAGAAACCGGATCTGGTTGGCGTTGAGAAACTCGCGCCGATAGATGGCAGACCAAATGGAAGGCTTGCGGTAGAAGATACCCGGGCGATCGACGGGGCGATACGCCGCACCCGTCATATGCTCGTCGATAATCCCAAACAGCTCTCGGCGCTCGCTGGGCGTGGACCAATACAAGTAAAAGTCGCCCTTAACGACATCGGCATGCTCGGCGTCGGCCTTGGCAACCAGCTTTTGAAGCGAATCCTCGAACATAAAGTCATCGGATTCCAAAATGCCTACGTACTCGCCACGCGCCATCTCCAGGCCGCGGTTCATCGAATCGCCGTAGCCGCTGTTAGCCTTGTCGATCATCTTGACGCGCGCATCGCGCTCCATGTACTCGCGGATGATATCCGGCGAGCTATCGGTAGAGCCGTCATTGATGCAGATGATCTCAATGTCCTCGAGCGTCTGCGCAATAGCAGAATCGAGACACTCGCGCAGGTAGCGCTCAACATTGCAGATGGGAACAAGCAGCGAAACTTTAGGGGTATCAGAGTTCTGCAAGAGAACCTCCTGTTGAATAGCGTGTAACAGGGTTATTTTAGCAGCGAAGCAACGGACAACGGCAGCGCCTAGAATTAGATAAAGCGCTCCAGGCAGGCCTTGAGACCACGAGTCGAAAGATAGAACAACGTGGCGTCTGCCATCGAAACGCCCGAGGTCGCCGCAACGAGCTTATGGGCGACACGGCGAACGGCGCCCTTAGCAGGCATATCCGCCCACTCCGTTCCCATAAACGTCGTGAAAGCCCTGTTGACGCGAGCCGCCACGCGATGGAAGTCATCGGCATCCAAGCGCGCCAGGTCGAACACAATTAGGTCCAAAAACCAAGTTATCAGCTCGCCGGGGCACAGGTCCAAAAGACCGTAGGCCGCCCAGTCCTCCAAGACCTCCTCGAGCATCCTCATGTGGGCGTCAAGCTTTTTGGCGCGCGCCTCGGCACTGTTGAACTCGTGCGTCGCCGATTCACTCTCCATCACGTAGTGGTAGAACTTATCCGGCATGACGATGGTCTTGCGGGCAAGCGCATAAGCCGCAAATTGGAAGACGACGTCCTCGCCCAAAGCCAAACCGGGGGCGAAGCGAATGCCTTCGCGATTGAGCAGCTCGCACGAAAAAGCCGCACGGCAGGCATAGGGCTGTGCATTCGAATGGAACAGTAGTTGGGGATCACGGGCGCCGAAGGTACCAGCTTTGGGGCTCATGAGTTGCTGGACGCGTTTGGGGGCAGCATCGGCAGGTTCACAGACGCCGCCAAAAACGGCGGCCTCGGCATCCGCAGACTCCATGGCATGCAGCACGCGCTCGACCGTCTGGGCATCGATGCAATCGTCGGCGTCCACAAAAAAGACGGTCCCGCCCACGGCGGCATCGATGCCGGCATTTCGAGCACACGAGACGCCCGCGTTTTCCTGGTCAATCACCAGTACGCGATCGTCGGCCTGCGCAATCTGGAGCAACACGTTCAACGAATCATCAGTCGAACCGTCGTTGACGCAGACAACCTGAATCGAACGCTCAGACTGGGCCAACAGCGAATCGAGGCATCGCTGAATGGAGCGCGCAGAGTTGTAAACGGGGACGACAATGGTAGCTTTAGGACACGAGGCCTCTCCCATGCCGACCTACCCCCTCAGCGATTCGATGAGGAAAGCGGCGACCACGCCTGGGCCTCCAACCGAGGCGTAATACTTAGCACGCCCCAAGGCACCATCCGTCGCAAAGCTCGGATGTTCGTCAACCCAGCCCTCAGGATCTTTGAGGATGGCAGCGAGGTTCGCGCGCTTCCACGGCTTGAGGTCGTCAAGCGAAAACTCCCCCGCGTCCAAGGCCGCCTGAAATTCCTTGGCCATCTGAACCAGGAACTCCTTATAGAACTTAGGCGCCAAGCGCACGTAGTTCCACATATACGAATCGTACTTAATGAGTTGATTGAACTTGAGCATGCGCGCGACATCGCCGCTTACGTGGTCACGGGCATAATCCTCTCGAATCCAACGCTCAATCTCGGCATACTCGGTATTGACGCAAAAGACCTTAGCCGAAGAATTGACCGAGGAATTCTCATTGTCCTGGCGATACGACAACACGGCATCGTGCAGGTAAACAGCCTTATCGGCGCACGCGATCACCTTAAAAGCGAATGACGTGTCCTGAAAGGATGCCCCCGGAGTCGGCAGGAACGTAATACCGTTGCGGTCAAGAAAATCGCGACGGTACACGGCCGACCAAATCGACGGCTTTTGTTTAAAGAACTGCGTTGTATCGCTCGGGTGCACTGGCTTGCCACAGTCCTTGGCTTTAAACATCTCGTGCAGCGAACGGCGCTCCTCGGGCTTAGACCAGTAGAAATCAAAGTTCGCCTTCGCAAAGTCGGCATTATTGCCATCGGCGGCCGAGACAAGCTTTTCGAGTGCGTCGGGCACCATAAAGTCATCGGACTCCAAGATGCCAACGTACTTGCCGCGCGCCATCTCCAGGCCGCGGTTCATCGAGTCGCCGTAGCCGCTGTTGGCCTTGTCGATCATCTTGACGCGCCTATCGCGCTCCATATACTCGCGGATAATCGCCGGCGAGTTATCGGTCGACCCGTCGTTAATGCAGATGATCTCAATATCCTTGAGCGTCTGCGCCACGGCGGAATCGAGGCACTCGCGCAGGTAGCGCTCAACGTTGTAGATGGGAATAAGCAGCGACAGGACAGGGCTGCCAGAGGAATTAGTAGACAAATGTGCTCCTTAGGAAATACCTGTCGTTTCATGGTATCAAAGGGCCAGCGCGCCAGCGGGCGTTTATATAATCTATGGAGCCTCTTGCGGGCAAAGCAGCCCCACGTCATGCGGCGGGCCCATGGCAGGTTCCTGCGTTTTATTCAAAGCTTGCCGCTAAGGTGCGCCGAGCCTTTACAATAGGACAGTCCCAAGGACGTATTCGATAGCTTCCGTGCAGCGCTCGCCCGCCGCGCGTGAAAGGATATATTGCCCCATGCCTTCAACCCTTCCCGCTCCCATCGATAAGCTCGCCATCGTCGTCGTTACGTACAAGCGCCAGGAACTCCTGGCCAACTTGTTCGACTCTATGACCGAGCTCACGGCAACGCCCTGGCGCATCGTGATTGTCGATAACGAGAATTCGCGCGAGACCGAGGCCATGTGCGCCGCATTCAACGAGCGCCTGGCCAACCTGTGGGGCATCGACACCGAGCAGCCTGACGCGCAGGGCGGCACCGACCGTGTCATCTACGCCCCGCAGCTCGAAAACGGCGGCGGTGCGGGCGGCTTCTCCGCCGGCACTAAATGCGCCTACGACCTGGGCGCCCAGTGGTTCTGGGTGATGGACGACGACGTGCTCGTCATCCCCGAAGGCATCGAGCGTCTTGCCAAGTGGACCGACCGCTACGATGTCATCCAGGGTTCGCGCCTAGACTTTGACGGCGGCGCCTTCTTTTGGCAATACCAACTCATCCTTTCGCTCGGCATTCCCAACCCAGTCGCCAAGTGGGATCTGGGTCCCGAGGGCTACCGCACCATGAACCAGCTGTGCTTTGAGGGCGGCATGTTCTCGCGCCGCGTGGTCGACAAGATCGGCCTGCCCGACGCGCGCTTCTTTATCTACGGCGACGATGCCTGCTATGGCTACGTGGCCAGCCAGCACTTCTCCGCCGCCGTTGTTGCCGACGTGGTTCTCAAGCGCGCCCGCGCCGTCTCTAACTGGGATATCGCCGGTAAGCGCCAGCTCAACTCCACGAGCGACACCAACCGCTACTACATTATGCGCAACCGAGGCTTCCTCGCCCGCTACATGCAGATCTACGGCGACTATCACCCCGTGCTGTTCCGTCTGGGCAACGCCGCGACCTTCTGCAAGGAATTCATTCGCCTGGCTGCCGTTGACAAGTGCTTTAAGACCGGCATCCCGGCGCTGCGCCGTGGCATGAAAGACGCCCGCAAGATTATCAAGGACCCCGACTGGGAGCCCATGCCGCCCATGAAGGACGCAGAGTAACGGAAGCCGGAAACACCTCAGCGCTTAAAGCCGCTGGCACACCGTAGCCACATGCTGCCCATCAAAACCGAACCCCCAGCGCATGCGACCCACGCCGGGGCGCGGCACACGGATTTCGTCGATGCCGTCGCGCTCTATGTCGAGTAGCGACTGCACGGCCAGCAATTCCAGGCCCAGCGCATCCACATCGGGGTCATACATCAAGTTAATCGTTATCAGCGGGCGCTCGTCCAGCATGCCAATCGTATCTGCTACGTCGAACACAGCACCCGTAGGGAAAACCTGGATGTCCCAGCGACCCGCGCCACACTTTCGCCTCGAGGCAGGATTGGCATAGCCCGGCAAGCCAAAGCAGAGCCCCTGCAAGAGCAGATGATATGGCAGCGGCGCATCTGGGTCGGTCGCACCGATTCCCGCATCTCCCAGGATGCGGCTTAGCGCCCGCCTCACCGTATCCTCGTCCCCACGGCACAACCCGTCGCGAAACGCATCGACGTCTCGAATGTCTTCGGCAGCACACTCAAACCACTCAATAATCACTAGACGCAAGGCCTGGCGAAGCTCGTTATTGGGCAATCGCAAAGCACGGAGGCGATCGCCATGTTCTGGCTCCTCAGTCATATCCGTCGTGAGAAAACCGGACAGATACAGCGCTGTCCACATGCCATCGTCAGGCGAGACATCTGGCTCTGCAGTGCCCAAACAAAGCGGGACCTCAGCGCACCCATGGGCCTCGAGCAAATCAAACAAGACCGAAAGGCGGTCGAGATTCCACCCGGCAACTACCCTACTCAGGCAATCCGCATACCCATACAGATCGGCGCGCACAGGCGCCGTGCAGCCTCGGTCCAGAAAACCGATCACGCGCGCCGGACTCGAGCAATAGACCCTGCCAAACCGATATCCCTCGAGCCATTCACGCGCATCATCAAGGTTTTCCTCGCGCCCAGCACGATTCAACAGAGCCTGGACCTCGGCATCCGAAAAGCCGAACCAACGGTCACACCACGTCGAAAGCGGCGTCGACAGACAATACGAGCAACTGCGCGACGAAAGCGCCGCTTCGGCAGGACTGGGACGCTCCCCCATCAGACACGTCAGCCGCAACGAATCGCGCGCAGTGGCAATGGCGTCGAACAGCACACGATCGAATAGCCCTGCCGGATCGGCGCCGGAAGCGCCCCTCGCGCTCGCACGGCCCAACCACGCCGCGTCGTACCCATCAACGAGCAATACAACCTGCTCATCGCAGGCCATCTCCAGCAGCCCAATGAGCACGCCAAGCACCGAGGCGACCTCATCCTCGCTCGCCGCGCCACGCGCAACGCGTTCGATGTGACGCACCTTGTCTCGAGCTAAATCCGGAGCCTCCAAGAGCGCCAACAATCGAGCGCACTCGCCCGAAAGGGCATCGCGCACGGCGCCGGCAACAGCGGGGCCACGCCTCGCAGCGCTAGAAAAGTCCAGCGATATCACCGGATAGCAAGCGTACTCATCCCGATAGCGCCCGCCGTCTGCATCCCAAATCTGAGCATCGGCAAACAAACGCTGACCAGCGCGACCGACCGCTGGACGCTCCAGAAAAGCCCTGAGCATCGACAAGTTCATGCTCTTGCCAAAACCCTCGGGTCGACAGCACACCACAACGGACGCGTCGCAGTCCAACACATCGGCAATAAACATGGTCTTGTCGACCAGCATGCAGCAACCAAGAGCTTCCGCATAGTCGTGCATGCCAATGGGCAAAATCGCATCGTCATCACAGCCGATCAAACGC
The DNA here is from genome assembly GCA_048323995.1 of Collinsella sp. Taxonomy (GTDB): domain Bacteria; phylum Actinomycetota; class Coriobacteriia; order Coriobacteriales; family Coriobacteriaceae; genus Collinsella. Next base: position 205,929 of record DBFELT010000008.1, on the reverse strand, counting down.
ACGCCAAAGCCGGCAGCACAACCATTATTTGCCTGTTCAGACACCAAAACGTTCCCCCCTAAATCGCAGCACAATGCCAATTGTAATGACCGCCTCGCGCGTACCGATGTCGCCGCGCGAACATATCGGGCAACGGTAGCAACAAGAGGTGTGAGGGGGCACAACTAATCGTTGCACAACAAAAAACGGGGCCCGATGCATTCGCACCGGACCCCGTTCCGACTCTTTAGTTATCTGGCAACCGAGAGGCTACTCCTCCGAGCTGTCCTCCCCAGAAGCTTTCTTCTGCTGATCGAGCTTATGCTTACCGCTCACGATGGACGTAGCGCCCAGCGTAGCCAAGCTCGCACTGGCAAGGCTCGCCATCACGATCAAGTCGCCCGTCTTGGGCATATTGCCGCCAGATGACTTGGTCGTTGTAGTCGTCGTGGTTGTAGTGGTCACCGTCTTGGAGTCATTTTGCTCCTGAACCTGGTTATCAGCGCCGCTCTTGTCGTCGTCTTCGGACTGTTTCTTTTCGCCCTCGGTCTTGCTCTCGTCCTTCTTCTCAGATTCAGACTTCTTATCCTCGTCCTTCTTCTGAGCGGACTTGTCGCCCTTCTCATCAGAGCTAGGACCCTTATCGGATTCAGCCTTCTCGGAAGCCTTGTCCTTTGAGTCGCCCTTTGCGGCCTCGGTCTTTTCCATGGAAACCTGATCAGAGTTATCCTTGTTCTGAGTCGAGCCATTATTGACGCCAGCCATCAGCGAAGAGCCCAACGTAGAACCAAGCTGCACGGAGAAAGAAGGCTTCTTGTCCGGCGAAGCAACGGGAGCGTCCGGCGCCTTATTCGAGTCGTCCTTGGAAGCATCGGAATCAGGGGTTGCGTCAGAGCCGAAGCCGTTGTTAGAGCCGGTGCCAACGGACGAATCGCTCGAACCAGTGGAAGAATCAGAGGAACCAGCGTCGGTCGAACCAGAGGCGTCGCTGTCCGTATTGCCGGCAGAGCTTGAAGGCGAATCGCCCGCAGCAGAGCCGTTCGAATCGGAGCCGTTCGAGGTAGAGCCGTCGTTGGTAGTGTCACCAGCAGAGCCATTACCGTCAGCATCGGTCGAGGGCGCATCCATCCTGTCATCGTTGACATCGTCACTCGAGCCGTCATTCGAATCAGGTGTCAGCGAGGGCGCCGGCGCAGGCTCGGGCTGCACGGGCGCCGCGGCGGCAGCCTCGTCCTCAGCGATATAAACCAAGCAGTCCTTTAGCTCGTTGCGGTAGCGGTTCTTCCAGCCCTCATGATACTGGGGCTGGCTCGAATACTTGGTCGCCACGTTATTGACCACGCTGTTGGAGAGCGCCGTCACAAACTCGCGGTCGGACATATCGTTGGAAAGATTCGCCCAACGGAAGAAGTCCCTGCAACCACCGGTGCCGCACATGTTGGTGATGCTCCACACCATGCCCTTGACGCAATCGGCGCGGCCCGAAATATCAATGCCCAGGCCGCTCTTGAGCCACGCCTCGGTCACCGCATAGTACGAGTTGTACGCATACGCATCCTGCAGAGCCGAAAACTCAGCAGGATCGGTGTTATAAGCACCCTGGAAGGCCTCCTGTACAATACGGCCCAGCTCGGTAAGCTGGTCGTTCTCGTACATGGCATTGCTCGCGTTGGAAATCTCGCTGCCGCGATCAATCGCATCCTTGAGCATGCCGTACTTGGCAGAATCGTAGTTGTAAACCTGCTTCATAAACGGAATGAGCGACCAACGACGGTCGAACTGGTAATAGCCCAGCGCGTTGTAGCCGTCACCATACGAAAAGCCCTGGTTATAGTTGCCATGGCTCTCGTACTTGGTAAAGTACTTCATCTCGGGAGTCACGTTGACAAACGAAACGCCCTGGACCGACCTCAGCACGCCCGAGAAGGACTGTTGGGTGTAAAGGCCCTTATCGATATCGGTGGCATCCGAGGCAACGCCCGGCGTGGGCTCCTCGGCAGCGGCGGGTGCCGGCGCGGAAACGGCGCCAAACGAAAGCGCCAGCGTCAGGCCCGCGACAATCGCGGAATGCTTGGGCTGCATAAGATCCTCCCTGCATTGGTGTAGTTAAAGTGCAGTTTGCAAAGATAAAACTAAGTATTGCAGCTCGCCCGTTGTTGCACAACAACCCCTCGGTAAACGGCAACAACCCTCCGCGAAATCTTAAGGAATTGCGGTCAACCTACAGCTTAATGTCAAAGTTGATTTCGGGGACGGCGGCCAGGTCGGCCAACGTCACGCCGTCGACATAGTTCTCGATGACCTCGTCAAGGCCACGCCAGAACTTGACGGTGGAACACAAGTCACTGCGGGCGCAGCTGTTGTCGATGCCATCGCACGCCACCGGAGCCGTGCTGCCCTCAACGGCACGCAAGATGTCGCCGGCACGCACCTCGGCCGGGTCCTTGGCCATCATGTAGCCGCCGCCCTTGCCACGCACGCTCTTAAGCAGGTCCGCCTTCATAAGCGGACGCACCAGCTGCTCCAAATACTTTTGCGAGATATGCTCGCGGTCGGCAACCTCGCGCAAGGCAATCTTGCCCTCGGCGTCGCCCAGCGCCGCGATATAGATCATCAGTCGGAGGGCATAGCGGCCCTTGGAAGAAATGAGCATACCTACCCTCCCATCGCATCTGGGACAACATAACCAGGTTTGTTTGTCCCAAATTTAAAGTAAGTGGGACAAACACAACAGGTTATTTTGTCCCAGAATTTGAAAAGTCGAGTGGATTAGTCGGGTTTTCCCTTGACTAACGCCGAACCCATAGTAACTTTATTCCGAGAAGATTCCTAGGGTTTAGTACACCTATGAGTACACCATATACAGAGAGGGACAGCATGAGCGCAAATCCGCTGCTTTCCATCGAAGGTCTGACCGCCTCCGTGGACGAGAAGACCATCCTCCACAACGTCAACCTCAACGTCGCCGCCGGCGAGACCCACGTGTTGATGGGTCCCAACGGCGCCGGCAAGTCCACCCTCGGCCACCTGGTCATGGGCGACCCCGTTTACACGGTCAACGACGGCCGCATCGTCTTTGACGGCCAGGACATCACCGAGCTCACCACCGACAAGCGCTCGCGCGCCGGCCTGTTCCTGAGCTTCCAGGCCCCGGTCGAGATTCCGGGCGTGCCGCTGTCGAGCTTTTTGCGCGCCAGCATCGCCGGCCGCCCCGGCCTGGAGATGAAGGGCAAGGAGTTCCGCCGTCGCGTCAAGGAACTCGCGGCCGAGCTCAACATGGATACCGCCTACCTCAACCGTGAGCTGGGCGTGGGCTTCTCGGGCGGCGAGAAGAAGAAGGTCGAGATGCTCCAGCTTTTGCTGCTGCAGCCCAAGCTCGCCATCCTGGACGAGACTGACTCCGGCCTGGACGTCGACGCCCTGTCCACCGTCAGCCACGGCATGGACGCGTATCGCAAGAGCTGCGACGGCTCCATGCTCATCATCACGCACAACACGCGCATTTTGGAGCACCTGGATGTCGACCGCGTCCACGTTATGGTCAAGGGCCACATCGTGCGCGAGGACGACGCCTCGCTCATCCCCTGGATCGACAAGAACGGCTTTGAGACCTTCGAGCGCGAGGCCGCCGAGCAGCGCGCCCAGGCCGAGTCTGCCGCTGCCGAGCAGCAGGCGTAAAGGGGCGACGCAATGACCAAGAACCGCACCGAGGTCGCGGACATCGACCGCAGCCTCTACGACTTCACCTATGGCGAGGAGGGATTCGAGCGTCTCGACGCCGGCATCACGCCCGACATCGTACGCGAGATCAGCGCCAAGAAGGACGAGCCACAGTGGATGCTAGACTTGCGCCTCAAGTCCCTCGAGATCTTCAACCGCTTCCCGGATCCGACGTGGGGCCCCTCCATTGAGGGCCTAGACATGGACAACATCGTCACCTACGTCAAGCCCAACACCGACCAAAAGCACGACTGGGAGTCGGTGCCCGACGACATCAAGAACACCTTTGAGCGCCTGGGCATCCCCGACGCCGAGCGCAGCTACCTGGCGGGCGTCGGCGCGCAATACGACTCCGAGCTCGTCTACCACAACATGCAGGACACCGCGTCCAAGATGGGCATCGTCTACTCCGGCATCGAGGAGGCCCTGCACGACCCGCAGTGGGAGCCGCTCATCCACGAGAAGTTTATGACGCTCATCCCGCCCACCGACCACAAGTTTGCGGCCCTGCACGGCGCCGTATGGTCGGGCGGCTCGTTTGTCTACGTGCCCAAGGGCACCAAGCTCGATTTTCCGCTGCAGAGCTACTTCCGCCTTAACGCCAAGGGCGCCGGCCAGTTTGAGCACACGCTCATCATCGTCGAGGACGACGCTGACCTGCACTTTATCGAGGGTTGCTCCGCGCCCAAGTACAACGTTGCCAACCTCCACGCCGGCGCTGTGGAGCTCTTTGTGGGTAAGCGTGCGCACCTGCGCTACTCGACCATCGAGAACTGGTCCAAGAACATGTACAACCTCAACACCAAGCGTGCGCGCGTGGACGAGGACGGCGACATCGAGTGGATCAGCGGCTCCTTCGGCAGCCACGTGGGCTACCTCTACCCCATGAGCGTGCTCAACGGCCGCCGCGCCCGCTCGAGCTTTACCGGCATCACCTTTGCCGGCGCCGGTCAGAACCTCGACACCGGCTGCAAGGTCGTGCTCAACGCGCCCGAGACCTCGGCAACGGTCGAGACCAAGGGCATCTCCAAGAGCGGCGGCATCCAGACGTTCCGCAGCTCCATCGTGGCCACGCCCAAGGCCGAGGGCTCCAAGGCAACCGTGAGCTGCCAGTCGCTGATGCTCGACGACCAGAGCCGCTCCGACACTATTCCGGCCATGGACATCCGCGCCAAGAACGTCGACATCGGCCACGAGGCCACCATCGGCCGCATCGGCGACGACAAGGTGTTCTACCTGATGAGCCGCGGCATCTCGGAAGAAGAGGCCCGCACCATGATCGTCAACGGCTTTGCCAACCCGGTCTCCAAGGAGCTGCCGCTTGAGTACGCCGTCGAGATGAACAACTTGATCAAGCTCGAGATGGAAGGAGCGATCGGATAATGAAACAGACCACGAACACCGCTGCTACCACCCTTGAGCAGGTCAATGCGATGCCTGCCGCCACTTGGGGTTGGCTCAAGATGAACCAAACCAAGCTCGAGCTTTCGGACGAGCTTGTCGCCGCTCCCACCGAGGCCGTTGAGGTCGAGGGCTTGGACGAGCAGTTTACTGGCATGGCAGACGCGTTCGACGCTGCCATGGACGCCATGGCCGAGCGCTTCCCCGAGCGCCGCGCCTCCGCCCCCGGTGATGCCGCCGACCGCGCCCGCATCACGCCCGAGACCGAGCTTGACGTGCCCGCCACCTCCGTCTACCAGGCCGGTGCCATCAAGCTGGAGGAGGAACTCTCCCCCGCCGAGGCCTTCGAAACCGGCATGGGCGAGGCTGCCTACACCTACCTGGCCGACCACGCCACCAAGCGCGTCGTCATCGATGTACCCGCATACAAGCACGCCACGGTTACCGCGCGCGTGAGTGGCGTCGACGCTGCCGCGGCCATCGCCGCCATCGATGTCGTCGCCCGTCCGCAGGCAACGCTCGACCTGCGCATAGCCCTGGACTCCCCCGTTGCCGGCCAAGGCGTCGTGGGCTCCGCGCTACGCGTGTGCGCCCACGAGTACGCCACCGTCAACGTGACCTGCACGCAGACGCTCGACGATAGCTGGATCGCGCTCGACGACACCGGCCTGTTCCTGGACGAGGGCGCGCGCGTCAACGTGCAGCACACCGTCCTGGGTGCCGGCGCCAGCGCCACCGGCCTTGCCGGCGACCTGCTGGGCGATACCGCCAAGGTCACCATCGATACTGACTACCTGGGCGCCCGCGAGCAGGTGCGCGACTTTAACTACGAGCTGCGCCACCGCGGTCGCAAGACCGAGTGCGAGATCGACGCCAACGGCGTACTGACCGGCACGTCTAAGAAGGTCTACCGCGGCACTATCGACCTCGTGCACGGCTGCAAGGGTGCAACCGGTACCGAGCGCGAGACGGTGCTTTTGGCCAACAAGGGCGTCGACAACAAGACCGTTCCCGTCATTCTATGCGACGAGGACGACGTCGCCGGCAACCACGGCGCCACCATCGGTCACGTCCGCGACGAGCAGCTGTTCTACCTCGCCTGCCGTGGCCTTGACCAAAACGCCGCCGAGGACCTGTTCATCCGCGCCAAGCTGGAGGACGCCGCGCTTTCCGCCACCGACGAGCGCACCCGCGCAGCCGTCGTCCGCCTGGGCAACAACCTGATCGACAACTTTGAAGAGGAGCTCGCATGATCGACACCGAGCACGTTAAATGCGACACCTGTACTGTCCCCGAGCCCATGGAGCTCGACGCCAGCGACGAGGCTTCGCGCGGCTGGCCCACCGTGGACATCGAGACTAACCCCTACAAGGGCCAGTTCCCGCTGTTTCAGCAGCACCCCGAGATCGCCTTCCTCGATAGCGCCGCCACCGCGCAGCGCCCCGCCTGCGTGCTCGACGCCGAGCGCGACTTCTACCAGCGTATGAACGCCAACCCCCTGCGCGGCCTATACTCGCTGTCCGTCGAGGCCACCGATGCCATCGCGAAGGTGCGCCAGCAGATCGCCGACCTCATCGGCGCTCCCCAGGCCAACGAGGTCGTCTTCACCCGCAACACGAGCGAGTCGCTCAACCTGGTCGCCAAGAGCTTTGCACCCACGGTGCTCGAGCCCGGTGACGAGGTCGTCATCACCATCATGGAGCACCACTCCAACCTGATTCCGTGGCAGCAGGTCTGCCGCGAGACCGGCGCCAAGCTCGTCTACCTCTACCCCACCAAGACCGGCCAGCTCACCACCGAGGAGGTTCTTGCCAAGGTGGGTCCCAAGACCAAAATCCTGGCCGTGGGACAGGTCTCCAACGTGTTGGGCGTCGAGAACCCAGTCAAGAACCTCGGCAAGCTCGTCCACAAGTACGGCGGCTATCTGGTCGTCGACGGCGCGCAGTCGCTGCCGCACATGCCGGTCGATGTGGCCGACCTGGGAGCCGACTTCTTTGCCTTTAGCGCACACAAGGCTATGGGCCCCATGGGCATCGGAGTGCTGTGGGGCAAGATGGACCTGCTGAACGCCATGCCGCCCATGCTCACCGGTGGCGAGATGATCGATTCGGTCACCGAGCAGGACGCCGTCTGGGCGCCTGTCCCCGAGAAATTCGAGGCCGGCACGCAGGACGCCGCCGGCATCTTCGCCACGGGTGCCGCCCTTGATTACCTGGTCAACACTGTGGGCTACGAGAACATCCAGGCCCGCGAGCAGGCACTCGTCCACTATCTGATGGGCGAACTCATGCAGCTCGACTTTGTCCAGATCATCGGCTCCATCTACTGGGACAACCACCACGGCGTTGTGAGCTTTAACGTCAAGGGAATTCACCCGCACGACGTCGCGAGCATCATGGACATGGACGGCGTCTGCATCCGCGCCGGCCACCACTGCGCGCAGCCGCTGCTCACCTGGCTGGGCGTCGAGAACCTTGCCTGCTGCCGCGCCAGCGTGGCCTTCTACAACGACAAGGCCGACATCGACAAGTTCATCGCCGGCCTGCATCACGTTTGGAGCACGTTCAATGGGTAATCTGTACACCTCCACCACGTTTATGGAGCACAACTCGCACCCCGACTATAAGTACGAGATGGATGCTCCCACGCACGAGCACGACGGTATCAACCCCAGCTGCGGAGACGAGCTCACCTTGCAGCTGCGTGTCGAGAACGATGTAATCGAGGAGGCCTCCTTTACCGGCCACGGCTGCGCCATCAGCCAGGCCAGTGCCGACATCATGGCCGACCTCATCACCGGCGAGACCGTCGAGAAAGCTCACCGCCTGGCAGAGCTCTTCCTCGCCATGATCCGCGGCGAGAAGCTCTCCGAGGAGGACCTGGAAGACCTGGACGAAGCCGCCCAGCTCCAGGACATCTCGCACATGCCCGCCCGCGTCAAATGTGCCGAGCTCGCCTGGCGCACCCTCGACGGCATGCTCGAGGGGCAAACTAACCAGTAGCGTATACCCCGAATCCAAGTTTTTTGATTGCCGAGCCGCCCGATACGGGCGGCTCTGTTTTTACCTAATGAGCGCGAACGCACAAAGTCCGCGCGTCCGGCGCCCCGTCTGACATTTGCCACACAGCCAGACGCGAGCACGGACGTTTTCCACAGCACCAAAGGCCTGCGGCAGGGCCCCGGGCCCGCCAAGCAATGCGCCAAGCCCCGTCCCGCTGGACTCCGGTTCGCTTCGCGCCTGCCGCAAACGGGTCCCATAGGGGGCAGCGTGCATTTTTGCGAGTATTCAGCATGCAAAGCCGTATGCATACGCATCGGAAGCGTTAATCAACGTCTCCAGGCACATACATATTGTGTTTTAGAACAGACATCGCGGTCTGACGGGACGCAGGCACGTGCTTCGGGGGCGCAACGGCGGGAATCAATAGCTTCGGGACCCGTATGTTGCAAGATTGCGTCGGTGCCGACAGCGCCACGATGCTGAGAACTCCGTTTTTTGCACAGCGCAGACGGGGGTAGGCACGGGCAAACCCGGACTGAGCCGTTATTTTATGCAAGATGGCAATTGTTCTATGCATATTACAGAAGTGCAGTTACCGTACCAAGCTTTTGAACGCTGGTTGCGGCGTATGGACGACCCCAGCTGCGGTGAACAGGCGACCCTACATCACGTTTCCGCCAGCCCTCATCGCCGTTCGCGCGCGGGCGCGCACAATACGAGAGGCGGTACTTTTGCCAATCCCGGTATACCGTTCAATCTGGCGCACCGTAAAGCCGGCATTGTTCAATCCAACAATAACGGTATCGCGCTGCGCCGGCGGTGCAGTTTTAACCACGTTGAGGGGAACCCCGAGGCTCTTCGCCAACTTGCCGGCAAAGGCGTGGCGTTCCCACTCCGTCTCTTTCATATCGCCCAGTGCCGGCTCGCCGCCGTCGGGCGTCGACAGCGAATGGGTAATAAAGCCCTCGGCAGAACCAAAAAGCTCAAGCACGCAAGAAGGATCAGAAAATCCCCTCGCGACATCAGCCGCGTCACCGTCGTAAGCGCACAAATGCTCCGCAAAGCTGCTCCAGGGATAACGCTCGATTAAGCTGATGCCAGCCTCCTGCGGATCGGCGTGTACGGAGCGAATAGCCTCCATCACCTGCCAGTCGGTATCGAGCGAGCGCCGGTCAAAACGGTTCTGGAACAGATGGCCTGTGCGCCCCGTGCGTTTATTGAACCGCCGCGCGTACGTCAAAAGCAGCCGATGCATCGCCGCACTCATCCTGTCCTCGTAATCTGCAAGCACCAAATGCACGTGATTGCCCATAAGGCACCAAGCGATAACCGTCACACCCTCCTCGCGGCAGCACTCGCGCATCAGCTCCAAAAACTCCCACCGGTCTTCATCGCCCTCAAAGATGAGCTGCTTACCCGTACCGCGGGCACAGACATGGTAAAAGCCGGTGACCGTTCTCCAAACACGTTGCATGGCGCTCCCTTCGCCGGGATCTGCTCGCCATCCAATACAGCACGATTGAAGCGTGCCATCAAAACATTCACGCAAAACAATACACTCGCGCGGCCAAAGGCAGTAAACAGGCGGCGAACGGCACCGTTGCAACAGGTCAACCCGTGCAACACTTACAAGAGCCGGCCATAAGCTTGCCCAAGACGGACCCCCCTCTACGGAAGTTCGCGACCACAGAACATAGCGTTAAACCGTTTCAATTAAAACTTCCGGACTTCTCGCTACGAAAACTGAGCCGTTCGCCGAATATTCCGTGCATTTCGCGGTATTATAGGGGCTGCATGTCATGTCCCTTTCGAAGGGTCGCCCGGCAATCGCCAGCCACGGCCCCCAGACGGGACGCCAACACGATAGAGAGGAGAGGCATGCAGTACTCACAGGAAGTGGAGAACATGTGCCCCGTTGCCAAGGGTGCATACCACGGCCCCGCACCCATCCCCGAGGAGGGCAAGTGGGTCCAGGCTAAGGAGATTTCCGACATCTCCGGTCTTACGCACGGTGTGGGTTGGTGCGCACCTCAGCAGGGCGCCTGCAAGCTCACGCTGAACGTCAAGGACGGCATCATCGAGGAGGCCCTCGTTGAGACCATCGGCTGCTCGGGCATGACCCACTCTGCCGCCATGGCTTCCGAGATCCTTCCCGGTAAGACCATCCTCGAGGCTCTCAACACCGACCTCGTCTGCGACGCCATCAACGTTGCTATGCGCGAGATCTTCCTGCAGATCGTTTACGGCCGCAGCCAGACCGCGTTCTCCGAGGGCGGTCTGCCCGTGGGCGCCTCCCTCGACGACCTCGGCAAGGGCCTTCGCTCTCAGGTCGGCACCATGTTCGGCACCAAGGCCAAGGGCGCTCGTTACCTCGAGCTCGCTCAGGGCTACGTCACCCGCATGGCTCTCAACGACAAGAACGAGATCATCGCTTTCGAGTTCCTGAACCTCGGCAAGTTCACCGACGCCGTCAAGGCCGGCAAGACCCCCGAGGAGGCCATCGCTGGCGCTATGGGCCACTATGGTCAGTGGGAGAATGCTGCCAAGTACATCGACCCGCGCACCGACGAGGAGACTCACTCCGTCGCCAGCGTGTTCCCGGTTCACGAGTAGAAAGGGAGGGAAATAACTATGACTGTTACGTTCGAAGGTTACGAGCGCCGCGCTGACAAGATCAACAAGTGCCTCGCCGACAACGGCATCGCCTCCCTCGAGGAAGCTCTGCAGATCTGCACCGACAAGGGCTTCAACCCGCGTGAGATCGTCAACAACACCCAGTCCATCGCCTTCCAGAACGCCGAGTGGGCCTACACCCTCGGTTGCGCTCTCGCTGTCAAGCGTGGCGCCAAGTCCGCTTCTGAGGCTGCCGCCATCATCGGCGAGGGCATCCAGGCCTTCACCGTCCCCGGCTCCGTCGCCGAGGACCGCAAGGTCGGTCTGGGCCACGGCAACCTGGGCGCTATGCTGCTCTCCGACGACACCGAGTGCTTCGCCTTCCTGGCCGGCCACGAGTCCTTCGCTGCCGCTGAGGGCGCTATCGGCCTGGCTCTGAACGCCAACAAGGCTCGCAAGAAGCCGCTGCGCGTTATCCTCAACGGTCTGGGCAAGGACGCTGCTCAGATCATCGCCCGTATCAACGGCTTCACCTACGTGAAGACCCAGTTCGACTACTACACGGGCGAGCTCAAGGTCGTCGAGACCATCCCCTACTCCGATGGTCCCCGCGCTGCCGTTAACTGCTACGGTTCCGACGACGTCCGCGAGGGCGTTGCCATCATGTGGCACGAGAACGTCGACATCTCGATCACCGGTAACTCCACCAACCCCACTCGCTTCCAGCACCCCGTCGCTGGCACCTACAAGAAGGAGCGCATCGAGGCTGGCAAGAAGTACTTCTCCGTCGCTTCTGGTGGCGGCACTGGCCGTACCCTGCACCCGGACAACATGGGCGCCGGCCCTGCCTCTTACGGCATGACCGACACCATGGGCCGTATGCACTCCGACGCCCAGTTCGCCGGTTCTTCCTCCGTGCCTGCGCACGTTGACATGATGGGTCTCATCGGCATGGGCAACAACCCCATGGTCGGTGCCACCGTCGCCTGCGCTGTCGCCGTCGAGGAGGCCCTCAAGGCCTAATCGCGCCCGCGCGATGCTCATATAGTTGAGCTTTGGAGCCGCTACCTTTCGAGGTAGCGGCTCTTTTTGTTTGCGCTGTCGCAGGGTGGCTAATGCCGATATATCAGTTGGGGCGAAATACGAGATGTGATGAGATGGAGCGTCAGAGCGTCCATGACGCCCACCTGCCATATTTGCCCTTTACCGATTTGCCGAGTCTTTGCGGCCCCATTGCCGATCACCCATGCGACAATGCGCGAACGAGAAAGGAATCCAATGGAATCGACTGATGTACTGGTAATTGGATCTGGCATTGCGGGCCTTTGCGCCGCCATAGAAGCAGCACGCGCGGGCGCAACCGTTGCCATCGTAAGCGCCGGCATGACTATGAGCGGATCGAGCTTTTTCCCGGGCACCTGGGGCCTGGGCCTCATCGGTCCCACCGACACAGCCGACGAGCAGGACCTCATCGACACCATCCAGGCCGTGGGCGGCGGCGTTGCCGACCCTACGCTCGTCCAGACGTTTGTCCACGGTATTCCTCAGGCCATCCAATGGCTCGAGCGGGATCTAGGTGTTGAGCTCCAGCGTCCGCAAAGTGCCGAGAGTGCCCAGCAGAAGCAGTTTATCCCCTGCTTTGACCATAAGACGCGTATGTGGCGCGGCCTCACCCGCAAGCCCCTTGAGGACGCTCTGACGACCCAGATCGAGTCGCTCGGCATTCGCCCGCTCCCCCTCCACGAGCTTATCGACCTTGTTGAAGATACGAACGGAAAGATTGTTGGCGCCGTGCTCTACGACCGCGCAAACGAGCATCTCGTGCCTATGGCAGCCAAGGCCACTATCATCGCAGCCGGTGGCACAGACGGCCTGTTCGAGCGCAGCCTCACTTCCGCCGACGTGCTCAGCTCCTCGCAGGCCATCGCACTGGTGCACGGTGCGTCCCTTACTAATATAGAGTTCATGCAGATGATGCCCGGCTTCATTGAGCCTAAGCGCAACCTTGTCTTTAACGAGAAGACCTGGCGCTACGTCACATTTGACCAACCGGTCGATATTGCCGACGAAAAGCTAGAAAATCTACTTGAGCAGCGCTCCGGATATGGTCCTTTCACCTCGCGCTTGGCCTCCCGCGCCATCGATCTTGCCATCGATCAAGCGGGTGCCGAAGGCCTCGCGCTCCACTACGACTTCCCCCGCGAGAACGTCCCCGAGTTTGTGCAGACCTTTGCCACTTGGCTACAAGACGAGCATAGCATCGCGCCGACCGACGAGATGCGCGTGGCGATGTATGCCCACGCCGCCAACGGCGGTATCAAGATCGACAAGACCGCGTACACGGGCGTTGAGGGACTCTATGCTTGCGGCGAGGCGACAGGCGGCATGCACGGCGCCGACCGCATCGGCGGCCTGTCAAGCGCCAACGGCATCGTGTTTGGGCGCATCGCTGGCGCATCGGCAGCCCTTGCAGCGCAGAAAGAGCCTGAGGCAGCCCTGAAGGCGGATATCGCCCTCCCCCAGTACGGCATTGCCACAACAGATGCCGAACGCCTGACGCACGGCCTCAAACACACGATGAGCACCTATTGCATGATCAACCGCACAGAGACGGGCCTATCCGAGGCACTGCACGAGCTTGAGGGCTTGAAGACGGAGGCAACGACCTTGAGCACGCAGAAAGTCCTGGACAGCGAAGTCGCAGCCCTCGCCCGCCTGCAATCGCAGATTCAACTAGCACAGGAAATGGTCAAAGCCATGCGTAAGCGAACCGAAAGTCTCGGATCGCACTATCGAGCAGACTAAATCGATTCTCACTTTGAGTTTGATCACAACTTCTCAACATGCATCGAGCCCCGTGAGCATAATTCTCATAAGGAGAGCACGTTTATGGGGCTTTAGCCGTGTTTCCCTAAGGGAATCACGGTGCAGATTACTCAGCTCCGCGCCCTTTCGGGTTCGACCCCATGCAAGGTCAACAAAAAAGCGACCAGCCGAAGCCAGTCGCTTTACAATGCTTTGGTGGGCCGTCAGGGGGTCGAACCCTGGACCTTGGGATTAAGAGTCCCCTGCTCTACCAACTGAGCTAACGACCCGATATCAACACGAAGCAAGAACTGGGGTGGGTAAAGGGATTCGAACCCTCGACCTACGGGACCACAACCCGTCGCTCTAGCCAACTGAGCTACACCCACCGTGTCCTGTGCGCTTCGCGCTCGACTATTATTGCAAGGAACGCCACGCGATGCAAGCCCCAATTTTCAAGAATTTTGAAAAGAGTTTTTCGAGACCATTTCGGGCAAATCCTACCGGTTCCATAGGAGTAAACTTGCCCCACTGCAAATGCTCGAAAGGACCGTCATGAAAGAACTCTCCAACCGCACGGCAAGATTTACCGATTCGGTCATCCGCCGCATGACACGCATCTCCAATAAGTACGGCGCCGTCAACCTGTCGCAGGGCTTCCCCGACTTCGATCCCCCGGCGCAGCTGCTCGATAGCCTCAGCGCCATCGCCGCCGATCCCAAGCCGCTCTATCACCAGTACTCCATAACCTGGGGCTCCCAGGCCATGCGCGAGGCACTCGCCGCCAAACAGGAGCACTTTATGGGCATGCCGGTGAACCCCAACGAGAATATCGTAGTCACCTGCGGCTCTACCGAGGCCATGATGGCCGCCATGATGACGGTCACCAACCCCGGCGACAAGGTCGTCATCTTCTCGCCGTTCTACGAGAACTACGGCGCCGACACGATCCTTTCGGGTGCCGAGCCCATCTACGTGCCGCTCAACCCGCCCACATTCGACTTTGACCGCGAGACACTCGAGGCGGCCTTCCGCGACAACGACCCCAAGGCCATCGTCCTGTGCAACCCTTCCAACCCCTGCGGCAAGGTCTTTACACGCGATGAGCTCACCTTTATCTCCGACCTCTGCAAAAAGTACGACGCCTACTGCATCACCGACGAGGTATACGAGCACATCGTCTACGCGCCCCACGAGCACGTCTATATGGCCACGCTGCCCGGCATGTTTGAGCGCACCATCAGCTGCAGCTCGCTGTCTAAGACGTACTCCATCACCGGCTGGCGTCTGGGCTACACTATCGCCCCTGCCGAAATCACCGAGCGCATCAAGAAGGTCCACGACTTCCTCACCGTGGGCGCCGCCGCTCCCCTGCAGGAAGCCGTCGTCACCGCCCTCAAATTCGACGACAGCTATTACGATGAGGTCCTTGACCTCTATACCGCCAAACGCGACCTGTTCTGCCAGGGACTCGACAGCATCGGTCTTGAGCATAACATGCCGCAGGGCGCCTACTACGTGATGATGGATATCTCAGAGTTTGGCTACGACAGCGACCTCGAGTTCTGCGAGGACCTGGCCTCAAAGGTGGGCGTGGGCGCCGTGCCCGGCTCGAGCTTCTTCCGCGAGCCCGTCAACCATCTGATTCGTTTCCACTTTGCCAAGCGAGACGAGACGCTTAACGCGGCGCTGGAGAACCTCAAGTCGCTACGTGATAAAATCAAGCCGCGCGGGTAAGGACGGCCCGGCAACTAAAGCAACCAAAGAAGCCTCGCACCGCCCGCCGCGTTGCGAGGCTTCTTTCTATAGCGCTTTCTTAAATGGTTTAGAGCTCTATACTTTAGTCACGGAGCAACTCGTCCCAGAGAGAGGAATACTATGGCAGAGCAGCAGCTTATCGGAGCGCTCGAGGCCGGTGGCACCAAGATGGTCTGCGCCACGGGCTATGCGGACGGTACGGTCCTAGAGCGCGAGCAGATCGCGACCACGACCCCGCAGGAGACCGTTGAGGCCGTCAACGCGTGGTTTGCCGACAAGGGCATCGCCGCGCTGGGCATCGGCGCCTTTGGCCCCACCGCAGTCAACCCTGCCTCGCCCCAATACGGCAAGATCCTGGAGACGCCCAAAACGGCATGGCGCTACTTTGACCTGCTGGGCACTATCCAAAACGAGCTCAATATCCCCTGCGGCTACGACACCGACGTCAACGTCGCATGCCTGGGCGAGGTCACCTTTGGTTGCGCCCAGGGCCTCACTGACGTTGTGTATCTGACCATCGGCACCGGCGTAGGCGCCGGCGTGCTCTCGGGCGGTAAGCTCGTGCACGGCATGATGCATCCCGAGGCCGGCCACATCCTGGTCACGCGCGACCCGCGCGACACCATTGGCGAGCACAGCGCCTGCCCCTTCCACGACAACTGTCTCGAGGGCCTCATCGCCGGCCCCGGCGTTAAAAAGCGCTGGGATGGCAAGAGCGCCGGAGACATGGCCGATGACCCGGAGGCCATGGACCTGCTCGCCGGCTATCTGGCACAGGCGCTCATGACCTACACGCTGTGCTACGCGCCGCAAAAGATCATCATCGGCGGCGGCGTGGCCGACCACACCCCCATCGTGCCGCTCGCGCGCAAGAAGTGCGCCGAAATGCTCAACGGCTATATCGTCACGCCCGAGGTCAACGACATCGATAACTACATCGTCAACAACAGCCTCGAGGGCAAGCAGGGCATTATGGGCTGCCTGGCCCTGGGCGCACAGGCGCTTCAGTAGCAGACGCACCCACAGGGCGTGGCGCGCTCGGCAAATCCAACCTACGGAACGACGCCACCACGCCCCATATAAGCCCTCAAATAAAAAAGGCCGCCTAGGACAAACAATACGTCCTAGGCGGCCTTTTTGGCGCACATCAGCGACCGTAAGAGATATCGGAGCACAACGCCCGTTGCCGCTCCACAGCAGTCGATCATCACATCGGTGATCATGCCGGCGCGTCCCGGCACAAAGAGCTGAATCGTCTCGTCGATCGAGGGAATCAGCAGCAGGAACACCGCCGTGGGCAGCAGCACGTCAAAGGTGCGCCGGCCCTCAAGATCAAAGGCGTGCGTTGCCAGGATGCCGAGCACCATATACTCGGTAAAATGCGCGCACTTGCGAACAACAAAGTTGGTCACCCATGCATATGGAAGTCCCACGCCGTGCAGGAAACCGCGGATAGTTTCCATGACCGTTAGACTCAGCGAGCCCGACCCCGAGCCGGGAACCAGCGAATTGCCCCAGATCAAGAGCGCCATCAGGCAGGTCACGACCGCCCATTTTCGATTGATCTTAACCATGCAGAAGTTATGCCTCCGCGCGGAGCGGCGCAAAGCTGGCGGTACCGCCCTCGATAACGCTCAGATAGGCACGGCCCGTACGCTTGGCGGTAGAGGACTGCAGGCGCTCGATCTCTTCCTCGAGGATCTGATTGACGCGCTCGTGACGACGATTTTCCATAATGCCGGCGGCAATAGCCTCGGCCCGCTCGATGCTCTCGCGCGAGATACGGGCGGTATCCTCGGGGAGCACAGCGCTGTGACGGCCGACATAGGCGGGGGCAGCAGACTGAGGGGCAGCGACGGGAGCGGGCGCTACAACAGGAGCGGGCTCGTCAATCTCATCCAGAATCGCGGTGGCGGCGGCCCACATGTCCTCGTGGCCCGAATAATCGGCCATGGGGACATCGACCTCGAGCGAGGCGTCCGGAAGGTCGCCGGTGTCGATGCGATCTTGGGCATCAATCGATGCGGTGATGGCTGCAGGCTCATCGAGGTCATCGAGATCGATGTCCGCGGCACCGGAGATGATAGGCATGCTGGCGAGGTTTGCATTGTACGGCGCAGCCTCGGCCGCCTGCTGCTGGGCAGGAGCGCCCCACAGTGAGCTTTCGGCGGCACGGCGGGCGGCAACGGCCTCCTCGTCCGCGGCCATGGCTTCATCAACGTACGAATTGTCGGCAGAAGCGTTCGCGTCCGCCGAGGTAGCACTGTAGGCGTTATTGGCTGCCGCGTTGGCGACGAGTGCCACGAAAGCCGCCGTGCTGCCCGCAGGGGCGGCCTGGGAGCCAGATACGGCGCGTGCCGCGGCGGCGATGTCGTCGCGATTGAAGGAGCCGGTCTGCCCGCCGTTGGTGAGCTCGTCGATGGCGACTTGATAGACGTCGCGCGAGTGTGCAGGGTCGCAGCTCACCGGCGAATCGTCGTCGAGCATACTGTCGATCATGGACCAAGCCTCGTCCTCGTCCATAGCATCTGCGGCTCGAGCGATGGTAGGGACACCATCATCGGTATGACGGCGCTGGAACGCACCAGTCAGGCCGGAAAGGAATGCCGAGGTAGACTGCTCCGACTGAGCCTGAGAAGCAGAAGCGGTAGCATAAGGAGTCGCATCCTGCTGCTGAGCTGGAATCGAGGCGGTCTTGAACTCGCTTTGATGCTGATTGAGATTGGCGGCACCGCCCATGGCATCGGGCTGGAACAGACGCTCTTCACGCTGCGCATGGTACTCGGAGATACCCAGCGAGGCGGCATAGATACCCACGCCCGCCACCGCGCCCACGGCGAAGGGAACCGCACCCGCCACGACCGTCTCGTTCACAGACGAAAACGGCAGCGTCGCGGCATACATAACCACGGGAGCGGCAAGGCCGATCCCGCACGAAAGTCCGGCAAGGACTGCTCGTTGTGTTGCATCAGAAGAAGCCATGAGCTCTCCCCATCTTCCAGCACCCAAATCGCATCATTCAGTTGGCTGCGCGAGAGAAGATGAAGCGGGGCTATGCCCCAAAGCAACGGTATATGGTTCGTTTCATCTGCGTTTTCCGTCGCGAAGCTTAAAAGCTATTATGCGAAACCGCCCTGTCGATTGCAAGCGACGATGTCGGATTGAAACGGGAAACCTGCTGCTTGCCAGTCTTATGGTCAAAAAAGCGCGGAGCGGCAATATAGAAAAGGGCCGAGGCTCAAAGCCCCGACCCTTTATTGCACTGATGACTATCGCTGCGCGTGGATGACAACCTAGAACGTCTGCTCGTAGTCGCTGTGCTTTTTGGCCGAACGCACCAGGAACTCCTGGTTGGTGTTGGTGCCCTTAAGACCCTTGATAAACGATGCGGCCGCGCGCTCGGTGTTGTTCATGCCGGCAAGAATGCGACGCAGGCCAAAGACAAACGGACGCATCTGCTCGTCAACCAACAGGTCCTCGTTACGCGTACCGGAGGCAACGGGGTCGATAGCCGGGAAGATGCGGCGGTCGGCCAGGTCGCGGTCGAGCTTAAGCTCCATGTTGCCGGTGCCCTTGAACTCCTCAAAGATGACCTCGTCCATCTTGGAACCGGTGTCGATGAGGGCAGAGGCCAGGATGGTGAGCGAGCCACCGTTCTCGATATTGCGGGCTGCGCCCAGGAAGCGCTTGGGCGGATACAGCGCCGCCGAATCGACGCCGCCCGAAAGGATGCGGCCCGAGGCGGGCGCCGCCAAGTTGTAGGCGCGGGCAAGACGCGTGATGGAGTCGAGCACCACCACGACATCGCCGCCCAGCTCCACGATGCGCTTGGCGCGCTCGATGACGAGCTCGGCCACGCGGGTGTGGTTGTCGGCGGGCATATCGAAGGTCGAGGCCACGACCTCGCCCTTAATGGAGCGCTGCATATCGGTGACCTCTTCGGGGCGCTCGTCGACGAGCAGGCAGATGAGGTGCACCTCGGGGTTGTTGATCGAGATGGACTGGCAGATCTTCTTGAGGATCGTGGTCTTGCCGGCCTTGGGCGGAGACACGATCAAGCCACGCTGACCCTTGCCGATCGGCGACACGATGTCGATGGCGCGACCGGTAATGGAGTCCTTGCCGTGCTCCATGCGCAGCGGCTCGTTGGGATAGACCGGGGTGAGGTCACCAAACTTGGGGCGGTTGCGAATCTGCTCGGGGTCTAGACCGTTGACGGTCGTGATTTTGGCGAGGCCGGCGCGCTTGTCGCCGCCGCGCGAAGGACGAAGCGAGCCCTCGATGACGTCGCCCGTGCGCAGACGCGCGGAGCGGATGAGGTAGGCGGGGACGAAGGCGTCGTCGTTGGACTTCATGTAACCGTGGGCGTGGATGATACCGGAGCTGTCCGGACGAATCTGCAGGATGCCCTTGATGTCGCGGAAGCCCTCGGCCTTCGCGGCGGTGACGTAGATCTCCTCGACGAGCTCGGCTTTCTTCTTGCCGGTCGTCTCGATCTCGAACTCCTTGGCCTTCTCGCGCAGCTCGGCGACCTTCATGGCCGCGAGTTCCTCACGCGAAAGCGTGGGCTCGGTGGGGGCGGCGTTGCGCTCCTTGTTGCGCTGTTTGCGATCGCGCTGGCGGTTGCGGCGGTCGTTGTTGCGCTCGTCCTTGCGCTCGTTGCGCTCGTCGTTACGCTTGTGCTGGCGACGGTTGGGGCGAGCGTTGTCTTCGGCCTCGGCGGGCGCGGCGCCATCGGTTGCGGCGGCGTCGGCGTTAGCCACAGTATCATCGCTGGCCTCGGCCTTGGAATCGCCCTGCAGCTCGGCCTCGGCCTGCTGCTCGGACGCCTTGGCCTTAGCGGACTTCTTACGACCGCGCTTGGGCTTCTCAGACGCAGGCTGTTCGACGTCCTGGGGCTCGGCGGCGTCAGTCGATGCATCGGCGGTCGTCTCGGCGGAATCCTCGGACGCAACCTTCTTGGCAGCCTTAGCCTTGGACGTGCGCTTAGCAGCAGTGCGACGGCTGCGACCGGGACGGAGGTCGGCGGGCTCGACATCGGCGGGAGCGGCCTCGGAAGTCGTAGCATCCTGGACGGGCGCGTCGGCGGCGGTTGCAGACTCGGCGGTCGCCGCAGCATCCCGAGCGGCTGCAGCTGCGGCTGCGGCCTTCTCTGCCTCGACGAAGGCCTTGGGCTTGCGACCGCGACGGTGCGGGCGCAAAGCCGGATCGACAACGGGAACTTCGCTGGCCTCGACAGGCGCAGCGAGCTCAACAGGCGATGTGCCCTCCCCTGCCGCGGAACGGACCGAAGCCTCAGTGAGCTCGGGGGTTACCTGATCGGCAACCTGCTCGGCCTTAGCAGCCGTGCGACGGCGTGTGCGCGGTACCGGCTTCTCGGTCGGCTGGTCGGCGACAGGGGTCTCGGTGGCGGCAGGCGTCTCGGGCACAGACGGAGCTGCAAGCTCGGTCAGAGCCGCAGCCTCGCGCTCGGCAGCACGACGGCGGGCGCGCACCACCTGAGCCTCGCTAATCTGCGCCAACGCACGTGCCTGCGCGACCTCATCGGAAATCGGCGCCGAGGAGTCAGCTGCAACGATGCGCTTGGCGCGCGTCGTGCGCGTGGTACGGCGCTTGGGCTTGGTGACCTCCTCGCCGTCAGTGGCAGGCTTGGCCGTGCGGCGCGTGCGCTTGGACTTTGCCGGAGCAGCCTCCTCACCAGTTGCAGGCACGGCCTTCTCAGCCGCTGCAGCCTTAGGCGTCTCAGGAGCCGAGGTTTGCGCGGGCGCCGCGACTTGGTCCGACGCAACCGGTGCAGCGGGAGCGGCCTGCGTCGTCGTTATTTCGTTTTCTTGCTGTTGATCAGACACAGTGTTTGCTCAACTTTCTTTTCAAGCCCTGTGATCACATGCTCCCTGCATAAACCTTCAGGGCGGCTAAACAGTCTAGTTCCGTTCAAAACGACGGACATCATTGATCTGTATCGAGATGATTGCGTCATATACGCAGCGTTAGTGTAACACAACCGCAACCACCTGCAACTTAGTCATTGGGAACGCTCTTAAACGACTAGTCAAAAGGGGCACTTTTTGGTTTAACACCCACAAATCTGACTGCCTCCGCCAAAACTATGGCGGTTTACTACGATGAATCGCTCAACCGCGACCACTCCGAAACTTGTTGAACTAAAACCGCAGGTAGATGCCTTGCACTTTTTGCGAAAAGCCGGCGTGGTTGGAATTTCTCATTTCATCGTAGTAAACCGGCATAGTTTCGTATTTCCAGCAGTTCCAAATTCGTCAATACGTCGGCGTTTGCAAAAAGCCCGACCTCCGTGGGAGATCGGGCTTTCAAGGCTCAGTTAAACCAAACCTGCGCGGTCAAATGACTCGCAGATTACATCTGCTCGGGGGCGGTCACGCCAACGAGGGTGAGCACCAGGGCGAGCGTCACGCGGACGGCATCGCAAGCGGCCAGACGGGCACGCGAAAGCTCGGGGTCGACGGGACGGCCCTCGCTCGGCAGCACCTGGCAGGCAGCATAGAAGCTGTGGAAGTCGCCGGCGAGCTCCTCGGCAAAGTGCGTCAGACGGAACGGAGCGCGATCGCGAGCACAGCTGGCGATCAGGTCGGTAAGCTCGTTGAGCTTGCGCGAAAGGGCGAGCTCGGTCGGGTCGGTCAGCAGCGAGTAATCGACGTTCTCACCGATGGCCTTGGCGGCAACGGCCTTCATGCCCATCTCGTCGGCCTGCTCGGCGGTAACGTCGGCGGCACGGCGCAGGATGGAGCACACGCGGGCGTGAGCATACTGCACGTAATAGACCGGGTTGGAGTTGTCGCGCTTCTTAACGGCCTCGATGTCGAAGTCGACCATCTGGTTGGAGCTCTTGGAGATGAGCGTGTAGCGAGCGGCATCGGAGCCGACCTCGTCGACGAGCTCCTGCAGGGTCACCATGGTGCCCTTGCGCTTGGACATACGGACGGGCTTGCCGTTACGCAGCAGGTTGACGAGCTGGCCCAGCAGAACCTCGAACTTGCCGGGGTAACCCAGAGCGTCGCAGACGCAGCGGACGCGCTCGATGTAACCGTGATGGTCGGCGCCCCAGATGTCGATGACGTGGTCGACGCGCTGGAATTTGTCCCAGTGATAGGCGACGTCGGAGGCGAAGTAGGTGTACTCGCCGTCGGACTTGATCAGGACGCGGTCCTTGTCGTCGCCCAGGTCGGTGGAACGGAACCACAGGGCGCCGTCCTTGGTGTAGAGGTAGCCCATCTTGTCGAGCTTCTCAAAAGCGCGGTCGACGGCGGAGGTGCCGGCAGTCTCGCCCTCGGTGTCCTTCACGTACAGCGAGCGCTCGGAGTACCAGCGGTCGAAGTCGCAGTTGACGGCGTGGCAGAGGTCGCGCATGTTGTCGACCATCTTTACGTAGCCGCGCTCACGGAAGCTCTCCATACGCTCCTGCGGATCGGCGTCGACCCACTTGTCACCGTCGGTGCGCCAGAACTCGGCAGCCTCGTCGATGATGTAGTCGCCGCCGTAGGAGTCCTTGCCCAGAGTCTCGGCAAAGTTGTCCTGATACGGATGAGTCTCGGGATGCTCGTCGTTCTCGTCGGCAACAAAGGCGTCGCGGTCGGCGATCAGGATCTTGTGAGCCTCGTCGATATCAACGCCCTGCTTGGCGATGATGTCGGCAAGCTGCATATAGCGCGTGCTGATGGAGTTGCCGAAGGTGTTCATCTGAGAACCGTGGTCGTTGATGTAGAACTCACGCTGGATCTCGTAACCGGCGTGATCCATGACGCGGCAGAGCGAATCGCCCAGTGCGGCCCAGCGGCCGTGGCCGATGTGCATGGGGCCGACGGGGTTGGCAGAGACGAACTCGACCTGGGTCTTCAGGCCGCCACCGACGTTGGACTTAGCGAAGTCCATGCCCTTCTCGCGAGCCTCGCCAAAGATGGCATTCTTGACGGCAACGGAGAGGTAGAAGTTGATGAAACCGGGGCCTGCGATCTCAACCTTCTCGATTGCGGGATCCTCGGGCATATGGGCAACGATGGCCTCGGCGATCTTGCGCGGGGCGCAGTGGGCCAGCTTGGCGGACTTCAGGGCCATGGTAGAGGTCCACTCGCCATGAGAAGTGTCAGCCGGTCGCTCGATAGCGCAATCGTCAAGTTCAAATGCGGAAAGGTCGCCGGCCTCCTGGGCCGCAGCAAGCGCAGCGCGTACCAGCTCTTCAATCTTCTCGGGCATAGATCCTCCTTGTGTTAAAGCCCCCGAGCTCTTGGTCACTCGTAGGGCAAAAGCCAGAGTTTGTAGCACTCTATCACAAGCGACGGACACTATCGCAGGGTAAAGCCAATCGAAATTGCATATGCACAAAATTGACTACAGCTTGTATGGAGTCACTCAAAGATGCCGGTCTGCCTGCAGATTATGCACGCGTTGAAAATGCATAAACACGTGCATAGGCTACTCGGAGTATCGAATACTCTTACCTATCGGAGTTGTGTGCTTTTCCTGCATAAAGTAAGGGTTTCCGCACGTCAGCGTGGTATTCTAGACATACGCAAATTCGTATAAGTTGGAGGTAGCATGTTCTCAATCGGTCAACACGTCATTCATCCGGGTCAGGGAGTCTGCACCGTCGTCGGTTTTAGGGACGACACGCCGCAGCCCATGCTGTTGCTCGAGACCAAGCAGGGACATGCGCAGACGATCCTCATGTACCCCGTGGCGCAGGCCGATCGTTTGCATGCCGCCATCTCCCAGCAAGATGCCGAGCACCTGCTGAGCCACTACGACGAGCTCGAGTGCGACACCTTTACCGAGCGTAACAGCTCGCTGGAAGAGACGCACTTTAAGCAGCAGCTCAAGCTGGGCGCGCCCGAGACGGTCCGCGTGGCAAAGACCATGATGCACCGCATTCGCCAGGCCGAGGAAGCTGATAAAAAACCCAGCTCCTACTACATGCGCGTACTCAAGGAGGCCAAACGCCGCTCCATCGAGGAGTTCGCCGTGGCCCTTGGCGTCACCGAGGAGGCCGCCGAAGCCCGCCTAGCCCAAGCCGCCCTCAACTAACCCATCCGCGCCAAAAACCACCACAAAGGGAACAGGCACCTTTGTGGTGGTTTTCTTGTTCTAGTAGTATTCATTCTTATCGATACCCACGAGCACAAGGAGTCTCTTATGGCAGAGCCGCTTACCGCCGGAATCACCCGCGACCGCGCGTTCGAACTGCTCAACGAGCACAACAAGGACCCGTTCCATATCACCCATGGCGAGACGGTCGAGGGCACTATGCGCTACTTTGCGCGCGAGTTCGACCCCGAGAACGAGGAGTTTTGGGGCATCGTCGGTCTGCTGCACGACCTGGATTGGGAGGAGCATGAGGACGACCCCATTAACCACACCATCTATGCTGCCGAGATTCTTGAGGGCGAAGGTGCGTCTCCCGAGCTCATTCGCGCCATCCAGACGCACACGTCGGACTTCAACACCTCACTACCCAAGCCCGAGCTGCAGATGGAAAAGATCCTGTTTGCCTGCGATGAGCTCACCGGCCTGATCGGCGCTGCCGTCATCATGCGCCCGAGCAAGAGCGTTATGGACTTTACGACCAAGTCGCTCAAGAA
This sequence comes from Collinsella sp., assembly GCA_048323995.1. Lineage (GTDB taxonomy): Bacteria > Actinomycetota > Coriobacteriia > Coriobacteriales > Coriobacteriaceae > Collinsella. The sequence continues at coordinate 181,040 of DBFELT010000008.1, read as the reverse complement.
GAAGTTCAAGGACAAACGCTTTGCCGCCGGCTGCTCGCGCGACGTGATTTCGCAGGGCGCCGAGATGTTGGGCTGGGAGCTCCCCGAGCTCTTTGACCGCACCATCGCGGCCATGCAGTCCTTCGCCCCCGACCGAGATACCTTCCAGGCCTAACCGCCCACGCCACCTAAAACCGCCACAAAGGGGACAGGCACCTTTGTGGCGGTTTTCGTTTACGAGGGGTTTAGGGGCGGACCTGGCCGGTGCCGCGGAGCTTGTATTTGTAGGTGGTGAGGGCCTCGGCGGCAAAGGGGCCACGGGCGTGGAGCTTTTGGGTCGAGATGCCGATCTCGGCGCCCAGGCCAAACTCGCCGCCGTCAGTAAAGCGAGTGCTGGCGTTGGAGTACACGGCCGAGGCATCGACCGCATCGAGGAAGCACTCGCAAGCATCCGTGTCCTCGGCAACGATGGCCTCGGAGTGCATCGTGCCGTAGCGGTTGATGTGTGCGATGGCCTCGTCCTCGCTTGCCACGACCTTCACGCTCATCTCGAGAGCCAGGTACTCGCGACCCCAGTCCTCCTCAGTCGCGGCGACGTAGTCATCACCCTCGGCAAGACCGGCGCCGGCGCATGCGGCGCACGTGGCCTCGTCGCCGTGAATGAGTACGCCGTGGTCATGCAGCACGGCAACGACAGCGGGCAAGAACGTATCGGCCACAGCACGGTCGACCAGCAACGACTCGGCGGCATTGCACACGCCCACGCGCTGGGTCTTAGCGTTGACGATAATATTGAGCGCTTTATCGAAGTCGGCGGATTCATGCACATAGATGTGACAGTTGCCCGTGCCCGTCTCGATCACCGGCACGAGCGACTCGCGCACGCAGCGCTGGATCAGGCCCGCACCGCCACGCGGAATGAGCACATCGACAATACCGCGGAGCTTCATGAGCTCGCCGGTGGCCTCGCGGTCGGTAGACTCGATCATCGAGACGGCCTCGCGCGGGAAACCCTGGGCCTCAAGCGCATCGGCCAGCAGCTCGGCAATCATGGCGCACGAGTGATAGGCCAGCGAACCGCCGCGCAGGATGCAGGCGTTGCCAGTGCGGATGCAGATGCCCGCGGCATCGGCCGTCACGTTGGGGCGCGCCTCGTAGACCATGGCAACCAGGCCCAGCGGCACACTCACGCGCGTAAGGTCCACGCCACTCGCAAGCACACGGTGATCGAGCACGCGGCCCACGGGATCGGACAGCTCGGCAAGCTTCTCCAGGCCGGCGGCCATGCTCTCAACGCGCTCGGGCGTCAGCAGCAGACGGTCGAGGAGCCCCACCGAGGTCCCCGCATCGCGCGCGGCGGACATATCGAGCTCGTTGGCGGCGACGATGGAGTCGACACCGTTGCGCAGTGCTGCGGCCATGGCGCGCACGGCCTCCTGGCGCTGCTCGTCGCTCACCGTGGCAAGCGAGGCCGACGCTGCCTTGGCGGCAACGGCAAGATCGTGGACATACGTGGCTATATCGACCGACATGGGCGGCCCTTTCTCCTAGAAGTTTGCAACCATGGTAGCCGATTTGCGCATGGCCTCGCCCGCGGCGGTAGAATTGGTCAACCCGAAACACCGCAACGAACGGAAGAACCACATGGCCCTCATCACTTCGTACCACGTCCCCGGCCTTTACGTCGAGGACCACAGCATCGACGTCCCCCTTGACTGGCGCGGCCTGGAGCCGATGCTCCTGGCCGTCGGCAGCACCATGCGCCGCGGCGCTATGCCGGCGCCCATCGCCGGCGCGCCCGAGAGCATCAAGCTCTTCTACCGTGTGGTTTGCGCGCCCGACCGCATCAACGATGATCTGCCGCTGCTCCTGTTTTTGCAGGGCGGCCCCGGCGGCGAGAGCCCGCGTCCGCTGTCGCCCACGAGCGACGGCTTGATCGAGGAGGCCGTCAAGCATTTCCGCGTCGTGCTGCCCGACCAGCGTGGAACCGGGCGCAGTAGCTGCGTGGACGGACGCACGATCAAGGCACTGGGTGATCGCGCAACGGCCGCCGGCGCCGATACAGCACGCTCGCAGGCGGACTTTCTCAAGCGTCACCTCGCCAGTTCCATCGTGCGCGACTTTGAGTACCTGCGCCTGGTGGGCTTTGGCGGCAAGCCCTGGGTCACGCTCGGCCAGAGCTACGGCGGCTTTTTGACGTTGAGCTATCTGTCGCTCTTCCCCGAAGGCGTGGCGGCAAGCTTTACCTGCGGCGGCATTCCACACGTGCCGGCGAGCGCCAGCGAGGTCTACGCGCACACCTTCCCGCGCATGGCAACCAAGACGCAGCAGTATTACGACCGCTACCCCGCCGACGTCGAGCACGTGGCGGCGCTGGCCGATGCGATCGAGGAGCAAAAGCCCGCACTGCCCGACGGCTCGCCGATGACGGTCGAACGCCTGCAGCTCATGGGCAGCGACTTTGGCATGAAGCCGAGCTTTGAGCGCATGCATTGGATTATCGATCACGCTTTTGTTGACGGCGACGGCACGCTGACCTGCGGCGCCTCGGTATCTGACAGCTTTTTGATGCGCGCCTTCGAGCGCACCAACACGCGTACAAACCCGCTGTACTGGACACTGCAGGAGTTCATCTACGCCGACGGCGACACCATGCCCATTCGCTGGGCCGCAGCAGAGGAGAAGGCACACCGCGCCGAGTTCGACACCCTCGCGCGCCCGCTCATGTTTACCGGCGAGGCCATGTTCCCGTGGATGTTTGAGCAGATGCCCGAGCTCAAGCCCTTCAAGCCCGCCATGGACCTGCTGATGGAAGACACCAGCTGGGACAAGATCTACGACCCGCAGCGCCTGGCCTGCAACGAAGTGCCGCTCCAGGCCGCGGTGTATTTCGACGACATGTACGTGGATTCGGGCCTGCAGCTTGATACGCTCAGCCGCGTGGGCAACTCGCACGCCTGGGTGACCAACGAGTTCGAGCACGACGGCTTGCACGGCAGCGTGGTGTTCAAGCACCTCTTCGACGAAGCCCTCAACCGCGGAGACCTGCGCCGGATCTTCTAGCAAAGGAGTGTCCCCACCTGCCGGCACAAATGGAACGTCCCCAGGTGCCGGCACGAGAAAGACAGCGCTGCGGGAAACGATCCGCAGCGCTGTCTTTCTTTATGCAAATACAATCAAGTTATCCCTGTGTATCGCCGGCTTCTCGGCCAGGTCTGCCAGCAGGCGGTTGCCGGCGATCTGGTCCTGGCGGCGACCGGCAGCAAGCTCCAGCACGTCCGAATCGGCCTCGGCGATACCGCGGGCGACGACCATACCGCTCGGATCGCACACATCGAGCACATCGCCCTCGGCAAACTGGCCATCAACCTCGCGAATACCCACCGCAAGCAGAGAAGAGCCACGGCTGACCAGCGCCTTCGCAGCACCATCATCGACCGTCACCGAGCCATGCGCCTTGTCGCCCAGCGCGATCCACAGCTTGCGGGGTGCGATGTCCAGACGCTCCGCCGGCGGATCGAACAGCGTGCCCACGCTCTCGCCGCGGGCGAGGCGCACGAGCGCATCGGGCTCCTCGCCCGAGCAAATCACGCTCTGAATGCCCGCCGTCATCAGGATGCGGCTCGCGCGGATCTTGGTAATCATGCCGCCCGTGCCCACCGATGTAGAAGAATCGCCCGCCGAGGCGATAATCTTGGCATCGATCTTATGCACGACCGGGACGAACTCGGCCGTGGGGTCCTCGTGCGGATTGGCGGTATAAAGGCCATCGATGTCCGAGAGCGTCACGCACAGATCGGCAGAAACCAGGCAGCTCACAAGCGCCGCCAGCGTGTCGTTGTCGCCAAACTTGATCTCGTCGACGGTGACGGTATCGTTCTCGTTGACAACCGGCACCACGCCCAGCTCAACCAGGCGCAGCAGGGCGTCGCGCGCGTGCAGGTAGGACGTGCGGCGGGCCGTATCGTGGCGCGTGAGCAGCACGAGCGAGGTGAGCAGGTCGCGCGCATGGAACTCCTCGTCGTAGGCCGACGAGATGATGCACTGACCGGCCGAGGCGCAGGCCTGCAGGCTCGGTAGGTCGCCGACCGGCTTGCGGTCGAAGCCCAACACGGGATAGCCACAGGCGATAGCGCCCGAGCTCACCACGACCAGACGCCAGCCGAGCTTGCGCAGCGCTGCGGCCTGATCGGCAAGTCCGCCGATAAAGGCGCGGTTGACCTTGCCATCGGCACCCACCACCGTGGACGAACCGATCTTTACCACCATCGTTTTATAAGAAGTCGTCATACGTCAAACCAATCAACTGTTCAGCGAACGGCCGAGCTGGCGGCCAAGGGAGCGTGACTCGCCCCTACCGCCCAAGGAATTAGTGAGCCCAGGGAAAGGCAGAGGCCGCGGCCATGTTCTTGCGCACGAGCTCGTCGCGCACCTGAGCCAGGCCCTGCTCCATGCCCACCACATAGGTCTGCGGGTACAGGAAGCGCTTGAAAGCTGCGTCCAGATGATCGAGCGCCCAAGCACAGCGCTCGCGCGCGTCCTGGATGCTCTCACGCGGAGCCACCGCACTGCCATCGCGCACGATCGGCACCAGCAGCTCGCGATACTCAAGTTCGGACACGTCGGTCACCAGGGCGGCATCATTCACGGCCACGAGGGTATTGCCGCGCGCGGCGCCCTCCCCCGTCAGATGGTCCTCGTCGTAGATCATGTCGCAGACCGGGCCGCCAAAGCCGTCGTAATAACGGCGCACGCGTTGCACGCCCGGGATCGTGCGCTTGTAGGGCTGCTCGGAGAGCTTGACCACCGGCGTCCATGGATCTGCCTCGCTCGCACGGCGGGCGGAAAGCTTGTACACGCCACCCAGCGCCGGCTGGTCATAGCAGGTCGCGAGCTTGGTACCCACGCCAAAGCTATCGATGGGCGCACCCTGGTCGAGCAGCGACTGAATCGTGTACTCATCCAGATCGTTAGAAACCGAGATCCCCACATAAGGCAGGCCCTCGGCATCAAAACGGCCGCGCACATACTTGGAGAGCTTGGCGAGGTCGCCAGAGTCGATGCGAATGGCCGACAGGCGCTCGCCCACCGCTTCCATCTCCTTGGCAACCGTAATGGCATGTTCACAGCCCTCGCGCACGTCATAGGTGTCGATGAGCAGCGTACAGTTCTTGGGGCTCGACTTGGCAAAGGCGCGGAAGGCCTCGAGCTCGGAATCGAAGCTCATCACCCAGCTGTGCGCATGCGTGCCAAAGACGGGAATACCGTAACGGCGGCCGGCAAGCACATTGGACGTAGAGGAGCAGCCGGCAACGTAGCTCGCGCGCGCAACGGCCAAGCCGCCATCGGGACCCTGTGCTCGGCGCAGGCCAAACTCCGCCACGGGGCGACCGTCGGCGGCGAGCACCACGCGCGCCGTCTTGGTGGCGACAAGCGTCTGGAACCCGACGATGTTGAGCAGCGCCGTCTCGAGCAGCTGGCACTCCAGCGCGGGGCCGGTGACGCGCACCATGGGCTCGCGCGGAAAGACGAGCTCGCCCTCGGGCACGGCGTCGATGTTTACATGCGCACGAAAATCGCGCAGGTAGTCGAGGAATCCAGGCTTGAACATCGCGCCGCCGGCAGGGGCCTGGAGCGAGGCGAGGTAGTCGATGTCCTCGGGCGTAAAGCGCAGATTCTCGACCAGCTCGGGCAGTTCGGCGGTGCCGCACATGACGGCATAGGCGCTGCCAAAGGGATGGTCGCGGTAAAACGCGGTAAAACAACCCTGCTCATTGGCCTTGCCGCTCTCCCACAGGCCCTGGGCCATAGTGAGCTCGTACAGATCGGTGAGCATTGCGATGTCGGTGGGATGAGAGTTGTCGGTCAAAGCCATGGGGCGACCTTTCGGATGTGTGGTGCAGAATTTGAGGGTTGGACAAGGGCAGAGTGTTCAGGCATGGCGCCCAGCGCGAACAGGTTAATGCAGGCCCATGCTGCCCGTGATCGTGTAGACCATAAAGACGATAAACGCGATGAGGGCGAGCACGATGATGATTTTTTGAGCCGGAGCCATGCCGGGAATCTCATTCTCGCCCGTAGGCTCCTTGGAGGTGACCATGCGCTGGGCAAAAGTCATCTCGTCACGGCTCGGTTTGGGCTCGGCCGGCTTGGGATGAGCCACCTTTTTAGGCTGAGGCTTGGGCGCGGCAGGCGCAGGCTTCGCGGCGGCGGGCTTGGGCGCGGGGGCGGCGTTCGCGGCGGCCTCCTCGGCCTTCGCGCGCTCGGCACGCAGGGCAGCCAGCTCCTCACGCTCGCGACGGGCCTTTTCCTGCTCCTCGCGGCGGGCCTTCTCGGCGCGGAGCTCTTCCAACTCGGCGCGCTCCTCGTCAGACAGTGGTTGGGACTCAAGCTCGGCCATAGTTCAGCCCTTTCTTTTTAAAAAAAGCCGCCGACACAATGTCGACGGCTTATCAAATCCAAGGGTGGAGACGAAGGGAGTCGAACCCTCGGCCTCTGCCATGCGACGGCAGCGCTCTCCCAACTGAGCTACGTCCCCAGGACAAGTTGATATTTTACCTACGGCTCGCCAACTGTCAACGCCCAATAACCAGTCTTTTTGGGGCGCGGCTATTTTGACAACTTTTCGAACAGGCGATCCTCTCGATGATTTTTTAATCCCCGTCCCAGAAAAATCATCGACGAACGCACTACTTTGCGCTGGTAAGAACACCGGTGGTGTCGAAGGCCGGGGTGAAGCTCTCGTCTACCGCGCCGCCCTCTTGCCAGAACATCGTCGTAAAGCCCAGGTCGTCGGCATGGTCGAGTACTTGCTCGTACTCCTCGCGCGTCACGGCGCGTGCCAGGTCGCCGCCCTGCTCGCGCATGAGCGCATTGGGCGTGTACTGGTTCATGACCGAGATCGGCACGTCGCCCACCGTCTGCCACACCAGGTCCAACACGCGGCACGAGTCATCCGCATGCCCCGGCAGCACCAGGTGGCGCACGATGATGCCGCGCTTCATGAGCCCGTCCTCGTCCACCAGCTCTCCCCCGCGGCGCTCGATCTCGCACGCCATCTGTGCCAGGCCCGACACGGCCACGCGCGGGTAATCCTTAATATGAGAAAGCGACTGCGCAAGCCCGGCATCGGCATATTTAAAGTCGGTGAGCCACACATCGACCAGGTCGCCCAGCGCCGCCACGGCACTCGCGCGCTCGTAACCACTCGTGTTGTAGACGATCGGGATGACCAGCCCGCGCGCCCGTGCCGCGGCAATCGCGGCAGGCAACAGGTGCGCATAGTGCGTCGCCGTCACCAAATTGATGTTGTTGGCACCCTGGTCCTGCAGTTCCAGCATAATCTCGACCAGGCGCTCAGGCGAAATCTCAAGGCCAAAATTGCCGGTCGAGATCTCGTGGTTCTGGCAGTAGATACATTTAAGCGAACAGCCGCTAAAGAAGATCGTGCCCGAACCGGCCTCGCCCGAGATAGGCGGCTCCTCCCACATATGAAGCGCCGCTCGGGCCACCTTGAGCGTGTCGTTAGCACCGCATACGCCGTGCGCGCCCTCATCGCGCGCCGCACCGCAACGGCGCGGACACAAATGGCAGGCGGGCGAAAAAAGATCGGTCAACGACGTCGGCATAAAAACATGCTCCAAAACAACAATTCAGCAGCTCAAACGTAAAGGGCCAGGCCGCGCAGACAGCTCCGTCCCTAAGGCGCCGTAATCGTCCGACACGATTTTTGTAATGTCAAGACTGGAATCCACAAAGTGCCGCTTTATGATGTAGGTATTCCGCCCCCCGCGGAGCAACTGGGTGAACCGTCGCGTTTATTTAGGGAGCCCACACAGTCGTACCTAGTACAGGTATCCTTCGTTGTTAAGGACGCTGGAACAGTCGATGAGGGCACCCACCTGTTTTAGGTGGGTTCATTTTCGTAACGTGGGGGGTGGTTTTCTTTTGCCGAAAACCACCATTATAGTCCATATAGATTCCCGCCGGCATCCCGACAAGCCATCGACAACATCCCAATATCTGGTAAGCGCGTGATTATCGCTGCGTGCAATTACATGCACCCCCTTTGTCGAGTATTATGGTTCGGCTATGCCCTTTGCGCATGGCGTTCTTCTGACCTTTTCCTTCGACGCTTGGCGGTTTTTAGATTCATGGCTTCATCCCCGAGCTACATACCGTACCTATGCGTGGCAGCGGCGGCCTTTATCACGACCTTCCTCGCGGTGCCCCTGGTCAAGCGCTTGGCAATTAAGCTCGATGCCGTCGACTATCCTTCTAAGCGCCGCATCAACACCAAGCCCATCCCGCGTTTGGGCGGAACGGCGGTGTTTTTGGGCCTGGTCGTTGCCTGCATTGTGCAAATCCTAGGCACCTGGCACCTAGGCTGGCCACCCGTCCTGGTGCCGCACCCGCGCCTTCACATTAGCTATCCCATGCTGGCGCTCTCCTTTACCGTCATCTTTGCGACCGGTGCTATCGACGACGTCTTCCAGCTCAAGCCCAAGCAAAAGCTGGCCGGACAAGTCCTCGCCGCGCTTATCGCCTGTATCGGCGGCCTAAAAATCGGCGTCATCGTCAACCCGTTTGCCCCCGGCGAAATCATGCTCGGATGGCTCGCCTACCCCATCACCGTGATCTATCTGGTGGCATTCACCAACATCATTAACCTCATCGACGGCCTCGACGGCTTGGCCACGGGCATCTGCGGCATCGCCTCGTTCACCATGTTTTCGATGGCCGTTCTCTCGGGCCGTATCGACGCCGCTGCGCTCTCCATTGCGCTCTTTGGCGCCTGTCTGGCCTTTTTGCGCTACAACTTCAACCCCGCAAGCATCTTCTTGGGCGACTCGGGGTCGTTGCTTCTGGGCTTTGCACTGGGCTCCATCTCGCTGCTCAACGTGAGCCGCACCGCCGCACTCACCTCGCTTATCATCCCGCTCATCGTTGCCGGCGTGCCCATCATCGACACGTTTAGCGCCATCGTGCGCCGCAGGCGCGCCCACATTAGCATCGGGCAGGCCGACAAGGGCCACATCCACCACCGCCTGATCCAAGAAGGCTACAACCAAAAACAGGCCGTGCTGCTCATCTATGCCTGGTGCATCATGCTTTCGGCCGGCGCCGCCGCGATTAACCAGGTCGAAGTGCCCATGCGTGTGCTCATCTTTACCGTGCTCGCCATTGGCTCGGCGGCCTTCGCCAAGCACCTGCACCTGTTTGAACCCGTGCTACGCCACCATTACAACAAGCGCACGCACGAGGACGAGCTCGTCACCCCCGACGACCCCGCCTTTAAGCAGGAGGAGCAGGCAGCCGAGGAGCGCAAAGAAGAGCGCCACCACAAGCTCTAGGGCAAGTTGCCGAGGATGTGCCAAGGCACCGTTAGCCAAGCACGGCCGCGCCACACCCATCGCACATGCCGCACCACGCGCGTCCCTCTCCCGCCCCTCGCCTACTTACGCACCACCCCTCCAATAAACGCGTTATCATCTTGACCCATGAACATACGTTAGGAGCAATCATGCCAAACGAGAACAGCTACGAAGTCGCGCTGCAAAAGAGCAACGCCATTCGCGAGGGCCTGGCCAAGACGCCCGAGAAGTTCACCATGCTCACCGGCGACCGCCCCACCGGCCGTCTGCACCTGGGCCACTACTTCGGCACCCTCAAGGGCCGTGTTGAGCTGCAGAGCATGGGCGCCAAGACCAACGTGCTCATCGCCGACTACCAGGTCATCACTGACCGCGACACGACCGAGCACATCCAGGACAACGTGTACAACATGGTCATGGACTACCTTGCCTGCGGCATCGACCCCGACAAGACCATGATCTACGCGCACTCCGCCGTGCCCGCAGCCAACCAGCTCATGCTGCCGTTCCTGTCACTGGTGTCTGAGGCCGAGCTGGCGCGCAACCCCACGGTAAAGGCCGAGATGGAGGCCTCGGGCCACGAGCTCACCGGCCTTCTGCTCACCTACCCGGTGCACCAGGCCTGCGACATCCTGTTCTGCAAGGGCAACGTGGTGCCCGTCGGTCGCGACCAGCTACCGCACATCGAGCTTACCCGCACCATCGCTCGCCGCTTTAACAACCGCTACGGCAAGGTGTTCCCCGAGGTCGAAGCGCTGCTGTCCGAGACCCCGCTGCTGCCGGGCCTGGACGGTCGCAAGATGAGCAAGAGCTACGGCAACGCCATCAATATTTCGATGACCGCCGAGGAAACGGCCAAACGCATCAAGAAGAGCCAGACCGACTCCGAGCGCATGATCACGTTCGATCCCGAGAACCGCCCCGGCGTGTCCGGTTTGCTTTCGACGGCCGCCATCTGCACCGGTCGCTCCGAGGTCGAAATTGCCGAGGAGATTGGCATGGGCGGCTCCGGCCAGCTCAAGAAGTACGTGACCGAGGCCGTCAACGAGTACTTCGCACCTATCCGCGAGCGTCGCCAGCGCTACGAGAACGATCTGGATTACGTGAAGGACGTGCTGCACGAGGGCAACCGTCGCGCCAACGAGATCGCCGAGCAGACCCTGGCAGAGGTTCAGGACGCCATGGGTATGGTGTACTAGACCGATCTGCTGGCTTGAGCTTTCGATTGCTATAGGGCGGGCGCTACGGCGTCCGCCTTTTTTGGAGCGGACCGCTTCGGCTCCGTCCATCGCACTCTCCCGACAAACAGGAACAGGCCCGCTGGCAGATAGTTGCCAGCGGGCCTGTTCCCGAAGTACACCGTTGAATCGCACAGAGGGGAGGGATGCGAATCAAACTCAACAGGGCAGGCTTTTTCATCGCCTATTGCCTGCTCCGTTGCTGAATACAATATAGTTCACCGTGGTTTACTTTCTAGCGTCAACGTGCGCCGCCATACCTTCTCCATAAGTTAGCTCCGGTAAACCTGCAACGGAAAACCGCCACAAAGGGGGCAGGCACCTTTGTGGTGGTTTTGGCCACGGCAGAGCCGCTAGAGTCCGGCAGGCCAGCGACAGGCGGCCAAGTCGACGTGCATGTCGTCCTTAAACGCCACACCCTCCCCTAGCAAAAGCTCACGTTGAGCATCGGGGCCGTCAAAGGCAAAGCCTTCGCAAATGCGACCGTCGGCAAACACCACACGATGGCAGGGAATCTGGCCGGGGCGCGGATTACTATGCAGGGCATACCCCACGTACCGCGCACTTCGTGGACGACCGGCAAGCAGCGCCACCTGACCATACGTGGCGACCATCCCCTCGGGGATCTGCTCGACCACCTCGTACACCCGTTCAAAAAAGCCCTCAGACGCCATTGCTCGCTCCCTTCCACCCGGAAAGCATAAACCACTACAAAGGTGTCTGTCCCCTATGTGGTGATTTATGGCAGGTCGGTTAGTTGGCGGGCTGGAAGAAGGCTACTGCTACGGCGCCGGGGCCTACGTGGGTGCCGATGGTGGCGCCAATGGTGTGAACGGGCAGTTCGCCCTCGGTGTGACCAGCCCACAGTGCCGCGCTGTCCTCGATATACTTCTTGAGCACCGCATCCGAAAGGCCCGTATAGCCGAGCGCCAGCGGCATGGAAAAGTCGATGCCGCCCGCCTTTTCGACCTTTTGGTTCAGCAGGTTGCGGCCGTTCTTGGAACCGCGCGCCTTGCCCAGCTGCACGATCAGACCGTCCTCAACAGCCACCACGGGCTTTACGTTGAGCAGCGTGCCCACGGCGCCGGCCGCAGCAGACAGACGACCGCCGCGCACCAGGTACTCCAGCGTCTCGAGCAGGCCGATAACCACCACACGGTCGCGCACGGCCTCGACAGCCGCCGCGATCTGAGATGCACTGCGGCCCTCGTCCACCAAGCGCAGCGCATACTCGACCAGGACGCGCTCGCCCAGGGTAACGTTGTTGCTGTCTACCACGAACACGTCACCACCTGGCGCCTCGGCAAGTGCGATACGGGCACTCTGATTGGTGCCTGATAGCTTAGCGCACACGGTAATAATCACAGCCTCATCGCCGGCTTCACGAACCTCGGCGATGGCCTGCGAAAACGCGTACGGGTTGACCTGGCCGGTCTTGGGCAGCTCATCGCGCTCCACGAGCATCTCGTAAAAGCGCTGGTGATCGATGTCGATGCCATCCATGTACACATCGGTGCCAAAGGTGACGGACAGCGGCAAAACGGCCAGTGCTGGGTGCTCGGCCGGCGACATATCGCTTGCGGAATCGGTAATAATGCGGACGGACATAGCGAATCCTTTCTTGCGCAGGTCCCGCGCAGGGAATTTTGACAGCAAGGCCCCGGCACGGTATACGCGCTCAAACAGGACTATGCAGTTGTTAATTGGAAGCAAATGCCTTGGCGGCCCTACAGCTCGCGCAGGGTGTTGAGAATCGTGCGCAGCGACGCATACATCTGCTCGCGCTGCTCCACACCCATAGCCTTACCGGTGGTATCGAGCACTTCGTGGATGATGCGGTCGGCCTCGCTCATGCTCTCGCCGCCCAGAGCGGTCAGGCGCACCGGAGCACGATACTTAACGGCGGCATCGCCCGAATCGTCGACCTCGACGTAGCCGCCCTCCTCCAGATGCGCGAGCGTACGCGAGACGGCGGCGCGGGTCACGCCTGCCATGCGAGCCAGGTCAGCGCCAGTCAGGCCGTCCTTGCTGCGCTCAAGATAGTACAGGCACATAACGTCGGAGCCCTTGAGGCCCAGCCTTGCGCCCTCGGATGTCTTAATGCGCTGGATCTCCTTGTAGAGCCCGCTGATCAGTCCGACAAAGTCCTCGAAACGTGTCTCGTCGTTCTGCTGCATGGGAGACGACCGCCTTTCGCTTGCATAATGCTTACGGGTAAACATCTTAGTCGCATAAGCCGACACCCGTACCCAAATACCCCATTTGTTAACCCATCAACATAAAAACCACCACAAAGGGGACAGGCGCCTTTGTGGTGGTTTTGACCGGCAAGCATGATCCGCAGGCGCCGCTACAGCTCCACGCAGGGATTGTCGCGAGTCACAAGCGTCTTAACGACAACCGTCGCTCCCAGATAGCGCTCGAGCAACTCGGCGAGACGATCAACGGCAGCCTGGCATTCCCCCATCCGCTCGGGCTCCACGCACTCAATCGCCAGGAACGCATCGGCCGAATCATCGGACAGAGCCGTTCGAACGCCGTCGCGCCAGTTCCAGCAGCGGCACACGGCGCCCGCATCATCGATATAGGCCAGCTCGCCGGGCAGCGTCGGGTCATCTGTCTCCTCGCCAAGCGGCAGGAATGCGTCGCCGCCATCAGTAACCGCCAGGCGCAGATTACCCTCGATAGAGTGCAGGTCCTCGCCTCCCACGGGTAGCGCGTAGGTCAGCGACACCGTGTTGTAGATATCCACCGCCGGCGTGATATGACCGACCGGCTTGCCCTTGAGCACGCGCTTAAGCAGGTTCTCAATCGAACAACGCGCACCCTTCTTAGTCTTGAACAGACGATACGCCTCGCGCCATGCCTTGACCGGTGCGTTCTCGCTGATAGTGTCGCTGGTCAGATGACGCTCCGCATCGATATTGGCGCGGTCGAGCAACGCCGCAATCGCATCCACGTCCTCTTGAGGAATCTGAGCCGCGGGCTTCATGCCCTCCACGACCACAACACCGACCGCTGCCTGCGGAAACAGCTCCCAGAATGAATCCTCGGCAATAAAGCTCTTCATACGCTCTCCCTTCATTGTGCGCGCCCGAGTGAGGGCGCCTAAACAAAAAGCGCCCTTACAACGGCCACCTTCAAAGTCCTACGGTGCCGTCACAAGAACGCTTGCGCTGTCCCCATCCGGAGAAGGGGACGATATGTCAGGCGTATTGTAACCCGAGTCATCCACGCGAGCAAAACCACCACAAAGGTGCCTGTCCCCTTTGTGGTTGATATGGACTCACGGCGAAGCTAGTGGCGAAGTCCCAGCAGCCCGCGGCCGCGATGACGGGCGTCGGCGTGTACTTGAGCGTGCGGACCGGCGGCCTTGACGGACTCGGGCAGGTGCGAGTACTTCTTCTCGAAGTTCTCCTCGAACATCACGGCCAGGTTGTGTGCAGCCTCGTCGTAACGAGCGGTGCTCTGCCAGTACTGGCGCGGCACCAGGATGCCGTCGGGCACACCGTGGCACGTGGTGGGAATGTCGACGTTAAAGATGTCGTCGTGTACGAACTCGCTGTCCTCGATGGTACCGTCGAGGGCGCGCGCGACCAACGAGCGCGTGTAGGCCAGCTCGATGCGATGGCCTACGCCGTAGCCGCCGCCGATCCAGCCGGTGTTGACCAGGTACACACGCGTGCGGCCATCGGCAATGCGCTCGCCGAGCATCTTGGCGTAAACCATGGGGTCGAGTGGCATAAACGGCTCGCCGAACAGCGAAGAGAACGTGGGCGTGGGCTCGGTGACGCCGACCTCGGTGCCGGGAATCTTAGCCGTAAAGCCCGTCACAAAGTGGTACATGGCGGCGTCGGCCGTCAGACGCGAGATGGGCGGCAGCACGCCAAAAGCGTCGCAAGTCAGGAACAGCACGACACTCGGAGTGGTGCCCATGCCCTTAGTCCACGCGTTAGGAATGTGCTCCACGGGATAGGCCACGCGCGTATTGTGCGTAATCGAGATGTCATCGTAGTTGGGCTTGCGGTTCTCGTCGAGCACAACGTTTTCGCAAATCGCGCCAAAGCGGACAGCGTTGAAGATCTCGGGCTCGTGGAAGGCGTCCAGGCCCTCGCATTTTGCGTAGCAGCCACCCTCAATGTTGAAGATGCCCATGTCGGACCAACCGTGCTCGTCGTCGCCGATCAGCAGGCGCGTGGGATTGGCCGAAAGCGTGGTCTTGCCCGTGCCGGACAGGCCAAAGAACACGGCGGTCTCGTGCGTGACGGGATCCATGCTGGCCGAGCAGTGCATGGGCAGCACGTCGTCCTCGACGGGCAGCAGATAGTTCATGACGCTAAAGATCGACTTTTTAATCTCGCCGGAGTAGCCGGTGCCGGCGACCAGAATCACGCGTTCCTGGAAGTTGATGACCACGGCGGCACTGGAGTTGAGGCCCTTGATGGCAGGATCGCACTGGTAACCGGGCGCTGCGAGCACGCAGAAATCAGGCTCGCCGGTGCGCGCGATTTCGCGGGCGAGCGGGCGAGCGAGCATCTGCTTAATAAAGAGTGCCTGGCTGGCACGCTCGCAGGCAACGAGCAGGCGACGCGTGTGGTTGCGGTCGGCGCCCGCCATGCCGCGCGTGACGAACACGTCGTGCTCGTTGAGATAGTCGACGATGCCGGCCTTGATGGTCTCATAGCTCTCGACGGACAGCGGGCGGTTGACCGCGCCCCAGGCAATCTTATCGTGAACATCGGGGGTGTCAACGATGAAACGATCGTTGGGCGAACGACCAGTGCGCTCCCCCGTCTCGATCACCAGCGCGCCGTTGGATGCCATGCGGCCTTCTTCGCGGCGGATAGCGTGCTCGACGAGCTCCGCGGCGGGTAGATCGACCAGCAGACGGGGCTGATTCTCGGCGGGATCTTCAACGAGCGTAATACCAAAGTTGGACAAAACTTCTGCAGGGGTAACACCAGGCATGGGGCCTCCTTTAAAAACGCGACACGTGGACGCGGCGCGCACTTTACTCACGTAAAGCCCGTTGTACCCGATATGCAAAAACGTTTTTGCGGCAAGGGCGGCAAGCCCGCCCAACGGTCAAAAATCGCAGGCAAGCGGCCTAGTCATTGGGGACGTTCTTAAACGACTAGTCGTTGGGGGCACTCTTGAACAGGCAACAGCCATGGAGTGCCCCAGGATGCCGGCACTTAGGGACGTTCCCAAAGTACCGGCACATAAGGAACGTCCCCAAGTGCCGACTACTGAATGGCGCTGCCGAAATTATTGAACAGCCTGTTCAAAAACACGAATAGATACCGCCGCGTCTATACTAGAACGCAGCAATAGAAAGGACCCCGCTTTGAGCATCACGCCCCTCGATAGCATTCGCCGCGCCATCGCCCGCCGCAACGGCATCTCCAACCCCGCCGCATCGAAAGACGGCGCCGCGAAGGCCCAGGGCGGTCGCATCGAGAACGGCCTGTTCCCGGCCTCCCACACGGCCGAAGAGCTCGCACGCATCCAGGAGCTGAGTCAGCGCAACGCCGGCGGGCCCGATAGCAGCCAAGCCACACGTCGCCGGCGCGAACGCGATCGGGAGCCCGGCCCCGTCCGCCGCATGGTCAACGCTTGGTGGAACCGTCTGCTCGGCGCCGTCTACGGCGGCGGCTTCTCCATGCAGGAGGCGGAATACGAGGAGCACGCCACCAGTCGCGACTATCTTTGGAACACCCTCGGCACCGCCGTGTGGGGTTTGGCGTTTCCGCTGCTCACCATCGTGTCTACGCAGCTCGTGGGCGCCGAAGAAGCCGGCAAGTTCTCCATCGCCTTTGTCACCGGCACGCTCATCATGATCGCGTGCAACTACGGCGTGCGCAACTTTCAGGTCTCGGACATCGACGAGAAGGCGTCCTTTGCCTCCTACCAGCTCAACCGCTGGCTTTGCGGAGCGCTCGCGCTGGCCTGCGGCCTCATGTACAGCAGCGCCCGCGGCTATGACGCGCAAATGGCGACGATCGGCCTGGGCGTCTACCTGTATAAGGTCATCGACGGCGTCGCCGACGTGTACGAAGGCCGCCTGCAGCAGGCCGACAAGCTCTACCTGGCTGGCATGAGCCAAACACTACGTTCCGCCGGCGTCATGGCGGTCTTCAGCGTGGCGCTGTTCCTCACGCGCAGCATGCCCATCGCGGCCATGGCCATGGGCATCGCCGCGATCGCCTCGCTCGTGCTGGTCACCGCGCCGCTCGCCCTGCTCGAGACCGAAAAATCGCGCCGCGTGAGCCCGCGCGAGGTCGGCCACCTGTTTGTCCAGTGCGCTCCGCTCTTTGGTGCATTGTTCCTGTTCAACCTTATCGAGAGCATGCCCAAATTTGTGATGGAAGGCACACTGGCCTACAAATACCAGCTGTACTTTAATGCCCTGTTTTTTCCAGCCCAGGCTATTCTGTTGAGCATTGGATTTGTCTATAAACCGCAGCTCCTGCGCTTGTCGAGCATTTGGGCTAATCCTCGCAAGCGTCGTCGCTTTGACCTGATTATTGTTGCCGTTATGGCGCTGATCGTGGTCATCACCGGCGTGTGCGCCGCATTTATGGCAGGTCCCGGTATTCCCCTCATGAGCTTTATGTACGGTCTCAGCTTTGAGCGCTACCGTACGCTGGCGCTGCTGATGGTCGTCGCCGGCGGCGTCACTGCGGCCATCGATTTTATCTACGCCATCATCACGGTGCTGCGCCATGCCGGCGACGCCACCAAGGTCTACCTGATCTGCTTCGCCGTAAGCGTGGTGCTGCCGGTGATTCTAATCAATCTGCTCGGCCTGATGGGCGCCGTCGTGAGCTACCTAGCCATCATGGCCCTACTGCTGGTACTGTTGATTATCGAGTACGCCCATATCCGCCAACGCATCGAACGCGACCGCAACCCATACGGCACCTAACGCCCACCTTGGTACATTGGGGAAAGAAACGTCGATGTTTTGGCACCAACCTCTTGCGCTGTTATTCCCCGGGGCGAATATTCGCGTAGAACTCCGCCCCATCATCGAGCCGCAGGATGCCCACGCGGCCAAACTCGGAGCCGGTGGCGGCGGCGCAATCGATATCGATGCGATCGGGCACACCAGCGGTATCCTCGCCACCCAGGCGCACAATCTGCCCGCGGCCCGACTCCTCATCGAGCCCTGCCAGGCCGCCAACCTCGCAATAGCGCCCAAGCGATACCGTGGGCGTGTGACCGCTCACCACGACCGGGCCCTTGCCCTCGGCAGAAAGCAGCCCGGTCGGCACATCCCAATAGCCGTGACGAATCCATAGCAGGTCATCGGACGACTGCACCGCGAGCATCTGCTGCAGCAGCTCGCGATCGGCACCCACCGCTCCGACGCCATCGGCACAATCGACGCCATGCTCAAGCAAAAACGCACGCGCCGCCTTCATCTCGATTCCAGCATGTACCAGCAGATACGGGCGCTCCTCGGTCTCGACCACTGCGTAGAGCGGCAGCGCGGCCATCCATCGCACGAGCTCCTCGTATGCCTCAAATTCCATGTCGTTGAGCTGCTCGCGCGTCGTCCAGCCACCGTTGATATCCCAGGTCTCGGCATCGAGCGGATCCTGGCCAATGATGGCATCGAGCATAATCTGCTCGTGATTGCCCTTGAGCACGCGGGCGTTGGGCAGCGAGCGCACGAGCTTAATAACGCCGACCGGATCGGGCCCGCGATCGATCATGTCGCCCAGCACGTACAGCGTGTCGTCGGACGTCAACGAGATCTTAGACAGGGCCTCGTCAAGCGCACGCACGTGCCCGTGAGCATCAGATGTCACATAGATCGCCATGGTACGCCTCTCCTTGCATTGCGGCCGAAGCCCAGTACCGCAACTAAAACTTCAAGTTGAACTTAAACGTTACCCATTGTACTCCGTTGCAATAAAGCTGGAAAGGGTTTCCGTGCAGAGGCAAAGACGGCAGCCGTCTATGACGATATCGCGCACGTCCGCAATCCAACCCCATAACCCACCATCTTTGGGTACAAATAACCGCAGACAACTGACCGTGCCACGCCAACCACCCAGGAGCGGACACTATCCATGAACCAGATCCTTCTCTTTATCGGCCTCGTCATCATTTTGTGCCTGACCATCAAACCCGTCGGCAAAAAACTCCCCTTCCCCACCCTGCTCATCTTTATCACACTCGGCATGCTGTTGGGCGTCAACGGCCCGGCGCATATCGACTTTAGCGACTACGCGCTCACCGAAACCGTCTGCAGCACGGCGCTGCTGTTCATCATGTTCTACGGCGGCTTTAACACCAACATCGACCGCGCCAAGCCCGTCGCCGTGCCCGCGGTGCTGCTGAGCACGCTCGGCGTCGTCATCACCGCTGGCATTACGGGTGCGTTTGCGCATTTCGTGCTGGGTTTCGACTGGATCGGCGGTCTGCTGCTGGGCTCGGTCGTAGCATCCACCGATGCGGCCAGCGTCTTTAGCGTGCTGCGCGAGCACAGCCTGTCACTGAGGGGCGGGACTGACTCGCTGCTCGAGGTCGAATCGGGCTCCAACGACCCCGTCGCCTACATGCTCACCGCCGTGCTCGCCACACTCGCGGCCGGCGGCGACATCAACATTCCCGCACTGCTGGCCAAGCAGATTATCCTGGGCGTGGGCGTGGGCCTTGCCATCGGCTGGGCGGCGGGCCGCCTGATTGAACGCGCGCACGCAACGGCCGAGGGCGCGCAGACCATCTTTTTGTTCGCCGTGGCCATCGTCGCCTACGCGCTGCCGAGCTACCTGGGCGGCAACGGCTTTTTGGCTGTATACCTGGCCGGCATTGTGCTGGGTGCCAGCGACATCACCGGCAAAGTCGAGATGGCGCACTTCTTTGACACCCTCACCGAGATGGCAGAGATGACGATCTTCTTCTTGCTCGGCCTGCTCGTGACGCCCGCGCGCCTGCCACAGATGCTGCTGCCGGGCCTGGCGCTCATGGCGTTCATGCTCTTCGTGAGCCGCCCCATCGCCGTGGGCATGCTCCTGGCGCCGTTTAGGACGAACCCTCGCCAGGTCGCGCTCGTAAGCTGGGCGGGTCTGCGCGGAGCAGCTTCGGTCGTCTTTAGTCTCTTTGCCGTGGTAGCCGGCGTTCCCGGCGGACACGACCTATTTGACCTGGTGTTTGTGATTGCCGTGTCGAGCATCGTGGTGCAGGGTTCGCTGCTGCCGGCGGTGGCGAAAAAGCTCGACATGATCGATGCGGCAGGCGACGTACGCCGCACCTTTAACGACTACCGCGACGAGGACGGCATGTCGTTTGTAAAGCTCAAGGTGGGCGCTGGACATCCGTTTGCCGGACGCTCGCTCGCGGACATTGGCAGCGCCACCGACATGCTCGTGGTCCTGGTGCTGCGCGACGGGGCGCACCCGGTACTGCCCAATGGCGACACCGTGATCCAGGAAGGCGATCTGCTGGTGATGGCCGCCCCAACGTTCGAAGAGCGTGCCGAGGTTACGCTGCGCGAGGTCACCGTGACGCCCCACGGTCGCCTCGCCGGCCAGCGCCTGCGCGATGTGCCGCAAGGCAAGCATCCGTTTATTGTGGTGATGCTCAAGCGCGACGGCCAAACGATCATCCCAGACGGCAACACCCTCATATACGCCGGCGACGAAGCCGTCATCGCCACACTGGCATCGTAGTAACCAGGAGGTGGCTAATTGCGACGAAGAGATCAAGCGCCTAGAGAACCTCATGCCTTCGCTTGCAGTTTTGGATTTGCCTGAGGAGTAAAGCACCCCTCCCCCATGTAACCATCCTGTAAATCATAGCGGCGCAGTCGAGTTTTACCGTGATGCGGTCGCGCCTGGCGCTCCACTGTGCTAAAGTATCCCGAACGTTCAAACGACTACGAGGGAGACTAGAAGATGGCACGTGTGCACAACTTCTCAGCTGGCCCGGCAGCGCTGCCCACAAGCGTGCTCGCCGAGATCGCCGACGAGATGATGGACTACCGCGGTTGCGGCATGTCCGTGCTCGAGATGAGTCATCGATCTAGCATGTACCAGCAGATCATCGATGACGCTGAGGCAACTCTGCGCCGCCTGCTGAGCATCCCCAACAACTACCGCGTCCTGTTTTTGCAGGGCGGCGCCACGCTGCAGTTTGCGGGCATCCCCATGAACCTCATGCGCCGCGGCCGCGCCGGCTACATCGTGACCGGCAACTTTGCCAACAAGGCATACAAAGAAGCCGCCAAGTACGGCGAGGCCGTGCTGCTCGCGAGCTCCGAGGACACCAACTTCGACCGCATTCCCAACATGGCCGACATCAACGCGCGCATTGCCGACGAGGCCGCGGGCGACGGGCTCGACTACGTCTACATCTGCCAGAACAACACCATCTTTGGCACCATGTACCACGAGCTGCCCGATTGCGGCGACGTACCGCTGGTCGCCGATGTCTCGAGCTGCTTTCTGTCGCAGCCGCTCGACGTCGAGCGCTACGGGCTCATTTACGCCGGCGCGCAGAAGAACGCCGGCGCCGCGGGCGTCACCGTGGTTATCGTGCGCGACGACCTGATCGCCGACGGTCCGGCCTTTGCGCAGACTCCGCAGTACCTGGACCTTAAGACCCAGGCCGCCAAGGGCTCCATGCTCAACACGCCCAACACCTTTGGCATCTACGTGTGCGGCAAGGTGTTCCGTTGGGTTGATCAGACCGGTGGACTTGCCGCCATGGCCGAGCGCAACTGGGCCAAGGCCAACCTGCTCTACGACCTGCTCGAGCACAGCAAACTATTCCACGGCACTGCGCAGACAGACAGTCGCTCCATCGCCAACGTCACGTTCCGTACCGGCGATGCCGACCTCGACGCTGCCTTTGTTGCGGGCGCAGCAGAGCACCAGATCCAAAACGTCAAGGGCCATCGCCTCGTCGGCGGCATGCGCGCCAGCGTGTACAACGCCGTCACCATGGAAGACGTGCAGGCGCTGGCCACGTACATGAAGGACTTCGAAACGCAGCATAGTTTGAGCCCGCGATCTAACTAGCCCGCAACACGCGGGCCGACCAGCCACCTCAGACCACCCTGTTTAGATTTAAACCTGCTAAGGAGTTTTTCCATGCGCAAGATTAAGACCATCGACGACATCACTAAAGACGGCAAAGTCGAGTTTGGCGAGGGCTATGAGTTTGTAAGCACCGCCGAAGAGGCCGACGCCATCCTGATGCGTTCCACCGACCTGCACGGCTACGAGCTGCCCGAGGGCATCCGCGCCATCGCCCGCTGCGGCGCCGGCGTCAACAACATCCCCGTCGAGGAGTACGCCAAGAAGGGCGTCGTCGTCTTTAACTCCCCCGGCGCTAACAGCAACGCCGTCAAGGAGCTCGTCCTGGGCATGCTGGTGCTTTCGAGCCGCGGCGTAGTGCAGTCGATGAACTGGGTGCGCGACAACGCCGACGACCCCGAGATTCAGGTCGATGCCGAGAAGGCCAAGAAGGCCTTTGTGGGCCGCGAGCTCAAGGGCAAGCGCATCGGCGTCATCGGCCTGGGCAACGTGGGCTCCAAGGTCGCCAACGCCTGCGTCGATCTGGGCATGGACGTCTACGGCTACGATCCGTTCATTTCCGTCGAACACGCATGGGTGCTGAGCCGCGAGGTGCAGCGCGTGGGCACGCTCGAGGATCTGTGCCGCGGCTGCGACTACCTCACCGTGCACGTGCCCAGCAAGGCCGACACCATCGGCATGATCAGCACCGAGCAGATTAACCTGCTGGCACCCGACGCCGTGCTGATCAACTACGCGCGCGAAACCATCATTGACGAGGACGCCGTCGACGCCGCCCTGCGCGAGGGCAGGCTGAGCTGGTTTAGCTGCGACTTTGCCACGCCCAAGACCGTCAAGATGCCCAATACGTTTATCACCACGCACTCGGGCGCCGGCACTGGCGAGGCCGAGGCCAACTGCGCCGACATGGCCATCAGCGAGCTTAAGGATTACCTGGAGAACGGCAACATCGCGCACAGCGTCAACTACCCCGCCTGCAGCATGGGCAAGGCGCGCGCCGCGAGCCGCATCGCCTGCCTGCACGCCAACGTGCCCAACATGATCGGCCAGATCACGGCCATTCTCGCCAAGGACAACGCCAACGTGCAGCGTATGACCAACGAGTCCGCCGGCGAGAACGCCTACACCATGTTCGACACCGACGAGCACCTGGACAGCAGCACGATCGAG
Source organism: Collinsella sp. (assembly GCA_048323995.1). Classification (GTDB taxonomy): domain Bacteria; phylum Actinomycetota; class Coriobacteriia; order Coriobacteriales; family Coriobacteriaceae; genus Collinsella. The sequence goes on along the minus strand of DBFELT010000008.1, from coordinate 158,228 downwards.
GCGCTCAAGCAGATTCCGTCGATGTATCGCGTACGCGTGATCAAATAGCGCCGGCGCCAAGCCTGCCAGGCAGGCCATGAAGCCCATTCGGCCCCCGTTTTCGCGAAACGGGGGCCGATTTCTTTGCTCCGGCTGGTTTTGATAATGCTACCCAGAACAAGTTTTTTCGGATAATCGACAGTCATACCCAAATTACTGAGCGCACCCGCTTTGATAAACAGCTTTATCTGGAGCTTTAGTAGGTAAAAATCGATCTCTGTATACCACATCCAAGTTGACTGTCGATTTTCCGAAACAACTTGTTCTGGATAGCATTTTTAAAGTCCTTCCAAGGCGAAACTGAAGCTTTTTTCGCGCCCAAAACTCTAGTTCGCGCGACCGTTTTCCACCTGCACGACTACATTCCCGACCAATCGATAAATATCTCCTCACGAAGCCGGCGTTCGAGCTCCTGCTGCCGCGGTGTCTTGTCTTTCAGCGGCGCATCGAGATAGGACATGATGAGCTCCATCACCACGCGGAAGGCATCGGAGTCGGCCAGCTGGCCATAGGTCATCAAAACGACGGGATATCCCATCGCCTGCAAGGCCGTCGTTCGGTCGGAGTCAGAGATCTTGGATTCTATGGATCCGTGTATGGCTTTACCCTGGCATTCAACCAGACACTCTCGGCTGCCGTCCTTATTTGCCAGCAGGATATCGGCATAGCGCCTGTCGAGCCCCGAAATCAGACGAGCGCTGCGCGTCATACGAATCTCGACGTTATTGGTAAGGCGCAGCCCTTCGCCGCCGCGTAACCTCGAAAGACCAAACAGCATCGATGCCTGGACCTCGAGCGGCGATGCCGCCATCCCTGTAATGCATTTCGCGGCACGTGTGAACGATTTAGCGCCGCGGAGCCCCCGGATCTTATCGACGTACTCCGTAAGCTCAGAGAGCTCGATCAAGGGCGGTCGTTTCCACAAGTCCGTTGGATTCCCCGAGACATCCTTTACGTTTTCCCAGCCCAACTGCGCGTCACCCCACCGGCCCCCATACGCCTGCACAAGTGCCGACTTTACCTGAGGCGCAATCTTGCACACGGCAAAGGTGCCGCACATCTCATACATGCACATGATTAGACGCTCGTTTGAGACCGAGGAGGCCAGGGTCAGCAGGGTAAAGAGTGGGGACGCGGCATCGAGGCCAAACTCTGTCTGCCGCACGGAGCCAAACGGCCTCTCCCCGTTCCAAACATGCCTGACAATGCGATCGCCCTTACGTCCGCAGCTTCCCTGCGCCAAAACGTGCAACGGGATGCCCAGAAAATGCGTGACGAGCGGATGCTCGCAAAGGCGCTCCTTGCGCGGATCGTCCGCAGACTCGGGCAGGTCCGGCATTATCGCCAAGACCTGTGGAGGTATCCGGTGATACCGAAAGGCAGATATGTCGCACAGCATGTCGTCCATAGAGGCTACGTACCCACTGCGCCGTTTGTGAACCCGCTCGGACGGCAAACGCGCTGGCTCGGCCTGCGAACGGTAAATACTGCTGCGCGCACACCGCGGATCTCTTAGGAGGCTTACAATCGGTTTGGAAAGCAGACTGATTGTGAGGTTGCATATGGTTGACAAGGACTTTGCCTGGCGGCTTGCGCAGGAGCTTGTGCGAATCGACAGCTCAGACCCGGGCGCGTATGAGGATGAAATTGAGCGGCATATCAAAGCGTTGGTTGAGGAACAGTTGGCGCAGCTGAGCCATCCGGTGCTCCATGCCGTGCAGGTTGAGGAACTCGAGGTGCTGCCAGGGCGCCGCAACCTTATGGTCACCGTGCCGGGACTGAGCGACGAGCCACGGCTCGTCTATATCTGCCATATGGATACCGTTACGCTGGGCGATGGCTGGGACGCGGACATTCCGCCGCTCGGAGCGATCGTGCGCAACGATAAACTCTATGGCCGCGGTGCCTGCGATATGAAGGGTGGCCTGGCCTGCGCCATTGCCGCACTGGTCCATACGCTCAAGCGCGTGGCGGCAGAAGGCGAGCTGCCCCGCCGTGGATTCTCACTCATTTGCTCGGTCGACGAGGAGGACTTTATGCGCGGCTCAGAGGCCGCGATCGATGCCGGCTGGGTCGGCTCGCGTGATTGGGTGCTGGACACCGAACCCACCGACGGACAGATCCAGGTGGCGCACAAGGGGCGCACGTGGTTCGAGATTGAAATGGCTGGCGTAACGGCGCATGCGAGCCAGCCGTGGAAGGGCGCGGATGCCGTCGCCGCCATGGCCGAGGTCGTGTGTTCGCTCCGTCGCGCGTTTGTGGCGCTGCCCGCGCACGATGAGCTGGGGCCTTCGACCATCACGTTTGGCCAAATCGAGGGCGGATATCGCCCCTATGTCGTGCCCGACCGCGCCAAAGTCTGGGTCGACATGCGTCTGACCCCGCCGACCGATACGGCCGCCGCGACGCGCATGGTAGAGCAGGCCATCGCCGTCGCCGAAGCCGCCGTTCCCGGTTGCCATGGCAGCTACACCGTGACGGGCGACCGCCCCGCCATCGAGCGCGACCCGAACTCTCCCCTTCTAGCAGTGCTCAAGCGTGCCGCCGATGACGTGACGGACGCGGACACGACCGTCGGCTTCTTTACCGGCTACACCGACACCGCCGTCATTGCCGGCAAGACAGGTAACCGCAATTGCATGAGCTACGGTCCCGGGTCGCTCGCGCTCGCGCACAAGCCCAACGAATATGTGCCCCACGCCGATATCGTTCGTTGTCAGCAGGTGCTAATCGCGCTCGTCGATAACGTGCTCTGGGACGCGAGCGGCCAAGTTGGGGCATAATAAGCCGCGAACAAACCGACTCGTGCGTTAGGACCGCCCATGAAAGCACTTCCGTTTCCCTGCATCCGCCCAGCTCAGGACCGCGTGCTCGAGGCGCTGCCTGCAATGGGCAGCATCCTGAGCGGCAACGATGCTCTGCGCGGAGCCATTGCCGATGGTCTGATGCTCAAGGACCCGGGTGCGGCGTATTACGTGTACGAATGCTCGGGCGAGCCGGGACGTGTGACGGGTGTCGTGGCGATCTGCCCGACGAGTGTACTTGCGGGCGGCAAGGGCGATGCCAGCGCCGACGTGGCCGCCGCCGCGCGCGCGATCGCCGAGCTCAAGGTGCAGCCGCGCCCCGTGTCGCTCGCCTACGAGGCCTCGCCCGTCATGGATATCATCCTGGGCGCCGCCAAAGAGGGCGCGTCGCTCTACGCCGTCACCGACCCCGCGGGCATTACGCACCGCGCGTGGGAGGTCAAGCGCGAGGACGCCGTCGGGGCCATCCGCGCTATGCTCGACCAGGCGCCGGAGCCGGCACTGGCCGACGACCCTGCCTACGCTGCCGCACTAGTCGGGGCATCACAGCTCCTGGCCGACGATGCCCGTGCCGCCGGCACCTACAAGGGCAAAGAGCCGTTCAACTTTGCCGTAGCCGTGTTCTTCCCCGCCGCGCAGGTCAGCGGCGCCGCGCCGCAGGTTCCGACAGGTCTGCTCACGCACCAGGTCGCGCGGTTCTAGCAAGACCAGACCGCCCAGCACAAAAATCGGCAGCTCAACAAACAGGGGGCGGAGATGCAGCAGGTACATGCATCTCCGCCCCTTTTGCGTCGAGACGTTATGCCGGCGACCCGTGCCGCCACGCTCGCGTTATCCCCGCTGCGGGCCTGCTGCCGCCACAAGTGGTTCAAGCCCCAGCTCGCGCGCGTAATCCTCCTGCGTAAAAATCTCAATCAGTTCAAACGTACCGGCCTCGTCGTCAAACACGAAATGCAGCACCGAGCAGTTGCCCGGCACGCGATCGCGCTCGTCAGCCGCCGCACCCCTCACGTGGTCCAAAAACTCCTTGATAGCCGAGCCATGGCTTACCGCGAGCACGCACGTATGGTCCGGACGCTGCATAAGCTCGGTCAGCGTCGCCACCATGCGCTCGCGCACCTGCATCTGCCCCTCGCCGTCAAACTGACAATAGAAATCGCGCCACGGGCGCTCGGGCATAAGCATCACGCGCTCGGCCTCAAAGTCGCCAAAGAACCACTCACGCAGGCCGTCCAGGCGCTCATACGCCAAGCCCGGCCACAGGTTGGCGATAGTCTGCTCGGTGCGATGAAGTGTGGAGGTGTAGGCATGATCGGGCTCAATGCCGCGCGCACGCAAGAACATGCCGGCACGCGCCGCCTGGTCGCATCCCAGCTGCGTGAGCGGCGAGTCACTCCAACCCTGAATAATGCGCTTAAGGTTGAATATTGTCTGCCCATGACGAACCAGATACAGGTCTTTATTCATAGGGGTCCTTTCGTTCGTTACCAATCAAGGAGCGAAAACGCCCCGTCGCAATAGCCAAAATGAAGCACGGCACCGTTGTCGGGTAGCTCTCCCCTGCCAGTCACATACTCAAGAAACTCCTGGCAGGCTGAGCCGTGGGAGACTGCCAGCACGCAGTTATGCTGGGGGCGGGCCATAATGCGCGACAGCACCGCGACCATACGCGACTGGAGCTGCACTTCCGACTCGCCGCCAAACGCGACCGGATAATCGCCCCAGGGTTGCGGCGGCATATCGCGATTTGATGTGCCCTCCAGCGAGCCCAAATGCCACTCGCGTAGGTCATCGACCAGCTCTATCGAGCGGCCCTCACCAGCAATTAGCTCAGCCGTACGCCGCGCCCGGCCCAACGGGGAGGAATACACACGGTCAAAGGTCACGCCACGCGCCTCAAACGCCGCGCGCGTCGCCAGCGCCTGCTCGCGCCCGCGCGCCGTAAGCGGCGAATCGTGCCCACCCTGCAAAATGTTCTGCACATTGAGCTCAGTCTGCCCATGCCGCACCAAATACAAATCTGCCACACGCCCTCCCCTCGCACCACCGCAAAGGGGACAGGCACCTTTGTGGTGGTTTACCGCCTGATCACACCGCGGCGACACCCAACTACACCAGTACGTCGGCGAGCGGGCGCTTAGGTACGTGGTGCACCTGCGCCTCGTCACGCCAATAATTGATGGAGCCGTCGGGGTTGGAATCGATCGCATCGATCACCTGCGTCTCGGCCGGAACGCCAAACGCCATGATCAGCTTGAGCTCATACTTGTCGTTATCGAGCCCCATGGCATCGATCGCGTGGGGCGTAAAAGCCTTGAACATGCAGGCAGCCACCTCGGGCGTGGCGCTGCGGGCGGCGAGCATCATCGTCTGCGCGGCAATGCCCGTGTCGACCTCGGTAATGGGAGCGGCGGGCTTGCCCGGAACGGCGCGCTTGGCAAGAATCGCGATGTAGCCGGTCGGGCGCTCGCCCTCGGCAGGACCCGGCCAATCCTTAAGCGCGCCGGCCCACGCAAGCTCATCAAATACGCGCGCGCAGTCCTCTGCACCGCTTACCGCATGAAAACGCAGACGCTGAGCATTGGCACCACACGGGGTCAGGTGCGCCAGCTCCGCCAGCTCAAGCAAAAACTCACGCGGCACGCGCATGGACTCGTCAAAGCGACGGCACGTGCGAGCGCGGCGAACCAACGCATCAAACGCGTCCAAGCCGAGCTTTTCGCAACCCTGCTTTGCCATCGACTCAGCGCCTACCGGCGCCGCGGGAACTGTTTCGTTCATAGGGACCCCCAATTTCGGGCAATTGTTCTTAGGAAAATCTAACCTAAAACGTAGGCAATAACGAACAGGGCTGCAATGTTCTACACCTGTTGAATAGAAAATCGCGACGTGGGGAACAACGGAAACAATTCGGAACCTTTGGGTTACGTTTCGCCCTCCCCGACCCATACGCCAGCGCCTTTAGGCGATACTGGTTGTAACGATTAAGGCTTACGCCGCACGGAAAGGAGACATTATGGGCATCTTTAAGAACGATGACCAAAAATCGAGCCAGTTTGGATTTGACGAGAAAAGCATGGCAGGCAAGGCCGTCAAGGCCGTGCGCTGGATTTACGCCATCACGGGCGTCTTGGCGCTCGTCGCCGGCATCGCACTGCTGTTTGCGCCCGCCAAATCCCTCGTCTTCCTAACGACCGTCTTGGGCTTCTACTTTGTGATCACGGCCGCGATCAGGCTGTTTACCGCTGTTTTCGAGCCGCTGCTGCCCACCGGCTGGCGCGTGACGAGCATCATCTCTAACCTACTCATTATCTTGGGCGGCGTCATAATCCTGCGCAACCAGGCCTTCTCGACCGCGACGCTCACCACGATGGTGGTTATCGTGGCTGGCTTTGGCTGGATTGTCGAAGGTGTCATGTCCATTCTGGAGTCCGAGCTTTCGTCCAACCGTGCCCTCGCCATCCTGAGCGGCGCACTCTCCATCATCGCCGGCATGTTCGTGTTTATCTATCCGCTGTGGTCGGCCAAGATGCTCGTCATCTTTAGCGGCGCCGCGCTGCTGGTGTTTGGCGTAACGCTGATTGTTCGTGCTATTCAATTTGGCAAACTGGTGCACTAGATGCCACGAACGCTCTTTATTGATGCAGACGCCTGCCCGGTCACGCGCGAGTCGATTGACTGCGCGCGGCGGGCGGGCGTCGCCGTTGTTATCGCCGGCAACAGCACGCAAAACCTGGAACGGCACATTCGCCGCGACGACCCGCGCAATGCCGAGCACGCGCGACGCGGATTTTGGGTCACGACGCTCGATGTGAGCGTGGGCGCCGACAGCGCCGACTTTGCCATTGTCGAACGCCTGCAGGCGGGCGACGTGGTCGTGACGCAGGACATTGGCTTGGCGAGCATGGTGCTCGGGCGCGATGCCGCCGCCATCGGTGTGCGCGGGCGCGTGTACGACAAGGCGACTATCGACATGCAGCTGTTTATTCGCCACGAGGAAAAGAAGGTACGCCGCGCCGGCGGACGCACTCGCGGTCCGGCAGCATTTACCAGCGAAGATCGCGCCCGCTTTAAACGCAACCTCACCGAGTTGCTGCACTAACCAAGGTAGATTTTTAGGACATGCCTAAAAATCTACCTTTTTGTTTTGGCAGCGGGAAATGCCCTGGTCACAGGGGTAGATCGTAAGACGTGTCCCAATAATCTACTTAAAGGCCAACGGCGGAGAGGATGAGGCCCCAGCCAGCGCCGATGACGTACATCATGATCAGGAACACGGCATTTTCGCGGGCGCTGCGGTTGGTGCGGAACAGCACCAGATAACCCACGCCGGCGGAAATGAGCGTGCCGGCGAGCATCGGCGCCAGTTGCAGCGCGCCTTCCAGATATAGTTGCGTAATGACCACGCTCGCCGAGCAATTGGGAATCAGCCCGACAAGCGCCGAACCCAAGACGGCGAGCGTCTCGTTGCCGCGCAGGAACTGCTCGATCGCGGACTCGCCGAACGTCTCGAGCACGGCGACCAGAATCAGCGTCACCAGAAAAATGAATACCGAGACCTGCACGGTGTGCGAGATCGCGCTGCGGATGATCGACAGGACAGGCGTCCCTTCGTGGGAGTGGGAGTGACCGTGACCATCATGGTGTTCATGTTCGCCCTCATGACCGTGATCGTGGCCATGTCCGTGTTCGTGCTCGTCCTCGTCTTCATCACAACCGCAATGGTCGCGCTCGCACAGCTCGTGGATGTGGTCGGCGCTCACGCCTGCCTCGGCCACCTCGTCGATGATGTCACCGCCGCTGTGGTCGTCGTGCGCGCAGTTCACGTGGGCCGGGTTGGCCGCGGTTCCCAGCACGGTACGGCGAATCGCCGCATGCGCGCGAACGTTACGACGCAGGCCGCGAATGGCAGCGTCCACGATAAAACCCGTGACCAGTGCGATCAGCGCTTTCGAAGCCAAAAGCATCGCCATAGTCTGCACGGGAACCTGCTCGGCAAGTAGCAGCGGCAGCATCTCGTCGGAGGTCGAAAGGAACACCGCCACCAACGTGCCCAAGGTCACGACACGGCCGGCGTACAGCGTTGCTGCCATGGCCGAAAATCCGCACTGCGGCACCATGCCCAGCAGCGAGCCAACCACGGGACCCGCAGCGCCGGCGCGCTTGATAGCGCCGTTGACGCGGTCGCCCGCAACGTGCTCAAGTGTCTCGAGAGCAAGATACGTCACCAACAAAAACGGCACCAGCGACAGCGTGTCCTTGCCGGCGTCGAGCAGAATATCAATCAGTAAATCCATGACGGATGGAACCTTTCGTGTCTTTCGGCAGCATTGTAAAAGTCCTAGCGGTCAACTAGGGTATTGTAGTTGTCCCGGGCGCGGTGCCAATAGTTGCCCATGGTAAACTATCATCTCGCCACATCTTAATGACCCTGAGCCGCACGACGCGGCCCATCCAAGGAGCAGTTATATGAACGTTTCACAAGCACTCGAATACGAGCGCCAGCCGTTTATTCCCATGTTTATCTATGGCGATCACGGCGCCATGGAGTCCGAGCGCCAGAAGGGCGAGGAGGCCCTCAAGGTGCTCGAGACCGAGTATTTTACTGCCGAGGGCGACCCCGGCTTCGACTTTGCCACAGTGCGCGACCTGGCCGACCGCAACCGCGACCTGTGCGACCAGATTGGCGAGGCGCGCCTGCGCAACGTGACGCCCGCGACGCTTTCGCGCGGTCTGTCCGATGCCGACACCTGCGCCGCCATCGGCAAGATGCAAAAGCGCACCGCCGCGTCCGTTATGCGCGAAATCCGCGGCGACCGCGACGCGCTCGGCGTGGCCTACGCCCGCAAGCCCATCCAGGGCACCGTGCTCGGTATCGACATCGAGACCACCGGCCGTGCACCCGAGCGCGGTTATATCATCAACGTGGGCTGGGAGATCATGGAGCTCACCAGCGACGCCGTCCCGCACGACGCCGAGGCACACTACTGCGGTCTGCCCGACATCTACCGCGGCGAGGATGTGCCGTTGTCGAATATCCACCACATCACCTGGGACGACATCGACGGCAAAACGCCCTTCCGCGAGAACAAGGAACTGCAGAAGCAGCTGCTCAAGCTCATGAAGAAGTACCCGTACATGGCACACAACGCCGCATTTGAGGACAGCTGGTTCAAGATCCACCTGGACGGCTACGCCGAGGCACGCCGCGCCGGCAAGATCATCGTCATCGATTCACGCCAGATCTGCCGCAGCCTGGACGCCGACGTGCGCTCGCTCCCCCGCGAGTCCGCGCCCGCCGCGCTCGAGAACTGGGCGCGCCGCCGTGGCACCCTCGCCGCCGACGCCAGCGAGCAGCATCTGGGCCTGGACGACACCGACCTCATGCTCCGCACCGTCCAAGCCGAGTTCAACCTCAAGAACCTGTTTGCCAAGTAGAAACGTCTACGCCAAACTCCGGCGTAGATCACGAGCGGTCTCGCAGCGGGAAACCCCGCAGCGGGGCCGCCCTACGTTCCACAGATAGATCTGCCATCACAAATTCTGAACCCTCATTTTGAACGATTTCGACCAATTCCCGACACGTAATTCGTTGTCGGATGGTGATACATCGATATCAAATGTGCAGCAATTGAGTATTTATATGCTATAGCTAAGCTGTGAAAACATTTATTTGGGGCATACCAACCCATAATTGCGTCAAGCTTTTGGACAGCATTTGGTTAGACCTCTAAAACGGCTTTTCCACTCAGTGCCATCAACACGGCATTAGCTGACACGATATATACCATGAGTATCGTATTGTCACATACCACTGCAAAAGCGGTCTACCAGGCCGCGCATTCGGTGTCTGCGAAAGGCATCGAATCCTGTAGTCCTGCCGCGATCTACGGATCATGTCCCACCGGAACGCTCCTTGACGCAGCCACAGAATGGCTCACCAAAAATGATGTTTCCCTCGACGCAAATGATTCCCTCGAGGTGATGGTGTTTGATCGCAGGAATGCGCGCTATGCAATGGACTGTCAGTGCCACGTTTCTTCAAAACGATTCTCGAACTCACGCTTTGTAGAGCTCAAAGATGGCATCTTCATTGTTGGCGTTGAGCTTTGCGCACTTCAGGCCGCCACCTATCTTTCTTTTCGCGAACTAGTGGAGTACTACTTTGAACTATGCGGCGCTTATTCCCTTGGAACCGACTCTTCCACCTCCTATACCGAGCGTTTCGCGCTCACCTCGACCGAGAGGTTAAAGCAGTTCTTTAATTCCATTACCAGATGCGACGGTCTGGCCCTTGCCCGAAAGGCGATCCAATGTGTGCGCGACGGATGCCGGTCTCCCATGGAAACGGCCTTTGTCATGATGCTAACGCTGCCCAAAAGCGAAGGAGGGCTTGGTATTAAGGGAATTGAGACCGATTACGAGGTGCAGGTCACCGCTGCTGCAAAGAATCTCACGAGACGCAAGAAGTTCTTTATGGATGCGTATCTAAAGAAATCTCGCACAGACATTGAATACAACGGTTTTTATCATGACGCGGAAGGAGACCGCGCCATCGATGAGGAGCGCAAGAATGCACTTGCGTCCATGGGGTACGGAATCATCACCGTCAGCCGTTATTCCTTTATGCATGCCAGCTCTTTTGTTAGGGTCATGGAAGCGATCCAACGGAAAGAGGGCATACGCCCCTCGCGTCTGCCAAAAGACTTTCAAATCATGCAAGAGGACCTGAGACAGTTTGTGCTCAGAAGGTTTATAGAAGAGAAAAAGCGAATTCAGAAGCAGCTTCGCCAGGATTCCGAAGAGCGTCAACGAATCGACCTCGAAAAAGCAACACTCGAAGGCATCACGCTGGATGACCCGACAATTAATGAAGTTCCGACAATCGATGACATGCAGACTGTCGAATCCGACAGCCCATCATTTGCCCAAACAAGCAGCCTCGCGCCCGAGGGCAGGATTTTCGGGGCCGGAAGCTAGACTGGCTAACAAGGTGGGTACCCTAGCGATGTGCAAAATTGCGAGTATTCAGCAGAGCCGGGTGTCTATCACCCTCGAGTGGATCCAAATGTGAAGCGAAATCACTCTTGCGTGAGAGCGTTAGGCAACATTTGAGGAAGAACTCATCGGTTTACCACCCTAAGATAACTCTTTAGCTGCATTATTTGGCCTGCGATAAATGAACGGACCCCCTATCGTTGCAGAATACTTCAATTTTTGCACGGCTCAGGGGCACCCACCTCGGCATCGACTATCAAAACCGCTTAGTCCGGGATCTCGTCCACTATTCCCCATCATTTTGTGCAACGAATTACCTGAACGTCATTGACATATGAACATACACTCATATAATCGGAAGCAAGTTATATGAGCGCATGTTCATATGAAAGGATATTGCATGAGCATCCGCGTTGATGAAACGAAACCCGACATCGAGGCCAACGAACCCGCGATCCCCACCACCTGCTCGCCCGAGGACCTTCCCGACGAGGAGCTTCTCTACGACCTCGCCGACCTGTTCAAGGTCTTCAGCGACACCACGCGCATCAAGATCCTCTATGCCCTCATGGGCCGCGAGCTCTGCGTGGCAGACATCGCCGAAGCGACCGAAACCTCGCAGTCCGCGGTGTCGCACCAGCTGCGCACACTCAAGCAGTCGCACCTGGTTAAATTCCGGCGCGACGGGCGCAACATCCTATACTCGCTCGCCGACGACCACGTCTACACCATGCTCAACCAGGGCATGAGCCACATCTGCGAATAGCGACCAACCACGGTACCAGCGCGGCCTGCACCCAAGCCGCAAATACGGGGAAAGGAACCCACCATGAAAAAGCAGTTCAAGCTCGACGAAATCGACTGCGCCAACTGCGCGCGTGAGCTTCAGGACGAGCTGGCCAAGCTCGATGGCGTCAAGTCCGTTTCGGTCAACTTTATGACCCAGAAGTTGACGCTCGAGGCCGATGACGCCGAGTTCGACGAGGTCCTCGACCGCGTTGTGGAGTTCACCGCCGACGCCGAGCCGGACTGCGAGATCATTCTCTAGCCCAAGCTTACGCTAACCTGCAAGGCCGCGCTTGCCGCGGCCTTTGCTCGCGAAATTATATGAGCGAGTGTTCATACATTCAAATGGGAGGATACGAGTCATGGCCACTGCCGACCCCAAGAAGAAAAAGAAGAAGCGTAGGAAAAAAGAGTCACTCGAGCATAAGCGCAACCGCATCCTGGTAGCGCTGGGCATTTTTGCCGTGGTGTACGCCCTCGATGAGCTCGGCACCCTCACCGCCGCATTCGGCACCCCGGGCGACATCTACGCCAGCTTTGTGCTGTTCCTCGTGCCGTTTTTGATTGCCGGCTACGACGTGCTGCAAAAGGCATTCAATAACATCCGCCGCGGCAAGGCCTTCGACGAGAGTTTCCTTATGGCCGTCGCGACCATCGGCGCGTTTGCCATGGTGCTCTTCCCCGACACCGACCCGCACATGGCCGAAGGCGCCGCCGTCATGTTGTTCTACCAGGTCGGCGAGCTGTTCCAGGCATACGCTGTGGGCAAGAGCCGCAAGTCGATCAGCGCCATGATGGACATCGCGCCCGACTACGCCAACGTCGAGCAACCCGACGGCACACTCGAGCAGGTCTTCCCCGATGACATCGCCGTCGGCACCGTGATCGTGGTCAAGCCCGGCGAGCGCGTGCCTATCGACGGCGTCATCGTCGAGGGCGAAACCCAGCTCGACACCGCCGCGCTCACGGGCGAGTCAGTCCCCCGCCCCGCCAAGTCCGGCGACGACATCATCAGCGGCTGCATCAACATGACGGGCCTCATCCACGTGCGCACCACCAAGCCCTTTGGCGAGTCCACCGTCGCACGCGTCCTGGAGCTCGTGGAGAATGCCAGCGAAAAGAAGGCGCGCACCGAGAACTTCATCACGCGCTTTGCCCGCGTCTACACACCCGCCGTCACCGGCGCGGCCGCGGTGCTCGCGCTTGGCGGCGGCCTAGTCACCGGTACCTGGTCCGACTGGATTCTGCGCGGCCTTACCTTCCTGGTCGTCAGCTGCCCGTGCGCGCTCGTGATCAGCGTGCCGCTGAGCTTCTTTGGCGGCATCGGCGGCGCGTCCAAGCTGGGCGTTCTCATCAAAGGCTCCAACTACCTCGAGTCGCTCGCCGACGTGGACACCGTCGTCTTCGACAAAACCGGCACGCTCACCAACGGCACGTTCTCGGTCGTGGCGGTACACCCCGAGGCAGGCTATACCGAGCAGTCGTTGCTTGAGGTCGCAGCCCTTGCGGAGTCGTTCTCCGATCACCCCATCGCGCAGTCCGTGCGCGTCGCCTACCAGGGTGAGGTCGACCCCAAGCGCGTGAACGACTCCGCCAACGACGCAGGCCACGGCGTGACGGCAACCATCGACGGCAAGCACGTCGTCGTCGGCAACGCCAAGATGCTCGCCGCGGCCGGCGCTGAAGCACCCGATTGCGAGGTTGTCGGCACGATCCTCCACGTGCTTGTCGATGGCGTGTATGTCGGCCACATCGTAATTGCCGACACCGTAAAGGCCGATGCCGAGCAGACGATCCGCGACCTGCACGCCGCCGGAATCAACCGCACCGTCATGCTCACGGGCGACCGCGAGGAAGTGGCTGCTGCGGTGGCCAAGCAGCTCGGCCTCGACGAGTTCCACGCGCAGCTGCTGCCGGGCGACAAGGTCGAGCGCGTTGAAGCGCTGCTCGCGGCCGAAAGCGGCAAGGGCAAGCTCGCCTTTGTCGGCGACGGCATCAACGATGCGCCCGTTCTCACCCGTGCCGATGTGGGCATTGCCATGGGCGCCATGGGGTCCGACGCCGCGATTGAGGCCGCCGACGTCGTGCTCATGGACGACAAACCGTCCAACATCGCCCACGCCATCCGTGTGGCGCGCAAGACCATGTCGATCGTCTGGCAGAACATCATCTTTGCGCTGGGCATTAAGCTGCTGATCCTTGTGCTGGCAGCGCTGGGCATCGCCAATATGTGGCTTGCCGTCTTTGGCGACGTGGGCGTGGCGATCATCGCCATCCTGAACGCCATGCGCGCGATGGGGGTCAAGAACCTATAGCGTTCGTGAGCTGTCCGGCCGGGGCCGGGCTTGGTTTTGAAAACGTCCTCGCGCATGAGGCCCGTCTTTCCTGCTCCTGCGGAGCAACGGAAAGGCGGGCCTCGCGCTGCAGAGTGTTTTCAAAACCAAGCCCGGCCCCGGCCTGCGGTGACGTTGCTGGTGGTTCTTGGGCATCGCTTGCTGGCGGGGTTCCTTGTCTGAGTTGGACTTAGTTGGTGGGACCACTCGTCTCGGTCGCTGTCCCGCACCGTTCCGGCGCGGGAGGCGCGCCGCTGCGGGAGTGCTAGTCGGTCATTATTGGCGCCGAAGCACCGTCCCGTCCCAGCATCGCCCGTAGCTTCTCAAAGCTCTCCTCGCTCAGGCAGTGCTCCATGTGGCAGCCCTCTTGCGACGCCACCTCGGCCGATACGCCTGCATCCTCCAAAAGCCCCACGAAAAAGCAGTGGCGCTCCCACATTTGGCGCGCGACCTCCAGACCGCGCTCTGTCAGATGAACATCTCGTTTGCCCATTTCGACATAGCCGTTGCTTTCCAGCGTCGTCATGGCCTTGGAAACGCTCGCCTTGGTTACGCCGAGGTACTCCGCAACGTCGATCGAGCGCACGATGCCCTGACGTTCCGACAGAACGTAGATCGATTCGAGATAGTCTTCTCCGGATTCACGTAGGGCCATGGGCCGCCTTTCGCAATGATTGCTAGTTAGCCTTTGGATACTTTTCACAGCTTACTTTACCGCAAAAGTTGCCCATGTCTTACTACTTTGCCTAAAAGTTAGCCGTGTTTCACAAAACGTGCGGGACGAAAACAAAATGGGGACGCCCCGCAAGGGGTGTCCCCAGGTGCCGGCAGATAAGGAACGTCCCCAAGTGCCGAGCCGCAGCTATAACAGTCCAAAGTACTTCGCGGCGTTGTAGATGCCGTCGTCGTCCACGGCAGTCGTCACATAGGTCGCCGCGGCCTTCACCGTATCCTGCGCGTTGCCCATGGCCACGCTTGTGCCCACGGCCGAGAACATCGACAGGTCGTTCTCGCCGTCGCCAAAGGCGATCGCCTCGCTCGCGTCGATACCCAGCCGCTCCAGCGTCGCCGCTACGCCCAGGTCCTTGCCGCCGTTGGCCGGAATAATGTCGCAGAACAGATCGCACCAGCGCGTGGTGAGCGAATGCGACACGGCGTCGGTCACGATATGCTCGTCAGCCGGGTCCACAAAGGCGCAGAACTGGTAAACCGGTGCGTCAAAGGCGTGCTCAAACGGCTCCTCGTGGTAGACGATTCCCGCGTTGCTGCCGGCCGTCACCACGCGCTCGGACAAGCGGTTCACAAACGAGTTGTCGCCCTGCATGCACAGCGAGTCGTAGCGCCCCTCGGCCACCTGGTCCACGATCACCGCAACGTCGTCCGGGTCAATCGGACAGCTGCGGTAGACGCCCTCGGCATCAAAACAGTGCTGGCCCGAAAGCGTAATGTACGCATCCCAGCCCAGGTCGAACAGCCAATCCGGCATCTGGTAGGTCGGGCGGCCCGTGGCGATCACGCATGCGATCCCCTGCTCGTGAAAGCTGTCGAGCACCTGCTGCGCCGACGCCGGAATCCGGTGGGTCTTAAAGCTCAGCAGCGTGCCGTCGATATCGAAAAACGCGGCTTTGATCATCCTCGTCTACTCCTCGCCCTCGAGCTTTTCGCTCGCCTCGAGCCACGCCATCTCCAGCTCATCCATGGCGGCGTGGGCCTCGTCGATCTTTGCCTGCTGCTCGCCCAGCGCCGTGTAGTTGGTGGGATCGACCTGCGCCATCGCGGCCTCGGCCTCCTCCACGCGAGTGCGCTGCGTTTCCATCTTGCGCTCGAGCGAGCTCACCTCGCGGCGGAGCTTCTGGCGCTCGGCGTTGGAAAGACCGTTGGGCTGCCCACTCGTCTTGGGCTTTTCGGCCGCAACCGCTGCGGCACCGGTGTCGAACGTGCCGGTCTTGGCACTCGGTGCGCCCACGGGCTCGCCCTCGGCCGTGGCGTTACACAGGCGCAGGTACTGGTCCACGCCGCCGGGCATATGCGTCAGGTGACCATCGAGCAGCGCCCACTGCTGGTCGGTCACGCGCTCCATGAGGAAACGGTCGTGCGTCACCAGGATCAGCGTGCCCGGCCAGCCGTCGAGAAGGTCCTCGACAATCGCCAGCATATCGGTATCCAGGTCGTTGCCCGGCTCGTCCAGGATAAGCACGTTGGGCTCGTCCAGGATCGTCAGCAGCAGCGACAGGCGACGACGCTGGCCGCCCGAAAGGTCGCCGATGCGGCTCCAGAGCTGCTGGGTCGTAAAGCCCAGGCGCTCGCAGAGCTTCTCGGGCGAGGTCTCCTTGCCGTCGATGACGTAATACTTCTTATAGTTGCTGAGCACCTCGCGAATCGTGTCGCCCATGTAGGGCTCGAGCTCCTCGAGCTGCTGCGACAGCACGCCAAAGCGCACCGTCTGGCCGATCTTCACGCGGCCGCGCAGGGGCGCGATCTTGCCCTGGATCACGTCGAGCAGCGTCGACTTGCCGGCGCCGTTCTCGCCCAAAAGACCATAGCGGTCGCCCGCGCCGATAAGCCAGGTCACATCGTTGAGCACCTGCTTGGGCGCGCCATCGGTATCCGCATAGCCGGCATCCACGTCGACCACATCGATAACCTGCTTGCCCAGGCGACTCACCGCCAGGCGCTTGAGCTCCAGCTCGTCGCGCACGGGCGGTACGTCGGCGATGAGCTCGCGGGCGGCATCCACGCGAAACTTGGGCTTGGTGGAGCGCGCCTGAGCACCGCGGCTCAGCCACGCGAGCTCCTTGCGCGCCATGTTGCGACGGCGCTCCTCGGTAACCGCAGCCATGCGGTCGCGCTCCACACGCTGCAGGATGTAGGCCGAGTAACCGCCCTCGAAGGGATCGACCTGGCCGTCGTGGACCTCCCACATGCTGGTGCAGACTTCGTCCAGGAACCAGCGGTCGTGCGTGACCACGAGCATGGCGCCCTGACCGCGCTGCCAGCGGGCCTTTAAGTGACGCGCGAGCCAATTGATGGTGCGCATGTCCAGGTGGTTGGTGGGCTCGTCAAGCATGAGTACGTCGTAGTCGCCGATCAGCAGGCGCGCAAGGTCCACGCGGCGGCGCTGACCGCCCGAAAGCTCGCCCACCGTGCCCTCCCAAGGCACATCACTGATGAGGCCGGCGAGGATCTGGCGCGTGCGGGGGCTCGACGCCCACTCGTACTCGGGCGTGTCGCCCACAACGGCATGATGCACGGTATCGGTGTCGACAAGCTGGTCCTTTTGGCCGAGCAGACCGATCGTGGTGCCGCGGCGATGCGTCACGCGGCCATCGTCGGGCTCCAGCGTGCCCGCGAGTACACTCAGCAGCGTCGACTTGCCGTCGCCGTTTTTACCGACAATACCAATGCGGTCGCCCTCGCCCACGCCGAGCGTTACGCTATCGAAAATATGCTTGGTGGGAAACTCTAGGCTGACGGAATCGCATCCCAAAAGAATCGCCATATGCCCTGCTCCTTCGTAGAAATTCAACGTTGTCCATGATAGCAGCGAGCCTCACCCCAAACCACCACGAAGGTGCCTGTCCCCTTTGTGGTGGTCGCTTCGGTCGCAGAGCAAAAAGGCGGGCCATCTCCCGCAAGAGATGACCCGCCCCTCCAATCAGTCCCGCGGCAACCGTGGCCGCCGCGGGCCTCAAGCATGTCCCGGACTAGGAGAACATGCCGGTGAGGTAATCATTCAGCCGCTTATCCTTGGGCCGTTGGAAAATCTCGTCAGTCTCGTCGTACTCGACCATATCGCCCATGTAGAAGAACGCCGTGCGGTTGGACACACGCGACGCCTGCTCCATGTTGTGTGTCACGATGACGATGGCGCGCTCGGCCACAATCGACGACAGAAGGTCCTCGATCGCCAGCGTCGAGATGGGGTCGAGCGCCGAGCAGGGCTCGTCAAACAGGATCACGTCGGGGTTGAGCGCCAGCGTGCGCGCGATGCACAGACGCTGCTGCTGGCCTCCCGAAAGCGCGTAGGCACTCTTGTCGAGCTTGTCCTTGACCTCGTCCCACAGCGCCGCGCCGCGCAGACTCTCCTCGACCATGCGGTCGAGCTCGTCGTGGTCGGTGATGCCGTGGCGCTTAGGCGCAAACGTGATGTTGTCGCGAATGGACTTGCGGAAGGGGTTGGGCTGCTGGAACACCATGCCAATGGACCTACGCAGCTCGTAGGTGTTCTCGGTCTTGGTGTTCACGTTGCGCCCGCGGTAGTTGATCTCACCCTCCACGCGGCAACCGTGAATCTCGCGATTCATGAGGTTGAGGCTACGCAAGAAGGTCGACTTACCGCAGCCCGAAGGCCCGATGAGCGCCGTGATCTCGCCCTTGTGAAAATCAAGCGACGTATTGCGCAGCGCATGGTGATCGCCATAGTACACGTTGACGTCCTTGGTGGAGAGCACGACCTCGTCGCTCACGGCCTTGCCGCTCACGCGAACGCGTTTTTCGCTCTCCCCCACACTCGACAGAAAGTCCTGGGTCTCGGACGTGGCCGCCTCGGTTGCGGGCGTTGCATTCATCTCGCTCATTCGGCCGCCATCTTCCTTGCCAGTTGCTTGCCCACGATACGGGCGACTACGTTAAACAGCAGCACGCAAATCATCAGCAGCGCCGCGGTGCCCCAGACGATCTGCTGGGCCTCGGGGCTGCCCTCGCCGTAAATCTTGTAGATGTGCACGGCGAGCGACTCGCCGGGACGGAACACGTTCCAGGCGCAGGTGGGGCTCGACAGGTTAAAGCTCAAAAAGTTCAGACGCACTGGCGAGCTCATGCCCGAGGTAAAGAGCAGCGCCGCGGCCTCGCCAAACACACGGCCGGCCGAAAGCACGATGCCGGTCACGATGGCAGGCATGGCCTCGGGGACCAGGATATGCAGTGTGGCCTCCCAGCGGGTAAGGCCCATGGCCAGGCACGCATCGCGCTGGGCCTGTGGCACGTCCTCGAGCGCCTGCTGAATCACGCGCACCAGGATGGGAATGTTAAACATGGTGAGCGCGACGGCACCGGAGATGATGGAGTACTTCCAGCCCAGCTGCACCGAGAACACCAGAAAGCCGAACATGCCGACGACGATGGAAGGCAGCGAGGACAGTGTCTCGATGGCGGTGGAGGCGATATCGCGGATGGGTCCGTCCGGCGCGTACTCGACCAGGAAGACCGCGCCACCCAAGCTGATGGGCACCGAGATGGCCAGGGTGATCAGCAGCAGATAGAACGAGTCGAACAGCTGGTAGAGCACGCCGCCCTGGGTTCCGTTGGCGCGCGCGGGCTGCGTGAGAAAGCCCTGCTGGAACAGCGTCGAGATGCCCTCGAACAGGATGTAGGCCACCATGGAAACGACGATGAGCATGACGATGGCGGCGATCACCGTCAGCACGCCCGTGGCGATGCGGTCCTGTTTTTGGACACGCCCGAGTCTCGCCTCGTCGATGTGGATGAGCGTACTAGCCACGAGCCTTCGCCCCCTTGCAGCCGATAAGGTGGATGATCAGGATGAAGATGAGGCTCATGCCCATCAGCAGCAGGCCGAGCGCCCACAGGACATCGTCCTGGGCCGAGCCCTCGGCATAGACCGCCATAGACGTGGTGAGCGTGGTGGTGATGGTGGACGCCGGCGACAGCAGCGACGTCGGCATGGCCTCGATGCCGCCGATGACCATGCGCACGGCGAGCGTCTCGCCAAAGGCGCGCGTCATGCCAAGGATGACCGCGGTCATGAGCGACGGCATGGCGGACTTGAGCACCACGTGCCAGATGGTCTGCCAGCGGGTGTAGCCCAGTGCGAGCGAGCCCTGACGGTAGCTGTCGGGCACGGCGCGCAGGCCATCGACCGAAAGCGTGGTCATGGTCGGCAGGATCATGACGGCCAGCACGATGGCGCCGGGCAGGATGCCCAGGCCCGTGCTCACGTGGAAAACGCTCTTCATAAGGCCGACGACCACGTGAAAGCCGATCAGGCCAAAGACGACCGAGGGAATACCGGTCAAAAGCTCAATAAGCGGCTGAAAGACCTTAGAACCAAACTTAGGGCTAATCTCGACCGCAAAGATGGCAGAACCGATGGCGATGGGCAGCGCGATGAGCGTGGAGAGCACCATGACCGCAAAGGAGGTGACGATCAGGGGCAGGGCGCCGGTATAAGGCAGACCGTTTTCGGCTGTGTTTGCCAGGTCCCACTTGGTGCCGGTGAAGAACTCGACGACCGAGACGCCGTCCTTGAGAAAAGCCGAGAGGCCCTTTTGGGCGACCATAAAGATGAGCGCGGCAACGACAAGCGTCACGAGCGCTACGCACGCGCCCGTGACGCCCAGGCCCACGTTCTCAAGGTCGCGCTTTGGCAGCTGTTTTGCCATTGCAAACCTTTCCGGGGCGATTACTTATTTAGCGGAAACCTTGCCGCTGTCGTCCTTGACGACCTTCATGGCAGAGACGGGGATAAAGCCCTGCTCCTCGACGAGCTTGCCCTGGACGTCGTCGGAGAGCATGAACTCCAGGAAGGCCTTGGTGGCCTCGTCGGCGTCCTTGGAGCAGTACATGTGCTCGGTCGCCCAGATCTTGAAGGAGTCGTCGGTGACGTTTGCGCTCTTTGGCTCGACGCCCTCGACCTTGACGGCGTTGAACTTGGAGTCATCGAAGTGCGAGAAGTCGAGGTAGGAGATGGCGTTGTCGGTACTGCCCATCTGAGTCTGAACGTCGCCGGATTTGTCGAGCTCGGCGTCGCCCTTAAAGTCGACGGCCTCGTCGCCAAAGACGGTGGCCTCGAAGGTGGCACGGGTGCCGGAGCCGGCCTTGCGGTTGAGGACGACGATCTTGGCGTCGTCGCCGCCGACCTCCTTCCAGTTGGTGATCTGGCCGGAGAAGATGCCCTTGAGCTGCTCAAGGGACAGGTCGTCGACCGTGACGTTCTTGGAAACGACGGGGCCCATGCCCACGACGGCGACCTCGTGGTCGACGAGGTTCTTGACCTGGTCGGCCTCGAGCTTGGTCTCGGCGAAGACGTCGGAATTACCGATGGTAACGGTGCCGGCGGAAACAGCGGTCAGGCCCTTGCCCGAGCCGTTGCCCGAGCCGGAGACGGAGACGTCGGGGTTAGCATCCATGAACTTCTCGGCAGCGGCCTCGACGAGAGCCTGGAACGAGGAGGCGCCGTCGTAAGTCACCTCGCCGGAGACGGACTCGGCAGCGGCGGCGCTACCCTTGTCGGCGGCATCGGATGCACCGGAGCCGCCGCAACCAACAAGGCCGAGACCGACGATGCTGGCAAGACCACCAGCGAGGCCGAGGAACTGACGACGAGAATAAGCCTGATCGAGCATGATCTTCCTTTCGTACATGCGAATCGCGGGCACCCTGCCCGCTTTGCTGTTTGGAAAGATACGGTCTCGATCGGGCAGCGCCCGCGCCAACTGCGGTTTCTTACGGTCATTTGATAGACCCTTACCGCAAGCGCGGCCCAGTCTTTACAAACGAATAACAATCCCCACCCAAGCATGGCGCGCCTTTTACACCAATAAAAACAAAGTTGCGGTGAAATAGTTCCCGCTTGGCCATCAAATGGCCCATTCTAGGAACTATTCCACCGCAACTTAGATTGGGAAACCGCGAAACCTTAAAGCTCTAATTCATTCAAACGGAGGATCGCAACAATATAGATCTTGAGCGCTTGCTTGAGCTGTTCCTCGTTGGCGCACTCGTTGGGGCCGTGCATCTGGCCGCCCCATGCGGGCAGCTCAAGGCCGGTCTCCTCGGGGCCAAACGAGACGGCGCGGGCGAAGTTGCGCGCGTACGTGCCGCCGCCCATAGCAAAGGGCTCAGCATGCTTGCCCGTAAACTCGTTATAGGTATCAATAAGCGCCTTCACGGCCGGATCGTCGGCAGAGACCGAGAACGGCACCTTCGCACGACCCACACGGCACGTCACGCCAAAACGGCCCACGAGCGGATCGAGCTGCTCGCAGATGGTATCGGCGCTCGTGCTGTCGGGGAAGCGCACGTCAATGACCTGCTCAATGTGGCCATCCACCACGCGGATGACGCCGGGGTTGCACGTGAGCGGGCCAAACGCGGGGCTCGTCGCGTCGATACCCAGGCCGCGGCCATAGGCATCCGCGTGCACAAAGGCCAAGAACTTGACGAACTCGTGCTCGGCAGGCGTCAGCAGACGCTCGCCACGGGCGCCAAACGCGTCCTCGGCCTCGCGCAGGTACGTCACGATCAGGCCGACGGCGTTGATCGTCCCCTCGGGCATCGAAGCATGGCCACCGATGCCGTGCGCAAAAATCTGGGCATGGCCGTTCTCGAGCGCCGTGATCTCCAGGCGGTCGGCGTTCTCGATCGGCGCCGGCAGCTCATCGGCGGCAATCGCAAGCTCGCAGATAGACTGCGACGGAATAGCGTTGCTCGCCTCAGCACCGCTCCAGGACACAATGCGCCCGCCGTCGATCTTGGAGCTCACAAACGTCGCCCCAAACTGGCCCTTCTCGGCATTGCAGACCGGGAACTCGGCATCGGGCGTAAACAGAAAGTCGGGGTTCGCGTGGTTCTCCAGATAATGGTGAACATCGGACATGCCCACTTCCTCATCACAGCCCAGCAGCGCGCGGAAGGTATAGCGCGGGGTGATGCCGTGCTTGAGCAGATAGGCGCCGGCGTAGAGCGACAGCACCGCCGGACCCTTGTCGTCGATAACGCCGCGACCGAGCAGCCAGCCCTCGCGGCGCTCCATCGCAAACGGGTCGGTGTTCCAACCGGGGCCGGCGGGCACCACGTCCACGTGGCAGATGGTCGCGAGCTGCTTGTCGCCGCGGCCGGGAATGTCGGCGATGCCCACATAGCCCTCGTCGTCGCTCGTCTGGTAGCCGAGCTTTTGCGCAATGCCGAGCGCGCAATCGAGCGCATCACGGACCGGGCGGCCAAACGGCGCACCGGGCTCCGCATCGGCAGCAACGGCCACGGACGGATAGTTCACCAGCTGCTCGATATCGGCGACGACATCCTCCCAGACCTCGTCGACATACTCAGCGACGCTCTGCTCCACCTGATTCATGGACGACCTCCTTACCAATGAGTGGCGAGCGTGCCCGCCCCTCACATCACATACCTATATAGCGAAAAGTTTAGCAAGCTCGGCCACCGAGTGCACCACCGCATCGGCACCCGCGGCCTCGTGCTCCCCCGGCGCCGCCGCGCCCGAATAGATGCCGATACACGGCACACCCATCGCGTGCGCGCCCTCCACATCGTTAAAGCGGTCGCCGATCATCACGGCCTCGTCGGCCGTCGCACCGAGCGCCGCCAGCGCATCGCGGACCGAATCTGCCTTGGTCTCGCGCCCCTGCGGCGGATTCATGCCAACCACGGCTTCGAACTGGCAAAGCCCCAGCTCATGCACCATATCGATGCACTTCGCCTCCATGCGCGACGTCGCCACGGCCATACGCTTGCCCTGGGCGGTCAACCCATCCAGCAGCTCGGGAATCCCATCGAACACGGGGTACTCCTCCGGCCCCAGCTCATCGAAAAAGGCACGGTACTCGTCGGCCACCACGAGCGATTCCTCGCGCGTAAAGCCGTAAAAGTCGTGGAAGCTCTTCCACAGGGGCGGCCCGATCATGCGGCGCAAGTCGCCCATCTGCGCCTCCGAAAACCCGCGCGCAGCCAGCGTCTTGCGCGTCGAGGTCATCACCGCCCGACCCGTATCGGCCACCGTGCCATCGAAATCGAACAGCACGACTGGCCGCTCGTATAGCTGTAATGCCTCCATCGGCATCCCTCTTCCCCAGTTGGTGATTTCCACACTTACACTTCAAACTGTTGACTATTCAACAATTAAAGCTGGCAATGTGGAACGACTCCACTATACTTGTCGCACTTTGCTCTCAGAAGGCGGCGCGCAAGCGCCCCAACGAAAGGTGCAATTATGTCTTTTGCCATCATAACCGACTCCACGTCGGACATCTCCCCCGCCCGCGCCCAAGAGCTCGGCATTTACGTGATTCCACTGCATGTGATTATCGAGGGCGAGGACCTGCTCGACCAGGTACAAATTACCGCCCAGGAGTACGTCGCGCGCATGGCCGGCTCCGAGCAACTGCCGCACACCTCGCAGCCGAGCGCCGGTGAGTTCAAGGCGCTCTTTGATCGCGTGCTCGCCGACGGCCACGACAGCGCCATCTTTATCTCGCTGTGCAGCGAGTGGTCCGCCTGCTATGCCAACGCCAGCCTGACGGCCGAAACGCACGAGCTCGACGTGCGCTGCATCGACTCGCGCACCGGCTCGGGCGCCGAGGGCCTGCTGGTGGAGTACGCGCTGGCCATGCGCGAGGACGGCCGCAGCCTGGACGAGACCGAGGCGCAGATTCGCGCGACGCTGCCCGACGCCCACCTGCTGCTGATTCCCCGCACGCTCGAGAACCTCGTTAAGAACGGCCGCGCGCCCAAGCTCGCCGGCCAGCTCACGCAGATGCTCAACATTCGCCTGGCCGTTTCGCCGGAGTGGCAGTCGGGCGAGATCAAGGCCATCAAGAAGGGTCGCGGCGCCAAGCGCATCGTCGCCAACACCATGGCAGATTGCCTCGCGTTTTTGGACGAGCACCCGGGCTCAAGCGTGCGTGTGCTCACGACCGGCGCCGCCGAGGAGCAGGAGCTTGTCAACGAGGCACTCGCGGGCCAGGATTACGTAGACGCCGGCACCGGCCCCATCGGCTGCACCATCGCCACCCATGTAGGCGTCGACGCCATCGCCATCAGCTACTGCCCCCGTTACCAGCCCATCCACTAGGGGCACCTTTACCACTTGCGGTGAAATAGGGACTGTTTTTGGCTTATTAGCCGCCAATCAATCCCTATTCCACCGCAACTTAAAAGCAGTTCATTTGGGACGGGGCTAAAAAGACTGATATCAAACGTTTCAGACCAGTCTTTTTAGCCCCGTCCCATTTTAGCTACTCTACATCAGCCCGCTCAGGGCGATGTCGACGGCTTCGTTGAGGTTATCGGTAATGTGTACCAGATCCGGATCGAGCGGGCTGATCATACCGGCGCTCATCACCGGGCCGTTGAGCCAGTCGAATAGGCCCTGCCAGTACTCGCTGCCCACCAGCACGAGCGGCATGCGCTTGACCTTGTGCGTCTGCACCAGCGTGAGTACCTCGAACATCTCGTCGAGCGTACCAAAACCTCCGGGAAACACGATGGCGCCCGAGCTGTATTTGACGAACATGGTCTTGCGCACAAAGAAGTAACGGAAGTCCATGCCGAGGTTCACGTATTTATTGAGCCCCTGCTCGTGCGGAAGCTCGATACCCAGGCCGACCGACTTGCCGTTGGCGCTCGCCGCTCCCCTGTTGGCCGCCTCCATAACGCCAGGGCCGCCACCGGTGATAACCGCCACGCCGCGCTGGGCAATCTTGCGACCGACCGTGCGCGCCGCCTTGTAGAGCGGATCGGTCTTGGGCGTGCGGGCGCTACCGAAGATGGTCACCGCAGGCCCGAGCTCGGCAAGTGCGCCAAAGCCATCGACAAACTCGGCCTGGATGCGCAGTACGCGCCACGGATCGGCATGCAGCCAGTCGGTCGACTCCTCGGGCGCCAGCAGGTTGGCGTAGGTGTTGTCCTTAGGAATCATGGGGCCGCGCATGACCACGGGGCCGCGGCGGTACGTCTCGTCGTAGGCGGGCTCGCCCTCGACGTTCTCATTCTTTATCATGGGTACTCCTATCGAGAAAAAGAAAAGCGGGCGGGGTCGACGCCATGCGCCAAACACCCGCCCGAACATCAACTATTCGGTATGGTACCCACGATGTATCATGCGCTTGCAAGGCATCGGTCAGCGGTCGCGCAGACGGTGTTAGCGAACGTGATGACCGGCCGGCGCTCGCCCCTTGCCGTTGCCTGCGCTCTGCAAGCGCGCCCGCGGCTCTTAGTAATCCACCGCCGCAGGGCTGTTCATCCAGTCGCTCACGAACGCACCGTAACGACCCTCGATAATGGCCTGGCGGGCACGCTGCATAAGGTTGAGCAGGTAGTAGATGTTGTGCATCGACAGCAGAATACCGCCGAGCATCTCCTTCTGCGTGACCATGTGACGGATGAGCGCGCGGCTGTAGCCGCCCGTGCACACCGGGCAGGTGCAGGTGGGGTCGATAGGGCCGTCGTCATGCGCAAAGCGCGCGTTGCGGAAGTTGAGGCGACCCTCACTCGAAAACGCCGTGCCCATGCGACCGGTGCGCGTCGGCAGCACGCAGTCGAACATGTCGATGCCCACACCCACACCGCGCACGAGGGTGGTGGGGTTGCCGACACCCATGAGGTAGCGTGGCTTGTGCTTAGGCATGTACTCGGAAACCAGCGGCGCCAGCGTCTCGAACATGGTCTCGTGGTCCTCGCCCACCGAGTAGCCGCCGATGCCGTAGCCGGGGAAGTCGCCGCACTCCTCCAGGTGGCGCAGCGAGCGCAGGCGCAGGTCCAGATGCATGCCGCCCTGAACGATGCCAAAGAGCGCCTGGTCATCACGGGTGTGGGCCTTATAACAGCGCTCGGCCCACATGCTCGACAGCTCAACGGCGCGCTCGACGTAGGCGCGCGTGGCGGGATAGCCCGGGCACTGGTCGAGCTGCATGCAGATGTCGGAGCCGAGCTTCATGGCGATTTCCATGTTGTCCTCGGGCGTCCAGAACACGTGGCGGCCGTCGTAATCGTTGACGATAAAGCGCACGCCCTCGTCGGTGAGCTTGACGGCGTCGTTGTGGCTGAACACCTGGAAGCCGCCCGAGTCGGTAAGAATGGGGCCGTGCCAGTTCATAAACTTGTGCAGGCCGCCCAGCTCGGCGATGGTGTCCTCGCCGGGACGCATGGACAGGTGATAGGTGTTGGCAAGCACAATCTGGGCGCCGAGCTGCTTGACGGTCTCGGTAGGTATACCCTTGACGTTTGCCTTGGTGCCCACGGGCATAAAGATCGGCGTCTCGATGTCACCGTGCGGGGTGTGCAGTACGCCGGCACGCGCATGCGTCGTCGGGTCCTCGGCGATCAGGTCGAACTTAAAGAGATTCTGGTCCATAAACTGGAGCTCCTTGGTTGCGGTTCATACGCAAACCATTATACGGGCAACCCGCAAGAAGCACCGACTCGACAGAAACCGGCGCATTAAACGACTACCCCCAAGGGATCATTCGTCCCCAATGACTACTTTTCGCCAGCATCGCAAACGCCGATGCTCTGGCACCGACAGCGAAAACCCGCCAGAGCGAGCAAGGTGCCTTGAAACAAGGCGGCATTGATCTTTTGATCATGCCGCCGAAGTTGAAAGGCAGATTGCCGCTCTGGCGGGTTTGCAGCGTCAACTGGTTACGCGGTTCGTAGAACCGCGTAACTGTTAGGGCCGCTGGCCCATGCCACCCTCGAGGGTGACGGTCTCGCCGTTCATATACTTAAAGTCGGGGCCGCAAAGCTGAACGACCACGCGGCCGATTTCCTTCTCGACGTCGCCGTAGTGGCCCGCCGGCGGCATGTGAACGTTGGCCTTGAACGCCTCGGGATAGGCATCCTGGAAGTTCTCGAGCGCAGCAGTCCAGGCAAGCGGGCACACGATGTTGACGTTGATGCCGTCCTTGCCCCACTCGTTGGCGGCAACGCGGGTCAGGCCACGGATGCCCTCCTTGGCAGCGGCGTAGCTGCACTGGCCATAGTTACCAAACAGACCGGCACCCGAAGCAAAGTTGACCACGGAGCCCTTGGTCTCTTTCAGGTGCGGATAGGCCTTCTGCATGTACAGGTAGGTGGCATACAGACCGGAGTAAATGGCCAGGTTAAACTGGTCCATAGTGTGGTCGGCGATGGTCACGCCCGAGGCGCTGGCCTGAGCGTTGTTGACGACGGCGTCGATACGACCGAACTCCTCAATCGCCTTGTCGATAACGTTCTGCACGACGGCCTCGTTGTCCTGACCGGCAGAAACATCGGCCTGAACAGGCAGAACCTTGACGCCGTACTCAGCCTCGAGAGACTCCTTGGCGGCCTCGAGCTTGGCGACGTTGCGGCCGGTGATGACGAGGTTCGCGCCCTCCTTGGCAAAAGCGATATCGATGCCGTAGCCGATGGAGCCAGCGGAGCCGTCCTTGAGCGTGGCCTTGCCGCCGCCGGTGACGATCACGGTCTTACCAGTGAAAAGTCCCATACGAAGTCCTTTCAAAATCGCGACGGGCACGCCCGCCGACTGCGCGCATCCAAAATAAACGCGCCAAAAGCTGAAATGCAACTTTAGCTTCTTCAAGTGAAAAATAAAGCCCATGGCAGGCGAACGGCGCAACGTCTTTCGGCGAAGGGAATGTCAAGTACAAATTGGATAGAGCGGCCGAGTTTTTGTTAACGCGACGAGTCATCGAACACGTTTTGAAACTTTGCTGCGGGGCGCGGGATGTCGGCGCGAGACTTTATCATAGGGTGACAAACAACGATGAGGAGCACATGCCTATGACAGACGAGCTGGACCCCCAGACTCAACAGCATATTGATGATTCCGCAGACACCATTGACGACTGCGATACTTCTACCAGCAGCGATGGCGGCATTGATGCCGCTGTCGAGGAGGGTGCTGCGGGCGCAGACGAGGCCGCAGACGCAAATGTCGCCGCAGAGCAAGACAAAGAAGAGCAGCTGGAGCAGCCGGACCCGAGCGATATTGAGCCCAAGGCCGAGAACGCTCCGCAAGCAACAGGCCCCATCGAGGTGTCTTCGGAAGAAGAGCTCGACGCCGTCATGAACTCCATGATGGATGCCGTCAAAGCGATGAAGGACGCTGTCGCCGATGCCGATGTCGACGCCGAGGAAGAAGAAGCCGCCGAGGCCGCCTCGACGTTTGTGCCCGGCGAGACCCCGGTTGCTGACCAGGGCAGTACCATGCCCTCGTTCCTGCAACTCGAGCACCCCACGATCGGCGCGGACGCGGTCGACCCGCACGCAGCGGGCTTTTCCGTGATCGAAGGTGGCACCGGCAATATCGCCGCGACGCAGACTGCCGATACGAATACCGCCGAGGCCGCGCACCCGACCACCTCGCACGCCCCCGCCACGAGCCGCGACCTGGGGAGCGCCGTCTCAAACACCGCTAACGCCGTGGGCACTTTTATCGCCCAGGGCGCGTCGGCCATGCGCGAGATGAACGCCGCCAAGAAGGCGCTCGCCGATGCCCGCGCCCATTTAGCCGAGCTTGAGCAGCGCATCGCCGACCAGGCAGAGGAGCTCGAGACGCGCCAGGACATCGCAGGCCGCTACGATCAGATCATCGCCGACCAGCGCCAGGCAATCGCCACGGCACAAAAGACCGCTGCGGCCGCCGAGGTTGACCGCGACGTCCATGCCGCCAAAGCGACTGAGCTCAAGAGCCAGCTCGAGCAAATGAAGGAAGAGGACGATGCGACCGAGCTCCGCCTGAAGGCTGCACTCGACGCCGTGGAAGCCCGCGAGGCGAGCTCGCGCGAGACCGGCAACCGCCTCGTTCGTCGCCTTGAGGATTCCAAGCGTATCCGCGACAAAGTGAAGGCTGAGCGCGATGCCGGTGTCGCCGCCGCACGACAAACTGCCGATGCCACGCGCGCACAGCTCGAGACCTTGCGTCGCGAGTATGCCGAGCTGCAGCGCAACCCTTCGGCAAATCCCGCCAATTACACCGTGCGCACCAGCGAGTTGTCTATGCAAATCTCCGACGCTGCCGACGCCCTCCGCAAGGCCGAGGAAGACATTCCGCGCGTGACCGCCGATCTTGAGCATTCACTTGCCGCCGCCGAGCAGGCCGTCGAGCAGGCACAGGCCCCCATCGCCGACGCTAAACGCGCGCACCAGGCCGTAACGGCTGAGGCAGATGCCGCGCGCGACGAGCTGCAGTCCGCAAAAACTGCCGCCGCGACGCGCCAGCGCGAGCTGCGCGAAAAGATCGCCACGCAGGACAAGGCACGCCGCGAGCAAGAGCAGGCCATCGCAAACGCCCGGGCAGATGCCGCGCATGCGCAGTCGATTATCGAGCAGGCGACCGAGGTTCACGACCATCCCGAGATCACCGAATCGCTCGCCGGGTCCTTGGCACGCGACAAGGCCGAGCATACCGAGACCGAGCGCGAAGTTGCCCAACTCGAGGCCGCCGAAGACGACGTGCGCAAGCGAACCCGCGACTCACGCGTCAAATTCACCGGAGCCATCGTCTGCATCGTCGCTGCAATCCTGGTAATCATCGCAATCTGGCTGTTCATGAGCAAGTAAGCCGGTTGCCAAAAACACCCCAACGCAGTTGCGGTGAGATAGTTCCTGTTCAGCCCTCAAAAAGGCCAATTCAAGAACTATCTCACCGCAACTTATTAGATTGATGCAAGGAAGTCGTTGGGGACGTTCTTAAACGACCAGTCAAACAAGAACGTCCCCAACGACTAGTCAAGAGATTGGCGCAAGGACTGTCCCCAGGTGCCGGCACAAAAGGAACGTCCCCAAGTGCCAACAAAGGCAACGCCGATGTTTTGGTACCGACAGCGAAAACCCGCCAGAGCGAGCAAGGTGCCTTGAAACGAGGCGGCATTGACCTTTTGGTCATGCCGCCGAAGTTGAAAGGCAGATTGCCGCTCTGGCGGGTTTGCAGCGTCGAGCCGTTACGCGGTTCGTAGAACCGCGTAACTAACAAATGAGCATTGCGTCGCCAAAGCTGAAGAAGCGGTAGCGCTCCTCGATGGCGGCGGCGTAGGCATCCATGATCTGGTCGCGGGAGGCAAGCGCGCTCACGAGCATCATGAGCGTGGAGCGCGGCACATGGAAGTTGGTAATCAGCGCGTCGACCACGTGATAAGTCGAGCCAGGCATGAGGTAGAGCTGCGTCGTCGCGTTCTCGCGCACCACGATGTCACCGCGGCCGAGCGTGTCGGCGCCGTCCTCACGGCCCTCAAAATAGCGCGCCGTCACAGCCGGATCGGACACCGGCGCGTCCGCGTCAAACGCGCTCTCGAGCGAGCGCACCGCGGTGGTACCAACGGCGATCACGCGATGCCCCTCGGCCTTAGCCTTATGCACGGCGTCAACCACCTCCTGCGATACGTGGTAGCGCTCGGTGTGCATCACGTGCTGCGTGGGGTCGTCCTCCTCCACCAGACGGAAGGTGTCGATGCCCACCTCGAGCTCGACGGCGGCAAACTTCGCGCCCTTGGCCTCAATAGCGGCCATGAGCTCGGGCGTGAAGTGCAGGCCCGCCGTGGGAGCAGCAGCCGAGTGCTCCTCCTTCATGGCGTAGACGGTCTGGTACTTCTCGGGGTCGCCCTCGTAATCGGTAATGTAGGGCGGCAGCGGCACGTGACCGGCGGCGTGAATGGCCTCGTCGAGCGTGCGCGGCTCGCCGGCGGCATTGCAACCGGCCGGCTCAAAGCGTACCAGACGGCCACCGCGGCTATCGGTGACAAAGTCGATGACCTCGGCCGTCAGCACCACGGGCGCGCCCTCGGGCGCATGGGCGCCACCGGCGCGATACTCAATCTGAGCACCGGGCTTCAGACGCTTGCCCGGCTTGACCAAGCACTCCCAAACGTGACCCAGCGGGTCAACATCCTCGCGGCGCTTGAGCAGCAGCGTCTCGACCACGCCGCCCGAGCCCGCCTTGCGGCCGATCAGGCGGGCCGGCATCACGCGCGTCTGGTTGATGACGAGCACGTCGCCCGGCTCGATATAGTCGATGATGTCGCGGAAGATGCGGTGCTCGACGGTGCCGCCGTGCTCCAGCGGCGTTCCAGCCTGGGAGCCCTTGCGATCAACCACCAGCAGGCGGCAGGAGTCGCGCGGCTCGGCAGGAGCCTGGGCAATCAGTTCCTCAGGAAGGTTGTAGTCAAAATCATCGGTACGCATAGACACGTCGGATACTCCTTATATAGCTAAAGTCCGCTCTACATCCTAGCAGGCCGCCAGCCCAAAAGAACTACTTTTTGGCGGCTTTGCGCTCGTCGCGGATGCGGGCGCGGTCCATGGCCGCCTCGACGGCAGAGAAGCGGCAACCACAGTAGTTCTGCCGATACATGCCAAGCTCGCGCGAACGACGCGTGGCCTCGGGGTAATACGGGCGAAAATCGCGAATCACCGGAGTGAGGCCGCGGGCGGCAGCCAGACGCTCCAGCACATCATTGCAGGTCTCGAACAGCTGATACGGCGAGACAGCGAGCGTCGTACCCACATATTCAAACCCGTGATCCTGGGCCACACGGCATGCCTCGGCCAGACGCAGGGCATAGCATGCACGACAGCGGCGGGGTCGATCGGCGCCCAACGGGGCCACACCGGCCTCCCAGCGCTCGCGGTCCTCACCTGCCTCAATGAGCTCGATGCCGCCGTCGGCACACCACCGGCGCAGCTCGTCCAGGCGGCGCTGCCATTCATCGCGCGGCTGAATATTGGGGTTAGTCCAGCAAATCGTGGGCTCAAACCCCTCCTCGCGCAGCAGACGAACCGGCTCAAGCGAGCACGGCGCACAGCAGGCGTGCAACAACAACGGCCTCATCAACATCCCCGTCCCAGAAAAATCATCCCAAAAAGACTACCTTGCGAAAAAGCGAACGCCAAAGGACGTGTCCTCACAGGCGACAATGCGACGGTCGCGCAGAATGGTCCGCACGTAATACCAATCGCCCACACAGCCCGACAAGTGCAGACCAGCCGCCAGGTAGCACAGCAGCGGATAACCCGAACATGCAAACCCCAGGGCAAACGCCGCCGTCACAATAACCGTCGGCGCCAGGCAAACCGCCACGTACCGCCGGCGCGAATACACAACGCCCTCGGCGCAGGCATAAATCATGCAGGTTTCGAGATTTGCCCCAAAGGTCACCCGAGCACCGGCGGGCGCGAACAGCTTAAAGAACACCGCGTGCACCAGCTCGTGCACGGCAAATGACGCCGCCGAAACCGCAGCCAAGCCGACTATCCAGCCCAAAACGGCCGTCCAACCGCCCGCATCAGCCGCATCCAAGTCCGCAGGCCCACCCAACAGCATAAACACCGGCACCAGGCACACGGCAAATGCGCCAAGCACGACCATCCCCCACACAAAGCAGGCGTGCAGGAAATCCTCGTCTTCAAACGCATGTATGTTGGAAATCTCATTCATAGCATCTTAGGATAGCGCCCCTGCCACGTACCCGCCCGCATGTGCGATAATGTCGAACGATATGCACGAATTGACCACCGCGCCGCCGAGCCCCACACCCGGCCGCGCCCTCACCATATGCGAAGGAGTCCCATGGCATCCAAATACTCCATGAACGACCGTCCCAGCTGGCCGCGCCGCGCCATCGTTACCGCCGGCGAGCCCTACGGCAACAAGGGCCTTCACTTTGGCCACGTTGGCGGCGTCTTTGTCCCGGCCGACTTCTTCGCCCGTTTCCTGCGCGACCGTCTGGGCCGCGAGAACGTCATCTTCACCTCGGGCACCGACTGCTACGGCTCGCCCATCATGGAGAGCTACCGCAAGCTCAGGGAGAACGAGGGCTACGACAAGTCTATTAGCGAGTACGTCGAGTCCAACCACTCCCGCCAGGCCGTGACCCTCAACAACTACAACATCAGCTGCGATATCTACGGCGGCTCGGGCCTTGAGCCGGCGGCGCAGATCCACAACGAGGTTACCGCCGAGATTATCGAGCGCCTGCACGAGCAGGGCACCATCTCCAAGCGCTCCACGCTGCAGTTTTACGACGCCAAGGCCGGCACGTTCCTCAACGGCCGCCAGGTGATCGGCCGCTGCCCCATCCAGGGCTGCAAGTCCGAGAAGGCCTATGCCGACGAGTGCGACCTAGGTCACCAGTTTGAGCCCGAGGAGCTCATCGCGCCCAAGAGCCAGCTCACCGGCGAGGTGCCCGAGCTGCGCCCGGTCGACAACCTCTACTTTGACCTGCCGGCCTACCTCGACTTTATGAAGACCTACACCGCCAAGCTCGCCCAGAACCCGCAGGTTCGCTCCGTGGTCTCCAAGACCATGGAAGAGTGGCTGCTGCCGGCACAGCTCTACATCCAGAACAAGTTCCGCGAGGCCTTCGACGCCGTCGAGGACCAGCTGCCCGAGCACACCGTGCTGGAGCCCGAGGGCAACAAGAGCAGCTTTACCGTCACCTTCCCCAGCTGGAAGGAGCGCGACGACGCCCACGCGGTGCTCGCCAACGGCGGCGTGCGCTTCCGCAGCGGCAAGGCGCTCGTGCCCTTCCGCATCACCGGCAACATCGACTGGGGCGTTCCGGTGCCCGAGGTCGACGGCGTGAACGACGTCACCTGTTGGTGCTGGCCCGAGAGCCTGTGGGCGCCCATCAGCTACACCCGCACCGTGCTCGCACGCGATGCCAAGGCCGCCGGCGTGACCGAGGGCGTCGCAGCCCAGGATGCCGCCCTCATGGGCGAGCCCGCCGCCGATTCCACGCAGGTCCCCGCGCCCACCTACCAGCACAGCTCGCTCGACTGGCGCGACTGGTGGTGCTCTGATGACGCGCAGATCTACCAGTTCATCGGCCAGGACAACATCTACTTCTACTGCATCGCGCAGACCGCCATGTGGGAGGCCCTGGGTTGGGACCTTACGCAGAGCACCGTCAGCGCCTGCTACCACCTGCTCTACATGGGCAAAAAGGCAAGCTCGTCCTCGCAGACGCCTCCCCCGCCGGCAGACGACCTGCTCAACCACTACACCTGCGAGCAGATGCGCGCGCATTGGCTGTCGCTCGGCCTGTCCGAGAAGCCGGTGAGCTTTAGCCCCAAGGCATACGACACCCGCGTGACCGGCAAGGACAAGGACGGCAACGAGGTACGCGCCTGCGACGACAAGCGCGTTATCGACCCGGCCCTCAAGGAGAGCGCCCTTTTGACCGGCGTGTTCAACCGCCTGGCCCGCAGCTGCTTCTACGGCGTCGCCATCAAGGAGGGCGACGAGAGCCCCTATCGCAACGGTTGCATTCCGGCCGGCGCCGCCTCCGCCACCGTGGTCGAAGCAGCCGAGCAGGCCGCCCTTGCCTTTGAGCAGGCCATGTACAAGTTCGAGACGCACCGCGCGCTCGCCGTGTGCGACGACTACCTGCGTGCCGCCAACAAGCGCTGGAGCGACGCCTCCAAGGCCGCCAACAAGCTCGAAGGTGAGCCGGCAAACACCGCAATGACACAGGCCCTCGTCGACGCCTTTACCGAGCTGCGCGTGGCAACCGTGCTCATGCACGGCATCGTCCCGGCCGGCTGCGAGCTCATCTGTGAGTACTTCGACGTCGATCCGGTCGCCTTCTTTAGCTGGGACAACATCTTCGCCTCCACGGACGAGTTTGTGGAGAGCCTGGGTGAGAAGCCCGGCAAGCACCGCGTAAAGCCGCTGCCCCCGCGCTTCGACTTCTTCAGCAAGCACGAGAACCAGTACTAGGCCAACGCCAAGGCAGAGTAGTCAATTTGGGACGGGGCTATTTTAGCTACCCCGTCCTAAATTTAACTGCAACGCCTGCCGAAACGGACGGGCAGCTAAAATAGCCCCGTCCCAAATTGACTACTTTTAATGGAATAGGAAGGAAAGACGGATGTCCAAGCCGCGTCGTCGCAAGCAGAAAAAGCAGGTCAAGGCCGAGCTCAAGCTCAGGCAGTTTGCCGCTACCGAGCTTTCCGACCAGCTTGCCGCCCTTCCCTGCGCCGCCGACCTGCCGCGCTTTATGGTCGACACGGTCGCCGGCGCCTATGCCCCCACCGATGCTCAGCTCATGATCGAGGGCTTTGGCGCCGCGGCCACACGCCCAGTCACACTGCGCACCAACACGCTCAAGGCGACCGCCGAGGACATCGCCGCCGCGCTCGACGCAGCCGGCATCGCCCACCGCCCCATCGCATGGTATCCGGACGCCTTCATCCTGCCCGAGGCCCAGGTTTCCGACCTATGGGACCTCGACATCTACCGCGACGGCAAGATCTATCTGCAGAGCCTGTCGTCCATGATGCCGCCGTTGGTCCTGGGCGCCCAGGCCGGCGAGGACATCCTGGACATGTGCGCGGCCCCCGGTGGCAAGACGACGCAGATCGCCGCCCTCACCCAGGGCCAGGCACACCTCACGGCCTGCGAGATGAGCATTCCCCGCGCCGAAAAGCTCGAAGCCAACCTCCACCGCCAAGGCGCCAAAAACGTGCCCGTCATGCGCATCGACGCACGCGAGCTCGACGAGTTCTTCCGCTTTGACCGCATTCTGCTCGACGCTCCCTGCACCGGCACGGGCACCGTCATCAGCGGCAACGAGAAGAGTCTGCGCGGCCTAACCGAGCAGTTGCTCGGCAAGTGCGCCCGCTCGCAGCGAGCACTTCTGGACCGCGCCATGGGAGCCCTCAAACCGGGCGGCACGCTCGTCTATTCGACTTGTTCGATCTTGCCGCAGGAAAACGAGGACGCCCTGCAAGAGGCCCTCGACAAGCACATGGACTGCGAGCTTATCCCCCTCGATGGCACACCGAGCGAAAGCGAAACGCGCCGTGCTCAGGAAGCTGGCGAAGAGCCGCGCGTCGAGAGCAACGCCCTCACCGAGGCCATCGCCGCCGGCCACGTCTCGTCCGTCGCCAACGGTATACCCGGCACGCTGACCATTCCGCCCAGCCGCAACTTTGAGGGCTTCTACATCGCCCTGATCCGAAAACGCAGCTAGCGCACGGATTCAAAACTCAACAAACTATCTCCGTGCGCGCTTGTCCTGCTGGTCACGGTGCTGCTTAAGTGCCTCGCGCTCCTTGCGCTCGGCTCTTTTGCCCTTAATGGCCGTGACCACCAAGTAGATGACCGCGGCGGCTACGATTGCGCCCACACACAGGCCAATCGAGCCCAACATTGCTGTAAATTCCATTCCGCGTCACCTCTCTTTTAAACGGGACATTCAAGATAGCACCTCAATACCCGCCACCACAGCTCCTTCACGTTCGCCGGCCCTTCGGTCTAACGGATGACGCGGCGGGGAAAAATCAACTCGTCAAACGATTTAGCAAGCACAACGCTGCCGGCACCCTGCCGACCACCATCGCATAGAATCGAGGATCCATGGATACCCTCAACGACCTAAACGAGCGCGTCGACGCCTTTGTCGGCACCAGCTCCTTCGACACGCCTGCCGCGACAAACGACCAAGCTCCCATCGATGTACCCGCCGAGGTTCACGAGGACATCGTCGCCTCGGTCGATTTTTCCGAGGTCGAGCTCGCAGACGAGTTCACCGAGCCCCAGGTAGCCGTGACCCCCAACGGACTGCTCCCCATCGAGCCGCTACCCATCGACGGGCGCCTGCGCAAGGCGGCCCTCCGCATGCCCGACGAGATCGAGGAGGCCAGCGGCTTTACGCTCTTCGGTCGTCGCATCAAGTCGCTTATCTACACCACCGACGTGGCGGTCATCCGCAACTCCAATGCCGATGCCGTCTTTGCCGTTTACCCCTTCACGCCGCAGCCGGCCATTACGCAGGCGCTGTTGACCGTCGCCGAGTGCCCGGTCTTTGTAGGCGTGGGCGGCGGAACTACGACCGGCAAGCGCTCCGTACAGATGGCGGCCGTCTCCGAGATGCAGGGCGCGGCGGGCTGCGTGGTCAACTCCCCCGCCACTGCCGAGATGGTCGAGCACATCACCAACATCGCCGACATCCCCGTCATCGCCACGGTCGTACGTTGCGACGATGACGCGCATGCCAAAGTGCGCGCCGGAGCCAAGATCCTCAACATCGCGGCCGGCAAGAACACGCCGCAGGTTCTGCGCGAGTTGCGCGAGCACTATCCCAACCTGCCGCTCATCGCACCGGGCGGCAAAACACCCGAGAGCATCCGTGAAACCATCGCTGCCGGCGCCAACGCCATCATCTGGACGCCGCCTTCGGCCCAACAGCTGCAGACCGACATGATGCAGCGCTACCGCAAGATGAAAGAAGACGCCACGCCCGTCATCTCGCACGACGATGTGCCCATTATCGACCAGGTCGCCGCCGCCGAGGTCAGCCAGGTCGAGAACATGAATCCCGATGTGCCGATTCCCGACGAAGTCATCGAACGCGTCGCTTCGATCCACGATCATATCGAGGAGCGTCGCGCCAACCGTGGACTCAAGCCCTCGCTGCACGGCTTCTTCTTCCGCGGCAAGAAACACTAACCCCAACAGCAAGGCCCGCCCCACAAACGTGAGGCGGGCCGTTTTCGTTTGAGCAATCATGCAGCGACGTGATGAGGCAAATTAATCCACGCGCTTGTCGCCCATAAAGAAGAGCGCCACCGTACCTGGTCCGGTGTGCGAACCGATCAGAGCACCGATATTGTTGATCTCAATCTTGCCTTTGAGCTGCGGAACTTGTTCCTCAATCAGCGCCGCAACGGCCTCGGCATCCTCGCGGCACGCCGAATGGGACAAGACGCACTTACCCGAATAATCCGCACCGTCCTGCACGTGTGCCATCATGGTCTTAGCCATCTCGGAAATCGCGCGCTTCTTAGTGCGAATCTTCTCACGTGGCGACAGCCCACCTTCGCAATCGACCGTCATAAGTGGGCAAATCTTAAGCGCCGTGCCGATGATCGCGCTCGCGGCCGAAATGCGACCGCCGCGCAGATAGCTCGACAGATCGGTCGAGAAAAACCAGTGGTGAAGGTTGAGTTTATGCTCCTCAATCCAAGCGGCCGTCTCGTCGAGTGAAGCCCCGCTATCGCGCACGTCGGCAGCATATTCCAGCAACAGGCCAAAGCCCGAAGACGCCCCCAGCGAATCGATGACGCGCACCTTGCCGCCCTGGGGATAGCGATCCGCGAGCATCTGCGCCGCAACGCAGGCCGATCCATACGTGCCCGAAATACCCGACGACAACGTAAGGTGCAGCACGTCTTTACCCTCGGCAACAAACGGCTCCCAAAACTCCTCGTACTCACCCACGCTCACCTGAGACGTCTTGGGCATGGCACCCGCGGCAATCTGGGCAAAAAACTCGTCCGGTGAAATCGACTGGTACAGATCGTCCGCATGGACAACACCATCAATCTCGTAATGGAAACACACGACAGGGATATTGCGCGACGCAAAGAACTCACGGGTTCGATCGGCGGCGGATTCACAGGTCAGGACAAAATCACTCATATGAGGCTCCTTAAGTATTGCTACGCAAATTATCGCACAGCAAGCCTAAATACGATACAAATGTCCACTATTTACCAATTCGAACCATTGGTATTGAATATCTTTATCATCAACATCCCCATCCCCGCCATGGGCCAACATGGGCAAAATCATCCCCTTCGTCTCCACTTAACCGACATATCAACCTCAACTAAATCGATTTAGCAAACCGTTCAGCCGACAATTCAGCCACCGGCACTAAATCGAAACGAAGCCGGCGCATACTGATAAACGTTTGACGATGTTTATCAGTTTTACCAACCATATTGGAAGGTGTTTCATGGTCGCATTCGATCGCAATCCGCAAGACTTTAAGTATCTGCGTCTGCTGTCGAGACAATTTCCCACCGAGCAATCCGCGTTTACCGAGATCATCAATCTCTCGGCCATTCTCAACCTGCCCAAAGGCACCGAGCATTTTATGAGCGACGTACACGGCGAGTACGAAGCCTTTATGCACATCCTCAACAACTGCTCGGGCGTCGTGCGCGAACATGTCGACGAAATCTTTGGCGACACGCTCACCTTTGACGAAAAGGGCGAGCTGTGCACGCTCATCTACTATCCGCGCGAGAAGATCGAGTTGGTCCGCAGCCAGCACGAGGACTCCCCCACCTGGTACAAGACCATGCTCGACCAGCTCATTGTGGTTGCCCGTTCGCTTTCGAGCCGGTATACGCGCTCCAAGGTGCGCAAGGCCATCCCGCGCGATTACGCCTACATCATCGACGAGCTGCTGCACACGCATCCGGACGAGAACAACTATCGTGTGCGCTATCACGAGCGCATCGTGGAGTCCATCCTAGAGACCGCAAGCGCCGACGATTTTATCGAGTCGCTTGCCTCGCTCATCAAGCGCCTGGCCGTCGACCACCTGCACCTGGTGGGCGATATCTTCGACCGTGGCGGCGGCGCTGCCAAGATTATGGACCGCCTGCTCACCTATCATTCGCTCGACATTCAGTGGGGCAACCACGATCTGCTGTGGATGGGCGCCGCTGCCGGGGAGCCCGCCTGCATCGCCACGGTGCTACGCAACAACCTGCGCTACGACAACTACGAGATCCTCGAGAACGACTACGGCATCTCGCTGCGCGAGCTTGTCGCCTTTGCCGATACCACCTATACCGCCGGCGAGTCCATCAGTCCGCTGATCAAAGCCATTAACGTCCTGCTCTTTAAACTCGAGGGCCAAATTATCCAGCGCCACCCCGAGTTCGATATGGCCGACCGCCTGCTGCTCGACAAGATCGACCACGACACCGGCACAGTCACGCTCGCCGACGGCAGCGTGTGGCCGCTCACGACCAACGACTTCCCCACCGTCGACCCGACGGACCCCTACATGCTCACGCCCCAGGAGCAACACATCATCGACAAGCTCGTGTCCGAGTTTGTCACCGCCGACCACCTGCATCGCCATATCGATTTCCTCTACACCCACGGCTCGATGTACAAGGTCACCAACGGCAATCTGCTGTCCCATGGCTGCGTGCCGCTCAACGAGGATGGTACCTTTAGCAGCATGAACTGCCTGGGCACCTGGCACGCAGGCCGCGATTATCTCGATTTTTGCGACCATATCGCCCGCCGAGCCTGGCGCGTCGGCGACCGCGATGCCCTCGACTGGATGTGGTACCTGTGGATCGGCTTTAACTCACCCGCCAGCGGACGCCTGGTGCGTACCTTTGAGCGCGCCTATATCGCCGATAAGAGCACCTGGGTCGAGCCGATGGACCCGTACTTTACGCTAACCAAGTCGCCCTCGGTCTGCGACGACATCATGCGCGAGTTCGGCGTTGCCCCCATGGCATGTTCGCCGACCGGCCACATCATCAATGGCCATACGCCCGTTAAAACCACCAAGGGCGAGCAGCCCATCCGCGCCAACGGTAAGCTGCTGGTCATCGATGGCGGCTTCTGCCGCGCCTACCATCCCAAGACGGGCATCGCCGGCTACACGCTTATCTCGAGCTCACGCGGCTGTCGCCTTAAGTCGCACCGGGCCTTTACAACGGTTGCCGAAGCGCTCACGCGCAACGTGGACATCGAGAGCGAGACCAACCGTTTTGACCAGGCCGACCGTCGCCGCATGGTGAGCGACACCGATACCGGTGCCAAGATCCGCAGCCAGATCCAGGACCTACGCCAACTGCTCGATGCATATAGAAACGGTGCTATCGAGGAGCGCGCCTAGCCCCGCCTGCGGGGATTGGCTAAACTTGCTGAGTTCGTCATCCCCGCGGCGCTCCGGCGCCACCCTAAGGCAGGTACCATGCAAAAGCTCCTTGCGCAGATCATGAAGTTTGGCGTCGTCGGCGTCGTCGCCACCGTCATCGACTTTGGCATCATGAATCTGCTCCACTACGGTTTGGGCCTTAACATCCTGATCGCCAATACCAGCGGCTTTATCGTCTCGCTCATCTTTAACTACGTCGCGAGCATGAAGTACGTGTTTGCGCACAAGGAGGGCATGAGCCGCCGCCGCGAGTTCATCATCTTTGTCGTGCTGTCTGTGATCGGCCTGGTGCTCAACGATGGTATCGTGCTGGCGCTCAACGCCGGCCTGGGGCTCGAGGCCAATATCGCCAAGATTTGCGCCACCGCGCTTGTTATGGTCTACAACTTTGTGACCCGAAAGATCTTCCTGGAGGGCGACGAGACCAAGTAACTCGCAACCTTACAGCCTTACGATGCCCACGGACAATGCGCGCTCAGCACAGTATCGCCCGTGGGCATCGTTCGTTTACGGGCAAATTTTCAACGTTTGCGGATTACCTCTTGAAAATTTGGCGAGTTCGTATAGTTCTTGGCAAAGACCTTACGTTTCCCTTGCAAAAGCTCTAAAGTATCCTCTGCTCGATTCATCAACGCATTGGATGTGATTACGTGCGCAAGGCACTGGCACAACCTCATACCAAGCAGTTCCTCAAGTTCGCTGTCGTGGGTCTTATCTCCTTTGGCATCGACTGGGGCATGCTTATTGCGCTCGTCGAGCTGTTCCACCTCGACTTTTTGATGAGCACGACGGTCTCGTTTACCACGTCCGTCGTGGTTAACTACTGGCTCAGCATGAAGTACGTGTTCGACCATCGCGAGGGCATGAGCCGCAAGCGCGAGTTCACGATCTTCACCATCCTGTCGGTAATCGGTCTGGGCCTCAACGACCTGTACATGTTTGTGGGCGTCACGTTTTTGAGCATCGGCTACCAGGCCATGAAGGCCATCGCAACGTTCCTCGTCACCTGGTACAACTACTTCAGCCGCCGCTTCTTCCTCGAGGGTGCACGGTCGTAGTCGATTCACTATTTGCTTGAATGTATAACCGGTTGGAATTCCCGTTCCAACCGGTTTTTTGTTTGCCGAGAGACCCGGCGACCCAGTCCTCTACGCATGAAAAACGGGCAGCCCGGATGTTTGTCCGAACCGCCCGTCTGGCGCGCTATGTCGAGGCCTCTAGCCTGTAACGTAATACCAGACTACGTTGTCACCGTTTGAGAGAACGTAGTTGCTGCAGGCCGTCATGGGCGTTGTGCCGTTGACGGAGTACATCCAGCCGCTCGTGCCGCCGTGCTGTTTCTCGGCCAAACCACCAATCGCGGAGACATACGTGCCGTACGACGAGCCATGTGCGTTGACAGAAAGGCCCAGCGCGCACAGGGCATCGTAGACGGTAGCGCCTTCGTTAAAGGTAAAGGTGCCACCAGAGGACACAGGATTGCCCGCAGCGCTCGATGTGACCGAAACCGTCACCGTAACGTAGTTAGACTCCTGTGAGCCGCTCTGGCCGCCCGAGGAGGCGTTTCCACCATTAGAGGATGAGGCTCCATTAGACGACTGGCCACCGCCCGAAGAAGCACCGCCAGACACATTGGAAGTATCACCGGCTCCCGTATTTTGGGCAGCAGATTTATCGCCAGACTTCTTGCCGTCCTGGTCCTCAGACTTCTTGCTATCCGAGCTTTTATCCGATTCCTTGTGCGAAGACTCGGAATCGTCCTTGGACTTGGACTCATCTTTTGCGTCATTCGATGACTTGGAATCCTTGGAACTGGCCTCGCCCGAAGCGGCAGACGAGCCAGACGCCTTGGTGTCCTTGGTGACGACGCTCTCCCCCGTCACAGTCTGAACGATCCAGTCAATGGACCAGGCGCCGCTCTCGGAAGGATGGACGAAGCCCAGCGATATGACAATCAGCGCAACGCACGCGGCGGTCAGGACGCCAGTAAGCGCCTTCCGTCGAGGGGCGGACGCCGTCGAAGCGGCGCCCTGTTGCTTTGAATCGTCGAACTGAATGAACGAGGAATCTGGTTGCTTGGGGTCAGCGTCCTTGGATTTATTGGACACAGCCCTCACCTACCGACGTTTGGTGAACACGAACACGCCGACGATGGCGAGACCGATGACGCCGGCGGCAACGCCGACGATGGCGAGCGGATTGGTGCCAGTCTCCTGCTCGGAAGCACTAGAGGACTTCTTAGCAGTGGTCGTGGAAGCAGCGCCCGTATCGGACTTGGAATCGGACTTCTTGTCGGACTTGCTGTCCTTCTTGTCAGACTTCTTGTCAGACTTCTTCTCGTCCTTCTTGTCGGACTTCTTGTCGTCCTTGGTCTCCGTCTTGATTGACACTGTTGTCTTGGTCACCGGCTTCTTGCCCGGGGCAATAGCGCCGCCCTTCGAGCCGGAACCA
Organism: Collinsella sp.; assembly: GCA_048323995.1. Classification (GTDB taxonomy): domain Bacteria; phylum Actinomycetota; class Coriobacteriia; order Coriobacteriales; family Coriobacteriaceae; genus Collinsella. Next base: position 114,380 of record DBFELT010000008.1, on the reverse strand, counting down.
GAACCCGTGCCAGCGCCAGTGCCGGAACCGGTACCAGAACCGCTACCGCCGTTGGAACCAGCACCGCCATTGCCGCCAGGGTTAACGGCATTCTTGGTCCACTTGGCATACAACGTAAGGTCGGCCGTCACCGGCGTACCGAAGTCATACGCCTGCGTGCAAGCCTCATCGGTGAACCAACCGCCGAAAGTGTAGCCATCGCGCGTCGGATCGGCCGGCTTGACCAGCTTGCCGTCGGCCGTAGCAACAAACTTAGTGTCGCAAGCAGACCCGCCGTTGGAATTAAAGGCAACCGTCCAAGACTCAACGGCCCCGAGCTTAAACAGCGTACCCGAATCATTGATGTAGTACAGGTTGCCAGATGCATCGGCAATGACCGGAGAGTCACAGTACTGGTAATGGCCAGCCGCATCATAAATCTGCGTCGCCTCTGCATCGCCGAGCGTATAGCGATACACGCCACCACCAGCAGAGTAGTTGACGTAATCCTTGCTATCCGCGCTGTTAACGGTGAAGTACACATAGGTCTTGCCGCCCTGAACACTCACCAGCGGAGTAGCAGCAATACCGTTGAGGCCAGCCGGCAGCGCCTTGCCGTCGGCAGCAGCGACCATCGTGGTCTTACCCGTCTTCAGGTTATAGAGAACCAGAGCAGAGCCCGTAGCCGTCTGTCCGCCGACAATCAGATTGTCACCAAACACCGCAGGGGCGCTCAGATTATTCGTAAGGCCCAGATCAACCGTCTTCTGCTCGCTCAGTACGCCCTTCGCCGAAAGCGAAATCACATGGAGCTTTCCATCGTGCGTCATCTGATAGAAGGTCGAACCATTGGACGGATCGGCGACACAGTCGGCGTTCGCGAGAGCGCCGAGCTTCATGGTCGAAACGACGTCGCCCGTCGTCTTATCAATGCACTTAAGCGTACCCGCGCTCGTAGGAACGATGGCATACTTATCCGTCAAAGCCGCACCAGTCCAGTAATAGCCCTCGGCAGGGTCGATGTTCTGCCAAGAAACTTCGCCCGTGGCAATCTTAATGCGCGCAAAGGAGCCGTTGCCGTAGGTCGCGTTGTAATTCTCGTCATACGAAATATCGACCGAGCCTACATAGACGTACTCGCCGTCCGAAACGACGGTGCAGGAGCTCTGCGTCAAGTCCGTCAAACCAGGCGTCAGCCACTTGCAGATCAGCTTGTCTGCAGTAATCGCCTGGACCGCACCGCCGTTGAGCGGAACGATGATAAGGCCATTAGTATAGATCGGACGAGAGGTATAGCTCACCTTGGAGGCAAGCGGCGCAGAGGCAACCTTTTTGCCCGTGGACGAATCGATCTTAATGAGCTCGTTCTCGGTCGCGATGTACACAAAACCGTTAGCAATGACAGGCTCGCTGCAGTTGGCATACTGCTGGCCAGACTCGGCCTTCCAATCGAAGGCCCACTTAAGACCGGCGGCCTGCGCAGGCGTCTTGGCATCCGTTACGGTCGAACCGTTGCCACTGTTGCCGTAGCCGGCCCACTCGGCATCCCAATTAGGAGTCGTCGCACTCGGGTCCACGACAATCTTGTCGGGATCGGGCATGGGCGATTTTTCGATGGTGTAGGCAAATGTAACCTTGTCGCCGCTCTTGAGCGTGACCTGGTTGGCACAGAGGGATGAGGACTCTCCGTTGATATACAGATGCCAGTATTTACCGGTCGCACCATCATAGCCGTAAGACTTGTCTTCGAACGGCGAAGTAATGGACCAGTATGCACCACTCTGGGAGGCCTTGTAATCAATGCCCTTCGCCTTCAGAACCGTCTCAATAAGGTCCTGAGCCGTAGAGCCTTCGGGCAGGGAAACATTGCTTGCCGAGCCCCAGCGAGTATTGTTGCCGTTGACATCGGGGCCGATGATATCGGCGGATCCAAGCACCTGACCAGGGAGGGCATCGCTGTCGCCAGCATACATAAAGGTGACGGCGTCACCCTCATGGAGCTCGTAGGCACCAGCGCCAACGTCGGCGAACTTGTACTTTGCGTCGGACTTGCCCTTTACGTAGAAGCGCCAATAGCTATTGGTCGCAGCATCAGAGCCACAATAGGTCTTACCGTCAAGCGGCGAGGTAATGCCCCTAAGGTACCAACCCCAAGACTCTTCTGTAGCTTTGAGTTTAAGACCAGTCTGCTCCAACAGGTCCTTAGCAGTAGAGCCCGCCTTGAGACTCGTCTGGCCCGTCGAAGCCCAAACCTGCTGCTTGCCGTCCTTGTCCTTGCCAAGCACCTGAACGGAAGCATGGACAGAATCGGACGGCAACTGGTCTCCCCAGCCACCGTAGAACCACGTGACGGTATCGCCAGCATGGATGGTGACATTGTCCGCCGTATAGTCACTCGACTTGCCGTTGATAAACAGCTGCCAATAGGTCGAATAATCTTGGGGCGTACCCAGCTCAACACCGTTGTACTTAAGGCTCAGAATGAAGGAGCCCGCAGCAACGGCGTCAATATCATTCGCCTCAAGCGCGACCTTCGTAAGATCAAGCGCGCTCGAACCGGACGTCACCACATACTGCGCGTTGTCGACCCAGGTCTGAGTCTTGCCCTGGGCATCGCGACCAATGACGGTCACATTCGCAGCAAGCTGGTCCTTAACGACAGGGGACGCGCTACCAGCCGTATAGGCAAACTCAATCTTCTGCCCCGGGGCGAGCTTAACGCTGCTCGCGCCAACCGAGGAAGACGCACCGTCGACGAACAGTTGCCAGAAGGCATTAGTCGTCGGATCGTAGGCAAGCGTGCGGCCATCTGTCGGGGACGTGATGCTTTTGAGGTAGAAGCCGTATGCCGTGTTCGGTTCGTAATCCGCTTTAAAGCCCGTCTTCTGCTGCAGCTTAACGAAGGCATCCGCAGCCGTCGCGCCCTCGTCAAGCTTGAGCTGCGTAGGCGCCACCCAGGTCTGAGCCTTGCCGTCGGCATCGGTGCCGATAATCGAGAACGAGACCTCGACCTGCTTCTTGGCGACATCGCCGGTTTCTGTCGGGTTCTCTGTCTGAACGGCAGCCGCGGCGGCAGACCCTGCTTGGCCAGCGGATGCCGTCGAAGACTGCTCGCTCGTGGCAGGGCTCTCCCCTGTCGCCGGGCCTTCGTCGCCAGTTGCCGCCTCTGTTGTGGCGGCACTGGCTGCAGGCGCGCTCCCGGAATCCGAAACCTCGGCGCCGCTCTGCTCAGCGGTACCGCCCGCAAGCGCTGCGTCCTCGCCCGGCGTCGCAGCCTGAGCCACAGCTTCGGCAATGCCCTCGGCGCCCTCGGCCCACAGCTGAGCCGGCGTGGTGCCAAAGGCCATCGCGAAGGCCAGGAATGCCACCAGGCCGCGCTTGGCTACACCGCGTGCAATCGCGCCACGGCGATGCGAGACGCGCTGGCGCTCGTCCTCAAACATATCCATTTGTCTCCTACTGTCTGTACTTGGAGCGTTGCCTTGAGACTGCCCCACGTCATCGCGCATGTTGCGCTCGAGTTCCCCCATCGGGGTCCCCCTTCCCTCCAGAGCCCTATGCACACCGGCGGCAAAAGCCGCAGCCGCATGCAAGACGGGAGGCGATCCGACTTAACCTTAACGACTCGGGCACGTCGTCCGATCTGCGACGCGAGCATCCCGAGCCAAGAGGAATTACGGTTACTGGTACAGCTGGGGACTTGCACCCCGATTCTCCCAAATGCGCAGGATAACCGCGCATTCGTGCGTCTCCGCACCACCATCTAGGCCATCGATTATTACCGTCAAAATGGTATCACGCAAAAGGGCCCCGCACACAGGCGAAGCCCAAGGTAAAAGCTATTGTTTGCGATAGGAAAATGCGGTGACGGTCGCAGCCTCTAGTGTTTGCCGCCGTGGCTGTTGAGCCAGATATTGCGGCCCAGCATAAGCGCCAGCACCAGCGCGCTCACGTAGCCCATAAAGCCAATGACCGGGATACCAAACACAACCGGCTCGATGCGTGCGTAGTACACCACCGACGAACCGATAAACAGGCCGGCGATAACGATAGCCATCGACATGCGGTCGATAATTCCGCCCAGCTGTCGCAGCGCCTTATCGCTGCTCATGATCTGCGTGTTCACCTTAAGCTGGCCGCGCGTAAGCATGCGCGAAGCCAGCCCCAGGTACTCAGCCGCCTCGAGTGAGCCCTTCGCCGCGCGATAGCTGCTCGCGGCAAGATCGCGCCCCATGTCGCGCACGCGCGCATAGGTGCTTTTCTCGTTTTTAATGTGGGTTTGGATGATCTGGATCATGTTGACGTTGGGCATGTACTCGGTCAACAAACCCTCGAGCGTCACCATGCCGCGCGCGAACATCGTCACCACGCTCGGCAGCTCAACATCATTCTTACGCGCGAGGTTTAACAGCGAGGTCAAAAACTCGCCGATATCCAGATCCTTCAGGTCAAGGCCCGCAAAGTCAGCCACGATGAAGTCAAGATCGGACAAAAAGGCCGAATGATCGAGCTCAGCCGAGTCGCCACGCGTCACGGCGAAGCGCATGAGCGAATCCTTGAGCTTGGGCACGTCACCCTCGGCCACGGCGAAAATCATGTCCTTTACGATACCGCGATCGTGACTCGACATGCGTCCGACCATGCCCAAGTCGATAAAGTAAACGATACCGTCTTTGAGGATGATGTTTCCCGCATGCGGGTCGGCATGGAAAAAGCCGTCGTCGAGCACCTGCGTCGAGTAGTCCTCGACAATCGCGGCACCGATCTTTTCCAAGTCATAGCCCTCGGCCACCAAGCGTTCAGGATCGGCGATCGAAATGCCGTCGACGTAGTCCATAACCACCACGTGCTCGGTGCACAGGTCCAGATAGGATTTAGGGCACGTCACGCCATGAACGCTCTTATGGAACTCGTAGAAGTCGTTGAGGTTTTTGGCCTCGGCCAAAAAGTTGGTCTCCTCGCGAAACGAGGTCCACAACTCCTCGACTACGCCGTGCAGATCAACGAATTGATCGGTGTTGACGAACTTGGAAACGATACGCACCACCGAGCGGATGATATCGATGTCCTGTGCCATAACCTGCTGCGCACCGGGGCGCTGCACCTTGACGGCCACGTCCTCGCCCGTCACCAGACGAGCGCGGTGCACCTGCGCGAGCGACGCGCTACCGAGCGGGTTGGGGTCGATCGCATCGAACATCTCCCCCAGGCGCAGGCCGTATTCTTCTTCCAGACAGCTGAGTACGACCTCGTACGGCACCGGCTCCACGTCGGAGCGCAGACGACGCAGCTCGTCGCAAAAGCGCTGCGGCAGAATCTCGGACCGGTTGGCCAAAATCTGCCCCATCTTGACGAACATGGGGCCGAGTTCCTCGAGCAGGCGGCGCAAACGAACCGGCGTGAGGTTATCCCACACGCGGTACTTTTTGACCAGGCGTACAATCTGCCCAATGCGTTCGCGACGACCCGCCGGCGTGAGCTGGTATTCCTCGTCCGGCGCCATCGCGTCGGGCTCCTCGGGCACCATATCGACGGCGCGCGGCTTCTTGCGAGCGCCCGAGACGGCGGCGTCGACCTCATCGACAACCGCCGCCTCGTCACCCAAGGGGTCTAGATTGTTGTAATCGGTGGTGGAATCTGCCATCTGCGCTGCTACTCGGCCTCTTCGGTATCCTTCGCATCGTCGGGCTCAACGGACTCGACGGGCACCGAGGTCACGTTGTCCTCGACCGAATCGACGATGTCGCGCACATGGGCCAGGAAGGCAGTGCGCTCGGGAGCGGTCATGACGCGGACGCGGGCAAGGATAAGCTCGTCAAGCACGCGCTGGGCCGCGGTCTCGCCCCGCATGCCCAGACGCTCGGTCAGGTCGGAGATGGTGCCACCGGCCTGCTCGAACATATCGGACACGCTGCGGGCGATATCGGGGGTGGCGGTGTCCTTGCGGACCTGCTCGCCCTTGGTGTTAAGGTCGTCGAGGACCTTCTTGCCGCCTTCGACAGCAACGGCGGCAGCGCCAAAGCCCACGTTAATGGCGCCGTTAACAAGCTGATCGAGTTTCATAACCATGGTTGTCTCCAATCACAAACAACTGCATTGGCGTTCTTGTACCCAAGATTGAGCGAAAGCGACAAAGCGTTTTAGCGCTATTCGATCGACGGGAAATCCCTACCTCACGTTGTCGTTCATCGCGAAAGAGTTCTTCATGGCGCAGCTCGTGGTGTAGAGCACCTTGCCCAGTAGAGCATCGGTCTCCACGCGAACACGCTCGGCAAAGGCCTCATTGGCGCGTGCAAGCTCGGCAGGCACTTCGGCCTCGGGCAGAACGGCTACGGCAGCGTCGATGTCATGGATCTGCTTGTGGCCCATGCCACCGACCTTCTCCTGATAATCCTCGACCGCGCGACCGCACTCATGGAAGCGGACGTCAGCCAGCGCGCCGATCAGGCGGTTGGCCCAGTAGAAGTTTTCGGACGTCACGCGAGCCTGCGTGTCGGCATAGTACTCGGGCATGGTCTCGACGTTGGCGTACAGCGGAACCAGCGCGTTAAACGAGTTGGAGCCAAACGCCATCCACTGCACGGCGCGATAGGCCGGCTGCGCATAGGGACGCAGCTGCAACACGGCGAGCTGGCTGTTGCGGTTGATGCCGATGGGGCGATAGGCGCCACGCGTAGCGGGCGTGCCCTTGCTACCGTAGCAATCGTACTCCGTGCCCTGGTAGTGGCTCGAGAGTACGTACTTGATGTCCTCGATGGTCACCTTGCGCTCGGGCACGCGGCTCCAGGGGATATCGTCGCTCTCGGGCGTGTAGTCGGCGTCGGGGCCATCCCACACGTCGCTGGGGTTGAGGCAGCGCTGCATGTACCAGGCGCGCGGCGTGTTGTAGACATGGTCGCTGTCGCTGTGCGAACCAAAGGCCTCGCGCGGGTTAAAGACCGCAGCCGGACCGTCGCCCTCGACACCCAGCGTCAGGTCCAGATGCCACTCGGCCATCCAGGAGCGCAGGTCGGCGGAGCACATGTGGTCGGCCTGGTCGCCCTCGGCGTCGTCCAGGTCAAAGCTGTCGATGCCCAGCTGGTTGGGCATGGTCACATAGGCGTCGTCAGGCACGCGCTTGGCGATCCAGTGGTGACCGCCGATGGTCTCGAGCCACCAGATCTCGTCCACGTCGCTAAAGGCGATGCCGTTGTTCTCGTAGGTGCCGTAGCGCTCGAGCAGCTCGCCCAGAATACGCACGCCGTCGCGGGCGGACTTGGCGTACGGCAGGACCAGGGTCACCATGTCCTCCTCGCCCAAGCCACCGGACTGTGCCGGAACGTATCCGTCCTCGCCCTCGTTGCCCTTGGCGGGCACATAGTCCACGAGCGGATCGGCACCGCGGACGCGCTCGTTGGTGGTGAGCGTCTCGGTTGCGGACATGCCAACATTGAGCTCGTTGAATCCGGCCTCGGCCCAAATACCGTGACCGGGAACGACGTCGGGGACGCTCGTGTAGCGCATGGGGTTATCGGGCAGTTCAACGGTCAGGTGACTCAGAACGCTCGTGTAGACGTGCGGCTGCTCGTCGGGATGCACAACGCGCATACGTTTGGGCTCAAACACCCCGTTGGACGAGTCCTCGTTGCGGGCGACCAGCGTCGACCCGTCGTAGCTCGCGTTCTTACCGACCAAAATCGTTGTGCACGGCATGCGCATCCTCCTTGAGCGAAGAAATCAAACGGCAACAGTGTATCGCTTCGGCGCAGAAAGGGCGAAACCACGGCCTCGGCAGCCCCCGTGGTCAAAAAATGCCAAATATGAGTACTGTCACCAATTTAGTGGCAGCAAATTTCCCTGTAACGAGTGCCGAAAATCCCCATTTGCCCAAAAGCAAGACAACGTTATTCCCCATAAGTTCAATAAAATAGGCTTCTTAACGATAATGGATACCGTTAGGAAGCCAAAAAGACGTAAGACATATGTGACTATCTTGGCAACAGTACTCATATTTGGCATTGTTTGACCACGTGGTATATAGCTAACCCCCTCAAACAGCCCAAAACGCCTATTTTGATGCGCGCTCCGCCGCCTCAATCACGTGTTTGGCGAGAATCGCGGTGGTCACAGCCCCCACGCCGCCCGGCACGGGCGTGATGGCGCCAACGATCGGTTCCGCAGCATCAAAATCCACGTCGCCGACCAGTTTTCCGGCAGCCTCGTCCCAATTAATGCCAACATCGATGATCGTCTGGCCCTCGCGAACGGCATCCGCGCCAATCGTACGCGCGCGTCCAACGGCGGCAACCACAATGTCAGCCGCACGGCACTCGGCAGCAAGGTCGCGCGTATGCGTATGGCACGTCGTCACCGTGGCATTGAGAGCCGTAAGCATGGCGGCAACGGGACGGCCAATCACCAGCGACCGACCAACGACCGCGACCTTGGCCCCATCCAGCTCAACACCGTAATGATCCAGCAAAGCAAGCACGGCTTCGGCTGTGCAGGGGGCAAAACCCTCGCCGCGTCCCGAAAGCGTGGTGAGCAGCGAAGCCGGCGTCATGGAGTCAACGTCCTTGGCGGGATCGAGCGCTGCGGCGACGGCGTTCTCGTCAAGGCCGGCGGGCAGCGGGCGGAACATCAGACAGCCATGAACAGCCAAGTCGGCATTAATGCCCTCGATAGCCGCCAGCAGCTCGTCCTGCGAGACGTCGGCAGGAAGCAAAACGCGACGAGCCTCGATGCCAACCTTTTCGCAGCGTTTAAGAGCGCCACGCTCATAGGACAGGTCGTCCTCGCGCTCGCCCACACGAACAATGGCCAGCGTCGGCACAACGCCGCGTTCGCGCAAAGCAACGCAGCGAGCAACGAGCTCCTCGGTCAAAGCGCGAGCAACGGGAGCACCCTTCAGCAGTTCAGCCATGGCTATCCTCTCTTCCTCGCAGCGTCGGAGGCGCGGCGCGCCAGCGCATCGGCGCGCGGCAACCATGTGTCGAGCAACTCATCACACGCCGTCTCGAGCTCCTCAGCACGAGCGCGATCTTTCATAGACGTGGTGTTCGCAAAGAGCGTCAAGCTCGCGCCCTGCATAGCGGCACGGCAGAACACGGCGCCGCACGCCACATCGGACAGCAGCTGACGCGAACCCTTGTCGGCCATGTCCTCGAGCAGCGCCAGCGCACGCCCGCAGGCATCCATAATGCGATACGGCGGCAGAGCGGCCACATGCAGCGCATCCTGAATCGCGGTTGCTCGAGCCGGATCGTCACGCGGAATACCGTACGCCGTGGACACCTGCCCGTAGGCACGAACGTCCTCGGCAACCAACTCGACAAGCTCCTGGGACAGCTCATCAGCCTGGGCAAACGCACGCGTCAGGTCATCCGCACGATCAGCAAGCGCGGGATTGGTCGCACCGTAGCGGGCAACCATTCCGCACAGCGAGGCGCCCAGCGCGCCCACAAAAGCGCTCGCGCTGCCACCACCGGGAACCGGCTCGCGCGCGGCCAGCGCCTCGGCAAAACCGCGACAGGTTTTATCCATCATCTCTTGGCTCATACGCACACGCACCTTCAAGTCATATATATCGGTCGGGCGGCCGACGCCGGCCGACCGCATCGATCACGTAATGGTGCTAAGTCTAGCCCATAAATACGCGAGCGTCAGCGCATCTGGCCATCGCGGATTTCTATGGCACGCGATAGGCGTCGACAACGCAAGCATGGGACACATGGCCCACCTTTCGAGACTTCCGGACGTCACAAACTGGGGCATATCTATAAACAAGGAACCTGTTGGGGCAACGCCCGCGTACACGCGCCCCTTTTAAAACAACGGGCACCCAACCCCGGGGAGGGCCGACAGCATCGGCCCTCCCCTCTTTTGGACCCGCGTATATTGCCACTTGTCGGCGCAATTCCAGCCCCCAGAATGGGACACATGGCCCACCAGAACGAGCCGCTCGCGCGTACAGTAAAGGCAGGTAATCCATGGGCGGTTACAGATCGAGGAGGACACGACCATGAAAAAGAAGGCCTTTGCGATTCTCACCCTCTGCATAAGCCTCTTAGCCGCAGTCTCCCTAGTGGGCTGCGGTGGCAGCGGCGGCGCTACCGGAAGCGGCGGTGGCGGCGGAGCAGAAAAGCCAGCCGTGGATATGAGGACCGATTTCATTTGGTTTAAGGTCGAGGTCCCCGAGGGCGTCGAGATCACCGACGTCGCAGGCGACACGGCCGATAGGGCCCAGTTTAAGTTCACCGAGAGCGAGCACGCCAGCGACCGCTTCATCCCCGTCTTCGATCCTGACAAGAACGCCGACGAGCTGTTCGACTACGAGGCAAAGTGGAAGGCCAACTCCGGATGGACCGAGAGCGATCCCGTTAAGTACAACGGCAAGACCTGGCGCAGTGCCTACTTTACGCACTCGGGCGGCGTGACGACCGAGCACTTCACCGACGTTGACGGTGGCAGTGTGTATGTGCGCATCGACAACGTCGAGGAACACAAGGACGCCGTCGAGACCATGATGAAGTCTCTGGAGTTTGCCGACGACATCGCCGAGGCCAAGACCGAGGCCATGGACGTCAAGCTCGACGATATCGAGATCAAGCGTTAAGCGACTGGCGAGTGCAGCGGGAAACACAGGCGCAGTGCAAACAAGCGACGGTACCCCAGAGCTTCGTACCCAGGGAGGGCCGGTAAACCGACCCTCCCTTTCTTATGCCGGTAGCCAACGAACGCGAGGATGCCGGACGCCGGAACCGCTCCAAATGTAGCAACAGTACGAAAACGACAAGCACCCCAACACGTCCGCCCGCCGATTTATTGCGCCGCGCAGACAATTAAACCAGCATCTTTAAACATCTGAGCAGTATAGTGACCAAAACTATCGCATAACCGCACTCTACGAATGGAGAAGTTATGACCGAACACCGCGCCATCAGCCGCCGAGCATTTACGTTGGGCCTTGGACTCGCGGCGTTGTCGCCACTTGCAAGCCTGCCCGAAACCGCCATGCTGGGCATTAGCCCGCGGGCAGCCTTTGCGGACAGCACGGCCGGGCCAGCAGTCAGCCTCGACAATTTCGTCATTCGCCTTCGCCCCGCGGGCTATTTTCGTACCGCAAGCGTTAACGAAGACGGCAACGTCATCGGCAACGTCTGCCATCTGTTTAATGACGGCACGTCCAGCAAGCTCATCCTTGAGAATGTAACGACCAAGAATGACGATACAAACTGGTATGCTATCCGCACCTTGCTCAATTTCGAAGAGCATAAAAAGACGGGCTACAGCATTTGGTCGGTCGATGGCGACTCGGACAAAGACGGAAAGGTCATCCACGTATGGAGCGGCGAGTATGACAACAAGCCCAGCCGCGCTTTTGCGTTCGAGCGGCAATCAAACGGAACCTATATCATCCGAGACCGCACGGTCGAGAAAGAAACCGAGAAAAAAGACATTAAGTGCCTGGCAATAGAATCGAACGGCGAAGACCAGGACAACAATAAGATCTGCCATAAGAGTAAGAGCATTCCGTGGGAGCTCGAACTTATCGGTTACGACATGAAAAAGAACGATGCCACGGTTAGCAGCCTCGACTGGATCACGTACAGCAGCTACGTCGATGGGCCATGTTGGATGAAATACGTCGACGACAACAAGTTCCTCGACGAGCTGAGCATCCCGGGTACGCACGATTCGGGCACCTGTAGCGTGGACAACGACACCGAGCCCCAATCCTCGCAAGTAAAATGCCAGCAGGATTACATTCCCACGCAGTTGCTCGAAGGCATTCGCTATTTTGATATCCGGCTCGGAAAGGGCGACAACCCTGGCATCTGCCACGGGGATTTCTACCTATTCAAAAAAGACGGGGACTATCTGCATCTCTCCGATGTCATCGGGTACTTTAAAACGTTTTTGAACGAAAACCCGACAGAAGCGCTCATCATGCTTGTATCACGAGGCAACGACGAGGCTACCGACGAAAGTGTTACGACGGCTTTCGCCAAGGTTTTGGACGACAACCCCAAACTGTTCTATACGTCGAGCCGAATCCCCACGCTACACGAGGTGCGCGGAAAGATCGTTCTGCTGCGTCGATTTAGGCTCGCCGGCAACAGTGTAAGCGGCCACACGTGGGGCCTCGACCTTACCGAATGGGATGACAAGATCAAGGCTCACTCCGACAGCGCCACTATGTGTCTCGTCCAAGACGCGCGGGGCTTTGAAGCCGCGGGGGAAACAGGCGATAAAGAGCCCTATTGCACCAAGGTATACGCCCAGGACAAGTACAAACTCACGGGAACCGACAAGCTCAGCTGGGTCGATAATGCGCTGAAGGAAACGTCCGGGCGCACGCGCAACGAGGTAGATGTCGAGGACGATAACGGGGCCAAGGAGAAAGTCCTGGAGCGTTGCTGGTCTATCAACTACACCAGCTGCACGGGCTTGTCGCACGGAGGCAATCCTTTTACCTCGGCACGAGTAGTCAACGAGCATCTGTATAAGAGCCCGTACATCAATCCCAGCGGCATCGAGGATACAAAGTCAGATTACCTCAAGCACATTGGCATCATCGCATCCGACTTTGTTGATGCGGCGCTGGCCCGGAGCATCTATCAGCGCAATTACGATACGGAGCACAAGCAGACGGCTTCGTACTATCTCCCGTACTATCTCCCGACCCGCATGCGCATGACGTACGGCGACTCGCTGAGCGATGCCTCATTCCAGGATGGCAAGACCGTTGGCGAGGGTCATTTCCGCCTTGCCGACAGCAGCAACGCGCTCAACGCGACAGCTTCGGGCCATGCGTTTGCCATTGAATACGTGGATGTCGACGCCCTGGGCAACGAGACCGTTACGGGGCTGCAGGGCTCTGTGCCCATCGATATCGATCCGCTCGCGCTGACGCCCCATTTTGAGGGACTCGAAGGCCTTAAGGCCGGCGAAGACGTGCGCGCCAAGATTGCGGCATCACTCGAGGGCAAGCTCGAAACCGACGCCTGCACCGCCCAGCTCGAGTTTGTGCACGACGCGGACGGCGCTCCGGGCACGGCAATGGCCGAGGGCGAGGCATTTGCCGCGGGGACGTATTGGGTGCGTGCGAAAGGTCTGTTGGGCGACGCGGCGCAAAACTACACGCTCGCCAGCGATGGAGCCGCAAGCTTTACCGTAGCGGCCTCGGGCAGTGCAGGCGGCACCGGTAGCGGCACGGGTTCCAACGCAGACGGCGCCGACAAGAACGGCGGCGGCAACAAGAGCAAGGGCTCGACCGGAAAACTCGCCGACACGGGCGACGGCTCTGGCGTTGCCGCCGGGCTCGCTGCCGCCGCCGTGGCGACAACGGTCGCCGGCGCGGCGATGCTTGCCAATGACCGCGAAAACGTTGGGGACGACAGCGAATAGGCAAGCCCGCCTTTTAGACACATCGACTCAATTGGGGGGGGCGCAGAATACCGTTCTGCGCCCCGATTTTTACCTTAGCCCGAACACCGTTATCGGCTACATCACCATGTTCAGCGCATTCACGAACTCCTGAGCTTGGGAGCGGCTGCTCAGACTAAAGACACAGGCAGTCAACAGCCTGTTACGTAGGAAAACGTCGCGGCCCTTGATCCTGCTGACCCCCGTAATGTCCTTAAGATAAACAATCTCGGTGTGCTTGCCACCAAAAGTGCCCTTCTTGAGCACCTCGATGCGGTTAAGGTAGATCTTGACGTCTTTAAACCTACCCGAACCTTTGTCCTGGAACAGCAGCGTGTTGTTGTCCATACGCGTCACTCCCGCGGGGTTCGCTAAAACTGCCTCTATGGTCACATTTTAACCACCGCAAGGCCCCATGCGATGATGTCAGACAGCACAGCAATTCGTGTCCGCGCGAGGCTTTAAGATAGGTATGCTCAGCTGCATCGATGCGACCGGAATATTCTAGGAGCACGCCTCGTATTATTCGCCATTAGAGGAGGTCTTACCTGGTTTACGTATGGGAATTCGAGTTCTTTGATTCGGACGGCATTGAACTTCCCGTGCCAGACTTCGGACATGAGCCGCGACACGGCGGCAAGATTATCGCTGTAGCCGTCAACCGCGAACTCGGCGACATTCCCGCCGTCACCGCAGTGGATGCCGCGCGTATGCTCGGTGTTAGCTCAGCACGGGTGTCACAACTGCTAAATGCAGGACTGCTGGATTCATGGAAGGATGGCACCAAGCACATGATGTCCAAAGCCTCCATCGAGGCACGACTCGCCGATGCACCAAGGGTGGGACGCCCCAAAGAGGCCCCCGTTGCCGTGTAAGGCGATGCCGCTGTGGGCTTTCATCACCTGACATGCATGGCAGCCAGGAACGCTCGATTCGGGACTCACTGCGCCCCGAATCGAGCTGGGCCCATTGCTGCAGGCTGATTCGCATCCCCGATCCCAAAAAGACAGAAGCGCCACTTGCTTCGTTGAGCCCCAACATCCGACCCCGGCTCCCCCTCGTATCCCCAGCGGCATTTCAACTCCAGGACATGTCGCGATCATGCCCGGTCATCCATGCAAATGGACACCACTCTAACACTGGGGTCAGATATCCCCCGCTGCGGCGTATAGGGTAAAATCTTGTCTGCCGCGGAATCCGCCTGCGGGCAACGCTCCGATCTCCGATTGGGGTGAAGCCTATGAACTTGTTTCTTGAAATCCTGCGCCTCTCGATGTACGCGACCGGCATTGCCCGGAACCTCTACGCGATCTGGCGGGAATATAAGCAGTAACGGATAGCGAAGGGAGTCATAGAAAAGGGCCGGTTGCAGCCGGCCCTAGACGATAATACCTGCGTTGCCCGCGTCTCCGAAGTTTAAGCGCTGAGGAGCGGGTTCCGCGGCACAACCTGATTTTACCCAGTGAGGCAGCTCTTTTGCAGCCGCTCCACTGTTTATTTACATCTGGCACCCTCAAACAATCAGACAGCAGCCCGCACTCCTGAGAGCCGCCCCGCACCCCCGGCCATCACGTTACGGCAACAACCGGCGCTACTCCCCTACTTCCCAAAGATCGCAGCGAACAAGCCCTTGCGTTTGGGCTTCTCCTCTCGGTAGGAACCCTCGGCAACCGCTGCAACCTGGCGCGGTTGCTCGCCGCCTCCACGGCGCACGATCTGGTACAGAAACGGCGACTTAACGTATTTGACCTCGATGGGCGTGGCATGCACGGTGCTCTCACCGGACAGATGCAGGCTCGGGTTGAGCGGTGCCACGATATGCGTTTCGCGCTTGTCGCTAAACACCGCCGCGGCCGCGCGGCCCGTCTGTCCGTTTACGGCAATGCGCACCTGCTCGCCATCGCGGCTGTCCGTCGCCGGACGATCGACAAAGTAGACCGGCACCATCACCAGGCCATCCTTATGCTTGCGGGCCTTGCGCGCCCAGGTTCGGATGCTCTTTTTATTGAGCCCCAGTACGGCCTCGGCATCGTTGCCCGCAACGTCGAGCGCCAACTTATCAATGACCACCTGGTCCTTGGTAGATGCATCGACGGAGACGACGCGGAAGTCGCCTTCCTGCATGGCGGGATCGAACGGACCGACCTTGGCAAAGTCCCACGGCTCCAAAATGCCCATGAGGCGAACGTCCAGGTAGTTTGCCCTGGGGTATGCCCAGTCGAGCACCTCGTAGTACACCAGGGTTTCCTTGCTCAGGCCCTTGCCCGGGAAGCTCGCCATCATGCGCAGGTCCGCCAGCGCCATGGGGAAATAGAAGAGCATCATGTCGTTTTGGATCGCATCTTCCACGTCGTGCCCGGCAAAGGCATCCGGGTACTGGCGCACCAGCTGCAGCGCGTTGGCACGTGCCTGCTGCGGCGAGATTTCGCAGGGAATACCCTGATCCGGCACATACTCCGCACCCACGCCCATGGTCAGACGCTTGCTAAACGTCCCCGGCTTGAGCAGGTCGGCAATGCCGATCTTGTTGCCGCAGGACGGGCACTCAAACACGCGCTGGGTCGACTCGCCCTCAAAGGACGCACCACAGAAGGGGCAAGGAATACTCACATGCGTGGCCTCTTGGAACTCCTGCGCCGTGCCGCGATCCTCCCACAGCAGATGTTCCAGGACCGACTGATTGCGCCAGTGCGAATTGAAGAAATACCAGTCCGGGTCCTCCGGGCGCTCGAGTTGCGACACATGCGTGAGCTTGAGCAGTCCATCCACCACCGTCAGCGGCGTATGGCGAATGCCCAGGGCGCTCTTGGGCTCTCCGACGTCCGCCTGCCACGGAACGACCGTGCCGCAATAGGCGCACTCAAAGCTGCGCTTAGCCTGGTGCGAGTACATAGGGCCGCCGCAGTTTTGACATTTAATGGCAAACATCTCGTCCATGGAAACGTCCTCCTTTGCACAGGGGCTGTCGACATTAAGTATGTCGAGCAAGCAGGCACATGCCCATACCCATGTGGCCCAAAATGGACCACCCAGGCAGACGAGAAGGCTCGCTCGTTAGCACCGGCAGACTATTGCTGCATTTTCTGAGCATCGGTGCACGGCGCCCCCGCGCGAGCTACACTATCCCCTTAAACATGATTGTGAGGACGACCGCTATGCTATTTGTAAATCGGCTGGTACATACGCTTGTTCCCGGCAGCGAGAGCGAGCCGGTCGATGCATCTTGCCGCACCAACGCGGGCTTTTCCGCAAGCCTCGTCTGCATTGGCCTCAACATCACCCTGTGCCTGGCCAAGGGCATCGCGGGCCTGCTCGCCGGCTCCGTCTCCCTCATCGCCGACGCTTTCAACAACCTCTCCGATGCCTCGAGCAACATCGTGAGCCTGCTCGGGTTCCGCCTTGCCAGCCGCCCGGCAGACGAAGGCCACCCCTATGGCCACGGTCGCTATGAGTACCTAGCCGGCCTGTTCGTCGCCGTCCTGGTTTGCGCCGTCGGCATCAATCTGATCCTCGAGTCGGTCACTAAGATCATCAAGCCTTCCCCCACCGTGTATTCGGCGCTCTCCATGGCCGCCCTTGTTCTGTCCATGCTCGTTAAGCTCTGGATGGCAGCGTTCAACCGCACGCTGGGCGACCGCATCGACTCGGAGACGCTCATCGCCACGGCACAGGACTCCAAAAACGACGTCATCACCTCGGGCTCGGTCTTGGTGGCGGCGCTTATTTCGCAGACGACAGGCTTTGACCTCGACGGCTGGGCAGGCCTGGGTGTGGGCATCTTCATCTGCATCAGCGGCATGGGCCTAGTGCGCGACGCCATCAGCCCGTTGCTGGGGCAAGCGCCCGACCCCAAGCTCGTCCAGGCAATCCGCGACAAGATCATGTCCTATCCGCAGGTTTTGGGCACACACGACCTGATGGTGCACGACTACGGCCCCGGTCGTCAGTTTGCCAGCGCCCACGTGGAGATGCCCGGCGAGGGCGACGCATTTGAGCACCACGAGATTCTGGACACCATCGAGCACGACATCAAGCGCCAGATGGGCATCGATATCACGCTGCACTGCGACCCCATCGCCACCACTGGCGACGACCTGCGCGGCTGGGTCAAGCGCGGCGTCATGCAGATCGATCCCGCGCTCTCCATCCACGACCTGCACGAGCACGACGGGTTCGTTTCGTTTGACCTGGTGCGTCCCGACGGCTTTGACATATCCGACGAGGAGCTGCTGGAGCTCGTCACGCGCATCGTGCACGAGCGCCGGCCCGACGTCTCATGCGTCGTCACGTTTGATTCGGGCTTTAGCTCGCCCGAGCGTCCGGCCGAGCAGCTGTAGCCCCGCTCCGCTCGTCCGCTAGTTTCCCTGCGCGCCCGAGATGCCGTTTTGCAGGGCGTTCCAGGCATCCGTCGCCATGCCGCCCAAGTTCTGCGCGGTATCGCCCAGGTTTTGTGCCGTGTCGCCCAGCTCTTGCGCCTTGTCTCCCAACTCCTGTGCCTTGTTGCTCAAGTCCTCCAGCGTATTGGAGCTCGAACTGTCGGTACCGCTTTGGCCGTCGGACGAGTTGCCCGAGCTGTTCTTGTGCGTGAGTTGAATTTCGAGGTTGCCGTTGTCGTTATAGTAGGCAGAAGTAACGACCCAGTTGGCATCGACGACGGGCGTTGAGCCATCATCAGTCAGGACCACGGCATTCGAAAGATCGGCGCCGCGCGACTTGAGGATCTTCTTGGCGTTGGACCAGTACTGCCCCGGGATATCGCTCAGATCGACGGCGCTAGACGAGGCGGACTCAGTTTGCTCGGCAGTGGTATCGGCCGTTGAACTCCCTCGCTTGTTGAGCATGCCCGACACGATGGCAAACACAACCGACAGCGCAAAGAAGATCGCCAGCACGATGAGGATCTTCTTGATCACGCTCGACGAACGCGACGGCTTCTTCTCCTCGTCCTCGCCATATTGCGGAATCGACTTGGGGTACTCGCGATACGGTTGGCGCGACTCGTAGCGAGGCTGCGCCGTGCGAGGCATATACGTCGTCTGCTGAGGCTGCGGAATGGGATTCTGCGGCAGGTCATCATAGGGATTCGGCGTCGAGGCGGCATAAGAATCCTGCGGCGCGTAATCAAACGGGTCCGGAGCTGCGTTGCTATAGGGGCCTTGCGAAGATGCAGCGTAAGAATCCTGCGCCGTGTCGCCATAGCCCATAACCCGGGTGGGCTCGACAGAAGGCTGCGTCGCGGCGGGGTCGGTATAACCGGGGTTGGGAACAACGCGGGTCGCATCGGCGCTATCGCCAGCCTGCGCGGAACCGTAGCCGCCCATCACGGTTGTCTTGTCCTGATCCATGCAACGATTCCTTTCCGTCGCGCGTGAGCCTCAAGTTATCCATGCATTCTACCCGCGCAAAAGCCTATGATGGACGGAGCCCGCCGGTATCTACAAGACATGCGCGGGCCTAAGGATCAAAAAGCCCCGCCGGGCCTTGTGGGCGCGGCGGGGCAAGCAAGCAGCTATGCGCAGCGAGCTTAGAACAGGCCGGTGATGTTGCCGTCGTTGTCGACGTCGATGTTCTCGGCCGCGGGGACCTTGGGCAGGCCCGGCATGGTCAGAACACTGCCAGTCAGTGCGACCACAAAGTGGGCACCGGCGGAAACCTTGAGCTCGCGCACCGTAATGCGGAAGTTCTCGGGAGCGCCCAGGGCCTTGGCGTTGTCGCTAAAGCTGTACTGCGTCTTGGCCACGCACACCGGCAGGTTGCCAAAGCCGTTCTCGCGCAGCTCGGCGAGCTGGCGCTTGGCAGCCGGCGTAAAGTCGACGCCGTCGGCGCGGTAGACCTTGGTGGCAACAGCCTCGAGGGCATCAGCGACATCAGCGCCGTCCTCATAGGCAAACTTGAGCTCGCTCGGCTGCTCAATCAGACGCATGACCTCATCGGCCAGGTCGAGCGCGCCCTCGCCGCCCTTGGCCCAGACCTCGGAAAGCTTAACGTTGACGCCGAGCTTCTGGCACTCGGACTCGATGAGCGCAAGCTCGGCCTCGGTGTCCGTCGGGAATCGGTTGATGGCGACCACGCAGGGCAGACCATAAACGTTCTGGATGTTGTCGACGTGACGCAGCAGGTTGGGCATGCCAGCCTTGAGCGCCTCGAGGTTCTCCTCGTTGAGGTCGGCCTTGGCGACGCCACCGTTGTACTTCAGCGCACGAGCGGTCGCGACGATCACGACGGCGCTGGGGCGAACGCCCGTCATGCGGCACTTGATGTCGAGGAATTTCTCGGCGCCCAAATCGGCACCGAAGCCGGCCTCGGTAATGGCGACATCGCCAAAGCGCATCGCCATACGCGTGGCCATGATAGAGTTGCAGCCGTGGGCAATGTTGGCGAAGGGACCGCCGTGGACAAACGCGGGCGTGCCCTCGAGCGTTTGCACCAGGTTGGGCTTGAGCGCGTCCTTAAGCAACGCGGCCATGGCACCCTGGGCCTTAAGGTCGCGGGCACGGACGGGCTCGCCGGCAAAGCTGTAGCCGACGACGATCTCGCCCAGGCGCTCCTTGAGGTCGCTGATGCTCGTAGACAGGCACAGGATTGCCATGACCTCGGAGGCGACGGTGATATCGAAGCCGTCCTCGCGCGGCACGCCCTGGGCCTTACCGCCAATGCCGTCGATAACGTGGCGCAGCTGACGGTCGTTCATATCGACGACGCGCTTCCAAGTGATGCGCTTAACGTCAATACCGAGCTGATTGCCCTGCTGAATATGGTTGTCGAGCATGGCGGCCAGCAGGTTATTGGCAGCACCGATAGCGTGGAAGTCGCCGGTAAAGTGCAGGTTGATATCCTCCATGGGGATGACCTGAGCCCAGCCGCCGCCGGCAGCACCGCCCTTAACGCCAAAGACGGGGCCGAGCGAAGGCTCGCGCAGGGCCACGGCACTCTTGACGCCGCGACGACGCAGGCCATCGGCCAGACCGATGGTCGTGGTGGTCTTGCCCTCGCCCGCAGGCGTTGGGTTGATAGCGGTCACGAGGACGAGCTTGGCCTGGTGATCGGTCGGCTCGTTGAGCAGTGAATAGTCAACCTTAGCCTTGTCGAAGCCGTACGGAATCAGGTGCTTTACGTCGACGCCGGCGTTCTTAGCCACCTCGGTAATGGGCAGCGGCGTGACGGAACGTGCGATTTCGATGTCAGTAGGCATGGGCGGTCCTTTCGTTACCGAATGAGAAAAAGACCAATTCAGCATAGCACGGGCGCGCAATAGTAAAACGCCCATAACCGATGAACGGCGATATGTTTACCCGATGCCCAGCGATAGCCCAACAGCCCGCCAAAACAAAGCGCCCTAAACGGTAGGTTCAATCCCCAGGTGCTCAAAGGTGCGAAGGGTTGCCTGACGGCCCTGCGGCGTACGAATCATCAACCCGCATTGCAGCAAATAGGGCTCATAGACATCCTCGAGCGTGCCCGGGTCCTCGCCCACCGCGCTGGCAAGGGTCGTAAGTCCCACGGCACGACCGGAGAACGTCTTGGCGAGCGTCTCCAAAATGCGAATATCCATCCAGTCCAGACCGAGCTCGTCGATCTCGAAGAACTCGAGTGCCTGACGGCAGATATCGAGCTCAATGGGACCGTTGCCGCGCACCTGCGCATAGTCGCGCACGCGCTTGAGCAGGCGGTTGGCAAGACGCGGCGTGCCGCGCGAACGCGAGCCGATCTCGAGTGCACTGGGATGGTCGATCGTCACGCCCAGGATAGTCGCCGAGCGCGTCACAATCTGCGCGAGCTCCTCGACCGTGTAGTAATCCAGGCGATACGAAATGCCAAAGCGGTCGCGCAACGGGCCGGTCAACATGCCTGAGCGGGTCGTTGCCGCTACCAGCGTAAACTTAGGAATATCCAGGCGAATCGAGCGCGCCGCCGGACCCTTGCCGATCACGATATCGAGCGCAAAGTCCTCCATCGCGGGGTACAGGACCTCCTCGACCGAACGGTTGAGGCGGTGGATCTCGTCGATAAACAGCACATCACCCGGCTGCAAGTTAGTAAGGATGGCCGCCAGGTCGCCCGTGCGCGCGATGGCGGGGCCACTCGTGGTCTTGATCTGAGCGCCCAGCTCGTTGGCGATAACGGTGGCCAGCGTGGTCTTGCCCAGGCCCGGAGGACCCGAGAAAATCACGTGGTCGAGCGTCTCGCCACGGTTCTGCGCCGCTTCGATCAACACGCGCAGGCTCTGCTTGATGTGCTCCTGGCCGCAGTAGTCGTCCAGGCGCTGGGGGCGCAAAGTGCGGTCGACATCGAGGTCCTCGGCCGTCAGCTCCGAGCCCACCATGCGCTCGCCGTGCGCCATGGATGCCGCCGGCGAGTTACCGGGCGTCGCCCACAGGTCCTGAGAGTCATCGGCTTCCCACATCACGCATCCATTCCGAGTCGCTTAAGCGCCGCGCCGAGCAGATCCTCGACACGCATATTCTGCCCATCATACCCGCTCAGGGCAACATCGGTCTCCTGCGGGCTAAAGCCCATGGAAAGGAGCGCCGCACGGGCATCATCGATGGCCGAGGGAGCAGCAGCGGGCACGGGCATCGCAACCTGGCCGGGAATCACGTCGACCGGCACAAAGCCCTTATCCTTGGCAAAGGTGCTCTTGAGTTCCAGGATCAGGCGCTGAGCTGTCTTTTTGCCCACACCGGGTACCTTGGCCATGCCCTTGTCGTCCTCGGCCATCACCAGCGAATACAGCTGCCCCACGGTATAGGTGGAAAGCACGGCAAGCGCCAGGCGCGGGCCAACGCCCGAGACGGACACGAGCCGGTCGAACATCGTGCGCTCATCCTTTGAGGAAAAACCGAAAAGTGTCATGGCGTCCTCGCGCACCTGCATGCGCGTGTAGAGGCGGACCTCGCCGCCGGGCGTCGGCAACGTGACCGCAGTGCTGCCCGAGATGCCGAGCTCAAAGCCAACGCCCGACACATCGACGACAGCCGAGCTCATCGTGGCCTCGACAAGCGTTCCGTGGAGCTGGGAGATCATCAGTATCCGGTTCCTCTCTGTTGATAGAACTCGCCACCGGTGAGGGCGCGGGTGCGGCTGAGGTTTACGTGGCAGATGGCGCAGGCCAGGGCATCGGCGGCATGGTCGGGATGCGGGTCGTGGTCGAGCTGTGTTAGAGTGCGTACCATGTAGGCGACCTGCCGCTTGTCCGCGGCGCCGGTGCCCACCACAGCCTGTTTGATCTGCATGGGCGTGTACTCGCCAATCTCGAGCGCGCATTCCGAAAGCGCTACGAGTGCAGCACCGCGGGCATGCGCCGTGGGGATGGCCGAACGAACGTTGGCGCCAAAGTAGATACTCTCGACAGCAGCCGTGTCGGGTCGATAACGCTCGACGACATCCTTAAGGTCACGGGCGATATGCGACAGGCGCACCGCGAGCGGGCTGCCCGCGCTGGTCTCGATGCAACCGTAGGCACGGCAGCGAACCTCGCCGCGCCGCTCCTCGATAATCCCCCAACCCGTATGGGCCAAACCGGGGTCGATGCCCAAGATAACCAAGCCAACCTCCCCTCGCCACAAGCACAGCGCAAGACAAGGCCCCGCGCATCATTCACGAACGTCTGTTCTAGAATAACACAACGCTAGCCCTATAAGTCAGCCGAGATCGAATTGTAGGTTGAGTATACGCAAGCGAGCGCCCGCCAGAGCGAGCAAGGTGCCTTGAAAGAGGAGGGCATTGACCTGGCGGTCATGTCCGACGATTGAAAGGCAGATTGCCGCTCTGGCGGGCGCGCAGCGACCTAGTTCTGAGAGAAGAACGGGAATTGTCGGGGATCAACCGGCGGATGCGGCATCGGGCCGCCCTGGGGCCCACCCTGCGAGCCGCCCTGACCGCCCATCATCTTATCGATGGCGTCCTGAACTTCGCCCTCGAACTTTTTCATTCCCTCGTGCAAACGACGCTGACCGTCCTCAGAGCGCAGCTCCTCCATTTGCTCGGGCGAAATACCCAGCAGCTCGCCCAGCACGCCCATCATCTCGTTTCGCACGCGCTCGCTCGTATCCTCGTCGGCAAAACGACGCACCTCGGCACGAGCCAGCGAATCGACCGTCATGCGCTCCTTGCCGCTCAGCCCCAGGTCGGACCACGCGAGCATGTACGGCCAGGCGCGCTCAACAAACGAACGGGCCGAGACGATCGGCGCCGTCGGCAGCATGCGGCGGGCGGCCTCGCCCTGACGCACGAGCATCAGCAGCAGCGAGCAAGCCTCGGGCTTGCCGGCGGCCATCGGGATGTCGTCGAAAGCTCGATTGCGGTCCACGTGCGCCTCGAGCGCGCCATCGACCTCACCCGGCTCAAGCCCGCCGAGCAGCTGTGCCGCGCGGTCGAGCATATCGACCGGACCGTCGAGCGTCGAGAGCGCCTGCGCCAGCACGCGCTCCATACAATCTTCCACCGCGTTGAGCGTCACGAGCTCTTGGGGCACCACGGCAGACGTGCGGTTGCGCACACGCGCCACAAACTCAAGCGTCGACAGGTACACATCGCCAAAGGGCGCAAAGTCGCCCTGGTAACCGCCGCAAAGCGCCGGCGCCGCCAGCGCATACTCGGTTTTGGACAGCGGGCTCAGCGCCATCGCACCCAGCTCGAGCGCCGTGTCCTCCAGCATGAGGCCCAGCGTGCGCGAGCGCAGACGCTCGGCATCGCCCGCCGACACGTCGCGATCGAGCACACGCGCCGCATCCGGTGCATCGCGCTCGACAGTGCGAATGTGCAGACGCTCGGCAATGGCGCGGACGGCGGCACAGCGGGCAGCCTCGGCCTCCTCCTGCGCCGGCGTAAAGATACGGTTGCGCCCCAGCACCAGGCCAATTACGTTACGCGGACCCAGAGCGTCAACGGCCAGCGCCGCCAGCAGGGATGACGGCAGGTCACCCTCGAGTGCCACCACAGCACGCGACGCACCGTGGGCCCGAGCGTTGTCGCGCACGGCGAGCACCAGCGCCTGCCACAACCACTCCTCGGAACGGAACTCGGGCAGTTCGTGATCTTCCAGGGCATCGAGCATCACGCCGCGCTGAATCTCCTGAACCAGCAGGCTCTCCTCAAAACACGGCGCCTGGGCCACCACGCGACCGCAGTCGTCGAGCACAAACGAACCGCCGGTATACACCGACTCGTCATAGGCACCGACCGGCGCCATGCAGGCAAACCACACGCTGCGCTTGGATGCGATCTTGCGGTAGGCGCCGCTGCGAACGGCGGCAATGGCGGCAGTCTCGCGGTCGGTCATGTCAAACGCGTTGAATTGGAAATACGCGATGAGGTCGACGCCGGTCGGCAACATCTCGAGCTCGCGGTCCAAGTCAAAAATCACGGCGATGCGCACGCCGTCCACGTCGAACACCGGCGGCGCCCAACGCGTGTCGTTGTTCTCGCCACGCTGCAGGGCAATGCTCGAACGCGCCGGCACCACATGACCGTCCTTGAGCATCATGTAGTCGAGCAGCGGTTGGCCCTCAAACGAAACCGCCGCGGGCACGATGCAGATCATGTCAAGCTCCTGGATACGCTCGGCGACACCAGTCAAACCGGCAAGCACGTCGTGCTCAAAGTCGGCAGCGCCCACCAGGCCACCGGGCATGGCGCCCATAAAGAGCGGAGCCGGAACGCACAGCACGCGCGCCCCGCGCTCGTGGGCCAGACGAGCCTGGTCCTCGATGCGGCCGCAAATGCCCTCAACATCCCCAAGGCGCATATCGATCTGTGCAAGCGCGAGCTTCATGGCTCAGCCCTTTCCGTCGTAAACCATCGAAATCGTAGTAAAAGCGCCGACCGCATAATGCAGCCGGCGCTTGCATGTGCATATGCTAGCTATGATACCCCGAGCGGGGGCGCGCTCCTAGAATGTCGCGGACCACAGCCCGTGCAGGTTGCAGTAGGCATAGACGGTACCGGTCTTGGAGCCGCCCGCGAAAAACGTCGCGGGTTTCATGCCGGGCTCAAGGTAATGGACCTCTAAGCGGCCCTCGGCCTCAAGGGCGATCCACTCAATGTAGTGCTCGGGCAGGCTGGGGTGCTCGACCGAGCCAACGCGGGCGCGAATCACGTGACCGTCGCGCTCGGTCTCGACAACAGGCACGTGCTTCTCATGCGCCGCGTCCTCAGTGTTTGCGGTCAGCTCCGTGCAACCGGCAGGGGTCGCAACGCCGTCGCCAAGGGCAGCGATGAGCTTACCGTCGGGGTCCTTAAAGAATTTCGCCATGATGTTCTCCTTTGCTGATGTGCCAATGTTCTTGATGGTTCTTATGCCCAAAGGCAGACAAACCATCCACGGCATTGCAAATGAACACATAACGGATCAGGCAAGCGGTCGGGCCAAAATGCGTCGACCGTCCTGCCCACTCCAGCAGTCCCACCCCGCGCGCGGCTAACGCCCGTCGCCGCCGAGCAGCGCCAGAACATCCTCGCGGGTAAACAGCGCCGAGGAGATGCCGTCGCCGCCGAGCACGCTATTGACCAGGTCGCGCTTGGACTCCTGCATCTGCATGATGCGCTCCTCGATCGTGTCCTTGGCGATGAGCTTGTACACGGTCACGGTATGTTGCTGGCCAATACGGTGCGCTCGGTCGGTCGCCTGGTCCTGCGCGGCCACGTTCCACCACGGGTCGTAGTGAATGACCACGTCGGCCGCCGTCAGGTTGAGGCCCACGCCGCCCGCCTTGAGCGAGATCAGAAACACCGGCACCTCGCCCGCCTGGAACTGCGCGACCATCTTGGCGCGGCTCTCCTTGGACGAAGCGCCCGTGAGCTTAAGAAAGCCGATGTCCTCCTTGGCCAGACGCTTGCCAATGATATCGAGCATGCCCGTGAACTGGCTGAACAGCAGAATGTGGTGCCCGCCGTCGAGCGCACCGTGCACGAGCTCCATGCAAGCGTCGAGCTTGGCGCTCCCCGCCTTGTAGTCCTCGTAGTGTAGATGCGGGTCGCAGCAGATCTGGCGCAGCTTGGTGAGCTCGGCGAGCACCTTGAGCTTGTCTTTCTTAAACTCGGATGCCTCGCGATGCTGCACCTGCTGGGCGATGCGGTCTTGGTTGGCCAGGTAGAGCTTGCGCTGCTCGCCGGTGAGCTGCGCCATGACGGTGTCCTCGATCTTCTCGGGCAGGTCAGCAACCACGTCTTCCTTGACACGGCGCAGCACAAACGGCGACACGAGCGCCTGCAGGCGAGCGGCGCTATCGCCCTCGGCATGCTCGACGGGGCTCTCAAAGCGCTTAGCAAACGACTCGCGCGTCCCCAAAAGGCCCGGCATAAGAAAGTCGAAGATGCTCCAGAGCTCGGACAGGCGGTTTTCGATGGGCGTGCCCGTCAGGGCAAAGCGCACACCGGCCGGCAGGCGCTTGGCGGCACGCGCTACCTGCGTGAGCGGGTTTTTAATGTACTGGGCCTCGTCGAGCACAACGCGAGCAAAGTCCTGCTCGGCATACTCGTCGATATCGCGGCGCATGAGGTCATACGACGTCACGACCACGTTATGCTCGTCGGCGCCGGCTATCTGCACGCGGCGCTGCGCCTTGGCACCCACGATGGCGCACACGTCGAGCGAAGGCGCAAAGCGCTCCAGCTCGGCAGTCCAGTTATACACGAGCGACGCAGGGCACACCACGAGCGTGGGCTTGGCGTCCCCCGCTTCCACGCGCGCCAGGATATGTGCGATCATCTGCAGCGTTTTGCCCAGGCCCATATCGTCGGCCAAGATGCCGCCGAGACCCAGGTGCTCGAGCGAGCCAAGCCACTGGTAGCCGTCGACCTGATAGCCGCGCAGTGTGGCCTTGAGAGATGCCGGCACCGTAAAGTCCATCTTGCCGAGCGTATCCAGGCGCTCGACGGTGCGGCGGAACGTGGCGTCGCGATCAGCTTCGAGCGCGGGCGTGCGTGCAAGCATGCTATCGACAAACAAGGTACTCGACGCGGGAAGTGACACGCCGTCGAGCAGGTCGACGGCATCGACGCCCAGGTCCTCGGCAAGACCAAACGCGGCGCGGGCACCCTCGTCCAGGCGAATGATGTCGCCCGACGTGAGACGCGCAAACGTCTGGTGGCGCTTGTAGGAGTCGAGGTAGATGGCAAGGTCTGCCGCCGAAAGACCGCTCGCGCCCAGTTCGACATCGAGCAGGTTGCTCTTGACGGTGGCACGCACCGAAAGCTTGGGCGCAGGGCGAACCGAGACCTGGCGCAGGCGGTCGCTGAGCATGACCTCGCCCAGCTCGGACAGGGCGTACAGGCCCTCGGTCAGCAAGTGGAACAGGCTCTCGTCATCGCGTTCCTCAAACGCCAGGCCGCCCTCGTAAAAGTCGAAATACAGGGCCGCCGTGTCCATAACACGAAACTCTGCTATCTCGTCGCGCGGCGGCACGCCCGGGCGCTGCTCTTCGAAGGGGCTGCCCGGAGCGCCCAGGCCAAAGAGATCTGCCGACCAGTCGCCGTAGGAAACCGTAATCTTGCAGGTCACAAGCCCGTCATCGACACCGATTGCCATGGCAAAGCTCGGCTCGGGCGCCACGGTGTCGAGCACGGCGGGAGCGGTGAGGTCGGTGTATTCGCGCAGCACGGGCAGTGCCATGCGGCAGAATTCGCCCACCTGCTCGGCGGCGATATGGACCGGCGTGCGACAGGGCAGTAGACGCGACAGAAACGGAGCGGCATGCTGGGCAAACGCCGCATCGGCGCGGCGCGCGCGGTGCGTGTCGACCAGATAGGCAACGTCGCCCGAGGCAAAGCAGTACATATCGGCGGGCAGGCGCAGGTCGTAGCTGCCACCGGCCGCCGGCGCGATCTTGGCGGCGAGGAGCGGTGGTTGTTTTGCCGAGGCCTCGTCCTCCCCCACCGGCGACAACTCAACCGCTACCTCGTAGGAACGATGCGTCGTCGTTCCCCGCGACCAGGCGGGCTCAAAGGAAATGGTCCGGCCACGCAGCAAGTCCAGCATGTATACGACGTCATGCTCGGACAGCGGCAGCTGGCGCTCGGCGACAAAGCCGCTGCGTGCAAAATCGTACGACGCCGAACGCGAACTCGTGATGTCGCTCAGATACACAACCGTTGCCACAACAAGGTCGAGCAGACGCACCGAAACCTCGTCGAAGGCCTCGGGCGCATGGAGGAACGTGAGCTTCTTGCCGTACGAGAACGTGCCGCCGCGCACATAGGCGGCGGCCATGCCGTCGATGTCCTTGACCACGTAGGACACCGAGCCGCAGCGGATACGAAGCTCGAGCGCCCAGCTAAAGCGGTCGGCGAACAGTGGATTGTAGTACGGCACCAACGAGGGCTCCAACACCGCCTTGGGGGCATCGGGGTCGACAGTGCCGGCGAGCTTGCGGCGCATGCCCGCCAACTCATCCATGCGCGCGTCCGAAAGATCGGAGAGCGCCTTCATGAGGCTCGGGCTCGTGGGAACTGGCGCCGGGAAGGGAAAGTTAGGGTTGACCGCCGGTGCGGCGGACGCGGGACGCGCGGCTTGCTTGGGCGCCGCCGTAAACGTGCGGACCGGCGTGCGTAAACCTTCGACGGGCTCGGTGCCGCTTGCGTCCAGATACGCCAGCGCCGTGGCGATGGCGTGCTTGCACATGCCGGGGTAGCGATAGGCAGCAGGGCAATCGCAGTCGTAGTCGATCACCTCGCGCTCGTCCATGTCGAGCGCCACGTGCGTCTTGTACAGGTCGCCACGCGAGCCGCGCACTGCACCCTCAAGCGTCACGTTTTTGGAGAAGCGCGAGCCGTTGTCCTCGATCGACAGCACGGCACCGTTGAGCATGAGCGAACGCCCTTTCATAAAGGTGCCGCTCAGCGCCGCCTCTTTCCGGAGCGCCTGCACAAACGTCCCCTGCGCCATCACTTCCTCCAATCCACCCACCGGATGATTTTTCTGGGACGGGGATTAAAAAATCATTTTAGATCACCGTCACTCTGCCTTGGTTGCCCACGATGGCCTTTGCCTCTGCCAACAGCGGAATCGAGCGTGCGTTGACCTTGGCCGGCACCTCGGCACGCAGTACGCGCCCGTCCACCTGCTCGATAAAGATCTCCACGCGGTCGCCGCCCGGGTTGGCGGTAAGCACCGTGGCAAGACGCGCCATATTGCCCTGGCTAAAGCGGCTGTTGGGCACCATGACCTCAAACACCTTGGGCTTGTTGTTCTCCTCGTTGAGCTCCAGCGGCACGATCTCCTGCGCGATGATCTGGTCGCCGCGGTCCGAGCGCTCGAGTTTGCCCTTAATGCGCACAAACGCGTCGGACAGCTGCGCGCCGGTCTCGGGATCGACCTCGCCGTACAGGTACCCCTCGGCCTCCTTGTAGGTCTTGGGGAACACCACGACCGTGGCCTCGCCTTCCATGTCCTCGAGCTGCACGATGCCCATGGGGTCGCCGTTTTTGGTCACGCGCTTGGACACGCTCGAGACCATACCGGCCCACCACAGCGCCTTGCCCTCGGGAATCTCCTGGTTGATGGTACCGCCCGTGGGGTTTTGCACCTCGTAGCCGGTATCGATCTGAGAGAACGAGAAGTCGCGCGCCTTGGCTAGCGCATACTCAAACGGACGCAGCGGGTGGTCCGAGACGTAGATGCCCAGAACCTCCTTCTCCTGGCTCAGCTTAAGGTGGCGGTCCCATTCCTGGCCATCCGGATCGGGCACGCTCACCTCAAAGCCCGAGCCCTCAACGTCGCCAAACATATCGAAGAACGACGTCTGGCCGCTCGCGCGGTCCTTCTGGTGCTTTACCGCGGCATCGATGATGTTCTCGGGGTTGTTCTTGTCCACAAAGTGCATCATCTGGCGACGCGGATACCCCGTGGAGTCGAAGGCGCCTGCCTTGATCAGCGATTCGATCACGCGACGGTTGGCCTGGCTCGAGTCCACGCGCTCGACAAAGTCGTGCAGCGTCTTAAACGGACCGCCCGCCTCGCGCTCGGCGATAATCGCCTGTGCCACGCCGGTGCCCACGCCGCGGATACCGGCCAGACCAAAGCGCACGCCTTCCTTGGTAGCCGTGAACTCGGTACCGGACTCGTTGACATCTGGCGACAGCACGGGGATGCCGTCGTGACGGCACGCCGAGACGTAGTGCACGATCTTGTCGGTCTTACCCGTATAGGACGTCAGAACGGCCGCCATGTACTCATGCGGATAGTGCGCCTTGAGCCATGCCGTCTGCATAACCAGGATGGCGTAGCCGGCGGAGTGCGACTTGTTGAAGGCGTAGGATGCGAACTCGAGAACATCGTCCCAAATCTTCTGGGCGACCTCGCGCGTGTAGTTGTTCTTGATAGCGCCGTTCATCCAGTGGTCGTAGGTGGTCTCGTCCGAGCCATCCTCCCAGTGCAGCACCGTCGACGTGAGCAGCTTAATCTTTTTCTTAGCCACGGGCTTACGGATACGCGAGTCCGATTCGCCCTTGGAGAAGCCGCACATCTCGACGGAGATGAGCATAACCTGTTCCTGGTAGACCATGGTGCCGTAGGTTTCGCCCAGGATGTCGTCCAGACGGTCGTCGTAGGAGACGGCCGGCTCCTTGCCGTTCATACGGTTGATGTAGGACGAGACCATGCCGGCGCCCAGCGGGCCCGGGCGGTATAGGGCGATCAATGCTACGACGTGCTTGTACTCGGTGGGCTTCATGTTCTTGATCGTGGCCGTCATGCCGGCGGACTCGACCTGGAAGACGCCGGCGGTGTGGCCGGAGCCCATGAGCTTAAAGATCTCGGGATCGTCAAAGGGAATCTCTTCCTCTTTGATGTCGATGCCGAAGTTCTTTTTGATGTTTGCCTTGGCCTTGGAGATAACCGTCAGCGTGCGCAGGCCCAAGAAGTCCATCTTGAGCAGGCCCATGTCGGCGACGGTATGGCCCTCGTACTGGGTAATCTCGACGCCGCCCTTGGTGTCAAGCTTGGTGGGCACGTGCTCGTTGACGGGGTCGCGGCAGATCAGAACGGCGCACGCGTGCACGCCCTCGCCACGGGTGAGGCCCTCGATCGAGAGCGCCGTGTCGATGATGCGGCGAGCGTCGTCGTCCTTTTTATATGCCTCGGCAAAATCGGGGTTAAACAGATCCTCTTTGCCGGGTTGTTTGTCGAGCACCTGCTTGAGCTTGACCTTGGGGTCGCTCGAGACCATCTTGGACAGGCGCTGGCCCATGTAGACCGGGTAGTCCAGGACGCGCGCGGCGTCGTTGATGGCCTGCTTGGCCTTGATGGTCGAGTAGGTGATGACGTGGGTGACCTTCTCGGGGCCGTAGAGCTGACGAACGTGCTCCACGACCTCGAGGCGCCGCTCATCGTCGAAGTCCATATCGATATCGGGCATCTCGGTACGCTGCGGGGACAGGAACCTCTCGAACATCAGGCCGTTCTCGAGCGGGTCGAACGCGGTGATGTTCATGGCGTAGGCGACGATAGCGCCAGCGGCCGAGCCACGGCCGGGGCCGACGCCGATGCCGTTGTCCTTGGCCCATTGCACGTACTCGGCGACGATCAAAAAGTAGGCGGCAAAGCCCTTGTCGCAAATGACCTTGTATTCGTACTCAAAGCGCTCTTTGATGTTGACGCCGCCGATCTCGCGCGTGGCCCAGTCGTCACCGTAGTGCTGGCGCAGGCCCTTCTCGCACTCGCGGCGGAACTGGCTCTCGTGCGTCTCGCCGGGATCGAGCAACGGGAAGCGCGGCAGGATGATGGAGTCCCAGTCCAGCTCAACGTAGCACTTGTCGGCGATCTCGAGCGTGTTGTCGCAGGCCTCGGGGCAATACGGGAACATCGCCCGCATCTCCTCCTCGGTCTTCATGTAAAACTCCGAGCCGGTCATGCGCATGCGGTTAGGGTCGTCGACCTTGGCGTTCATGCCAATGCACATGATGACGTCCTGCACGGGCGCGTCCTCGCGGCGCAGGTAGTGGAAGTCGTTGGTGGCGATGACCTTGACGCCCACCTGCTTGGCGATGTCGATGAGCGTGCGGTCCATCTGCTCGTCGGTCAGGCCGTTGTCGGTGGTGATGCCGTGTTCCTGGATCTCGATGTAGAAGTCACCGGGCTCGAAGGTATCACGGAAGGTCTCGGCCCACTTGATGGCGCCTTCCATGTCGCCGCGGTCGATGTATTTGGGGATGATGCCCGCGATACAGGCGCTCGTGCAGATCATGCCCTTGGCATGGCGGCGCAGGTTGTCGAGCGTCACGCGCGGCTTGTAGTAAAAGCCCTGCACGGCGGCCTCGGAGACCGTCTGCATTAGGTTGACGTAGCCCTCCTGATCCTTGGCCAGAAGGATCATGTGGTAGAGCTCGGGCTTGTGGTCGCGGGCAAGGGTCTCGTCCGGCGTAAAGTAGACCTCGCAGCCAAAGATGGGCTTGATGACCAGGGGCGGTTTGAGCTCGTCGATGTTGCCCTTCTCGTCCCACATGGCCATGTCTTTGACGTACTGGGCATGCTCGCGCGGGTTTGCCTCGGGGTCGGGCTCCACCAGCTCGTCACGGCGGTCCTTTTCCAAGAAGGCCTTGTCGTGGCTCCAGGTTTTGTACTCGGGCGTGTTGTGATTGACGGCGTCGCAGGCCAGCGCTAGGTCGGGCACGCCATACATGTAGCCGTGGTCGGTAATGGCCACGGCGGGCATGCCAAGTTCAACGGCACGATTGACCATATCCTGGATACGGGTTGCGCCGTCGAGCATGGAGAAAACAGTGTGATTGTGCAGATGGACGAATGCCATGTGATGAGCTCCGATGCGGGTTCGTGTTCTGACTGAACGATTTTACCGCACGGCACGGACAGCACCCGAACCTAGCCAAACCAACACGGCTCCTCTTGCAGTTGCGGTGAAATGCGGACTGTTTGGCGGCTTTTTTGGCCAAAACAGCCCGTATTCCACCGCAAGTTATCTGAGGGCTAGAGATTGTAGATGACTACTTGAGGTTCGGCGGGTTCGACGAAGATGGCTGGATTCGCCTGCTCCACGCGAACGAACTTGACCGTCACCGTCTCAAAGCCCGCCTTGTGCAACACGTCGGCGTAGACGCGCGCCTGCAGGGCGTGCTTCTCGAGCAGCTGGTCCGGCGTCTCATCCGGCGTGCCACCCGTCTTGTAATCGATGACCAGTGCGCGTGACGGATCGGCCGGGTCGGTCGCCAAAGCGTCGATGGCGCCTTCGGCATATGCACCGTAGCGGGCGATGTCCTCGTCCTCGCAGCCCAGCGAGAAGAACGGCACCTCGGCGCGAACGCACGGCCACGCGAACAGCTCGGCACGAACCGACGACTTGAGCCAGCGCTCCAGAGCGACATCGAAGCGCTCGCGCTGTTCTGGCGTCAGGTGCCACAGGCGCGCCAGCGCATCGGCACGCTCAGCGGGCAGCGCATCGGAACCCATCTCGATCAGCCACTGGCAGGCGGCATGGAACGCCGAGCCCAGCGCCATGGGGTTGCCGGCGGGCTCGACAGCGGCCACGTCCGCATCCGTCATCTCGGAACCATCCGACTCCGCATCATCGCCAGCCTCGTCCATGGGCACACGCGCCTCGGCGGCACGGTCTTCTGTCTCGGCATGGAGCGCCGCGGCGATTGACGAGTAGCTATACGAGTCGCGCATCGGATACGGACAGATGCCCATGCGCACGCCCACTGCCTGGGGATACACAAGCTCAAACGAATCGGGCTTGGGGTCGGCAGGACCGGGGACGATTGTACTGGCCGAATCGTCGGCAGCATCTGTATCGGCATCGCCACGAACAAGCCTGCCCTCGGCATCCAACGAAGCGTTGGCCTCAAACGCCTGCTCGCCAAAGGTAAAGCCCGCGAGCGAAATGAGCTCGTAGTCGCCCGGCTGGGAGTTGTCGAACACCAGGCGGTCGGCATCGAGCTGCGGCATGTCCAGAGCGTCGGTCGGCAAAATACGGCGCAGCACATCGTAGGTCAGATCGGTCTCGACATCGAAGGTCGGCGCCGTCACCTTGCCGCGGCTCACGCCGGCATCCATCGCCAGAATGACCAGCTCACGCGCTCGCGTCATGGCGACATAGAGCAGACGAGCCCGCTCCTCGAGCGAAAGCTGCAGGTCGTCGTTGCGCAGGCGAGCAAATGCCTCGGCGGGAGAACCCGTCGCACAGACGTCCTCCATGAGCTCCGGCGGCAGCCACAGCGACGTGCCCTTGCCCTTAAACGCGTGCTCAAACTGCTTTTTGACGTCGTCACCCTTCACAAAGGTACCGTCGGCGAGCTTAACGCCGCCGAAGCGTGCCGGCAGTGCCACGACCTGCGCTCCGCCCTCGACGCGACCCATCTGTGCCGCACCCGAGGACTTACGCACGCCAAAGCACTCGGCGACCGCCACGACCGGATATTCCAGACCCTTGGAGGCATGCACCGTCATGATGCGCACCGCGCCGTCGCCTTCCTCGTTGAGGGCACCTGGGGCTTCCTTGCCCGCCAAGAAGCGGTCGAAGGCCAGCGCGATGGAACGCGGCGAGTTGCCGAACTCGGCCTCCTCCTCGGCCACGGCGTCGAGTGCCTTGAGCACGTTGGCGGCAATGGCCTTGCCCTCGGGACCACGCTGTGCCAGACGTACAAACCAGCCGGAGGCGTTGACCACGTCGTGCGCGATGGCGGCGAACGAATCGCGGCCCACGCGACGAAGCGCATACCGCAGCACCTCGCGGGCGCGCGTCACGAGCGGCAAGTCTTGCAAACCCGGCACATCGGAATCGCTCATGATGCCCGCATCGATGTTGCGGCGCGACGTCTCGCCCGTCTGATCGTCGAGTTTGGTCGCCAGCGCCAGGAACTCCTGGGCGCCGAGTGCAAACATCGGCGAGGCGAGCAGCGGCATAAGGCCCTGCGCCGTATCGGCCGGATTGGCGAGCGCACAAACCAGGGCGCGCACCGTCTGCACCTCGGCTGCTTGGGCAAAGACCGAGCCGCCCGCGATGACGCAGTCGAGCCCCTGGTCGCGGAAGGCCTGGGCGTAGACGTCGGCGTTGGTCATGCGGCCCAGCAGCAGCACCATGCCGCCCTGGGGCTGGCCGGCATCGGCAAGCGCGCGGAATCGCTCGGCGATCTCACGGGCCTTGGCCTGTGTGCGTTCCTGCGTACTGCCGCCGGCAACAAAGAGGGCCTGGCGACGCGAGGCGTCTGCCACCAGCGTGTCCTTGCGGCCGTCGCTCGCCTCAAGATCCAAAAAGCCCTGCATCAGGCCGCCGTCATCGCCGTCGAAGACGCGTGCCACGTAACGCAGTACCTCGTCGTGGCTGCGGAAGTTGCGCACGAGTTTGACGAGTTCGCCGGCAGGGGCGTCGACCACGGCAGTCGCCTCGGGCGCGGCAGACGAGCCCACCTTGCGCTCCTGACGACGGAACACCTCGACCTCGGCGCCACGGAAGCGATAGATGGACTGCTGCGCATCGCCCACGGTGCACAGCGCGCGCTCCCCCGCACCCGTCAGGTAACGGATCAGATCGACCTGCATCTGGTCGGTATCCTGAAACTCATCGATCATGACCATCTTAAAGCGGCCCTCGTACGCAGCACGGATGGCAGGGTAATCGCGCAGGGCCTCGTAAGCCATACGCAGCAGGTCGTTATTATCGAGGGCGGACTGGGCAGCCTTCAGCGCGCGATACTCGGCCTCCACGGAACGGGCCAGGCCCACCAACGCATCGAGCGCCGGGCCACCACAGGCAAGCACGATATTGATAAACGCATCGGCGGCCTCGGCCTTGAGCAGCTCGACCTGCTCCTTGGGGAACGCCTTGCTCGCGCGCGGCATGGTGCACGACATCATGAGTCGCGCCGCATCGACCATGGTCTTGTCGCTCGCCTCGAACGCGTCGATGGCATCGAGCGCCGCCTGCGCCTTCTCGGTCGAGGACTTGCTTGCGCCCAGCGCCGCGCGATAGGCATCGGCGAGCGCCGAGGTATCGGCCTGGCCGCGCGCCACGCGCACGTCGTCCATACCGCCCGGCAACTGGCTCGACAGCTCCAGCAGGTCGCACACCAGGCCCTTGATGGTCGTGCCGGTGCCAAAGGAACCGCCCTCGCCCGCCATGGGATACCAGGCATAGAGGGCCTTGAGCGATGCCGCGAGCTCGGGGGCGGCATCGGGTGCCGTCGCGCGGGCCAGCACGTGCTCAACAGCCTGGTCCATAAGCTCGTCGGTATCGGTGAGCACCGTGAACTCGGGGTCGATGCCCAGCTCCAGCGCATGCGCGCGCAGGATACGCGAGCACATGCCGTGAATGGTCGAGATCCACGCGTCGTCGACGGTCAGTGCTTCCTCGTCCATGCCCTCGTCGATAAGCGCACGGCGCACGCGGTCGCGAATCTCAGCCGCGGCATCTTTGGTAAAGGTAATGGCGAGCACCTGGTCCAGATGCTCAACGAACGGACCGGATTCGGGCGAGAGCGCATAGACGATGCGGCGCGTGAGGGTAAAGGTCTTACCCGAACCGGCGCCCGCCGAGACAAACAGCGGGCGGTCGAGCGTTTTGACAATCTGCAGCTGTTGCGGCATCAAAGTCGAAAGATCCATGGTCTACACGTCCCTCCTTACAAACGTTCCTTCGTGGTTATACGAGCAGCGCGCATGCGCGGCCTGAGCCGACGCCGGGTCGACGGCGGCAACGTTGCCTGCCTCGAGCTCGCGCAGGCGCTCGGCGATGCCGGCCTCAACGCGATCGAGCAGGGCGTCGAAGTCCATGCTGCCACCCTCGCCGGGGAAACCTTTCTTAAGGCCCGGGATGCGACCGTCGCCGCGCTCTTCCTCGAGCAGCTCGGCGCTCGCGGCACCGCGCAACGCCGGCTTGCCGCCCTTGGTCGAAAAGTAGAGCGCCGCGCGGGTGTCCAAATCCAGCGCCCGGCGCATGGCCTGGGCGTAGATGAGCGTTTGGGTATGTGGTGGCAACCAGCGCGGATCGTCGATGGGCGCCGTGCCCGATTCCTCGTCGCGCACCGTGGGGTCGGCGAGCTTAAACTCCTCAACGCCCGTGCGATGCTTGTAGTCGATCACCACGGCACGATTCTCGGCGTCCACGTCCACGCGGTCGATGCGCCCGCCAAGCGGCCAACCGGCATACTCGACCTTGAGCTCGTTGAAGGCGAACTCCAGGTAGCGCGGGGCAAAGGGGGCAAGTGCCTCGGACTCGTAGGCAAGCACACCCTCCAGCTGCGGCAAGATCTCGGCCACCTGGCGTTCCTCCACCGCAGAGAGCGGCACCAGCGGGCCCTCCGTGCCGCGCTTGCCGGCGTGCTCGGCCAACGTCTCGTCAAAGACCTCGTGCAGCAGCTCCTGTGCGCGCGGCAGATTCTCGGGCGTCACGCGCTCCATGCCCTCTTGGGGCAGACGGGCATGCAGATGCTCCAGCACGTCGTGGACAAAGTTGCCCTTTTCCATGTTGCCAAAGCCCGCGTCGATCGACTGGGGCTTCACGCGGTACGAGACGAACCAGCATAGCGGGCAGGTCGAATAGGCCTCGATCTGCGAGGCGGACGTCAGACGCGGCACGAGCGGCGCGTCCTCACCCTCGCCATCGCGACGGCGCAGGACCAAATACGGCACGGCCTCGGCACTCAGATGCTGAGGGGCTTCACAGGTCACGCGCTCGCGCTTGAGGCCTTCACCTGCCGCGGGATCAAAGTCGGCGATGATATCGCCCTCGCCCACGCGCATGGGCTTGGCAGCGCCAGCGGCCTCGGCATGTGCCCACAGCTCGGTCCATACGGCTGCCGGGTAGCACTCGCGTGCCTGGCGATCGTGCGTCACACGGGCGAGCGCGACCGGACCGCTCGCCGCCTGCATCGCACGGCCAAAGCGCACGCGCAGCAGGGCAGCGGGCTCCAAAGACACGCCGTCGCGGCGCAGCTCGGCTGTCAACGTGGCAAGCGGGCCCTCTTCGTGCGAAAGCGGATAGCTGTCCAGGTCGACATCGGCAAACAGCACGGCATCGTAGCTGCCAGGGCGAAGAACCGACGCATCGGCAAGCGACGCGAAGCGCACTTGTGCTCGTGGTGTGCGATCGACCTCATAGGTCTCGTAATCGTAGGCGGTACTGCGCTTGTCCACCTTGGTTCGAACGCCGTCGAGAACCGGCACGGTCGCGGCCTGCGACACGTCGAGCGCGCGAGCATCGTTCATAAGGATGTCGATGGCATGGCGCAGCAAAGCCGTCTCTGCCTGGCGACGGGCCTGGCCGTCAAGGCCGCCTAGAGCGCGATCGGGCAACGCCTCGGCAACGGCAAGCATGGCCTTAAGC
Organism: Collinsella sp.; assembly: GCA_048323995.1. GTDB lineage: Bacteria > Actinomycetota > Coriobacteriia > Coriobacteriales > Coriobacteriaceae > Collinsella. Next base: position 75,720 of record DBFELT010000008.1, on the reverse strand, counting down.
GCCGTCACGGGCTTGTCACGCCACAGCGCCTGGAACACGTCCGAGACCACACACGGTACGTTCTTAAACCAGTTATCGTCGCTCGTCGCCTTGCGCGCGCCCCTCACCTGGCCCTGAACGCTCTGCAGCAGGCTCTTGACGCCCGCGGTAGTCTTGCTGCGCGAGAGACGCATATTCTTATCGAAGGTACGGGCATTGACGGCATCAGCGCCCGAAAGCGGACTGTAGATCCAGTCGGTAAGCTCCGGCGCGGGCCACCACTCAGTCTTGGAAGCGGTGCCCTCGTCGGCGGCTTTCATACGCTCGATCAGGTTGGCGAGCGCCGTAAACTGCCTGCCCGCGATGGACTGGGAAAACGCCGTGAACTCAGTCGTCTCGGCCGCAATGTGACGCGCCGCCAAACGGGCGGCGAGCTCGCCGAACAGCTGGGGTGCCCGGGCAGAAACGACGAGCACGCGCACGGGGTCGGCGGGCGTTGCAGTAGCTTTATCGGCCTTGGACTCCTTGTGCGCTTTCACCAACTTATCGATGGCGTCCGCATAGACATGAGCACGGGCATGGGGGCCGGCGACCTCAATAAAGGCAGGCTGAGCGGCGGCCCCGCAAGCGACATCAGACGCGACGGCGTCCTCCCCCAGCGGCGCGATCTCAAACAGCACACCGCGGGCATCAAATGCCGTGGCAAGCTCCTCGCGCATCGCCGCCTGCTCGCGGGCAAGCAGCACGACGACCTCTCCCCCATTGTTCGCCACGGCAGACAGCAGCTCGAGTAGACCGTGCGTAAACGACGTGGTACCGCGCACGCATACGGCGCGGGCGCACGCCGGCAGGCTATCGGCCAGGGCACCGGCCATAATGTCGGCTGCCTCGCAGGGCTCGACCATATCTCGACGGTCCAAACCGCCCGCGTAGGCACGCAAAAGCTCAAACACACGAGCCTCGGCATCGCTTTTTGGCTCAGGCTGGCAATTGTTGCCACCGCATCGCTCGGCCGTCGTCCCCGCCACACCCGGCAGCACATCGCGGGCCATGCGCGCGAGCATGCGCACCGTGCCCTGGCTACGCGAAAGCGGCTGCAGGTCGGCATCGTCGCGGCGGGCAATCATATCCGAAAACAGCATCTGACGTTGCAGGTTGTCGACGAAACCGCGCCCGTCGCCCAAAAGCTCCCAAAGCGAGCGAAGCCACGATGCGGGTGTCTTGTAGTCGATACCCAGCGAAATGCCGGCTTCCGCCGCATCATGACGGCACAGATCGAGCTCGGCAAACGTTGGTGCCAGCAACACGGCACGCCCGTGACGGGCAATAAGGTCGGCAAGCAGCGCCGACTCGGCATCGCTCAAATCCGTGCCGGCATTGGTGGTATAGATTCGAACAGGCATGGTCCTCCGCTCAAACTGTTCGCAATAATCAATGCATCCATCCTACCCGCCCAAGCGGACAGATTTGCCCCACGCCAACAGATTTGATCCCTTGAGGACGGAGGAAAATGGATCACAGAAGGGGTCAGTCTAACCCGGTGATCCGTTTTCCTCCGTCCCCAAGGGATCAAAAAACCGCCCCCGGAGGGACGGTTCTTCGTAATTCAATGTTGTCGCTGGCCTACTCGCCATCCTCCAACTTAATGAGGATCTTGCGGTAGCCACCGTACTCGCCGTTCAGCGCCTTTGAAACGCGGCTCACCGTGGTGGACGAAGCGCCGGTACGGGCCTGAACCTCAACATAAGGCTCGCCCTCGTCCAAATAGCGCGCAACCTGCAAACGCTGAGAAAGGTCGCAAATCTCGCGCGGCGTGCAGATATCGGTCAAAAACGCTTGGATATCCTTCTCGTCGTCCAAAAGGCTAAATGCGTGGACCAGCTGCTTGACATCAGGCTTGTCAAACATGTTCTCGATATTCATCGATCACCGCCAAACCCGCCAAAAGGCATCGAAGTTGATACTGACATCGGGCATCGTTCACCCGTTCTATGCAATAGGGCAACGCCTGTGGCTTTTGCCCGTAGCAGTGTAGCACACCACCAAACTAAAGCGACAAGACTCTCTGCCAGCGGCGCGTTTTTCAGGACGAACGCCGTTTAGAAACCATATGCGCACGTAAGCTCCACGAATATTTGAGACAATGGGCGCCCAAACACCGCGGCGCGCCCGCGCAACCATCCAGGTCGCCGCCGTAAGCCGCTTCACGCGACGCCAGCAATCCCGGCGCAAGAAAGGATTCACGCCATGCGCTTTATGCTTAACTGGCTCTTCACCTCGATCGCCATCGCGATCGCCACGTTCCTCGTCCCCGGTATCCAACCCTTCGGCTTTGCCGAGACCTGGGTCTGCTTTGCCTTTGTGGGACTGTTCCTGAACATTGTCGATTCGTTCGTCAAACCGTTCCTGACCGTCATCTCACTGCCGCTCACTATTATTACGCTTGGTGTTTTTCAGCTCGTAGTCAACAGCTTTATGCTCGAGCTGGCCAGCTACCTGTCGGTCAATCTGCTGGGCGCGGGCATCTCCATCGCCAGCTTTGGATCGGCCTTTATGGGCAGTATCCTGGTATCCATCACGCGCAGCATCCTCGACAGCATCGCCGAGGACTAAAACGGCCATTCCGGCCGTGCCCGTCTCAACAGCCCAAAACGAAGGCCGCCCATCGCAAAAATGGGCGGCCTTCTTATTTGTCAAGTCTCAAAGGGCGAGAGAATCTACCATTTCTACCCCGTCCCCAAATGGCAGGTGTGGGTTAGATGACGTAGTCGTAGCCATGGTTGGGAGCGACAAGTTGATCGAGTGTCACACCGTCGAGGTAGTCGTTGATGAGCTTGTCCAGGTTCTTCCACACGTCGAGCGTGGGGCACTCATCCGAGCGTGAGCAGCCCTTGCAGTCGCCATCCAGGCATGCAACCGGTGCCAGACTGCCCTCGGTCAGGCGCAGGATCTCGCCCACCGTGTACTGCTCGGGCGGGCGCGTGAGCACGTAGCCGCCGCCCTTGCCGCGCATGCCCGAAAGCATGTTGGCGCGCACGAGCGTAGCCAAGATGTTCTCGAGATATTTCTCGGAAATCCCCTGTCGCGCCGCGATCTCTTTGAGCGGGATGCGACCGGCCGCCTGGTGCTCGGCCAGGTCGACCATAACGCGCAGGGCATATCTGCCCTTAGTAGAAACCAACATGTATAGTGCTGCCTTTCGGTCATTTAGTCCGTAGAAATTCTAGCCGAAAAATTGGTTTTGAAAATACCCGTTCCGGTCAAGATGGTTAATCAACTTGCAATAATCTCCTATTTCCTATTGCGTTACTAGGCTTTACTGTCTACTATGCTTGCCAACAGCAAAACGAACAACCCATAAGGTTTGTGGGTTTCGCTGCTACACACACCGTAAAACCACACGGTATCCAGTCATTTGAACACTTTGGAGGTTCACCATGAGCAATGTTTACACGTCCATCGATCAGCTTATCGGCCACACTCCGCTTCTGGAGCTCACTCACTTTGAGGCCGATGAGGACCTCAAGGCCCGCGTGCTCGTCAAGCTGGAATACTTCAACCCCGCCGGCTCCGTCAAAGACCGCGTCGCCAAGAACATGATCGACGAGGCCGAGAAGGCCGGCAAGCTCGTGCGCGGCGGCGACTACACCATCATCGAGCCCACGAGTGGCAACACCGGCGTCGGCATCGCCTCGGTGGCGGCGGCTCGCGGCTACAAGGTGATCATCACCATGCCCGAGACTATGTCCGTCGAGCGCCGCAAGCTTATGCAGGCATACGGCGCACAGCTCGTGCTCACCGACGGCTCCAAGGGCATGAAGGGCGCCATCGCCAAGGCCGAGGAGCTGCAGAAGGAGACCCCCAACAGCATTATCGCCGGCCAGTTTGTGAACCCCGCCAACCCCGCCATCCACAAGGCCACGACCGGCCCCGAGATCTGGGATGACACCGACGGCGAGGTCGACATCTTCGTCGCCGGCGTCGGCACCGGCGGCACCGTGACCGGCGTGGGTGAGTTCCTTAAGGAGCAGAACCCCGAGATTCAGATCGTCGCCGTCGAGCCCGCCACCTCGCCGGTGCTTTCTAAGGGCCAGGCCGGTCTGCACAAGATCCAGGGCATCGGTGCCGGCTTTGTGCCCGACGTCCTCGACACCCAGGTCTATGACGAGATCATCCCCGTCGAGAACGACGACGCCTTTGCGACCGGCCGCGCCGTGGGCCACAAGGAGGGCGTGCTCGTGGGCATTTCGTCCGGCGCCGCCGTGTGGGCCGCGCTGCAGCTGGCCAAGCGCCCCGAGAACGAGGGCAAGACCATCGTGGCTCTGCTGGCCGACACCGGCGAGCGCTACCTGTCCACGGCACTGTTCCAGGACTAAGGGCCCGTCGCTTGTCGATAGGCCCAAGGCACGCCGGCCTCCCCTCTCTTCTGGCTGCCTGAGCCCATCTCGTTAGGGTATCCCACGAGACGTCCGAACTTGCTACAATGTCTGCGGCGCGGAACCAGCCTCCCGCGCCGCTTTTCTTTTTTGGCCACATGCCACCAAGGAGAACCTCCCCATGCACAACAAGCGCGTGCTCGTCGCCATGAGCGGCGGCGTCGATTCCAGCGTGACCGCGTACCTGCTCAAAAGCCAGGGCTACGAATGCGTCGGCGCCACCATGCGCCTCACCTGCCCCGCGCCCGATCCCGTCACGGGCATGAGTAAGGTCGACCGCGACATCGCCGATGCAAAGGCCGTCGCCGAGCGCCTGGGGATACCCCACCATGTGCTCGACCTGCAGCAGACCTTCGACCGCAACGTTATCGAGCGCTTCGTGACTGCCTATCAGGAGGGGCTGACGCCCAACCCGTGCATCATCTGCAACCGCCATATTAAGTTTGGCGCGTTGCTCGATGCAGCGCTCGATATGGGCTGCGGCTACATCGCCACAGGTCACTACGCCAAAACAAGCCAGGCGTCCGACGGCACCTGGCAGCTGCACCGTGGCGAGGACCCAAAGAAGGACCAAAGCTACTTTTTGTATTCGCTTACGCAGGAGCGCTTGGCACGCACAATCTTTCCGCTGGCAGGCCTGGACAAAGAGCGCGACGTGCGCCGCATTGCCGCCGAGCAGGGCTTCATCAACGCCAAGAAGGCCGAGAGCGAGGATATCTGCTTTATTCCAGACGGCGACTACGCGGGCTATATCGAGCGCCGCTGCGGACATGCCGCCGAGCCGGGCGATATTGTATGGCGCGACGGCAGCGTAGTCGGACGCCACAACGGCGCGTTGCGCTATACCATAGGCCAGCGCAAGGGCCTGGGCGTCGCGATGGCGCACCCCGTGTACGTAACGGGCGTCGATGCCGCCAACAACACTGTGCATCTGGGCGAGGCCGAGGACCTGACGGCCACAGCGCTCACGGCCAACGACTGGATCTGGAGCGCCCCTGCCGACCGCATGGAGGCAGAGCTCACGTCCGGCGGCATTCGCGTGGGCGCCAAGTACCGCTACCGTCAGAAAAACCAGGCAGCGACCCTTACGCGCGGCGAAGACGGGCAAATGCTGCTGACTTTTGACGAGCCGCAGCGAGCCATCGCCCCCGGCCAGGCAGTCGTCGTCTACCGCGGCGACGTCGTCCTGGGCGGCGGCACCGTTACGGCAGCCATCAAATAGCAGCACCTCGCCCCATCCCCTTCATAAATTGCGGTGAAATAGGGACTGTTTAAGCGTTTAAAACCGCCAAACAGTCCCTATTTCACCGCAACTTAGAGAGGACGGCCTCGGTCGGTACTGCCGTATCAGCCGAGGCCGCTGCATCGCTAGCGCTGTACGTAGGCGCGGACGAGCTCGAAGGTGTTGCGCACGCCGTCCATGTGGCTACGCTCGTAGTTGTGGCTCGCATACACGCCGGGGCCGATCAGACCATGGCGAATGTCGTAGCCGGCAGAGAGCGTGGCTTCGACGTCCGAACCGTAATGCGGATACACGTCGATAGCGTAATCGAGCTCAAGCTCGCGCGCGATATTGGACAGCGCCGTCACCAGGTCGTAGTTGTACGGACCGCCCAAATCCTTGGCGCAGATCGACACCATGTGCTCGGTGCAGCCTAGGTCGTCGCCCACGCAGCCCATGTCAACACTGATCATCTCGCGCGTGTCGGCCGGCACGAAGGCGCCGCCGTGGCCCACCTCCTCGTACACGGTAAAGAGCAGCGAAACCTTACGCGAAAGCGTCACCTCGCCAGCGGCGACGGCACGCGCCAAGCCCAACAAAATGGCGGCCGATAGCTTGTCATCCAGGAAGCGGCTCTTAATGTAGCCGCTCTCCGTCACCGTCGTGCGAGGATCCATAGCGATGATGTCGCCGGTCTGAATACCCAGCTCGAGCACATCGTCCTTGCTGTCGACGTTCTCGTCGAGCAAGATCTCCATGTTCTTCTCGATGGTCTTGACCGGCTCGTCGGCCACGTGCGCCGAAGGCTCGGTGTTAAGAACCACGCCCGTGTAGACATTGCCGTCGCGCGTGTAGACGGTGCAGTTCTCGCCATCGGCCGTAGACCACTGATGCCCACCGAGCGTCGTGGGGCGCAGGCGGCCATTGTCCTTAATGGAACGCACCATGGCGCCTAGGGTATCGACATGGCTCGCCAGTACGAGCGGCTCGCCCTCGCCGCCAAGCTCAACGAGCACGTTACCCTTATTAGAACGCTCAGGGCCAAAGCCCATATCGCGCAACGTTTCCATCAGATAATCAGTCGCCGCACGAGTAAACCCCGTAGGCGAAGCAATCGAGGTAAGCGCCTTCAACTGGTCAGTAATATAGGAGAGCGTAGAATCCATCTTGGACACCAAAGTCACCCTTTCATATCGAATTAAACCCACAGCAACAATACCACCGCGAACCATCTTTTTACCTAGCGAGATGACCCATTGAACTCCCCAGAACTGCGCCCGCCACGACAACGAGCCGGCGGGCCCCCTGCCCGTTAGCCCCGCAATCTTTCCGCAGGACGGAGAAAGCCCCCGCCGCACGAAGTGCGCAGCGGGGGCTTCCGACATATCCGAGGACGATTGCGGGGCTAACGGGCAGGGGCCCGCCGAACCAAGTTAGGCAGCCGGGCAAATCTTCTTGAAGAGCTCGATGACGTCGTCGAGCGTTGCCTCGCGCGGGTTACCCGGGAAGCAGGCGTCGGCCATGGCGTCCTTGGCCAGGACCTCGATCTCGTCAGCCTTCATGGCCTCACAGACGTGCGGGATGTTCACGTCGGCGGAAAGCTGCTTGACGGCGGCGATGGCGGCATCGGCGGCCTCGGCGGTGCTCATGCCCGTGGTGTCAACGCCCATGGCGACGGCAACCTTGGCCAGGCGCTCAGCGCAAACCGGCTTGTTGAACTCCATGGCGATCGGCAGCAGCATGGCGCAAGCGACGCCGTGCGGGGTGTCGTAGTGAGCGGACAGGGTGTGAGCCATGGCGTGGTCGATGCCCAGGCCAACGTTGGAGAAGCCCATGCCGGCGACATACTGGCCAAGGGCCATGCCCTCGCGGCCGGAGCCGGGCTGACCGGACTTGGCCTCGGCGACGGAGTCGCGCAGGTTCTCGCTGATCAGCTTAATAGCCTCAAAGTGGAACATGTCGGAGAGCTCCCAAGCGCCCTTGGTGGTATAGCCCTCGATGGCGTGGGTCAGAGCGTCCATGCCGGTGGAAGCGGTCAGGCCGGCGGGCATGGAAGCCATCATATCGGGGTCGACGACGGCGACCTCGGGGGCGTCGTTGGTGTCGACGCACACGAACTTGCGGACCTTCTCGGGGTCTGTGATGACGTAGTTGATGGTCACCTCGGCAGCGGTACCGGCGGTCGTCGGCACGGCGATGGTGAACACGGCATGGTTCTTGGTGGGAGCAACGCCCTCGAGGCTGCGGACATCGGCGAACTCGGGGTTGTTGATGATGATGCCGATGGCCTTGGCGGTGTCCATGGAGGAGCCACCACCGATGGTCACGATAGCGTCAGCCTCGGCGGCCTTGAAGGCCTCGACGCCGTCCTTGACGTTCTGGATAGTGGGGTTGGGCTTAATCTCGGAGTAGAGGCTCCAAGCGATGCCGGCGGCGTCGAGCTCGTCGGTCACCTTAGCGGTAACGCCAAACTTAACCAAATCGGGGTCGGAGCAGACGAAGATCTTCTTGTAGCCGCGACGCTGGAGCTCGCCGGGGATCTCCTTGATGGCGCCGGAACCATGATAAGAGATGGTATTGAGAACGAAACGATTAGCCATTGATAGCCTCCCATCGTGTGCGGGGCATCCATTACGCCCCACGCTATGAGTCCCATCCTAACGCTTTTGAAACAAAAAACGCGTGAGAACATCAAAAGTGTTAAAGCGTTTCAACAGATGATGAAAAATATTGCGGCAAAGGGACAGCCCCTTTGCCGCATTCGGTTACTTTCGGCAGCCCTCTTTCCAAGCCTCGGCCGCAACCTTCCAGCGTAAGCGCAAATCGCGCTCGCGGTCGATGAACATGATGGCAAACGCGACAAACAGCAGCAAGCTCGCCACGACGATGGCGTGCAGGCCCATGCGCTCAATACACCAGTTGCCCAACACGGCGCCAAACACAAAGGTAAAGATCACGCCAAAGTACAGCAGGCCGTTTTCCAAAAAGCCGCGCCTGTGGGTGATGATGTAATCGTCCACGTTTTGCAGCGCGTTGCGCAAGTTGCCGATGCACATGGTCGTAGCGATGCCGTGACCGTGGATCTTGCGGAAGCTCTCAACTTGCATACCGCAGGCAAACGAGGTGAGGCAGTTGGCGAGCAGGTTGAAATTGCCGCCGGGGATAAAGCTCACGCCCAGCAAGATAACGGCTTCAAAGAACACCGTCACTTGGCGCCAGTGAATCACGCTGCCAAACCGCTCGTGTACCAGATCGGCAAGCATAATGCCCACGGCAAACGACACCACGGGGAAGAAATAGCGTCCCGCAAGTGCCCAGTTGCCCTCCGAGATGCTCACGCCCACGAGCAGGATGTTGCCTGTCTGCGCGTTGGCGAAAACATGATCGCGCCCAATGTACGAATAGACGTCCATAAAGCCACCGGCGAGCGCCAAGATAATGCCCAGCTCGATGGACTCCGATATCTGTTTGGCACGCTGCATCGTCGTGCATCCTCCTTGTTGACGACTCTCTCGTGCGTTGGCGGAAACATAGCCGCCGTTCATACTGTAACCCATTGACAACATGGCGTGCGCGCGAGACGGGTTCTCCAACGCGCAGATACACAGTCTGGAAACAAACAGCGGGCGCGGCGCCGACACCCGACGCCTCGTGTACTCCACCAGTCTTTTTAGCGCCGTCCCAAAAAGACTGGTTACAATTACGTGCAGCATACAAACACCGGGAGGAATCGTGGCAAAAAAGCCCCAGGACGCTCAGCACAACCAGCACGGCAAGCATGCCCAGCGCGGCCAGCAGCAAAAGCGTGGCGGCAAGGCGCAGGCCACGGTCGCCCGCACCAAGCATTCCCAAGCGACGCCCGCCCGTCCCTGGCGCCCGGGCCGCGATAAGTTCCTCCCCGTCAGCCGCGCCGATATGGACGCGCGCGGTTGGGACCAGTGTGACTTCGTCTACATCTGCGGCGACGCCTACGTGGACCACCCCAGCTTTGGTATGGCCATCATCAGCCGCGTACTCGACGCGCACGGCTACAAAGTGGGCATCATCTGCCAACCCGACTGGACCGATCCCGCCAGCATCAGCGTGCTCGGTGAGCCGCGCCTGGGCTTTTTGGTCAGTGCCGGCAACATGGACTCCATGGTCAACCACTATTCGGTGACCAAGCACCGCCGCCACACCGACGCCTATACCCCCGGCGGCGAGGAAGGTCACCGCCCCAACCGTGCCGTCACGGTCTACGGCAATCTCATCCGTCAGACGTTCAAGGACGCCCCCATCATCATCGGCGGCATCGAGGCGAGCCTGCGCCGCCTGGCCCACTACGACTACTGGCAGGATAAGCTCAAGCGCTCGGTGCTGCTCGACTCGGGCGCCGACATCCTCATCTACGGCATGGGCGAGCACGCGATTGTCGAGATCGCCGACGCGCTCGACGCGGGGCTGCCCGTCGATCAGATCACCTATATCAACGGCACCGTCTACCGCACCAGCTCGCTCGACGAGGTCTATGACTACGACCTGCTTCCCAGCTGGGACGACCTTGCCGCCGACAAGCTCAACTACGCGCGCAGCTTTAACGTGCAGCAGCAGAATATGGACCCCATCACCGGACATCGTCTGGTAGAGCCCTACCCCAACAGCGTCTATGTGGTGCAGAACCCGCCGTCGGCAACACTCACCACCGACGAGATGGACGAGGTGGCCGAACTCCCCTACGCACGCGATTGGCATCCCGACTACGACGCGGCAGGCGGCGTGCCGGCCTTTGCCGAGATCAAGTTTTCCATTAGCTCCAACCGCGGCTGTTTTGGCGAGTGCTCGTTTTGCGCGCTCACCTTCCACCAGGGCCGCGTGTTGCAGATGCGCAGCCACGACTCGATCATGCGCGAGGCCGAGCTGCTCACACACGACCCCGAGTTCAAGGGCTACATCAACGACGTGGGCGGACCGACGGCCAACTTTAGCCGCCCGGCCTGCGATAAGCAGCTCAAACACGGCGTGTGCAAGAACAAGCGCTGCCTATGGCCGAGCGTGTGCAAGAACATGGTGGTCGACGAGAGCGGCTACACGCAGCTGCTGCGCGACCTGCGCCAGCTGCCGGGCGTCAAGAAGGTCTTCGTCCGCAGCGGCATCCGTTTTGACTACACCATGGCCGATACCTCGGACGAGTTTTTGCGCGAGCTGCTGGAGCATCACGTCTCGGGCCAGCTGCGTGTAGCGCCCGAGCACGTGAGTGACGCGGTGCTGTCCGTGATGGGCAAGCCGAGCCGCTCCGTCTACGACGCGTTCTGCCGTAAATTTGAACGTTTGAACCGCGAGTACGGACTCAAGCAGTACGTGGTGCCGTATCTGATCTCGAGCCACCCCGGCTCGACGATGAAGGAAGCCGTGGACCTTGCCGAGGCCGTGCGCGACATGGGCTACATGCCCGAGCAGGTGCAGGACTTCTACCCTACGCCGTCCACCATGTCGACCTGCATGTACTACACCGGCGTGGACCCGCGCACCATGGAGCCGATCTACGTGGCGCGCGACCCGCACGAGAAGGCCATGCAACGCGCGCTCATCCAGTATCGCAAGCCCGAAAACTACAAGCTGGTACGTGAGGCGCTGGAGAAGGCCGGCCGCCGCGATCTGATCGGCTACACCAAGCATTGCCTGATCCGCCCCGTGCCGCCGCGCCCGGGCGAGACGTCTGCCGGCGGTGGGCATGGCACCGGCAAGAAGGGCGGCAAGCCGCACGGTGGCGCCGCCGGCAAGGGGCCCAAGGGCAGCAAGGGCCACGGCGGCATGTCGCGTGCGCAGAACACCGCGGGCCGCAACCGCGCGGCGCAGGGACGACAGGGCGCCAACGGCGGCGGGCGTCGCAACTAGCGAAGTGGTGCACTCGCTGCGTCCATCCCACACGCGTGGCGCAGCGAGTGCATTGCTTCAATGAGAATGACGCCGGCGATAGCAACCGTGACCACCACGTCGAACGGCGTGTTCACAAACCAGAGCAACGTCATGAGATACGACCCAGCATTAAAGGCAAAGTGCAGCAGGATCGTGTAGCGGAGCTTTCCGGTCGTCACGAGCACCCAACCAAAGATAAGGCCGGCGGCACCCGCGTAGCAACCCTGCACCCAATTCATGTGCATAAAACCGAAGATTGCCGCCTGCAGCACGATTGCCACGGCGACACCCCAGGCACTCGGGGCCGCCCAGGACACCATGGCGCCTTCCTGCGCGCTCACACGACGCCGGCGCTTCCAGAGCGGACGGCACTGTGGATTAAACGCACGCAGCGAAAACTCAAAGATGATGCCGCGCACCAGCAGCTCTTCACAAAATGGGGCGCCGAGCACCGTAGTCAGGACGGCGAGATAGCCGGTGTCGCCCATGCCTGTTTCCTCGACAAGTTCGCTGTAATCAGCCGCGACCTCGGGCAACAATGACAGTACGGCGTCGGTCACGTAGCCAACGACCACCTGCAGGGCCAAGCCGATCACGATAACGCAGGCAATGCGCTTCCACGCGCTACGCAATCCCCCGCCAAGCGGACGCCCACCTTGCCAGCGCGCGATAAACGACCGCGGCCACAAATAACGCCACCACAGCAGCGCCATCAAAAACGATGCCGTCTGCGCGACGGCTTGAAACCATTGAATATCGAGATTGTCGATCGGGTAGCCCGTCAGCACCGACACGGCATCGAGGACTGAAAACAGAACCACGCTCAGGGCTATATCGGCAGCGACAACGCCAAAACAGGCAAGTGCCCAAACCAGCGCATTGAGCATGCCGGCCTCCTCCCGACGACTAGTCATTGGGGACGTTCTTCAACGACTAGCTGTTGGGGACACTCTTTACCAAAGGCCCCGCTGGGCGAAATGTCGAACGGAAAGGTGCCGCAGCGATTGAAGGCGGCGATGAACATGCGGATGGCGTTGGACGGCGTGGTGCCTACGAGTTGGGTTGCCGCCGCGAAGGCCGCCTTTTCCTCGGGCAAGACCTTCGCGACAACCGGGGTCATGTGTTCTGCCATGGCGCTTCCTTTTTGAAACGACGGTGGTGCGGATAGATGCGGGCCACGCGGCTGGGCGACGGGCTGTGAAGGCAACCCGATTGGCCCGCATCTGGAGTTTGTTTCTACGGCGTTGGTATTACTTAGTATTCTTAAGTATTACCCCACAGATAGAATACCACACCCGCCCCATGGGGACGGAGAAAAAACGGATCATTTTGTTGCTGAGTAAGTATTTAGAGCGTGATGATGTCCGAGATATTGAGGGCCTGAGCGTCGGCGACATCGTGCGTGGCAAGCAACAGCATACGACCGTCGAGCAAGTCGAGCACGACCTCGGCCGTCGCATCGCGCGCGGCGGCATCCAGGCCGGTAAAGGGCTCATCCAGAATCACTGCGCCGCCCGGACACAGCAGGGCTCGGGCAATCTCGACGCGACGGCGCTGCCCGCCCGAGAGCTCGGCCACACGAGCATGCACATCGACCCCCGGCACCAGCAGGCGCAACAGGGCCGCGGCACTCGAGGCGTCCGCGCGCGCGTCGGCGCACACCAGCACGTTATCCAAAGCCGAGCCGCCCTCTACCAGGCGCACATCCTGAAACACCATGGAGCACGGCGCGCACTCCCCCGCCGCCAGCGCAAGCAGCGTCGACTTGCCCACGCCCGAGGTGCCCATCACACAGATACGCCCACCCGCAGGCACGTTGAGCACCAGACCATCCAGCGCCGGCGCCCAGGGCGCGCGATCGCCCACGGCAAACGCAAGCTCCGCCGAAACGCCATCGCTCACGGCCCCCGCACGTCCGTGCAGTCCATGTCCATGTGCCCGCACGGCCGCGCCCCACGCCACGGGCCCCGAAGCCCGCAGCAGCCACACCAGCACGCGCTCACACGCCCACGAGGCGGCAACGACCAGCACGGTCCACGCCAGCAGATCAGCCGTCTCAATCAAAAGCTTTGCCTGATAGATGCGCTCACCCACGGTGCCCACCGCCATGCCGATCAGCTCCGCCGCCACGCCGGCCTTCCAGCTCATGCCAATCACGGCGCGGGCGCACGAAAGCACAAACGGCAGGACTTCGCGCCAGGTGTGGGCACAAAACAGTCGCCAACCCCGCACGCCATGCAGACGAAACATCTGCTCCAGCGGTTTATCCGCTTGCGTCAAGCCCTCGACCAGCGAAAAATACACTCCCGGCAGCGCCATCAAAAAGACCGCCGCAATGCTTACGCGCGCCGACCCCAGCCAAATGAGCAGCAGGACCACCACGCAGGCAACCGGCGTCGCCTTAACAAACGAAAGCGCCGGAGCCACCAAGCGGGCAAACGCCCGCGAGCGCGACGAAATTCCGGCCAGCAAACCACCGCACACCGCGGCAAGCGCCAAACCGCCTAGAATCCGCACACCCGAGCCCGCCAGAATCGCCCACGTGCCGGCATCGCATACCAGCCGCAGCAACGCCACCACAACAGCACCCGGACCCGGCAAAATCAGCGGCTGTGCCACCAGCGCCGCCACGAAGACCCACACGGCAAGCCAAAAGGCGGCAACGGCACCCGCTGCCGCCACCGCCTTCATACGCTCTATCATTTGTCGAGCAAACGCACGCACGGGTTACTCCATGTAGTAGAAATCATCAGCCGGGAGCTTGCCGCCCACGGCGCTCGCGTCCGCATCGGCCAGCACCTTCAGGTACCCACCGAGCGCGGCCTTCATATCCTTCCCTGTCTGGCAGACAAGCATGCACCCGGGAATCGCCTTCTCGGCGATCTTGGCGTTATCCACGATGCCCGCATCGACCACGGCCTGCGCCCAGTCCGCCGGCGCCGCGTTCACGGCCTCAACGCTCGCAGCATGGCAGCTCAGGAATTCCGCCACGGCCTCGGGATGCTCCTCGGCAAAGGCACGGCGCACCACGGTCACACCCGTCAGCAAGCGCGAGCCCGTGTCTCCTGCCAGCTCGTCCCACACATCGGTCAGGCTCACCGGTGCCGACAGCTTGCCTTCGCTCTTGGCGATGGCCGCCGTCTTGAACGGCTCGGGCAGCACGCCCACGGCGGACGGATCGGCAAGCAGGGCCGACAGCACCTCGGTGGGCTCGCTCTTAAACTCAAGCGCCACCTGGCCTGTCAGACCCGCGCGCTCCAGCAGGTAGTTCATGACGTACTCCGGTGTGGTGCCCTTGCCCGTCATGTAGACGGTGCGACCTGCCAGGTCGCCAAACGAGGTCACGCCCGCGTCGCCCGTCACAACGTTCAGCACACCCAGCGTGTTGATGTCGATGACCTGCACCGCGCCCTCGGTCTTGTTGTAGAGCACGCTCGCCACGTTGGCGGGTACCAGGGCAATGTCGATATCGCCCTGAATGACCTTGGGCACGACCTCGTCGGCCGCGGCGCTGATCGCAAAGTCGAAATCGTTGTCCGTGGCACCGTCGGCAGCCTGGTCCATAAACTGCACCAGGCCAATCGAGGTCGGCCCCTTGAGCGAGGCGACGTGCACCTCGACCGGCTCTGCGGCAGCACCGGCGCCGTCCGTGGCAGCCGAGCCCGCGGCGGACCCGGCACCGGCAGCCCCGCCGCCACAGCCCACGAGCGCAAGTGACAGGGCGCCCGCGGCGAGCGCCGAGGCAAACCCCCGGCGCGACATTTCAAAATCAAACGCGCGCATCGCTAGCACGTCCCCTCGTTAGGCATCGTCCATGCGTGATGGTCGGTATGCAGCAATTCCTCGGCCAGCGGCGAGAGCGGCGCACCCAAGAACTCGCTATAGCACGCCTGAACATCGGGATTCTCGTGCGAGAAGCGAATCTCGGCGTTCGCATCGAGGCCCCAGAGCACCTGGCCACGCTCGGCAGCCAGCTCGCAACCGTCGTGGATGGGCTGACCGCCACCACCGACGCAGCCGCCGGGGCACGCCATGACCTCGACAAAGTCATAGCTCACACGGCCGTCGCGAATTGCGTCGAGCAGGCGGGCGGCATTGCCCAGCCCGTGTGCCACGGCGACGCGCACCTTGGTGCCATCGATATCGGCCACGGCCTCCTTCCAGCCATCGAGTCCGCGCACGTCGGTAAAGAAATCGGCATCCGGGTTCTTGCCCGTCACCAGGTAATATGCCGAGCGCACGGCGGCCTCCATCACGCCGCCCGTGACACCAAAGATCACACCCGCGCCCGTGCCAAAGCCCAGCGGCGTATCGAGCGGCTCCTCGGTAAGCGTGTCGACGCTCACGTGGCTCGCGCGGATCATGCGCACCATCTCGCGCACCGTCAGCGCAACATCTACGTCGGGTGTGCCGCCCTCGCCCACCATGCTCGGCAGCGCACACTCGGCCTTCTTGGCCGTGCACGGCATCACGGACACCACGAACAGGCGCTCGGGCTCCACGCCCAGCACCTTGGCGTAGTAGGTCTTGGCGATGGCGCCGAACATCTGCTGCGGCGACTTTGACGTGGACAGGCTGTCGACAAACTCGGGGTAACGTGCCTTCACAAAGCGCACCCAGCCCGGGCAGCAGCTCGTGAACATGGGCCAGCCGTGGCTGTCGCCCTCGCCCTTGACGGCCTTCCCTAGGCGCTCGAGCAGTTCGGAGCCCTCCTCCATAATGGTGAGGTCGGCCGAGAAATCGGTGTCGAACACGTACTCAAAGCCAACGCGGCGCAGCGCGCAAGCCAGGCGCTCGACGGTAGCCTCCTCGCGCGGAATGCCGAGTTCCTCGCCCCAGGCGCTGCGCACGGAAGGTGCGATCTGCACCAGCACGATCTTGTCGGGATTAGCGAGCGCGTCAAACACGGTCTCGGTGTCGTCGCGCTCGCGCAGCGCGCCCGTCGGGCAATGCGTGATGCACTGGCCGCACGCGACGCAATCGGTCTTGCCAATCGGCGCGCGCCCGCGGGTACCCACGGCGGTATGCGTGGCGCGGTTGGTCAGATCCCAAATCCCTAGGCCCTGCACGCTCTCGCACACCTTGATGCAGCGCATGCATTTAATGCACTTGTCGTTTTCGCGGATGATGGAAAAATCGAAATCCCAGCCCTCGCCCGTCAAATGCCTTTGATACGGCAGATAGAAGATACCCAGGTCGTTGGCGATGGTCTGCAGGTTACAGTTGCCGCTGCGCACGCAGCTCGTGCACTGCGAATCGTGCTGGGACAGCAGCAGCTGCACGTTGGTGCGACGGGCCTCGCGGGCCTTGGGGCTGTTGGTGTGGACCACCATGCCGTCGAGCACGTAGTTGTTGCAGGCGGCAACCAGCTGGTCGCAGCCCTCAACCTCGACCACGCACACGCGGCAGCCGCCGATCTCGTTCAGATCGCGCAGGTAGCACAGGGTGGGAATCTGGATACCGACGGACTTGGCCGCGTCCAGGATCGTGGTGTGCTCGGGCACCACGACTTCGCAGTTATCGATAATGAGCCTGACCATGTTGTGCGCTCCGTTTTCGTTGTTGTCACCGACGGTGGTTTTGTTGGGCTCTACCATTCCAGGTTCCTCCCTCCGCGGAACGCACCAAAGCCAAAGTGGTCGCAACGCAGGCAGCGACTCGCCTCTTGGCGTGCTTCCTCCTCGGTAAGGCCCTGTTCGACCAGATTCCAATCGTGAATGCGTTCGCCGGCCTCGCGCTCGCCCAGCTCGCAGCGACCGCACTCGTGCTTGCCCTTAAACTGAACGGTCGGCAGCTCCACGTCGAGCTTAATCTTGTGGTCGAAGCCCAGGTAGCGGTCGATATTTGCCGAAGCCACGCGGCCGGCGTTGATGGCACGGATGACGGTGGCGGGGCCGGTCTGGCAGTCGCCGCCGCTAAAGAGGCCATCGAAACTGGGCACGGCGCCGTCCGAATCGGTGACGACGCAACCCCACTTGCAGGCGATGCCCATGTCCTCAAATGGCTTGGAGTCGATGTCCTGGCCAATGGCGACGAACACGCGCTCGCAGGGAATGACCTGCTCGGGCGTGGCGGCGGCACGCGGGGCCGGGCGCCCGCGGCGGGGCTCGCCGATAATCTGCGGCTGTACGCGCAGGCCGTTCACGCGTCCGTCCTCGCCCGTCTCAATACCGAGCGGGGCTGTGAGCTCCAGAACCTCGCAACCCTCGGCCTGGGCACCGGCAATCTCGGCGTCCTGGGCCGTCATATCGCAGATGCGGCGGCGGTAGACAATGCTCACCTTTTCGGCACCGCAGCGCACGGCAGAGCGAGCCACGTCCATGGCCACGTTGCCGCCGCCGATGACGCACACGCGCTGGCCGCTCAGGTCGGGCAGCTCGTCGTCACCGATGGCGCGCAGCATCTTGACGGCCGACTCCACGCCGGGCGCCTCTTCGCCCGGAAGGCCGAGCTTCTTGTCGTTATGGGCACCGATGGCCAGGTAGACGGCATCGAACTCGTCGCGCAGGCGAGCGAGCTCCTCGCCGTTGACGGAGTGGTCGAGCTCAATGTCGATACCGGCGCTCAAGATCCAGTCGGTCTCGGCCTGAAGACGCTCGCGCGGCAGGCGGTAGCTGGGAATGCCATAGCGCAGCATGCCGCCCAGGTGGTGGCGCTGCTCAAAGATGGTCACCTTGTGGCCCATCACGGCCAGGTAGTAGGCGCAGGAAAGACCGGCCGGGCCGCCGCCGATCACGGCGACGCGCCTACCGGTGTCGTCCACTACATGCGGTTTGTGGTCGTTGAGGTCGCTGTGCTCAACGGCAAAACGCTTGAGGGCGAGAATGTTCATGGGGTCATCGACCATGCCACGGCGACAGTGCATCTCGCAGGGATGCTCGCACACCAGGCCGCAGACGAGCGGCAGCGGGTTATTCTTGCGGATGACCTTGACGGCATCGGCATAGCGGCCGGCCTCGACGAGCGAAATGTAACCGGGAATGTCGACGTGCGCCGGACAGCCCGAGACGCACGGGACGCGGGCCTCACGATCAAAGCCGCAGGAGTGCTCGCGAATGTGATGCTCAAAATCGTCGCGGAAGCCGCGAATGGCCGTGAGCGCCATGGCGCCAGCTTCGTAGCCGATGGCGCAGTCGCTCGAAAGATAGATGGTGCGGGCCGTGCGCTCAATCAAGTTGAGCGTGGACTCGTCGGCGCGCCCTTCGAGCACATCAGCGAGCAGGTCGCTCAGCGCGCTCAGGCCCACGCGACAGGGCGTGCACTTGCCGCAGCTCTGGGTGGAGCACAGGTTGACGAGCGCTGCCGTAAACTCCACGGGACACGGGGCGAGCGAGCTCACCGCCAGACGACGTCCGAGCGCATCGTGCAGGTCGTCCATGACGGCCTGAGCGTGGCTGCGTTCCATTACATGCAGTCGAGCCATAAGATCCCCTCTCACATGGCAGCCCGGAGGCGAGGCCGGGCGAAATTGCTACACGCAACACACTGACCTAAATAGTTATTTGGCAGCAACACGGTTCGGCAGGCGGTATGAAACGTCGTCCTCAGCGGTGAAAAAGGACATTACCGCAGATAAATGCCATATTTGATAAAACGCGTTATCAAATGACAATGCCCCGTCCGCGCAAGCACGCGAACGGGGCATTGGTCAAGTTTTACGGTCAGCGGCTCTTTTGTGCCAGCGACCTTCTGTCTTTAGCTAAGCTCAGGCCAGTAACCCTTGTTGGCCTCGATCATGTCGTCGAGAACCTCCTTGGCGACCTTCATCGACGGCACGGTCTTGTTCAGCGTAAAGGCCTTGAGTGCCTTCTCGTACGAACCCTCGATCGTAGCCTCGACCACGAGCTTTTCGGAGTTCAGCTGCTGCATCATGAGGCCCTGCTGGAACAGAGGAATGTTGTCGCGGCTGATGACCTCGGGGCCGTTCTTGCCAATGTAGGCAGGCAGCTCGACCATAGCGTCGTAGGGCATGTTGGGGATAGCGCCCTTGTTCTCGCAAATGACCAGGAAGCGCTGCTTGGTGTCGTTCTTCAGAGCGATGGCCAGGTCGGCAATCCAGTCGCCGTGGCTGCCCGCGTAGAACGTGCTCTCGTCGATCTCGCCGGTCTTCTCGTAGTGGTCGATGCCGTCGAAGAGGTTCTTCTCGCGCGTCTCCTCAACCTCATTCGCACGGGTGCGCTCGGGGGTGGAGTGCTCGACGAACTCCTTCTGCTGCAGGTAGTAGTTCAGATACGTGTTGGGCAGGTACTCCGGGAAGCACTCCATGATCTCGTACTCGCCCTTCCAGACGTAGTACCAGCTGCCCTTGGTGTGGCGATTCTGCTCGGGGTGCTCGTCAGTGGCCTCCTCGGGCTTCTTTGCCATGAGCGAGCCCATGCCCTTGAGGTAGGAGTCGGGCAGCAGGATCTGGTGCTCCTTGATGTACTCGCGCAGCTGCGGGAGCACCTCCTCGCCCTTGTGGCGGATCGAGGTGAACCAACCAAAGTGGTTGAGGCCAAAGTAATCGTACTCGACATCCTTCTTGTCGATATCGAGCGCGGCGCAAACCACGTCGATAATCGCGATCGGCATGTCGCAGATGTTGATGATGCGAGCGTTGGGACGCAGCACACGGCAGCCCTCGGAGACGATGGCGGCAGGGTTGGAGTAGTTGAGAATCCAGTAGTCCTTCTTGGCGTACTTCTCAACGTCATCGATCAGCTCGACCATGGGGAAGATGGTGCGCATGCCGTAGGCAAGGCCGCCGCAACCGCAAGTCTCCTGGCCCACGCAGCCGTGACGCAGCGGAATCTTCTCGTCCTGCTCGCGCATGGCATAGCCGCCCACGCGCATCTGGGCAAACACGAAGCTCGCGTCGGTAAAAGCCGTCTTTTTGTCGGTGGTCACCGTGAGCTTGATGTCCAGGCCAAGGTCCTCGTGCAGAATCCAGTCCACGAGCACGCCGATCTTGCGCTGGCGCTCCTCGTTGATGTCGTACAGACGAATCTCGTCAACGTCGAGCTCGTCCTTGCGCAGGGCGATGGACTTGACGATGCCGGGGGTAAAGGTGGATCCGCCACCACACAGAGTAATGATCATTGTTTACTGCTCCTTCTCAATTGCGTTTTCGACCTTGTCGCGCATCTCGGCGACCTTCATGCCAAAGATGATCTGGATATTGTTGCCGTTGCGGTTGATGCCGCTATTGGGCACGTGGTTAATGAGGTTCTCATCGATGAGATCCGGGTTCTTAACGTTCACGCGAAGACGCGTAAAGCAGTTCTCGAGCTCCTCGATGTTGTCCTTGCCGCCAAGACCTGCGACCAGATCGGCAATGCCCGCATCGACGCCCTCTGCGGGAGCCGCGGCAACAGCGCCCTGCTTCACCGCGACAGACGCGGCGGCCTCGCCCTCGGCAACGGACTCGGCGAGCTCGGACTCCTCCTCGCGACCAGGCGTGTGGAGGTTGAGCTTCTTGATGAGGAAGGTAAAGAGGAAGAAGTACAGAGCGGCGTTGACGACTCCAAGCACCAGCATAACCGGCCAGTTGGTCTTATCGACACCGAGAACCAGGTTGGAAACCACGATGTTGATGATGCCGCCTGCAGTCGAAGCGGGCAGAGAGAGAACCTTGAGCAGGACCAGGGAGATGCCGGAAAGAACCGAGTGAACGACAAAGAGCACGGGGGCGGCAAAGACAAAGAGGAAGTCCATGGGCTCGGTCACGCAGGAGAGCACGGCGGTGATGATCAGCGGGATAATGACAGCCTTGGTCTTGTCCTTGTTTCCCTTGTAAGCAGTGAAGATAAAGGCGAGGCCGATGCCGATGTAGGGCCACAGGTTGTTGAAGGTGTAGCTGTTGAAGTAGGTGCTATCGGAGAAGGGCTGGCCCGTCATTGCCATCTCGGCAACACGGATGGGATAGGCACCGGCGATAACCTGATCACCCAGCGTAAGGGTGCCGCCCACATCGGAGAACTGGAACGGGGTGTAGATGAGGTGGTGCAGACCGGTGGGAACGAGCAGCTTGTTGAGCATGCCGTAGATAAACAGACCGATGTTGCCCGACTCCTTAATGATGCCGGCAACGGAGGAGATGGCACCCTGAACCGGAGGCCAAACGATGCAGAAGCCAGCGCCCATGATCCAGGAAATGATGATCATGATCAGGAACGGGAAGCGAACGCCCGAGAACATCGAAAGGGCAATGGGGAACTGCTTGTTCGAGTACTTGTTGAACACGGCACCGGTGATGCAACCAAGGATGATGCCGCCAAACACGCCGGTATCGAGCACCTGGATGCCCATAACGGTGGCCTGGCCGGTTCCGGTAAGACCGAGCATGCCGCTCGCATCGGCAAGAGAGCCGGTGGCGTTGAGCACGATGTTGTTAGCCTGCAGGAACAGGAAGAACGACATCAGGGCGATCAGCGAAGCATGGCCCTTGTTCTTCTTTGCCATGGCGCCGGCGATGCCCACGCAGAACAGAATCGAGAGGTTGTTGATGATAAACATCAGCGACTGATAGACAACGGCGCCCACAAGCTGGAACGGACCGGAGCCCAGTACGGGGACCAAAGCGCAGATGGTCTTGTTGGTCAGAATGATGCCCACGATGAGCAGGATGCCGGCAACCGAGAGATACATCATCGGCTGGACGATCGACTTCGCGAACACCTCCAACGGCGCTTTGAAATTGAACTTCTTTTTTGCGGTCATAGCGGTACTCCCCTTCCTTTTCCGCAAATTAAGACAGATGTGCCCTGGGCAAGACCGTAAGTCCTGCCTTATATCAATCGATGTGTGGGCACGTTATGCCTAGAGACCAGGTTCTCCAAGCAGATTAACAATGTGATATGCGAGATAACTCTTCTCGGCATCGGTAACGACAACGTTATAGGTAGACGACAAGTGAGCGGCTATGGCATCCGCGCACGAGAATGCGCACGGATACGCCGTTTCGTCGATTCGGAACAGCGCGTCGCCACTGATTTGCCCGGCCGTAGGATCGAGTGCTCGCTGAGCGAAAAACTGCAGGTGACGAACGAAGCGTTCGTAAGGCAGCGAGGTGTCATCGAGGGTCGTGGCATAGCGCTCGGAAACAATCGCGAGCACGTCGCGAACAAGCTGGACCGAGATGATTAGACGGTCGGAGCGTTGCGGCATGGTGGCGTTGACGATATGCAGCGTAATAAAACCCTGCTCTTCTTCGCTCATCTGGATGCCCAAATAGTCCTTGATAATCTGAAGGGCACGGCCCGCAAGCGCGTACTCCTTGCGATAGAACTGCTGGATCTCGAGCAGCAGCGGATTCTCGCAGGAAACGCCTTTGCGCTCGCGATCGAGGGCGAGGCTGATATGGTCTGCGAGAGCGATAAGAATCTTGTCATTGATATCGACATTGAGCTCTCGACGAAGCATCTGAACGATGTCCTCGGAAATCACGAGGTTGACGGTGGGGATGGACTCCAAAAGATGTGCCAAGCGGTCAATCGTACGCGAATCCTGAGAAGTTCCCTCCTGCAACGCGTAGGTCTTTTCGACCGACGTCTCATCGATGGCATCGCCGGCATGGCGACCAAAGCAGAGGCCTCGACCGATGACGATGAGCTCGGAGCCATCGTCCGAAGTGACCATTGCGACGTTGTTGTTAAAAACTCGCTTGATAACCACGGTACCCACCACAAGAATTTACTCGGAAAGCCAGACGACAGGCTCTTTAACAGCAACAGGGCCGGAAGCATGCTCACGAAGAGTCGAGTTCTCCGAACGCTCGCACACGATAACGAAGACCGTGGGATCGAAGCCGGCAGCGCGAACCGCGTCGAAATCGACCTCGACGAGGGGCTGGCCCGCGTCGACATGGTCACCCTGGGCAACAAGCGCATGGAAGCCCTTGCCCTCAAGCTTAACAGTGTCGATTCCGATGTGCAGCATCACCTGAGCAGAGCTGTCGTCGGACATGATGCCCAGCGCGTGCTCAGTCGGAAACAGCGCCGCAACGGTACCGGAAACAGGAGCGCACACCGTTCCCTCTTGGGGAACCACGGCAACGCCATCGCCCACTGCACGACTGCTAAAAGCGGGGTCATTGGTATTTTCTAGATTAACAAGCTCGCCGGAAACAGGGGCGAGAATCTCGAACTCGGAAGTCGCAGTCGCCTGCTTGTCCGAGCCACCCATAAGGCGAGAAAAGAAACCCATGGTGGCATGTCCCTTCATAAATATAGCCCAACCAAAATCAAACGAATGCATCCATAGAGACACACCCGTTCAAAGACTTTGGTTAGGCCCACGTCCGAGGGACTCGGTAACCTTCCGCATTTCTTTTTACGGGAGATATTGTAGACAAGCCCAAAGCCAGAACAATCATTATGACCGGTGAGCGGTATTTTTTCTTCGATAAACGGTATTTAGGCGGCACTTAGGGACGTTCCTTTCCTGCCGGCACCCAGGGGCACTCCTCACTCTGGTGCGTTGGGGACAGGTTTGTTTGCACCAGGTTGGTGCAGATTAACCTGTCCCCAACGCACCAATTTCGTATGCGCTAGATGAAGAGCTCGCATTCCTTCCGTACGACGCAAACCTTGCTCAACATCTGGGAAACAGCGGATAGCTTGTTGGGATCAAGCTTGCGAGCGCCTCGCGGACATACGGCGATGCAGCGCATGCAGGAGATGCACGCCTCGCCAGCTGCTCGCTTGGGGTCGCCCTTGTCGATAGCACAAACGGGGCACGCCGCGGCGCATGCACCGCAGGAGGCGCAATCCTCTGTTGCCTCGGGTGCCATGCGATGACCTCCAGCTTGTTTATAAGGACGATTGCCGGGAATAGAGGGCTCGGATGCGTCCTCAGCCAACAGCTTTTGCTGAATTTGCTGCGCAAACTCTGCGAGCTGCGCCGCATCCTGCGCATCCGGTCGCCCAGCAGCAAACTGACGAGCAACGGAATGCTCAGCAATAGCAGAAACCGCTGCAACCACCCTAAATCCGGCGCGCTTCGCAACGTCCTCCAGCTCTACGAGCGTGTCCTCAAACGCGCGGTTTCCGTATACACAAACCAAAACAGTCCGAGCCCCGTTGCCGCGCACCATGCCCAACCGGTCAGCCACCACAGCCGGGATTCTACCGGCATACGCCGGCGCAGAGATTACGGCCACGTCGTCCTTAGTCATCGACACAGCGCTGAAATCTAGCCCGCTATCGGTCAAATCGACGGTAACGGTATTCTTGTCCAGCGCCCCGGCCACAAGGCCAGACACCTTCCGCGTTCCGCCCGTCGGACTAAACACAATTTCGAATACGCTCATCGAGGCACCCTCTCCCTACGCCAGGCAACACGTCAAGCCGTTTTCACATTCAGACAGAGTATACGGCGCATGGGGGGGAGCTCCCCGTTTTGGTGCGCTAGGCAGCCCGATACACCAACCCATACTACCCGCCTTTTCGGTTTGCATAATTCCCGGTACAGATTGCATATATTTACTGGATACCGCCGCGTTCTCCTGAGGTACCCCATCCTGGCCCGTGCAAAAAACGGAGTATTCTGCAACGTGACCGCGCCAGCACCGCCGCGGGTGGGCAAAACTGTAGGGCGCCGTATCATTCTAAGTCCCGACATGGCGAGAATGACGCGCCCCTGCTCCGGAAAACGGCGAAATCTGACTCGGAACGCTCGCTAGGGATATCCGAAGGCCACCGTTGGCGACGTCGAATCATATGCAGACAACTCGAACTGCAGAATACTCCAAAAAATGCACGGCGCACCCCATAGGACCCATTGCTGCATGGCGGAAAATAGGTCCTCAGCATCCCCCAGATGCATTCCCGAAAACATCACGTTTGAATTAGCGATGGACACGGCAAACAAAAGGGCCCGAGCGTTATTTGCTCGGGCCCTTAGCTTGTCTCACGCTAGCGCGCGATGCGCATCTTACTTGCGCTTGCCGCCGCCGTCGCCGGGGCGACGGGAGCTGCCACCGCGCTTGCCGCCACGGCTGTTGCCGTAGCTGCCACGGTTATCGCGACCGCCGGCACGGCCGCCACGGGAGCCGGCCTGGTTGCCGCCACGACCACCACGATAGCCGCCGCGACGCTCTTCGCGGGTATCGTCGTAGTTGCGCCAGTCATCGCGACGATCACGGCTGGCACGCGGGTCACGACGATCGCGCGACTCGTTAGAACGACCAGCGCCGCCGCGGCCGCCATTGCCGCGAGCACCCTCGCGACGCTCGCCGCCGCGGCTACCGCGCTCTTCAAAGCGCTTGCCGCCACGGGACTCACCGCCACGGGCACCTCGCTCACCGCGACCCTCGCCGCCGCGACGCTCATCACGGCCACCGCGCTCGTCATCACGACCGGAACGACGGCGGTCGCCCGCACCGCGCTTGCCACCGCGCGAACCGCGGCCCTCGTCCTCGCGCTCGACACGACGACGGCCGCCACGGTCCTCGTCCTCACGACGACGGCGGTGTGCCTCGCCCTGGAACTGCTTGGCACGACGCTCGGCACGGTTGCCGCGCGCAGGCTGCTCAGCGGCACCAGCACCGCCGCGCTCCTCGGCAGCTACCTCGCGAGCCACGCTCTCAACAGCCTCGTCCACGCGAGCCTGAACGCCCTCGCGCACGCGGGTCTTGCCGCCGCGCTTGGGACGGCTCGGACGCTCGCCGTCGCCGCGGCGCTCGTCGCGACCGCGGTTGGAACGACCGGCAACATCGCCGTAATCGTCGCCGTTGCGCTTGCCGTCGCGACGCGCCTGCTCAAGCTTCTTCTTGCTCTTGGACTTGCCGCGCTTGGTCTTCTTCTTCACCTTAAAGGCCGCAGGGTCGCGCTCGGGATCAACCGCGGGCGGGTTGGGACCCACGTGCAGGTCGCCGGCCTCGTAGATGTCGGCGGTCTTGTCCATGAGCTTCTCGATCTCGTAGAACTCGTCGACGTCCTGCTCGGTCACAAAAGTAATGGCCCAGCCCAGCTCGCCGGCGCGGCCCGTACGGCCAATGCGGTGGATATAGTCGGTCGGCTCGGCCGGCACGTCAAAGTTCACGACGTAGCGCACGTCGCTAATGTCGATGCCGCGGGCGAGCACGTCGGTTGCCACCAGCACGTCGACGGTGCCATCGCGGAAGGCAGAAAGCGCGCGCTCGCGCTGGGCCTGGCTGCGGTTGCCGTGAATTGCGGCGGCCTTGATGCCCTTGCGCTCCAGACGACGGCAGCAGCTGTCGGCACGGTGCTTGGTGCGCATAAAGACGATGGTGCGCTCCGGGCCCTCCTTCTTGAGGAACTCGGGCAGCAGGTTGTTCTTGGCCTCGATGGACACCGGGAACACAAACTGGTCGACGGTGTCGGCAGTCGACGTGGCGGGCGCGATCTCCACGCGGGCCGGGTCGCTCACCAGATCAGTGATCTCGCCCACGGCCTCCTCGTCGAGCGTCGCCGAGAACAGCAGCGTCTGGCGCTCGGCCGGCGTCTCGCGCACAATGCGGCGGACGGCGGGCAAAAAGCCCATGTCGAGCATGCGATCGGCCTCGTCGAGCACCAGCACCTTGACCTCGTTCAGGTGGCAGGCGCCCTGCTCGATCAGGTCGACCAGACGACCCGGCGTGGCGACCAGGATATCGCAGCCGTACTTGAGTGCCGCGGTCTGCGGCTTGTAGCTCACGCCGCCCACGACGGTCACGGCAACGTGGCCCGTGACGTCGGCGATTTTGCTCGCGACCTCGTCGATCTGCTGGGCAAGCTCGCGCGTGGGGGTGATGACGAGCATCACGGGGCCACGGCCGTTGCCCTCGGGCTTTTTAGCACCGCGGCGACGGTTGCGGCCGCCGCGCTCGCGCACGGGCTTGGGCGGAGCGATGTGCTCCAGATTGTTCATGGTCGGCAGCAAGAAGGCGGCCGTCTTGCCGGTGCCGGTTTGAGCGGCGGCAAGCAGGTCGCGACCCTCGAGCACCACGGGGATCGAGCCGGCCTGCACGGGCGTCGGCGCCGTGTAGCCCAGGTTCTCGATAGCACGAAGCATCTCGTCCGAAAGTCCCAGCTCGTCAAAGGCGGGCAGGCTCTCGGTAGCGGACTCGACGGCCTGGGCAGCATTGGCCTCATCGGCGGCATCGAAGGCAGCCTGGGTCATGGCCTCGCGGGCCTCGTCCAGGATCTCGGCGTCGGTGACGTCGGATACAGAATTACGCATATGTTGTTGTTCCTTATCTGCACGCGCAATGGGCACGGCATGCGGCCGCGCGGGCGTGCTTGGTAGTGCGCTAATACATACAAAAACAGGTGCGCACAGAGAGGACGTTGCTCAGCACGCTGGCGATCGCTTTGGCAGCCCTATCACGCGCCGTCCAGACGCAGCAGCTCTAAGCGATGGAGCAGATTCGCCGCCGGTTAGTATACCCGTGCTTCGCATGCCCCCACGTAAACCACAGATGACGAGGCGGACGAGGTGGGCCTGGCCGATTGTCTCAATCTGTAACAGCTGCGGGACAAAACCGGGTCCTAATTGTTATAGATCAAGACAGAGGGGGATTTCCGTCCAGTCCAAACCAAATCTCTCAGGCTTCCTGCAATTTCGAACATGTGGCCTATAATGTCGCTTTGGTTACGCTATATAGTGCGCAGCCATTTAATACGTCGCCCACCGGGGGCCATTAATTCCTATCGCCATATTGGCTAGGAAGCAATCAAAGGAGGTATCCGTGGCAGCAGAGACGCCTTGCTCGGTCCTCTATAACGATATTCGCTCGTTCGGCGGTCTTAAACATCTCGAGATCGCCCGAATGCTTATCAACGGAAACTCTTATCTCGGCAGTACCCTGCTCGAGAAATGCTCTTCCAACCGCTCGTATCTCACCCGTTACATCGTCCATCGCAAGCCTGACCAGTGCGCGCCCGCCATCTACAGCGACTTTACCGTCACCACGCTCAACCTTTCCTCGGCAATCTGCAGCAAGCTCGGCGGCGGCGAGTCCGCCTATCGGGCAATCGCCGAGCACTATCGCGGTCCGGCCGCCAACGAAATGATGTCGGCTCTCGCCAGCTACAAGCTGGACAGCCGCCTATATGCAAATGCCCTCAATCGCATCGACAACTTTGACGGCAATGCCGTGCGCGAGAAAAGCACGCTTTACCTTATGCTCTTTGTGGCAACGGGGGCGCTCGCCGATCCCGTTCAGGGCGTGGCCACCGTCGAGCGCTTTTGCGACAGCAAGACGGGCGGGCACTTTGGCACCACCGAAACTACCGTCGGACGTGGCTTTATGAGCAGCCTGGAGCAGCCGCGCACCGTCGCCCCCAACCTCGGTCTGCTCAGAACCCATGCCGACAACTGCGCCGACATGCAAATCCATCCCCTCACACGCAATCCGCGCGGCACCGTGATTGGTTCTTTGCCCAAAACCTCGCCCAGCATCACCGATGTAGGCGCCGACGCCTCGCGCGAGCATCTTCGTATTTGGCTCGAGGGTGAGCACTGGTACGCCCAGGGCCTTGGATCGACCAACGGCACAGTGCTCGAATCGGGCGCGGGCGACGGCGATATTGTGATTGAGCCGCCGCGCGACCAACGCGAGCCCGGCAAAGTCTATCCCCCCGTGGAAATCGCCAACAGCGACAGGCTCCATCTGGGTCTCTACACGACATTCCTTGTCATTGTGGACTAGCACGGACAGCGATCGGAAGACGGTCGCCGTCCGTCTTTCGTCTTCTACCTTCTGCGTCGTAAACGACAATACTCAGCGGTACACGTGAGCAGTGCGGCTATCATGGTACTTTACCGATATCCGCACTGCTCACGTGTACGCGCGGCAACCCATGCCAGACAAAGGAACGCCATGGATACTACCGATAGCGCCTATGGCGACAAACTCATCCGTCTCGATACGTTCGATACCGCCGTGGCGGTCGACCCCAGCGCCGAGGACGACGCCAAGCGTCGGTTTATGACGCTTATTCTCCAGACGGCCCACCGCAACAACGGCAACATCGGGCACGTGCTGCGCGCGACCAACACGAGCGGCGAGGTCTTTGCCGTCAAGCTACTCAAGGACAACGCCATCCTTTCCGGCCAAGCCCCCGACCGCTCCGCCGAGCAATCGGCAGCGCACCTGGCCAACACCGCTGCGCTGTTCGAGGAGTACCGTCATCTGTGTACCGTCTCGCACCTGCGCGGATTTCCGCGCGTCTACGGCTACGGATCGTGCGAGGATGACCCGCTCATCCTCATGGAGTGGGTCGAGGGCACCTCACTCAAGCAGGCGCTGCCCCTGCTTCCTCACGACGCCTCGGGCGGGCTGACCACCCAGATGGTCGCCGCCGTCGGAAACGCCGTGCTTCGTGCGCTCTTGATGACCCAAGGCCTTGTGAATCCGGTCGTCCATCGCGACCTGTCGCCTGCCAATATCATGTTCCGCACCACCAGCCGAACGCTCGAGCAGCAGATTGCTGATTGTTCCTTTGACCCCTGCCTCATCGACATGGGCTCCGCGACCATGGCTCTCGGCGACGACACGATCACCCGGCGCGCCGACATCTGGCGCTTTGCCACGCCCGCATACGCCGCGCCCGAGATGCTCACGCAGGATATCGAAGGCATCGCGGCCCTTCGCCGTTCGCCGGCAATCGACGTCTATGCGCTTTCGAGCATTTTGTACCAGCTCTACAGCGGTCGCAAACCGTTTGACTTTGAGTCGACGGACGCCGCTGCAACCGGCTCGTTCTATCTCGTAAAGACCAAGACCAAGCCGGCACCGCTCGAGCCGCGCTGCGAGGGCGATGAAGCGCTCGTCCAAATCATCATGAAGGGTCTCTCAGTCGAGCAGTGCGATCGTCCCACCGAGCAGCAGATGCTCGAGGTGCTCTCGGCATACCTCACCGATGCCGAATCCGAGGGCCGCGAAGGCGCGGGCAGTGACGCCGCAATCGACATCGACTCCGGTACGCACCTTAAGGTCGACGTCGCCGGCGAGCGCGCGCGAGAGATCCTGGAGCAGGCCCGGCACGATGCCATGACCCGCCGCCGCTTTATTATCGGTGGCGTCGTTGCAGTCGTTGCGGGGCTCAGCGTCATTGGGGCGGCGACCCATGGCTTTGGCATCCCCGACTACCTGGACGGCATCCGCGGTGCGCTTGACGACTACACTTGGGATCAGCTGCAGGAGATCTCGCTCAAGATTAAGGCCGCCGAGACCCGTAGCGAGGCACGCGAGATTGCCAAGCGCTATCATCTGCTCGATGACAACGGGCATATCCCCTATCCGTGTACCAAGCGCGTGAAACTCACCAACGGGCTGGAGGTCGGCGCGCAGCTTGTGGGCATCCGTCACGATGAGCTTCTGGACGGGACGGGCAAGGCCGGACTGACGTTTATGTTCGACGCGGGTATTGCCGAGCGCAACGCTGCGGCTGAACCGCCGAGCGCCGGCTGGGCAGATTGCGAGCTGCGGGAATGGCTCAACGGCGACGGCCTTAAGCTGCTGCCCAACGAGTTGCGCGCACTCATTAAAGGGGTCAAGAAGGTCTCGAACAATGTGGGCACCGCCAACAGCGCATCGTGCCTGAGCGAGTTGCCCGCAACCCTTTGGCTGCCCGCCATGGTCGAGCTGTGCGGTACGCAACCGCCCGATTCGTTTACCGAGGACTATCACTACCTGGCAGACATCTACAACGGCGAGGGCAAGGAGTATCAGCTCTTCCGCGAGCTCAAGGTGAGCCCGTATTCCACGAACGAGACGATGGTCCGTCAGTGGAAGGGCAAGGACACCTGTTGGTGGGAGCGCACGGTGAGCCCCGACACATCGGAGAGCGAAGGCACGCTCTATATGAACCGCGTGGGGCACGACGGCGACGTCTTTACGTACGCAACGCCTGCGGAAAAGCCAAACAAGCTAACCTGTGTGATCCCCGGGTTCTGTATCTAGGCGGCGGGCGTCTTGCCGTGGCGGGACCCCTCCCCGGCAATTGTCTCGATCTGTAACACTAGCTCGGCAGATACAGGTCTAGATGTTACAGATCGAGACAAACCCCAACCCCGCGAGACAACGTCTCAATCAGTAACAGTAAAGGGTCAAAAACCTCTCTAGATGTTACAGATCGAGACATTAGCTTGCCGAGAACTTCGCCTCGTAAATGTGATTCAAGTGTGTCGATATTTCCTTGCCAATGTTGCGCAACAGGAACCCTTTCGGCGGTCGTAACGTACGAATTGTCATAGGTACCCCTTCAACGATTGGGAGAAGAAATGGCAAAGTACGCACCTAAACACTTGGAAGTCTCAGGCGGCGCCGAGCCTCGCCCCACATTCTCGGGCCACAAGGCAACACGACTCGCCGTCACCGCGGCAACCACCATCGCTATGACTGGCTCGACGCTGCTCGCGCCGTTCTCGGCATTTGCCAACGATGCGAGTGATACCACGGCACAGGACGCGATCATGTCGCCGCTTGCTGTCCACGCCGGCGAGGCGGCAGGCTCCGCAGTAAAGGCAAACGCCCAGAAGATTGCCGACCTGCAGGCTGCGATCGATGCCGCAAAGGCTGCCGAGGCAGACGCCAAATCCGACTACGACACGGTGGCTGCCCCCTATACCGAAAAGCAGGCGGCCCGCGACAACGCACAAAGCACCTATGACGCCTCCGTCTCCGATAATTCGCAGGCAGAGGCCGCCGCGCGCGCCGAATATGCTCGCCAGCTCGATGAAAGCGTCAAGGCGGCCGACAGCGCCAGTGCCACGCTGAAGGATGCCCAAGGAAAGCTCGATGCAGCCAAGACCGACGCCGAGGACAAGTCGAAGGTCCTTGATGCCGCAAAGCAGGCGGCAGCTGATGCGCAGGCCAAGCTCGAGGCAGCCCAGAAGGCAGCCGCCAACGCAACGCCGGAGGAAATCAAGGTCGCCGAGCAGGCTGCCGCAGATGCGCAGGCCGCTCTGGACCAAGCAAAGGCTGCGAAGGCCGCTGCCGATTCCGCGCTCGCCGATGCCCAGCAGGCTCAGAGCGCCGCGCAGAGCACTTACGACGAGGCGGCAGGCACGCTGGCTTCCGCCCAGCAGGCAAAGACCGCCGCGGATGGCAAGGCGGCTGAGGCACAGGCGGCATACGACAGCGCACAAGCCGATTTGGCGGCCGCAAAGGCAGGCGCCGAGGGCCCGGAGTATGACGCCGCCCAGGCAAAGGTCGATGCTGCCCAAAGCGCACTCGACCAGGCGAAAAAGCAGCAGGCGACTGCCGAAGCAGGCCTTTCTCGGGCAAATAGCGACGTTGAATCCAAGCAGGACGCCCTCACCGGCGCCGAAAGCGAGCTCAAAGCCAAGAAGCAGACAGTCGCAGCAGCCGAAAATGATGTAACGGCAGCCCAGACGAAAGCCGATGCGGCGCAATCGGAGTTGACCTCCGCAAAGCAGGCACATGCTGCCGAACTGGAGAAGGCAAAGGCCGCTCAGAAACAAGTCGACCAGGCAAAAGCCGAGAAGGAGCAGGCAGACAAGGCGCTCGAAACCGCCAAGGTAAACCAGGCGGCCGCCGATCAAGCCGTTGTCGATGCACAGAAAGCATACGATACGTGCAAGGCAGCAACCGATAAGGCAACGACAGCGGAGGCGCAGAGCGTCATCGGCTTCTACCAGTTCATCGGTGCCAACGACGCTGCAAACATCATCTATAGGCAGAGCGATAAAAACCCGACGACCATTGGCGATAAAAAAGACGGCACGTCACTCGACAACGCCAAGCTATCGTTTAACAAGCTGCGCGAGATTAACGAATACCGTGCAAGCGTTGGATTGAGCGAGCTTAGGGTGACGGCCGAGCAAATGGCAGTCGCTCAATCCGACTCCAATTACTCTGACAAAACGCTAGGTCACTCAGATTACGCCTATTGTGAAAATGCCGCTTGGAACTTCAGTACTAAAGAAAACATCGCGCACCAATGGGTCGATGCTGAAAAGGAGATATTTGACGAAGCTGCAGCGAAAGCCGGCCTTGGCAACGTTGCCCCCAAAGATGCTTGGGATACTTTCTGGAGCCACAAAACCGAATTCGAAAAGCGCGGGGCAGACTTTGACACCGTCGGCCATTATTTGAATATCGTACAACCTAACGCCAAAACCATGGGATACGGCATCAACTCGCGCGGAACCCTTTGGCCGTATGTGTTCGTCTTGGAGATCGACAGCAATTACGGTTCGTACGAGAAAGAATACTCGATCGATGAACTCGAGAATCTCTTTGATCAGTATCAGCTGAGCCTCTCCAAAGCCAGCGAAAAGCTCGCCGCCGCAAAGACAGACCTTGAGCAAAAGCGCAGCACAGCGGCATCGAAAGCCGATGCCGTAAAGGCAGCTGAAACCCTCGTCGCTCAAAAGCAGGAAGGCATTGTTGCCGCGAATAGCGACCTTGCCGCCAAGAACGACAGCGTAGCAAGTGCCGCCGCCGCTGTTGCCCTAGCAAAGCAGAATCTCGCCAAGGCAAACGGAAAAGTTGCCGAAGCCGAAGACCAGGTCAAAGCCGCCCAAAGCAACGTGGCGACCGCAGAGCAGGTCGTCAACCAGAAACGCGCCGAGCTTAAGGCATCGAAAGAGCAAGCCGCTCAGAGTCAGAAGAAGGTTGATGACGCCAAGGCAGAGACTCTCGTAAAGCAGCAGACTCTGCAAGATGCAAAGAAGGAACTTGCCAAGTATTCAGCCGATGTTGCTGCGGCTCAGGAGAAAGCCGACGAGGCCCATCAGGCGCTTGATGAAGCCACGGCAGCCCAGACGTCTGCCCAGAGCGCTCTCGAAAAGGCGAAGCTCGACGAGGCTGCCAAGAAGCAGGCCCTCGACACCGCGAAGGACAACGCCGAGGCCAAGGCGGCGACCGCGGAGCACGCCGCGAGCGATCTGACCACGGCGAAAAACGACTTTGCTTCAAAGAAGGCCCGTGCCGACGCCCTGAGCAATGCAGCCGATAATCTTGCCACCGCCGAGGCGGCCAAGAAGGAGGCCGACGCAGCAGTTACCGATGCCGGAGTCGCCCTTAGCACGGCAAATGATGCCATCGCGAACGCCGAGCAGGCGGTCGAGAATTCTCAGGCCGCATCGGACGCCGCTGCTGCTACTCTCGGAAAGCTCAAGTCCATCAACGTCGAAAACGGCATTGCTACTGGCTCTGACGCAAACGCGAACGATACGCTCAATGCCCTCTTTGCCAAGTGCGTCGCCGCCAAGCAGGCAGAACATAACGCAAAGGCCGCACTTGATGCCGCTCAGGCAGACCTTGATGCTGCGACGCCCGCCTACACCGCGGCTCTCAACGGCTACAACGAGGCGAAGGCAAAACGCGTAGCCGCCGAGCAAGCCCTGAAGGACGAGATCGCCCGCCAGGAGCAAGAGGCGGCGAAGGCCGAGCAGGCCAAGATCACGCAGGCTGCCGCTAAGCCGGTTACTGGAAAGCCGTCTGCCGGCAACGCCAAGACGGCCGCCAACTCGGCACTTCCCACCACAGGCGACAATGCCGCGCTCGCCGGTGAGACGTTTATCATCGGAGGTGTCGTGCTCGTAGCCGCCGGCGTCTTCCTGACTGACAAGAAGCGTCGTCAGGAGTAAGGATTTCGGGAGGACGGCTTCTCCTCCCTCCCACCGCTTCGCAAACCCTGCCCAACATGCGCCGGGGCGCCCATCACGCGGGCGCCCCGGCGTTTTACGTTGTATGCCCGGGGCATCTGCTCCGAGATTGTCTTGATCTGTAACAACTAGGACCCAAACATCGGTCTTACTGTTACAGATCGAGACGTTCGGGTTACCCTCGAATGGTTTGTCTCGATCTGTAACATCTAGCAGGCAAAACAGTCCCCAGATATTACAGATTGAGATGATTGGTTGGGACGGTCCATCGGCCAACCATCCATCCTCATCTGTAACGAAATCTCATATATTATTTCTGTACTGGACACCCCCAGGGGGTATGGGTGTATAGTATCGGCAGGTTAACAATTCCAACACCGAACTACAGAAAGGAGAAGCCATGGCTCAAGATAAATTCGATGTGGGCGGCATGACGTGCGCCGCCTGCCAGGCGCACGTGGACCGTGCCGTGAGCAAACTCGACGGCGTCCAAAGCGTCGCGGTCAATCTGCTCGCCGGCTCTATGCTGGTGGACTACGACCCTGCGCAGGTCTCCCCCGACGACATCTGCACCGCTGTCGACCGCGCGGGTTATTCGGCCTCGCCCGTTAGCACGGGCACCGATGCCGCCAACTCAAACGGCAACGCGCAAGCCAGGTCCGGCGCCGCCCATATGGAGTCGCCGACCAAAAAGTTGGAGGCCGCCGCCTCTGCCATGCGCACCCGCCTCATCGTCTCGATCGTATTCCTCATCCCACTGTTCTACATAGGCATGGGGCACATGCTCGGCTGGCCGCTGCCCGGCATCTTCACCGACCACACCCACAGCATGACGCTCGCGCTCACCGAGCTCGTCCTGCTCATCCCCATCGTCTACGTCAACGACGCCTACTTTATCAACGGGTTTAAATCGCTCACGCACGGCGCGCCCACCATGGACGCCCTCATCGCCGTCGGCGCCACCGCGTCCATCGCCTGGTCGCTCTACGCCATGTTCATCATGGCCGACCAACTAGCCGCGGGTCAGGTCCACGAGGCCATGATGACGAGCATGGACAATCTGTATTTTGAAAGCGCCGGCACGATCTTGTCGCTCGTCACCGTGGGCAAATACCTCGAGACGCGCAGCAAGTCCAAAACCGGCGGCGCCATCGAGGCGCTCATTGACCTGGCGCCAAAGACCGCGACCGTCGTGGCCGAGGACGGTACCGAGGCCACCGTCGACGTCGATGCTATTCTGCCCGGCCAGGTGCTGCGTGTGCGCCCCGGCGAGTCCATCCCCGTCGATGGCGTGGTGCTCAAGGGCAGCTCGGCCGTGGACGAAAGTGCGCTGACCGGCGAATCCATTCCCGTGGAGAAGACCGCCGGCGACACTGTCAACGCGGCCACGGTCAACCGCACGGGCTCGTTTACCTTCCGCGCCACGCGTGTGGGTGCCGACACGTCGCTCGCCAAGATTATCCAGCTCGTCGAGGACGCCAACGCCACCAAGGCGCCCATCGCCCGCATGGCCGACAAGGTCGCCGGCGTGTTCGTGCCCGTGGTGTTTGTAATCTCTGCCGTAACTTTTGTGGCGTGGATGGTGCTGACCGGAAGCGTCAACGAAGCGCTCACCTCCGCCGTCGCCGTACTGGTAATCAGCTGCCCGTGCGCGCTGGGCCTGGCCACGCCCGTCGCCATTATGGTCGGCACCGGCAAGGGCGCCGAGATGGGCATTCTGTTCAAGAGCGCCGAGGCGTTGGAGAACCTGCGCAGCGTGGGCACCGTGGTGCTCGATAAGACGGGCACGGTCACCCGCGGCAAGCCTGCCGTGACCGATATCGTGGTAGCCACGCGCGCTGACGGCTCGCCCGCCATGAGCGAAAAGGCACTGCTCAAGTTGGCCGCCGCGTTGGAGCGCTCGAGCGAGCACCCGCTGGCCGAGGCGATTATGGCCGAGTGCGAGACACGCGGGATCGTCGCGCGCATGGTCGAGGACTTTACTGCCGTGCCCGGGCGAGGCGTTACGGCGCGCGAAGGGCAAAACGCCATTGCAGCCGGCAACGTACGCCTGATGGACGAGCTGGGCGTTACCGTGCCCGCGGGTCTTGCCGAACAATTTGCCGCCGAGGGCAAGACGCCGCTGTTCTTTGCCAAGAACGGCGAGCTTGCTGGCACCATTGCCGTGGCTGACGAGGTCAAGGAGACGAGCGCCGGGGCCATCGCCGCACTGCGCTCACTTGGCGTCGATGTACGCATGCTCACCGGCGACAACCGCGTGACGGCCGAGGCCATCGCCCGACGCGTGGGACTGACCAGCGAGCAGGTCATCGCCGACGTGCTTCCCGCCGACAAGGAGCGCCACGTGCGCGAGCTGCAGGATGCGGGCAGTAAGGTCGCCATGGTGGGCGACGGCATCAACGACTCCCCCGCCCTGGCGCGCGCCGACGTGGGCCTTGCTATCGGCACCGGCGCCGACATCGCCAAGGAGGGCGCCGACGTGGTACTCATGCGCAGCGACCTCATGGACGTCGCCCGCGCCATCGAGCTTTCGCGCGCCACGATCCGCAACATCAAGCAGGACCTGTTCTGGGCGCTGTTCTACAACGGCATCGGCATTCCGCTGGCGGCGGGCGTGTTCTTCCCGCTCACCGGATGGCAGCTTTCGCCGATGTTTGGCGCCGCGGCCATGAGCCTGTCGAGCGTATGTGTCGTAAGCAACGCTCTGCGCCTGAAATCCTTTAAGCCCAAGACGGCGCGCTGAAGCACCCGACCTTGTCCCTCAAACCGTCGCTCGCGTACCCAAGTACGCTTCGCTCCTCTTTCGGGGCAATCTCGGGCACCTCAGCACACCTTTAAGATGACGCTGTTCACGACTAAACTGTCAGATATTCTCAATCGATAAGGAGTACACCCATGCGTTACACGATCAAAACGTCCGGCCTTATGTGCGGCCACTGCGACGCTACTGTCGAGACGGCACTGCTCAACGTTGCCGGCGTGACCGACGCCGATGCCGATCACGAGACTCAGACCGTACAGGTGGAGTGCGCCGACACCGTGACCGCTGAGCAGCTCGCTGCCGCCGTCGAGGGCGCCGGCGAGAAATTCCATGCCCTGTCTGTGACCGCCGCGTAGCGACCTG
The DNA here is from genome assembly GCA_048323995.1 of Collinsella sp. Classification (GTDB taxonomy): domain Bacteria; phylum Actinomycetota; class Coriobacteriia; order Coriobacteriales; family Coriobacteriaceae; genus Collinsella. Next base: position 37,502 of record DBFELT010000008.1, on the reverse strand, counting down.
AACGTACCCCTCCCCCGACCAGAAACGAGGACCCGCCATGATGGCAGACCATAAATCGGTGACCCGTATGCTCAAGACGGCACGCGGACAGATCGACGGCATCTTGCGGATGGTCGATGAGGACCGCTATTGCGTCGATATTTCCACACAGCTCATGGCCACACAGGCGCTCCTCGCGCGCATTAACGCCGACGTGCTCAAGGCGCATATCGAGGGCTGCGTGGCTTCGGCAATCGAATCGGGCGACGAAGACCTCAAAGCCGCCAAGCTCGCCGAGATCGAACGCGTCGTCGACAAGCTCTCCAAGTAATTGGGGCATTGGGGACAGGTACGTTTGCACCACATTGGTGCAGATTAACCTGTCCCCCTTGCTCTAAATCGGGTATAAAGGCGTGCGGCATATCGAATGAAAGGCAATTTGCATGAATGACTTTATGAAGGGCCGCAATGGCGCTGACGAACTCACCATCGTGATGGGCTTCGCAGGCATTATCATCGCCATGATCGGTTCGATGGCTCGTATCCAGTGGCTCAGCTGGATTGCCATCGCCGTAATCGTGATTGGCGTGCTGCGCGGCCTGTCCAAAAATATCGATGCACGTCGCAAGGAAAACGAGGCCTTTGTCGCCACGACCGCCAATGTTCCCGGCTTGGGCAAGTTCGTCGCCAGCTTGGGCGGCGGCGCTGCAGCGGCTAGCACCTCACGCGCAGCCGGCACCAGTAAGGAAGACTTTGAGCGTGCCAAGCGCACGGCCAAGAAGATGTGGAAGGGTCGCAAGACCACGGCATACCTCAAGTGCCCCAACTGCGGCCAGATGCTCTCCGTCCCCAAGGGCAAAGGCAAGATCCGCGTCACCTGCCCCAAGTGCCATGCCAAGATGGAGACGCGCTCATAGCCGCCATACCATGGGACAAATAAAAGCCGAGGCCTCGCACTGGGACCTCGGCTTTTTCTGATTATGACAAAAGGATTGTCCCTTTGTCGCATCGCCATATCGCGCGCTTACGCCACGCCATCGCGGGCAAGCTCCTCGGCCAACGCCTCGGCTGGCATGGCCATAATCGTGTCGAGCTCGGCGTCCACCTCGGGAATACGCTTCACCTTGAGTTTGCGCACCAGATCACCGCGGCACATCACGTGCGTCGGCTCACGCAGGGCGCACAGGTCATCGAGCGGATTCTTGCGCGTCACCAGGATATCGGCGGCCTTGCCGCACTCGATTGTGCCGGTCTCGCCGCCCAGCCCCAGCAGCTCGGCATTGACCTGCGTGGCCGTATGCAGCGCGAAGGCATTGCTCACGCCTACGTACTTGGCAAAATAGGCCACCTCACGCCACATGTCGTACTGCGTCACGAACGGGCAGCTCGAGTCCGTGCCCAGGCCCACCCTAACACCAGCTTCCAGTGCGGCACGAGCGCTCTCGATGATGCCCGAGCACACGATGTCGCCGTTCTTCTTTTGCGTATCGGTCGAATGGGTCTTTTCCGGGTCGAGCAACACAAACGGCAGCGCCGGGCTGATGGTGCAGGTCACACTCGGCGCACGCCCCTCAAGCTGCGTACCCGCGGCACCGCGGTACAGTTCCAGGATCTCGGGCGTCAACGGAGCGCCGTGCTCAATCGTGTCAACGCCGGCCTCAAGCGCGGCCTTCACACCTTCGGTGCTCTCGACATGGGCCATGACCGGAAGGCCAACCTCGTGCGCCGCCTTGCACGCCGCCGCGGCAACCTCCACCGGCATGCGCAGCACGCCCGGCTCGCCCACCTCGGTCGCGTCGAACACACCGCCCGTTACGAACAGCTTGATGACGTCGGCACCGCGCGCATACAGGTCGCGCACCTGTTCGGCTGCCTCGGCGGGACTGTTTGCCACCTGGGCGAACAAGCCTGCACCATGGCCGCCCGGCACCGTGACGCCCGTTCCCGGCGCCACCAGGCGAGGACCTTGATACTTGCCGGCATCGATAGCATCGCGCACGGCAAGATCGGCAAACAGTGGGTCGCCCGCGCCGCGCACCGTGGTCACGCCACTTGCCAGCTGTTGCTGGGCACTGCCCTTGAGGATGCGGCGGACGATGGCACGGCCCACGGGATTATCGAGCTTCTTCATCAGCGCGCCCGCATCGCCGGCCGAGACAGGCTTGCCCGAGCCACACAGGTGCACGTGCATATTGATGAGGCCTGGCATGAGATACGCACCTGCCAGGTCGACAACCTCGGCACCCGCAGGCGCCTGCGCCACAGCACTCGGCCCCATCCATGTGATGACTCCGCGCTCAACAGTCACGGCCATATCGGGTTGCGGCTCCATATGTTCCGAACCATCCAGGACGGTCGCATTGATAAACAACGTGGAACGATCGGCAGACGCCATATCGAGCTCCTCCCTCACGATTAACATGAACATTTGTCCATTATCACCTAGTCCCGCTGGATTGCTGCTGACGCGTCGGTTAACGGAGGGAAGAGGGGATGTGGGAGACGGAATACGCTGCAGTCCCACCCTAGCGACACCAGGGAAATGTCTCAATCTGTAACAGGTACTGGGTTATTGGGCCCCCTGATGTTACAGATCGAGACATTCGGTCGAAGTTTCACCGGTTTGTCTCGATCTGTAACAATTACGAACTCAAACAACTTCTAAACGTTACAGATCGAGACAAAACCTCTCAGCGCCCATACCACTGACGTCTCCACTCCTCAGCCAAATCGGGCCGTCGCGGAATACCCGCCAACCTCATCTTCTCAACCAGCTTCCCCGGATTCTTGAGCTCATCAAACGTAAACCGAAGCACCTTGTGCCCGAGCATTGTCAGATGAGATTCCCGCTGACGCTCTGCCACGAATGGGTCTACCGACTCCCGGCCCCCGCCGCTCTGCAGGGTGTACTTCCCCTTTCCGTCGAGCTCGCCGATGACACACGTCCCGTCCTCGAGCTGCCAAAAATAGTCGACGCGAAACACTTGGCTCGGATCGAGCGGGTCGCGAAACTCAACCTGCAACTCCGGAACTGGAAAGCCGTACGCAATAAAGAACGCTCGGAACCGAGACTCGCCGCCGTTTTCGGACAGCCCGTCCGCATACGACGCAATCACCTGTGCCCTGCGATACCCTCGCCTGCCCTCGCAATCGGCGCGGAGGCGCTCGCACAAATCCCAACGTGATACGCCTTTCGCCCGCAGTGCAGAATCGGCAATCGCCAACCCGTAGGAGAACGGCGCACGCAGTAAGCAATCCTCTACCGTGCGCCAAAACGACGTCACCCGCACGCCATCAACACGCTCGAGCGCGCCCGCCATCTGCGGACGCAACAACCTGCACCCGCTGCTCAACGTCACCGAACAACCCGTCTTAACAAGAAAGCGCGGCCCGAGCAGATCATTCGGCACCTCCAAACCCCACAAAAGCGCCGCGTCATAGCCCCAAAACGCCCAATCGGGATGAAATTCCGCAAGCCCCCTGATAGTCCTCAGCGCTCGCTCCGCCGGCGTCAATGCATCCCAATCATGCTGAAAACAGAACAGGTACGGCTCGGGCTCCGCGATATCGTCGGTTCCAACATGGCGTCGCAGCCACATGAGCTCGGCATTGTCGTGTGTCACAAACAGCACGCCTTGTTCAGCCGCCTTCGTGAGCCTGGCAAGCATCCTATTCCGCGCCAAGGTGTTACGTGTTGCATGCTTGTGTTTAAGAACGGTATTAGACACTTCTATCACCACCACATCGGAGAAATGGGCCATCGTCGCTGTTGCCGCCGCCGACAAATGTCTTGATCTGTAACAGGAAGACCGATTTTTGGCCGCTAGATGTTACAGATCGAGATCTTTCGACACCGCGTCCAACCTTTGTCCCAATTTGTAACAGGTAGGTCGAGTTTTGGCCTGTAGATGTTACAGATTGAGACATTCCCCCAGCCAGGTGCCAAACGTCTCGATCTGTAACAGTTAGACGTTCTCCAGGCCCCCAAACGTTACAGATTTAGACAAACCAGCGGCGCCCAAGCGTTCGTCTCGATCTGTAACAGGTAGACCGGTTTTTGTCCCTAAACGTTACAGATTGAGACAAAGTCAGGGCAGCAGGGCGACACCAGCCACATCCCCTACTCCCACTCCTACTCGTAGATGTTAAGCGACTTCACGTACCGCCCCTGAGCACCCATGATGTCGCGGACCAGGCGCAAAAAGAAGCTGATGCACGAGGTGTCAAAGCCGTCCTGCAGATCCTCCGGATGCACCGCACCCGGCCCATCGACCGCCGTGTCACTCAGGCGCGCGATGTCATACAGATAGAGCTGTCCCGCCGTCAGCCAGACATCGTCGACGCAGGCGAGGCGCACCGCAATCGCTCCGTCGCTCCAATGTTCCTTTTGCACGATATGCGGGTCGTAGACATCAAAGCGGTGGTCGGTGCGCATATCCTTCAGCGCAACTATACCAGTCGCAGGATCCTTGTCCAAAATGCCAAAGCGCGAGAAATACTGCGTGTCGCGTACCTGCTCGAGCCGCTTGAGCGAGGCAGGCGAAAGCGATGTCGGCGGCTCTTCAACATACAGCTCGAGCAGCGTCTTGCCGTGGCGATAGGGGCGCTCGAAGAGCAGCCAATCGGTAAATGCCATGTTGTAGGCCATGATTTCGTTTTGCGAAGGCTCGGTGCAATAGCTGAGCCACGGGTCGACAATGATCTCGAACTGTTCGCGCGCCGGCTCCAAAAACTGGAACTTCCGCAGCATCCAAAAATGGGCCATGTCGGCAATATCGTTGCCGACGGCTTCGGCTAGCTGCGCTCGGTCTAAAGCGTGGTCAGTCATGGCATCCTCCTCAAACTGATAGACCTCAATTTGAGCTTACGAGGAGGGTGGTCGGCCACGACCAGCGCGGGCAAAATAGGCCTCCGGCTGCAAACCAGATGCTGACCAAACACTTGACGGGGCACTTGACCGAATGAGCGCACCGCAACAAAACCGCAGGTAAACATAGACGGCCAACCCGCCCTTTTGAGCCAGATACCCACAGCCACCACAGAAACAACAGGTGACCACAGCCCAAGAAGTCGACAAATGAACACCCGTACGTCGACAAACGAGCAAATCGCTCGCAAAGAGTGTCCCCAACGACTAGACAAAAATGACCAGTCATTGGGGACGTTCTTAAATGACTACTTTACAGCTCCAGCGCGTCGGCGACTTCGGCAGCGCAGGCCAGGGCGTCGGCCATAGCGTTCACCACGAGCGAGCTGCCGTTGCGAGCGTCACCGGCGACATACACCGGCGCGGCATCCGCGACGACACCCTCCGTGCGAGCCGCGAGGTGCGAGCCCTCGGCAGCCATCACCGGCAGCGGACGACCAGCGGTGGCAACAGGCACGCTCACTGCATCGAACACACCGTGCTCCGGGCCCGTAAAACCGCAGGCGATGAGCACCAGCTGCGCCGGCACCTCGTGCTCGGAGCCCGCGATGCGCTCGGGCTTGCCAGCCGACCAATCCAGATCGACCACGCGCAGGCCCGCGGCCGCGCCCTTCTTGTCCAACAGTACCTCGATCGTATCCACACCCCAAGCGCGCATCTCGCCGCCCATGGTAGCGATGGCCTCCTGCTGGCCGTAATCGGTCTTCTTCACGTTAGGCCACTGCGGCCAGGGGTTGCTCGCCGCGCGCGCATCAGGCGCCGCCGGCAAGAACTCAAACTGGCGCACGCTGCGCGCACCCTGACGCACCGCGGTGCCCACGCAATCGTTACCGGTATCGCCGCCGCCAATGACCACAACGTCCAGGCCGCGCGCGTTCACCGCGGGCTCGCCGCCATCGAGCACCGAGACGGTCGAAGCCGTCAGGTAGTCCACCGCGTACACCACGCCCGGAGCATCCACGTTCGCAGCCGAAAGCCCACGCGGAGCACGGGCGCCGGCAGCCACCACGACGGCGTCAAAGCCATTGAGCTTGGCCGCCACCGCAGGGTTCGTAACGTCAGCACCCAGCTCGAACACAATGCCCAGCTCGCGCATGAGCGCCACGCGACGCTCGACCACGGACTTCTCGAGCTTCATGTTGGGAATGCCGTACATGAGCAGACCGCCCGGGCGGTCGTCGCGCTCAAACACCGTCACGCGGGCGCCACGACGCGCAAGCTCCCATGCTGCCACCAGGCCAGCGGGACCGGAGCCCACCACGGCAACCGTGGGTGCGCCCTCCCCCGCCGGCTCAAAGCGGCGCGGACCGCCGTTGGCCCACTCATGGTCGCTGATCGCGCGCTCGTTGTCATGGATCGTCGTGGGTTGGCCATCGACCGAGCCCAGGTTGCATGCGGCCTCGCACAGCGCCGGGCACACGCGACTCGTGAACTCGGGCATGGGCGAGGTGAGTGACAGGCGCTCGGCAGCCTCGTCCCAACGGCCGCGGTACACCAGCTCGTTCCACTCGGGAATCAGGTTGTGCAGCGGACAGCCGCTCGGACGTGCCTTGCCAAAGCTCGCGCCCATCTGACAAAACGCCACACCGCACATCATGCAGCGACTCGCCTGGGCACGGCGCGCGTCGTCGTCGAGCTCCACGTACAGCGGATCGAAATCGCGGCTGCGCTCCTCCACGGGGCGCAGCTCATGGGTCACGCGATCGATATCAAGAAAAGCACCGGGCTTACCCATGGCACTTACGCCTCCTTCTTGGTCGAAGCAACAGAGCTGGCAGCCACGGACGCAGCACCCGCAGCACCGCCCGCAACATCGAAGCGAGCAACATCCGCGTCACTCGCGCGACCGGTCACAATGTCAAACGCCAGCTCCTCGGCCTGCGCATGCGTCTTGCCGACGGCTTCGGCGGCGGCGACAATCGCCAGCACGCGCTCGTACTCGGTCGGAATGACCTTCACAAAGTGCTTGTTCATCGAGTCGAAGCTGTAGAGCAGCTTAATGCCGCGCGGGCTCTGCGTCGCGTCCACGTGCTCCTGAATGAGCTCGCGAATCTGCGCCAGCTCGCCGGCCGTCGGGGCTTTAAGCTCAACGCTCTCGTGGTTAACACGGGCATCGAGCGTGCCGTACTGGTCAAAGACATAGGCCACGCCACCCGTCATGCCGGCGGCGAAGTTCTGCCCAACCTCGCCCAGGATGAGCGCCAGACCACCCGTCATGTACTCGCAGCCATGGTTGCCGCAGCCCTCGACCACCACCGTGGCACCGGAGTTGCGTACGCCAAAGCGCTGGCCTGCCAGGCCGTTAATGAAGCCGCGGCCGCTCGTAGCGCCAAAGAACGCAACGTTGCCCACAATGATGTTCTCGTCGAACTTGTAGGTCGCATGCGGGTTGGGGCGCACCGACACCTCGCCGCCCGAAAGGCCCTTGCCAAAGTAGTCGTTGGCGTCGCCGCACACGTTGAGCGTAATGCCGCGCGGCAGGAAAGCGCCAAAGCTCTGACCGGCCGAACCATCGCAATCGATGGTGATGGAGCCGGCGGGCAGGCCCTCGGGATGCGCCTTGGTCACCGCGTTGCCCAAGATGGTGCCCACGCAGCGGTTGACGTTGGCGATATCGGCGCGGAAGCGAATCGGACGCAGGTGCGCACGGGCATCGGCCGTATAGGGCACAAACAACGTGGAGTCGAGCGTCTTGTCGAGCTCGCTGTCCGCAGCCATCTGGGGCAGGAAGTGACGGCCGTCGGCACCCGGGATGTGGGCACCAAACTCACAGGTCGCGCTCGCCAGCACGGGCGACAGATCGAGCAGGTTAGCCTTGCGGTTGCCCGGGACCTCAATCTGGCGCAAGCACTCGGGATGGCCGACCATCTCGTCGACGGTGCGGAAGCCCAGGCTCGCCATGACCTCGCGCAGTTGCTCGGCAACAAAGAGCATAAAGTGCTCAACGTGCTCGGGCTTGCCGCGGAAGCCGCGACGCAGGCGGCAGTTTTGCGTAGCGATGCCGGCGGGGCAGGTATCCTGCTGGCAGTCGCGCTGCATGAGGCAGCCCATCGAGATGAGCGGCATGGTCGCAAAGCCAAACTCCTCGGCACCCAGCAGGCAGGCGACGGCAACATCGGTGCCGTCCATGAGCTTGCCGTCGGCCTCGAGCACCACGCGCGAGCGCAGGCCGTTTTGCAGCAGCGTCTGCTGGGCCTCGGCAAGACCGAGCTCCAGCGGCAGACCGGCGTGCCAAATGGAATCGCGAGCAGCGGCACCCGAGCCGCCGTTGTGGCCGCTGATCAAAATCTTGTCGGCAGCGCCCTTGGCAACGCCGGTGGCGATGGTACCGACGCCGGCCTCGCTGACCAGCTTGACCGACACGCGCGCGCCGGGGTTGGCGTTCTTAAGGTCAAAGATCAGCTCGGCCAGGTCCTCGATGGAGTAGATGTCGTGGTGCGGCGGAGGCGAGATCAGGCCGATGCCGGGCGTGGACTGACGGACCTCGGCGATCCAGGGGTAGACCTTCTTGCCGGGCAGGTGACCGCCCTCGCCGGGCTTGGCGCCCTGGGCCATCTTGATCTGAATCTCGAAGGCGCTGCACAGGTAGCGGCTCGTCACGCCAAAGCGCGCGCTTGCCACCTGCTTGATCGCGGAGTTCTTGGAGTCGCCGTTGGCCAGCGGGGTCTCGCGACGCGGATCCTCACCGCCCTCGCCGGAGTTGGAACGGCCGTGCAGGCGGTTCATGGCGATGGCCATGCACTCGTGGGCTTCCTTGCTGATGGAGCCGTACGACATGGCGCCGGTGTTAAAGCGGCGGACGATGTTGAGCGCGGGCTCGACCTCGTCGAGTGCCACCGGGGTGCGGCCGCCGGCATCAAAGTCGAGCAGGTCGCGCAGGCGCACGGCACGGCCGGTGCGGTGCAGGCGGGCGCTGTACTCCTTAAAGGTGTCGTAGCTGTCCTCGCGGCAGGCGGTCTGCAGCAGGTAGACGGTCTGCGGATCGATGAGGTGATCCTCGCCACCGAGCGGGCGCCACTTGGTCAGGCCCAACGTGGGCAGCTGATCGGGAGCCGGGCTCTTAAGGATGGCAAGCGCGGCGTCATAGCGCTCATTCTGCTCGCGCTCGACGTCCTCGACGCCCATACCGCCCACACGGCTCACCGTGCCGGCGAAGTACGCGTTGACGAACTCCGGCGTAAAGCCCACGGCCTCGAAGATCTGCGCAGAGTGGTAGCTCTGCACCGTGGAGATGCCCATCTTGGACATGATGGAGACGATGCCCGCCGTCGCGGCCTTGTTGTAATTGGCGATGCCCTGCTCGGCCGTCACGTCCAGGTCGCCGCGTGCCGCCAGATTGCGGATGCACGCATGCGCGTTGTACGGGTAGATGCCGCTTGCGGAGTAGCCCACCAGCGCCGCAAAGTCGTGCGGAGACACGGCATCGCCGCACTCCACCACGATATCGGCAAAGGTGCGCACGCCGGCACGGATCAGGTGGTTGTGCACGCAGCCCACGGCGAGCAGCGACGGCACGGGCACCTCGCCCGCAGCGGCACGGTCGCTCAGCACCACGATGTTCACGCCATCGCGAACCGCAGCCTCGACGTCTTCGGCAAGCTGCTTGAGCGCAGCCTGCAGCGCGCCCTCGCCGGCATCGCGGCGGTAGACGGCACGGAAACGGCGGGTCTTAAAGCCAACACGGTCAATCGCGCAAATGCGGTCGAACTCCTCCTCGCTCAGCAGCGGGCGCTCCAGGCGCACCAGCTGGCAGGCCGTACGGGAGTCCTCGAGCAGGTTGCCGTGGTTGCCCAGGTAGAGCGTGGTCGAGGTGACCATGTGCTCGCGCAGGGCATCGATCGGCGGATTCGTGACCTGGGCGAACAACTGATAGAAGTAGTCAAAGAACGAGCGCGTCTTCTTGGACAGGCAGGCCAGCGGCGCATCGATGCCCATCGAGGCGAGCGGAGCCTTGCCCTGCTGGGCCATGGGACGCACGACCTCGTCGACGTCATCCCAGTGGTAGCCGAGCTTGGCCATACGCACGGCGGCGGGCACCTCGGCGTCCTCGGCGGGCGTTGCCGCAACGGGCTCATCGAGCGCGTCAACGGTTAGCGTCTCCTCGGCAATCCAATCACGGTAGGGCTTTTCCTTGGCGTAACGGGCACGCAGCTCATCGTTGTAGATGACGCGCCCGCGGGCAAAGTCGACCTCGAGCATCTGGCCCGGTCCCAGGCAGCCGCTCGTCAGGATGTTCTCGGGGCTCACCTCGATGGTGCCCACCTCGCTCGCCAGCATAAAGCGACCGTCGCGCGTCACATAGTAGCGGGCGGGACGCAGGCCGTTACGGTCGAGGGCGGCACCCAGCGTGCGACCGTCGGTAAAGGCGATGGCCGCCGGGCCATCCCACGGCTCCATGAGCATGGACTGGTAAGCGTCGTAGGCGCGGCGCTCCTCACTCAGGCTGTCGTTGTGGTCCCACGGCTCGGGCAGCAGCATGGATGCGGCACGCGTAAGCGGGCGACCGTTCATGACCAAAAACTCAAGCACATTGTCCAGAATCGCGGAGTCGGAACCCTCGCGGTTGATGATGGGCATCACGCGCTCAAGATCGTGCTGCAGCACGGGGCTGTACAGGTTGGGCTCGCGGGCGCGGATCCAGTTGACGTTGCCCTTGAGGGTGTTGATCTCGCCGTTGTGGATGATAAAGCGGTTGGGGTGCGCGCGTTCCCAGCTGGGCGTGGTGTTGGTGGAGTAGCGCGAGTGGACGAGCGCTACGGCCGTCTTGACGGCGGCGTCGTTGAGGTCGATGAAGAAGCGACGCATCTGCGTGGCCACAAGCATGCCCTTGTACACGATGGTGCGCGAGCTCATGGAACACACGTAGAAGATCTTGTCGCGCAGGGCAAACTCGGCGTCAGCCTTCTTCTCGATGGTGCGGCGGCACACGTACAGGCGGCGCTCGAAGGCGTCACCTGCCGGCGTGTCGTCCGGACGGCCCAGGAAGGCCTGCAGGATGGTAGGCATGCAGGCGCGGGCCGTCTCGCCCAGGTCGTGCGGGTCGACCGGCACCTCGCGCCAAAAGAGCAGCGGCACGCCAGCCTCGGCGCAGCCCTCCTCAAACACGCGGCGGGCATCCTCTACGCCCTTGTCGTCCTGCGGGAAGAACAGCATGGCTACGCCATAGTCGCCCTCTGCCGGCAGAATCTGGCCGCACTTTTGAGCCTCTTTACGGAAAAAGTGATGCGGAACCTGGAACAAGATGCCAGCGCCGTCGCCGGTGTTCTTCTCGAGTCCCGTACCACCGCGGTGCTCCAAGTTAACCAGAATGGACAGTGCGTCGTCCAGGATCTGGTGATGGCGCTCGCCGTTGATATCGGCAAGCGCGCCGATGCCACACGCATCGTGGTCGAATTCGGGGCGATAAAGGCCCTGCTGCTGAGCGGAATCTGCCTGCATCGCGATCCTCCCCTAGATATTTAGACAGTCAGTTGAATAGGCATACTAGGAGCATCGCCGGCCCGTTGTGTTTCTCACCCGTTTCGAAACAATCGCGTAACGCACGCCCTACGAGTGGACACCGCCGACCTCAAGGGCGACAACATAGGCCCCAAGTTCGGCCTGCAAACTCACCTCTTCAAACATCTCAATCTGTAACAGTAAGACCCAATTTCCATCCCTAGTTGTTACAGATCAAGACATTTCAGCAATCCCCTTTCACCATCCTATTCAAATACAACAATTTTGTTAGTCTTGGTTAACTTTTTAGCCTAAAACGGGTATCCTTTGCGGCGTCAAACAAACGACACGCATGCCGTGCCACATTAAGGAGGCCCCTATGGCAAACCAGACAGACCGGCAGACGATCCAACTCGTCCTTATCCGCCACGGAGAGTCGGAGTGGAACAAACTCAACCTGTTCACCGGCTGGACCGACGTAGAGCTCACCGACACGGGCCGCGAAGAAGCCGCCGCAGGCGGTCGAGCCCTCAAAGAAGCCGGTTTCGACTTTGACGTCTGCTACACTTCGCGCCTCAAGCGCGCGATCCACACCCTCAACATCGTGCTCGGCCAAATGGATCGCGAGTGGCTGCCCGTCATCAAATCCTGGAAGCTCAACGAGCGCCACTACGGCGCGTTGCAGGGTCTCAACAAGGCCGATGCCGCGGCGGAGCACGGCGACGAACAGGTGCTCATCTGGCGCCGCTCCTTCGATATCTGCCCGCCGGCACTCGAGCCGAACGACGCGCGCGATCCCCACACCCAGGAGCAATACCGTGATGTCGCACCCGACCAGCTGCCCTACACCGAGTGCCTCAAGGACACGATAGCCCGTGCCTGGCCTTATTTCGAAGACGAGATTCGCCCCCAGATGCTCGCCGGCAAGCGCGTACTCATCGCCGCACACGGCAACTCCCTGCGCTCTCTCGTCATGAAGTTCGAGCACCTCACGCCCGAGGAGATCCTCAAGGTCAACATCCCCACCGGCGTGCCACTCGTCTACACCTTCGATGCCGATTTCAACGTCCTCGACAAGCGCTACATCGGCGACCCGGCGACCATCGCCGCCAAGATCGACGCCGTGGCCAACCAAGGCAAGGCGCGCAGGTAACCCCAACCCAAACCCGACGCGTGGCGCCGCACGACCCAGATGCGACGCCACGCCGTCCATACACAGGAGCGCACCATGCTCAACCATCTCAAACAACACTTTGGCTCCCGACGCACCGGTGGTCACGGAGGCCTAGACATTGCGCGGCACATCGGCCCCGGGCTGCTCGTGACCGTCGGCTTTATCGACCCGGGCAACTGGGCCTCCAATATGGCCGCGGGCTCGCAGTTTGGCTACGCGCTGTTGTGGATCGTCACGCTGTCCACGATTATGCTCATTGTGCTACAGCACAACGCGGCACACCTGGGTATCGCCACGGGCGCCTGTCTTGCCGAGGCCACGACACGTTACCTCCCCCGCTTCGTTGGGCGCACGGTGCTCGCCAGTGCCTATCTCGCGACCATCGCCACCGCCATGGCCGAAGTCCTGGGCGGCGCGATTGCCCTTCAAATGCTCTTTGGGCTACCCGTGCGTGCGGGCTGTGTCATCGTGGCGGCAGTATCGATGGCGATGCTCATGACGAACTCCTACAAGCGTGCCGAACGCTGGATCATCGCCTTCGTAGGCGTGGTAGGACTCTCGTTTTTGGCCGAGCTTGCACTAGTCAAGGTCGACTGGCCGCAAGCCGCCGCAAGCTGGATCACGCCCAGTATGCCCACTGGCTCTGCCGCGATTATCGTGAGTGTCCTGGGTGCGGTCGTTATGCCCCACAACCTCTTTCTGCACTCCGAGGTCATCCAATCCATGCACTTCGAAGGCCAAGGCGAGCAGGTTATCGAAGAGCGTCTGCGCTATGAGCTCTTCGACACGCTCTTTTCGATGGGCGTGGGCTGGGCAATCAACTCGGCCATGGTCATCCTGGCCGCAACGACCTTCTTTGCGCACGGCATTGTCGTAGACGACCTCGCCGTCGCAGCGGACACGCTCTCCCCCATTCTGGGCCCAGCAAGCTCGACAATCTTTGCGGTGGCGCTGCTGTTTGCGGGCCTCTCGAGTAGTGTGACGGCAGGCATGGCGGCAGGCACCATCACCGCAGGCATGTTCGACGAGGAATACGACATCCACGACCGACATTCCTCGATCGGGGTGGTGGCCTGTTTCGCCGGCGCAGTGGCGGCGTGCCTGGTCGTCCCAAATCCTTTTGAAGGTCTCATCTGGAGCCAGGCGCTGCTGTCGCTTCAGCTGCCGATCACGGTATTCGTGCTTATACGGCTCACCAGCTCACGCCGCGTCATGGGCAAATACGCCAACTCGCGCCCGCTCAACGCGTTGCTCGTAGGAATCGGCGTCATCGTAACGGTTCTCGACATCGTGCTGCTAACGGGGATGTAATTGGGATGGCGTGACTGTCCAGATATAACGTCTCAATCTGTAACACGTAAGGCCGTTTTAAACCGTCAGATAAATCAAAAGGGCCCCGGCCGAGAATTCGACCGGGGCCCTTGGACAGAACTCTGTATGGCTAATCGCCGTGTGTCTACGAGTTACTCCTCGACGAGCTCAAACTCATCGGGGCCGACGCCGCAGACCGGGCATACGTAATCCTCGGGCAGCTCGGGCGTGTCGACCTCAACCTCGTAACCGCAAACGGTGCACACGAACTTATACGTCTTCTTCTCCTCAGCCATGATGTTCTCCTCTCGAACGCGACTGGTGATGTACTTCGTTTATTAGTATAGATTCTCAATAATATAATGCAAGTATTTTTAGAACATTTCTAGCCTTGATACGACGAAGCCTTGGGCGGCGTCTTGCCCTTCAAGACCTTGTGATAGTAGTCATAGGTCAGCGGGGCCTCGCCGCTCAAGCGCTCGGCGTCCTCCACCTCGCCGATAAAGAGCAGGTGCGTGCCCACATCCACGGTATCAATTAGACGGCAGCTAAACAGCGCCGCCGCGTGCTCGGGCACATAGGGCATGCCCAACGCGGTCTCGTGGGTCTCGTACTTGGCAAACTTGTCGTAGCCACTGCTGGTGCGGAAGCCAAAGTTACCGATATAGAGCATGTCGGCCGTCTGATCGATCACGGTCAGCGCAAAGGCCTTAGCCGATGCGATTACGCCGGACGTGACATTTTCCTTGTTCACGGCAATTGAGATGCGCGGCGGGGCGGATGTCACCTGCACCGCTGTGTTGATAACGCAGCCGGCACGCAGCCCGTCCGCCGCAGCGCTCACCACGTACAGGCCACTCGGCATGGTAAAGAACGCAGTTTTGTCCATAACGATCACTCCCCTAACCCAGGATTGAACCTCATGGATGTATGTACCCACAAAAAAGGCGGCACCCATAACGGACGCCGCCTTTGAGACATATGTGTCAGAACAGTAAGAAAGATGAGACACCCGCAGTTGCGGTGAAATAGGGACTGAATAGTCCCTCAAACAGGCAAAACAGTCCGTATTCCACCGCAACTTATACAGAGTGCCTAGCGGTTGCGCTCCTTAAGGGCGCGGTCGATCTCGCGTTGGACATCACGCTTAGCCATGTCCTCGCGCTTGTCATAGAGCTTCTTGCCGCGACCCAGACCCAGCAGCAGCTTTACGCGGCCGTCGGTATTAAAGTAGAGCTCCAACGGAACCAGCGCATAACCACGGTTGCGAAGTTTGCCGTCAAGAAAGTCGATCTCCTTGCGGTGCAGCAGCAGACGACGCCGACGGTCGGGATCGCGATTCCACACGCCACCATGGCTATAAGGGTGGATATGCAGGCCGACGAGCCAGCACTCCCCACCGCGAATCAGCGCGAAGGTATCGGTGATCTGGCAGGCGCGCTCGCGAATCGACTTGACCTCGGTGCCACTCAGTTCAATACCGCATTCGAACGTCTCATCGATAAAGTACTCGTGATGCGCCGAGCGATTCTTAGAAATGAGCTTGCGTTCACGCTTACTGGGCATCGCCGGCCTCCTTGGCGCCATCGGAACCCTTGCCCGTAGCTTCGCGCTTAGCCTTGCGCTCGGCATTGAGCTCAGCATCGCTCTCACGCACCAGTTTGATAATCGCCGCGCAGGCTTCCTCGCCCACCAAGTCGCGAGCACGCACCGTCAGGCGCGTCGCCTCCTGCTTGTCGCCGTCGCTTGCAGCATCGGTCGCGCACATAATCAGGCAGATGGCAATCTCGGCCGAAGGTGAGGTCGGCACGCCTTGCAGGGCCAGTTCACCCATCACGTGGTCGTCGCTCTCATCAGCGGCATCCGGATAGGTGGTATGGATCTTGTTGAGCAGGCGCGTCGTATGCGCATCGTTGGGCGCCAGGCGCAGCGCCAGACGCGCGCAGCCCACGGCAGCCGAAACGTTCTCGGTCTCGGGCTCCAAGAAGTACTGACCTAGATTGGCGTAAGCGCGGGCGGCGCACTTGCCATCGCTTGCACGCTCCAGCACCGAGAACGAGAGCGATGCCCATTCCTGCTTGTCCTCGAGTGCGCGGAACAGCTCGGCCAAATCCAAGCGATAGTTGCAGTTCATGGGGTCCCAACGCACAGCCTGCATCAGGGCATTACGAGCGCTCACATAATCCTGCTGGCGAATGTAGGCAAACGCCATGTCAGAGTACAGGCGGTCAAACGGCACCTCGACCTGCACGAGCTCGCGCGGATCCTTCTCCACGCGGCGATAGGCCAAGCGCTCAAACTTGCTATCGAAGCTAAAGTATTGACGCTTCTCCTCCGTCTTGCACTCAGCATCAATATACTCCTCGGCGAGCTCCACCAGACGCTCCAGCAGCGGCGTCGCCGTAGCCAAGTCGCCCTGCGCCAGATAGTTCTCGGCATACGTGATGTCTTGCAAGCTGATGGGCAGATCCATGGCTACTCCTCGATCTGAGCGAAACACGGCAGGCGCCGTATATACGGTCAATACACAAAACCCGGGTCTCTTACGAGGCCCGGGCGTTCAATTTTGGTAGCCCGTACCAGATTCGAACTGGTGATCTCCGCCTTGAGAGGGCGGCGTCCTAAACCGCTAGACGAACGGGCCATATGTAGCAAATGCAATGGCTGGGATGGAGGGAGTCGAACCCCCATTGACGGAACCAGAATCCGCTGTCCTGCCATTAGACGACATCCCAATGACTGCATCGCTGCGCTCGGCTGTGCCTTTGCGCAAGAAAGAAATATACGGGAAGTCTCGCCGTGACGCAAGCCCCAATTTTGACTTTTTTGAAATTCAGTCAAATTGGCCTAATTTAGTCCAACCCGTGAAGGACCTGTGAAGCCAACCGCTGTACGCGAAGGGCAAAACGCCGCGAGCGGTAGCCGTCAACCGTTGGCAGATTCTACCGTGAAAACGATAGCGCCAGGCAACACAATCGAAGTATCAATGATCGCGTAGATATGAGGCGCCATGGACGAAGAGCTTGATTACCTATGGGAGACCCTGGGCCTCGAGATCACTGCCGACCTTTGGCCCGAACGGGACAAAATCCATCCCACACTGCGCCCCGCCATTACTGTGGTGCAGGCAAAATACCGCCGTGCATCCTTTTTGATCATGCGGATGTCATGGCACGCGGGACTCCCCGACCTTAAGCGAATCCAGGCAAGCCTCGTCGAGCTGTCCGGCATGCCGACCGTCATATCCGAGGCGCATCTGGAGCAGCGCCAGCGCGAGCGACTGCAACAGCAGCGGATTCCCTTTATCTGCCCCGGCGTTCAGGCATATCTGCCCTTTATGGACGAGGAGTACTGGAGCGGCAAGCCCAACAAGCACGTAAAGGTCTACGATCCGCACGAATGGGCGCAGCTTGAGGATTAGCGCATATGCCCGCCAGCCGGGATAGTGCGCATGCCCGCCAACCGGAAAGCTCATCCCGGAATTTACGTCCAGAACGGGACGCGCTTTCCCCTAGAGGCCCCAAACGGAAACCGTATCCCAGATTTCGCGCTCAAACTGGGATACGATTTCCGCTAGCCCCTTCAACCGGAAACTGCGTCCCGGAATCCGAGCTCAAAACGGGACGCACTTTCCGCAACCACTACAGCAGCACCTCGGTCCAGGTCGCTTCCTTAAACCCAGGAATCGCAAAGTCGTCGCCCACCAGCAGCGGACGCTTGACCAGCATGCCGTCGGTCGCCAGCAGCTCGCAGCACTCCTGATCCGTCATGCCCGCATCCAGACGCGCCTTCAGGCCCAGCTCTCGATATTTCATGCCCGACGAATTAAAGAAGCGCCGCACCGGCAGCCCCGAACGAGCAATCCAGGTCGCAAGCTCATCAGCCGTGGGATTGTCCAAAACGATATCGCGATCGATATACTCTACCCCATGTTCGTCCAGCCATGCCTTGGCCTTCTTACAGGTCGAGCACTTGGGATATTCAACAAACAGTACAGTCATGGGAATCCTCCGAATATAGATCGGCCAACGCAGGCACACGCCACACGAGGCGCCTTCGTATGATGGGCCAATTGTAGCCCGCGGGTCACACGTTAAACGAACCGTACCCCGAATCCGCGCTTGATAAACGGCAGCAGTTCCATTGCCTCGGGCGTGATATGGCCCGCAACGTTCATGCGCTCGTCACCGGGAAGATCGACCCGCGCAATCTCAAGCTCGCCTTCGTAGCGCCCATATCCGCTATTGCTCACAGCGATCGACCCCGCCTTTCGCGGCAGGCCGGCTCCGGCATCCGTCGGCACGGAATCCGGCTTAAGCTTCGTACGTGACTCCTGAGACCTAAAGATGAGGACACTCGAGTCGGGCCGGTCGTGATGAATCTGCCCGCGCACATAGGCATAACCGGGCTCAAGCTCGCATTGCAGGTCCACGTATCCGGCGGAAACTTGAGCAAACTGCGCCCAGCCCGCATCGGAAAGATCGGGGTCGCCGACCAACACAATGTCGCAATCGGCGCCATGTGCAAGCTCAAGCATATTGAGGGCAACCTTTGACGCGCGACCGCGCTGCGCCTCGACCGTCGGCAGTCCCTCGAATACCGGCCCGCGAACGTTAGCATCACCCGGCACAAAAGCCATGATTTCGAATCCAAGCGCCGCAAGACGAAGATTCGTCCGAGCAACATCTTCAAGAGCTAAACCGGTATAAGGCTTGGGGTAAAAATTGTGGCAGGCGGCAAAACGAGTCACATCGGCACCGGCCTCACGCCACGATGCGATTTCATCAGAACTCACCGTCGATGCATTGACCACAATGCGAAATACACCGGACAGCTCCGCGACCCGTTGGGCGCTAAAGCCATAGTCCAAACGAAGGTATTCCAACCCCAGATCGCGCAGGTCCTCGATGCGCTCAAGCCCAGGCAAATCGCACGTGCGAGGCCCCACATCGGCAATGAGCGCAATGCCACGGGCGGAAAGCAGCGACAGCACATGACGGACCTTATCGGCATACGCCGCTCCCCCATCCTCGGGAATATGCAGCGAGGTGAACGCGTAGCGCGCACCCGCCGCGGCACCACGCTCAATCGTCCGCTCAATATCCTGCAAAGGGCTGGAAAGATAAATCGAAATACCCGTTTTCACGCTTCAACGCTCCTTTAAAAAAGGCCGGCGGAGCAGTTAGCCCCGCCGGCACAACCATATCATCAAGAAATCTGCCGCGCTCCGCGAGCCCTGAGCAACACGGCTCGCGATATCAAACTACTCGCCAAAGAACTCGTTGATCTTCTGCTCGTCGACACCGAAGAACCACGTCAGGACAAAGCCGGCGGCATAGGCAAGCAGCATAGCGGCAACGTAGCCGAGTTGCTGGCCAGGAACGACGATCAGCAGGCCAAACAGACCGGAAACGCCCTGAGAAACCGTGCCGATGTGAAGCAGCGCCGCGAGCGCGCCGCCAAATCCGGCACCCAGGCAGGCCGTCACAAACGGACGAACGAGCGGCAGCGTAACAGCATACATCAGAGGCTCGCCCACACCCAGGATTCCAACGGGAATGGACTCTGCGACGTACTTCTTGAGCTTGGCGTTCTTGGTCTTAAAGTACAGCGCCAAACCGGCACCGACCTGGCCGCCGCCAGCCATCATAAGGATGGGAAGCAGGTAATTGATACCCTTGGTAGCGCCGTCGGGATCGTTGAGCATAGCGTGGATCGGCGTGAGCGCCTGATGCAGGCCGACGGAAACCAGCGGCAAGAAGCCTGCCGACAGGATATAGCCGCCCAGGACGCCCAGCTTCTCGAAGATAAAGGTCAAAACGCTAAAGATGGCAGTCGTCAGCCATGCACCAACCGGCTGGATGACGAGCATCAGAGCAAAGGCGCCGATGATGAGCACCAGCAGCGGGGACAAGAACGTGTCGAGTGCGTTGGGCATAACCTTGCGAATCTGACGCTCCATCCAGGCAAAAAATGCGCCAGCGATGAGAGCCGCGATCATGCCGCCCGCTGCGGGGTTGTACTGCGCATTGGTGAGCGGCAGCAGAATGGCAGTGGCAGGATCAGCCGCGCCAGGCGCAAGCAGGGGCATGGCACTGTTGGCGATGCACATCATGCCGGCGATGCCGCCCAGCGCAGCGGAGCCACCAAACTCACGTGCCGCGTTATAACCCACCAAGATGGGCAGATAGGCGAACAGGGCCCAGCCCATGGAACGAATGCCCTGGTACCACCACTCGCCTGCAAGCGCGCCTGCCGTCGAGACGTTAATGACGTTGCAGATACCGTTGATGAGGCCAGCCGCAATGATGCCGGGAAGCAGGGCGACGAAGACATTGGAAATCTTCTTGAGGAAGGCCTGAACCGGCTTGGACTCGTACTTGGCCTTCTGCGCGGCCTTGTTTGTGGCCGCAGCGTCAACCACGCTCTCGTCAGCAACGCCTTTCGCAAGGCCGGTGAGCTTGGAGAACTCCTCGAGCACCTTATTCACCTTGCCCGGACCCAGCACGATCTGCATCGTGTCGTCCTCGACCAGGCCCATCACGCCGTCGAGTGCCTTAATACCCTCCGTGTCGACGTTGACCGTATCTTTGACGGTCACGCGCAGGCGCGTCATGCACGCCGCGTTTGCGAGCACGTTGTCTTTACCGCCCAAAAGGTCCAGCAGCTTTTGGGCCAGCTCTTTGTTCGTCATAACTCCTCCTTGTATTGGGTATCTCGTCTGGATGTCATATCAGCTCACGCCGCGCACCTATTGGGCGTCGGCATTGCTCTTCTCATGGCCACTCACCGCAGTACGGACATGGCCGTGCGCCCGTTCAAGAGCTACCGCAGCCTGCTCGGCATCGCAGTCCAACAGCACCGAGACAATAGCGGTTTTTACGTGGCCGCCGGCATCCGCAAGCGCCTGAACAGCGCGCTCGCGCGTGCAGTCGGTCGCTTCCATCACGATGTTCTGGCCGCGCACCACCAACTTCTCGTTCGTCTGCTGCACATCGACCATCAGGTTTTGGTACACCTTGCCAATCTTGACCATGGCACCGGTCGAAATCATGTTGAGAATGAGCTTTTGAACCGTTCCCGCCTTGAGTCTCGTTGAGCCGGTCAGCACCTCGGGACCGGGCACGGGCTCAATGGCAAGATCTGCGCTCTCCCCGATCTTCGACCCTTGGTTACAGGCAATTGCAATGGTCTTGCACCCAGTTGCCTTGGCGTACACAAGGCCGCCCACCACATAGGGAGTACGACCGCTTGCCGCCAGGCCAACGACAAGATCCTTGTCCGAGAGTCCACGCTCCCGCAGGTCGCTCGCGCCAAGCTCCTCGCTGTCTTCGGCACCTTCGACAGCCTTGATAAACGCCGTCTCGCCCCCAGCAATGAGCCCGACGACCAGATCGGGCGATACGCCAAACGTAGGCGGGCACTCCGAAGCGTCGAGTACGCCCAGACGACCGCTGGTGCCCGCGCCCATGTAAAAGACGCGACCGCCGCGCTCAAGCGCCTCGGCAGCCCAGTCGATTGCCGTGGCAACCTGTTGCAACACTTTCGTGACCGACTGGACGGCACGGAGATCCTCATCGTTCATCGTCGTGACGATTTGCAGCGATGTCATCGTATCGAGGTCCATTGACCTTTGATTACGCTGTTCGGTCGTGAATTTTGTTAAATCGAGCATTTCATTCACCTCATCTTTCCTGTTTCTCGATGTAGTTTTGCTTTATGACATGCGTCGCCCGTTCGTAGTCGCTGGCAACGTAAGCAGCGTACAGGGCATCGACAACCATAAGCTGGGCCATACGCGAAGCCATGGCACCGCTGCGGACCAAGGGTTCACTCGCAGCGACGCCGAGCACGGCATCGGCCATGGTGGCAAGCTTGGATGATCCATCTACTTTGGTAACGGCCACAACGGGACAGTTGTGACGTTGAGCCTCGGCGGTGCAGTCCAGCACCTCTTGCGTCAAGCCCGAGTAGCTAAAGGCGATTGCCATATCGCCCTCATGCATGTTCTTGGCACATAAGAGCTGATCATGCCAGTCGTCGTACAGATGGCACTCTTTGTCGACACGCATGAGCTTTTGCGCCAGGTCGTGCACGACCAAACGAGAGGCACCAATACCGAACAGATTGACCGCGCGTGCCCGCTTAAGACGGGCCGCGCATCGCTCCAAGACGGTGTAATCGAGCGTTCGCGCCGTCGCCTCGATCGTGCGCACGTTGCTTTTCATCACCTTCCCCACGATACGTTCGACGCTGTCATCCATGGAGATGTCCTCGAGGGCTACGTCTTTCTTGTCACCTAAGAGCGCCAGCTCGGCAATCAGTTCGCGCTGGAACTCCTTGTAGCCCGCAAAACCCAAACGCTTGCAAAAGCGCAAAATGCTCGAGGGCGAGGAGAACGTGACATCGGCAAGACCGCGGACGGACAGCCCGACCACCTCGTGCGGATGAGCGCTTACATATGCGATGACATTGCGTTCCGCCGGGCACGCGCTGAGCTCACGCTCGCGAAGCCGCAAAAGCAATCCGTTTGCCATCTCAAACACCTCCGTTGAGAAGAATTAAAGACCAACGAACGATTCGTACCGGATACAAACAGCTTTTGCGGTACATTGTGCCGCATCGTGGCGCACAAAGGGCGAGCGTTCTACCGCTCGCCCCTCAAATCCGACCGCTCGGAAATACGCGCGACACAAAATAATTCAACAAGTTCGCATTATCAGAAACGGGTTTGTTACCGGCTAGCGCCTCGCATGGGCGCCGATCGGCCGAGTCGCATGGCGCACCAACGCCGCTGCCAGCAATACCAACAGCATGGCGGTGACATAGCCCGCAGCATCGAATCCTAAATCGATAACGTCGAAATGCCTGCCGGGAACAAAGATCTTATGTACCTGATCGCCAACGGAGCAGGCGGCGCAAAAGAGCAATACGGGCACGCAACGGGAGCATACGCTCCACGGACGCCTGGAAAGGCAAACCACGACCACGGAGGCGAACAATCCGACGAAGAAAAACTCTACGGTATGGGCGACGCGACGGACGTTTGCGCCTACCCACATGCGAATGGAAGCAAGTCGACCAGGCTGGACCGTCGAGGCAGCCGGATTGGTACTCTCAGTCATGCCATCCCCCGCCTGAGTTTCACCCGTGATGCCGGTAGCCTGAACGCCCGTAGCCTGGCCCTCCACCACACGCGCGGTAGACTCGCTCAGCAACGACGTCTCCACCGCATTTTGCTCCGTCAGCACCCAGATGCCCGCCAGCGTTGCAGCGAACAGAACGATCGCGGTCCATCCGATTATCTGTTTTACGCGCGCCAAGGGCCAACCTCCTTTTTTGAATATCAGCGAGTGTAGCCCCCAATGGCATCGTCACCGTATCAAAATTTGAATCGCAACAGGAAGCGACAAAGCGACGCAAACCCCTACCCCGCCTCGCGCATCCAGCGATCGAACGTCCCCACGCACACGCCCAGGCACTTTGCTGCCTGGCTGCGGGTAATATCGCCCGCCTCATAGCTATCGCGCACCAGCTCAAACTGAGGAGGGCACGGCTTGCGAGGTCGACCGAAACGGACCCCTCGCGCCCGCGCCGCTGCAATTCCCTCCGCTTGGCGCCGATGGATATTCTCGCGCTCCACCTGCGCCACGTAGCTCAGCAGTTGCAGCACAATATCGGCAATCAGGACGTTGGTCACATCCGGCGCGCCGCTGGCCCTAGCGCGCGTGTCAAGCAATGGCATGTCCAACACCACAATGGCAACCCCGAGTTCCTTGGTAATGCGTCGCCATTCCTCAAGAATCTCGGAGTAATTACGGCCAAGTCGGTCGATAGAAAGCACCACCAGCACGTCCCCGTCTCCCAGGACGTGCAGCAGCTCGCGATAACGCGGTCGATCGAAGTCCTTGCCGCTCGCATGGTCGGCATAAATATTCGCCGAGCCCACGCCATAGGCGCCCAGCGCATCCAGCTGCCGATTCAGATTCTGATCGCGCGAACTCACCCGCGCATAACCGTACACCGTCGCCATCTCATCCCCGCTTTCTTGTAAACCTGCCAAAAGGGACAGGTTTATTTTGGTAGGTTTTACCTCTCAAACAGCAGGTAAGCGGGCGGCCGAGCAGACGGCAAGGTAGCCACGATTCAAATGCGAAGGGCGGTCCCGAAAGGCCGCCCTCCGCTCTCTCGCCACGAGTCGGGATTTAGCTAATGGATAAGCTTAAAGTCCAAGTGCCCACGCGTGGTATTGACGCGCGAGACCTCGATAATCACGCGCTGCCCCAGCTCGTAACGGGTGCCCGTGTCGGCACCTGTGAGCGTTAGCGCGTCCTCGTCGAACTCGAACCACTCGTTGCCCAGGCTCTTAATTGAAACCAGGCCCTCGACCTGTGTTAGGTCCAAGCGCACAAAGAGGCCCATGCTGCTAACC
Organism: Collinsella sp.; assembly: GCA_048323995.1. GTDB lineage: Bacteria > Actinomycetota > Coriobacteriia > Coriobacteriales > Coriobacteriaceae > Collinsella. The sequence goes on along the minus strand of DBFELT010000008.1, from coordinate 13,241 downwards.
CACGAGACGGTTCCGGCATAGCGCTCACCCAGACGGTCCTCATAGTACTGGGCAATCTTGATCTTTTGCGTCGCATGGCTGGCGGCATCTGCCGCGCGCTCGGCATCGCTGCATGCGCGGCAGATCTGCGGCAGAATGCGCGGCAGCGACTCGCGCCCCTTGCCGATCAGCCGCGGCGTACGGACCAAGGCGTCCTTGCCGCCGAGCTGCTCATAGGCCAACTGCAGTTTGAGCACGCGGTGCACCACCAGATCGGGGTAGCGACGGATGGGACTCGTAAAGTGACAGTAGCACGGCGCGGCGAGCGCAAAGTGGCCCTCGTTGCGCGGCTTGTACAGCGCGCGCTGCATGCTGCGCAGAAGCAGCGTGTTGACGAGCGGTGCGTTGGCCGTACCGGCCGCGGCGTCAACCGCAGCCTGCAGCTCATCGGGACTTCCCAGGGCAATACCGGCAGCACGGCGATCGTCGATGATGCCTAGCTGCGCCAGCGCAACGGCAGCACCGTGCAGGCTATCGGGGCTCGGATCCTCATGCACACGATAGCAGGCCTCGATATCACGGTCTGCCAGCCACTCTGCAACGCACTCGTTGGCGAGCAGCATGGCTTCCTCGATAAGCGACGTGGCACACGAACGCTCACGCGCCACAATCTGCACGGGCACTCCGTCCTCATCCAATAGAGCGCGAATCTCGGCCGTGTCAAAATCGACTGAGCCTCGGGCGCGACGAATACGACGGCGAAGTTCGGCGAGTTCGTTCGCGGCGACAAGGAAATCGCCCAGATCGACGTTATAGCCGCGGGCAGTTTCCTCGCACGCAAGACCGCGCTCAAGCGCTTCCTCGCGCGAGGTCTCGGCAGCCGCAACATCCTCGGCTGCACCCTCCAGCACCGAATACTCAACCGCGCCGGCACGCACCAGCAGCGCCTCGGCGCCGTCATAGTCCATACGCACACGCGAGCGAATCACGCTGGGATACGGATCGTAATGCCGCACGCGACCCTGCGCATCGAGCTCGATATCGACGGTAAACGCAAGACGGTCCTCGTCAGGGCGAAGCGAGCACAGGTCATTGGACAGGCGTTCGGGCAGCATGGGAAGCACGCGATCGGCCAGATACACCGATGTCGTACGATGGCGAGCCTCAAGATCGATATGCCCGTCCCAAGCCACATAGTGTGAAACGTCGGCGATATGCACACCCAGCTTGTAGCCACCCTCGGGCGTGCGCTCCAACGAAATGGCATCGTCAAAGTCGCGCGCGTCGACCGGGTCGATCGTGATGACAAAGCGGTCGCGCAGATCGCGGCGGAGCGGGTCCTTAAGCGCCGCGGACACATCGAGCGAAAGCCCCTCGGCCTCGGCCAGCGCGGCCTCGGGATAGCTATCGGTATAGCCGTAACGCGCCATCACATATTGAACGCCCAAATCGGGCGCGTCATCTCCGCCAATGCGGCGTTCGATCGTCACAGCGCCCGATTCCAGGCGCGTCGGGTAGGTCAAAATGCGCGCGACAACAGCATCACCCGGGTGAACGCCCAGACGATCCGCCGAGGTATCCTCAGGCAGAATGAAGAAGTCAGCCTTCAGACGCGAATCGAGCGGCTCGATCACACCGAGCGGACCGGCGGTCTGGTACGTACCCACCACGCTTATGGCTGCGCGCTCAACCACGCCTTCGATCACGGCGCGCCGCTCACCGTGCGGGCTGTTCTTAATGCTCACGGCAACGGTATCGCCGTCCATGATCTCACGCTTGCCGCGACCCATGACCTTGTAGTCGCCATTCTCGGTTATGACATAGGCACTGTGTTCATGGAGCTGCACGCGTCCGGTCAGGCTCGGACGGCGTTCGCTGCGCACCGGCGCGCGCTTATTGCGAGCTCCACGCTTATGCTTGTTATTGCGCCCCATGGCGCCTCCTAACTATCGATTGCCGTTTACATCCCAAGAGTCTACCCAAATGATCCCTAGGGGACAAAAAACGGGCCGCCCCATAAGAGACGACCCGTTGGAAGGGATGAATTCCAGGCATGCCTACACGCGCAGGTAGCGGCGCATGGCGATGGCAGAACCAAAGAGACCGATAATCACGCCGACCAGAATCAGCGCAGCATAGGTCACCAGGTAGTACTGCATCGGCAGGGCAAACGACATCCAGCCGATGCTCTCCTGCAGACGCGGAATCATCAGATTGCGCAGCAGCTCCAGAACGCCGATGGAAAGCAGCGAGCCCAAAATGGCCTGCAGTACACCCTCGGTGATAAACGGGCCACGAATGAAGCCGTTGCTGGCGCCCACCAGGCGCATAATCGCAATCTCGCGACGACGCGCCGTGATGGACAGGCGAATCGTGTTGTTGATAAAGATGAACGCGATAAAGGTCAGCAGGCCGACGAGCACCACGGCGGCAATACGGATGTAGTTGGTCACCTGGAACAGGCGGCTTACTTCCTCCTGGCCATACAGTACGCTCGCGTTGACGTCGCCGTCGTCCGCGATCTTTTGGAAGTCGGCATTCTTCTTGAGCTTCTTGGCCGTGCTCTCGACCTGAGACGGATCGTCCATCTCAATCGCAAACGAGGCGGGCAGCGGGTTCTGGCCGTCGAGCGCGCTCATGGTGGCGTCGGCGTTACCCGACATCTTGCTCGTGTACTCGGCCAGCGCGTCGTCCTTATCCTTATAGGTCACGGACTTGACGTTGCTCCACGTCTTGAGCTCGGCCTCAAAGGCCTGGACGTCTGCCTGATCGGCGTCATCGCTAATAAAGGCATTAATGACAACCTGATCCTCGACGGTACCGATCACGGAGTTCAGCATCGCGGAGCCCATGATGAACAGGCCGATGATAAACAGCGAAAGGAAGATCGTGATGACGGCGCCGAGCGAGGTAGTCCAGTTACGGAAGAAGTGGCTGATTGCCTCTTTGAAGGAGTAGCCCACGTTAGTTGGTGCCATAGTTGCCGTAACCTCCCCTCTCCTGGTCGCGGATAACGTGGCCGCCCTCGAGGGCGATCACGCGACGGTGCATGCTATCGACCATCTCGCGGTCGTGCGTGGCGACGATCACGGTGGTGCCAGTGCGGTTAATACGCTCGAGCAGCTTCATGATGCCCAGCGAGATCGCCGGGTCGAGGTTACCCGTGGGCTCGTCGCAGATCAGCAGCGGCGGACGGTTGACCATAGCGCGGGCGACGGCAACGCGCTGCTGCTCGCCACCGGAAAGCTGGTCGGGCAGCGAGTCCATCTGATCGGCCAGGCCGACCAGACGCAGCACCTCGGGCACCTGGCTGCGAATGACGCCCTTGGGCTTGCCGATGCACTGCAGGGCAAACGCCACGTTTTCGTAGGCGGATTTTTGCGGCAGAAGCTTAAAGTCCTGGAAAACGGCGCCAATCTGGCGGCGCAGGAACGGAACCTTGCGGTTCTTGATCTTCATGAGGTCCTGACCGGCAACCAGGATGCGGCCGCTCGTCGGCTTGACGTCGCGGTTGAGCGTCGACAGCAGCGTGGTCTTACCCGAGCCGGAGTGACCGACCAGGAAGACGAACTCGCCCGGATAGATCTCGATGTTGATGTCGTCGAGTGCAGGCTTGTTGGGCTGTGCCGGATAGATCTTGGTGACATGCTCCATAAGGATGACGGGCTCGACACCAGCCTGCTTGGCCATCTTCTTGCGGCTGGCCTGCGGATCGATGGGCGCAAACACCGACGTAAAATCGGGGTTGTTGAGCGCGTTATCGAGGCTTGCGACCTCGGCGGCCTGATCGCTCTCGACCACCGGGGCAGCAGGCTGCGTGGGGTCGGGAATAGCAGCAAAGAGACCGGACTGCGCAGGCTGAGGAGCCGGCGTCGCAGGGGCCAAGGGGTCGGGAATGCCGGCCATGGTAGGCTGCGGCGTGGCGGCGCCAGTCTGAGGCTGCTCCACGCGAGCGGTCACGGCCTGAACGGGCTCAAAACCCGCCGTGCCAGAAAGCGCGACATCGCTGTTGGGATTGTAGGCAAAGGGATCGGATGCCGGCTGTGCCTGATCTGCCGGCTGAGCGGGGACCTGAGCAACAGGCTGGCCCTCTGAATCCGGAGTGGCGAAACGACTGCCCTGGACGCCTGTCTGCGTCTTGGGGGCATCATCGCCCGCACCGGAGGTACGGAAGTGGTTACCCACTGGTGCTCCTTATCGTCGTGCGTTTAAACTACATGAGCGCTTTGTATTTTAGCAGCATTAGCTTTGCTGCACATAAGAAGCATGGCGTGCTTAGGGATCCCGTCGGCCGGGCACAGGGCTACTCTCCAAATCGTCCTCGGACATGTCGGAGCCCCCGCTGCGCTCTTCGCGCGGCGGGGGCTCCTCCGTCCTGCGGAAAGATTTGGAGAGTAACCCTGTGCCCGGCCTGCGGTAACTAAGGGGTCGCTGCGTTTTACTTGGGTGCAGCAGCGCTATGCTTGGGGGCTGAATTGCACTTGGCTGGGATGGGCCCGTTTCCCGGAGGAGGCCTTTACTTGGTGCGGGCCTGATTTGTTTGTTGCCGACAAAAAACAGGGGCGCCCTCTTTGGGGACGCCCCTGTTCTGGTTTGCATGTGGTTGTTGAGGCGATACTTTGCCTCGTCTTGCCCTAGGCCAAGAACTCCTTGGTGGTCGCCACGATGTTGGCGGCGTCCAGGCCGTACTTGTGCAGGAGCTCGGCACCCGGGCCGGACTCGCCGAAGGTGTCGTTGACGCCGATCTTCTTGAGCGGCGTCGGGCACTGCTCGCACAGGACGTCGGCGACGGCGCTGCCCAGGCCACCGATCACGGAGTGCTCCTCGACGGTCACGACGTGGCCGGTCTTAGTGGCGCTCTTAACGATCAGGTCGGCGTCGATGGGCTTGATGGTGTGCATGTTGATGACCTCGGCATCGATGCCCTCGGCAGCAAGCTGCTCGGCGGCCTCGAGCGCCTCGCCGACCATCAGGCCGCAGGCGATGATGGTGACGTCGGTGCCCTCGCGCATGACGATGCCCTTGCCCACCTCGAACTTGTAGGTCTCGGGGTCGTTGATAACCGGCGAGGCCAGACGGGCGAAGCGCATGTACACGGGGCCGTCGCACTCGTAGGCGGCGCGCGTCACGGCACGGGCCTCGATGTCGTCGGCGGGAACGATCACGGTCATGCCGGGGATGACGCGCATGAGGGCGATATCCTCGCAGCACTGGTGCGTGGCGCCATCCTCGCCCACCGAGATACCGGCGTGCGTGGCACCGATCTTAACGTTAAGGTGCGGATAGCCGATGGAGTTGCGGACCTGCTCAAAGGCGCGGCCGGCGGCAAACATGGCAAAGCTGCTCGCGAAGGCGACGCGGCCGGTGGTTGCGATACCGGCGGCAACACCCATCAGGTTGCTCTCGGCGATGCCCACATCGAAGAAACGGTCGGGGCAGGCCGCCTTGAACTTGCCGGTCTGCGTGGCGGCGGCCAGGTCGGCGTCGAGGACCACAAAGTCATCGTGCTCGTTGGCGAGCTCGACGAGGGCCTCGCCGTAGCTTACGCGCGTGGCGATTTTCTTGACGTCTGCCATCCTAGAGCTCCTCTCCGGCGGCCGTGAGCTCTGCCATGGCCTGCTCAAACTGTTCATCGTTGGGGGCCTTACCGTGCCAGCCCACCTGGTTCTCCATAAAGGAGACGCCCTTGCCCTTCATGGTCTCGGCGATAATGGCGGTCGGCTGACCCTTGGTAGCGCGGGCCTCGGCAAAGGCGGCGCGGATCTGGTCGAAGTCGTTGCCGTCGGCGAGCTCCACCACATGGAACTTGAAGGCGCGGAACTTGTCGGCGAGCGGCATGGGGTCGTTGACCTCCTCGACGGGGCCGTCGATCTGCAGGCCGTTGTGGTCAACGATCACGCAGAGGTTGTCGAGCTGCTGGTTGCCGGCAAACATGGCGGCCTCCCAGACCTGGCCCTCCTCGCTCTCGCCATCGCCCAGCAGGGCGTAGGTGCGATAGTCGTCGCCCCAGTGCTTGGCGGCAACGGCCATGCCCACAGCGGCGGAGATGCCCTGGCCGAGCGAACCGGTGGACATGTCGACGCCCGGGGTGTCGTTCATGTTCGGATGGCCCTGCAGGTGGCTGCCGATATGGCGCAACGTCTCGAGGTCCTCCTTGGGGAAGAATCCGCGCTCGGCGAGCACGGCGTACAGACCAGGCGCGCAGTGACCCTTGGAAAGCACGAAGCGGTCGCGGTCGGCCTTGCGGGGGTCGGCAGGGTCGACGTTCATTTCCTCAAAGTACAGATAGGTCATGATGTCGGCAGCGCCGAGCGAACCGCCCGGATGGCCGGACTTGGCAGCGTGCACGCCGGTGACGATGCCCTTCCTTACCTCGTTGGCAACCTTTTTGAGCTCTTCGTCGCTCATTGTGCCTTCCTTTCATCCTCATTAGACAAAATGCGCACGGCACAGAAGGTCGTCCCAACACAGCCGCAATGCACGTACGTCATTCATTATGCTGGAAACTGATGGCTTTACCAGAGTTTTTATCATTATTTGAACAATTTAGCAGGCAGAACCGCTGATGAAACGGTTTATCAATGTGAACGTCTTTTGGATGGAACGCGATCGACCCTACGCGCTAATGTCCTTGAATCCCTCGCCGAAGGCTTCCGTAACGTCAGCGACCGTCACAATGGCGTGAGGATCGCGCTCGCGCACGATCGTCTTGAGGGTATTGAGCTCTCGACGGCTCACGATGACCATAATCACCGGCTTCTCGGCACCCGAATACATGCCAGTCGCCTTAAACTTGGTGCAACCTCGACCCAGACCATACATGATATCGGCAGCGATATCAGGGAACTTGTCCGAGATGATGAGTACCATACGGCGTTTGTTGCCACCATCGACCACGGCATCGATCACGTAGCCGCTAATGACCATCGAAAGGCCTGCATACAGTGCGTTTTCGATTGAAAAGACCGGAGCCGACAGCGCACACACGGCAACATCGATCGCCATGACGGTCGAGCCAACCGGCAGCGATGTGTTGCGCGAGATAATCTGACCGATGGTGTCAGAGCCGCCCGTGTTGGCACCGGCGCGCAGCACCATGCCGTAGCCGATGCCCGTGATGATACCGCCCCACATAGCGGGCAGCATCAGGTCGGCATGTGCCAGCGGCGCCACAAACGGGGCGAACAGATCGGTAAAGAAGCCCAGCAGCACAAAGCCCGTCGCGGTCTGCACCACGTAGAACATGCCGCCCTCGCGCATAACGACCAGCAACAGCAAGGCGTTCATCACGATCGTCTGAATACCAACGGGAAGCGATAGGCCGCGCGATGCACCGACCGCCTGGATAATGGTGGCAAGGCCCGTAACGCCACCGGCAGCAAGGCCGTTGGGAATCAAAAACAGGTCGGTCGCAATAGCGGCCAGAGCGCACCCCAACATAATCTGGGGCAGATCGTGAAAAAAGTTCATCGAAAGAATGCGCTTGATGTCCAGACGATATGCCATGCTGCCTCCCTCAAAAAAGCGCACCCCATCGGATGCGCTTTGAACTTCTTCTTGTATTGAATTCTACCGATTCGCCGGACAGAAACCACCCCTGCGATGGGTTTGCTCTGGATACAAAACCACACTGCTCGGAGGGCTTTAATCCATTTCCACATAAACCGGGCGGTTTAAGCAGACGGGGTCTCCGTGTCAGCGTTGCCAGTGGCCCAGCGATGGTAGCCAATAACAAACGGGTCCAGGTCGCCATCGTCAAGAACGGCCTCGACATTGCTGGTCTCCACGCCCGTGCGCAGATCCTTGACCATCTGGTACGGGTAGAGCACGTAGCTGCGAATCTGGTTGCCAAAACCAATCGTGGTCTTGGGCCCGCGGATCTCATCGAGCGCCTCGGCGCGCTTCTCGAGCTCAATCTCGTACAGGCGAGCCTTGAGGATCTGCATGCACGCGGCCTTGTTCTGGATCTGGCTGCGCTCGTTTTGGCAGGTAACCACAATGCCGCTCGGGAAATGCGTCACGCGCACGGCGGAGTCGGTGGTGTTGACGCCCTGACCGCCCGGGCCGCTCGCGTGGTACACGTCCACGCGGATGTCATCGGGGCTGATCTCGATGTCGATATCATCGGGTAGCACGGGGATGACCTCGACGCCGGCAAACGTGGTCTGGCGGCGCTTCTTGTCGTCGGTGGGGCTAATGCGAACCAAGCGGTGGACACCGGCCTCGGCGCGCAGCATGCCAAATGCGTCCTTGCCCTCGACGGTAAAGGTCGCGCGGTCGATGCCGATGACCTCGGCCGCGGGACAGTCGTTGATGGTGACCTTCCAGCCGCGACGCTGGCAATACTTCATGTACATCTTAAAGAGCATGAAGGTCCAGTCCTGGGCCTCCAGACCACCCTGTCCGGGCTTGATGGTCACAATGGCATCGCCGTGATCGAACTCACCGGTAAACCAGCTCGAAAGCTCAAGCTCATCGATGGCACGGGCCAGGCGTTCTGCAGTAGCGGCAGCCTCCTCGCGCAATGCGGCGGCGTCGGGGTCATCCCCCATCTCCTCGGCAAGCTCCAGCGCCGCGCGGGCGTCAGATAGCTCGCCGCGCGCGGTATCCACGGCAGCGATATCTTCCTTGGCGCGAGCGATCTCCTCCATGGTGGCACGGGCGGCGTCGGCGTCATCCCAAAAGCCAGGAGCAACACTTTTGGCCTCGAGCTCGGACACGCGGGTACGCTTCTCGTCCAGGTGGAGATACGACTCGACCTCGCCGAGCCGGTCCGCAAACGCGTCCAGCTCGGCGGGCGTTACCTCTAAAGCCTCAGCCATTAACGATTCCTGCCGTGGCAGTACTTAAACTTTTTGCCGCTACCGCAGGGGCACGGGTCGTTGCGGCCCACGTTGACGTACGGATCGTCGCTCTCGGACTTGCGATAGGTGGTCACCTTGCCACCGTTGTTAACGGCAGCCGGACCACCCTGGACAGCCGTGCGGGCCTGCACCTGTGCCTGCTTGCGCAGTACCGAGTCGCCGTTGTCGCCATCGACCTCGGCAGGACCGGAGAAGCGCGCACCCTCGAGCGCGGGCTCCTCCTTGTGCTCCATGGCACGCGGGGCAGCCTTGATCTCGATGCGCAGAACCGTGCGCAGGTAATCCTCATACATGGTATCGACGAGTATCTGGAACGCGCCGTAGGCCTCGGTCTTGTACTCAACCAGCGGGTCGCGCTGGCCAAAGCCGCGCAGGCCGATGCCGGTCTTGAGGTAGTCCATCTCCTGCAGGTAGTTCATCCAGCGGGTATCGATGACGCGCAGCATGACCTGGGTATTGAGCTCGCGCATCAGGTCCTCGCCCAGACGCTCGGCCTTCATGTTGTAGCACTTCTCAACATAGGCCAAGACATCGGCAGCCAGGGCTTCAAAGTCCTCGTCGGGGAACTTCGGCGTATCGATGTGGCCGGTGAGCTCCACAACCCACTTGCGCAGGCCCTCCAGGTCGCGCTCGCCCTCGTGGCTGTCCTTGGTGCAGAACTCCTGCACGCAGCGGTACACGGTATCGTGCATGACCTCGGTGATGTGGTCGGTCAGGTCCTTGCCGTCCAGAATCTTGTTGCGCTCGGCGTAGATGACCTGGCGCTGCTTGTTCATGACGTCGTCGTACTCAAGGACGCTCTTACGCATGGAGAAGTTGATGCTCTCGACCTTGTGCTGGGCGCTCTCGACGGCCTTGGAGATGATCTTGTGCTGAATGGGCATGTCGTCGCCCATGTCGGCCGTGACCATCATCTTGGAGACGCGGTCCATCTTGTCGCCGCCGAACAGGCGCATGAGGTCGTCCTCGAGCGACAGGTAGAACTGGGTCTCGCCCGGATCGCCCTGACGACCGGAGCGGCCGCGCAGCTGGTTGTCGATACGACGGGACTCGTGGCGCTCGGTTCCGATAACGGTCAGGCCGCCGGCGGCAAGCACGCGCTCGCGCTCGGCCTTGCAGGTCTCCTTGGCCTCGGCGTTAAACTGCTCGAGCTGCTCGGGCGTCACGTCCTCCATGGTCAGGCCCTCGTACTCAAGGCGCTCGCGCACCAGCTCGTCGGGGTTGCCGCCCAGCAGGATGTCGGTACCACGACCGGCCATGTTGGTGGCGATGGTCACGGCGCCGTAGCGTCCGGCCTGGGCAACGATGTGGGCCTCGCGCTCATGGTGCTTGGCGTTGAGGACCTCGTGTGCGATGCCGCGCTTGGTAAGGGCGGCGGACAGCTTCTCGGAGCTTTCGATGGAGACGGTGCCCACCAGGACCGGCTGGCCCTTGGCGTGACGTCGCTCGACGTCGTCGGCAACGGCGTTGTACTTGGCCTGGATGGTGCGGTACACCAGATCCTCGTGGTCAACACGCTGAACGGGCTTGTTGGAGGGGATGACCTCGACGGGCAGTTTGTAGATCTCGCGGAACTCGGCGTCCTCGGTGAGTGCCGTACCGGTCATGCCGGAGAGCTTGTCATACAGACGGAAGTAGTTCTGCAAGGTGATGGTGGCCAGCGTCTGGTTCTCCTCGCGCACGAGCACGCCCTCTTTGGCCTCGATGGCCTGGTGCAAGCCCTCGGAATAGCGGCGGCCTTCCATGATGCGGCCGGTGAACTCGTCGACGATCTTGACCTCGCCGTTGGTGACCACGTACTGCTTGTCGCGATGGAACATGTACTGGGCCTTCAGCGCCTGCTGCAGGTGGTTGACCAGCTGGCCCGAAAGGTCGGCGTAGATGTCATCGATACCCAGGCGGCGCTCGATCTTCTTAAGACCGCGCTCGGTGGCGGCGATGGTGTGCTTGGCCTCGTCCATGACGTAGTCGCCCGTGGGCTCGACGTCCTCGGTGGCGGTGAGCATGTCGTGCGACACGTCCTCACCGCGCTCCAGGCCGCGCACGGCACGCGCGAAGTCCTTGTAGGTGCTGGCGGACTTGGTGCCGGCGCCCGAGATGATGAGCGGCGTTCTGGCCTCGTCGATCAAGATGGAGTCGACCTCGTCGACGATGGCGTAATGGTGGCCGCGCTGTACGCGCTGCTCGGGGCGGGTGACCATGTTGTCGCGCAGGTAGTCGAAACCGAACTCGGAGTTGGTGCCGTAGGTGACGTCTGCCTGGTAGGCCGGGCGCTTGAGTTCGAGCGGCATGTTGTTCTGGAGCAGACCGACGGTCATTCCCAGGTACTTGTAGATGCGGCCCATCCACTCGGAGTCGCGCTTTGCCAGGTAATCGTTGACGGTAACGACATGCACGCCCTTGCCGGCGATAGCATTGAGGTAGCCGGCCAAGGTGGAGACCAGGGTCTTGCCTTCGCCGGTCTTCATCTCGGCGATATGACCCTCATGAAGCGCCATGGCGCCGATGAGCTGTACGTCAAAGTGACGCATGCCCGTGACGCGCTTGGAAGCCTCGCGCACGGTGGCAAAAGCCTCGGGGAGCATATCGTCGAGCGACTCGCCATTGGCGTAGCGCTCGCGGAACTTATCGGTCTGGGCGCGGAGTTCCTCCTCGGTCATCTTCTCAAACTGGGGCTCAAGACCGTTGATCTGGTCAACGATCTTGTAGTAGCGCTTAAGGTCCTTATCGGATCCAAAGGACAGCAGCTTTGACATGAATCCCATGTGGTTTTCCTTTTTTGGCCATCGCCCACGCCGTGCAGCTGCGGGCGAGTTAAACACAGATGATTGTACTTTAGCCAAACAAGGCGCGGCCTATACGGTCGACCTCGACCGCCACGTAATAACTACGACCAACCTGCCAAAAAGGGGCTGGTTTAATTTGGCAGCTTTTATCTGGGAAAACGCTGTCTCTCTGCCATTTGGCGCAAACCAATCCGTCCCCTTCGTACCAATCTGGTGCCATGGAGACAGGTTCGTTTGCACCAATAAAGGAAAAGGGCCGCGCACCCAAACGGATGCACGGCCCTTATGCCATGAATGCGAGTGATTCCGCGGCGAGCTATTTACTCAGCAGCCTCGGTGGTCTCGGCCTCGGCAGCGGCCTCCTCGACGGGAGCCTCTGCGGGAGCCTCGGCGGCCTGCTTGGCAGCCTCCTCGGCAAACTTAGCAGCACGCTTAGCCTTCTCGGCAGCCTTAGCCTCAGCGGCGGCCTTGCGAGCAGCCTCGGCCTCAGCAGCCTTGGCGGCCTTGGCAGCCTTGGCCTCCTCGGCCTTCTTGAGCTGGGCGGCAGCGGCGCCACCGAACTTGTCGGCGAAGCGCTGGACGCGTCCACCGGTGTCGACGAACTTCTGCTGGCCGGTGTAGAACGGGTGGCACTCGTTGCAAAGCTCGACCTTCATCTCGGACACGGTAGCGTGCGTCTTGAAGGTGTTGCCGCAGGAGCACGTCACCGTGCACTCGACATACTGGGGATGGATACCCTGCTTCATGGTAGGACTCCTTATTAGTCAGGCGCTGGTTACCGATCAGCGCATAAGGCGTCTTGGTTTCCGACCAAGACAACAAACTCGGTTATGTTACCACGGCACCGCGTGTCCCACAAAAGGTTCACGGTCTTTTCGGAACGACACGAATCTGACCCATCGAAACACATCTCCACCGTTCCTTCAACTGGGAAAATGCCGTCCCCGGGGCCTGAGAAGGGCCCCGGGGACGTTCGACTGACTGCGGGAACGGCCTTTCCGCTCAATGTGTTCGGCTGAGATCGGAAATCAACCAAGCTGAACTAGGTTCAGTTGACATGGTTAAAAACGAGGGGCGACGCTTTTGCGTCACCCCTCGTCCCGGCCGGTTGCTTTAGTTGTACACACGGTAGTTACACTTGAACTGGGTTATGTGTCCATAGTTGAAGCGGTACCAACCCGACGTATAGCTGATTGCCTCTGCGCCTAGATAGTCGTAGCCCTTGTTGTAGCGAAGCTGACGGTAGGTCGTGTCGTACTCTGCTACGTAAAACGTGTCTCCAGAGAAGGCTTTGTACCGGTCCTTAACCGTCGAAGCCATGTACGCGGGTTCGACATCGCCTTTCTCCCCGTTGAGCGCATAGACGGGTGCCGCGATTCCGCATAAAGCCGTTGCCACGAGGATGGCATAGACAGCCATGCGCGACGCATTGGGCTTCAGCTGTTCAAATAGTTTCATGTCATTCACCTCGCTCGTATGTATCGAGGTATTCCTGCTTGAGCGTCTGCGAGGACGACTCGATCTTTTCCACGAGCGTGCCGGCCTCGATGAAGTAGAACGAGTCGGTGAGGTCTGCCAGGTCGTCGAGCAGATGGCTTGAAATGAGCACGCT
>DBFELT010000007.1:0-10498 GCA_048323995.1 Collinsella sp. | reverse complement strand
CGCCAGGGCGAGGAAATCGACGTTGCGCGCCTTCAGGTCCGATATGAAGGCGTTGAGCACGTAGCTCTTACCCGTGCCGGCGTTGCCCGAGAGAAACACGTTCCTCCCGTCCCTCAGCGCCCTCAGCGCCTCGGCCTGCTCCGGTGTAAAGCGGTCACCGTCTGCCATTTCCATATCCCGTCATCCGTTCGACCAGTAACGGGGAATTGATACCCGCGCAAGCGAAAAAATATACGCTAAACGGGGGTTTCGCAGAAACTATAGGAAGTTTTGGAAGGCGGCGCGGATATGCTTCCGCGCATTTCCCCGCGCGCCCGTATACCCCGATGCGCAAACGGGTACGATAGCCTCAGAATGATGTGGGTCCCGCGCAGCCGAACGGCTTGTCTTTCCCATGCGGGCATCGCGGATTTCTTTCATGGGCGGGACTTCGGTCCGAGAACAGGCCGCGATCTCGTAAGGGGTCGCGGCCTGTTCATCTGTGCGTCTATGTCTTTATGCGTGCGCGCATATGTGCAATGGTGCTGGTGTGTATATATGCGTGTGCGCGTATGTGCCTCGGCGTATGTATGCCGATGTGCGGATATGCATCCGGACAGATGCGCCGGTGATCTATACGGGAAAACCGGCGCCGGTCTCGCATGAGCTCTTCCGCCTCAGCATCGCCCATATCAGCTCGATTGCCGGGGCGACGCGCACCTGCCGGAATTCGGAAGTGTCGTAGCGCTTCCGCAGGGCGCCGCGGGCGTCGGGCGAGTACACGGCCGCCCCCTTGGGCAGCATCCCTTTGGAAGCCAGCGAGTCGGCGAGCTCGAGCGGGCACACCAGCCAGTTCTCATCGCCCCCGAACGTCCTGCCGTGGCCGCTCGTGAAATCGTCCATACACGACTTGACCTCGACGAACGTGAAGGTGCCGGACTCGAGCTCGGCGGCGGTCGCATGGTTCGACGATCGGTCGCGCGGACGATGCGGCCTGTAGGCCACGAAATCGACCCGGCGGGCGTCATCGACCCAGACCTCGCTCGCGACCAGGGCGTTCTCGCGGCACAGCCTCGCCCATACCTTCTCGGAAAGCTCGGCGGTCACCTCGCCGCGGTTTCGTTTCCCCTCCATGGGACACACTCCCCTTCGATGTAAAAGGCCGCCCGACGGTCTGCGCGACGTGCGGGCGGCCTGCGCCGGTACTACTCCTCGGAACCCTCCGGCTTGATGGTCGACAGGTCCATATGCCTGCGAGCCTAGAAGAATATAAGCCAGATCGTACCCAAGAGCAGGGAGACATATCCCACAGCGGTCACGAGGAAGTCTATGAAGGCGAGGGCCGCGGCAGTATCGATCCGGATGCAACAGGGAGCCAAGTTCGATGCGAACCCATGCAGGGGATACATGGCACAGATGAGGCATATCGATTCGAGACCTACCGCCAACAGGGGATTCACCCCCGCCAGCTCCCTCGGATAGAACAAGCCCATCAGGACGGAATCCGCCACCAGCGCCGCCCAAATCAGGAACACGCCGACCTTAAATGCCTTGGTGTCCTCGACCAATGCCAGGGGCATCATGCAGCCGAAGAAATCGAGCAGCAAGGCCGAGGCGATCAGCTGGACTACCATCAGTCTGCCAGGCTCTCGGCGGAACCGACATCAGACGCGTCTCCGTTTAGGTCGACATCGACGACGACGTGGTTGCCGTCAGCGGAGACAACGGCGGCCGTCGCGTTCTCGGCGTATGCCGGGAGGGGCGCGATGCAGCCAATTGATGCAGCGACAATGGCCAGAGCGACGAGCGGCCTCACCGCTGCGGCGGGTAATTTCATTTCCATTCTCCATTCTTCCCAGAGCTAACAATTCCTCGACGCCGCCCGACCTTCGCCCGTGAGAAGAGGTGTTTCTCAGAGCGGCGCCGCCCCGGGGAATGTATCCGATTAAAATGCACGCAGAGTATGCTTGGGCTAGTTTTCCAAGGCCAGGATGCACGCCCTGATATACGCGCTGGTAGTGAGGTTTGAGGGCAGAATCTCCGGATGTGCCGCGCGAGCGCTCACGAGTCCGGTCATGAGGTCCTTGTACACCTCATAGGGGACGAGGGCCGTCCGGCTATAGCGCGTGGCACTCATCGATCGCTTGGGGTTGTCCAAAACGGAAAGATCGAGCTCCCCACCGTTGATACGGTCGCGAAGTGCATCCTCGATGACACGGCTGACATTGGCGTCTCTCCTGGGGCCGCCTTTCAGTTTGAGCTCGAGAACGCGACGCTCGAGGATTTCAGCCTCGAGCGGCGAAGTCGAGAAGGTGACCCTCTCTTTTTTGGATCCGGAAGAAACCTTGTTGGGTGTGGTGGACGCCGCGGGTTTGGATTTGCGAACGCTCGCATAGGAAATGGGCGACGCGGGTGCGTTGTCCTGAACAGGGTCCCGCGGGGCGGGTCCCGCGGGGCGGGACCCGGAACGATTCTGTGCCCCAAAATTTGGCAAAGTGAAGCGTGGCGCATTGCTCATCATGTCGCCAACGAGGTTATCGGGTAGGTTAGAGGCCACAGTTACTCAACTCCTTCGGTTTCACCGGCTGCGGGCTTGAGCTCGCACCAGTTCATGATGTTGCCTACAAGGACGTCATACTCGAAAGCTGCGCCCTTGAGGACGTTCATCTCGTAGATGCTGCGACCGTTCGCCTGCGCGTCCTGAATGGCGACCGTTATACCGATTCGGCGCTGGAAGACCTTGAGGCCCATTTTGGGGAACTCTTCGACCATCTGGGAGGCAAAGGCCCTCGCGAGCTTGGCGATACCGCGATAGAGCGTAATGAGGACGGCGGGGGCACTAATCCATGCAACATCATAGGAATCGGATACCGCGCTGAGGAGCTCGAGGGTCTGCTCGACGGCCTCGGTTCCGAGCCTGTCGGCGGTAGTCGGGATGACGAGATGGGTGGCGGCAATGGTGGAGGAAATCGTCGAGAAAGTCATGCCGGGCTGGGTGTCGACAACGACGGCATCGAAGCCGTGCTGGGAGACGGCCGACTCTATTGCGCGCGTCAGAGAGTACTCATTGATCTCGTTACCCTCGAGGTCCCTCTCGTCAGAGACGTTGGCCAAATCGAGATCGCCGGGCACGGTCGCCTGCCCGTCCTCGGTGCAAACCACTTGGACGCCCTTGAGGAAGCTAGAACTGCAGCAGGTGCCTTTCGCGACGCAGTCCGACTCGATTCGCCCAAGCGAGCCCTGGGGATCCATATCCACGGCTAGGACCTTGAGGCCGCGGCGGCGAAGTCCGTCGGCGATTGCGTCTGCGGAAGTCGTCTTGCCGACGCCTCCCTTCTGGTTGGTGAACACGATCACAGGGGTGAAATTCGGCATAGTGATTCCTTTCAAATTGAAATTTAAAACAATTAGAGCCAGAAAATGCCTAGGAGCGACTGGCGATGCTCATGACCACAAGAGCGATCGGGATGGCGATGAGGCACGCTGCCGCGCCGACAATAAACTGAAGGACGGCGTAGGCGAGCCCGCTTGCAAAAAAGGCTACGAGCGCGACAAACCCCAAGATAAATTTGATGATTGGAATGTAATCAGGATAAAAAGACATAGACCTCCAATGCCCTAATTGGACCGATGGCGGAAACTCCGCATTGAAGGTTGTGATTTAATAATAACAGAATTATGTCATTAATGAACTGCGGAATAGATGAATAAAAGAATTAAAGAAGAAAATAAAAGTGCAACGACGGAATAAGCGATTTTAAGAAAACATGGCGAAGAGGAAAGCGTAATCAATGAACTAAAGAAGTACGTAACTGTGTCATTGCGTAACTATGTCATTACGTAACTGTGTCATTGCGTAACTGTGTCATTGCGTAATATCACTTCATTGCAGTCGCGACTTGCAACTTTTCCTTGGGGGCTTTCCTATAAAGGCCTCCACCCGGAATCGTCCTCATCACCATTGTCGAATAGCTGGAGCACGATCGCAGCGGAAGTAATAAGAAGCAGTAAAGCCAACCCATCTAGCCGGAGAAGGTAGCTCAAGCCGGCGAGTGCAAGAAGTAGTCCAGAGGCAAGTAGGATAATAATCCGGGTCATATGCGTACCCGCCAAAGGATTACGGCGCTCACGCGGCATCACCAACGATGATGCTGTAGAGATCGTCATCTGACGCTATCAACGCGACGATATGGTTTCTCCTCCTGATGACAGTCCTCTTGGAGACGCCCAAGAGCGCGCCGATCCTCTCGCATGTCAGGTTGTCGATATAGGACAGCTGGAAGATAGATCCGAGTCCCGGCTCGCAATCGTCCAGCGCCTCGACGACGACCATTACGAGATTCAATGTCGAATCGATATGCAGGACGCGGTTCCTCATTCGCTCCCTCTCATTCGATCGGGACGGCAGCTGCCTGAGCGCTGTCTCGCACTGGCTTCTGATCGAGGCCAGATGTCTCAGCTCGGACAGAACGCATCTGACGCGCTCCTCTCGAGCGCCGATGCCGCCATCGTCTGAGGAAAGAGACGAGTCATGGTTCTCTCCCTCGATCCCGACGATTGCAGATTGTCCATTACGCTCGGTTCTAATAAGTCTTTCCCACGAGTTCTCTTCCATGTCACTTCCCCTTTCGACATTTATTCAATCGTTCGTTCAGCAGCTCACAGCAAAGATGTAGCCTGCTTGCGGGCCAGGTCTATCGCGACCTCCTTGTTATCGCCGCGATAGACGATTCCGTTCGCATCCACAACCGGATGAACCGGCCCGTCTCCGATGATGAGCCAGGCGCCGTCGGGAGCCCTTCGCAGGTGCTTTTCGCCGCGGCCTGTTCGCTGGCGTGCGGCCTCGACCATCTTTCGGCAGCCCTTGACGCTCGTGTCGAGAAGCCATTTCCGCAGCTGAGGCATGAATTTATCCTCGCAGCCGGCATCTTTGGCATCGGCCTGTCGGCGAGCCCATGCAGTGCCGATCTCGTCGGCCCCGAAGCCGAGACGGCGCAGCTCATCGTAGGGCTGGCGTGCGGCGTCGAGCTTGTTGCGGTTGATCGTTTCGTCGGCGATTTTCCTGAAATCACTTGCGGTATCGACCTGAGAGTCCATTCCGGGATAGACGTCCGGTTGGTTGGTTTGAAAATCCATCCATCCATCCGTCCAATCTTCTGGATAGTCATTACTTATAGGTATATAGGGGGATTCACCTGAAAAAATTGCAGGTGAGGAAGAATCTTCACCTGAAGAAATTTCAGGTGAAGAAGTATTTTCACGTGAAATATTTTCCGGTGAGGAAGTATTTTCAGGTGAAGAAACTTCACGTGAAGAAACATCACGTGAAACTTTTGCAGGTGAGGAAGAATCTTCACCTGAAGAAATTTCAGGTGAGATTCGGAAAGAAGACCTTCCGGCGTCCGGATGGTCCGCCTGCCAAGCCTCCCTAGCGCGGACAATTGGCTCTGTGGCTGCAACAAGAGATCTACCGACGGTGTTCATGCCGTGGACATGGGATCCGCGCTCAACGACAAGGCCCATCTCGAGAAGGGAGGCGATGGTCGTGCGGGCAGTGCGCTCGCTCGTGCCGGACCAGTCCGCGAGAACGGCGGCTCCAAAATCGTAGCAACCCTTATCTACCGTGCAGGAGTAGATCAGGGCATATGCCACGAGCTGTGCGGGCCTAAGGCCCAAATAGCGCATGAAGCCGTGTATGGCGAACGAAGGACCGTAGCCTTCAGTCTCTGTCTCGAGAATCTTCGACACTATGCGGCCTTTCTCCTTTGCAGCGCCTGGACCGCCAGGGAGAACAACGCCTCTTCGTTGAAGACATTGCACTCCCCTGCCGCCCGCGCGGATTCGATTTCACTTATCAGGGACTCGCGTCCGTAAACGGACAGCATGAAGTTGACGAGCTCACCGGAGCGGAACTGACCACCGCCGACAGACAGGGGAACCGCTAGGTCAAAATAGGCGACAAGCGGCTGTCCGATGGTATCGACCGCATCCAGCGCAACCGCCACCCTGCCTGCGCCCGCCTTAAAGATAGCAACAGGAGACTGAAGGAGTTCGGGAACCGATGCAAGCAGCGAAGGCTCGATGCCGTGCCTGTGTGAGCGATTGGAGATCGTTGTCTCCCGAACGATATGCCGCACGGTGTGGCAGATAGGCAGGTTGGGAATCCCCGCCGCCAAAAGCGCCTTCGGCGTTTCGGGAAGGACCGGTACCGGCGCCTGCCGGTTATAGCCCCGGCCCCTCGCCTTTGCAATTTCAGCGAATCCAGTCCACATTCGGCATGAATTTGCGTATTCGGCTAGATCTTGATTGGTTAGACCCTCTACAGCGATGGTAGAATCAACTTGACCGACGAGGGCGCGATACCGTCCTATGTCGTCGAGATCGTGTTGACGCTGTTCACCTTTCCACATCCGTGAACTCCCTTCTTCTACGGTCTCACGTTTCGGGTGCGGCTGGGGCTCTTCCTTAATTTCCCAGTCGCACTTTTTTTCTGACACCCTAAATTGAACAGTCTTCGAGAACGATGCGGGAACCATCATGCGGCGCCCTTACGGCCGTCAAGGGCCATGCTCTTTGACATGCTCTCTTGCAGGGACTGCAGAGAGGCGTATTCCTCGTACGGCATCTCATGGCTGGACCCCTTAATGAAAGGAGTCTTGCGCATATAGGCGTCGAGGTCGTCAATGTTGATGTAGATGGTCCGCGATCCACCACGGTTGAACGCGCCGTAGACGGCGGGAATCTCGCCAGATTCAATGAGCCTCTGCAGAGCATCGACATGTCGATGGATGTATTTGGCTGCCGCGGATTTGGAGAGCCATTTACTACTTGCCCACGGCTCCAACCTATCTTTGCTACTCATTACGCAACCTCATCCTTTTTGGAAGTTCGCTCATCAGTAAAGCCAAGCAAATAATCAATCGAACAATCAAACTTCTTTGAAAGCTGCACCAGAATGGCTCCCGGAATTTGAGCGGGGTCTCTTTCCCAACGACCGATGGTCGCGCGCCGTCTTCCAACCAGCTCTCCGAGCTCTTCTTGGGACATGCCCAAACGGTATCGCTCAGACCTTAGATTTGAGATACCAGACATATCAACTCCTGTATGACACTACCAGTATGACCCGTACGACTTATTTATCGTACAAGTCGTACGAGTTGTCAACCATCCCGTAAGACAAAATTGTTAAAAGGGAGGTAGGATGACTAGAAAAAAGAGCCCACAGGAGATTGAGATCAATCGCCTATTTGGTCAGAATCTCAAGCAGGCCAGAAAACAGCTAAAAATTAATCAGACTGTTGCGGCTCGTAGAATTGGCGTTGAGCTTGTCACCTACCAGTCATACGAACAGGGCCGAAGGTTCCCGTCAAACGAGACCTTAGAGGCTATTTGCAATGCACTGAACGTGCGGTTGTCTGATCTCGTCGACCCATCATGGCGTAATCTTCATGCCATTTCCCCCGCAAAGTCATTGATTGCCCTTACGGAATTGGAAAAGGCTGCGACAAAACCAGCGGAAGTTAACGACGACTCCTTTGAAAGGCTTCGGTCTGCCTGGATTCGTTTAAACGACAACGGGAAAGGTATTGCGCTTTCGCTAATTGAAAGTTTGCTTGAAAACGACCTGTTGTTGAATGATTCTGAGCCGGCCTTTTCAAACGGTGATTCTCATTCCTCCGTGGCCCAATCAGCATAACGATTAAAGATCAGCTGGAGGCAAATTCACCCATGCCTAAATTCAAAAATGGCCAAATTGAGAAACAAGGTGCTCAAAGAAAGGAGCACCCATGGGCAACAATCTGAAAACCATTCGCTCCAATAGCGGAAAGACTCAAAAACAAGTAGCGGAAGATCTCGGTATTTCGCTTTCTGCTTACAGAACGTATGAGCAAGGGACGAGACGTCTCACGGATGAGCTTTTGCTCCAGCTCTCGATATATTTCTCTGTCTCAGTTGATTCAATTCTTGGATCTAAATTCTCAGCATCGCTTTCTTCCCCCTCGTTTCTCGAAGACTCCGAAATGCGTTCAATAGTTAACGCCGCGGTCTCCGAAATGAACAAAGAAGACAGGCAGCAGTTTAGAAAGCTGTTGGAGAGCTATATGGCCCTCAGCTCAGCCGGAAGAAAGCAGCTTGCAGATAGTGCAGACACTATGAACCGTTCTGGTAAATACAAGAGATTTGGCAATATTGCAAAAAGCAACGCCTCAACTAGTTCTCGCGGTAGAGCCAAGACCGCCTAAACGATCGAACGGAACCTTTACCACAAGGGTTCTTTGTCCTGATTGGAATACAATACGAGGTAGCCACAATGCCTAAAAACAAAATCGGACTAATTGAGAAAATAGGCGTCGACACCGACGGTTTAGAGATATTCAGGGTTAGAGTCGAAGCCGGCACCCGTGAAAGGCGTTCCACAAAAAGGTAACGATTCATGGAACCATGAGGGATGCCCAGGCCGCAGCTTCTATGCTCTATGTCGAGTTGAATTCCAGCCTTTCCGAACGCGACATTCCTGAGATTACGCTGAATCAATACTTTTATGGCAGGTTTATCCCAGCCCTGGAAAAAGAAGGTAAGACCAACAGCACAATCGACGGATATGTCAAAAACTACCGAAAATGGATATCCCCGAATCATGGCGAACGAGTCCTCTTGAATCTAGATGAGGCTAATGTCCGAAATCTCATAGAGCAATCTGGCACCCCGAGAAACACGCTGCGGACGTACAGGGCAATCTTAAACAGGGCCAAATCTGATGGATTCATGCGCCACAAAATGGATCTAACGGGTCTCGACGCCAAGGCAAAGAAAAAGAAGCGCCCCGCACCATGGTCGCCAATGGAATTGAAGCAGGCTGCCGATGTATTAGCTGATGATGAGATGGCATACCTGACCCTGTTAGTCGGAAGCGCGGGGCTTCGCAAGGAAGAAAACCTGGCCATAACGCCAGCTGACGTTCAGGTATTGAAAATGCCGACTTCCCAAGGCGTGAAAAAGTATGTTCTCCTGAATGTTCATGCGGCCTACACTGATGAAGACGGACTTAAGGTAACCAAAACGGAAGAGTCTAAAAGGCATGCTCTTGTACTTCCGGAGTTTACGGAAAGGTTTCTTATAGCACTCGAGGCCACGAAGCCGTCAATCGAGCAGGTTGAAGGTTGCTGGCTCATTAGGCACAAGACATGCTGGCACAAGTCCAGAAAAGCAAAATATAGAATTGAAACTGTAATGGGAAATCGAAAAGATGCCCAGGCGGTTGCAGATCAATTGGCGGCAGAAACCGCAGCAAAGTACAAATTGGGCTCAAATCCAAAGCTGAAAGAAGTTGCAGACGGAATTTGGACCGTCACCGTTTTCGACGGATACGTTGACACCATGGAGAGGACCATCAAGCCGGAGGCATTCATCGGATCAGAACAAGATGCCACACGTCACGCTCTTGAACAGTGGAGTAATAGTCGGATTCTCCCGTGTGCCGGCGATACGCTTCGCGGCCACTGGGAAACCGCGCTGAGGAAGCACGGACTGAGGTTTATCCCTGTGAACAACCTCAGGCACACCTCCGAAACGCTCATGGCCGCCAGCGGAGTTTCGACCCCGACGATTTCAAGCATGCACGGGCATACGCAGTTTAAGACGGATTTCCAGCACTATATCGATCTGAATGTTGAAGCGATTCTCGATGCTGCCGACAAGGTCGATACCTTCATGGCGTCAGACATGGCAAGCGGAGGCTTCACGCTTGAATCGCTTGTTGAGAAAACTGACTTATAGAAGATTTTCGAGAATCGAACTCGAGCGGGCTTGATGTTAGCCATTCAAAGCCTCGCCCAAGGCAATGAGAGACGATATGGGGCGGCGAATCAATTACTTCGAGTATTGATGAGTCTCAAGCTCTAAGATGGCCCTAAAACGCGTCCAGACGCCCGATCTGGACGCGCCGCAAATTCGAGATGATCGATTCACCGCATTTTCAAACTATTTTGGTCGGAGCAGACGCGTTGGCACATCGTTTATTAAGCCCATTTTTAGACCTTTGATACAGAAGAAGAAAGTATCTATGCACAAATCAGTGGTGGATAGTGGTGGATAGCCAGATGAAACCAGTGGATTCTAGATGGAATAGCCAATAGTAAAGCGGTTCCCCTGAACGACGATATTTCAGGGAAACCGCTGGTAGATAGTGGTGGGCCCTCCGGGATTCGAACCCAGAACCCAGGGATTATGAGTCCCCTGCGCTAACCGTTGCGCCAAGAGCCCTTGTGATTAGTGGTTGCAAAGGTAATGGAGAACTTCCATGTAGAGAAGCGTTGCACCACGTCGTGAAATACTACCATGCACGCGACGCCCGTTCAACGCACGATCTTGTCGACCAGGAGGATCATGGTGCCGCCTTTGACCTTGTGTGCCTATATGAAAAAAGGCCCCAACTTGCGTTGGAGCCTCATTCAATGCTCGGGTGGAGACGAGGGGGATCGAACCCCTGACCTCTTGACTGCCAGTCAAGCGCTCTCCC
>DBFELT010000006.1:0-228380 GCA_048323995.1 Collinsella sp. | reverse complement strand
ACTCATACAGTCACAGCGAAAAAGAGCCCAAAAGATGAAAAAACGCCCGTCGGCGGTGGTGCCGGCGGGCGTTGCTGTGCGATATGTTGCGTTGTGGGCTTAGTGCCTCATAAAGTGGTACTCAATCACATTGCTGTAGGGGTGACCCGGGCCCACAATGCCCTGCGGGAACCGCGGCTGGTGCGGCGTGTCGGGGTACATCTCTGCCTCGAGGGCGAAGCCGGAGCCCCAGCCATAGTTGGCATCATCCTTGGCATGTTCGTCGCCCAGCCAGTTGCCGGTGTAGAGCTGCACGCCCGGGGCGGTGGTGTAGTAGTCCAGCTCGCGGCCGGTCCACATCTCCTCGACATGCATCGCACGGCGCAGATTACGACCGTACTGATAGCCATCGATGCACAGGCAGTGATCGTAGCCGCGTGCCTGCTTGATCTGCGGGTCGTCGGCCTCCATGCCGGGAGCGACGGGGCGCAGCTCGCGAAAGTCAAACGGTGTTCCCTCGACCGGAGCAATCTCGCCGGTGGGGATGTTCTGCTCGTTAATGGGCAGGTAGTGAGTGGCGTTAGCAACAAAGAAGTGCTCGCAGTCCATGCCGGCGTTATGACCGGCAAGGTTAAAGTACGTGTGGTTGGTCATGGACACGTAGGTGGCGCGGTCGCTCTCGCAGCCATACTCGATACGAAAGACGCCGGTGCGCGTCACGGTAAACACGGCCGTAAAGGTTCGGTTGCCGGGGAGACCGAGCTCGCCGTCCTCGAGCGAGGCGGTCATGCGTACGGCATTGTGGTCCTCGTCGAGCTCAACGTCCCACACGCGCTTATGCAGGCCGTGTTCAAGGTCACTGTGCAGGTTGTTGGTGCCTTCGTTGGCCGGCATATGCCAATCCGTGTCGGCGATGGTGATCGTGGCACCCGCAGTGCGGTTGGCCACGGGGCCAATGGTCGCGCCAAAGCAGGCGGGGTTGTCAAAGTAATCCTCGAGCTTATCGAAGCCCAGCACCACATCACGCACGTTGCCAGGGATGTCGGGCACGTCGATACCAAGCACGGTGGCGCCATAGTCCATAATGCGAACGCAGATCTCGGGCCCGTTGAGGGTGTAACGATGAACGGGGGTACCGCACGGCGCGGTGCCGAAAAGCTCGGAAGTGATCATTTGGTTCCTAACATCGAGGTATTTCGGACAAACTGTAGCGCGAACAGGCCAAATTATCACTACACGCTACTAAAGCAGGGAATATTTTTCTCAAAAAAGTGATGATTGGAGCTGTGTGGGTGTTCATTCTTGACACGTACGAGTCTGATACAATTTGTTCGTTATTGTTTGAATGATATGCGCGCAGAGAACGGCGAGGATTCATCGTGATTAAGGCGGAGCGTCAGGATAAGGTTCGGCAGCTGCTCGAGGAGCAGGGCACGGTCTCGGTTAAAGAGATTTCTGATGCATTGGGTGTCTCGGATATGACAATCCGCCGCGATCTTGAGGAGCTTGCGAGCCTAGGCGAGATCGAGCGCGTGCATGGCGGCGCCCGTAGTGCGCAGAGTCGTCCGCACGCTATGTTGCGCCATGAGTATTCGCACAGCGAAAAGCGCACTAAGCATGCCGAGGAAAAGCTGCAGATCGCGCGCCGCGCCGTGGAGCTTATCGAGGAGGGCTCGACCATCTTTTTGGGTACGGGCACTACGGTTGAGCAGATGGCCTCGATGCTACCGGCGTGCCGCCTGCGCATTGTGACCAATTCGCTTTCGGTGTTTAACCTGCTCGAGGCGCGCGAAGACTGCGACCTGTGCCTGGTAGGCGGTATGTACCGTCGCCGCACCGCCGCTTTTGTGGGACCAACGGCCGAGGATACCCTGCGTGCGCTGGGCATCGATGCGGCGTTTATCGGCGCCAACGGCATTCTGGATGGTGACGTGTCTACGTCCAATATGGATGAGGGCCGTATCCAGCAGCTCGCCTTTAGCAAGGCAGACTCGCGCTATCTGATCGCCGACTCCAGCAAGATTGGCAAGCGCGACTTCTACACCTTCTGTCGCCTGGACAATTTGGACGCCGTGGTGTGCGAGCCGGGTATTACCGCCGAGTATCGTGCCGCCATCGAGGAACACACACAGGTCATCTGCTAGCTAATGCTGCAGGATTGCCAACAGGCGATGCGGGAGGACTTTTACCTCCTGTCATTGTGGAAACCAGCGCGTCAGCGCTACGCGATATGACGCGTAAATGAGGACTCCACTATCAAATTGTCTCAATCTGTAACAGGTAGGGGTGAAATTACCAACCAGATGTTACAGATTGAGATTGAGAGGATTAGCCTGTGCATTCATCTCAATCTGTAACATCTAGACGTCCAAAACCGGTCTTAGTGTTACAGATTGAGACAATTCGGCGGGGTCTACCCTGTTTGTCTCGATCTGTAACAGTTAGGACTTAAAAACTCAGCTACGTGTTACAGATCGAGACAAAAGAAATAGAACATTAGGACTTGAAAATATAGTTTTGATAAGGGATTCGCCCAGTTATAACGGTGCGGCAGACAATTGCAATTAGTTTACCTTCAGAGTTATAAGCATAATGAGCTAAATCAAGTACCGGAAGTTTTGCAACACCATAATTGCTGGCCTCGGAATCGCTAAGCTGACGTGCTCTATAGCTTTCTCGAACAGATTGGATAGACTTGGACAAGTCGTCCATGATTCTGCTAAATGACTGAAAATCTAACTGATTACTCGGAACGTGCGACTTTGATATAAAGAACGTATCAGCGCCTATGAAGCTGCCTTCAAGTTCGTAGATCAATTCAAGACGCTGAATCTCATCACGACTTTGGCATCCAAATTGCTGGAGCATCATTACGGAAATTGAACGACCTGATGTGAGGCCACCGAAATGTTTAGTGATGGTATCCGGATCAACACCATCGCAATGGCTTGCAAAGTCAAAGTCTAAAAGTGAATTGAGCTCACCAACGCGTTTCGGTGCAACAAATGATCCTTTACCTTGGATTCGATAGATATTTCCACGACGCTCCAGCTCGCTCATTGCAAGTCGGACGGTTGTCCTGCTTACAGCGTATTCGTCGCAGAGTTCCATTTCTGTTGGAAGTTTATCGTCTGCTTGGTATACATCGACGATCTGCTTGAGCAGCGCGTCGGTGAGCTGTAAATAGAGTGGCCGTTTTTCGTGTGTATCGAGCATTGGAGCCTCAGTTTGCATGTTGGTGGTATCTGATGGTTGCCTCGGTCGGGATATAGCGTCAGCGAGATAACCTTAACGTATCACAGAGCGGCTCAGCATGACGATCTGATGCCTGTAGCCACGAAGGGCTTGTCCGAGCGTGAAGATATTCTGGGGCAGGCAAATACCGTTCATGGAGTCCCCGATATGTTGGAGGTCTGCACCGGCTGCTTTTGCTGCAAGGCCTATTTTCTTAATGGTCTCGCTGTCGCAGGAGTCTTGACTCGTCCCGTTGGCCGCCATGACGAGAACCTTTTCTTCAATTGACTTGCCTACGTTGTAGGAGCGTACATAGTCTACGATGGCGCGCAGGTCTGCTTCTTGGAAGCAGGGGACAGTGTAGGGGGCTGGCACGAGAAGGATATCGACGCCGAGGTCAACAAACTGACGCGCTATTTCGAGCGTCATGACAGGTTCCGCAACGCCCGCTCCATGCATTTTCCCGGCTATGATCAGGCCATTGAAATGCTCTTTGGAGAGTTTAATCGAATGGGCGATTGCATCGTTGGAGACGCCAGTTCCAGGGTTGCCCGTGAGGCAAATAAAGTCAAATCCGAGTTCGTTGGCCTTTTCTAGGGTCTTGGGAGAGACACGTCGACCCATAGGGATTTCTGTACGGGTTTCAGACATTTCAGCATCATTATCAACTGGTTCCAGATTGACACCAATGGGCCTTCCACATGCTCGCTTTACCCAAGTGACCGGGTTTTCATCGAGATCATCTGGAATGCCGGCAATCACTGGATTGAACACATCGAGTGCGTTAAACAGAAGCAAGTCGGCACCTGCGGCACGTTCGATTTCTGCATTAGTAACGCCGCTGAGAAATTGGGAAGAGGGCACGTTTTCCGCCATGATGGTACGTCCCTCGGAGGCCAGAATTGCCTGCTTTAGATCCATGGGTGACGTGGCGGCAAAATCGGATGCGGACATGTTCAGTAATCGTTTGGGCATTGTTACTTCCTTTGACTAGAACGACAGGCTTGTGACATCGTCACTAATATTGTTACAACAATATGTTCAATATGTTATATCCAATCGGTGAACGGTTGCAAACTTATTGTACTGCTCCGAAAAAATAGCCTTGAACTGGGAAAATCATTATTATATCAACTGCCGTTCACCGAATATCTTTTTGAATTCTTGACATGTCGACAAAGCGGAAAAAGAATTGGTTATGACAAATCGCGCAAATGATATTACATTTCGCACGAGAACGTATTCACATACATACGTGGATACAAACTGGGACGACGACGGTTAAGTCCGGATAAATCGTTGTGTGCCCGGCAATCATGAAAGGATGTGTTATGGACGCTATCGTCAAATTCCTTGAAAAACACCAGGCCCTCTTCGACAAAATCTCAAGGAACATTTATCTGGTGGCGATTAAGGATGGCTTTCTCTCGAATATGCCAATTGTGCTGTTCTCGAGTCTGTTCCTTCTTCTTTCGACGCTCCCTGCCTATGTAGGCATCGCGCTTCCGTCTGAGGTGCTGGATTTCTTCAATAAAATCTATGCATATACTATGGGACTTCTTGGCATTATGGTGGCCGGCACCACGGCGAGCTCACTTGCCAAGTCGATGAACCGCCGCATGCCTTCGGGCAAATCTCTCAACCCCACCTCGTGCATGGTTTGTGCCATGTGCGGCATGTTCTTGCTATCGGTGACGAACGATGTTGTCTCGATTGGCGGAGCAGATACGTCTGTTTTTGAAACCGGCTACATGGGAACCAAGGGTTTTATCGCTGCGTTCGTATCCGCATTCTTGACCGTTAATATCTATAAGGTGTGCATTAGCCATAATGTGACGATCAAGCTCCCCAAAGAGGTCCCTGGCTCTATTGCGCAGAGTTTTCGCGATATCTTTGCGTTTGGGTTTTCGATCCTTGCGTGCGCTTTTATCGATCTTGCGAGCCGTAAGCTGCTTGCTGTGCCGTTCGCCAATTTGGTATCCGCTCTTATCTCGCCGCTGTTCTCCGCGGTCGACACCTATCCTGGCATGGCGCTTATCGAGGGCGCGGTCGCACTTTTCCAATTTATGGGCATTCACGGTGCCTCGGTTGTCATGACTCCGATCAATGCTGCGCTCTACGACAATACCGTTACCAATCTTGCGGTTTACCAAGCAGGTGGACACCCGTCAATTGCTCTCGCGCTGGACTTTACAAACTTCATCGGCGGTCTGGGCGGTTCTGGCTGCACGTTCATCGTTCCTATTATCCTGATCATGTTTATGCGTTCCAAGCAGCTTAAAGCCATGGGCAAGGCATCGATTATCCCGGTGATTTTTGGAGTTAACGAGCCCGTTCTCTTCGGTATGCCGATTGTTCTCAATCCCTATATGTTCGTGCCCTTCCTAGCGGCTCCTATGGTCAACGCTATAATCGGTAAGTTTTTCATTGACGTCATTGGAATGAACGCCCCCATGTATACCATGCCGTGGGCGCTTCCCGGCCCAATTGGTGCGTTCCTCACCACGGGTCTCGATCTGCGTTCTCTCGTATTGATGGCAGTGCTGTTGGTCGTTGACTTTGTGATTTACTATCCGTTCTGCAAGGCGTATGACCATCAGCTTTGTTTGGAAGAGTCTGCAAAGGAGACTGCAGGAACCTCGGATGCAGATGCTATTGCCGCACAGGAAAATGTCGCAAAAGCTCTCGAGGCGGTAAAGGACAAGGCGGAGCAGATCCGCGTGCTTGTGCTTTGCCAGGGTGCCGGCACTTCGACTCTCTTGGCAAATGCTCTTCGCGAAGGTGCCGCTGCTAAGGGTATTGATCTGGTTTCTCAGTCCGGTGCGTATGGAAGCCACTATGAGACGATGGATCAGTACAACGTGATTGTTCTGGCGCCCCAGGCACGCATGTACTATGACGCTATGAAGGCCGATACTGATCGCCTTGGAATTAAACTGCTTACCACAAGGGGCAAGCAGTATATCGACCTTACCAACGATCCCGAAGGTGCAATTGACTGGATCGTTCAGGAGCTGGCCAAATAGTGGATGCACTTCATCGTTGATTCGTCGGTGTATAAAACGGCCCCGCAGTTTATTGAGCTGCGGGGCCGTATTTCGTTGAGTGTCTAATTGAGACAATGAGTGCAACCGTCGCGAGATCGCATTGGCGCTCTCCGAATCACCGACAAACTGCCTTCCATCTATGTGACCAATTCGCTTTCGGCCTTTAGCCTGCTCGAGGCGCGCGAGGATTGCGAGCTGTGCCTGGTGGGCGGCATGTACCGTCGCCGCACCGCCGCCTTTGTGGGCCCCATGGCCGAGGATACCCTGCGCGCACTAGGGATTGACACGGCGTTTATCGGTGCCAACGGCATTCTGGACGGCGACCTGTCCACGTCCAACATGGACGAGGGCCGCATCCAACAGCTCGCCTTTAGCAAGGCCGACTCGCGCTATCTGATCGCCGACTCCAGCAAGATCGGCAAGCGCGACTTCTACACCTTCTGCCGCCTGGACAGCCTGGACACCGTGGTGTGCGAGCCGGGTATCGCCGCCGAGGATCGTGTCGCCATCGAGGAGCACACGCAGATCATCTGCTAACTAACGCTGCAGGCGATACTTCTGCCCCCTGTCGGCGCGGGGATTACCGCTTCACGTTGACGCGCAAATGTGCTCGGGCCAAGTATTCAGCTTGTGGGTTAGACCAGGCGGGCGTAGTCCTGTGACTGATGAAAGATGTGAGCGATATAGATTGTTTCGTGCTCAAACTTATAAAGGCACACGTAGTTGTTGACGGGAAACGATCGGTAATTACGTGCCGCCAGCTCTTGCATATGCGAGAGGGGACGTAGGAGCGGCTGCTCGCGAAGCAGATCAAGCTGATATTCAAACTCAGCGACAAAATTGCCTGCTGCACGCGGATTCTTGAGGATTTGAGCAAGGTACCCGACGATACTCTCGTACTCATATCGCGCGCTTTTGAGTATAACGATGTTATAGGTCATATTTGTCTCGTATCGCGGTCGCGAAGGAGTCGTAGTCGCTGTAGTCGCCTTGCGATATTTCGTCTTCTGCCAACATCATACGAGACAGCAGTTTTGCCTTGGCGATTTCTTCTTGCATGAGGCGATACTGGTCGCTGCTGATGCAGTGCATGGCCTCGTAGCCGTTCTTAGTTACGGTGACGTCGCGCTCAGACTCAACAAGTGCGGTGAATGTGGCAGTGTCCTTCATGTCTCGGACGGGCACACAAGCGGACATGGGTACCTCCTTTGCGTCGTGGCATAATTGTACCACGGCGTGTCCAAGCGACCGGTACCGTCGAATCGTCTCAATCTGTAACAGTTGGGATCGAAAAACTCGGCTAGATGTTACAGATTGAGATTAAAGGGATTGACCTGTGGCGTTTGTCTCGATCTGTAACAGTTAGACGGTCGAAAGTGGGCTATGTGTTACAGATTGAGATATTTCTGCTCGGGCGTTCTGTTTGTCTTGATCTGTAACAGCTAGGGCCGAAAATCCCTGCTAGATGTTACAGATTGAGACAAACGGCCCGCTCAGGTCCGAGCCAAAACAAAAAAGGCCGCATGCGAACCCATGGAGGGATTCGTATGCGGCCGACAGGGGGTATGCGGCAAAAGTTAGGCCATGAGCAGGCCGGTCTCCGCGACGTTCTTGTACCAGTACGCGCTTGCCTTGGGATAGCGCTTCTGGGTCTCAAAGTCGATGTAGAACAGGCCATAGCGCTTGTTATAGCCGTTGGTCCAGGAGAACTGGTCCTGCAGCGACCACACAAAGTAACCGTCGACGTTTACGCCGCCGTCGATTGCCTTGAGGATCCATGCGAGATGCTGACGCATGTAGTCGATGCGAGGGGCGTCGTCGATAAAGCCGTCCTCAAAGTCGTCCTTATAGCCCATGCCGTTCTCAGTGATGTAGATCTTCTTGTAGTTGGGGTAATCGTTCTTAATGCGCAGCAGCAGATCGTACAGGCCCTCGGGATAGATAATCCAGTCCCAATCGGTGGTGGGTACGCCTTCGCGCACGCATGACTCGCCCACGCCCTTGAGGAACCAGCGCGAGGAGCCCTTGTCGCCGGTGCCATTGTGGTTGATGTCGTTTTCGCCCTCGGCGGCACGCAGGAACTGGCACTTGTAGGTGTTAACGCCCAGGCAATCGTTGTAGGGGAGCGCGGCAGTCAGCGCGGTGATGTCCTCGTCGCGGACGTCGAGCTCGCCGCCGGCGATATGGGCCAGCTTGGTCGCAGCCTCCATGGTGTCGGCTGCATAGTGGCCGCGGAAGGTGGCGTCGAGTACCCAGCGGTTGTTGATGACGTCGGCCATGCGAGCTGCCTCGCAGTCGGCGGCGTTGTTGGGGTCGAGGGGATACTTGGGCTCCAGGTTCTGGACAATGCCGATCTCGCCCTCAAAGCCGCCCTCATGGAAGGCAACGACAGCCTTGGCGTGGGCCACCATCATGTTGTGCATGAGCTGGAAGGCCTTGTCCAAGCGGTACTTCTCGCCGTGCGGCCAGTTGCCGACGATAAAGCTGCCCTCGGCGGTCGCGGGAATCTCGTTAAAGGTAAACCAATGCTTGACCTCGGTGAACTCGGCAAAGCAGAACTTGGCGTACTCGACGAAGGCGTCGATGGTCGTGCGCGTCAGGAAGCCCTCGCCGCCGTCCTGGTAGAAGGCCTCGGGCGTATCAAAGTGATCGAGCGTGACATAGGGGATAACGCCGGCTTTATTGCAGGTGGCAAAGAGCTCGTGATAGAAGGCGACGCCCTCGGGGTTGATCTCGCCAGTGCCGTTGGGGAAGATGCGGCTCCAAGCGATGGAGACGCGGATGCCGTTGATGCCGAAGCGCTGGCACAGGTCGATATCGACCGGGTATTTGTTGTAGAAATCGCTTGCGGGGTCGGGGGAGAAGCGACCCTGAGCAGCCAGGAAATCGTCCCAGGGCACTTTGCCCTTGCCGTGCGTGCGGGTCTCGCCCTCAACCTGATAAGCGGCGGTGGCGCCGCCAAACACAAAGCCGTCGGGGAACTGCATGGGGTTGGTCATGAGACATCCTTTCTGTGGGATACGAATAGGGGGAGGTGCCCGAACTGGGGATCCGGGCACCTACAGAGGGAGGAACTAGTCGAGGTTCTCGCGGAGCCACTTGATGGCGCCAGCGGGGTCGCGAGTAAGGTCGATATATTCCTTACCGCGGGGAGCGAGCAGCTTAATGCCCAGACGATCGGTGTCGGCCTTCATGTCGTTGTAGTAGCTACGAACCTGCGGGGCGAGCACGATGACGTCGTACTGATCCATGATGGCAGTGTGCTGGCCATAGGCGCCTGCGGAGGAAGCGATGTTCTCTCCGGTCTGTGCGGCACCTTCCTTGATGGCGTTGGCGAGCATGGCAGAGGTGCCGGCGCCGGCGCACAGGACGAGGACCTTCAGGCCATCGACATCCTTCTTGGCGGATGCATCGGCAGCGGGCTCGGGCTGATCGGCGACAGGCTTGCTGTCGGCGGCGGCAACAGTCGTCTCGACGGAAGCGGTCGCCTGCTCGACAGCGGGCGCAGAGGCGTCGGCTGCGATGGCAGCGGCACCATTGGACTCGAGACCCAGCTCGGCGGCGCGCTCGGCCTCCTGGTCGCAGAGCAGCTTATCGTATGCCTTCAAGAACGGAAGGTAGATGATGGCGTCCAGCAAGATGATGATCGCAACAAATACCAGGGCGATAAGCTGGAAGTTCGTGGTGATGAAAATGCCGATGGGGGCGGGGGTGGCCCAAGGCACCACGAAGGAGAAACCGTTCATGCCCACGTTATCGATAAAGAACTTGGCAACACTCACGTTGACGCAGCCGGCGGCAACAAAGGGGATGAGCATGTAGGGGTTAAGAATCATCGGTGCGCCAAAGAGCAGCGGCTCGTTGACAGCAAAGGCAACAGGAACAATCGAGGCCTTACCGACGGCTTTGAGCTGCTTGGACTTCATAAAGAGAATCAGCAGAAGCGGCACGATGAACGTGGCGCCGGTGCCGCCGAACTCACCCACGAGCGACATGTTAAAGGTGAGGGAGTGGGCGGGGTGGCCACCGGCCAGCAGAACCTGCAGGTTCTCGGCCTGGTTGGCAAGACGGATGGGGTCGATGCCCGGCTGGACAATCGAGGGGCCGTGGACGCCGATGAACCAGAAGAACGCGGTGGCTGCCTGGATAAGGATAAGGCCGGGATAGGTTTCTGCAGCGGTAAAGAGCGGGGAGAGCAGTTTGATAAGCAGCTCGGAGAACGGGACACCCATGAGGTTGCGCACGACAACATCGATAATGCCGCAGATGATGACAGCGCCGCCAAAGGGGATGATGTCGCGGAAGTTCTGAGCGATGGCGCCCGGGACTTCCTTGGGCAGCTTAATGGTCAGATCGCGCGAGACGCAGAACTTATAAACCCAAACGGTAATGAACGCTGCGATATAGGCGGAGAACAAGCCGCGTGTACCCATGCTGGTGCAATCGAAGACCGAAAGCTCGGAGCCGTCGAGCTTGGTGGTGAACTGCGTAACAGCGAGCAGCAGCATGCTGCACTGGGCGGCAACCATGGTGGAGCCGTCGTTGAGCACCTTACCGGCGGGCATGCGGCGGTTCATGGAAGCCGTGAAGTTTTTGGCCGTTGTGCCGGCAACCATGATGCCCATGACACCCATGGTGAAGTTGTACAGCTTGCTGCACCAGTCGGTGAGCGGCTGGGGCAACGTGATGCCGACGACGCCGGGAAGGGTGGCGATCAGCAGGAAGATCGAAGAGGTGAGGACGATGGGCATGCACCCAAGAAATCCGTCCTTAATAGCCTGGAGGTAGATGTTCCTCGAGATCTTCTCAAAGAACGGCTGATGCTTTTCGAGCATCTTTACGATGGCGTCCATAAAGCTCCTTTGCTACTTGATGCGCGATGCATGTGGATGGAACTGGTCGTCGATGGATGGTCAGGACTGCCCGGAAACCTTCCTGCTTAAGGAAGGCATTGCGAAATGACAACGTTGTCATTTCGTTAATGACAACGTAAGACATTTTTGGAAGAGCAACAAGGATATACGGGTGAGTGGTCGATATTGTCCGGTAAACGGTTGATTTATCAGTCAGGCAGGTAGTGTATGCTAGAACGCAAATAACAAGCGATGTAAAACCGACTGGAGAACTAGTGGCAACGATGGACAAGAAAAATGTCTCAATGAACGATGTGGCAGTTGCCGCGGGCGTTTCTCTCAAGACGGTGTCGCGCGTGATCAACGAGCCCGATAGCGTGCGAGAGTCGACACGCGATAAGGTCCATGCGGCCATGGAGGCGCTCGGGTTCCGGGCGAACTTTGCCGCGCGTTCACTCAAGTTGGGCCGTTACGGGTGCATCGGCGTGGTGATGTTCCACTTGTCGGGCGGCGCCGTGGACATGATTGACGGTATCGCCGATGCCGCCGAAGAACGCGGCTTTGCGCTCACGATGATTAAGAAGCGCGTGGGGGAGAAGATGACCCTTGCCGATGCGGCGCGTAGGATGTCGCAGCTGCCTGTTGATGGCATGATCTTTAACCTGCGTCAGATGGTCGATGACTTTGATACCTTCGAGGCTCCGAAAGACCTCAAGACGGTGATTATCACACCGATGGAGCATCCTACCTGCTCTACCGTCAGTGACGATCAAGAGGGTGGTGCGCGCATGGCGTGCGAGTACTTCTTGGATCATGGTCACAAGAACGTGTACTTCGTCTCTGGTAAGAAAGAGTCGCTGTCGAGCCAGTGCCGTATGAAAGGTTGGCGAGCGGCACTCGAGGCGCGTGGCATTGAGCCGCCTGAGCCTCTGCAAGGCGATTGGAATGCGGATAGTGGCTACGCCGCGGGCCTTGTGCTTGCCGATAAACCCGATTGCACGGCGGTCCTCGCCGCTAACGACTGCATGGCAAACGGCGTGATGATGGCTCTACGTGACAAAGGGCTCAACGTGCCCGACGACGTGTCCGTGATTGGCTTCGACGATGAGCTCTACAAGACGATTCCCAACTCGATTCTGACGTCGGTGAAGTTTCGCCACCGCGAGCTGGGCGTCCGTGCGCTTAACGAGGTCGTCGCAGGTCTGGAAGCCCCGAGCTCCAGAAGCCGCACGCTCGTCTCGGGCGTGCTGGTCGAGCGTTCCAGCGTGAAGGACCTGCGGGCGTAGACGTGCTCGGCCTGTTTGTCTCAATCTGTAACAGGTAGGGCCGAAAATCTCAGCTAGATGTTACAGATTTAGACAATTCGGTCCTACTTATTCCGTTTGTCTCGATCTGTAACAGTTAGGAGTGAAATGACCAGCCAGATGTTACAGATCTAGATTGATTGGATTGACCCATCTGTTTGTCTCGATCTGTAACATCTAAGCGGTCAAAAGCGGTCTACATGTTACAGATTGAGATTTTCGGCTTGGCCTGTGCGTTCACCTCGATCTGTAACAGCTAGGACCGAAAAACTCGGCTAGATGTTACAGATTGAGATGAACAGGAGGACGGGTGCGGTCTAAACAAAATGGCCCGCGCATCATACATCAATGCACGGGCCATTTATTGTCTGCGAGCGGCAGGTGGTGTCAGCGTCTTATGCCTCGAGGTTTTCCTCGATCCAGGCGACGGCACCCTTGGGATCCTTAGTGAGGTCGATGTACTGTTTGCCCTTGGGCGACAGCAGCGTGATGCCCAGGCGGTCGGTGTCGGCCTTCATTTCGTTGTAATAGGTGCGAACCTGCGGAGCCAGGACGATGACGTTGTACTGGTCCATGATGGCGTAGTGACTGCCGTAGGCACCGGCGTTGGCGGTAATGTCGATGCCCAGCTCGTCGGCGCCTTCCTTAAGCGCGTTGGCGAGCAGTGCAGAGGTGCCGGCGCCAGCGCACAGAACCAGAACCCTCAGATCCTTGCCCTTAAGGGCGGACGGAGCTGCGGAGGCCTTAGTGGCAGAAGCGGTCTCGACAACAGGAGCCTCAACGGCGGGGGCGTCAGCGGTCTTGACGGTCTTGGTCTCCTCGGCCTCTTCTTCGGCCAGGGTCTCGGCCTCCTGCTTGCACAGGACGTTGTCGTAGGCCTTGCAGAACGGGTAGTAGATTAAGAAGTCAACGACCAGCAGGACGACAACCAGGACCAGAGAGATCGGCTGGAAGTTGGTGTCGATGAAGGTGCCGATCGGTCCGGGGAGTGCCCACGGCATGGCATAGATAAAGCCGTTCATGCCCAAAAAGTCGATGAAGAACTTACCAATGAGGACGTTGGCCACGGGGGCAAACAGGAACGGGATCAGGAAGTACGGGTTGAGGATGATGGGCGCGGCGAACAGCAGCGGTTCGTTGACGGCGAACATCACGGGTACGACAGAGGCTTTGCCGACGGCCTTGAGCTGCTTGGAGCGCATAAAGAGCAGGAAGATGATCGGGACAATGAACGTGGCGCCGGTGCCGCCGAGTTCGCCGATGTAGTTACCGAAGTTCTCGGTCAGGGCGAGGGCGGGGTGACCGCCGGCCTGCAGCGTGGCGAGGTTGGTGGTGATGTTGCCAAACAGCGCGGCGTTGAGGGCAGGCTTAACGACCGAGGGGCCGTGGATGCCCATGAACCAGAACAGCGGGATCATGAACCAGATGAGGGCGAGGCCGGCGTAGGAATCGGCAGCGGCGAACAGCGGGCTCACCAGCGTGGAGATGACGTTGGCAAACGGGACGGCCAAGCAGGTGCGGCAGATAACGTCGATGACGGCGACAAACAGGATGGAGAAGCTGAAGGCGAAGATGTCGCGGAAGTTCTGGGCGATGGCGCCGGGGACTTCTTTGGGCAGCTTGATGGTGATGTCTCGCTTAATGCAGAAGGCATAGATGTTGACCGTGGCAAATGCGGCGACAAAGGAGCTCAGTAGGCCCTTGGTGCCCATGTTGTCGGTAAAGAACACCGAGACATCGGCGCCGTCGATCTTGGCACTCGTCTGGGTAACGGCCAAGATGAGCATAGCGCACATGGCGGCGACCATGGTGCTCGTGGCGTTGATGGCCTTGCCGGCAGGCATGCGGCGGTTCTTGGAGCCGGTCAGCGCGCTTGCGGTGGTGCCGGCGACCATGATGCCCACGACGCCCATCGTGAAGTTGTAAACCTTGTTGCAGAAGTTCACGACGTCGACGTTCCACCAGTCGGGCAGCGTAAAGCCGCCGACCGTGGCGACAACGCCCGGCAGGGTCGAAATAAGCAGGAAGACAGAAGAAGACAGGATGATGGGCATTGCTGCCAAAAAGCCGTCTTTAATGGCCTGAAGGTAGATGTTCTTAGAGACCTTGTCGAAGTACGGCTGACCTTTCTCCAAGAACTTAACGATCGATTCCATAGTTCACGCTCCTCTTTGCATGAAATCTTAATGGCATGGACGTTGAAAACCTATATGGTCTCCCGCTTGCTAAAAGCCCGGGTGCAGGCGGGGTCGGTCCCAGGGGGAGAGAGGGGAGCGGCTGGGTTTGTATCGCATAGGGCCGCTCCCCTCTCGGGGGAAAGCGAGGCGATGCGCTACTGCGCGTCCGCCATAGTGTCGGCGAGCTCCTTGTACCAGAGTGCCGACTGCTTGATGTAGCGTTTTTGCGTGTCGAAGTCGATGTAGAACAGGCCGTAGCGCTTGTTATAGCCGTTGGCCCACGAGAACTGGTCCTGCAGGCTCCAGATAAAGTAGCCCTGGACGTCGACGCCCTCGGCGCGCGCCCGGAGCACCTTCTCCATGTGCTGGTCGACAAAGTCGATGCGCTCGGGATCGGCGACGATGCCGTTTGCGTCGGGCTCGGGGTCCTTGTGGCCCAGGCCGTTTTCGGTGATATAGATGACGGGGAGGTTGGGATAGGTGGCGCTGATGTGCTTGAGCGTGTCGTAGAGGCCTTGCGGGTAGATGAGCCAATCCCAGTCGGTGGTGGGGATACCCGGCATATCGACCTGCTGCCCGACGCCCTTAAACTTAAAGCACGAGGTGCCCTTGTCTCCGGTGCCGTTAAAGCTGTTGGTGGACTCGCCATCGTAGGCGGCGATAAACGCCGACTGATAGTAGTTGAGGCCGAACATATCGTTGCGGGGCGCCGCCTTGGCGAGCTCCTCCATGTCGCTGTCCTCAACCGTAAGCGTGGCGTTGTTGGCACGCAGAATCTCGTTGATGAGTGAGAGGGTGCGCGCGGAGTAGTGACCCAGGAAGGCGCCGTCCATGATGAAGTCGGTGTAGAAGGCGTTGTACAGGTCGGCGGCGTGCTGGTCGGCGGGCGAGTCTGTGGCAGGATATGCCGGCGTCAGGACGTTGACCATGCCAATGCGTCCGCCCAGGTGCTCGGTCTCGTCAAGATCCTTATACAGGTTGACGGCGCGGGCGTGGGCAACGAGCTCGTTGTGCTGGCTCTGGATGCCGCTCGTCACATCAAAGTGATGGTTGGGCGGGAAGTTGCCTTGGATGTATTGGGAGTGCGAGAGGCTGATGAGCTCGTTGATGGTGAACCAATTCTTGACCTCGCGGAACTCGCGGAAGCAGAACTCGGCATAGCGCACATAGGCGTCGACGGTCTTGCGGTTGAGCCAGTCGCCCTGGTTGAACAGGGCGGCGGGGGAGTCAAAGTGATGCAGGGACACATAGGGCTCGACGCCATACTTTTTGCAGCAGGCGAACAGCTCGTGGTAGTGCTTAACGCCCTCGGCGAGGGGCTCGGCATCGTCGCCGTTGGGGAAGATGCGGGTCCAGGCGATGGACACACGGATGGCGTTGAGTCCATGCTCGGCAGAAAGGCGGATATCCTCCTCGTAGCGGTTGTAGAAATCACTGGCCGGGTCGGGCAAAAAGCGACCCTGGGCGACAAGGTAATCGTCCCACATGGTCTTACCCTTGCCTGCCACCTTCGTGGAACCTTCCGTTTGGTACGCGGCGGTTGCGGCGCCCCAAACAAAGCCCTTCGGCAGCTGCTGTACGCGGTTTAGCAAAGACATATGCATACACCCTCTCGTCTTGCTGTTCGATATTGTGCGTTTGCGCTCAGGAGGCTCCCTGGTTAGCGTTCAGCGGTGAAAAAGCCCGATAAACACTATCTTAAAATGATTAGAACCAAAATGAGCACGTGAACATTTGACAATGAGCACGTTAACATCCGGCTGGGATGTATAGAAACAAAACAACTTCAAACAGCCGCGAACGGTTGTATTTGTTCGGTAAGCGGTTTTGATTGACAGAAGTTTTCATGTTGTGGTATATGGCTCGGGTATCATGAGCACGTTATCGATGTATGTACGATGCGCCATGGGCGCGGGGAATAGTTGGGAAGCAGGTTAGCGTGGAAGGCATGGCTCAGCAGACAAGGAATGGTCATTCGGCGAGCGCGGCAGAGGTTGCGGCGCTCGCTGGCGTGAGCCGCCAGACTGTGTCTCGCGTGGTCAACGGTATGCCCAACGTGACGGAAAAGACGCGCAAGCGTGTGCTGGCCGCCATGGAAGAGCTGGGCTTTCGTCCCAATTTTGCTGGAGCGGCGTTGCGCGGCGGGTCGTATCGTTCTATTGGCCTGTGCATGTACAACATCACACGTGTCGGTAACCTGGCGACGCTCGAGGGTATCATGCAAGCGGCGCGCGAGCACGATTTTGCCGTCACTATGATCGAGATGGGCGGCGACAAGCCCTATACACTTGCCGATGCCTCGCGCCGCATGGTCGAGCGACCCGTCGACGGCATGATTCTCAACATGAACCGCATGGCTCCCGATTTTGAGGAGTTTGTTCCCCAGCCGGGAGTGCGAACGGTCATCCTGTCCATGTATGCGCATCCGCGCTGCACGACGATCGACTCCGACCAGTATGGTTCGTGCGAGCTGTTGACCAATTATCTGCTGGAACATGGTCACTCGAATATGCGGTTTGTGGCGGGTCCGGAAAACTCGATTTCCTCGCGTTTTCGTGAGGCCGGTTGGCGCGATACGCTGGGCCGTGCTCATGTCGATGCCGCTCCGATGCTGCGTGGCGATTGGAGTGCGGACAGTGGGTACGCCATGGGCGAGCGGATTGCGGCCGAGGTGCTTGCCGGCGGGTCGCAGGCGCCGACTGCCGTGCTTGCGGCAAATGACCAGATGGCGCTGGGCGTTATCGCCGCGCTCGAGAACGCGGGCCTGTCCGTGCCCGACGACGTGAGCGTGGTTGGTATCGACGACGCACTCGAGGGACTTGTTCCTCACAATCGACTGACGACGCTGCGATTTGATTTGCGCGGTGTCGGTAAGCTTGCGTTTGAGGCGGCGATTGGAGAGAGCTCGTCTATCGAGGCGATTCATGTGCCGAGTACGCTGGTCGAACGCTCGACTGTTAGGGACATACGGGGTTAGGTCCTACTCCGTTTGTCTCGATCTGTAACAGGTAGACGGTCAAAAGCGGGCCACGTGTTACAGATTTAGATTCTTCGGAAAGAGCAATCCTGTTCGTCTCAATCTGTAACAGCTAGGACCCAAAAACTCGGCTAGATGTTACAGATTGAGACAAACGGCTTCCGACCTGTACAAAAGACCGGGGGCGGCGCGCCGTGTGACGTGCCGCCCCCGGCTGAGAAATGGGGACAGGTTATGTGCGCGGGCAACCCCGTCAGCCGCTAGTCCAGACGACGGGTCTGCGCCACGTGCTTATACCAGTATGCGCTTGCCTTGGGCGTGCGCTTCTGGGTTTCAAAGTCAACGTAGAAGAAGCCGTAACGCTTGTTGTAGCCATTGGTCCAGGAGAACTGATCCTGCAGGCTCCACAGGAAGTAGCCGCCCACGTTGACACCCACCTCCATGGCCTTGAGCAACCAGCGCAGGTGCTGCTCGATGTAGTCGATGCGCGGCTGGTCGTCCACAAAACCGTCCTTGTAGGGGTCCTTGTAGCCCATGCCGTTCTCGGTGATGAAGATCTGCTTGTAGTTGGGGTAGCGCTGCTTAATGTAGACGAGCAGATCGAACAGACCCTCGGGATAGATGATCCAGTCCCAGTCGGTGGTGGGGATGCCAGGCTTGTTCACATGCTCGCCAATACCCTTAACACGCCAGCGCCCGGTGCCCTTCTCGCCCGTACCGTTGTGGTGCAGGTCGTTCTCGCCATCGTAAGCCTTCAAGAAACGGCATTGGTAGTTGTTAACGCCCAGGTAGTCGTTGTAGAGCGCGGCCTCGCGCATAATCTCGAGGTCCTCGTCCAGGATCTCGATGGTGCCGCCCGAGACGGCAGCCAGGCGGTTGGCGCACTCGAGGGTGTCGGGGGCATAGTCGCCGCGGAAGGTGGCGTCGAGCAGAAACTGGTTCTGCAGCACGTGCTCGTTGTTGGCGGCCTTGATGTCGGCGGGGTCGTTCTCGTTGAGCGGGTACTTAAACTCCAGCGACTGGATGACGCCGATCTTGCCCTTAAAACCGCCGTTGTGGAAGGCCAGCACTGCCTTGGCGTGGGCGAGCATCATGTTGTGCTCGCACTGGAAAGCCTCGGCCAGATGCGCCTTGACGCCACCGGGGAAGGTGCCCTCGATGTAGGTGTTGGAGGCGTCGGCCCAGATCTCGTTAAAGGTGAACCAGTAGGTCACCTGGTCGGCGTACTCCTTAAAGCAGAAGGTGGCAAAGTCCACAAAGGCATCGATGGTCTCGCGGTTGAGGAAGTCGCCCTTCTCAAAGAGGGGAAGCGGCGTATCGAAGTGATGCAGCGTGACAAACGGCTCAACGTGGTGCTTGTGGCATTCGGCAAAGAGATCGTGATAGAACTGGACACCCTCGGGGTTGATTTCGCCGGTACCGTTGGGGAAGATGCGGCTCCAGGCGATAGAGAGGCGAATGCCGTTGATGCCAAACTCCTCGCACAGCTCCAGATCGACGGGGTACTGGTTGTAGAAGTCGGAAGCGGGATCGGGGGAGAAACGGCCCTGGGCCTCCAGGAAGTCGTCCCAGGCAACCTTGCCCTTACCGTGAGTGCGGGTCTCGCCCTCTACCTGGTAGGCAGCGGTGGCGCCGCCAAAGACAAAGCCCTCGGGAAACTGCGCAGGCGGGTTGGTGACGCTAGCAGGGTTAACGGACATGATGATCCAATCGTCTAAATCGAAGGGCCAGCCGGCTGTGGATGGTCGGCTGGCCTTGGGCGTTACTTACTTCGAAAG
Organism: Collinsella sp.; assembly: GCA_048323995.1. GTDB lineage: Bacteria > Actinomycetota > Coriobacteriia > Coriobacteriales > Coriobacteriaceae > Collinsella. Next base: position 209,031 of record DBFELT010000006.1, on the reverse strand, counting down.
TTGCTCGCTTACGAAGGCGAGAGACTTATCGCCGTTCTGGGAGAGCTCGATGTACTGCTTGCCACGGCAGGCGACGCACTTGTTGCCCACGCGCTCGCAGTCCTTCTGCAGGTCGGCCAGGTAGCTGGCGGCCTGCGGGGCCAGGACGACCAGGTCAAAGTCGGGAAGCATGTCAACGTGGTTACCATAGGCCTCGGCAGCGGTTTCGAGGTCAATGCCGCGCTCCTTGGCAGCCTTGGCCAGCGCGTTGGCGAGCAGGCCCGAGGTTCCGCCGCCCTGGCAGAGCACGAGCACACGCTTGCCGTTGAGGTCGCTGGTGGCCGTGGCCTCGGTGGCGGCGGGAGCGACGTCGGACTTCACGGCCTCGGCAGCAGCACCGGCGGCAACGCTCTTGGCATCGGCCTTGCCCTGGAAGGCGTCGTTGAGCTTGGCGGCCTTCTCGGCGTTCTTGGCGGCGAGCTCCTCCTGGGAGATCTCGGCCTCCTCAGCGCACTTCTGGGCGTCATAGGCACGGAAGAACGGATAGTACAGAACGAAGTCGACGACCAGGATAAGGGCGAGCATCACAAAGGCGAGCGGCTGGAAGCCCAAGCCCATGATGGTGCCGATGGGGCCGGGGACGGTCCAAGGCAGGGTGTACATAAAGCCGTTCATGCCCAAGAAATCGATAAAGATCTTGAGGATCCAGATGTTGGCGATCGGGGCAAAGACAAACGGGACAAAGAAGACGGGGTTGAGCACGATGGGCGCGGCGAACAGCAGCGGCTCGTTGACGGCAAAGCAGACGGGGACGATGGCGGCCTTACCGACGGCGCGCATCTCCTGAGACTTGGCCAGGAAGCAGAACATAAAGACCAGGACGAGCGTGGCGCCGGTGCCGCCCATGCAGACGACGAAGTACTGGGCACCCTGGGTCAGGACAGCGGAAGCGTGCTGACCAGCCTGGAACGCAGCCAGGTTGTCGGTCATGTTGGCAACGAGGGCGGCGGCGATGGCGGGCTCGACGATCGAGGGGCCGTGGACGCCCACGAACCAGAACAGGCTCATGGCGCCGTAGATCACAGCGAGACCGATGTAGCCATCGGCAGCGGTGAACAGGGGCTGGAACACCTGGATGACGCCTTGGGCAAAGCAGAAGCCAAAGGCAGCGCGGAAGACGATGTCAAAGACCCAAAAGACGGTGATGCAGACGGAGAAGGGGATGATGTCCTTAAAGGTCTGCGAGATGTTAGGCGGAACCTGCTCGGGCATCTTGACGGTGATGTTGCGCTTAATGAAGAACTTGTAGATGATGCCGGTCACAAACGCAGCGATGAAAGCGGTCAGCAGGCCCTTGGAACCAAGGTAGGTGGTGTTGAAACCGCTGGCAGCGTCCGTGGCGATGGTGTCGCTCGAAAGGAGCAAGAAGCCGATGATGGCCGCGCACATGCACGAGATAAAGTTGATCTGGTTGTTCTTGGGCAGATCGCGGTTCTGAGCGTCGGCGAAGTGCTTGGCCGTGGTGGCGGCGCAGGCGATGGCCAGGATGCCCATGGAGTAGTTGTAGCACTTCCACAGGGCGTTGTTGATGTCATCGGGCCAGTAGAAACCCCAGATGTTGGGGACCGAGGCTACCAGGCAGAAGATGGACGAGAAGATGATGATGGGGATGACGGAGATAAAGCCGTCGCGGATCGCCTTGAGGTACTTGTTGCGGGCGATCGCGTTGAAAAAGGGCTGGCCCTTTTCGATGATGGCGATGAGTTGCTCCATGCAATGCTCCTAAGAGTCGGTGGGTTAGCAACGATGGTAGCTTTTGGCGTTCGGTTGCCAAAATGTTGACGTTGCCATTTTGCGACACAAAAAAAAGACGCGAACCGGTGGTTCCTGTGCCTGCGAACCGTCGATTCCTTATGCGTAAACGTTTGAGCCGCCCGGTGGCTCTGTGTTTGCGCAATGGCAACGTTAACATTTGGTCGACAAAAGCCGTTCGGGGAAGCAAAAATGTCGGTGAACGGTAGGTTTTGGGTGGTGAGCGTATGGTGGGGGAGGCGTTGGATATACTTGAAGGCGTTAAAAATGACTGCGCAAGGTGCCACCAATGGCATCGTTGACATAGAAAGATCGACCTATGGCCGCTGTTAAAAAATCGGTATCCGTCAAAGACGTAGCGCACCTCGCGGGCGTCTCGGAGCAGACGGTCTCGCGCACCGTGCACGATTCGCCCAGCGTGCGCCCCGAGACCAAGGAACGCGTGCGTGCCGCCATGCGCGAGCTGGGGTATCGCCCCAATTTTGCCGGTCGATCGCTGCGCCGTGGCAGGTTTAAGACCGTCGGCGTCGCCATGTTCAACATTACCGGTACCGGCAACCTCGACCGTATGGAGGGCTTTGCCGCCGCGGCCGACAAACATGGCTATGCCATCACCCTCACTAAAGTAGACGGGCATCCGTATACCCTCGAGAGCGCATCGTCACGCATGAGCGCGCTGCCGGTAGACGGTATGGTCGTGATCATGAACCGCATGCCGGCAGACTTTGGCACTTTTGAGCCGCTACCTGGTATGCAGACGGTGCTCGTTACCATGCTGGAGCACCCGCTCTGTTCAACGGTCGATAACGACCAGTTCGATTGCTCGCGTCAAGTTGTCGAGTACTTGCTGGGGCGGGGGCACAAGACTGTGCACTTTATCTCATGCCCCGAGCGCTCGCTTTCGGGCATGCGGCGCGAGGAAGGCTGGCGCGAGACATTGCGCGCGCATGGCATTGAGCCCCCGCAGCTCGTGCGCGGCGACTGGACGGCACAGAGCGGATATGCCGCAGGCCAGGCTCTGGCGGATGATCCGACCTGTACTGCCATCTATGCCTCCAACGATGCCATGGCATATGGCTGCATTCGCGGGCTCGAGTCGCGCGGAAAGCACGTGCCCGAGGATGTGAGCGTGGTGGGTGTTGATGACAGCCTGGGCGATATCGTGCCCGACCGTCGCCTGACCACGGTGCGCTTTGACAACAAGCGCGTCGGCATGTGGGCGGTTGACAAGATTGCCGGCGCTGAGGGCGTTGAACCCGGTGTGGAGCACATGCTGTTTCCGGGCGTGCTCGTCGAGGGCGATACGGTGCGCGATTGGCGCTAGAGCGCGGGTCTGTTTGGGTTTCCGCTAATTGTGTTCGATATTGTTCAGATTGGTTTAAAAACCGTTCACGGGCGAAAAGTGACCGTTCATAGCTCGAAATTACGTTTTGCGCTGTTCTTTTTTGTTTGAATGTTATTGTTTCTGACATACACAACGCAGCGCGTATGCCCGGACGCGATGCTCTCCATTGGTTCATATGTGAAAGGAACGCAACATGGCAACCAAAGAAGAAATCTCGATGGTTGGATTCGAGATTGTCGCATACGCAGGTGACGCCCAGACCGATCTGCTTGCAGCGCTCGATGCTGCTCGCGAGGGTGACTTTGAGAAGGCCGAGCAGCTGCACAAGGATGCCAGCGATGCACTCATCGGTGCCCACGACACGCAGACCAAGCTGCTTTCGCAGGAGGCCGGCGGTGGCGAGATGGAGATGACCTTCATCATGGCTCACGCTCAGGACACCCTCATGACCACTATGATCCTGGAGAAGCAGACCCGCTTTACCATCGACGCCTACAAGCGCATTGCCGAGCTCGAGGCCAAGCTCGCCTAACGAGCCCTCACAACCAAGCCCCCTTCCAAAAGCTCTGCCGCTACCCGCGGCAGGGCTTTTTTGTCCTCCCCCCGCAACTCATCCCGAGATAGTCATTGGGGACGTTCTTAAACGACTAGGCATAGGAGACAGTCTTGGTGCGCTCCGTTCGTCCTGCCGTTCGGTTTTTCGCTGGGTGGGTATACTTCCATCCGCAATACAGGCCGGAATGAGGAGGTATCCAAATGCCGGACAACGGATTGATTCAAAAGAGAGACGCGCACGAGATGGCTCATGGGCGTCCTGTCCAGATAACCGAGCACACGACGGTAACAGAGCTGCAGCCCAGCCTGTCCGATGTCGTGTGCGCAAACAAAAAGCTGCAGATTGGCTTTATCGTTGCGCTTGTGGTACTGGCGCTGCTGTCGGGCTTTGTAGCTCGTCCGCATTTCGCCGATACCAAAACTTGGGACTCCACCATCGAGGTCATCGATCAAAAGAAAGGCAACGTACTGGCGCTCACGACCTCGTGCGTGGCGCTGTCTGCGGGCATTACCGCGCTGCCGGGTGATACGGGAACGCCGGTTGCCGAGCAGCTCGCACAGCTTTCAGGCAACCTTGGTATCGTGCTTGCCGTGCTATACCTGGAGAAATATTTGCTCACGATTTTGTGGTCGGTTGGCCTGGGCATCTTAATCCCGTTTGCGTTGGTGCTCTTTGCGGTGTCGCTCGGCATTCACGGGCGCTGGAGCACGAGCGCTGTCCTGCGCCGTGTGGCGACGCGCGTGCTGGTGGTTGCCGTGATCGGCATGGCGCTCGTGCCCGCGAGCGTATGGGTGTCGCAGAAGGTCGATGAAACGTATCGCGTAAGTATTGAGCAAGCTGAGCAAAAGGCTGCGGACGCTGCGGACGCGGCCGACGCCACGGACAAGTCAGCCGAGACCAGCTCAAAATCGAACAAGAAAAAATCCGAGACCACGGAGTCCAAAAACGTGCTCGAGCAGTTGACTGATGGGGCATCGAGCCTTGTTACGTCGGTGACCAGCGGCGCCAAGCAGATGACCGATGAGATCGTGCGGCAGGTGACCGATCTGATTGAAGGCGTCATCGTGATGATCGTGACTTCGTGCGTTATCCCGCTGCTGGTGCTCGTGGCGTTTCTGTGGCTGGGACACGTACTGCTGGGGATCGATATTTCCGGCCCGGCGAACTATTTGACGGGTCGTTTCTTGAGCGCTCCTTCCAAGCACGCCAAAAAGGGCGGGCAGTCCGAGTAGCTAAAACAGCTGTATATACCGAGGAATACCGCCGAAGGGCGGCCGAGACACGTTCTTGGCCGCCCTTTTGTTTGTTGAACACACGGCCGCTACGTCCGCGCCCGGCCCAAACGGTCAGCAATCACCTGTGAACGGTATTTGTTCAAAAAAGAACAAAGATAAACAAATAGTTGTTGCAGTTACTGTTCGAATGTGTTCAAATAAACATGAACAGTGAAGAACCGCACATTCAGATGCCCGGACCTGAACGCGATTCAACACTTCCAAACAGAAACTACGCACCTGCGTATCTCTCAAGGAGGATGTCATGAGGGTTGTAATCGCTTCCGATGCCGACGGTATGTCGATGAAGGAGTCCATCAAGGAGATGCTCATCGCCGACGGTCACGAGGTCGTCGACTATTCCGAGACCCCTGCCGCGGACTTTGTCGATTCCGCGACCGCCGTTGCCAAGGACCTGCTGGAGCACAAGGATTCCCAGGGCTTCGCATTCGATAAGTACGGCGTCGGCTCCTATATGGCCGCCGTCAAGATCAAGGGCATGGTCGTTGCCAACATTTCCGACGAGCGTTCTGCCTACATGACCCGCGAGCACAACGGCTCGCGCATGGTCACCATGGGCCCGGGCGTTGTGGGCACCGAGGTCGCCAAGAAGATCGCCCGCGAGTTCCTGCGCGCCCAGTACGCCGGCGGCCGTCACCAGATCCGTGTCGACATGCTCAACAAGATGGCCTAACGAGAGCCACCGAGAACTCGAACTTCTACCTCAACTTGTGAATTCAGACGAAAGGACGTTCTGATGAAGAAGACCATCGCAATCGGTTGCGACCATATCGTTACGGACGAGAAGATCTATCTGGCCGACCGCCTGGAGCAGGCTGGCTACAAGGTGCTCGACTGCGGCACCTACAGCCACACCCGTACGCACTATCCCATCTACGGTAAGGCCGTGGGCGAGGCTGTTGCCAGCGGCAAGGCCGACTTTGGCGTGGCCCTGTGCGGCACCGGCATCGGCATCACCAACGCCGTCAACAAGGTTCCCGGCGCCCGTTGCGCCCTGGTTCGCGACATGACCTCTGCCCTGTATGCCCGTCGCGAGCTCAACGCCAACATCGTGGGCTTTGGCGGCAAGATTACCGGCGAGTTCCTGATGGCCGACATCATGCTTGCCTTCCTGGAGGAGCCCTACGAGAAGACCCCCGAGCACGATGCCCTGATCGCCAAGATCGATGCCTGCAACAAGGCCGATGCCGAGGCTCAGGCCGACCCGCACTTTTTTGACGAGTTCCTCGAGAAGTGGGACCGCGGCGAATACCATGATTAGCGGGTATCCGGCGTAATTAACTAGTCCGTTGACGGCTCGCGTTTCTGTGATGGGGCGCGGGCCGGTTTTCTATCAGCCCAATTGGCCCAGCGGGCTGGACGTGCATTGTTCTTTTGTTTGCGGCGCTGCCTCATTACCTTTCTGCTAAAGGCACGACGTTCACAAGGGATCGTGCGAGATGATATGTGAAGGAGAAGATTCCCATGGAGTTTGTTCTTGATAACGGCTCTGTCCGCATTGCGTTGAGCACGGCTGGCGGATCGTTCACTTCTATTGCGGCCAACGGCCGTGAGTACCTGTGGCAGGGTGACCCGGCGGTCTGGTCGGGCCAGGCACCCATTTGTTTCCCGATCTGCGGCGGCCTTCGCGACGGTCACGCAATGACCATGGGCGGCCGCGAGATTAAGCTCGCCCGTCATGGCTTTGCTCGCAAACAGGAGTGGAAGCTCGAGGAGCAGGGCGACAACATGGTCGCGCTGAGCCTAAGCTCTGCCGACCATGCCGAGTTGCTCGAGCAGTACCCGTATCCGTTTAAGATCGTTGCTCGTTACATGATCGATGCGGAAAAGGTGGCTGTGTCGTACGAGGTGACCAATGAGGGCACCGAGGACATGCCGTTCTTTGTGGGCGGTCACCCTGGCTTTAAGTGCCCGCTTGACGAGGGCGAGTCCTATGACGACTACGAGCTCCGTTTTGAGCAGCGCGAGGCCGCCGAGCTCTGTACTGTCGTTCCCTCGACGGGCCTGATTGATGTTGAGCATCGCAGCAAGAACCCGATGGTTGGCTATGACCTGCCGCTGACGCACGAACTCTTTGACTTCGCAGAGACCATCTTTGACGTGCTTGAGAGCCGCGTGGTTACGCTGACCAAGAAAACCGAGGACAAGGGCGTGCGACTGACGTTCCCCGATATGCCGTACCTGATTGTGTGGAGCAAGCCCGAGGGTGACTTTGTGGCCGTGGAACCGTGGGGCGGCCTGTCCACCTGCTCCGACGAGGACGATATTCTGGAGCACAAGCGCGGCTGCCTGGTGGCCAAGCCGGGGGAGACCGTTACTCGCGGCTTTGAGATCGAGATCCTTTAACGAGCTATCGTATGTTTGGGGCCGCGCGTGTCGTGCCCCGGAAACAGGAGTTCAATATGATTCTGACCGTTACCATGAACCCGTCGATTGATACGCGCTATCAGCTCGACAAGTTGATCATCGACGACGTGAACCGCGTGACGCCCGAAAAGACCGCTGGCGGTAAGGGCCTCAACGTGAGCCGCGTGTTGCTGCAGCTGGGCGACGACGTGCTCGCGACCGGTCTGCTCGGCGGCCACATGGGTGCCTATATGGCCGAGCTCATGGATGCTGACGGCGTCAAGAACGAATTTGTGCCCATCGCCGGTGAGACGCGCATTTGCCTGAATATTCTGCACGAGGGTAATCAGACCGAGCTTTTGGAGAGCGGCCCGCAGATCACCCCGGCCGAGCTCGAGGCCTTTACGGCCAAGTTCGCCGAGCTTGCGGCGAAGGCGGACGTTGTGACGCTTTCGGGCTCGCTGCCGCGCGGCGTCGATGCCGGCTACTATGCCGAGCTCGTCAAGATCGCCGAGAAGGCGGGCGCCAAGGTGCTGCTCGACACCTCGGGTGCATCGCTGGAGGCCGCGCTGGAGTCCGACGCTAAGCCCGAGCTCGTAAAGCCCAACCTGACTGAGATAAACGGTCTGCTGGGTACGTCCTTTACGACCGATGATGTCGATGCCCTGCGCGAGGCGCTTGCCGCCGATGGCCGCTTTGCCGGTATTCCCTGGGTTGTCGTTTCGATGGGCGCTGCCGGTTCGGTGGGCTTCCATGAGGGCCGTGCGTTCCGCGCCAAGACGCCCGCGATTGCGGCTGTGAACGCGACGGGTTCCGGCGACTCGACCATCGCCGGCTTTGCGCATGCCATTGCTGCCGGCGCCGACGACGTCACGGTGCTCAAGACCGCCAATACCTGCGGCAAGCTTAACGCCATGGATCCCAAGACCGGCCACCTGGTCATGGACCGCTGGGACGAGGTCTACAACAGCGTTGTCGTGACTGAACTGTAGGGTTACGCGGTTTTACCAAACCGCGTAACGGCGCGACGCTGCAAACGCCCCTAAGCGGCAATCTGACGTTCAATCGTCGGGCATGACCAAAAGGTCAATGCCCTCCTCTTTCACGTCACCTTGCTCGCTTAGGGGCGTTTTCGCTGTCGTTGCCAAGACACCGGCGTTGCCTTGGTCGCAAGTAGTCATTGGGGACGCTCTTTAATGACTAGTCGTTTAAGAACGCCCCTTAAGAATGACCCCAATGACTACACTCAAAAACGGCGCCCGCCGGCGATGTTGCCGGCGGGCGCCGCTGTCGCGTAGGCGCTATTCGTTGAGTGCGTGCGTTCGGGCTCGCTGCTACAGCGAGTCGATAAAGCGCTGCTGGGCGGCGCGTCCTGCCTCGTCCCACTTAAAGACTCCGGCGTTGTCGAGCACGTGGCCAAACACCACGCCCACCTCCTCGTGCAGGATGTCGATGGCGTTGTCCGCCGTAAGCTCGTCGGCGCGGCGGGCAAAGACATCCTCGGCCCATGCGGCGTGGCTGCGACAAAGGTCGTCGCCCTCGAGCGCGCCGGCAAGGTCGTAGCTGGCATCGGCCTTGGCTGCCAGCAGGTGCTCGCGGACAGCGCCAAGCTCGGGAACCAAGCGCGGCGGCAAAATGGCCAGGCCCATGACCTCGATCAGGCCGATGTTCTCCTTCTTGATGTGGTGGTACTCGGCATGCGGGTGGAATACGCCCAGCGGATGCTCGTCGGTCGTGATGTTGCAGCGAAGCGCCAGGTAGGCCTCGTAAATCTCGCCGCCGGCATTGCCGCGGGAGTCGACGCGGCGGATGACGGGCGTCACGGTGTTGTGCGCCACGCCGTCGGCTGTGTGCGCGATGACGCCCACCGACTCATCGGTCCACCCGCGCCAGGCGAGGATGATCTTCTCGGCGGCGTCGAGCAGCTGGGCGCGGTCGTGCGAGCGCAGTCGCAGCACCGAAAGCGGCCACTGCAACACGGTACCGCTGACCTGGTCAAAGCCGGGCACGCTAAACTGCGAGACCTCGGCGGCATGCATCATGGGGAACTCGTGCGCGCCGCCCTGGAAGTGGTCGTGCGACAGAATCGAGCCGCCCACGATGGGCAGGTCGGCGTTGGAGCCAATAAAGTAATGCGGGAACAGGTCCACAAAGTCGAGCAGGCAGGTCAGACCCTTGCGGTCGACGTGCATCGGACGATGCTCGGAGCTCATGGCAATGCAGTGCTCGTTAAAGTACGCGTACGGGCTGTACTGGAAGCCCCAGCGCTCGCCGTCGAGCTGGATGGGGATGACGCGCAGATTCTGGCGGGCGGGGTGAGCGCCGCCGTCGGCTGCGGCGGAGCGTCCGGGATAGCCCTCGTTTTCGATGCAGAGCTGGCAGGCGGGATACTTCTCGCCCGTGTTCTTAGCTGCACCTGCCGCGGCGATATCGCGCGGGTCCTTCTCAGGCTTGGACAGGTTGATGGTGATCTCCAGGTCGCCCCAGTTGGTGGGGGTGCTCCATTTGATGTTGCGCGCGATGGCGGCGCGGCGCACGTAGCCGGCGTCGCAGCACAGACCGTAGAACCAGTCGGTCGCGGCGCGGGGCTCGTTGACGCCCATGCGGCCGTTGAACTCCTCGTTTACAACCGAAGGCCTCGGCATGAGCGCGCCCATAATGCGCATGGCAATGCGGTCGCGGCCAGACGCCGTGTCCTCGGCGGCGCCGTTGGCAACGGCAGCCTCGGCAAGCGCAGCAAGCGTGCCCTCCAGGTCAAAGTTGGGCAGGGTATCGGGGTGCAAGAGCGAGAGTTTCTCGACCTGGAGCGCCCAGGCCATGTCGAGCGCCGGGCCCGTAGCACCGATGCACTCGAGAATGGTGTTATACGCCCAGATGCGATCGTCCTGTCCGATCATCGATCGGTGGATAGCGTACTCGATCAGGTTCTGCGCAGCCTCGCGCACGTCAGTCATTACAGCCATGCCGCGTAAGCCCCCTTGTCAGAAATTGCGTAGTGGCGGGCAGAGCCCTCGCCCAGCCAGCCGTTCATCTTGGCGATGAAGGTGTCGACCAGATCGAGTGGCACAAAGGCCTGGATGGTGCCACCAAAGCCGCCGCCGTGGATACGGACGGCGCCGCGGCCGTCGAGCACGTGCTCGGCCAGTGCCAGGGCATACATCGAGGGCTGCTCGGAGCCCAGCTTGGCAACGACATTCTGCAGGTACATGGCAGAGCTGGCGCCGGACTCGCGTGTCAGGACCAGGAACTGGTCGATGTCGCCGGCGTTCAGGGCTGCCCAGCGCTTGTCGACCAGGCCGTTTTCGTACCAGTAGTGAACGGCGCGCAGGCAGGCACGGTCGCCCAGCTTAGCACGCAGCTCGGGGAGCTTGGCGTCAAAATCGGCAACGTTTACCTCGCACAGGCGTGCCTTGCCAAACTCGGCGGCGACGTCTTGCATTTCGCGCGGAACGGCGGCGTAGTCGTCGGTAGCGGCCACGTGGTCGGCGCCGACCTTGACGAGCACGAGCGCGTAGCCGTGATCCTCAAAGTTGAGCTCGAGCTTCTGGGTCTTAGGCTGGGCCTGATCCTCAAAGTCCATGTAGGCGAGGCCGCCCAAGCAAACGGCGGCCTGGTCCATCAGGCCGCAGGGCTTGCCGTAGTAGTTGTTCTCGGTGCGCTGGCTCATCTGGGCGAGTGCGACGGGCTCAATGGCGGGCGCTCCCCAGAGCGTCTCCATGGCACGACCGTATGCCGCCTCGACGGCAGCGGAGCTCGAAAGACCGCCGCCCGAGGGGACGGAGCAGGTGAAGGCGAAGTCGAAGCCCTGGGGCTCAACGCCAAGGGCTGCAATCTCATGGGCCATGCCGCGGACGAGGCTTGCGGACGTGCCCTTCTCGGACTCTTGAATATCCAGCGTGTCGAGCGTGATCTCAAAGGTGGGGTAGCCCTCATCGGCAACGCGGACCTTGTTGGTGTCGGTCGCTACGGCGATGCCGTCAACGGCGACATCGAGCGAGCCGGCGATGACGTGGCCGCCCTCGTGGTCGGTGTGGTTGCCACTGATCTCGGAACGGCCGGGCGCGTGCACATAGAGCACCTGGCGATCGCCGATGGTGCCAAACTCCTCCTCAAACAGCTTGGTGAGCGTGGCGAGTGTCTTTTCGTCGGGGGTGGTCATGGGGGGTCCTTTCCTTGACGCGGGAGAGACTGGTCCGTGTCATTATGAGTACGTTAACAATTTTGAGCACCACAAACCAGACGGTCGCGGTGCCGCACGTTAATGGGTATGTTAACGTACTCATAACACAACGCATATCTATTTTTGAGAATCTGGTAATCGGTAGATTTTCGGCCGTGAACGGTGTGGCTGTATGGACATATGGAGCAAAAGAACCGCCGATAGAAAAAGTAGAGTACGTTAACATGCGTCCGACGATAGCGGGCCTCGGCGCGGGATGTATTTCTGCCCGGGCCGGCATTCACGCTATTCAGATCTCGCAAGGGTGAAGGTGATCCTGTGGCAAGGCGCCCGTCCAACGATACCAGTTCGCGTCCGGTCTCCATGGCCGACGTCGCCCGCGCTGCCGGCGTTTCGCAGCAGACGGTCTCGCGCGTTGCCAACGGCTTGCCCAATGTGAACGAGCAGACGCGCCAGCGCGTACAGGCCGCGATGCAAGAGCTCGGCTTTCGTCCGAGTTATGCCGGTCGCTCGCTGCGCGACGGCCGTTACCATTCGGTCGGCCTGTGCGTCAACGATGTGACCAAGTTCGGCAACCTCTCAATGATCGACGGCATCGCCAGCGCTGCTCGTGAGCATAATTGTGCCATCACGCTGGTCGAGATGTCCAAGACCGAGGAGTTTTCGCTTGCCGAGGCCACGCGTCGTATGGCCGCATTGCCGGTGGACGGCATCATCATCGGCATGAGTCGCATGGCGCCCGATTTTGAGACGTTTGATCCACTGCCGGGCATTGGCACGGTCATCGTTACCATGTACGCGCACCCGCGGGTGACCACGGTCGACTCCGATCATTACGGCTGCTCGCTATTGCTTATGGATCACCTGTTTGAGCTAGGGCACGAGCAGATTCGCTATATTGGCGGCCCGTCATTCTCGGTCGACGAGCAATTTCGTCGCGCCGGTTGGCAGGATGCACTCGAGCGTAAACACATCGAGCCGGCAGAGCCGCTCGAGGGCGACTGGTCTGCCAACAGCGGCTACGAGGCCGGCAGGTACCTGGCCGAGCACGATCGCACCATGACGGCGATTTACGCGGCAAACGACCAGATGGCAAATGGCGCGATTGCAGCGCTGCGCGATAGCGGTCTGCGCGTGCCCGAGGACGTGAGCGTGGTGGGCGTCGACGATTCGCTCGATGATTTTGTGGCACACAACGAGCTCACGACCGTTCGATTCGATTTGCATCAGCGTGGACGCGAGGTGTTCGAGCACGCGGTTCCCAAGGCGGGGGCAACGGACAAAACCGTTGCCATTCGTATTCCCGGCCAGCTTATCGTTCGACATACCACGGCAGCTCCGCGCACATAGTTTTTGCAGGTCAATGGCGATATATTCCGCCTCAATAACAATCGATAAGGATGCTGGCAGATAGCCGTGGCTATGAAGACGAGTGCTATGATAGACGGGCTCTTTTGTCTATCTAGGAGGCTTTGCCTGATGGAGATCACCAAGGATATCCGCTACATTGGCGTTAACGATCACGACATTGACCTGTTCGAGGGCCAGTACGATGTGTCCGAGAACGGCATGGCATACAACAGCTACGTTATCTTGGGCGAAAAGATCGCTGTCGCCGATTCAGTCGACGGCGGTTTTGTTGACGAGTGGCTCGGCAACCTCGAGGCCGTGCTCGATGGCCGCACGCCCGACTACCTGATCGTCCATCACATGGAGCCCGATCACTCCGCCGGCATCGCCGCCTTTATGGAGCGCTATCCCCAGGCGCAGATTGTTGCCAGCATGGGCGCCTTCCGTATGATGGTCAACTACTTTGGCACCGACTTCCCCGAGCGCAAGATGGTCGTCAAAGATGGCGACGTGCTCGACCTGGGCGGCCACAGCCTAACCTTTGTCGGTGCCCCCAATGTTCACTGGCCCGAGGTGCTCTTCTCCTACGAGTCCACCGACAAGGTGCTCTTTAGTGCCGACGGTTTTGGCAAGTTTGGCGCCAACGACATCGAGGATCCCGAGGGCTGGGCTTGCGAAGCGCGCCGTTACTACTTTGGCATCGTCGGTAAGTTCGGCAAGTTCGTGCAGGCCGTCCTCAAGAAGGCCGCCGACCTGGACATCCAGATTATCTGCCCGCTCCACGGCCCCGTGCTGACTGAGAACCTGGGCTACTACCTCGACACCTATAACACCTGGTCGAGCTATCAGCCCGAGGACGAGGGTATCACGATTGCCTATGCGAGCGTGTACGGGCATCTGAAGGCTGCCGTCGAGGAGCTCGCATCTGCGCTTGAGGCTCGCGGCCAGAAGGTCTCCGTCTTTGACCTGGCTCGTGACGACATGGCCGAGGCCGTTGAGGATGCGTTCCGCTACGACCGTCTGGTGCTCGCCTCCATCACCTATCAGGGCGAGATCTTCCCGTGCATGAGCACCTTCATCCATACGCTCGCCGAGCACGCCTACCAGAACCGTACGGTGGCGCTCGTCGAGGCCGGCTCTTGGGCACCCGCGGCTGCCAAGGTTATGACCAAGGAGCTCGAGGGCATGAAGGACATCACCCTGACGCAGAACAAGGTGACTGTGCTGGGCTCGCTCAACGAAGCCTCGCGCGCCCAGATCGAGGCCCTCGCCGACGAGCTGTCCAAGTAGCGACACGCTCACTTTTGACGCTCAGCCATCACAACCACCACAAAGGGGACAGGCACCTTTGTGGTGGTTTTTGTTTAAGCGCCGGCGATGATGAGGGCTGGACGTGCGCTGTCGGTGGCCTCGGCGATTGAGGTGGCGACGGCATGATCGGGGTCACGGTCCATCACGATGGTGTCGACATCAGTCAGTTCGGCAAAGCGGTACATGCCGCGTCCGTTAACCTTGCTAGCGTCCATGAGGGCGACGCTTTGATGGGCTCCGGCGATCATAGCTGTTTTGGTCTCGGCCATCTGGGGAAAGTCGGTCGTAAAGCCGCAGCCGGGAACAAAAGCGCCAGGGCACATGACGGCAAGATCGGCGTGGACCATTTGGAGAGCCTGCATGGTAAGTGGGCCGTACAGATAGCGATGACCTTTGCGCAGTGCCCCGCCCAGCATGACGACATCGACCGAGGGCATGCTCTCGTCAATATAATCGGCGATGGTAATGTCGGCCGTGATAACGGTGATGCCGTCGCGCTGATCAAGGAGCCGGACGAACTCGAGCGCCGTGGTGCCCGAGTCGACGAGCAGCGTGTCGCCGTCATTGACGAGCTCGATGGCGCTTTGCGCGATGGCCTGCTTGGCGGCGACGTTGACATTGATGCGGCGATCCTGCGTGGAGACGGTCAGGCGCTTGTGAAGCGAAACGGCACCACCATGTGTGCGGCGCAGCTTGCCTGCTTCGGCGAGCGCGTCCAGGTCGGCGCGGGCGGTGACGGAGGACACGCCAAAGGTCTGGGCGATTTCTGCTACCTGCACCGAGGCATTATGTTCGAGTATTTCCATAATGGCGGTACGGCGTTCGTCGGCAAAAGCACGGTTGGTAGCTTGGGCCATGTTTGCTCCATTCTCGGCTAAATTTGCAGGAATTGTGTTGACTCTATTTTCGTTCATTTTCTTTTTGAGTAAGAAAACACCTTTCGATTACTTATCTTTTCTATAAAAGAAAGACGCTGAACGCACAAAATTCAATATCGAACACGCGCGCTCGGGTTCGACCCCTTCCGTTTACTTTTCAAAAACGACTGTATTGACCTGCATCGGCTCAATATCTCGCACGTGCAAGGCCGCTGAATTTCATACAATGAGCGCAGTAAAACGCAAGGTAAAACGCCTTGCGGACACGTACGCCCGATGTCCAGATGCGGGCGAGGGAGAGGAGCAAACGCTCATGGCACTTGTTACCACCGAAAAGATGCTCAAGGACGCTCAGGCCGGCCACTACGCCGTTGGCGCTTTCAACGTCGAGAACCTCGAGTTTGTTATGGCCGTTCTGGCTGCTGCCGAGGAGACCAAGTCCCCCGTCATCATGCAGACCACCCCGGGCACCATCAAGACCGCTGGTCTGGACTACTTCTACGGTATGGTCAAGGCTGCCGCCGAGCGCGCTTCCGTGCCCGTCGCTCTGCACCTCGATCATGGCGATGGCTATGACCGCTGCATGCAGGCTTTCCGCACTGGCTACACCTCTGTCATGATCGACGGTTCGCACGAGTCCTTCGAGGACAACATTGCCCTGACCAAGTCCGTCGCCGATGCTGGCCGCGCCATGGGCGTGCCCGTCGAGGCTGAGCTCGGCAAGGTTGGCGGCAAGGAGGACGACGGTCCCGCGGTTGAGGGCGAGAGCCCCTACACCGATCCTGCCGAGGCCAAGGAGTTCGTCGAGCGTACCGGCTGCACCTCCCTCGCTATTGGCGTTGGCACCAGCCACGGTGTGTACACGAGCGATCCGCACATCGAGCAGTCCGTGGTCAAGGCCATCCGCGACGCCGTCGACGTGCCGCTGGTTCTGCACGGCACCTCCGGTGTGCCCGATGAGCAGGTTGCCGAGGCTGTGAAGAACGGTATCTGCAAGGTTAACTATGCCACCGAGCTGCGTCAGGCCTACACCAAGGGCTTCATGGCCTACATGGCCGAGAACCCCGCCTGCTTCGACCCCAAGAAGCCGGCCAAGGAGGGTATGCGTGAGATCACCGAGCTGGTTAAGATCCGCATGACCAACCTCAACTCTGTGGGCAAAGCAGAGTAACAGCAAGGGTACTCTGATCCCACCGGACGGTTTGGGCGGGTCCCGTACTTAGTTTCCAAAACGTCCTCGCGCATGAAGGCCCCCGTTGTCTCGCTTCTTCGAAGCGTTGACAACGGGGGCCTTCGCGCTGCGGAATGATTTTGGAAACTAAGTACGGGACCCGCCCAAACCGTCCTGCTCAATCGCCCTTGTAGCGTTGGGGCTGAAAGGGTGGGGCGCGGGGGTTACTTGGTTGTTAGGGTTAGCAGGTCGTTGGGGGTTTTGAGGTTGTAGGTGGCGTTTGGGATGTCTTGGTGTGATCCCCATGCCGCTCTGGCAAAACTGACCCCTGCCGAAGTTGCGCATTGTTCGTCGTAGACGGTGTCGCCAACGTAGACGACGTTGCCAGGATTCGCGCCCGCACGTCGGAGATATTCGAGCATGGGTGCGGGTGCGGGTTTATGTTCGGTTGTGTCTTCGACAAGGATGATGTTCTCAAAATACTTATCGAAACCAAGGGGTGCAATTTCTTTTGCGTATTCGTCGCGCGCACGTGAGGAGACGATGCCAAGTTTGCAGCCGCTATCGGCGAGTGTTGCGATGACTTCAAGCAAACCTGGAAACACGCTGATGGTGCTTTTAAAGCTGGCGGCAACTTGGCACCAGCGATCCAACGTTGCCTGCGAGTAGATTCCAAGTTTCTCAAGGGCATCCTTGCCGGGTATGCCGAGGGCAAATTCAAGCTCGTGTCGGGGGAGCGTTTTGCAGGTCTCTTCTTGGACAATCTGGACAAGCGATGATAGAACGCTTTCTTCTGTATCTGCCAATGTCCCATCAACGTCAAATACGATATGTTCAAAGTGCTTCATATGATTGCTCCTCTCTGTTGTTTGCCTGCAAGTTTGATGCGGTGACAGAAGAAAGGCTAGCGGGATTTCTGCCTGGTGCTATCGAGATTCTGCCTCGCTGCTCGATAGCTCGAAGGAGTGCACCCCATTTGTTCTTTAAATACCTGGCCAAGATGGCTTGCTGTTATAAATCCGCATTGGCGTGCGACTGTCTGTACCGTTCGCGTGGTGTGTGCCAAAAGTTCGCAAGCACGGTTTATGCGGTATGCGCGTAGATATGCCGCCGGGGTCGTTCCTGCACAAGTTTCGATAATGCGGTAACACTCTCTTTCGCTTACGCCGGCTGCAGATGCCATCTGGGGCACATCTATAGCGGCTGCATAGTTTGCGCGGATAAAGTCCAGGATTCCCTTGAACTGTACGTCGCGGCCGGTCATCCAAGAGGCGCCGTCGGAGGAAAAGAGCGGTTCGGCTTTGGCGTAAATCTGAATCCAGAGCTCTGACAAGTTATTTCGAAGCGCCATCTCGTTCTGCGGCCGTTGAAGGTCGTGGCTAAAGGAGCTCTTCAGCAAATCGATAAAGGGCATATCGTCGGGGTTGGTGGGCGACCATTTGAGCACATCGACGCCTCGACATTGAAGTAATGGATTGATGTAGCGCTTTTGGAGACGTCCCGCGGGATCGCCGAGCATCGACGGCTGAAAGATATGCAACATTTGAATGGCTGGTGCCGAATTGGCTGATTGCAGCGTGCTGTGCAAAACGCCGCCGTTGATAAAGCCGGCTGACCCTTCCTCAAAGCGTACGTGCTCATGAGCCGCGCGCGTTCGATAGTCAATCGCTCCCTGCTCCATATAGAAAAGCTCAACTTCGGAATGCCAGTGCCAGGGGACGGAATTGCCCGGATAGCGAGCGAATTCTGCGCGTTCGGCAATATAGGGCCAGTCTTCGGCGGTCTCGGGAAACGCTTCCTCGCGTCCTCCGCGGTGCAATTCTATGTGATCCATGTTTCGCATGGCATCAGTATAAAGCGCGATGGGCTTAGATTGCTCTTGCCTGTTCGGGGAACGCCTTGTCTAGGGATGCTTGGAGCTTTTCGAAGGATGCTCGTAAGTTGAGGCTCTGATCGGCTGAGCGCTTGGTTTTTGTGGTGGGGGAGTCGAGGAGACCGTTTCTCTGTGTCGGGGGGAAGGAGAAAAGGTTTGCATGTTTTAGGGATGGCTGCTGTGCTGCGTCATTGGAAGAATGCATGCTTATGCGGCCTCCTCGATGTCCACCAAAAGGTTGCGCACAGGGTGTGCTGCTAGGCCCCGTGCGTTGGCAGTATTATGCAGCGGACCGTTCAAAGAAGCGCTAAAGAAAGGCTTAACCTGGTTTGGTGTTACGATGAAACCGCAGGTCAAGGCTATTGGGTAACACTCTTGAAAGGTTTTGAGCTTAAGGGCTTTCTAAGGTTTGTGGCGTAGACGTGGCGCGGACGTGCGGAGCGTGTGAATGCTCGCTGTTAGCGCTGCGGTTCTGCGGCCCGCACCTGCTCGATGACCTTTTCCATGGTGGCATCGATGCGGTCTTTTTTGAGCTCGCATTCCCAGATGGTTATGGGCGTCCAGCCCATTTGAGTGAGTGCTGCCACGGCAGCGCGGTCGCGCTCGACGTTGCGACGGAACTTTGCCTCCCAAAACTCAACGTTGCGCTTGGGCTGGCTAGGGTTGCACTTGGGGCAGCGGTGCCAAAAGCAGCCGTTGACGAAGATGGCGATCTTGCGCCCGGGAAAGGCGATATCGGGTTTGCCGGGTACCTTCCATTCCAAGCGATAACCCGTAAGGCCCGCGGCGCGCAGGCGCTGGCGAACGAGCAGCTCGGGCTTGGTGTTGGCGCGCTTGTTGCCCTTCATGGACTTTTTGATGGCGGCGCGCCGGCGGACCAGTTCGCGCTCGTCGGCGGAAAGGTCCGAGGTATCGATGCCGTCGAGCAGGCCGGGCTTGGGGCGCTTTTTGGTGCGGCGCTTGGCTTTGCGCTTGGGTTTAGTAACAGGCTCGTCGGCTGTGTTGGGCGCGGCGTCATCGGCGGCGCTTGCCTCGAGCCGGTCTTCCTTCAGCTCAATCAGGGCATCGATGAGCCCCTTGTCTGCGGGCATCCATTCCACCGTGGCAAGCGAGGTGCGCGGAATCCAGCGGATATCAAGCTGGCGGTCGTGTTTCTGAGGCTCATCGGATTCATCGGCGAGCGAGCAGTAGTAGCACTCCATGGAGAGATGGAAATCGGGGTAGTCATACTCAACGGTGTAGAAATCGCGCAGGTTGGTGACTTTTACCTGCAGCTCCTCCATAAGCTCGCGGCGTACGGCGTCCTCGGGCGTCTCGCCGCGCATGAGCTTGCCGCCGGGGAATTCCCAAAGTCCCTGCATGTCGCCATAGCCGCGCTGCACGGCAAGCAGCTCATCAGATCCTTCCTTGCGAATGATCCCAGCGGCAACATGAACAGTCTTCAACAGGAGTCCTCTCTCAATATCAACACGTGGCAGGCTGGCTACCCGTACCTTACACAACGGTAAGGCAAGCGTAAGCCATATCGATGGTAGCCGACTCGTCTTCTTGCGACTATAGATGCCGTAGACTAATTGCAAGAAAGGACTCGGTATGCAAACCACGCACATGGCGACCCCGGTACTGGAGGTCGCGCATCTCGAAAAGGTATACGGCGCGTTGGGCAACGTGACCCGCGCGCTCAACGACGTCAGCTTTACCGTCAACCGCGGCGAGTTCGTTGGCATCATGGGCGCTTCGGGCTCGGGCAAGTCGACGTTGCTCAACTGCGTGTCGACCATCGATAGCGCCACAAGTGGCACGATCCGCATCAACGGGCAGGACGTGACGCGCATGAAGCAGGCCAAGCTCTCGCAGTTCCGCCGCGAGGAGCTGGGCTTTATCTTCCAGGACTCCAACCTGCTCGATACGCTCACGGCACGCGAGAACATCGCTCTGCCGCTCACCATCGCCCGCACAAACTCGGCAGAGATCTCGACCCGCGTGCAGGATGTGGCAGCGCGCCTGTCCATCAGTCAGGTGCTCGACAAGTATCCCTACCAGATGTCCGGCGGTCAGCAGCAGCGCGTTGCCGCGGCTCGCGCGCTCGTTACCGACCCCACCATGATCATGGCCGACGAGCCCACCGGCGCCCTCGATTCCAAGAGCGCTCGCCTGCTGCTCGAGAGCCTGGAGGCCCTTAACCGCCGCCTACGCGCCACCGTGCTCATGGTCACGCACGACAGCTTTGCCGCCAGCTACACGAGCCGTGTGCTGTTCATTCGCGACGGCAAGATCTTCACCGAGCTGCGCCGCGGCGACACCGACCGCCGAGAGTTCTTCGACCGCATAATGGAGGTCGTTGCCATGATGGGCGGTGAGGGCTCCGATGCTCTGTAAACTCGCTTGGGGCAACGTCCGCCGCGCCGGCCGCGACTACCTCGTCTACCTTTTGACGCTCACCCTGGGCGTCACGGTCTTCTATGCTTTTAACACCATCTCGATGCAGGTCGACATCGCCGGAATCGATGAAGAGGGCTTGGCGCAGGTAATGGGCAGCATGCTCGGCGACCTGACGTACTTTTTGGCCGGTGTCATGGCCTTTTTGATGGTGTACGCCAACAACTTCATCATGAAACGCCGCAAGAAGGAGTTTGGCCTGTACCAGGTGCTCGGCATGGGGCGCGGGCGCGTCGCCACTATCATGGCGCTCGAGACGGTGATTGTCTCGGTGGTGGCCTTTGTCGCCGGCATTGTGCTGGGTGTGGGACTCTCCCAGCTCATGACGTTCTTTACGGCCTCGCTCTTTAAGACACAGATCGCCAATTTCCACTTCTTTTTCTCGATGCATGCGTTCAATCTGACCCTTGTCTGCATGCTCGTAATGTTTGTGCTCACGCTACTGCTGAACCTTCGCGCCGTGCGTCGCACCAAACTCATCGAGCTTATGGGTGCCGAGCGTCGCAACGAGAGCATCAAGACACGCAACCCCTGGATCGCGATTGCCATCTTTGTCGTGGGCGCGGTGCTGGTGGGCGTGGCCTATTACCGTCTGCTACGTGATGGGTTCCCGCTAACCGCGACGGACAGCAAGCTGCAAGAGGCCATGAACCAGTTTGGTATTACGACCGCTATGGTTACCGTGGGCACCTTTGCCCTGTTCTGGGGACTCTCGGGCATGCTCATCAAGCTGCTGCAGAGCCTGCGCGGCGTGTATTGGCGCGGCCTCAACATGTTTACCGTGCGCCAGCTTGCGGCGAAGGTCAACACGGTGTGCTTTTCGATGGGCGTCATCGCGATGCTCCTGTTTTTGGCCATCACCTCGGTGACGTGCGGTATGTCAATTGCCAACGTGATGAATGAAAACCTGGAGCGCTATAACCCTGTTGACGTGTCTCAGACGTATGTCTATTACACGCCCGATACGCTCGACTACTACAAAGGGTACAAAGGGTATGCCAATCCGTCTGAGGTCGATCGCATGGTGTTGGCCGATACAACGGTCGATTTGTACCCTGCATGGCACGGCAAGGGCAAGTCGGCGGACAACAACGACGAGACCGGCAAGAAGGTCGATATCTCCGATGTTGCCGGTGAGCATGTGCAGATCGATTCGTATCTGAGTTACCCATTTGGCGGCTCGAATCCTTCGGTGACCCCAAGTGAGATGTGCAAGACCATGGGCGAAAAGCTTCCCAAGGCGTTCGGGGGTAGCAATGCCGATACGATGGGTCTGTTTGTGACGCCGGCGAGCCAGTACAACAAACTGCGTCAGATGATGGGCGAGGAGCCGGTGCACATCGGTCACGACCAGTATCTGCTCACATGTGATATGGGCGGCGAGCTGGTCGACCTGTACACCAAGTATATGGCTGGCGGCCATGCCCTTACCTTGGGCGGGCATACGCTCAAGCCCGCAACCGATAAGTCGGACGAAGATACGGCGGCCATCGCCAACTCGGCGATGGGCAGTAATCCGGGTACCGTCGTCGTTGCCGACGAGCTGTTGTCCCAACTTAATCTGCAGCCGTATTCCAGTAGCCTGCTCGTTAACTACAAACAGGGGATGGATACGACTGAGGCAGACGAGAGCATTAAAAACACTGTGCTCGACAATCTGCTCGTTGACGGCAAGGAGCCGGGGTCGTGGGGAATCTTCATCACACGCTCCGAGATGTACACGCAAGCAGCGCAAATGAACGGTCTTATTAGCTACCTAGCCATCTACATCGGCTTTGTATTGGTCGTTGCATGCGCGGCGATTCTGTCGATCCAGCAACTCTCCAACGTGGCCGACGGCAGCCGCAGCTATCGTGTGCTGGCACAGATCGGCTGCGACGACCGCCAGATTCGCCATTCGGTGATGGCGCAGCAAGCGGTATTCTTCCTGTTCCCGCTGGCAGTGGGCCTGGCGCACTCCTTTGTGGCACTTAAGGTGATCATCGAGTTGGTGAGCATTTTCGGAAATATGAGCATCGGCGGCACCGTTGGTCTCACCTGTGCAATCTTCCTGGCAGCATACGGTGGCTACTTCCTGGTGACCTACCTCATGAGCACCGGCATGGTGCGAGCCGCCATAGCCACCCGCTACAGCGAATAACTCGTTCAGCTTGGAATTATCGTAGGTTGAGCATAGGTCAGCGAAAACGCCCCTAAGCGAGCAAGGTGACGTGAAAGAGGAGGGAAGCGTACTTCGGTGCGCGACCGACGATTGAACGTCAGATTGCCGCTTAGGGGCGTTTGCAGCGTCGAGCCGTTACGCGGTTTGGTAAAACCGCGTAACTTCATCGTAGAAGCGCGTTTGCGGACGGCGGATGCTTGTCTCCTGTCGCCCGCTCACCGAGGGCCGGCAATTGCCTTAATATCTTAAGGGCCTCGATTTGTCCAAGACTGAGCGAAGGAGCTCATCATGAGCGACGGAAAGAAAAAGCTTTCCTTCTTGACGGTCATCTCGACCATCATCTGCGTCGTCTTCGTTTGCGAGGCCGCCGCACCTGCTGCTGCCATTGGCAACCAGCAGTTCTTCTGGTGGATCTTCCTGATTCTGACCTTCCTGCTCCCTTATGGCATGGTCGTTGCCGAGCTCGGCACTACCTATGACGGTGAGGGTGGCATTTACGACTGGGTACGCGATGGCCTGGGCGACAAGTGGGGCGCCCGCATTTCGTACTACTACTGGGTTAACTACCCGCTGTGGATTGCCTCGCTGGCCACTATGCTCCCGGACATTTTGGGCATGGTCTTTGGCGTCGAGTTCAATCTGATTGCCAAGATTGGTATCGACCTTGCCTTTGTGTGGATTGTCTATCTTATGGGTCGCTCCAAAGCTGCCGACTCCGAGTGGGTCCTGAACGGCGGCGCCATCATCAAGGTCGCCGTTGCCGTTATCGTCGGCGCTTTGGGCATTTGGTACGCCATGGAGAACGGTTTTGCGAACGATATGTCCGCTGTCACCTTCTTGCCCGAGCTCACCAACACCAACGCGCTCGGCTACCTGTCGATCATCATCTTTAACTTCATGGGCTTCGAGGTCATCTGCACCATGACCGACGATATGGCCGATCCCGCTCGCGATATCCCCAAGGCTATCATCGTCGGCGGCCTGTCCATCGCCGTGATCTACCTGTTCGCTGGCTTTGGCATCGGCGCTGCTGTGTCGGCTGATTCCATCGATCCCGACTACGGCATGATTTACGCTGTCCAGACTATTGTGGGCGATTCCATGATCTTTAAGGTCATCTGCATCGCCTTCCTGATCACGCTGTTCGCCAACATGGCTGCCTGGTCCTTCGGCGTCAACTCCGTTGCTCGCTATGCTGCCGAGCATGGCAACATGCCCAAGGTCTTCGCCTCGATGATCTCGGATGATGACATGCCCAACGGCGCCAACCTGGTCAACGCCATCGTTGCCTCCTTGGTGCTGTGCCTGCAGCTGGTTCCCATCGACGCCATCTCCAACGGTGTCTTCTGGATGCTCTTCGGTACCTCCGTTGTCTTCCTGCTGCTGACCTACATCCCGATGTTCCCGGCATTCCTCAACCTTCGTAAGAACGACCCCAACCGTGAGCGTATCTTTACGTTCCCGTTTAAGGGCGCCATGATGAAGGTCATGCTGGCCATCCCTTGTATCGAGCTGATTCTGGCTATCGTTGCAACGCTGATTCCGTTCTCTGTCGATGAGATTGGCGATAAGGTCCCGATGATCGTTATCTTCATCGTGCTCTTGCTTATTGGCGAGGTTGTCCGCGTCGTCAGTGCTAAGGGCCGCGAGACCGAGTACAAGGGTCTCACTCCCGAGCTGGCTGCTCAGCGCCTCGCTGAGGAGTCCGAGGAGGACTAGAGCACCCGGATTCGGGGCTCCAACCTTCCTCGCGTACCAACGTACGCTTCGTCTGGCTTGTCACTCCCGACTCGGGACACTCTAGCCTCTTCGGAGGCGTGCCCAAGCAACAGGTTTGCTAACCTTTCTCTGAGGTGGGTGTGAGCTATTGCTCCGGTAACCACCGCCCGCCCCAATCTCTCTTCCGTATCCTTCGTGCGTTTTGTCTCCGCGCACCGGGTTACGTCGTCGCTTGCCGGTGCGACATCCGTGAAAACCGGTGCCAGGCGCCCCGACCTTTGCCGGGGAACGGGCGCCTACCATCTTTTGGTTTTAGGCTGAGGGTAACCCGCCCGCAGCAAGCGATCGTTCGATTTGGAGGAAATCTTATGCGTACGATCACCGAGTCCGAGTCTACCCCTAAGGCCGATGGCTTCTTTATGCCTGCTGAGTTCGCCCCACAGGATCGCGTGTGGATGGGTTGGCCCCACCGCACCGACACCTGGGCCCACGGCGCCAAGCCGGCTCAGAAGCAGTATGCCGCCATCGCTCGCGCCATCGCCGAGTTCACCCCGGTCACCATGTGCGCCAACCAGGCCGACTACGCCAACTGCAAGGCCGCCTTTGAGGAAGACGAGAACGTCACCGTTATCGAGATGACCACCGACGACGCTTGGTTCCGCGACACCGCTGCCACTTTTGTTATCAATGGCAAGGGCGATAAGCGCGCCAACCACTGGCACTTCAACGCCTACGGCGGCCTCGTCGACGGCCTCTATTTCCCGTGGGACAAGGACGAGCAGATCGCCCTTAAGATAGCTGAGCTTTCCGGCTGCCGTCGTTATCGTCCCGATGACATGATCCTCGAGGGCGGCTCCATTACCGTCGACGGCGATGGAACCGTGGTCGTGACCGACCAGTGCCTGCTTTCCCCAGGCCGCACCTGCTCTGCGGTTCTGGAGGAGGAAGAGGATCCCGAGTCCATCTGGCCCAAGTTCAAGAGGAAGTTCGAGCCCTGGAGCGAGGAACTTCGCGCCTATATGGACGAGCACCTCAAGGATTATCTGGGTGTCGAGAAGGTCATCTGGGTCAAGGAGGGCATCGACCCCGAGGAGACCAACGGTCACATCGATGACGTCGCCACGTTCATCGCTCCGGGCGTCATGGCCTGCATCTGGACTGACGATCCCGAGTATCCGTTCTACGAGCAGTGCCACGCCATCTACGAGACCCTCTCCAACGCCGTTGACGCCAAGGGCCGCAAGATGAAGGTCTACAAGCTCTGCATGCCCGTGAACCCGCTGTTCATGGACCAGGCTTCCTGCGACACCATCGACGCCGACGAGAACGCCGAGCCGCGCGTCGCCGACGAGCCGCTGATCGCCTCCTACATGAACTACCTGGTCACCAACCACGGCGTTATCGTCCCGCAGTACGGCGACGAGAACGACCAGCTTGCCGTTGACACGCTCCAGAAGATCTACGACGAGGTCTGGGGTGAGGGCGTCTACAAGTGCGTCGGCGTTCAGTCCGAGCAGGTCGTCTTCGGTGGCGGAAATATCCACTGCATTACGCAGCAGGAACCCTCGGCGTAACTGTCTGTCTTCCCGAGACACGGCACCTTCCCGTTCATTCGTCGCTTGCGTACCCAAAGTACGCGGCGCACCTCTTTCACGGGAATCTGCCGCACCTCAGAAACCCAGCCGGTCAAGCGGACTGACGTAGCTTGTTACCGCATTAGTCATTGGTGCCAACCCTGGCAACGATGCAGGTCGAAAAACGTCAGCGAAAACCCGCCAGAGCGAGCAAGGTGCCTTGAAGCGAGGCGGCATTGACCTTTTGGTCATGCCGTCGAAGCTGAAAGGCAGATTGCCGTTCTGGCGGGTTTGCAGCGTCGAGTCGTTACGCGGTTTGGTAAAACCGCGTAACTAAATACGTTCCGCGATTTCGTGGATGAGGTAGTCGGTCTTTTCCCAGCCCAGGCACGGGTCGGTGATCGACTTGCCAAAGACGCCGCCGTCGACCGGTTGGTTGCCGTCCTCCAGGTAAGACTCGATCATAAAGCCCTTGACCAGCTTGGAGATGGACTCGTTGCGGCGGCAGCTGTCGAGCACCTCCTTGCAAATGCGATACTGCTCCAGCGGACGCTTGCCCGAGTTGTCATGGTTGCAGTCGATGATCGCTGCCGGATTGGCGTAGCCGGCATGCTCGGTATAGCGCTCGGCCAGGCGCTCCAGGTGTTCGTAGTGGTAGTTGGGGTAGGTACGCCCATCGAGACCGATGTAGCCACGCATAACGGCGTGTGCGAGCGGGTTGCCGTCACACTCGACCTCCCAGTTGCGGAAGATGAAGCTCTGGTGCGCCTGCGCGGCGTAAATGGAGTTGAGCATAACGGTGGTAGAGCCGGCAGTGGGATTCTTCATGCCAACGGGTACCGAAATGCCGCTCGACACCAGGCGATGCTCCTGGTTCTCGACCGAGCGTGCGCCCACGGCAACATAGCTCAGCAGGTCAACGAGGTACTGGTAGTTGGACGGATAGAGCATCTCGTCGGCGGTGAAGAAGCCCGTTTCCTCAATAACGCGCAGGTGCATATGGCGGATGGCCTTGACGCCCTCGAGCAGATCGTCGGGAGCCTCGGGGTTGGGGTTGTGCAGCAGGCCCTTGTAGCCGGTGCCCTTGGTGCGCGGCTTGTTGGTGTAGACGCGCGGAATGATGATGAGCTTGTCCTTGACCTCCTCGGCGGTCTTGGCCAGTCGGTTCATGTACTCAAGCACCGAATCCTCGCGGTCGGCAGAGCACGGGCCGATGATAAGCACCTTGCGTGCGTCCTCGCCGGTAAAGACTTTGGCGACCTCGGCGTCAAATGCCTGCTTTTTGGCGGTAAGCTCGGCAGAAAGCGGCATTTCCTCGCGGATCTCCATGGGGATCGGCAGCCTGCGTTTGAATTCCATGGCCATAGGGGCCTCCTCAATCTATGGAAAGAGCAATAAGCGTATTGTCGAGTGTTCGGCATTATCCGCTGTCGCACGCTAAAGTGCAAGCCCTTGTCACCCCGAAACCTACCAAAAAGGGACAGGTTTATTTTGGTCGGTTTTATCTGGGAAAATGTCGGCACTCGCCGGAAGGGGGGTCGGCGTACGGCACGCTGGAGCAAGTTGGATCTTCTGCGGCATACCCCGTGGGCAAAAAATGGCAAATATGAGTACTGTTGCTGGCGTAGTCTCATATCGAGCTTACAAGATAATAGGCACAACAGCAAATATGTTCATTAACGTTGGCACACAGAAGCATGCTAACGGGCGTTTTGATTAATTTGAAGGCGTATAGAAGCCGCAAAGAGGTCATTTGAGGCGGTTTTGGCTGCTACTAAAAATGTAACAGTACTCATATTTGACCTTTTTTGGCCACAGGGTCCAGAAGGGGCTGTCAATCGGGCCCCAAGAGAGCTAATTCGAGTGCCGTGGACGAAAAAACGGGGGCGCAGGTTGTCCTGCGCCCCCGTTCTCGGGCGTTATTCGCTCCTTGCGGCCGAATTTATGCTGCTTCGTCGAACTGTGAGTTGTACAGGTCGGCGTAGAAGCCGCCCTGGGCGAGCAGCTCGTCGTGCGTGCCCTTCTCGACGATGTCGCCGTCGCGAATCACCAAGATCACGTCGGCGTTGCGGATCGTGGACAGGCGGTGCGCGATGACAAAGCTGGTGCGGCCTTGCATCAGCGCATCCATGGCGCGCTGAATGAGCTCCTCGGTACGGGTATCGACGTTGGAAGTCGCCTCGTCCAGAATCAGTGCCGGGCGGTCGGCCAAAATGGCGCGGGCGATGGTCACGAGCTGGCGCTGGCCCTGTGAGAGGTTAGTGCCCTCCTCGTTGATCATAAAGTCGTAACCGCCGGCGAGCGTATGGATAAAGTGGTCGCAGCGTGCGGCGCGTGCGGCGGCCTCGACCTCGGCGTCGGTCGCATCGGGGCGTCCGTAGCGGATGTTCTCGCGGATGGTGCCGTTAAACAGCCAAGTGTCCTGCAGCACCATGGCAAACTCGCCGCGCAGCGCCGCGCGGTCCCAGTCGCGCACGTCGACGCCCTCGACGCGCAGCGAACCGCCGTCCACGTCGTAAAAGCGCTGCAGCAGCTTAATGAGCGTGGTCTTGCCGGCGCCGGTGGGGCCGACGATGGCGATGGTCTGGCCGGGCTGCGCCTCGCAGCTAAAGTCGTGGATGATGATCTTGTCGGGCGTGTAGCCAAACTTGACATGGTCAAACACCACGTGGCCGGGGCGCTTCTCGGGAATCTGCGCGTCGGCCTTCTGCTCCTCCTCGGGCGCGGCCAGGAACTCAAAGACGCGCTCGGTGGCGGCGGCCATCGACTGCATCGTGTTGCTCACGTTGCCCAGCTGCTGTATGGGTTGCGTAAAGTTGCGAACGTACTGGATAAAGCTCTGGATGTCGCCGGGCGTGGCATTGCCGGTCAGCGCGAGCTGTGCGCCCACCACGACGACGCCCACGTAGCCCATGTTGCCCACCAAGCTCATAAGCGGCATCATCAGGCCCGACAGGAACTGCGAACGCCAGCCACTAATAAAGAGGCGGTCGTTTTGACGGTCGAACTCTTCGATCGAGGCCTCGGCGCGGTCGAACACCTGAATAACGTTCTGGCCGGCAAAATCCTCTTCGATAATGCCGTTGACGGCGCCCAGGACTTGCTGTTGCTCGCGGAAGTACGGCTGCGAGAAGTGAATCATTACGGTCAGGATAATCGCGGCTGCCGGCAGCGTGAGCACAGTGACGCCGGTGAGCGGCAGACTGATCGAAAGCATCATGACGAGCACGCCGATAATCTGCGTTACCGACGTGATGAGCTGCGTCACGCTCTGGTTGAGCGACTGGCCCAGCGTGTCGACATCGTTGGTGATGCGGCTGAGCACGTCGCCCTTGCTGTGGCCGTTGAAGTAGTTCATCGGCACGACGGCGATCTTGGCGGCGATCTCCTTGCGCATGCGATAGCAAATCTTTTGCGTGACGCCGGTCATGAGCCAGCCTTGGATCAGGCTGCAGACAGAGCTCGCCAGATACAGACAGAGCAAAAAGCCGAGCGTTTTGGCGATCCAGGCAAAGTCGACATCGCCGGTGCCGTTGACCTTGGCAACCAGGCCCTCGAACAGTTTGGTGGTAACCTGGCCGAGCACCTTGGGCCCCACAATGTTAAAGATGACCGAGCACACGGCAAAGGCGACGGCGGCAAACACGGCAATCTTGTGCTGGCCGATATAGCCGAGCAGCTGCTTCATGGTGCCCTTAAAGTCCTTGGCCTTTTCGCCGCGACGCATGCCGCCCATGCGGCCCATGGGTCCACGCTGACGGGTGGGCTTGGGAATTTGAGTCTTGGTCTCGTCTGCCATTAGCGCTCGCCTCCTTCCATGACGGCTGCAATCTCTTCTTGGGTAAGTCCCAGCTCCTCGGCGGAAAGCTGCGACTGTGCAATCTCCAGGTACGCCGGGCAGCCGTGCAGCAGCTCCTCGTGCGTGCCGGTGCCCACTACGTGACCGTCGTCGAGCACGATGATCTGGTCGGCGTGCATGATGGTCGCGATGCGCTGGGCCACGACCACGAGCGCGGCGTCGGTGACGTTTTTGGCGAGCTCCTCGCGCAGGCGCGCGTCGGTCTTGTAGTCGAGCGCGCTAAACGAGTCATCGAACACCACGACTTCGGGCTTCTTGGCCAAGGCACGGGCGATGGCCAGGCGCTGACGCTGGCCGCCCGAGACATTGGAGCCGCCCTGGCTGATGGGGGAGTCGTAGCCGCCCTCGCGCTCGGCGATAAAGTCCTCGGCCTGGGCGATGCGCGCGGCCTGGCGCATGTCATCATCGCTTACCATGTCGCCGGCAAACTTGAGGTTGCTCTCGACAGTGCCCGAGAACAGGCGACCCTGCTGCGGGATGTAACCGATGCGGCGGCGCAGCTCGGAAAGGGTCATGTCGCGCACGTCGATGCCGTCGAGCGAAATGCTGCCGCCCGTGACGTCGTATAAGCGCGGAATCAGCTGTACGAGCGTGGACTTGCCCGAGCCCGTGGAGCCGATGATGCCGAGCATCTGGCCAGCATGCGTGGTGAAGTTCACGCCGCTGATCACATCGGCGCGGGCGTCGGGGTACTGGAAGCTTACGTCGCGGAAGGTGAGCTCACCGCGCGGCGCGCTGGCTGCGGGCAGCTTGGGCGAGACGGGGTCGTTAATGCTCGTGGGGCAGGTGATAACCTCCTCCACGCGCTCGGCGGCAACCTCGGCGCGGGGCAGAATGACCGACACCATGGTGAGGATCATAAACGCCATGACGATTTGCATGGTGTAGGAGATAAACGCCATCATGTTGCCGACCTGCATCACACCGTCGGACACGCCCTGCGCGCCAAACCACACGATAAGCACGGTGACGCAGTTCATGACGAGCATCATGAGCGGCATCATAAAGCTCATGGCGCGGTTGGTGTAGAGCTGCGTGGTCATCAGGTCGAGCGAAGCCTTGTCAAAACGCTCGAGCTCATGCTCCTCGCGGTTGAACGAGCGGATGGGCATAAGGCCGTCGAGCAGCTCGCGGGCGGTAAGGTTCACGCGGTCCACGAAGCTCTGCATCTTTTTGAACTTGGGCATGGTGAGGCCCATAAGCACGCCGACGACAGCCGAAACCGCGATGATGGCCACGGCGATGGTCCACTCCAGGCCGGTGTGGTTGGCCAGGACGCGCATGATGGCGACGATGCCCATGACGGGCGCCATCAGACACATGCGGATAAACAGGGTTGCGGCCATCTGAATCTGCTGAATGTCGTTGGTGCAGCGGGTAATGAGCGAGGCCTGGCTAAATTTGCCCACCTCGGCCGGCGAGAAGTGCATAACCTTATTGAAGGTCTCGCGGCGCAGGTCGCGGGCGATGGAGCAGGCGGTACGCGAAGCCACGGCACCGGTCAGGATGGTGGCGACGAGCGACACCAGGCACAGCCCAAACATCGTGGTCGCCATGCGGCCCAGGTAGGCGTTTTGCACGTCGGCGGGGTCGATGCCCTGTGCCTTGTACTCGTCCTGTACATAGCTCACGGCGCGCTGGGTGACGATGGAGCCCGACATGGAGCCCATTTTGTCTGCCATATCGTTGGCGCCCTCGACGAGCTTGCCCTGATCGATAAGACCGCCTTCAACGCCTAGGCGCAGGCTCTTCATGGTGATCTTACCGCCATCGACATCAATCTGCTTTTGCATGTTCTGCGCCGCTGCGGCCTTCTGCTGCATCTCGGCGAGCTGCTCGGGCGTCATCGCCGCCATCTGCTCGGGGGTGGGCATGGCCTGGGCGGCGCCGCCATCGCTTGCCTCGGTGGATGCGCCGGTCATGTCGCCCATGGAGTCGGCGTCGATGCCCTGGTTGAAGGCGAGCACGACGGTCTCAGGCAGGCTCATGATGTCGGCAATCTTGCCGCCGTCGCCGCGCTCTTCCTCGGTGCCCCTGTACGTTCGAATGCCGTTCTTGTCTGCCTTGCCAAACGCAGCCTCCACCGTCTTGGCGTCCTTGGCGCTCATAAAGAGCTCAAGGTCGTCGAGCGATTCGGCGCGAATGGTGTTGGGCACGGGCGAGGCGATGCCGCCTTGCTGCACGCCCACGTCGACGATGTCGCTCATATAGGTAGGCAGCGCCAGGTCGGCGTTGCAGCTGATTACGATGAGTACGATAGCTGCGAACAGTGCCAGGACATGCTTTTTAAAGAGCTTGAGAATCCTCACTCGGCATCTCTCCTTTCTTGATTGCGGTCGATAATTTCGTTGGCACGTCTAAGAAGGCGCACCATCTCTTGGGTATCTGTTTCGCCGAGCTGTTCGAGGAAAGCCGCGGTGCGGTCCTCGAATTCCCGGCGTTTGATTTCGAGATCCTGGAATCCCTTGTCGGTCACTATGACGTGTACGCGACGACGGTCGGTCTTTGAGTGCTCACGCTCAACCCAGCCCTTGGCTTCGAGAGCGCGTAGGATATTGGCAATGCGGGCGTTCGAGACCCAGGCGCGATCAGCGAGTTCGCTCGGCGTGAGCGAGCCGCCAGCGAGCATAAGGGCGCGCATGACAGCCATCTCGCCGCTGAGAGCTTTGTCCACAAAGCGCGAAACGCGCTGGTGAATGCCGCCAAACTCGGTAAGGAGCTGACGCCCAAGTTCACGGAAATCGGTATCTTCCACCGAAAACCCCTAACACTAGAAACTATTTTCGGTGAAAGATGATACCCTTGCACGCGCGCCCTATACAGTAGATTTTGAGACATGCCTAGAAAACTACCTTTAGGCGACCTCCGTGCACCGTCGGTGCCAGTAAAGTTAGGGAGTAGATCTCTAGGCATGTCCTAAAGCCTACTCAGAGGCACTTTACCCTGCTAAAGCTGGCATAACAGCTAGAGCGAACATCGTACAAAGGCAAGGAAAAAACTAAACAAATCGGTGAACGGTAGTTGTTCACGCTCGCATTTCCTGCGGGTTTGTAAAAAACGCCCTTATGATATAAAAAAAGAAACATATAACAGCCCAGATGGAGAGGGTCGCTATGTTATCCTTCTCAAATGGGTGAAATCTTGGGTTTTGGGTTGCAGTTCCAAGGTGGACAAACGTTTTTCCCTGCACCAACGTGTGGTGAAGAACGGAAGAAGCCGGTAGTGCAAGCCGAAAATTCAAGAATTCAATAAGCAGCGGTGTGAGAGAGCGCCGCATTACACGTAACTAGGAGCGTGGTTACACAATGCAGGAGGCATGGGAAGGCTTCAAGGAAGGCATCTGGACGGGAGAGGTTGACGTCCGAGACTTCATCCAGAAGAATTACACCCCCTACGAGGGCGACGAGTCGTTCCTCGTCGGCCCGACCGAGCGTACCAAGGAGCTGTGGGGCGAGGTTCTCGACCTGCTGCTTAAGGAGCGCGAGCAGGGTGGTGTCCTCGATATGGACACCAAGACCGTCACGGGTATCGTGAGCCACCCCGCTGGCTACATCGATAACGCCCATCGCGAGAAGGAGACCATCGTTGGCCTCCAGACTGACAAGCCGCTCAAGCGCGCGCTGCACGTCAACGGTGGTATCCGCATCGCTTGCCAGGCTGCCAGCCAGCACGGCTACAAGGTCGACGAGAACGTTGTCGAGCGCTACACCTTCGAGCGCAAGACCCACAACGCCGGCGTCTTCGATGTTTACACCCCCGAGATGCGTGCTTGCCGTTCGGCCCACATCATCACCGGTCTGCCCGATGGCTATGGCCGCGGCCGCATCATCGGCGACTACCGTCGTGTCGCCCTGTACGGTGTCGACTACCTGATCAAGGACAAGGAGGCCCAGAAGGCTTCCACCCCGACGGTCATGACCGCCGACAACATCCGCGATCGTGAGGAGCTGCAGGAGCAGATTCGCGCCCTCGGCGAGCTCAAGATGATGGCCGAGACCTATGGTTTCGATATTTCCAACCCTGCTACCAACACGCAGGAGGCCATCCAGTGGATGTACTTCGCCTACCTCGCTGCCGTTAAGGAGCAGAACGGCGCCGCTATGTCCATCGGCCGTACCTCTACGTTCATCGACATCTACGCTGAGCGCGACCTTGCCAACGGTACCTTTACCGAGGAGCAGATCCAGGAGTTCGTGGATCACTTCATCATGAAGCTCCGCATGGTCAAGTTTGCCCGTACCCCCGAGTACCAGGCCCTGTTTACCGGCGATCCGCAGTGGGTCACCGAGTCCATCGGCGGCATGGGCGTTGACGGCCGTACGCTCGTTACCAAGATGAGCTACCGCTACCTGCACACGCTCGAGAACATGGGCACCAGCCCCGAGCCCAACATGACCGTTCTGTGGTCGACCCGTCTGCCCGAGAACTTCAAGAAGTTCTGCGCCAAGACTTCCGTCGCCAGCTCCTCGATCCAGTACGAGAACGACGACCTCATGCGCGTCTATCACGGCGACGACTACGGCATTGCCTGCTGCGTGTCCTCCATGCGCATCGGCAAGGAGATGCAGTTCTTCGGCGCCCGCGCCAACCTTGCCAAGTGCCTGCTCTACGCACTCAACGGCGGTGTTGACGAGGTCTCCAAGAAGCAGGTCGGCCCCAAGTATCGCGCCGTCGAGGGCGATACGCTCGATTACGACGACGTTGTGGCCAAGTACAACGACATGATGAAGTGGCTCGCTGGCGTGTACGTCAACTCGCTGAACATCATTCACTACATGCACGACAAGTATTGCTACGAGCGCATCCAGATGGCTCTGCACGACAAGCACGTGCACCGCTGGTTCGCTACGGGCATCGCTGGCCTTTCCGTCGTGGCTGACTCCCTGTCCGCCATCAAGTACGCCAAGGTTCACCCCGTCCGTGACGAGAACGGCATCATCGTCGACTTCGAGACCGAGGGCGAGTTCCCCAAGTACGGTAACGACGACGACCGCGTCGACCAGATTGCTCACGACGTTGTGCACCAGTTCATGGAGTACATCCGCATGAACGACACCTACCGCAACTCCGTGCCCACGACCTCGGTTCTGACCATTACCTCCAACGTCGTGTACGGTAAGAAGACCGGCTCCACGCCCGACGGCCGCAAGGCTGGCCAGCCGTTCGCCCCGGGTGCTAACCCCATGCACAAGCGCGATAGCCACGGCGCCATCGCTTCGCTGTCTTCGGTTTCCAAGCTCCCGTTCCGCGATGCTCAGGACGGCATCTCCAACACCTTCTCCATCATCCCGAGTGCGCTCGGCAAGGAGGACCAGGTGTTCTTTGGCGATATCGACCTTGATCAGCTGGGCGAGTAACTATTGTTAGTGCTATACTAACAATAACGATTACTGATTAGCGCGCCGGTTCCGGCCGGCGCCTATTAATCGAAGGAGACACATTATGAAGGTTTCTGAAGTTTCCGAGACCCAGGCCGATAACCTGGTCCACATGCTCGACGCTTACGCCGAGAAGGGTGGCCACCACCTGAACATCAACGTCTTCAACCGTGAGACGCTGCTCGACGCTCAGGCTCACCCCGAGAAGTACCCGCAGCTGACCATCCGCGTTTCCGGCTACGCCGTGAACTTCCACACGCTCACCAAGGAGCAGCAGGACGAGGTCATTGCGCGTACCTTCCACGACAAGTTCTAAAGGGATTTAACTCCCGCAGGATCGCCGGGCCGCTTTGGGTTACTTTCCAAAACGTCCTCGGACATGCAAGAAGCCCTCGCTGCGCACTTCGTGCGGCGAGGGCTTCTTGCGTCCTGCGGAATATTTTGGGAGATAGCCCAAGCAGCCCCGGCAGGGTCCTGTGTAGTCACCCTTTAGGCGAAACTCTCCTAATTATTTGGATGAGTCGTTTACTTACTTGTACTGTTACCGTCATCCCGCTGTTGTTGGGGTATGCTTTGTTCGTATGTAAACGTATGACATGTTGATGGGGGAGGGTGCTATGGCTCGCGAGGGCGCTCGTTCTAAGGATTCTGCTAAGCCTGGCATCAAGGAAGTTGCAGCGGTGGCGGGGGTTTCGCCTACTACGGTATCTCGCGTGCTTAATAATCGCGGCTATATTAGCCAAGAGACCCGCGATAAGGTCCATGCCGCGATGGAGCGCATCAACTATACGCCCAACGATATCGCCCGTGCCATGCTCAACGGTCGCCTGAATCTTATCGGTATGATCGTTCCCTTTGTGAGCAGCCCGTTCCATGCTCAGGTTGTGCAGGCGGTCGAGCGCACGTTAGCGGAAAACGGCTTTAAGATGTTGCTGTGCAACAGCGCCAATCGACCTGATCTTGAGCGTTCCTATATTGACATGCTCCGCCGCAATATGGTCGACGGCGTCATCGTCAACTCCCTCAATATCGGTGCTGAGGCATATGCCGAGATGGGCTTGAGCCTGGTTGGTATCGACTGCGACCTTGGCGAGGCCTCTGTTCAGATTGCGAGCGACAGCTATAGCATCGGCAAACTTGCCACGCGTCGCATGATCGATGACGGGTGTTCACGCATCCTGTGCCTGCGCAGCAATAGCCGCATGCGCATGCCTGCCAATAAGCGTACCGATGCCTACCTCGATGTTGTTGAGCAGGCCGGTTTGCCCGCGCTTGTCCGTGAGGTCGAGTTCGTTAAGCCCGACGACGAAAAGAGCGCGGTCGTTGCGAAGATCCTCGATGAGAACCCCGATATTGACGGCATCTTTGCGGGAGACGACACGATGGCGGCCATCTGTCTCAACGTTATGAAGCAGCGCGGCTTGAGCGCTCCGGACGATATTAAGGTCGTGGGCGCGGATGGTGCCCGCCGCACTATGACGTTTATGCCTGACTTAACAACCGTACGCCAAGATATCGATCGCATCGGAGAGCTCGCGGCGCAATCCATCATCGCTCTTATTAACGGCGATAATCCCGAATCGAATATCAAGCTCCCCGTTGAACTCATTGAGGGCAAAACCGCGTAGTTCATCCCGTGCCAAAAGAATTCCTCAAACGCCTCTGATGACCGTTCACCGGCATATGTCAACCGTTTGCCGACGACTGGAACTGCGAAAAGACGTATTGGTGTGAAAACGTTTGACATATGAAAACGATTGACATATCTTGCCATTGTACCGAGTTAGTATGTCGTGGAAAGGAAGTCTCGGATGCACAAGGTGTATTACCAGCCTGAGGGAATTTGGGTAGGCGACATCATGCCGTACGGCGAGGACGGCACGTTCTATCTCTATCATCAGCGTGACACGCGTAACCCCGAACCTTTCGGAGAGCCGTTTGGCTGGGCACTCGCTACGACCAAGGATTTCGTCAACTACAAGGACTTTGGCGAGAGCCTTGAGCGTGGCGGCGACGAGGAAGTCGACCAGTACATTTATGCCGGCACGGTGTTTAAGGTGGGCGACAAGTACCATGCGCTCTACACTGGTTGCAATCGCGATAAGGTCCGCGCACGTTTGATGAAGCAGGTTCTTCTTCACGCAACGAGCGACGACGCCGTCAAGTGGGAGAAGAACATCGCCGAGACGCTGCTTCCGCCCCAGGAGGG
This sequence comes from Collinsella sp., assembly GCA_048323995.1. Classification (GTDB taxonomy): domain Bacteria; phylum Actinomycetota; class Coriobacteriia; order Coriobacteriales; family Coriobacteriaceae; genus Collinsella. Next base: position 171,596 of record DBFELT010000006.1, on the reverse strand, counting down.
TTACGATGACCGCAACTGGCGCGATCCCTTTGTGCTTTGGGATGAGGAGAACGAAGAGTACATGCTCATCCTCGGCACGCGTGTGGGCGAGGACAAGCGTCTGATGACCGGCCGCCTGGTCAAGTTCACCTCCAAGGATCTGACCAACTGGGAGTTCCAGGGCGACTGGTGGAACCCGGGCCTGTACACCATGTTTGAGATGCCTGATCTCTTTAAGATGGGCGACTGGTGGTACCTCGTCTTTTCCGAGTACAGCGACGGCAACAAGACCCGTTACCGCATGTCCAAGTCCATCAACGGTCCTTGGATTACCCCTGCTGACGACTCCTTCGACGGCCGCGCGTACTACGCCGCTCGCACCGCATTCGATGGCGAGCGTCGCGTTCTCTTTGGTTGGGTTCCTACGCGTGACGAGGGCGGCGACCCCAGCTCTTACCTATGGGGTGGCACCTTTATGCCCCTCGAGATCGTTCAGCGTGCCGACGGAACGCTCGGCACCAAGCTTCCCGATAGCATGCTCGGCGCCTTTGGCGAGGGCAAGGCTGTCGAGACCTTTGAGCTTTCCTGCGAGTCGGGCAAGGTCGAGCAGGTGCTCGCCGCGGATGCCGGCTCCACCTACTTGCTCGATGCCGACATTGAGCTCGGCGGTAACGCTGCCGGCTTCTCGGTCAAGTTCGCTGAGGACGCCGAGACCGGTCTTGCCTATGAGTTCCGCGCCAACCTGCGCGAGGGCAAGCTCGAGTTCACGCCGGCTCCCCAGTACCCGTGGTTCCAGGTCAACAACATGGGCCTCGAGCGTCCGTTGTTCTTTAAGGGCGAGGGCACTCACCATGTGCGTCTGGTCGTCGATGACGACATCGCGACCATCTTTGTCGATGATGTTGCGCTCAACGCTCGCTTCTGCAACAAGCAGGGCCAGGGTGTGGCGCTTACCGTCACCGACGGTGCGCTCAAGTGCGCAAACGCAACGATCGCGTCTCTGTAGCGGCAACGAACCGTTTTATGATTTAGAAAAGGAATGGAGAGGAACATGGACTACAAGGCAGTGTCCCAGCAAGTCGTCGACAACGTCGGCGGACTGGAGAACATCGAGGGCGCCACGCATTGCGTGACCCGTCTGCGTCTGGTGCTCAAGGATACGAGCAAATACAACAAGGCCGAGCTCGAGAACATCGATGGCGTCAAGGGCGTGCTGTACAACAGCGGCCAGCTCATGATCATCTTCGGTACCGGTACCGTCAACAAGGTTTACGATGAGTTTATGGCTCTGACGGGCGTTAAGGAGATCAGCGCTTCCGAGGTCAAGGGCGCCGAGGCGGACAAGAAGGGCAAGTTCTTCTCGGTCCTCAAGGTATTCTCGGACATCTTTATCCCCATCATTCCCGCCTTCGTCGGCGCTGCAATCATCATCGGCCTTAAGTCGCTGATCGTTGCCAACGGCCTCTTCGGCATGGAGGGCAGCCTCGCCGATCACAGCGAGTTCCTCAAGAACCTCGCAAGCTTCTTTGCCATTATCGCCACCACCTTTGACTACCTGCCTGTCCTGGTTATGTATAGCGCGGTCAAGCGTTTTGGCGGCAACCCGATCCTGGGCATCCTCGTCGGTATCGTCATGGTTCACCCGAGTCTTATGAACCGTAACACGTTCGTTATGGACCCGACGGGTGCTGAGTACTGGAACTTCGGTCCGCTCTCCATCCCCATGGTTGCTTTCCAGGGCGGCGTGTTCCCTGCAATCCTGACTGCCTGGTTTATGGCCAAGGTCGAAAAGATTGCCCAGAAGTACATCCCCGAGGTCGTCTCGTTTGTCTTTGTCCCGACCGTTACCCTGATTCTTGCTAACGTTGCCCTGTTCACCGTGTTCGGCCCGCTCGGCAACCTGATCGGCGACGTCCTCGCTGGCGTAATCGATGTCCTGTACAACAGGATGGGCGTCTTTGGTGCCTTTGTCTTCGCCGCGTTCCTGCAGCCGCTCGTCGTTACCGGTACGCATCAGTTCATCCAGGGTATCGAGGCAAACCTCGTTGCCACGACTGGCTTCAACTACATCCAGGCCATCTGGTCGGTCTCCATCATCGCCCAGGGCGGCGGCGCCATCGGCATGTACCTCATTCACAAGAAGCACTCCAAAGAGCGCAACATCTGCATGTCGTCCTTTATTCCGACGCTGGTCGGTATCTCCGAGCCCGCTATCTTCGCTGCAAACATGCGCTATTCGATCATTCCGTTCATCTGCGCATGCATCGGTGCAGGCTGCGGCGGTGCCTTCGTGAAGTTCTTTGAGGTGCGCGCTATCGGTCAGGGTCTGACCGGTGTGCTTGGCCTGCTCATCGTTACGCCCGAGACTCTCGTGTGGTATGTGGCTGGCAATCTCATCGCCTTTATCGTGCCGATCGTCTTGATCTTTGCCTACAACAAGGCAAAGGGCGTTCCGACCACCGATGAAGAGGGCGCTGGCGCAGGCTTCGATGTCAGCTTCTAGTTGAGCCATTCAGTGTAATGTGCGGATAAGTCCATTTGAGGAAGGGCGTTCGGCTCGTGTGAGTCGGGCGTCCTTCCCTATAGACGAGAAGGTCAATGGCGATGTTTAATCAAAACAATAAGGTGACACGCGCGGACTATGAGCAGTGGCGTGCCGGACAGGATGAGACGGCGGGTCGCATCGCGTCCGACCCCGATAGGCTCCTGTTCCATGTGGAGCCTGAGCTTGGCTGGCTCAACGACCCCAACGGTTTGGTTCAGATTGGTGATACGTATCACATCTATCATCAATACGATCCGTTCGATGCTGCGCATGGCGGTCCAGTGCTTTGGAACCATCTGACGACAAAGGATTTTGTGACGTACGAGAATCACGGCCCCGTGCTGTTCCCCGATTCCGATTTGGATTCGAGCGGAGCGTATTCTGGTTCTGCCTTTGTACGTGATGGCAAGATTCACTACTTCTATACCGGCAACGTCAAGCATTTTGACCGCGATGATTACGACTACGTGTTGACGGGCCGTGAGCAAAACCAGATTCATATGGTTGCCGAGAATCCCGACGAATTGGGCGAGAAGCGCATGGCTGTTGGACCAGTCGATTACCCCGACGATATCGGTACGCATGTGCGCGACCCCAAGATCCTTGAACACGACGGTATCTACTACATGGTTCTGGGCGCTCGTACGAAAGACGATCGCGGCTGCGTGCTTGTCTATACCTCGCGCGATCTAGAGGTCTGGAGCTATGCGACGCGCATTGAGCTGGGCGAGAAGCTTGGCTTTATGTGGGAGTGCCCCGATCTGTTTGAGCTCGATGATGAGCTTATTCTCGTTTGCTGTCCGCAGGGTGTGCCTGCCGATGGTTGGCGTTACCGCAATCCACATCAGTGCGTGTGGTTCTCCATCGAGGCCGATTGGGAGGCGCCGAGCTTTAAAATCGTCAGGCAGGGCATGCCCCCGATGGTCGATGCCGGTTTTGATTTCTATGCTCCGCAGTCCTTTGAGGATGCTGCAGGCCGGCGTTTGATGATCGGATGGTCGGGTTGCCCCGACGCGACGGCAGAAAACCCGACGGTGGCGCGCGGGTGGCAGTGCGCGTTGACGGTGCCGCGAGAGCTGAGCATACGCGATGGTAAGCTCTGCCAGCAGCCGGCGTACGAGATTGAGAGGATGCGCGGCGGCTGCGTTCGTACTGTAGGCGGAGAGACCGTCGAGGAGCCGGGCCGCCTGTTTGATCTTGTGGTTTCCTGCGAGGGCGCCAAGATGGTCGAGCTCGAAATCCGCAAGGGTGTCTTTGTACGTTATGCGGACGGGATGCTTACCCTCGACATGGGTGACGAAGGCTATGGGCGCGACCAAAGGTCGATCGAGCTCAGCGAGCTTCGCGACCTGCGCGTGCTTTCGGACACTACGATGGTCGAGATTTTTGCAAATGGCGGCGAGGCGGCACTTACGAGCCGTACCTATTCGCCGGCGGTTCCGGCGATGGGGTTGCATGCCGAAGGTGCGGCGTCGATGGAGTTCTACCGCCTCGCGCATTAACCGTGCGTGGAGCACGATTGGACTTGCTGGGCGGAATGTGTTGCAGTTGCCGCAGCGAACTACCGTTTATCGCGTATAGCTACCGTTTGCGGAGTAAGTAACACATTGTTGTAAACCGTGTAGAATCTCAGATAAGCACGGAGTTTTCCAGGGAGACGCTGTCCTTTGTTATGTGCAAAGGGCGGCGTCTCTTTGGCGCTTGGGGGTCGTTCTGTAGCAGGACGGCGGGCGTGTGTCACATATTAAAAAGCCAACGTCGAGATGGGTCGTGATAATAATGGGCAAGTACATAATCGTGGTTGAATCTGGTTCGGATGTGACGCCAGAGCTCTGCGAGCGCTACGGCATCGTGCGCGTGCCTATGCATGTCACGATTGGTGACGAGACCGTCGAGGACGGCTCGATCGATCCGCTCGAGATTTATTCGCGCTGCAACGAGTTTGGCGTGATGCCCAAGACCAGCGGCTGTGCGCCGGCAGATTTTGCGCATGTGTACGACCGCATCCATGCCGAGCAACCCGACGCGACCATTCTGCATCTTGCATATTCCGAGGCCACGACCTGCTCGCATCAATCATCGAAGATCGCCGCCAAGGGTCGCGACTACGTCTACTCCATGGACACGCGTTTTGTCTCGGTGGGCCAGTCGCTTGTTGTCGTCGAGACCGCCAAATACATCGAGGCTCACCCCGATGCCACCGTCGACGAGATCTTCGCCTTCGCGAACTCCGTCATGGACCGCGTGCTGCTGGGCTTTGTTCCTACCGATCTTGCCTTCCTTAAGGCGGGCGGTCGCTTGTCCAACGTCGCATTGCTTGGCGCACATCTGCTCAAGATTAAGCCCTGCATTGAGGTGACGGGCGGCAAGTTCGTGGCGACCAAGAAGTTCCGCGGCTCTATGCTCAAGTGCGCCCGCGCCTTTATTGACCACATGGTTGCGAAGGGCGAGATCGACTACTCGCACATTGGCCTGGCGTATTCGGTAGGCCTTTCCCAGGAGCTGCGCGACGACATGGAAGTCTATGCGCACGACCTGGGCTTTAAGGACATTACCTGGACTCAGGTCGGCGGCGTCATCTCGAGCCACTGCGGCCCGACCGCCTTCGGTGCGGTGCTCACGCTTAAAGCGTAAAGGCCGCAGGCGAGCGTTCTTCAGCCTGACATCTCGACGTAGACCCCAGCCATGGTGATGGGGGATAGATTAAAACGTGCCATTCTAGCCCGAGACGTTTAAACGCAAGCACATGGGCTAGAATGGCTCTGGCATTTTAATTGGTTGCATCCAAGGAGAGGCAAGGTAGCGCGAATGGCAGAAATGACGCTTGAGGGTGTGGACGCTCGTCCCGAGGACTCTGCGTTTGCCCTTGGCCGCGTGCATTCGATCGAGACGATGGGGACGGTCGACGGACCCGGCATCCGCTTCGTAGTGTTTGTCCAAGGCTGCCCCATGCGCTGTGCGTATTGCCACAACCCCGATACCTGGTCGGTTAACGGCGGCACGATGGTGACCGTCGAGCACCTTATGGACGAGTTCCAGAGTAACCATGAGTTTTACCGCAGCGGTGGTATTACGGTGTCCGGCGGCGAGCCGCTCCTGCAGCCTGAGTTTTTGGCCGACCTGTTCCACGCCATGCACAATAACCACGATGGTCGTGTGCACACCTGCTTGGATAGCTGCGGCTATGCGTTCGATCCCGCGCATCCCGAGAAGTTCGATGCCGTGCTCAACGAGACCGACATGGTACTGCTCGATATTAAGCATGCCGACCCGGTCGAGCATAAAAAGCTGACTGGGTGCGATCCCGCACGCATTCTGGCGTTTGGCGATGAGCTTGCACGTCGCAAGATCAAGGTCGTTATCCGCCACGTGGTGGTGCCGGGCATTACCGACACGGTGGAGGAGTGCGAGAAGCTCGGTCGCCTCATCGCTCCATGGCACAACGTGGTGGGCCTGGAAATGCTGCCGTATCACACGATGGGTGTCGTCAAGTACGAGCAACTGGGCATTCCCTATAAGCTCGAGGGCGTGCCCCAGATGGATACCGCGCGCATGCCCGAGTTGCGTAATGCCGTTATGACCGGCATGAAAAAGCGCCGCGCGGAGCTAAAAAACGCCATCGGCTAGCGAGCCATTTTCGCTCCCCAAAGGCACTCATTGGGGACAGACTTAAATGAGTGCCCCTGGGCACCTAGTTGATTGCTAAAGAGCCCCGTCAAGTTGCGGTGGAATAGTTCTTGTTTTTCGGCTTATGCCGTCCAAACAGGAACTATTTCACCGCAACTGCGTTTTGGGTAGAGATGTGCAACAGAATTGGCAAAAATGCATAGAAACGCTTGTGGTTTCTTTAAAGACACCTTAAACGCCACTGAATATCTTTGGAAAGAAATGCCTGCTCGTTATCATGCTGCTCGTATATAAACGGTAGCAGTCAGGAGACCACGTGCGAAACATCGCATCGCGGGACGAGTATGTGCCGCAGCATGGCAGCAGATATAAGACGAAGGACACGTCTTCGCGTGGCCTTGCCGACACTCGCATCCGCGTGAGGAAGATTGCCGCCATTGGGATGCTAACGTCGGCGGTTATTATCCTCGGAATTACCGCCAAAACCTACGCGTCGGAGCGAATGGCACACTCAGATGCGTCAGCGGTACAGACGCAAAACAAAAAGGTCTCTGAATCTAAAGTCACCGCAAGTCAAACCCTGTCGACAGCGAACCTCAAGACGGGGTTTTCGAAGGCGGACTTTAACGATATTCCCTCAGGCGATACCGTGCAGACCTTCTCACTGGTTGATGACCAGATCCTCGCCCTGGAGGATGAGAACCTCGCCGCACTCCAGAATGCGCTTGACCAGGCGCAGGAGCTGGGCGATGTGGGCGTGGTGTTTTACGACCTGTCGAGCGGTAAGGGCGTGACGTATAACGCTGATGTCGAGGTGTACGGTGCGAGTAGCTACAAGGCACTCTATGCGTTGTACATTTGCGAATCTCTGGTCGAGACGGGCCAGGTTTCACTCGATGACTCCCTTGGCACCTATGGTGGCTACAACATGGGTTGGCAGACGGTACGCGACTTGATCGAGGCTGCGGTCGTTTATTCAGACAACGATTCGTTTATTGCGTTACGTGCGGCGTTTGACCGTGTCGGTTACGAGGATTGGATTGTCGGCCTTGGCATCGATTACGATACGGCACTGGATCCGATGAGTGATTTTCCGACCTACTGCCCGCGCACTTCTGCGAGGTTATGGCGTGAGATGAGCGAGTATCTGAGCATGGATACCGAGACTTCACAGTGGTTGTCGGGCCTTCTGGCATCAACATCGCGCTCGTTTATTCGCGATGGCATTGCGGACGAGCAGGTTTTGGTGCGCAACAAGGCAGGCTGGATTAGCGAGGATGGTTACTATTCGACATGCGATGCAGGCCTCATCGACATCGATGGCCGTACCTATGTCATGAGCGTCATGACATCGATGCCATGGAGTGACCGCTCGAGCGAGGTTACGGCTGCGATTGCAAAGGCTCTGTTTGATACGCGAGCTGCGCTGGCCTAGCGTGTTCGTTTGGCGAGGTCAAACAAAATGCTGGTACCATACCTTGGTTGAGAATTTCGTATAGGTTTGGGGAATGGTATGGCTACCATCGCGATTATCGGTGCGCTCGAAAAAGAGATCATGCAGATTAAGGAAGAGCTGAGCGACGTATGCGAGGCACGGGAGGCAGGCTTGACCGTTGTGAGCGGTGAGCTCGACGGCCTGACAGTTGTCGCCACAACGGCGGGCATGGGCACGGTGAACGCCGCTGCTGCAACACAGCACCTCATTAGCAAGTATGCTCCGCAGGCTGTTGTGTTTTCGGGCATTGCGGGCGGTTTGAACCCCAAGCTCCATATCGACGACGTGGTCATTGGCAAACGCCTACGCTATCTGGATACCGATACCGCGCTTATCGCCGAGTCCGCACCGGGGCTCGAGGAGTTTGGCTCGACGCCCGCGCTGGTCGATATTGCCGCCGACGTGCTTGCTGAGCGTGGGTTTGTTGACGCTTCGAAAAATGCAGTCGCTTCGAACGAGGGCACCAAGCAGTTCCTGGTCGGCACGATTGCCACGGGTAACCGCTTTGTGACGGGCGCCACCATGCGCAACGACGCTATCGAGGCGACGCATGCCGATTGTGTCGGCATGGAGGGCGCGGCAATTGCCCATGTCGCAACCAAAAATGGTGTCGATTGCCTGGTGTTGCGCGCTATCAGCGATAATTGTGACGAGGCGTACGATGCAATTTGCGAGCGAGAGTTCGATTTGTTCGAGTACGCGCGTGTCGCAAGTGACATTACGCTCGATATCGTCCGCCGCATTGCCGCTGTGCAATAGCGCGTCTATTTGTAAGAACCTACGACCAAGGAGTGTCCATGGCCGATTCCATTAACTACCAGCTTGCCAAGTTCGTCGCCAGCTATGGCAAGGTTTCGCAGATTCCCGAGTCCACCTGCCCCGAGGTGAGCTTTGTCGGCCGCTCCAACGTGGGCAAGTCGTCGATTATGAACAAGCTATTTGGCCGCAAGAACCTAGTCAAGGTTTCCAGTACGCCGGGCAAGACGAGCAACATCAACTTCTTTGAGGCCGATGACGTGCATTTCGTGGACCTGCCGGGTTACGGTTTCGCCCGTCGCTCCAAGGCCGAGCGCGACCGCTGGGCCGAGCTTATCGGCGACTTTTTTGACTCCGAGCGCAGCTTTAACTTGGTCGTCTCGCTGGTGGACATTCGTCACGACCCCAGCAAGCTCGACCACGACATGATCGACTACCTACAGGGCAACGAGTTCAACTTTATCGTTTGCCTCACCAAAGCCGACAAGCTCAGCCGCACCCAGCAGGCCCGCCAGGCAGCAGCCATCAAAAAGCAGCTCAACGTTCCGGCCGAGAATGTGATCATCACAAGCTCCCAGACCGGCACCGGCATCGACGAACTCAAAAAGCGCATCGCCGAGGCTTGCCTCTAGTAAGGGCTCTTGGCAGGCAATAGTTTGCATCTATCTATATCACCCCAGTGATAGTTGTTGGTACACTATCACTGGGGTGATATTTTTGTTTGGAGGTCGATATGGAGCTTTGGCACGGGTCGGAGGTTGTTGTCGAGCATCCATCGTTGGATAAATGCAGGCAATTCAATGACTATGGGCGCGGGTTTTATTGCACACCGCATGAGGAAATGGCAATGGAGTGGGCATGTCGGACCGAGTCTGATGGCATTGCCAATCGATATGAGCTTGATTTAGATGGCCTTGCGATTTTGGATTTGGAATCAGGTGAGTTCTCGATTCTCAACTGGCTTGCAATTCTGGCGAATAACAGAGAGTTCAATGTTTCAACGCCAGTAGCACGCGAGGGGCTTCGTTATCTGCTGGATAACTGCCTGATTGATATTTCTCCTTATGACGTTATTCGAGGCTATCGTGCAGACGATTCCTATTTCTCGTTTGCAAGACAGTTTGTCAACGGCATGATCTCGCTCAGGCAATTGCAGCGCATTATGTTTTTGGGGGATTTGGGCATTCAATATGCGCTTATGAGTGAGCGTGCATTCTCGGCGATTAAGTTCCGCGATTGGAAGCAGGCCTCGGGAGCTGAGTTTTATCCCAAACGATTTGAGCGAGAACAGAACGCTCGACGAAAGTACCTGGATACGGTAAACGGATTTGACTCTGATGGTGTCGACATTAGGGATTTGATGGCAGGAAGGGTTGATTTAAATGATCCAAGAGTTAACGGATTGTGGGCCGAGTAGGACATACCCCGTTTACTACCTAGAGGATGCAATGAACAACCTTGGCGACTGCTTTGACTATGCCGTTAACGATTATGGGGCAGAAGGATCGGAAGTTGCTGAACTCTTTTGCCTGAGCGGCGTAGCCCGCGAGTTCGAACGCGGCAACGCATGGGTAGTGTCGGGAAAATCGGGCGTTGAGCTGTTCGCGCTCATTGCCGAAAGGTCCGGCTATCAATCAAGACCGATGCCAAATCGAACCTACCGATTCGAAAAGACACCGGAATATTGGACGGGCTGGATATTGGCATACCTTCAGTGGCGCCTAGGAGAGTCTTTCGAAGATTTGCTGCATGTCGTTCCATTCGATGTGTTGCGCGGGCTGTACTACCCCTGGCACGAAGCCTCGGAGGAACGCGTGGCTCGCCTCGTCTGCGATATGGCGAAGAAAGCGTCCAGGCAAACCAAACTTGCGTTAGCAAGAAAGAGGCTCAAGAAAACCCAACAAGATCTGGCATACGAATCGGGTGTGTCACTCCGCTCAATCCAAATGTACGAGCAGCGTCAGAGAAACATCAATGAAGCCTCGGTAACAAGCGTACGAGCCATAGCAAAAGCCCTCCACTGCAACATCGAGGACCTCCTAGAACCAGTCTTCGAATACAAAGAAACCAGCGCCGCCTAAACCAAGCACACAGCCGATGCCCGCCTCTAGGAAGTGCTCCAGCCTAGCAAGAGCCCCTACCAATAAAAAGCCAAACTATCAGCCCGGCGCCCCTTCAAAGCGTGGGTCCCTGTAGCCGCCGCCGGCGAAGTTAACATAGGGGAGGCCAGGGGGCTTTGCCCCCAAATCTTTCCGCAGGACGGCAGGACCCCCGCCGCACGAAGTGCGCAGCGGGGGTCCTGCCATGTCCGAGGACGATTTGGGGGCAAAGCCCCCTGGCCTCCCCGGCGAGTATACGGGACGGCGACTACAGGTATTCGATCTGGGCGCCTTCCGTGTCGCACGTCAGAATATGCGTATCACACTTAGGGAACTGCTCACGCAGCTTGACCTGCAGGAACTTTGCCACGATGGTGTCGTCGGTTATAGCCATGAGGGTCGAGCCCGAACCACTGATCCAGATGGTCTTGGCGCCGCCGTTAAGGCAGGTGTCGCGCACGGCGTTGTAGTCGGGGATGAGGCGGCGACGATAGGGCTCCTGAATGCGGTCGTCATTAGCGGCGGCAATCAGGTCAAGGTCGCCGGTCTCCAGGCCGCGCGTCATGCCGGCGATGCGGCCCATTTGCCATACGGCGGTGGAGAGTGGAATCTCCTGCGGCACGACCTTGCGCGCCTCGCTCGTATGCACCTCGTAGGGCGGAATCACGGTAATAAAACGCAAGCGATCGCTCACCTCGTAGCGCAGGCACTGGGGGAGCGAATCAGTCGGCGTAAAGGAGCAAACGGCACCGCCCAGGATGGCAGGGGCGACGTTATCGGGATGGCCCTCGACCTCGGTGGCAATGCGGACGAGCTCGGCGCGGTCGACGGTGTGGCCCGTCAGCGCGGCGGCCGCCATGATGCCAGCGACGACGCAGGTGGAGCTGGAACCCAGGCCGCGGGCGACGGGCACGTCGGTCTGAATGTCGATGGCAACGGGAAAAGCCGGCTCGCCCCAGGCGGCCAGAGCATCGACAAAGCTTACATAGACCAGGTTATTCTCGTTTTGGAATTCCTCGGGGCAACCCGTGATGGTGAGCTTGTCGGTGCGCTCGAAGGTGAAGTGCGAGTAGAGGCTGACGGCCATGCCGAGGGTGTCGTAGCCGATGCCTAGGTTTGCGCTTGTTGCTGGGACGGTGATCTTGATCATGTGGGTCCTCCTGGCGTGCCTGGCTGTTTAGTTCGCTGCTCGGGCAGTCCTGCGCAAGACGGAAAGCACATTAAGTGCTTTCCTTTGCGTGCGGAACTCGCGACGAACTAAACAGCCAGGCACGCTGTGCACGTTCGTCATCATCCCGGGGGTTATCTGATGGAAGAAGGTGCGCCGGCTTTCGCCGGCGCTTAATAAGGGGTTTAGTTGGTAGCCATCTTTTTTGCAGCCTGCTCTACGTAGTTGGCCATGTCGGCAACGTCGCAGACGTCTTCGAAGCGGACGGGCTTGGACTCGAGTTCGGCGAGCTGTGCCGGGGCGACCGTGTTGGTTGCCTGCTCGAGCACGTGCATGGCCTCAAAGTCGTCCTCGGGAACGTCGAGCCCCAGGGCGTCGCAGCAGGCGCGCGGGAACTTGTAGGGGCTGGCGGTCGAAAGCAGCACACGGGCCTTGGCGCCCTCGGCGGGAGCGACCTTTTCAAAGACGTGATAGCCGCAAGCAGTGTGCGGGTCGATTACGTAGCCGTTCGCATCCCAGCAGCTCTTGATGGCAGCGCGGACTTCGTCTTCGCTGGCCCAACCGCAGCCAAAGACGCTCTGAATCTTTGCCAGCAGGTCGGCGGGAACCTCGTAGCGACCAGTCTGTGCCAGCTGCCCCATAAGGCCGGCAACGAGTTCGCAGTCGCCATCGGACAGGAAGTACAGCATGCGCTCCAGGTTAGAGCTGATGAGGATATCCATCGACGGCGAGATGGTGGTGAAGAACGGACGGTTGCGGTCGTAGACGCCGGTGGTCAGGAAGTCGGCGAGCACGTTGTTCTTGTCGCTGGCCACGACGAGTTTGGCGACGGGCAGACCCATGCGCTTGGCATAGTAGCCGGCCAGGATGTCGCCAAAGTTGCCGGTCGGTACGCAGAACTCCGCGGCGTCGCCGGCCTCGATGGCGCCGGCGCGCAACAGCTGCGCATAGGCGGCAAAGTAGTAGACGACCTGCGGCACCAGACGGCCGACGTTGATGGAGTTGGCGCTCGAAAGCACCGTGCCGGCGGCCTCAAGACGCTCGGCAAGCTCCTTATCGGCAAAGATGCGCTTGACGGCACTCTGGGCATCGTCGAAGTTGCCGCGAATGCCGCAGACGGCGACGTTATCGCCCTCCTGGGTGGACATCTGCAGATTCTGCACGCGGCTGACTTTGCCCTCGGGATAAAAGACGGTGATGCCCGTGCCCGGGGCGTCGGCAAAGCCGGCGAGTGCTGCCTTGCCCGTGTCGCCCGACGTGGCGGTGACGATCATGATGCGCTCGGCGCCGCCGTCCTTGGCGGAGGTGCGGGCCATCAGGCGGGGGAGCATCTGCAGGGCGACGTCCTTGAAGGCGCTCGTGGGGCCGCCAAAGAGCTCCATCACATAGGTTTGAGGAGCGTCGGTGCCCGGCGCTGCGTCGAGTTTGACGAGCGGCGTGACCTCTTCGCTCGCGAATGTGCCGCGGTATGCCTCGTCGACACACGCCGAAATTTCTTCGGCCGTGTAATCATTCAGTAACATTCCCAACACATCTTGAGCGATTTCAAAGTACGATTTATCTGCAAGCGAGCTGATATCGACCTGCTGGGTGCCGAGCTCGTCCGAGACAAACAAACCCCCGTCGGGAGCGATGCCGGTGCGGATTGCCACCTTACTTGAGCACGATAAAGTGCGTCCTCGTGTACTATGATAAGTTCCCATATAACACTGCTCCTCGGATGCCTTGGTCCCAATCGGTGAAACCATGGTATCAGAGCGCGCAAAACAGGTTTGCAGAGGCTTTTAGAAAGGTAACCTCAAGCCCATGATTAAGATTGCCAAGTTTGGCGGCTCGTCGGTCGCCGACGCCGAACACTTTAAGAAGATCAAGGCCATCGTCGATGCCGACCCTGCCCGCCGTTTTGTGGTGGTTTCCGCCTGCGGCCGCCGCTTTAAGGGCGACACTAAGGTAACCGACCTGCTCTACCTGGTTAACGCGCACGTTAAGTATCACGTGTCGTGCGAGGAACTACTCGAGGACATCGGCCAGCGCTATTTTGATATCGCTGACGAGTTGGAGCTCACCTATCCCATCCGCGAGGAGTTCGCGGCCTTTGCCGAGCGCGCCCGCTCGGGCGGCTACTCTACCGAGGAGCTCGTGAGCCGCGGCGAGTACTTCACCGCTCGCTTGATGGCCGAGTACCTGGGCCTGCCGTTCCTGGACGCCGCGACGGTTGTGGCGTTCCATCACGACGGTACGCTCAGCATGAATCGCACCTCTGAGCTGGTGCAGGAGTACGGTCAGCAGGGCGGCTTTGTTATGCCCGGTTTCTACGGCGCGACGCGTGAGGGCCAGATCAAGCTGCTCGATCGTGGCGGCGGCGATATCTCGGGCTCGATTCTGGCCAAGTGCCTGGGCGCCGATCTGTACGAGAACTGGACCGACGTCTCGGGTTTCTACTCTGCCGATCCGCGCATCGTGCCCGAGGCTCAGCCCATCGCTCGCGTTACCTACGAGGAGCTGCGCGAGCTTTCGTACATGGGCGCAAGCGTCCTGCACGAGGAGGCCGTGTTCCCTGTGCGTGAGGCGGGTATTCCGCTGGTCATCAAGAACACCAATGCGCCGCAGGACCCCGGCACCATCATTAGCGAGACGGCTGATGAGGGCGAGGCGGAGCCCATCATTACCGGTGTGACCGGCAAGCGCGGTTTTGTCGCCATCAACGTTGCCCGCGACCGCACCAAACCCCGTGTCGGTTTTATGCGCCGCGCGCTTTCGGTCTTCGAGCGCTATGACGTTTCCGTCGAGCACATGCCCACTGGTGTCGACCGCTTTGGCGCCGTGGTGCAGGAGCAGGATGTGCACGATTCGCTGTACTCGCTTGTGGGCGACATTCAGCAGGAGGTCGAGCCGCTCGAGATCGAGGTTGTTGAGGGCCTGGCGCTCATCGCGACCGTCGGTCGTAACCTGCGCGGTCGTGCAGGTATCTCGGGCCATCTGTTTGGCATGCTCGGCCAGGCCGGCGTGAGCGTGCGCATGATTTCGCAGAGCTGTGACGAGATCAACATCATTATCGGTGTCGAGGAGAAGGACTTCGACCTGGCGATTCGGACCATTTATCGTGCCTTCTCCGATGAGAACGGCATTGTGAAGGTCTCCGATCTGGAGGCTCCTGCGCCGGTCGATCCCGCTCTGGCTGCGCTCAAAAAGTAGCGACTGCTCGGTAGATTTTTGGGTCATGTCTCAAAAATCTACGGCGGGGCGTTTCGTTTCGGTTTCGTTTCGACGGGGCGGGTTTCGTGCCCGCCCCGTTCTTGTATACACTGGCAACAATAATCGGCCTGCTCGGCGTGCGGGCAAAAGCCACAACCTTTAAAGGGGGAAGCATGAAACAGTACACGGTTGCTATTTTGGGCGCGACGGGAGCTGTAGGCACCCAGATGCTCGAGTGCCTCAACGAGCAGGAGTTCCCGGTTGGCAAGCTCAAGCTGCTGGCAAGTGCACGCTCCGCGGGCAAGACCGTTGAGTTCCGCGGCGAGCAGATCGTGATCGAAGAGGCTTGCCCCGAGGCCTTTGAGGGCTGTGATATTGTGCTCGGAGCCGCCGGCGACGACATCGCCAAGGAGCTGCTGCCCGAGGCCGTCAAGCGCGGCGCCGTCGTAGTCGATAACAGCCACGCCTTCCGCATGGACCCCGAGGTGCCGCTCGTCGTGCCCGAGATCAATGCCGACGATATCAAGTGGCATCACGGCCTTATCGCCAATCCTAACTGCGCGACCATTATCGGCTTGGTTCCCACCTGGCCGCTGCACCAGCTTGCCGGCGTAAAGCGCATGATCGTCTCGACGTACCAGGCGGCTTCGGGCGCTGGCGCTCCCGGTATGGCCGAGCTCGAGGCTCAGCTTGCCGCCCTGGGCCGCGGCGAGGAGATTCCCGAGCCGCGCGCATTTGCCGCCCAGCTGGCGAGTAACCTGATTCCACAGATTGGCGGCGTCAAGGAGGAGGGCTTTACCTCCGAGGAGATGAAGCTGCAAAACGAGGGCCGCAAGATTATGCACCTGCCCGAGCTGCGCGTGAACTGCACCTGCGTGCGCGTGCCCGTGCTGCGCTCGCACTCTGAGAGCATTACGCTCGAGTTTGAGCGCGACATTACGGTGGAAGAGGCCCGTGCCGCGCTGGCTGCCGCTCCGGGCGTCAAGCTCGTTGACGACATGAGCGCTGAGGATGCGCACGATCGCTTCCCCATGCCGATGGATACGTCCGACCAGGACCTGATTTGGGTCGGCCGCGTGCGTCGCGACATCTCGAACCCCGAGGCTGCGCGCGGTATCACCTTCTGGTGCTGCGGCGACCAAATCCGTAAGGGCGCGGCAACCAACGCCGTCCAGATCGCTAAGCTGCTCTGCGAGTAGTGTGACCTGTCCGGCGGGGGCCGGGCTTAGTTTTCAGAACGTCCTCGACCATGTGTGGCGCCTTGTCCTGCTCCTTCGGAGCCGCGGACAAGGCGCCACACTGGTCTGCGGAGTGTTCTGAAAACTAAGCCCGGCCCCCGCCTGCGGTGACTCGGCTGCGAGCGGCCTGCGATGGGGCCGTTGTTGGCTGGGGCCGCTGGGCTGATGTGAGGGCACGTGGTCGTTGCGGGCCCTGGCCCCGGCGGCGGCCTCGGCGCTTTGCGCCTGCCGCCTTTGGGGACTGTGGGGCGCGGCCGGCAGCTGCGGCGCGTTGCGCCTGCTGCCTGCGGGGACTTTGGGGTCGTGCGGCAGCTGCGGCGCTACGCGCCTGCTGCCTTGGGCGACTTTGGGGTCGATTGGGGTTGTCTGCACAATTCGCGGTATTATGTTGCGGAGTTTTGAAAGGAGCCGCTGGTGGTCACGACGACATTTGCCTCGCCTTTGGGCGAAATCTTGCTTGCCGCTGATGGCCGCGGTCTGACGGGGCTTTGGTTTGAGGGACAGGAGCACTTTGGCTCCACGCTTCTCAAAGAAGATCCCGAACATGTTGAAGGCGCCGATGCAGTTTCCGGTGCTGGTGGCATGTCGTCGGTAAGTCCCGCAAATGGTGCGGCCTCTTCGGTGCTTGAGCGTTCGTGGGCTTGGCTGAATGCTTATTTTGCAGGGCAGGAACCTCGGTTTACGCCGCCGTTGCATTTGATTGGTACGGCGTTTCAGCGTGAAGTTTGGTACGAGCTGCTTTCTATTCCGCGTGGCGAGGTCGCTACGTATGGCGAGATCGCCCAGCGTGTTGCGGCTCGACATCGTGTACCGGGAAATGAAACGCCCGTTGTGTCTCCCCGTGCCGTGGGGGCCGCAGTCGCGCGTAATCCCATTTCGATTATCGTGCCGTGCCATCGCGTGGTGGCGGCCGACGGATCGCTCAACGGATATGCCGGCGGGCTTGATCGCAAGGAGTGGCTGCTGCGGCTTGAGGGCGCGTACGAGGAGTAACGCTCGAGTACTTTGCCTGTAGTAGCCGACTTCGACCAAAGCTCGCTCGAGTTCGCTTTGATTAGAGCACTTAAGACCCTTGTTTTCTGTCAATAGTGCTATCTGTTCGTTGATGGATATCCACGACTTCTGGTATTTCATTTAAGCCTCTTGATAGAAAAAGAGCTGGAGTTGCGCATCGTTGAGAGGCTTTCCAGCTTTAGCAAAACAAACTTATAAGATGCGACGGGCCGCGTCAAGATAATTACCGGACGGCCCAGGAGGCGGCTGGTTGGCTGGCTTAAAACCTAGCGCGTGAAATGACGCTCCACGCTATTCAGCGCGCTTGATAGGATGACGAACCACAGTCTTAAGTTTCTCCGGTGCACATTTGCGTGGATCGGAGAGATAGATTTCGTGATGTAAACGGGTGTCTGAGAGGTCGGGGACATAGCCCAGCTCGGTCGCGTATTCATGCATAGCGTCTACGGTCGCCGGTTCGTTGTCGTAGGGCCCGGTGTGCATGCATTGAACGCAGAGACCCTCGTCAACTTTAAGCAGCTCGACGGCGGAAAAGTCCAGTTTCTTTTTGGCCGTGGCTTCCGCGACTGCCCAGTCAAAGTCATCTCGGGTGACGAAATCGGGCAGGCGGATACACGAGATAAAGTTGAAATCGTCCTTGCGTACATAATCGATGTCGCCGCTCGGGGAGTCTTGCCACCAGAAACCCTCGAGCGGCGGTACCACAAAGTCGAAATAGCCCTCGATACTCCTTGAGCCTTTCTTCGACATCTTGACGGTATAGGCGATTCCGTAAAGCAGCGGCAGGGCGTTTTGATACTCGCCACCTTCGGTATTTGGGTCGCCCTTGCCGCGAACGGCAACGTAGCTCATAGGCGGGACAGTTACGATACTCGGCTTGCTTGCAGGTTTGTAGAGCTCCTTGCATTCCTTCTTAAAGTCGAACGCCATGTTGGCCGCCTTTCTGCGTATTGGCCTGCTTAGATAACGGAATCATATCATAGAAACGAACAGCTGTTCGAATGATTTGTCTGACAGATAGAGATGCGTACGTTGTGTTTGGCGGTCGGCCTGACCCTGTCGATGATTTCTCTGTCTCCCCGGCGCCTCATCTATGGCTGCCGTTTCCCCATATAAAACCTGCCAAAATGAACCTGTCCCTTTTTGGTCGGTGCGAAATGGGTAATACTAAAGAGTTATCCGACCAGATGGGAACCGATCGATGGCCTATATCGAATTCAAAGATGTCATCAAGGCATACGGCGAGGGCGACGCCCGTATTCATGCGCTCGACGGCGCGAGCTTTACGGTCGAGCGCGGTGAGCTCGCCATTATCCTGGGCGCCTCGGGTGCCGGCAAGACCACGGCGCTCAACATCCTGGGCGGCATGGATACGGCGACTTCCGGCACCGTGACGGTGGACGGGCGCGACGTGAGCGCTGCCAACGAGGCGCAGCTTGTTGAATACCGCCGCGCCGATGTCGGCTTTGTCTTCCAGTTCTACAATCTGGTTCCCAACCTGACGGCCCTCGAAAACGTCGAGCTTGCGGCGCAAATCTGCCCCGATTCGCTCGATGCCGAGCAAACGCTTTGCCAGGTTGGCCTGGGTGAGCGCCTCGCTAACTTTCCGGCGCAGCTTTCGGGCGGCGAGCAGCAGCGCGTGTCCATCGCCCGCGCACTGGCCAAGAATCCCAAGCTGCTTCTGTGCGACGAGCCCACGGGTGCACTCGACTACAAAACCGGCAAGCAGATTTTGCAGCTGCTGCAGGATACCTGCCGCAAGCAGGGCATTACGGTCATCATCATCACCCACAACTCCGCGCTGGCGCCCATGGCCGATCGCCTGATCCGCTTTAAGAGCGGCCGCGTGGAGAGCGAGACGGTCCAGCAAAATCCCGTGCCTATCGAGACGATCGAGTGGTAGCGCCCATGGACCAGGACCGCCAAAACAGCTTACGCCGCGACGCGCAGAACACGGAGCGCAACCAGGGGTTTACGACCTACCGCACCGCCCAAAGCTCAAACGACATGGTGCCGACGGTGTTTCGCCGTGGCATCTATCGCACAATCCGAGGCAGTCTTAAGCGCTTCCTATCTATCGTGGCCATCACCGCGCTCGGCGTGAGCGTGATGTGCGGCCTTAAGGCGGGTTGCGAGGACCTGTGCGATTCGGTTGACGCCTACTTCGACCAGCAAAATGTCTATGACATTAACGTGCAGTCGACCTATGGCCTGACTGACGATGATCTCGACGCCATCCAAGAGGTCGATGGCGTCGAAACGGCCGAGGGCATCTACGCCGAGACCGCCTACACCGCCGTGGGCAGAACGCGCGAGCGCGTGGTCGTGCAAAGTCTCTCCAAGGAGAACATCGATCAGCCGGTGCTCGTGAACGGCGATTTGCCCGAGAGCGCCGATGAGGTCGCGGTGACTTCGAAGTTCCTGAAGGCTTCGGGCAAAAAGCTCGGCGATACGGTGAGTTTTGCCGCCAATGACGCGAGCTCGTCCAATCAAAGCGCCAAGGACCAGTTTGCCGCGGGCGATTACACCATCACGGCCGAGGTTCTCGATCCCACCGACGTGAGCTCCGACTCGACAGTCAACGCCTTCCGTGCCGCCTCGGCTGCGGACTATAAGTTCTATGTGAGCGAGGACGCCGCGACATCTTCTTCCTACTCCGCGGTCCACGTGATCGTCGAGGGAGCCAAGAGCCTCAACTCCTATTCGGATTCCTACGCGGCAAAGATCAATGAGGTCAAGGGCAATATCGAGAAGATCCGCGAGGAGCGTGAGAAGGCGCGCGCTCAGGAACTGACGGTCGACACGCCGGCAAGCTTGGATGCGGCCGAGCGCCAGGCGAATATGCTCTTTGGGATTGAGCAGGACAACATCAATCGCATGGCGGAGGGCAGCGACGAGCGTGCGCAGGCGCAAGCCGACCTGGACCAGCGCCGTGCCGCCGCCGACCAGCAGTTTGCCGATGCCCGCGCCGAGCTCTCTGACCTTGGTGAATGCACCTGGTACATCCAGGACCGCGGCAACATCGCAAGCTACTCGAGCGTGGAGAGCGATAGCTCGTCAATTGAGGCCATCGCCACGGTGTTCCCGTTCATCTTCTTTATCGTCGCCGTGCTCATCAGCCTCACCACCGCCACGCGTATGGTCGAGGAGGAGCGCACGCTCATCGGCCTGTATAAGGCGCTCGGTTATTCGCGCGGGCGCATCCTGTCCAAATACGTGGACTACGCGCTGTGGGCGTGTCTGATCGGTGGCGTGCTCGGCAATATCATCGGCTTTGTGGGCCTGCCGCTGTTCTTGTTTACGGTGTTCGACGACATGTATTCGCTGCCCCAGATGCTGCTTTCGTACGACATCGTGTCCTCGATCGTTTCGGTGGCGCTGTTTGCCGTGGGCGTGGTGGGCGCCACGATTATCGCCTGCCGCCACGAGATGGCCGAGACGCCGGCTTCGCTCATGCGTCCCAAGGCGCCGCGTGCCGGCTCACGCATTCTGCTCGAGCGTATCGGATTTATCTGGCGCCGCATGGGCTTCTTAAACAAGGTGGCGGCGCGTAACCTGTTCCGCTACAAAAAGCGCGCCTTTATGACCATCTTCGGTATCGCCGGCTGCACAGCGCTCGTGATCTGCGGCATGGGTATTCGCGACACGTCGGTGGCGCTTTCGCCCAAGCAGTACGGCCACATCACACGCTACGATCTGCTGGCGGTCGCCAATCCCGACGATTTTTCGCAGACGTGCGCGGCGCTCGACGAGCGAAGCGCGGTCAAGGATTCCGGTGTGACCGTAACTTCGACGCTGCCGATCATGACTGACAACGTTACCTTTACGTTTGGCGGCAAGAGCGAGACCGTGCAGCTCATCGTGATTCCCGACGACCGCACGGGTGACTTGGGCGATTACGTGCGCCTTGAGGATGAGTCCAAAGAGCCGCTGTCTTTGCGTGACGGAGACGTGTATCTGAGTAAGAGTTCACAGTTGGTGCTGGGGATTCAGCCGGGCGATACGGCACACGTCCAGGATTCGTCGCTCAATGTTGCCAAGGTCAAGGTCAGCGACATTTCGCTTAACTATCTGGGCAACACGCTTTACATGACGCAGAGCACCTATGAGCGCGCGTTCGGTCGAAGTGCGCGCCTCAACGGCATCCTTGCGCTGCTTAAGGGTTCGTCGGCCGATCAGATTGCGTTTAGCAAGAAGATTAAGAGCGACGGTTGGCTCACCATCTCGAGCACGGCCGAGCATTGGGAGAACTATGAGGCGAACTTTGCGATTATCAATTCCGTCGTGGTGCTCGTGACCTTTATGGCGGCGTGCCTGTCGTTTGTGGTGGTGTTTACGCTGTCCAACACGAATATCTCCGAGCGCGAACGCGAGCTGGCGACCATCAAGGTGCTGGGCTTCCGCCGTGGCGAGGTGCACCATTACGTCAACAAGGAGACGTTGATCCTCACGGCAATTGGCGCCGCGCTGGGCGTGCCACTGGGCGGCTTGCTGGCCGAGAGTTTTACGTACATTTTGCAGATGCCGTCGCTGTACTTTGACGTCGAAGTCGAGCCGCTAAGCTACGTGCTCGCCGTGGTGCTTTCCTTTGGCTTTACGTTTATCGTCAACCTCGCCACCAACCGAACGCTCAACAAGATCGACATGGTCGGCGCCCTCAAGAGCGCCGAGTAGCCTGCCAAAAAGGGACAGGTTTATTTTGGCAGGTTTTATCTGGGCAAACGCCGGGCAGCCTATAGGTGGCCCGGCGTTTGCCCCGTTTTGCTGGGGATGTTTGTCGTTCGGTGCTCTTACTGGCCAATCCAGTGTTGCGCATAGCTCTTAATGTCCTCGGTAAAACCGTCAAGGTCGTCAAGGGTGATCACGCTGTCGATAAGCAAATTGGCTATCTCGCGGTGCATTGTGCTGCGGCGAATGTCGTTTGCAATTACGCCTGAGGACAGCTTGTCTCTATTGAGGCTCTCTTCTAGTGCCCAAAATCTACTGGACGCTTCGCTGTCGCCATTCAGTATCTCAACGTACTGGCCGATGAGCTTTTCCATATAACGTTCTTGCCATTGAGGAAGCGTTTTCTTAAACAGCTTCCAGTCGCTTTCGGCTACGTCGCGCATATGTCCTCCGCTCGTCAAACGGGCTTTTCATTTGCCTTTTATTCTATTTGCTTTTCGCTCTCAGGCGTGGATGAGAGGCTCTCTTTAGCCTTCGAGATTGGGCTTGAATGGGCCGTATGCCACAAAACGGGCCTATCTACTATGTTTAATTGGATACCCTCAACCATGCCGGGAAAACAAAAAACAAAACCGCAGGTAGAAGGCCTGTCGATTTTCGAAAAGGCGGTCATGGTTGGCCCCATCGAGTTAAACGTAGTAGATGGCCCCATTTCGTGGCGGACCATCAAACGAACGCCGATGCTTGTGCTGTAGCCGCTCCGATCATACGTAAGTTGCGGTGGAATAGTTCCTAGATTCAGCCATTTGCGGGCTAAGCAGGAACTATTTCACCGCAACTGAATTTCAGGCCAGGCACCCGCAGCAAGAAGACGAATAGCCTCGGCGAGTGTGTAAACGAAGGGCCCTCCGCCCCCGCCCGACGATTTCGATTGGCGACCTTTGACGGAGTCAAGGGAGGAGCCATATCGAAATACGTCGGGCGGGGTCGGAGGGCCCGATGGGATGGATTTCGGCCGAGGCTATTCGTCGCCGAAGCTGATGCCCAACGCCTTGGCCTCGCGCACCAGGTCGCTCTGGGGATCGACATACTTGAGCTTGCCGGCGACCTCCTCGAGCGGCATGTGGCACATCTTGCCGTCGCGCAGGGCAATCATGTAGCCAAACTCGCCGCGCAGGCAGCCGAGCGCCGCCTCGACGCCGCACTGGGTCGCAAAGATGCGGTCCTGGGCATCGGGCTGACCGCCGCGCTGCGTGTGACCGGGGATGGCGACGCGGGTCTCGCGACCGGTCTTGGCCTCGATCTCCTTGGCAATGTCGTACACGATTGACGGGCTCGTGCGCTCGGCGAGCTTCTTCTTGCACTCCTTCTTGGACAGCGCCGCGTCCTCCTTGGAGATGGCGCCCTCGGCGACGGCCACGATGGTAAAGCGGCTGCCGGTTTCCATGCGATGCTCGATGGTCTTGATGACGTTATCCATGTCGTAGGGGATCTCGGGAATCAAGATGACATCCGCGCCGCCCGCGACGCCGGCGTACAGCGGGATCCAGCCAACCTTGTGGCCCATGATCTCGATGACAAACACGCGGCCGTGGCTCGAGGCGGTAGTGTGGATGTCGTCGATGCACTTGGTGGCGACGTCGATGGCGCTCGTAAAGCCAAACGTCAGCTCGGTGCCCCAGGTGTCGTTATCGATGGTCTTGGGCAGGGCGATAACGTTGAGGCCCTCTTCGCGCAGGCGGTTGGCGGTCTTCGTGGAGCCGTTACCGCCCAGCATAAACAGGCAGTCGAGCTGCAGCTTATGATAGGTGTGGACCATCGCCGGCACCTTCTCGACACCATCGGCCTCGGGGGTATCCAGACGCTTGAACGGTGTGCGGCTCGTGCCCAGGATGGTGCCGCCGCGGGTGAGGATACCGCTAAAATCGGCGGGCGTCATGACGCGGAACCTGCTGTAGATAAGGCCCTGGTAGCCGTCCTCAAAACCGTAGATCTCGATAGGTTCTTCGCTATTGGTCATAAGCGTTTTGACGATGCCGCGCATGGTGGCGTTGAGCGCCTGGCAGTCGCCGCCACTGGTAAGAAGACCGATCCTGAGCATGATGAATCCTTCCGGGCAAGTTATAACATGCGCATAAGTTTACCCCCGCACACTGTTGATACGGGGGTAAAACGTGTTAGCTCAAGCGTATAGAAATGTAAGCAACGTCAGGCGAGCGTAAGGTCGACGGGCCTGGGTCCTTACAGTGCGAAGGCGTCGACGTCGCCCCAGTGGCGGCGCAGCGTAATGGCGGCGGCGGGTTCGGTATTGTCAAAGACGACCGACCATTGCGTATTGCTGGTGATGTCTTCCGGATTGGGCTCTTGCGCTGCGGCACGCAGGGCTTCCCAGACAATCGTTTCGTCCTGGGCACCGACATGGGTATCAAGGACATCGGCGATTGCAACGGCGCGCTCTTTACCATGGCCCAGCTCGCCATTCTTTTGGTTGGGCAGCACTTCGTCGCCATAGCAGGCGTAGAAGTTCGTAACCTGGCGTACAGGAGTCGCTTTGAAAGCGCGGTCCGGATCGCGCGGGTCCCACTCTACTACGCGCGCGTCACCGGCGGCGTCGTTGATAAAGAAGTGGTAATCGCGTCCTGCCATGGCGTGCATGTCGTAGGCGGAAAGCAGGTCGACTGCCTCTTGCGTGGTAGCCGCGCGGTCGAGCACCAGACGGATGGCGAGCGAAGTGTTGATGACGGGCCGTTGCGTGTCCTGGTCACAGGGCTGGGAATCCAGGGTGAGTACGGCAATGGACACGCCGCATTCGTTAACACCGTCGAGCTGGGCAAACGGGCCCATCAACGCCGCGGCGCGTCCGGTGACGGAGTCAAGCGGAGTGTTGGCGCCCAGGTTATTGAGGGCGGCAAAGCCGATGGAGGCATAGCCGCCGCGTGGGTGATTGCGCACCAGCAGCGCCGAGGTGTCGTCTTTAAAGTCGTAATTGCGACCGGTGCGCACGCGGCCTTCGGCATCTACGGCGACAAAAGCGCTGCAGGCAAACTGGGGCGCCTGGACATGTACCGGCACACCGGGCAGCACCTGCGCCACCACGGCATCGATGTAGGCCTGGTCGTCGCGCACGCCAGCGGCGATGATGCGATCAAGATCGTAGTCGTAGGCGATGTCGATTGCGTACAGGTCATAGCCATCCGCGTAGCCGGTCAAGCGTCTGAGCGACGCGGCGGACTTGATTTGCTTGCGGTAAACGATGCCGGCGGCAGCGGCAAAGCCGACGGCGACTCCCGCGCCACCGCAGGCGATGGCAATGTTACGTGGCTTCATGACGGTTCCTCTCGTCCTGTTAGCGCAATTGTCGCAAAAGGGGCGCGGGCATGATGGCTCAACTTGGTGAGCGGTGCAGAATTAAGCACGGAATGAAGAGTGCGGCGCTGGCGTGGCGGGGTATGCTGGAGGGGACCATCAACCCAGCGAAAGGGGAGAGCATGACGGATCAGGAAACGCCCGAGCGCGCGCACGTGACGGCCGACGATATCGAGGCCGCCAACGACCTTATCGACTTTATCGAGGCATGCCCCAGCATGTTTCATACGGCGGCGACCATTATGGCCGAGCTCGACGAGGCGGGCTTTACCTACCTGCCCGAGAATGCGGCGTGGGACATCGAGCCGGGCGGGCGTTATTACACGCAGCGCAACACCTCGAGCGTTGTTGCCTTTAAGGTGGGCGAGGACCTGGCCGCGACGTGGGGCGAGGACGGCGTTGCCGTCGACTACCATTTTCAGCTGACGGCGTCGCACAGCGACTCACCGACGTTTAAGGTTAAGGCCGTGCCCGAGCTCGACGGCGCGGGCGAGACGCTGCGCCTGAACACCGAGGCCTACGGCGGCATGATCGACTACACCTGGTTCGACCGTCCGCTGGCACTCGCGGGCCGCGTGCTGGTACGCGAGGGCGACCGTATTGAGAGCCGCCTGCTTGCCACCGAGCGCGAGGTCGCTATTATCCCGAGCCTTGCCATCCACATGAACCGCGGCGTTAACGAGGGCTTTGCGCCTAATCGTGCTGTCGACCTGTGCCCGCTCATCAGCGCCGGTGACCTTAAGCAGGGCGACTTTGATGCTCTGATCGCCGACGAACTGGACGTTGAGCCCGAGCAAATTTTGGGCCGCGATCTGTTCCTGGTCAATCGTCAGGATGCGCGCATTTGGGGTTGGGCCGATGAGTTTATCTCGACGCCCAAGCTCGACGACCTGGCCTGTGCCTATACCTCGCTGCAGGCATTTTTGGGCGCCGAGAACGCGCACGACGTCTCGGTCTTTTGCTGCTTTGATAACGAGGAGGTTGGCTCCGAGACCAAGCAGGGCGCCATGTCGACCTTCTTGGCCGACGCGTTGCGACGCATCAACGGGTCGCTGGGCTTCGATGATGAGTCGTACCATCGCGCACTTGCCGCCTCGATGCTCGTGAGCTGCGATAATGCGCATGCCGTGCACCCCAACCACGCCGAGAAGTGCGATGCCCGCAACCAGGTCGTGCTCAACGGCGGCATCGTCATCAAGGAAGCCGCCAACCAGCACTACTGCACCGATGCCTTTAGCCGCGCGGTGTTCCAGGCTATTTGCGATGACGCCGACGTACCCACGCAGGCCTTCGCCAACAAGAGTGATATGGCGGGTGGCTCCACGCTCGGCAACCTGTCGAACATGCAGGCGAGCATGCATGCCGTGGACGTGGGCCTGCCGCAGCTGGCCATGCACTCGAGCTACGAGACCGGCGGCGTGCGCGACGTGATGTACGCCATCCGCGCCCTCACCGCCTTCTACGAGCGAAACCTAACCATCAACGGCGCCGAAAGCGTGGAGCTCTAAAACCTACCAAAAAGGGACAGGTTCATTTTGGCAGGTTTTATCTGGGAAAATGCCTCAATGCCAACAGCTGGACAGAATTGTTATGACACCGCAGGTTGGGCAAACGTCAGCGAGCGATGTCCAGAGCGAACAAGTCGGCATGAAAAAGGCGAGGCATTGACCTTCTGGTCGTGCCTCGCCTTTTGAATGGCAAATTGTCGCTCTGGGCGGCGCGCAGCGTCGACCGGTCCGCCGTTCGTTAGAACGGCGGAACAAGATTAGTGCTCGATCCAACAACGTAAAGTTTCGCCGGCTTGCAGGTGACGCAGGTTCTCTGCGGCGATGTCGACAACGTTGTTGAGCGTGGCGGCTAGGTGGAACCAGCCGGAGACGTGTGGCGTGATGAGCATGTTGGGCGCATCCCACAGTGGGCTTGTTTCAGGCAACGGTTCGGGGTCGGTGACGTCGACCGCGGCGCCGGCGAGATGTCCCGACTCCAGGGCGGCAACCAAGTCGTCGGCGACCACAAGGTCGCCGCGGCCGCCGTTGGCAAAGAAGGCACCCGGCTTCATCGCGGCAAAGAACTCGGCATTTGCAATGCCGCGGGTCTTGGGCGTGCTGGGCATAAAGGATGCGACGATGTCGGCCTCGGCCAGGCGCTCAGGTAGGGCGTCCATGCCATCCATATCCTCAAACACAATGGGGTAGACGAGCGGATGGCGCTTGATGCCGCGGACGTGTGCGCCCATGTTGCGGCAGAGCGTGGCAAAGTGGCCGCCGATATCGCCCGCGCCCAGCACCAGCACGTTGGCGTTTTTGAGCGAGGTAACCGGCCCCAAATCCTCCCAGCGATGCTCGCGCTGCAAGTCGTGATAGCCGGGCAGGCGCTTCATCATGGAAAGGACCATGGCAAACATGTGCTCGCTCACGGCCTGGCCGTAGGCGCCTACCGAGCAGGAGAGCTTAGCGTCGGCTGGCACGGTGCCAGCGGTCAAGTAATCGTCATAGCCCGCGGTCTGCAGTTGCAGCAGCTGGAGGTGCTCGCACGCGGTAAGCAGGGCAGGGTCTATGTTGCCCAAGATCACGTCGGCGTTGGCGACCTGCTCACGTGTGATGGCGTCGG
This sequence comes from Collinsella sp., assembly GCA_048323995.1. Taxonomy (GTDB): domain Bacteria; phylum Actinomycetota; class Coriobacteriia; order Coriobacteriales; family Coriobacteriaceae; genus Collinsella. The sequence continues at coordinate 143,836 of DBFELT010000006.1, read as the reverse complement.
CGCTCGTATAGATAAAGTCCTCGCCCGGAGCACTCGACTCAAGAATTGCGCGATGGCGGTCATTGACGGGCAGCAAAACCAGGATGTTCACAAGCAGTCCTCTCCGCTCGACCTGCCAAAAAGGGACAGGTTTATTTTGGCAGGTTTTATCAGGCAAAACGCTCAAAAAAACGCCGGATGCAAGACGAGCGCGCCCGTCAGCATCCGGCGCATCTACAGCTACCAACTCAGCAGCTCGTAGCCGTCCTCGGTCACCACGAGCTGTACCTCGCACTGGGCCGAATCGCTGCCGTCCTTGGTGCGCACGCACCAACCGTCGCCCTTGCTGATCTTGATGTCGGGTGCTCCGGCGTTGACCATGGGCTCGATGGTAAAGACCATGCCCGGGGCCATGATAGTGTCCACATCGGGTGCCTCGGTGGTAAAGCCCACAAACGGGTCCTCGTGGAACTCCTTGCCAATGCCGTGTCCGCCGTACTCGCGCACCACGCTAAAGCCGGCGTCCTCGACCGTCTTTTGCACGGCCTCGGCCATCACAGACAGCGGCAGCCATGGCTTGACGGCCGCCAAACCCGCCTCCACGCTGGCGCGGGTGACGTCGACCAAGCGCTGGCGCTCGGCAGAGACCTCGCCGATGCAGAACATGCGGCTCGAATCACTAAAGTAGCCGTCAAGAATCGTGGAGCAGTCGACGTTGATGATGTCGCCCTCGTGCAGCACATCCGCATCGCAGGGGATACCGTGGCAGACGACGTCGTTGATCGAGGTGCACACGCTCTTGGGATAGCCCTCGTAGTTGAGATCGGCCGGCGTGCCGCCGTGCTCGACGGTGTAGTCGTAGATCATCTGGTCGATCTGGTTGGTGGTCATGCCCGCGGCGATGTGCTCGCCCACGTAATCGAGCACGCCCACGTTGATGGCGGCCGAGCGCTTGATGCCCTCGATATCGGCGGGCGTCTTGTAGAGCGTACGGGGCAGAACCTCCCAGCCCTCCTCCCACAGGCGCTCGAGGCGCTCGTCGAAGGCGCTGTGGCATTTCTTGTACTTCTTGCCGCTGCCGCACCAGCAAGCGTCGTTGCGGCCAGGCACGGGTCCTTTGTCATACATGGCTAACTTCCTTTCATCCGCAGCTAGTATAGCCCACCCACGCGTCCATAAAAGTTGCGGTGATATAGTTCTGATTTAAGCGGTTTAACAGCACAAATAGGAACTATATCACCGCAACTGATGGGGCGGGATGGCTGACACTAGCTGCTGCGTGGTTTTGTTAGTAGCTCACCTGGCAGGGGATGTCGAGGGCGCGCACGCGCGCGGCAATGGCGTCGAGGACGTCGGGTGCTGCTTTGGCAAGGCCGGCGACCGGTGTTTCGCGCGCCACCGTGTAGATGGTCGCCTCCTGCGGACGAATGCGCTCGAGCGCCGCGAGCCAGGGGGCAACGTATTCCTCGCCAGTGTTGTCGATGAGCTTGCCCTGATACTCGCCGGTCAAAAAGATCGTCTGGATGATGACGTGGCCGTTAAAGCTCGCGAACGTCTCGATCTGGTGCTCTACATCGTAGGGGCCAACGGGCTGGTCGAGCAGCTGGATAAATGCCGGGTCGACCGTATCGAGCTTGAGGATGTTGTCGTCGACCATCATGAGCGCATCGTGCACCTGGGGACGGTCGGCGCGCGTGCCGTTGGAAAGCACGGCAATCTTGGTGTTTGGGGCCAGCTGGTCGCGAAGCGCGACGGCACCGGCGATGGCCTGCGGAAACTCCGGCGCGGCGGTGGGCTCGCCGTTGCCGGCAAACGTGATTACATCGGGCAGCTCACCCTCGATTGCCATCTCGTGCAGCTTGGCCTCGAGTGCATCGAGCACCACGGCAGCCGTGTTATAGGGCTCGTGGCAGGGGCGCTCGGCGTTGAGACCGTTCTCGCAGTAGATGCAGTCGAACGTGCAGATCTTGCCGCTCGCCGGCATCATGTTGACACCGAGCGAAAGGCCCAGACGGCGGCTGCGGACGGGCCCAAAGATGGGGCTGGCATTTAAAAACGTAGACATAGGCATATGCTCCTTGGGACAGTTGAGCTTAAGCATAGCATCGCCGCTAATGCGTGGTTTGGGCTTGTGCTTTACAGGTTTCGATTTTTTACTCTGCTTTCGATGCCGTGTCATGAAAGGTTTCGAGTCAGGTACAGTTAATCTGTTAACAAAGCGCAAGACGATGAGGACCTGTCCGGCCCTGCTGGCCTGCGTCTGGATGGGCATTGATGATGGGAACACAGTATGGATTTTACAGTCGAGAATGCGGGCACCACGATCGCCTGCCGCGAGTATGCCAGCCCGGATGTATCGTCCGATACACCCGCCTTGGTGTGCGTGCACGGTGCGTGCGTCGACGGTGTCTTTTTTGACGGCATCGCCCGCGAGCTCGCCTGCGACTATCGCGTCATTGCTTACGACCGCCGCGGTTGCGGCGAGAGCGGCGACGCTGCAGATGGACGCTACGACCTCGCCGTCCAGGCCGCCGACCTGCAGGCCGTTATTGAGCATATTGGCGCTCCGGCAAACGTGCTCGCGCACAGTGCCGGTACGCTGGTGACGCTGGAGCTTCTCCGTGCAAACCCCGCCATAATCTCGCGTGCGATCTTGCACGAACCCGCCGTGACAAACGAGGGCGCCGGTCTGGGCGCGGCCCCGGTTTTGCTCGAGATGATCGCCGCGGGAAAGGTCTCCAGAGCATTGCGGGCCTTCCTTGGCGCCATCGGCGATTCGGACCCTGAGGCCCCCAAGTTAACCGAGGCGGAAGCCAAACATGCCCTACGCAACGGCCGCAGTTTCATGGCAAACGAATACGGGATTACTATGACCTGCGTTCCCGATTGGGATAGCGTCCGCGCGTCAAGAACGGTGGACGCCGTGCTTTTGGGCGAGCTTTCGATCGGCACGCCTCGCGAGGCGGGCACGAGGATAGCGGCTGAGCTTTTGGACTGTCCACTCGTAATGGTTCCCGGCGCGCACAACGGCCTGCGCGATCGCCCGGCAGCGGCTGCCCGGGCTGTCTGCGGCATCCTGGGGCTCTAACACCCGCAATAGTCAAAGCGGCCTTCACCTGCAATCGTTTCGGCCGTGTTAACAACTGTGCTCAAAACCTCACGTCTGCGGCTTCAATCGTGCCGTCTGCCAACTCATAAAAATGTAACAGGATTCACGTGCTTACCTGCATCGACAAGGTGTTACCCTTGTAACATTTGGAACCCACCGCTTCATGCGAAACTATCGAAAGGGCCCCATATGCTCAATAATCACGAGGTCAATCTAACCGACGAGGAGGCTGCCGCCGAGGTCGCCCGTGTCGCGAAGACCTACCCCGTGGTGCGTTTGCTGTCGGCCGATCAGATTAAGAACGAGCCTAACTGCCTACTCGCCGGCAATCGGTGTCCTTGCCTGCGTCATTCAAGTCTTGAGGCCTTGACAGATTCCGATGAGGTGTCGGAGCAACTGCTCAACGATGGCGTTGAGTACCGCGCCCATCTGCGCCCTCTGAAGGTCGAGGGCGAGCCTCACGTCCTGCTGATGGTGCGTCCGATCGATGAGCAAGAGGCCGCAGAAGAGGACCTTGTCTACACCGACGTGCTGACGAGCGTGCGCAATCGCCGATATTACGAGGAAAAGCTCCGAAGCGCCCGCATGAATGCCGGCGTTGCGATGATTGACCTTGATGATTTTAGGGCCTTCAACGATATGTGTGGCCGTCATGCCGGCGACCTTGCGCTCGGTGCTGTGGCGACAGCCATACGCAGCGGAATTCGTTCGACTGACGAGCTTGTGCGCTATGGCTGCGACAAGTTTGTGGTCGTCATGCCCAATATTCCCTCCGATGACTTCGCCCGTCGCCTGCATCAGGTATCCGAAGCCGTTCATTCCACGATTATTCCGGGCCATGAGTACGTGAGCTTGACGGCATGTGTTGGTGGCGTTCGCATTCATGGCGAGACGGTCGATGAGGGCGTTGGCCGTGCTGTCCAGTTACTGAGCCGCGCTAAGGCAAAAGCCGGTACGGTCGTGACCGATGCCGATTCCATCGAGGCCTTCCAAAGCGAAAAGCCTTTGGTGCTTATCGCCGATGACTCCGAGATGAACCGAGCCATTCTCAACGAGATGCTCAAGGACGAGTATTGCATCCTCGAGGCCGACAACGGTCGTACGGCGCTCGACATGGTCGACCGCTATGGCGATGAGTTATCGCTCGTGCTGCTGGACATTGTCATGCCGGGCATAAGTGGCTTTGAGGTGCTGGCCGATCTGTCGCGCCGATCGGGTATCGATAATCTGCCTGTCATCATGATTTCGAGCGAAGATTCCGATGATACGGTTCTGCGCGCGTACGAGCTGGGCGCCTCGGACTATATCAACCGCCCGTTTGACTCCCGTGTCGTGCGCCGCCGTGTAAGCAACACCATCCGCCTATACGCCAAACAGCGCCGCCTGACGAACCTGCTGTCCCAGCAGTACAACGAGCGCGTCAAGAACAGTCGCATGCTCATCGACATCATGGCCGGCGTCATGGAGCTTCGCAACGGCGAGAGCGGCAGGCACGTTACGAACATCGAAAAGCTGACCGAGCTGCTGCTCGGCTGTCTGGTCCAGCGTAGCGGCGCGATCTCCCTCGACAATGAGGAGCGCTCCACGATTGCCCTGGCTTCGGCGCTGCACGATATCGGCAAGATGTCGATTGACGATGCGATTCTCAACAAACCCGGACGCCTTACGCCCGAGGAGTTCGAGATTATGAAGACGCATACCACGATCGGCGCCGACATGTTGCTTGAGCTGGGTAGCCATCACGCCGGCAATGCGCTTATGGAATATGCGTACCAGATTGCGCGTTGGCATCACGAGCGCTGGGGCGGCAAGGGTTATCCCGATGGCCTTAAGGGCGACGAAATTCCCATTGCCGCACAGGTGGTTTCGGTGGCCGACGTGTACGATGCGCTGACGAGCGTGCGCGTGTACAAGGATGCCATCCCGCACGAGGAGGCTATCCAGATGATCCTGGACGGTAAGTGCGGTACCTTTAACCCGTTGCTGCTCGATTGCCTGCTCGAGGTGCAGGACCAAATTGCCGAGACGTTGGCACGCCCCGCTGACGTCGTCGCGTTTCCCACGATTTAGTTTGACCAAAGGAGTTTTTAACCCATGATTTCCATGCGTGAGGCGTATGAGAAGATCGGCGCTAATTATGATGACGCGTGCGCTCGGCTGATGGGCGAGGAAATGCTTGCCCGCTTTGCCCTCAAGTTTTTGGATGACGAGAGCATGGACAAGCTGGAGGCTGCCATGGCGGCGGGAGACGCTGAAGGTGCGTTTATGGCAGTGCATACGCTCAAGGGCGTGAGCCAGAACCTGGGATTCGATAATCTGTACGAGCCGGCGGTTGTGGTGACCGATGCGCTGCGCGGCGCCGATGCCGTTGACGGTGCACGCGAGGGAATGCATGCACTGCAGCAGCAATATGCGGCTACGATGTCGGCCCTGCGCGAAGCGGCTGAATAAGAGCTTGCGAGCCTTGGGCTGTGTGCCTGCCGCATATAGGCAAAAGGGTGCCCCGTCGGACCATGTGGCCGGCGGGGCACCCTTGTCTGTTATGCGGTTCGCGAGCTAGCGTGTCTGCTTTACCTTGGCCGCCGCCTCGACAAACGACTTCCACAGATTAAAGTCGGTCTCGAGCGTCTTCCACGTGTACTCAGGGTGCCATTGCACGCCCAGGCAGAAAGGCTGGCCTTCGACTTCGATGCACTCGGGAACGCCGTCGGTTGCCTTGGCGACCAAGCGCGTGCTTTTACCCAGGCGGTCGACGCAGCAGTGATGTGCCGAGTTGGTCTGGATCAGCCTGTGCCCGCCAACCGCGCGCTCCAGCAGCGAGCCCGGCACGACCTCGACGGGGTGCACGGGATCGTTGAGCACGTGGGTATGGCGCCACTGCGTGCGGCCCTCGCGCGCACCCAGGCTCGGCACGTCCATGCACAGGGTGCCGCCGGTGGCGACATTGAGCAGCTGCGTGCCTCGGCAGGTGGTAAAGAGCGGCTTCTTGGCGCGAAGCACCTCGTTAACCAGCTTAAACTCAAAACGGTCGCGAATCTCGCAGCACAGCGTGGGGTCGTAAGGACGCTCGTCGCCCCAGCGTTTGGGATTGACATCGGGGCCGCCGGGAATGGCGATACCGTCAGCGATTTCCACGTAATGACGGATAACGTTGACGTCTTCGGTAATGGACATCTGCAGCGGCAGGCCGCCGGCGGCAAGAATGGCGTCGACAAAGACGCTTGCAATCTCCTCGTTGGGTGAGAGCGTCTCGCTCAAATAGGGCTTCGCTTCTTCCCAGCGTGGTGCTATCAGGATAAGCGGGCGGTCGGCGGGATCGACGTTGACGTGCGGAGTATAGGACGATGAGGTGCGGGTTCCGATCATGGGTGCGGCTTTCGAATCCGGGTGGACATGGCACAGGGGTGGCGCGGGACAAACGCTGGTGATGAATTTGCCCGCGTGGCAATTGGGCTAGTGGCCCTTAATGGAGTTGAGGAAGTCCTGGGCGCGCTTGGTCTGGGGGTGGTCGAAGAACTCGTCGGGCGTGCCGGTTTCCACGATCTGGCCGTCGGCCATAAACACGACGCGGTCGGCCACGCGGCGGGCAAAGTTCATCTCGTGCGTGATGACGATCATCGTCATGCCCTGCTGGGCCAAGCGCACCATGACCTCGAGCACCTCGTTGATCATCTCGGGGTCAAGGGCACTTGTGGGCTCGTCAAAGAGCATGGCCTTGGGCTGCATGGCGAGTGAACGGGCGATGGCCACGCGCTGTTGCTGGCCGCCCGAGAGCTGCGCGGGCACCTTATCGGCCTGCTCGGCAACGCCCACGCGGCCCAGCAGGTCCATGGCGCGCTCACGAGCTTCCTCCTTGGACACGCCCAGCACGTCGACCGGTCCCAGCATGACGTTCTGCAGTACGGTCATATGTGCGAACAGGTTGAACTGCTGAAACACCATGCCTAGCTCGGCGCGCATGCGGGCAAGGTCCTTGCCTTCCTGCGGCAGGGGCTGACCCTCGATGAGGATTTCGCCCGAGTCGATGGTCTCCAGGCGGTTGATGGTGCGGCACATGGTCGACTTGCCCGAACCCGAGGGGCCAATCACCACGACGACCTCGCCGCGGTTGACCGAGAGATTGATGTCGTTGAGGACGTGCAGATCGCCATAGTGCTTATCGACGTGTCTGAGCTCGATCAGCGGCTGATTGCCGGTGGAAGAGGTGCTCTGTGCCATGGTGCTCGGCTCCTTATGACTCGAAATGGCAAAGCGTTAGCGGATGATGGTCGCGCCGGTCTTGTGCGAAACATAGACAGCGGCCTTGTTGATCGCGACGTTGATGAGGATGTAGATGACCGCGATAACCAGGTAGACCGACACGAGGGCGTCGTAGTTGGTAATGAGCACGCGGGCGTTTTGCATGAGGTCGGGGTAGCTCACCACGTAGGCGACGGTGGTGTCCTTGACCACGACTACGAGCTGAGAAATCAACGACGGAATAATAAAGCGAATCGCCTGTGGCAGCACGATTTTAAAGGTGATTTTGGCCTTGGAGAGACCGAGCGCCTGGGCTGCCTCGACCTGACCGCGCGGCACGGCATTGACGCCGGCGCGGAAAATCTCGGCCAGTACGCCGGCTGCGGCGAGCGCGACGGGAAGCGTGAGCATCCAAAACGACGGCAGCGCGATCTTGTACTGGGGCAGCACCAAAAAGAAGAAGTAGATGAACAGCAGGCTCGGCACACCGCGGAAGAAATCGGTGAGCACGCGGCAGACCAGCTGCAGCGGCTTAATGTCGCTGGTACGGCCGAGCATAAGGGCTAAGCCCAGCACCAGCGCGATGGCGCCGGCGGTGAGTGCGACTTTAACGGTGCCCTCAAAGCCGGCAAGCAGGAACTTCCAGGTGGTGAGGTGCGTAAAGAAATACCAATAGTGGACCGAAAGCTGGCCGGTCACATAAAAGCGCTGCAACACGAGGGCGAAGAGCACGGCGACGGCAACAAGCGAGATGGCGGTGCCGATGCGAATCTTGGCGCGCATTTTGGGGCCGGGAGCCTCGTAGAGCGCATCGCGCATGGTGAGCGCGGAGGTGGAGTGCTTGCTCATCGGAGGATCCTCACCTTCTTATCAATGTAGTTGCCAATGTGGCTCACCACAAAGGCCGTGCCCAGGTAGCCGAGCGCCGAGATAAAGAACGCGGCGACGCCGCCGAGCGAGCGCGTGTTGATGTAGCTCACCACGCCGGTGAGCTCTTGCGGTTGCAACGGCACCTGGCTGCCGAGCGCGGTGGTGAGCATGACAGCGATAAAGAGGTTGGTCATGGGCAGCACGCTCGAGCGCAGCGCCTGCGGAATCACGATCTTGGCGAGGATACGGCTGAAGCTCATCCCCAGCGAGCGGGCGGCTTCCACCTGACCGACGCCGACGGTGTTGATGCCGCTCATAAAGTTCTCGGAGCCAAAGGCCGAGCCCAAAAGGACCGTGGCGACGATAACGCAGGTGCGGTAGGGCAGGACGACCTTGAGCGGCGGCAGCGCATAGACGACGATGATGAGCAGTGCGATGCCGGGGATGTTACGGAAGACCTGGACATACAGGTCGCCAAAGACGCGCAGCGGCTTGAGCGGCGACACGCGCATCACGGTGACGGCGACGGCCAGCACCATGGCGATGGCAAACGACTCAAGCGTCATGCCCCAGGTTGCTAGCAGCGCGTCGATATAGTTCTGGCCATAGAGCGACCAGAGTTCGGAGAGACTCATGCGGACCTCCCGCCGATAAGGAAAGGGGCTCCCGTGTGTACGGAAGCCCCGACAACTCTGTGAGGAAACAGTTTACCGCAATAAAGCGCATCGTGCGTTTCCATATGGTTTCGTTGCGGCCGTTACCAGGCTCGCTGCCTAGGCGCCGATCTCGGGCAGCTCGGGAACATTAGTGTCGCCCGTACGGTCGCCGATGCAGATCTGCCACAGCTCAGTCCAGGTGCCATCGTCCTCGATCTTCTTAAGGAAGTCGTTGACAAAGGCGACGCCGTCGGAATCGAGCGGCAGGCCAATGCCATAGGGCTCCTTGCTGCCGAAGGGCTTGCCGGCGATCTTGTACTTACCGGGCTCGCGGACCAGGGCGCTCTGCTGCATGTTGTTATCGATGACGTAGGCGTCAACACGGCCCTGCTGGAGTGCCTGGCGGGCCTCCTCGTCGGTCTTGAACTCCTGCTGGCTGGCCTTGGGGGCGAACTCCTCCAGAATGGCGGGGCCGTTGGAGCCGGACTGGACGGCGACGTTCTTATCGGCCAGGTCGTCGACGCTCTTGATGTCGTCGTTGTCGGCGAGCACTAGGATAGCCTGCTGGGTGTAGTAGTAGGGACCGGCAAAGGAGACGAGCTCCTTGCGCTCGTCAGTGATGGTGTAGGTGGCGAAGACAGCGTCGACCTGGCCGTTCTGCAGGACGGACTCGCGCGTGTCCGAGGTCACCTGGGTGATCTCGACCTTGTTCTCGCCCAGAATGTAGTTGGACAGGAGCTGTGCGATGCCGGCGTCAAAGCCACGGGTCTGACCGTCTTTCTCGTTGAGGAGGGAGAAGAGCGTGGAGGTCTGAACGCCACCGATCTTAAAGACGCCGGCGTCCTTGACGGCCGTGGCCCAGGTGCTGGCGGCGATGGCGTCGTCATCGGCCTTGGGGCCGTTGTCGACGAGCTTGTCGAATGCCTTAGCGTCGAGCGTGGCGGAAACTTCGGTATCCTCGGAGCCCTTGGAAGAGCCGGCGGCGGAACCCTTGTCGGCCTCGGCGCTGGTGTCAGAGCAGCCGGCAAGACCAAGGCCGGCGACGGTTGCGAAGGTGGCGGCAACGAAGCCGCGGCGGTCGAGAACGACCTGCTGGGAGAGGTTCTTGCTCATGGGAGAACACCTTTCTCAATAAAATCCCTAGCGGTTGAGTAGAGTTATACCCTATCCCGCTCAAATAGGTCAACACGAAATAACTCAGAAACATACTTACCTTATGGGTTATTGTACCTACTAAAAAGGGACAGGTTTATTTTAGTAGGTTTTATCTGGGGAAACGTCGATTATTACGGCTGAGATAGCGTTTTGCCGACGGCATGATCGCTCGCAGCGGTCGCTATAATGGCGGCAACGCGACGCATATATAAGTAAGGAGATCGCGTATGAACGGTTATTCGTTTTTCGCACCGACCAAGGTGTTGTTTGGTGCGGGCAAGTTGAGCGAATTGGGTGCGCAGAAGCTGCCCGGCACCAAAGCGCTCATCGTTACGACCGGCGGCAACTCGGTCAAGCGCTTTGGATACTTAAGGCGCGTGGAGGCTGAGCTCGAACGCGCCGGCGTGGCGCACGAGCTGTTCGATCGCATTGAGCCTAATCCGCTGCGCGATACCGTCAACGCGGGTGGCTGGGTGGCGCGTACCCATGGCTGCGACTTTGTCCTGGCGCTCGGCGGCGGCTCGGTCATGGACGGCAGCAAGGGCATCTGCGCGGTGGCGACCAACCCGCATGCCGATACCGAGGGCAACGAGTGCCCCGGTGACATCTGGGACTTTGTGAATGGCGGCACTGCGCTCGGCCTGCCGATCCCCAACGATCCGCTGCCGCTTGTTTGCGTGACCACCACGGCGGGTACCGGCTCCGAGGTCGATGCAGGCGGTGTTCTGTCCTGCGAAGAAAATGATGAGAAGCTTCGTCTGGGCGATCCGCGCCTGTTCCCGGTGCTTTCGATCGTTGATCCCGAGCTCATGGTGAGCGTTCCGGCACGTCTGACCGCCTATCAGGGATTCGACGCCCTGTTCCATTGTGTTGAGTGCTACATCTCAAATACCAACACGCCCATGGGTAACATGGTTTGCCGCGAAGGCATTCGCCGTGCCGCCGCGGCGCTGCCTACGTGCGTCAATAATGGCGATGACCTGGAGGCGCGCTCGAGCCTTGCGTTTGCCAACACGCTCGGCGGTTACGCCATGGATGCCTCGGGCACCACGGGCTCGCATGGTCTTGAACATGGCATGAGCGCGCATCATCACGACCTGCCGCACGGCGCCGGCCTCATTATGATTGCCCGTGCCTATCACACGTGGATGATCGATCACGGTGCCGCACCCGAGCGCTATATCGACATGGCGCGCCTGATGGGCAATGCCGCTGCGGATGATCCGCACGATTTTGTGATTGAGCTCACGCGCCTGATGGAGGCTTGCCATGTGGCAGACCTCGCCATGAGCGAGTGGGGGATTACGGTCGAAGAGCTGCCGGCCATCGCGCATAACGCTCTGACGACCAACGGCGTCCTGTTCAGCCACGACCCCGTGACGCTGACCGACCCCGACGTCGTCAAAATTCTCAAGAACAGCTACCGTTAGTTGCCTTGCTGCTTTGTCTCGATCTGTAACATCTGCAGCCGTTTTTGCCGAGTAACTGTTACAGATTGAGATTTTCTCTTCAGGGGAATTCGAATGTCTCGATATGTAACATCTGGATGGCCAAAAGGTCTCTATCTGTTACAGATTGAGACAAAGGTTAGGGACTAAGGCGTCTTGTCTAGATATGTAACAGTTAGACGGAAATTCGGGCCCTAGATGTTACAGATTGAGATAATTGAGTCGCGAAAATAAAAACCTCCGCAGGGGTGCTTCCCTTGCGGAGGTTTTTTACTCGTTGAGAAGCCTTGCGGTTTCGGCGGCCATGTTCTCGACCGTCATGCCGTTCTGAGCGAGCAGTTCGTTGGGGTCGTAGCGGTCGGGGAAGCCCTTGGCGATGCCGAAGGTGCGCGTGCGCAACGGCGTGCATGCTAGATAACATGCCACGCGCTCGCCCCAGCCGCCGTCCAAGATGCCGTCCTCGAGGGTGACAACAACGCGATGCTCGGCGGCAAGACTGTCGAGGAACTCGCGGTCGAGCTCGGTTGCAAAGCGCGGGTTGACGAGTGTGGCCTCGATACCGTACTCGGCAGTCAGACGGTTTGCCACGCGCTCACCCAGCTCAAAGAAATCGCCAAGCGCGAGCACGGCAACGTCGCGGCCCTGACGCACCACGTTGTAGCGAACGGCGCTGTAGTCGGTGTCTTCGGCGGGCGCCAGATCGGGGCGGCTTACCAGGCCAATGCCCGGTACGCGGATCGCCGCGGGATGCTCGCGGTGGTCGAGCGACCAGCTCAGCATGGACAGATATTCCTCCATGCAGGCCGGCGCCAAGTAGCGCATGTTGGGAAGACCGCCCAGCATGGAGATATCAAAGAACGAAAGGTGCGTCTCGGATGTGGTGCCAAAGATCGATGCGCCAAACACCAGGATGGTTGCGGGGGCGTCGTTGAGGCACAGGTCGTGCCACAGCTCGTCGTAGGCGCGCTGCAAAAACGTGCCGTACACACCAAAGACTGGCTTGGCGCCCGAGCGCGCAAGCGCGGTGGCAAAGGTGACGGCGTGCTCCTCGGCAATGCCCACGTCAACAAACTGTTTGCCGGCGGCAGCGCGAAGCTCGGGTGTAAAGCCCATGATGTAGGGCGTGGCGGCCGTGATGCCCACGACCTGCGGATCGCGCTCGATGGCGGCGCTGAGCGCCTCGCCCGTAATGTCGGCATAGGTGCGCGGCGCAGGCTCGCTTGGATGGCCCGGGCAGAGCTTGCGGCCGGTCGCCATGTCAAACGGACCCACGTGGTGCCAGCGCTCGGGGTCGCTCTGGGCCGGCTCAAAGCCCTTGCCCTTGGCGGTCGAGACGTGCAGCACGATGGGGTGATCGATATCGCGCAGCTCCTGCAGCGTATCGACCAGCGCTTGGACATCGTTGCCGGCGGCCAGGTAGCGATAGTCGAGCCCCAGCGCGCGGAAAACGTTGCGCTCGCAGGTGCCGTTGCTGGCACGCAGCTCGGCCAGATTGCGATAGAGGCCACCGTGGTTTTCGGCAATGGACTGGTCGTTATCGTTGACGATGATGATCAGGTTGCTGTCGAGCTCGGCGGCATTGTTAAAGCCCTCAAACGCCAGGCCGCCCGAAAGCGAGCCGTCGCCAATAACAGTAATGACGTTATACGTGTCACCCGCCAGGTCGCGCGCGTGGGCAAGGCCGCAGCCCAAGCTCACCGAGGTCGAGGTGTGACCCATGGCAAACAGGTCATGCTCGGACTCGTCGGGATTGGCAAAGCCAGAGGCCTCGCCAAAGCGCTCCGGGTCGATATAGGTGTACGCGCGCCCGGTCAGCGCCTTGTGGGCGTAGGTCTGGTGCGACACGTCAAAGACAATCTTGTCGGTGGGGGAGTTAAACACGCGATGGAGCGCGACCGTGAGCTCAACGACGCCCAGGTTGGGTGCAACGTGTCCGCCGACAGCGGCGGAGCTTTCGAGGATGGCGTGGCGAATCTCATCGCAGAGCTGCGGGAGTTCAGCGCGATTAAGAGCCTTAACGTCCTCGGGCGTTGTCGTTTGCGTAAGCAGCATCGTTGTGGGTTACTCCATGCGAATCGAGCGCCGGCGCTCCCTCGGCCGGCACAATTGCACAAAACAGTCTCGCACATTTTGGCGTTTGATATGTGACGGCGGCGCGGTAATTCGCCAACTGGCGGGGCAAAACGTTTTGTCCGATGCCATACTGATACATTCGATGATGATTTATTCAATGCGTGCGGGCCGTGGCTTGCCGCCGTGAGCCGCTGGAAGGAGGCAGCATGTTCGATGCCGTTCGTGCCGAGAAAATCGCGCACGAGGTCGACTATGCCGCCCGCCAGCTGGCCCAGGCAGGCCGCTTGGACCTGACGCACGAGTTTATCCAGCATGGTGACGTGACGGTCTATGCACATGTAACTTCGGTTGCGCGGGCGAGCCTGTCCTTTGCCGAGCGCTTGGGCCGTGCTGGCATTTCGGTCGACCGTGCCTCGCTGCTGCGCGGAGCCTTGTTGCACGATTACTTTCTCTACGATTGGCATGACCCCGACCCGAGCCATCGGCTGCATGGCTTTCGCCACCCGTTTTTTGCCCTGGCGCGTGCCGAGGAAGATTTTGAGCTGACGCCGCGCGAGCGGAATATTATCGTGCGGCATATGTTTCCACTGGTGCCGGTGCCGCCGACGTGTCGTGAGGCATGGATTGTGTGCCTGGCAGACAAATGGTGCGCGCTGCGCGAGACAGTTGCCGGCCGTCTGCCGCGCAAGGGCGAGACGGACGGCAGCGTGAGTAAAGAATCGAGCGAAAAGAGGAGAGGGTAGACGGTGGAAACCGCGATCGATATGGCGTTTGGCGGCGCGACGCTTGCCGCCTGCCCGCTCTCGGCACTGGTGCTCTCGTTTGCCTTTTACGGGTTTTGCGGTTGGGCATGGGAGTCGACAGTATGCGCCATGCTCAACCAAGGACGCTTCGCCAACAGCGGATTTTTGCTGGGGCCGTGTTGCCCTATCTATGGTGTGGGCGGCATAGCCTGCTGGCTTTTGCTGCGCGGAATTCCGGATGCCTCGAGCCAGTTTGTCGCCGCGGCGCTTGTGTGCAGCGTAATTGAGTACGGTGTGGGCCTCCTATTGGAAAAGACAACAGGCGCTCGCTTTTGGGACTATTCGCACCTGCCGTTTAACCTGCACGGGCGTATCTGCCTGTACTGGGCCTGCGCGTTTGGCTTGGGTGCGTTGTGCATTTGCCGCGTAGTGGAACCGGCGGTGTTGGGCTTGCTCGGCCATTTGCCGGTGCTGATTGTGCGGCTGTCCGCCTTTATCGTCGCGGTCGCGATGATGGTCGATGCAGTGTGCTCGTTGGCCAGTTGGCGCCGCCTGTCCGATCAACTGGAGCGTGTGCGTGCCGACCTTGCCGACCGCATCAATGAGTCGCTTGCCGATGCGTCTGACTCCATGCTCGAACGTATTCCCGATTCGACGATTGACTCGGTGGCACAGACGCATATCCGCAGTCGTGCCGTTAACGCGTGGCTGGCCGAGCTGGGCGACGCGGCGCTCGATGCCCTGCGCGAGAAGGCCTCGATGCCGACGTTTATCTCGGATGGTGCTCGCGGCCTGGCGCTCGCTGCCCGCCGCGTGGCCGATGCCGCGCCGAACGTGCCCCATCCATCTCTCGCCCGTCTCCGTGCCGGCAGGCGCGCGAACCGTCCGGTGCCGAGTGTGTCGCTCAGCCGTCGCGACCTGCGCTTCTTCAATGCCTTTCCGCGCTTGCGCATCAACCGCTACGAAGGCATCATCCGAGCTACCGACCTCCGCGACCGAGCCCGCGAGCTGTTTCGGCGCTAAGAGCTGGAGTCGTAGAGGCGCCTTGCAAGTGCGTGTTTCCTAGGAAAGTCACCTTATCACTCTGCCCAATCGTGATTCCCCTAGGGAAAACACGCTACTGCCGCCGCCGGCTGTGATTCCCTTAGGGAAAACACGCTAAAGAGCTCCTGGCCGTGTTTCCCCTAGGGGAATCACGTTTGAACTGAGGCTACGAGGCGTCATTGATGCCAGGGGCCTAGAGAGGGTAAGGAAACTGCCGCCTGCACCTCGAGGACAACCGTTCACCGAGCGACGTAGTTGCGGTGCGCGCCGGGATGACGTCTTTGACCTGCGGCGTCAAGCAGTACGTCAAGCTTTTGGTCAGTTAATGGCAAGAGATTGGCAAGGTGCCTTTTGGTTATGCTGCCTCTATTGGGAGGTGGCTTTCGTGAGGAATACCAGCGCACGGCAAAGGATTGAAGAACAGCTTGATGGGGCGGAGCGCTTGCAGCGTTGTCTAGTGCCCAAAACCAGGGCGGATCGCGAAGCACTTCGTCGCGCCGTAGCGGCAGGGGTGGCCGTGCGTCCGTTTAGCGGGATGTTCATGCGCGCCTCTACGTGGGATGCGCTCAAGACGAGTCCGCGCGTTCGTTGGCGCTATGTTCAAAATACGTTTCTCGACGAGCACCCTGACGAGGCCGTCTGCTCCTTTTCTGCTGCGCTTGACCATGGACTTTGGGTTTCGAAGAAATATCTGGACACAATTCATCTTGTAGCTAGCGGGCGCTCGCATGGTAGGTGCGGTACGGGAATCCATCGGCATGAGTGCCCTCTAAATGAGATCGAGCTAAACGGCACCGTGAAACGAACGACGCTAGAACGGACGGTGCTCGACTGCTCACTTGTTGCTTCTTTTGAAGACGGTCTGGCTATAGCTGATAGCGCCCTGCGGTTCTGTAAGCTTGATATCCAAAAGTATCGCGACTATGTTGAAGCGCTGGCGCGATGTCGCTCTGGGGCCTTGTGCGCTGAGATGGTAGCGCGCTATGCCGATGGCGCTTCGGAGAGCGGCGGCGAATCCATCGTGCGCGGATTGATTATCGCGCTGGGTTACCTTCCTCCGACCATGTTGCAAGCCGAGTTTGTTGACCCGATCGATGGCGGTGCGATTCGTGCCGATATGTACTACGAGTTGCCGAATGGGCTTCGCTTAATTATTGAGGTCGATGGTTTTGGCAAATACGTTGGTGCGGACGGCCTGGGAAAAGAGATGCAAAGGCGCTTGGTTGCAGAGCGTCAACGAGAGTCGCACATTACGGCTCTGGGCATTCCGGTCATGAGGGTGCAATTTAGTCGCGTGTACGAGAACGGTTATCTCGAACACCTACTGAGGCGTTTCGGTGTGCCAAAAGTCGCTCCTCATATGTAGTGTTGGGCAGTGGAGGAGATGCTGTTAAGGGTTGTTTTGCGTGGTATGGCTTTTTGACATGGTCGTCAGCTTCGTTTTCCTTAAGGGGGCGTCACCCTGCTCCGCCCAGGTGTGATCTCCCTAGGGAAAACACGCTACTGCCGACGCCGACTGTGATTCCCTTAGGGAAAACACGCTAAAGAGCTCCTAGCCGTGTTTCCCCTAGGGGAATCACGGTCGAATCTGATGCGGAGTCTGCCTTGGGACTGCCTTGCCTCTGCATATAGCTGATTTGAAATGCGGGCATAGATGGCCTCTTGATTTATGCGTTTCCCCTTCGTTTCGCGTCCGTTGCCGCGCCGTTTCCAAGATTGCGATGCCGTTTCCATTCGACAACGCAGCGTTTAACAACGCCGTATCTGGTCTACACCAGTTGCCCCTCGGCCGCATTATGGGCGCCGACAACGTTCATGCGACTAAGGGGGAGCGAATGTACGATACGGGATCGACAACGTTTATGCTCATCTGCACCATGCTCGTGTTTTTAATGACACCGGGCCTGGCGTTTTTCTATGGTGGCCTGTCCAGGCGCAAAAATGTCATCAACACCATGTTTATGTGCTTTGGCGCCATTGGCCTGGTTGGCGTGCTGTGGATTGTTGCCGGCTGGTCGCTGGCCTACGGCGGCGACGGTTCCAGCCCGTTTATTGGAGGCCTTGACCAGCTGCTGTGTCTGCCGGTGCTCAACCAGGTGCTGCAGGCGGCCGAGGGCGATGCTGCGGACGGTGCCGTCTACCCTCAAATCATCAACATCGCCTTCCAGATGGCATTTGCCATGATCACGGCTGCTATCGTCACGGGCAGCCTGGCCGGCCGCGTTAAGTTTGGTGTCATGATGGCCTTCCTGGGCATTTGGCTGCTCGTGGTCTATGCGCCGCTTGCCCACATGGTTTGGGGCGGCGAGGGCTCCTTTATCGGCGATATCATCGGCGCGCTCGACTTTGCCGGCGGCGACGTAGTGCACATTTCGTCCGGTCTTACGGGCCTGATTCTCTGCTTAATGCTCGGCCGTCGTCGCGGCTTTGGCATGGTGAGCTACCGTCCGCATAACGTGCCGTTTGTGGCGCTGGGCGCCGGCCTGCTTTGGTTTGGCTGGTTTGGCTTTAACGGCGGCAGCGAGTTTAAGGCCGACGCCGTGGCGGCGCTCGCCATCCTCAACACCGTGACGGCCAGCGCGGCGGGCATGGTCTCGTGGCTTGCCGTCGAGCGCGTGTACACCGGTCGCCCCACGCTGGTGGGTGCCAGCACCGGTCTGGTTGCGGGCCTTGTGGTGGTCACGCCGGGCGCGGGCTTTGTCGAGCCGTGGGCAGCGCTGGTTATGGGCCTGATCGTATCGCCTGTCTGCTACCTGGCCATCAGCCATCTTAAGACCAGGTTTGGCTACGACGATGCGCTCGACGCGTTCGGTTGTCACGGTATCGGCGGCATCTTGGGCGGCGTGCTCACGGGCCTGTTCTGCGTGCCGGAGCTTTCGTGGACCGGTAAGGGTGGCCTGTTCTACACGGGCGACGTGTCGCTGCTCGTCTCGCAGATTTTGGGCATTGTGGTGACGGTCGTTATTGTGCTGGTGCTCGACTTGGTGATCGCGGCGGTAGTCAAGGCACTGTTCCATGGCAGCCTGCGCGTGGACGAGGCCGACGAGGCGCTGGGCCTGGATGCGAGCCAGCACGGCGAGAGCGCCTACCCTTCGTTCTCCGGACTCGATTAGCAGCTTCCCCAAGCACCGCACCTCGGCCTTCAATCGTCGTTTGCGTACCTTAAGTACGCGGCACTCCTCTTTCAGGCCGATCTGCGGCACTTGGGAAACCTGCTAAGACCTGTTAGTTGCACTTATCTGATCTACAAGGTTGGTCTGTGGCACCTGGAAAACCCGTGCCATGTGAAGGACAATCAATTTCTTTTATTGAAGAGAGGAATTCACTATGAAGAAGATTACGGCGATTGTTCGTGCCGAGAAGCTTGAGGTTCTTAAAGACGCGCTGTTTGCTGCTGATGTTCGCGGTATGACTATCAACCAGGTTCAGGGCTGCGGTGCACAGCATGGCTGGAAGGAATACGTGCGCGGCAACGAACTGCTTGTCAACACGATCCCTAAAGTGCAGTTCACCCTTATCTGCGCCGATGAGCACGTCGATGGCATTGTCGACATCGTCTGCAACGCTGCTCGCACCGGTGCCGTTGGAGACGGCAAGATTTGGGTCGAGCCGGTCGAGGAGGTTATCCGCATTCGCACCGGCGAACACGGCCCCGCCGCGGTGTAGGACAATCTTTCGCCCGACGGGCGTGCCTCTCTTGGGGTGCGCCCGTTCTCGTCTACAATATCGTGCAGACGAAGGAGAGGCATGCCCATGATCAAGATGTTTGCGAGCGACTTAGACGGAACGCTGCTGAACGCCCTGCACGAGGCGGATGGGACCATCCGCCGTGCTATTCGCGAGCTGACTGAGGCGGGACTCCACGTGGTTCCCGCGACCGGGCGCTCGACGTTGCCAATCGGCGAGCATGGCTTTACGGGCCTGGCGCTTGACGCCTGCTGCTCCAATGGATCAATCGTGCGCGACAGCCATGGCGAGGTGCTCAAGACCTGGACCATCGACCCGCAGATTACCGAGGAGCTGCTCAAGGCGTTCCCGGACATTTGCTTCGACTGCTCCACGCCCGATGGCATGTTCTCGAGCGGTTCGTTCGAGATGCACCAGGCGGGTTTTAAGAAGGACAGCCCTATCAAGCGCATCGTGATGCGCGGCATGCGCGCGCGTGGCGGCTATCACGAGGAGCAGTATTTCGATCAGTCGATCGGCGACATCTTGCGCCACGATGTTTGCAAGATCAACTGCCGCGTGACCTCGCCCGAGCTGGAGTGCAACCTTAAGGCATATTTGGCTGAGCGCTCGGACCGTGTGGTCAACGCGCCGTTTGATCCGGTGATGTTTGAGATCACGGACGTGGCGTGCAACAAGGGCGAGAGTGTGGCTTGGCTGGCGGGCTACTACGGTATTGCCGAGGACGAGGTCGCGGTCTATGGCGACGGCGGCAACGACATTGCCATGCTCAAGCGTTTCCGCCACAGCTACGCGACCAAAAACGGCAGTGACGCGGCCAAGGCCGCCGCGAGCGCGACTATCGGCAGCTGCATGGTCCACGCCGTTCCCAAACACATGCTCGCCACCATGCATAAGCAGAACTCCCGCACCGTCATCGAATAATGTGACAAAGGGACAGTCCCTTTGTCATATCCAAAATATTGCCTTTACGTGTTGATGCACACGGTGTGCAATAATACTCGCACTGTGCAATAGCGCACAGGTTGAGTAACAAGGAGGACGCTTGTCCCAGCTCGAGAAATGCGATCGCCGGTCCCTTCGCTCGCAGCGTGCCCTTCGCCAGGCACTTGCCAGCGAGCTTGCCGAAAGCGGCGACCTTTCGCGCATTAATGTCGCGTCGCTCACCGAGCGCGCTGGCCTTACGCGCCGCACGTTCTATTCGCACTACCGCGATATCCCTGACTTTATCAATCAAATCGAGGACGGCTTGCTGGCCGAGATCCGTGAGCGCATTGAGCTCATCACCGCAGCTCAGCTGCCTGATCTCTATCACAACATCGATGAGCTCGAGCCGGCGCCCGGTTCGGTTGATCTGCTGCGTTATCTTGCGGCCAACCGCGACTTAATCGGTGCGCTGCTGGGTCCGGGTGGCGACCAGGCCTTCATTAAAAGGATCATCGACACCGCTCGTGAGGCTGTGGTGCCGCGTGCGCAGACGGGCATTTTGGGCCTGGCGCTGGGCACGTTCTTTGACTACTACGTCACCTACGTCGTGAGTGCCGAGGTCGGCATGATTCAGCGCTGGTTTGAGCGTGGGCTCACCGAATCGCCCGAGGCCATGGCGCGCATTATGACGGTGCTCGCTTTTGTGCGCCCTGGTGATCTGTATGGCCAACCCATCGATATCAACGTGCCGGAATACGGCATGAAGTTATTGAATTTGCAGCTCGAGGACGCGGCCGACACCGCCGCAGCCGTCGAGTCCAACAACTAAGAGGAGAGACAGATGAGCAAACTCGTCGAGGGCATCAAGGACCGCATGGTCGCTGCCGCACGCGAGGCCGCGCCCGCCGTGGTGGACGCCGCGCAGAAGGCCGCGACCGCGGCTGCCGAGAAAGTTGCCGAGGCAGTCGCCGATGCCAAGAACGCAGCAGGGGAGACGTCCGTCGCTAGCGAGCCCGCCACCGCCGCTGAGCCCGTAGCCGCCGTCCACGCCCCCGAAGGCGCGATCTTCAACCCCGAGAACGCCCGCGGCAACCTGCACCTGGGCATCGACGTGGGCTCCACCACCGTCAAGCTCGCCGTGCTCAACGACGACAACCAGATCGTCTACGCTAAGTACCAGCGCCACCACACCGACGTTCGCGCCTGTGCCCGCGACCTGTTCGAGGGCGCTGCGACCGTGCTGCCGACGGCCCAGATGACCTGCGCCATTACCGGCTCGGGCGGCCTGCTGCTGTCCCAGTGGCTCGACCTGGAGTTTGTCCAGGAGGTTATCGCCAGCAAACGCGCCGTCGAGACCCTTATCCCGGCCACCGATGTCGCCATCGAGCTGGGTGGCGAGGACGCCAAGATCATCTACTTCGACAATGGCATCGAGCAGCGCATGAACGGCACCTGTGCCGGCGGCACGGGCGCGTTCATCGACCAGATGGCCACTCTGCTGCACACCGACGCCAGCGGCCTCAACGAGCTCGCGGCCAACGCCACCACCATCTATCCCATCGCCAGCCGCTGCGGCGTCTTTGCCAAGACCGACGTCCAGCCGCTGCTCAACGAGGGCGCCCGCCCCGAGGACGTGGCCGCCTCCATCTTCCAGGCTGTCGTGACCCAGACCATCTCGGGCCTGGCGTGCGGCCGTCCCATCCGCGGCAACGTCGCCTTCCTGGGCGGCCCGCTGCAGTATCTCTCCGAGCTGCGCCACCGCTTCTACCTCACGCTCAATCTGGACGAGGAGCACCGTATCGTGCCCCAAAACGCTCACTTGTTTGTGGCGAGCGGCGCCGCCATGGCGCACGAGTCCAACAAGCTCAGCACGTTCCCGCAGCTCATCGAGGCCATCGATGCCCTGGGTGACACGCAGGGTGCCGAGGTCGAGCGTCTGGATCCGCTCTTTGCCACTGACGAGGACTTTGCCGAGTTCAAAACCCGCCACGACCAGGAAGTCGTCCCCAAGGGCAAACTCGACGGCTACACCGGCCGCGTGTTCATCGGCATCGACGCCGGTTCCACCACCATGAAGGCCGCGCTCGTGGGCGAGGACGGCCAGCTGTTGCACACCTGGTACGGTAACAACAACGGTGACATCCTGGGCACGGCCAAGGTCATCATGGCCGATTTCTACAACCATATCCCTGCAGGCTGCACCATCGGCCACGTGACCACCACGGGCTATGGCGAGGCACTGCTCATCGAGGCCCTCAAGGCCGATTCCGGCGAGATCGAGACCGTCGCGCACCTGCGCGGCGCCAAGGCATTCCTGCCCGGCGTCGAGTTTATTCTGGACATTGGCGGCCAGGACATGAAGTGCCTGCGCGTCAAGGACGGCGTTATCGAGCACATCATGCTCAACGAGGCCTGCTCGTCGGGTTGCGGTAGCTTTATCGAGAGCTTCGCCGTCTCTATGAACATGGACGTGCGCGCGTTCGCCGACGCCGCCATCCATGCCAAGGCCCCGGTCGACCTGGGCAGTCGCTGCACGGTCTTTATGAACTCGCGCGTCAAGCAGGCGCAAAAGGAAGGCGCCACGGTGGGCGACATTGCGGCCGGCCTGTCCTATTCCGTCATCAAGAACGCCTTGTTCAAGGTCATTAAGCTGCGCGACCCCAAGGAGATCGGCAGCCAGGTGATCGTTCAGGGCGGCACCTTTATGTCCGATGCCACGCTGCGCGCGTTTGAGCAGCTCACCGGCGTTCATGCCGTGCGTCCCGACATCGCCGGCTGCATGGGCGCCTATGGTGCGGCCCTGCTCGCCCGCGATCGCGCCGGTGCCGATGGCACCTCGACCATCCTTTCGGCTGAGGACATCGCGCACCTTACCGTGACGCAAAAGCATGTCCGCTGCGGTCGCTGCTCCAACAACTGCCAACTCACCGTCAACGACTTTGGCGGCGGCAGGCGCTTCATTACCGGCAACCGCTGCGAGAAGGGCGCCGGCCACAAAAAGCAAAAGACCGAGGCCCCCAACCTCTTCAAAAAGAAAAACGAGCTGCTCTTTGACCGCGAGGTGCTGAGCCCCGACGAGGCCCCGCGTGGTACCGTCGGCATCCCGCGCGCGCTCAACATGTACGAGAACTACCCCTTCTGGCATGCGTTCTTTACGCGCTTGGGCTTTAGCGTGCAGCTGTCCGACCAGTCGAGCAAGAAGACCTACCAGGCGGGCATCGAGTCCATGCCGTCCGAGAGCGTGTGTTATCCGGCCAAGATGAGCCACGGCCATGTGATGAACCTTATCGACCGCGATGTCGACTTCATTTGGATGCCGTGCGTGCGCTGGGAGCGCAAGGAGGACCCGACGGCTGGCAACTGCTACAACTGCCCCATCGTCATGAGCTATCCCACGGCGCTGGCACTCAATATCGATGAGATTCGCGAGCAGAACATCGAGTTCCTGTATCCGTTTGTGCCCTATCACGATAAGACCGAGCTCAAGCGCCGCCTGTACCAGGTGCTCGCCGTTGATCGCGTGGCCGATGCGCAAGCCGGTCGCGGTCGCGTGCGCGGTCCCAAGATCACGCGCTCCGAGGTCGATGCCGCTGTCAACGCTGCCTTTGAGGCCGATGCGCGTTTCCACGAGGATATCCAGACCATGGGCGAGGAAGCTCTTAAGTGGGTCGAGGACCACGGCGGCCACGGCATCGTACTCGCCGGCCGCCCCTACCATAACGACCCCGAGATCAACCACGCCCTGCCCGAGCTTATCTCGAGCTTTGGCTTTGCGGTCTTTACCGAGGATTCGCTCGCGCATCTCGTGAAGCCCGAGCGCCCTATTCGCGTCGTCGACCAGTGGATGTACCACAGCCGCCTGTACGCCGTCGCCCGTTTTGTGACGATGCGCAACGACCTGGACCTGATCCAGCTCAACTCTTTCGGCTGCGGTCTCGATGCCCTGACTACCGACCAGGTGCAGGAGATTCTGGAGGCCAGCGGCAAGATCTACACCGTGCTCAAGATCGACGAGGTGTCCAACCTGGGCGCCGCGCGCATCCGCATCCGCTCGCTCATGGCAGCGCTCAAGGACCAGGAGGCCGAGCGCTTGGCCGAGGCCACGGCCGCGGGCGAGGCCTACGAGCAGGGCGATGCCGCGCCGGTGGCTCCCTCCAAGGATGCCCCCGCGTTCGCGAGCCGCAAGTACACGTTCGAGGCGCAGCGTGAGAGCGCCTCGACCGCATGGCCCAAGGTGCCCTTTACCGAGCAGATGCGTGACGAGGGCTATACCATCCTGTGCCCGCAGATGGCGCCGATCCACTTTGACCTGGTCAAAGAGGTGTTCCGCGGTGCCGGCTACAACTTGGAGCTGCTGCCCTCAACCGATCACGACGCCGTCGAGGCTGGCCTGCGCTATGTGAACAATGACATTTGCTATCCGTCGATCCTGGTAACGGGTCAGATTATGGAGGCCATCGAGAGCGGTCGGTACGATCTGTCCAAGACGGCCGTGGTTATCAGCCAAACCGGCGGCGGCTGCCGTGCCACCAACTACATCGCGCTCATCCGCAAGGCTCTGCGCGAGAGCGGCCACCCCGAGATCCCGGTGATCTCGCTTTCGGCCGTGGCGCTCGGCGAGGACAACCCCGGCTTTAAGATTACGCCGGCGCTGCTTAAGCAGGCCGTGTACGCGGTGCTCTTTGGTGACGTCATGATGCAGATGCTCTATCGCTGCCGTCCGTACGAGGCCACGCCCGGTGCCGCCAACGCGCTCTACGAGGAGTACATGGCGCGCGCCCGCAAGCTGGCGCCCAAGTTCAACCGCCACAACTACACCAAGCTGTGCCGCGAGGCCATCCACGCGTTCGACACCATGCCGCTTGTGGGCGAGGGCACCAAGCCGCGCGTGGGCGTGGTCGGCGAGATCTTGGTCAAGTTCCACCCCACGGCTAACAACCATGTGGTCGACGTGATCGAGCGCGAGGGCTGCGAGGCCGTGGTGCCGGGTCTGCTCGACTTCTTCCTGTACTCCATGAGCAACGCCGAGCTGCAGAAGGACGAGCTGGGTAGCTCTGCCACTACGCGCGCTGGTATGCAGGCGCTTATTAAGCTCGTGGACTGGATGCGTACGCCGGTGGAGGAGATGCTCGAAAAGTCCCGCCGCTTTGAGGCGCCCGAGCGCATCGGCACCATGGCCGACAAGGCCCGCACGGTGCTTTCGGTGTGCAACAACATGGGCGAGGGCTGGCTGCTCACGGCCGAGATGCTCGACCTGATCGATCACGGTGCGCCTAACATCATCTGTACGCAGCCCTTCGCGTGCCTGCCCAACCACGTGGTGGGCAAGGCCGTGATCAAGGAGCTGCGCCGTCAGCACCCCGAGAGCAATATCGTCGCGGTGGACTACGACCCCGGTGCATCCGAGGTCAACCAGCTCAACCGCATTAAGCTCATGATCAGCGTGGCCAAGGAGAACATGCGCGCCGGCAAGGGCTTTAAACTCGAGAAGGTGGCGCCGCTCGCGATGGACGAGGTCACCGGCCAGATGCGTGCCCATGATGGCTGCGTGAGCTGCGGGCCGGCCAGCGAGGAAGCCGTTGCATCGGTCGCTGAGCGCTTGGGACGCAGCATTAAGAAGTAACTGGCTTGCTTAGGGCTAGATATGAGGCAAGCGGGTGGTGGCCGTACCGGTTACCACCCGTTTTTGTTGGACATATGTTGCGTAAACGCCCTAGCTATCATCCCTTGCGAACTTAGATTTCGGAAGTATGCGGCAAAATCTGAATAGGCCGAGCACACCGGGTATGCCCGAGCTCTATACCTGCGGTTTTATTGGCGAAAAACCGGGGTGTGCTCGAGAGTTCTGGAATTTGCCGCATACTTCCGAAAACGACGTTTCTGCGGCACCAAAAATCGCCCTCGGAGCCTTGAAATAATGAACAGGTGTAGCCGTTCGCGGCAAAATACCGTCCGTTTATAGAACCCACCCCCATCGCGCGTCATCCTTACGGTTGAATAAATACACATCTATGGAATTACGTAAGAGAGGACCGTTCCATGAGCTACAAGACCGTTTGTGTTGCCGGCGGCGGCGTGTTAGGAAGCCAGATTGCCTTTCAGGCTGCCTACTGCGGCTTTGATGTAACGATTTGGCTGCGCAGCGAGGGCAGCATCGGCCGCACCCAGCCCAAGATCGATCATGTGCGCGAGGAGTACATCGCTGCTATCGAGGGCATGGCGGACGGCACGGGCGAGTGGTGTGCCGGTATCGCCGATAGCGGCCAGCCCTTCGACAAGGAGGCGGCACTCGCCGCCGTTGAGCGTGCCTACTCCACGCTCAAGCTGGAGCTCGATCTTGCCAAGGCCGTGGCCGACGCCGATCTGGTCATCGAGTCTATGGCCGAGGACACCCAGGCAAAGATCGACTTCTACAAGAAGCTCGCCCCGGTCCTGCCGCAAAAGACCGTCATCGTGACGAACTCCTCCACGCTGCTGCCGAGCACCTTTGCCAAGTACACCGGCCGCCCCGAGAAGTACCTGTCGCTGCACTTTGCCAACTCCATCTGGAAGAACAACATGACCGAGGTCATGGCCCAGAGCCAAACCGACAAGCGCTACTTCGACGATCTCGTCGACTTCGCCAACGATATCCGCATGCTTGCCCTGCCCGTCAACAAGGAAAAGAACGGCTACCTGCTCAATTCCATGCTGGTGCCGTGGCTGCTTTCGGGCCTTGACCTGTATGTCTCGGGCGTGAGCGACCCCAAGAGCATCGATCTCGCGTGGACGCGCGGCACCGGCGCTCCCAAGGGTCCGTTTCGCGTATTCGACACGGTGGGTATCCAGACGGCCTACAACATCGTCATGCAGTATCAGAAGGTCCCGGGCCTGGTGAGCCCGCTGCTCAAGAAGATGATGATGCCCTACAACTTTAAGGCTATGGCATCCGTCCTCAAGAAAATGCTCGACGAAAGTAAGCTGGGCGAAAGCTCGGGCGAGGGCTTCTTCAAGTACTAAAAAATGACATCTCGGGGACGGAGGAAAACGGATCATTTTCGGCCGCCAACAGTGAGAAGATGGACCCAGAAATAGAAAGGAGTGGCAATGGGCCGGCTCGGGCTTTGAGGACAAGCTGCTGCAAGCCCAGGACGATTTTTCGCTCAACGCGGGCCAGCACAGCGTGACCTATCTGCCAAACGACAAGACGGCAACGACCGGTCGCTACCAGGTGCTGCTGTACGACAACAACTTTGGCGCGGCCAAGAGCTACCCCAAGTTCGACTGGGGCCAGCTGGGCGCCGCGGTGGTGACCGACTATAGCAAGGGCACGCATTCGTTTGGGCGCATCTTTACGGTGGACGAGACCGCGCGCACCTACGAGCTTGTGGACCAGATCGCAGTGCCGTTCTCGGGCTACGTAAGCAGCGCACAGCGCGTTGGCGATTCGAATAGTATGCTCGTGGCTTCGGGCCAGGCCAAGACCTTCACCGAGTACGATCGGTACGGTCTGGCCATCACCACCTACGAGATGGAAGCCGAATAGTACATCTACCGCGTGTACAAGTACGAGCTGTAGAGCCGCGCTTAGGTTTGACCAATGGAGTATGAAAACACGCCGTTCGCCGATGTCCCCTCCGCGAATGGCAGCCATATGGTTTGATGTCAGAAACATATAGTGTCGACAGCCTACTGGCGACGTTCCCCCTGATATCGGAGGTTCCAGGTATGTTTCGCGCTCCGTTAAACAACTATCGGTTGGGCTAACATGGGTCGCCGTGCTACTTCGATAACCCTTGCAGTGGTCTGCCTGGCTGTGCTCCTGGGCGCTACAGGGCTGTTTGCTATAAGCCGAGAAACGTCCTATATGCAGGAATGCGCTTCCGAAGGGTTTGCCATTGATGGTTACTATCGGGATGACAAAACGAGTCGGGAAACCCTGGCTTTTCTTGAGGAGGACAACTGTCGATGGCAGCTGGTCGACCAAGACGGAATCTGCGCAGACGGGCAGTTTAAGCGTATGGACGACCCCAATATCCTGGTGTTAAAGAGGGAAAACGGCGAAGAATTCGGTACGGTCCACGTGGCGTATATGTCACGCCGACGCGAGCAAGGCCAGCTCTATCTATTTAGAAATAGCAAAGTGACCCGATTTTATCTGGTGAGCACCAAACCTGCGTTTACGGTGGAGTCTGGCGATGTCGATCCGGCCAGTTGATTCACGGCAATAAAACGGCGAGCGGGGCGCGGGTGTGAACTGAACCCCGCTATTTGCTCGTGTCCGTATCGCGTCTGCGCCTCGTCGTAGCTTGCATCCGTGCGAGCGTTCATCCCGCGCCGGCATCAATTCACGTCAAACTCCACGCGATCGAGTTCGGGCACGTTGAGATCGATGAGCTTGCGGGCAACGCGGCGGTCGTGCGCCCCGAGTGCCTCGCTTGTCGTCACGTGAGCGACAACCTCGCGCTCGACAAGGCCCTCCTTGTCGCCCTCGGTAGCCGAGGTTTCGACGGCGACGGTGTAATCCTTGAAGCCTGGTAGCACCGCGGCAAGCTCGCGCGTGGTCTCGGTGACGCCGTAGCCGTCCTGCACGCCGGCCTGCGCCGAGCCAATAGACCCCGCGGTCATAACGATGCAGGGGATGGCAAAGATTACCGTGCCCACAATGATGCGGCGGCGCACCTTGCGCGATAGCTCGTCGACCTCAGCGTTTTCTTTAGCAGTCACAATACCGTCGCCGTTCAGGTCGCGCTTGAGCGGTACACGTAAAAGAAGCAATACGGCTTCGGCCGCCAGTGCGATAAAGACGACGTTGATGCCAAACTCGTAGAGGGCCGAGAGGAACAGCGACCCGCTCGCGATGGCAATGCCGTAGCCCGCCGCGCACAGGGGCGGCATGAGCGCGGTCGCCACCGCTACGCCGGCAATGAGCGTCGAAGGCTCCTGATCGCGCGAGTTGCCCAGCCCGCCCGCAAAGCCGCCCGCGAGCGCGACGGCAAGGTCCCATACGGTGGGTGTCGAGTTATCGATGATGGCGGCCGTGGTGGTGCCAAGGGGCGAGAGCTTAAAATACAGCGTGGAAGTGATCAGGCAAAGGACCATCTGCAGCGCGAGGCCGGCAATTGCCTCGAGGGTAATCTCGCGGTCGAGCGTGGCGATGCCGTATGCCATGGCAAGGACCGAGCCCATGAGCGGGCAGATGAGCATGGCGCCCACAATGGCGATGTCCGAATCGATATCGAGGCCGACACTCGCGATCAGCATGGCGATAATGAGGATGCACAGGTGCGAGCCGGTTAGGCGCGCCCCGTTTACAAAGCGCTTACGAATTACGTGATAGGGGGCGCGACCCTCGCGAATGTTGAATGCGCGCCTCAGGAAGCGGCCGGCGTTCTCCATGACCTCGCTATAGGCAGGGCGGATGCCGTGGCGCCGGTGATGGCGCTCGCGCAGTCGCTTGAGCTGCTGGTTATCGAGTTTCATGCTCACCTCGCTTCGCCGCGGGCTATGCATCGCGCCCGCTGCCTCTACTCTACACCGCGGCAGGCGGGGTGGTCATCTTGACGTGAAACTTAGACGAGTAGGTAAAGGGGGCGCGTCAAATGAGGTTGAAGCCGAGGGTTTCGGCAGATACAAAAAAAGCGCGGGGCCGGATGGTCTCCGACCCCGCGCTCTGCACGGGTACGTTGTTGTTGGGTTTAGCCCAGCAGACTCAATCCCACGGAGACAAACGCCAGGATAACGCCGACGATGGACTCGCCGCCCAGCAGGCCGCTGGCAACGACCAGGCCCTGCTCCTGGAAGGCGGCATCCTTGGCAGCCTTCTCCTCGTCCGAAAGGCCTGCCTCGGCGTCGCGGTGTGCGGCCCACTTGTCGTAGGCGAGCTTGACGCAGGAGCCCAAGAAGGCCGTGAGCGACATGTAGAACGGCAGGTACACGCCCAGACCGATCATCATGGCCGGAATGCCGAGCCAGTACATGACGATGCCGGCGATAAAGCCGCCCGCAAACCACGGCACGCTCGGGATGCCCGAGACCATGGTGGCGACCACGCTTGCCTGCGCGGCCACAAAGCTCTTGTCGGGGCCGAAGGCGTCCGGACCATAGGCGGTGACGAGCGCGACCATGACGGCGGCAGCGACCAGGGCGCCCACGATGCCGCCAATGGCCTGGCCGACCCACTGTGCACGCGGGTTGGTACCCAGTACGGCTCCGGCCTTAAAGTCGTTCATGACGTCGCCCGCAAGGCCGCACGCCACGGCCACGATGCCGGCGATAAAGAACAGCTTGACCTGTGCGAGCTGCGCGAAGGCTGCCACGATGAGCATGACGATGAGGCCAAAGATCTCCATAGGGTCGATACCCGTCTGGCCGCAGCTCTGCGCACTCATGATGGTGGTGACAAAGGTGAACAGCGTGACGATGACGGCCGGGACGGGACCGAGGTCGAGCGCGATGGCAACGATCACGGCGATGGCGGCGGTGCCCAGGCCGATGATGCCGGCGTCGAGCTTAAGCGAGCCCGAGATGAGCGATTGCTCGTCGGTGTCGGTGGAGCTGTCGGCGGCGAGGCCGCGGACGATACCGGCGACCTGCGGCAGGATGTCCTTAAGGACGACGGCGACGCCAAAGCCCATCATAAGGCCCATACCGAGGGACTTAACGATACCCTGCGCGGTCACAACATCGAACAGGCCGGCAGCGGTGCCGCCGACGATGATGCCAAAATTGCCCAGCAGCGCGCCGGCAAACCAGAACGCGACGGGGGCGAAGCCCACCAAAAAGCCGATGGACAGCAACATGGGCGAGTTGTAGATGGCAAAGGTCACGCCGGGGATGTTGAGCGTGCACAGCATGCTGGGCACCACGCCCAGGGCGTCGCGAAGCACGCTGTAGATGCCTGCAATGGCCATGGAGCCAAAGAGCTGCTTGCCGGTCTTGCCGCCGGCCTCGGTGGCGCGCAGGGTCTGAGCTGCGGCGTTGCCGGTGGGGAACTCCAGCGCGGCGTCCACGATAAAGTGACGGTGGATGAGCGCTGTCGCCAGAAGGCCCAAGATGGTGCCGGCGAGCGCCACGATAAACATGTCGAGCCAGCTGATCTGGTCGGCATAGCCCAGCATCCAAGCGCCCGGGATGGTAAACGCCAGGCCGCCGGCGACCATGGCGCCCGCGGACATGATGGTGTGGGTGACGTTGGCCTCGTTGAGGCTGGCGTTGCCCATGAGCTTCAGGAAGAACAGCGAAATGACGGCAGCGAAAATGATCGGCCAGGGGAGCGCACCCATTTTGAGGGCGGTATAGGCCGAGCTTGCCGTGATGATCACGCAGCCAAGGACGCCGATGACGACGCCGCGCAGCGTGAGTTGACCGCGCATCGAGGTGCGGTTCGAGGGATTGCTCATATAGAACTCCTTTGCGTATATCCGCTTCCCCCGCAAGCGCCGCTACGGATACGGCGCGGGAAGTCGGGTTACCAAGGGCCGCCGCGTGAGCTCGCGCACGACCGCGCATCAGTATAGCCGCAAGGTAGTCAATTTGGGACGGGGCTTTTTAGCTGGTTTGGGTAGGCGATATACTGCTGGGCAGACGAAAGGAGCGCCGACGATGCTTAATGGCTGCACATATATATTGACGGTCGACGTGGGCAACACGTTCATTCGCTTTGGCCTGTTTGCCGAGGATTCGGCCGCGGCACAGGAATGCCCGCTTGCGACGTGCGAGATCACGACGCCGTCGAGCATCACGGCCGACGAGGCGCGCATGAGGCTCGTGCAGGTCATGGGCGCGCTGGCAATCGATGCGGGCATGCCGGGTGTACTCGTTCCCGCGGCGGCCGTGCTGAGTTGCGTGGTGCCGGCGCTCGAGCGCCCGTGGAAGGCGGCGCTTTCCCGCACCTGCACGGGGCGCGTGCTCACCGTGGGGCCGGGCCTCAAGACCGGCATGCCCGTGCACTACGACGATCCGGCCGAGATCGGCCCCGACCGCATCGCCGACGCCGTGGCGGCCCGTGCCGTCTACGGCTCTCCGTGCATCGTGATCGACCTGGGCACTACGACCAATATCGAGGTCATCGATGCGCGCGGAACCTTTGTCGGCGGCGTCATCGCGCCGGGTCTGGCACTTGGCGCCCGCTCGCTTTCGGCCGCTGCGGCGCGCCTGCCGCAGGTCGAGCCCTCGGCACCCACACATGTGATCGGTCGCAACACGCGCGAGGCCATGCGCTCGGGCGTGGTCTTGGGCGAGGTGGCCCGTATCGACGGCATGCTCGACATGGTGCTTGCCGAGATGCGCGCGACCAAGGCGGCGGGGGAGGGCAGCGTGCCCATCGTCATCACCGGCGACGATGCCGAGGCGCTCGCGGCGTTGGTCGGCCACAGCCTGACGGTCGATGACGCGTTGACGCTTCGCGGCCTGGCCGAGCTCTACCACATCAATCAAAAGCCCCGTCGCGCGTAGCGATGGGGGCGGTGGGACAAAAACGTCTCCACCTTTCACCTGCTACAATGTGTCAAACTATTGCGATTTCGGAGGTGTCTGCCATGTCGGACGATCTTCATCAAACCGCGTCGGGCAAGCGCCGCGACGTTATTAGCTGGGACGAGTTCTTTATGAGCGTGGCCATCGCCGCGCAGCGCCGCAGCAAGGACCCCAATACGCAGGTGGGCGCGTGCATCGCCAGCACCAACCACCGCATCCTTTCGGTGGGCTACAACGGTACGCCCTCGGCACTCAACGATGACTTTTTCCCGTGGGGAACGAGCGACGACCCACTGCAGGACAAGCATAACTACGTAGTCCATGCCGAGGCCAACGCCGTGCTCAACTACCGCGGCTCGCTCAAAGACCTTGAGGGTTCCACGGTCTACGTCACGCTGTTCCCGTGCCATGACTGCGCCAAGATCCTGGCGCAGGTGGGCGTGGGCGAGGTTGTCTACCTGGACAATAAGTACGCCGACACCGACGACGGCCGCATCAGTCGCCGCATTCTCGACTCCTGCGGCATCAGCTACCGCCAGGTCATCGTCGATGTCCACATCGGCACCGGGGAACAAACTCAGCAGTAGCGGCAGCGTGTGCTAGCGCCGGGCGTCGGCAAAAGCAGCTAAAAAAGCCCCGTCCCAAATTGACTGCTCGTGAAAGTCGTGTCCGCGCGCATGGACGGCTCGTGAGCGGGTACATGGCTGTAGTAACATAGCTCTGTCCGCGGGCGCGCCCGCGTTATTGTGAGAAAGGAGCCCCTGTGGCTGTTAACGAAGAGCTGCTTAAGAAGGTTCTTGAGGAGATCCGCCCCAACCTGCAGGCTGACGGCGGCGATATGGAGTATGTGGGCGTCGACGACGAGGGCGTCGTCCAGCTTGAGCTTCAGGGTGCCTGCGCCGGCTGCCCTATGAGCGCACTGACCCTGTCCATGGGTATCGAGCGTATCCTCAAGGAGCACGTACCCGGCGTTACCCGTGTCGAGCAGGTCAATGCCTCCGGCGAGACCGAGGACCTGTACGACGAGTACGCGCCGTTCTAAGATGCGAAAGCTGCGGACGGCGTACTCCGCATAGACGTTACGCCCAAATATGCGGCTGCGAGCGCAAGGCCCGCGGCCGCATTTGTATGTAGGGAGCAAGGGGACCGATATGCTCAACGACCTCTACCATATGCTTGATCCCGTCGCGATTTCGGCGGGGCCCATCACCATCTACTGGTACGGCTTGGCCTACGTGGTCGGTGCTCTGCTCACGGCGGTCGTCATGTATCGCACGCAGCGTCGCTGGGGTTTCGACATTACGGTCGACGACCTGACGAGCGTCGTGGTCGGTGTGGTCTTTGGCCTTATCATTGGCGCCCGCCTGTTCTACGTCATCTTTTACGGTGACGGCTACTACTGGGCACATCCGCTCGAGATCTTTGCCACCAACGAAGGCGGCATGAGTTTCCATGGCGGCTTGGTGGGCGGCATCATCGGCGGCGTGCTCGTGTGCCGCATGTACAAGCTCGATGCGTGGACTTTGGCAGACCTCGCGGTTATCGGTGCTCCGTTGGCCCTGTGCCTGGGGCGCTGCGCCAACTTTGTCAACGGCGAGCTGTGGGGCAAGCCGACCGATTTGCCCTGGGGCGTGATCTTTGGCGGCACCGCGGGCGATATGCCGCGCCATCCCTCCCAGCTCTACGAGGCATTTCTCGAGGGCATTGTGCTCTTTTGCATCTTGCAGGTGCTCAGCCGCAAAAAACCGCTGCTGCCCCAGGGCACGTTTATGGGTGTGTTTGTGATGGGTTACGGCATTGTCCGCTTCCTCGTTGAGTTTGTGCGCGTGCCCGATGCCCAGCTGGGCTATCTGCTGGGCGGCGTCATCACCATGGGTCAGCTGTTGAGTCTGCCACTCGTGATTGCAGGCCTGGCGCTCATCATCTTCGCCCGACACCGCAATCGCCCCCAGCGCATCTACCTCGACGCCTAGCCACCACATACCACCATAAAGGGGACAGGCACCTTTGTGGTGGTTTTGCCGGGCAACGATGGCAGAACCGTAACGTTTCTCCAGATAAAACCTGCCAAAATAAACCTGTCCCTTTTTGGCAGGTTTCTAGAAAGGCTATTCGGACTGTGAAGGATTCCGACCTCTCCGCAACGGCTGCGCGTGACGCCGCCCGCATCGTTTGGTTTAAGCGCTATCCCGCCAAACAGACGCTCATCGCATTTTTGCTCGCCCTGCTGGCGACCACGGCGTTTTCCATCGATCCCGCCCCGGTGTCGAGCAACGCGGTCCTGGCGATCGATCCCAAGGCGACGGGCGCGCTCTACGTGTGCTACGAGGTGCTTCTCTCGTTTGCCGGCCACACCGACGCAGTGATGCTGCTCGCGCTTGCCTGTTTGCTCACACTGCCGTTTCGCTATGTGTTCTTTGGCCGCGGTGACGCTTGGCGCCCGTCGGTCGTGCTGCCATCGCTGTTCTTTGCCGTTTGCATGGTGTTCGGCCGTAGCTACGACCTCACCGATTCGGCTGAGATTGTGCTGGGCGACAAGGCACGCGTTATCTGCGCCTGGATTGGTGGCGCGGGCTGGATGCTTCTGGCGATTGTGGCCTTCTATCTGGCTTTTGAGTTTTTGGATTGGTTGGGCTCCCGCCGCATTCCGTTTTCGGAGGCGCATTTTGGCCGCGTGTGGCGTGTTGCCCACGCCTTGCTCTCGGTCCATCCCTTTGTCGGGCCGTTTCTTGTGCTCATGATTGTCTGGGCGCCCACGCTTATCGCCTCGCTGCCCGGCCTTTTTATGGGAGATACGGGTGCGCAGATTCGCCAGTGGTTCAACTACCCCAACGGCACGAGTGACTACCTGCGTCTGCTCAATCCCAATGTGTTGCTCAACGGACATCACCCCGTGGTGCACACGGCTATCATCGGTTCGTGCGTCCAACTGGGGCTTTCACTGTTCAACAGCGCCAACGCAGGTCTTGCCATCTACACCTGCGCTCAGTTCGTCATTACGGCCGCCTGTATGGCCTATTCCATCTCGTCGCTGCGCAAGCTAGGCGTGAGCCTGCCGGTCCGCGGCGTGATCTTGCTGTTCTTTGTGTTTATGCCCATGTTCTCCAACTACGCGGCCCTGCTTACCAAAGATGTGCTGTTTGCCGACGCGTTTTTGGTGCTGTTGGTGCAGACCGTGAAGCTTGTGGCATGCGGCCTGCCCCGTCGCGATGCCAATGCCGAGCGTGCGGGCGAACAGAGGCCCGTGCTCTTTGCGCGCCATGACTGGCTGCTGCTCGCTATGGGCGCCATGGGTTCCACGTTTCTGCGCAACGGCGGCCTGGTGTTTCCCCTGGCGGCATGCGTAATCGCGGCGGCGTTTTGCGCATGGGACGCGCACGTGGCTCGTCGTGCAGCCAAGCAGGCTGGTGCTGCGCCTTCGGGCACCACCCCGCGTTTCCGCTGGGTGGGAGTTCTTGCGGTGCTTGCACTCTGCCTTGCCTCTAATATGTACTTCACCAAGGTCTTTATGCCGGCACATGACATCACGCCTGGTTCCAAGCGCGAAATCCTCTCGATTCCGTTCCAGCAGACGGCTCGTTTTGTCCAAAAGCACGACGGCCTCAACTCGGGCGTCAACCCCACGGTTAAGGAGGACGGCACCATCGTGGAGGCTCCTTGCGACGGCTTGGTGACCGACGAAGAGCGTGCCGTGATCGACCGTGTGCTCAAGTACGAGAATCTGGGCCGCCGTTACAACCCGGATAAGTCGGACGCCGTCAAAAATTGCTTTAACGAGTACGCCTCGCAGGAGGACATCAAGACCTATTTTAAGGTGTGGGCCCAGATGTTCAAAAAGGACCCCGAGTGCTATATCTCGGCGCTCGTCAATAACTACTACGGGTACTTCTATCCGAGCGCTCGCGATGCGTGGGTCTACAGCACGGCGCGCAGTGCCGAGATCATGGCGAAGCCAGATAACCTCAAGTACTTTGACTTCCATCCGGTCGACAGCAAAGCCGTGCGCTGGTGCGACCACCTGATTAACCTGTACCGCGTGGCGGTGCAGCGCATTCCGTTTATCTCGCTCACCATGAGCTCGGCCACCTACGTGTGGATCATGATCGTCGTGGTGGTCTACCTGTTGCGCCGCCATTCGTGGCGCGCGCTGGCCATCTGGATACCGCTGCTGGGTGTGCTCGCTGTGTGCCTGATTGGTCCATGTAATGGGTCGACCTACATGCGCTACCTGTACCCGGTCATTGCATGCATGCCTTTCGCCATCGGCGCCACGATCACCCGCAGCGACCGCCTGTGGACCTAACCAAAGATTGGCGCATTGGGGTCAGGCTGCTTTGTGCCAAGGGGCTGCATCATCACGACGCCTTCATTTTTTTGTTTATCTCACAGGCCAGTAGGTATATCATTTATAGCGTTTGTTTATATTGCCCGAGCATTCGCGCTGGGCTTTAGGTCGAAACCGATAGGAGACACGTATGTCCGGACACTCTAAGTGGGCCACAACCAAGCATCGTAAGGGCGCGCAGGACGCCAAGCGTTCCGCCCTCTTCTCCAAGCTCAGCCGCAACATCACCGTTGCTGCCCGTCTCGGCGGCGACCCGCTGCCCGAGAACAACGCCAGCCTCGCCGCTGCCGTTGCCAAGGCCAAGGCTCAGTCCATGCCTAAGGACAAGATCAAGTCCGCTATCGATAAGGCCTTTGGTTCGGGTGCCGATGCCGCCGTCTACGAGAACATCGTGTACGAGGGCTACGGTCCCGCCGGCGTTGCCGTCTACGTCGACTGCCTGACCGACAACCGCAACCGCACCGCCGCCGATGTCCGTTCCGCCTTCTCCCACGCTGGTGGCAACCTGGGCACCTCCGGTTCCGTCGCCTTCCAGTTTGAGCGCAAGGGCCAGATCGTCGTTGCCAAGGAGGTCCTGGACGAGAACGCCAAGAAGGAGACCATGATCGCCAACGGTGCTGCTGGTGACGAGGATGAGTTCATGATGGCGATCGCCGAGGCCGGTGGCGAGGACTACGAGGACGCCGGCGAGGAGTGGATCGTCTGGACTACCGCCAACGAGGTCATGGCTGTCTCCAAGGCGCTCGAGGAGCAGGGCGTCCAGGTCAAGGGCTCCGAGACCACCATGGTCCCGACCACCCCGACCGAGGTCTCCGGCGCCGACGCCAAGAAGGTTCAGCGCCTCATCGACCGTCTTGAGGAGCTCGACGACGTCCAGGACGTCTACAGCACCATGGACATGACCGACGAGGTTATCGTTGCCCTCGAGGAGGAGTAGCGCCCGCACGGATTGAGCCGTGCATATCTGGGCATAATGAAGCGAGCATGCAAGCCTCGTGGAATAGATGAGCCGGATCCGCGTGCAATGAGGCACCGGACCCGGCTCTTTTATAATGATGCGAATCGTTTTGCATTCTGTGGATCGAGATTTGAAGGGAGCGCTGCATGCGCGTGCTCAAACGAGCCCTGGCGATCGTGTATCTTGCCGCCGCCGTCGTGGCGCTGGGTACGTTAGTCTGCCAGTTTTGGGGGCCATATACCTATCGCTTTATGCTGCTGCTGCGCGATCCGCTGCCTCGCATCGTTGTTACGGCGTGCGGCGGTGTCGTGGCGCTCGGCGTGCTCGTGGGTTTCTTCCGCCTGATGTTTGCTCGTCGCGAGCCGTCCTGCGTGCATCCGGCGGGGGAGCGCAATATCGAGGTCACGCTCGCTGCCCTTTCTTCGTGTGCTCGCACCGCGGCAGAGCGCGACGACCGAGTGATGATCGAGCATGTCGAGGCGCGCGTGCAGGGCTCCGACGAATCGCACGTCCGTTTTAAGGTCGACGCCATCGCGCTCGACGACCGGGACGTGGCCTCCCTTGCAGCCGCGATGCAGCAACGTATCGAGGAGGCCTGCGACACCATGCTCGGCACGCCGGGCACGATCGCACGCGTTCGTTTTTTGCCGTCCAAGACTACCGTCCAGACCGTGGAGGTTTCCGGTGAGTGATACCAATCAAGACAAGACCGTCCGCACTCCGCGCCTGACCATCGATCAGAGCGCTGCGCCGGCAGGCGAGGTCGTCGATCCCAAGGTAGAGGGCGCCGAGTCGCATGACGCGGTCGCCGATGATTTTGATGAGGCCATGGGTCTCATCAAGGGTACGGGGGCAGCCATCTGGAGCTATGCCGTCCGTCATCCCAACACCACGCTTGGAGCCGTCGCTGGTTTTGTGCTCGCCGTGCTGGTGCTCACGCTCGGCCTGTGGGATACGCTCGTCATCGCTTTCTTTGTGCTGATCGGCGCCGTGATTGGCCAGATCCGCGACGGCGAGAACGGGATCGTCAACTTCTTCGGCCGTCTGTTTAGCGGCCGCTAGCATGTATTCGACCGCCGCGTGTGCGGTGGGCATAAGGAGGAACCATGGCTTTTAACACGAAGGTCGATGTGGCCGATACCGAGCTCGAGGTAGGCGAGACCGTCACCGCTGAGGCCGAGGACGTAACGCTCGAGGACGAGGCGCTCGTCGAGGCCGAACCCGCCGACGATGCAGATGAGGATGATGGGGAAGCGGACGAGTCCGAGGACTCGCTGACCTATTCCAACGGTGTGATCGAGAAGATCGTTGCCATGGCCACCCGCGAGGTGCCGCATGTTCTGGGCATGAAGGGTAACCTTATGCACTTTGTGCAGGAGCAGTTTGGTGCCGAGAACCTGACCAAGGGCGTGACGGTTGAGGTCACCGATGACAACCGCGTGGTCGTCAACATCTCGGTCATCATCGAGTACGGCGCCTATGCGCCTGCGATCTTTGACGACGTTAAGGCGCGCGTCACCGAGCGTCTGGCCGCGATGACCGGCCTTGAGGTGGCAGGCGTCAACCTGCGCATCGAGGATGTCATCACCCCCGAGGAGTACGAGCATCGCACCAGCCAGCACGAGTAACCTACCAAAAAAGATAGGTTTGTTTTGACAGGTTTTACCTGCGAAAACGTTAAACGGCCGGCCGCGCAAGCAAAAGCGCGGTCGACCGTTTTCTATATGCCCTCGATCTAGTCATACCGCTCGTCTAACTAAGGGTTGCAATCTTTGCGTTCCGCGTTACCCTAATGGGCGCATTGTTTCCAAATTGTTAACGAAGGGTTGCCGTAATGGCCGACGAACACGAGACCGAAAGCAAGGCATGGGCGATTGAAGCCGCTGCGGCGGAGGCGGCGTCGCGTGCCGCCGAGGAGGTACATCGTCCTCCCGTGGTGCCGATGGAGCGCGTTGTCGGTCGCGAGGATATCGAACGTGGCGAGCGCGCCGGCCGCAAGCGCAGCCAGGAGCCAGGCTTTCCGCGCTTTTTTGCCGAGCTCAATCTGGGCCTGATCCTCACGGCCTTTGCCATCGTGGCTTTCAAAACGCCCAATCACTTTGCCTTCGGCGGCACCTCGGGTGTGTCGGTCATTCTTTCCACGCTGTTCCCGACTCTGCCCGTCGGCGTCTTTATGTGGATTATCAACGCGGTCCTGGTTGTTCTGGGCTTTATCTTTTTGGAGCGCAAGGCGATTCTGTGGAGCGTCTTCGCTTCGTTTGCGCTTTCGGCCTACGTCTCGCTGTTTGAGCTCTTCATTCCGACGGATGTTTCGATGACGGGCGATATGTGGCTCGACCTGTGTTTTGCCGTCATCTTGCCGGCGCTGGGCAGTGCCATTGTCTTTGACATTGGCGCCTCGACGGGCGGCACCGACATCCTTGCCATGATTCTCAAACGCCGCACGACGCTTGAGATCGGCCGTGCCCTGTTGCTGGTCGATATCGGCATCGTGACCATCGCGGCTTTCCTGTATGGCCCGCGCGTCGGTCTGTACTGCGTGCTCGGTCTGTTTGCCAAGACGCTTGTGGTCGACAAGGCTATCGAGAGCATTCACCTTCGTAAGGTCTGCACGATCATTTGCTCCGAGCCCCTTAAAGTCGAGGAGTTTATCGTCAAGCATCTCAACCGCACGGCAACGATCAGCCGTGGCTACGGCGCTTTCTCGGGCAAGTGCGTCACGGTGATCATGAGCGTGCTGAGCCGTCGCGAGGCAGTGCAACTGCGCCGCTATGCCCGCGAGATTGACCCTGGCGCCTTCATCACCATCGTCGATAGCTCCGAAATCGTCGGCAAGGGCTTCCGCGGCACGAACTAGCCCGGTCGTACCCTTCGAATCATTGAACAAACCGGCTACGTTGCAAATCGGTCATCTTGCGGTATTTGTCCCCACATTGGGCGATAATGATGCCAAAGACATCGTTTGCGATCCAGGTGATTCGCTCTAGATACGAAGGGATGATTTTGATGTTCTGTTCGCAGTGTGGCGCCCCCATGGGCGATAACGACAAGTTCTGCGGCGTGTGCGGTGCCCCTAATACCGAGGTTAAGGCCGCCGGTCCCGCTCCGCAAGCTCAACCTCAGCCGCAGGGTCAGCCGTTTGCCCAGCCGCAGCCGCAGCCGTTCGTTGCGCCCCAGCCGGCTATGAACGCGCCCAAGGGTTGTATGGCTCAGGCCTTCAACGACATGCTTAAGGTTCCCGGCGCCTTGGTTCGCGTATGCCAGATCGCCTTTTTGCCGGCGCTGATCTGTGTTGTCTCGGTGCTGGTGCTGTTTATCCCCGTTATCGGCGGTATCGCAGCGGCCATTGGCTTTTTGCTCGCGTACGTGGCAAGCGTGTGCGGCGCGGGCTTTGCCATCGAGTGGGGTCGTGACCTGTCGCTCAAGGATGATAACGGCATGGAGCGTCCGCTGCTGCGCTCGACCTCGTTTGGATTGGGCATTTTCTCGTCTGTCATTACCGGTGTGCTCGAGTTCGTGGCCATTATTCCGGTGATTGGCGTGGTGTTCTCGGCTATCGAGAGCGTCGTGATCGGTGCCGTCGGTTCATATTATTTCAATGGTTGGAGCGGTCTTGAGGGTGCCCTCATCGGTTCGATGGGGCTGCTTGTCTTTGCCATGATCGTGTCGGTGGTACTGGGCATCTTCTTTAAGATGTTTGGTGATGCCGCCGTGATGCACTTTGCCGTCGCGGGGCGCGTGGAAAGCGCGTTTTCGCTCGAGAAGGTCTGGAAGTCTTATAAGGCCAACCTGGGCAAGCTATTCTGCGCCTCGATTCTTCCCGAGTTTTTGACGGGCATCGTGTCGCACATCATCACGTGGATCTTCACCGCCATCTTTGGCGCCATTGCTACGTTTGGTATGTATAGCTATTACTATCGCCCCACGGGTCTTGAGGCAATCATCGAGGGCGGCGGCATTACGCTCATCCTGTTCTTGATGATCGTTGCCTTTGTCACGGTGTTCCTGACTGTGTTGGCAAGATGCTCAAGTATCGCGCCGTTGGCTACTGGGCCGCGCGCTATGCCAGCGAGTGGGCCGATGAGGATGCCGACGATGTTCTGACGTTTGTGCTTCCGGGTGAGAAGAAGCCTGCTCCTGCGGGATTCAATCCCACGGCCGCCACTGGTGCAGCCCCTGCACCGGCACCCGCACCTGCCCCTGCTCCGGCACCCGCGCCCGCACCTGCTCCGGCATCTGCCCCTGCGCCCGAGGCGACGCCTGCGGAACCCGATTGGAATGCCGTTGCCACGCCGGCGGATGAGCCGGGCGATAATCCTGCTGCCGAAAACAATCAAACCGAATAGTCGGTCGAGGCGCCCTGGGCAACTGAGCCCGGGGCGCCTTTTTCTACTGCGGAAGCAAGAAAATGCCTGGGAAAACGGTTGCAGCAAAAATTCTCGGAAATTGGTCAATGTTGCGCAACAACGTCGCGGCTATTGTTGAGAACATAGTCGTGTAAGGTTTGAAGGCGTGCAACGCCTTAGGAAAAGGAGAAGCTTATGTTCTGTCCCACTTGTGGTTCTCCCATTTCGGATGATGCCAAATTCTGCCCCGTCTGCGGTTCTGCCGTCGGTGCCGCTTCCGCTGCTCCTGCTCCGCAGCCCCAGCCTGCTCCGCAGCCCACGCAGATTCAGCCCGCTCCGGTTCAGGCAGTTCAGCCCCAGCCTCAGCAGCAGTACACCGGGCAGCAGCAGTACGCCGGCCAGCAGCAGTATGCTCAGCAGCCCGCACCTGCCCCGATGGGCTATGCTCCGATTAAGACCGACCGTGGCGTGATCGGCTGGCTCCTGCTTTCCATCGTGACCTGCGGCATCTATTCGTATTACTTCCTCTATTGCCTCGCCCGCGACATCAATGTCATGTGCCAGGACGACGGCGATTCCACGCCGGGTCTGGCGGCATTCATCCTGCTGTCGTTTGTGACCTGCGGCTTCTACGGACTCTACTGGTACTACAAGATCGGTAACCGCCTGCAGGCTAATGCTCCTCGCTATGGCCTGATGTTCCAGGAGAACGGTACCACCGTTCTTATGTGGCAGATTGTCGGCGCGCTGCTGTGCGGTCTTGGCCTCATCTTTGCCATGAACATTATCATCAAGAACACCAATGCCATGGCAACGGCTTACAACACCCGTCTTGGCGCGCGTGCCTAACGATAAGAGCGGCGTGAACAGCTCCCAGGGACATAAGGGCGCGGCGGAGCTCATTCGCCGCGCCCTTTCTTGCATCGGGGCGCTCTTTGTCGCCTGGCTTGCACTCTACCTGCTCGACATCGGCTGCGTGTTTCGCCTGATGACGGGCATTCCCTGTCCGGGATGTGGCATGACGAGGGCCTGGCTGGCGGCGCTGCGCCTCGATTTTGTGGCGGCCTTCGCTTATCATCCGCTGTTTTGGGTGGTGCCGATTGCGTTTGTGCTGGCGTTCGTGCGCGAGGAGGTGACATCGAGCAAGCTAAAGCGTGGCATAGACATTGCGGTTATTGTTCTGTGTGTGCTGGTCGTCGCCGTATGGATCGTGCGCTTCATCAATCCGGCAGATGCCGGTCTACTCTTTGGCGGCCATGCGCCCGCCGGAGTCCCCGACGATATCATCCACCTCGAAACCCCACGCTGGCTCACCATCCTTCGCTCTCACCTGTCGTAACGGAGGACGCGCTAGAAAAGCAGTCGACACATAAGCGGGGGCGAACGTTGAGATAACGTTCGCCCCCGCTTTGCTCTAGCCAGGTTGCTATGGGTGGGCGTGACGGCTACTCGTCGCGCTTCTCCTCATGGCGAGCAGCGGCGCGGGCGTCGTGAATGCCCTTGATGGCGGCATGGCGGGCGGTGCGGGCGTCGTGCACGGCGTCGCGGGCCTCGGCGGCAGTTGCCTTGGCAGAGCGCAGCTTGGCTGCCAGGTCGGGATTGGTCTCGGCAACCGCGGCGATCGTGGGGCCGTCGAGCTCTTCTTGCGTGGGCTCGGCCAAAAAGTCGAT
The DNA here is from genome assembly GCA_048323995.1 of Collinsella sp. Classification (GTDB taxonomy): domain Bacteria; phylum Actinomycetota; class Coriobacteriia; order Coriobacteriales; family Coriobacteriaceae; genus Collinsella. The sequence goes on along the minus strand of DBFELT010000006.1, from coordinate 100,131 downwards.
GGCATACTGAGCGGCTACCATGGAGCCCTTGGCGAGCACGCTCTCGTCGATCTTATAGAAGCAGGAGTGCTGGGCATAGGTGGCGCCGATCTGGGGATTGCGCGCGCCGACAAAGGCGAGCACGCCCGGTACGCGGCGCAGATACTCCGAGAAGTCCTCGCCCGAAAGCGTGCCGCGGTAATGGCCCTCGCCCGCGGGACCCAGGCACTTGAGCACAGCTTGGCGGCAGCGCTCGCTCGAGGCGGCATCGTTTTCGACCTTGTAGTTGGCGATGGTGTAGTCGGTGAGCTCGGCCTCGGCGCCCAGAGCAGCCGCGGTGTGCTCCACGATGCGGCGCATAAGCTCGGGCATCTCCTCATGCGTCTTGTCGCCATAGGTGCGCACCGTGCCGGCGAGGTACGCCGTGCCGGCGATAACGTTGCGCGCGGTGCCGCCATGCAGCTCGCCGACGGTGATGACGGCAGGTTCGTAGGGGCTAATCTCGCGCGAGACGATGGTCTGCAGGGCGTTGACGATCTCTGCCGCAACCATAACGGCGTCGTGGCCGCGCTGGGGCATGGCGCCATGGCACGAGGTGCCGCGGACGTCGATGCGGAACCAGTCGGTGTTTGCCATGCGTGGGCCGGGCTCGCAGCTTACGGTGCCGGCGTCGACCTCGCTCCAGATGTGCGCAGCGTAGGCGCCGTCGACGCCGTCGAGCACACCCGTGCCGATCATGAGTTTGGCGCCCTGGCCGTTTTCCTCGCTGGGCTGGAAAACGATGCGAATCTCGCCGTGGATGTCATCGGTCATGTGGCGCAGAATCTGCAGCGTGCCGAGCATCATGGCGATATGGCAGTCGTGACCGCAGGCGTGCATGCAGCCCTCGTTGACGCTGGCGAACTCCTCGCCGGTCTGCTCGGTGACAGGCAGGGCGTCGATATCGGCGCGCAGCAGGATACGGCGGCGCGGCGTGCCGTCCTCGCGGTAGGCATCCGGCGCGGTACCGCGAAGCGTCGCCACCAGGCCCGTCTTGAGCGGACGCTCGTAGGGGATATTCATGGCGTCGAGCTGGTTGGCGATGTCGGAAGTCGTGCGCTCCTCGGCAAGGCTCAGCTCCGGGTGCTTATGGAAGTGCCGGCGCTGCTTGATGATGTAGGGTTCAAACTCGGCGGCGATATCCTGGATGGCCGCGGTGACGTCGTCTGCCGCGCGAACCTCGGTTGCCGCCATAATCTGCTGTGCCTTGGTCTTCGTCATGGTCGATTTGCTCCTTGTTGGCTCGATCGCAAAATCGTACAGGCTCTCTCCAGTATGCCACCTGCCGCTAGGGCTGGTAAAGTTGCCGTTTGCCGCTTGGGGTTTTGTTGCAAGGGCGGGGGAGTACACTCGGGAGTGTTGAATTTCCTGCCAGAGATGGGGATGCCCATGCAGCATATCGATCGGATTATCCGCTCCAAGAACGTTTTTACCGCCCAAGACGGCATCGATACCGCCCGCGAGTTGGCGATCGCCATCGCGGGCGATCGCATCGTCGCTGTCGGCGCGCCCGATGACGTGATTGCCGCCGCACCTGCCGCCACGCCGGTGGTCGATTACGGCGAGCAGTTTGTCTGCCCCGGTTTCCATGACGCTCATCTGCACTTCTTCCATACCTCGGTCGGTTCCTCGCCGTATATGCTCATGGATATGGGCACGTCCGAGGCGGCACTGGTGCAGCATGCGCTCGAGTTTTCCCAGGGCCTGCCCGACGACGCCTGGGTCGTGACCCAGGGCTGGCGCGATTACCGCTGGGATCCGCCCAAGCATCCTACCAAGGCCTCCCTCGACGCCGCCTTCCCCGGTCGCCCCTGCGTTATGTATTCGGGCGATGGACATACCCTGTGGCTCAACAGCCGCGCGCTCGAGGCGCTCGGCGTGACGCGTGACAGTGAGCCGCCGGCGGGTGGCAGCTACGACAAGGATGCAAATGGCGAGCTCACGGGTATCGCTCACGAGGCTGCGGCCATGCAGCTGCTGCCGCGCTGTCTTGAGTGGCTGGGCGAGGACCGCATCGCGAGCGCTTACGCCGACCAGATGAAGCGCATGGCCGAGCAAGGCATCACCTCAATCTGCGATATGTCGCTCATGCCCATGCCGGGCTGCGACTTTATTCGCGACGATGTTTACGACAAGCTGCAGGCCGCCGGCAAGCTGGGCATCCGCGCCCATCTGTTTCCCACGCTGCTGGATGACCAATCGCGCTTGGAAGAACTCCAGACCCGCTATGCGAACAACGCGCTGCTCTCGGCGCCAGGCTTTAAACAGTTCTTCGACGGTGTGTCGAGCGAGCATACCGCATACCTCACTGAGCCCTATACTAACCCGCGCTTCCCGGGTGACCAGGGTCGCCTGACGGTTCCTGTCGAGCGCATGCGCAAGTTGGTTCTGGCGGCAGCCGAGCGTGGCCACACCGTGCGCATTCACGTTATCGGCGACGGTGCCATCCATGCTGCGCTCGATATCTTTGAGGAGGCGGCAGAGCTCTACGGTCTGCCCCCGCACGGTCATAACACGCTCGAGCATCTGGAGAATTTGCTGCCTCAGGACATCGATCGTCTGCGCAAGCTCAACGTCATTGCCTCGAGCCAGCCTTGCCACATCACGCTCGACCCGGGTGGCCCGGAGCGCGATCTGGGCTTGGAGCGCAGCCGCATCATGTGGCCGTTTGCGACCTATAAGCAGCGCGGCATCCGCCAAGCCTTTGGTACCGATAGTCCCATCACAGCCGTTACCAGCATGAACGTGCTCTACACGGCCATCACGCGCCAAGACCCCCGCAGCCACTGGCCCGAGGGCGGCTGGCTTCCCAGCGAGCGCATCGACGCGGCAACTGCCCTGCGCAACTACACCCTGGGCAGCGCCTACGCGGCAGGCGACGAGCGAAACCTCGGCAGCCTGGAACCCGGCAAATACGCCGACCTGGTAGTCCTGGACCAAAACCCGCTCACCATCGACCCCCAAGAGCTGCAAGCCACCAAGGTCCAGGCCACCTACCTGGCAGGCAACTTAATCTACGAGCGCTAATATTCATGCCGTACCGTTAAACGCGGCTCGGGCAGCCTATTTTGGGATGGCGCTCGAGCCGCGTTTGTTTGCCGATCGGGTCCGTTAGGAGCGTCCCCACTCTGCTGGATTTGAGCGCAGGGTGGGGACGCTGCTGCCCCGCGCGCTCAATTGGGATATCAGCAATGCTTTCTCTTGGTGTTTTGCATACTTCCAGTTGCAGATTGCATAAAAAAGCTGAGGTGTTCTTTCCGGTCCTGATGTACCCCCGCCTGGGCCGTGCAAAAAACGGAGTATTCTGCACGGCAAGTTCCTCCGGTACCGCTGCAGTTGGCTAACATTGCGGAGATCAACGTCATTTTGGGGTCCGGTGCGACGCGAGACATGTTTATTTGTCTCGACGAAGTCTGTCTGCCGACCCAAATCGCCGGTCGAAGGCGTCTTTGGGGCCAATAAGGGGTGTCCGGCGCGTATGCAGCCGTCCTGGCCTGCTGAATACTCCCAAAAATGCACGGTGCTCCCCGGGGGACCCGTGCGCGCGGCGAAAACCATGCCCATGTCGCCATCCGCATCGCCATTTTGCTGCACAGACTTTTCTGAATGCCGGGGCCGAATTAGTTAACCAAGCTCCCGTGTGGCGCCGGAGGGGCGGGATATAAGGTTTATCGCGAGTTCCGCACGAGCCGAAGGCCACTTAATGTGGCCTTCGTGCGAGCAGGACTGCCCGAGCAGGAAACCTTATATCCCGCCCCTCCGGCGCCACACGGGAGCCGCGCACAAGTTATCCCCCGGCATTCAGAAAATCTAAGTGCCAAAAAATAAGATTTTTTGACTCCGTGTTGTATAACCCGCCATTCGTGGGTACCATTCAACGCGTACGCAAACAAAAAGGGTTAACCCGCGCGGCATGACCGCGCGGCCCAAAAAGGAGGAAACAAGCATGTCGTCTTTGAAGCCGCTTGCAGATCGCGTCCTGGTCAAGCCCGACGAGGCCGAGCAGAAGACCGCTTCTGGTCTGTACATCGCCAGCAACGCTCAGGAGAAGCCGCAGCGCGGCACCATCGTTGCCGTTGGCGCCGGTAAGGTCAACGACAAGGGCGAGCGCATCCCCATGGACGTTCAGGTCGGCGACGTTGTCATCTACGGTAAGTTTGGTGGCAACGAGGTCAAGGTCGACGGCGAGAAGTATCTGCTGATGCGCGCCGACGACATCTACGCCGTCGTCGAGGCCTAGTCTCGTCAGAATCTCTGATTCGTCTTTGAACGCGTCCGTCGCATAGGACTCGGAAGCGGCGACGCGAGTCACATTTCTTTTGGAGGATTACCTACCATGGCAAAGAACATTACGTTCAACACCGATGCCCGCGCCAAGCTCGCAAAGGGCGTCAACACTCTGGCCGACGCCGTTACCGTCACCATGGGCCCCAAGGGCCGCTACGTTGCGCTGCAGCGCACGTTCGGTGCCCCGACCATCACCAACGACGGCGTTTCCGTCGCTAAGGAGATCGAGCTCGAGGACAACATCGAGAACATGGGCGCCCAGCTGGTGAAGGAGGTCGCCACCAAGACCAACGACACCGTGGGTGACGGTACCACCACCGCAACCCTGCTCGCTCAGGCCATCGTCAACGACGGTCTGCGCAACGTCGCTGCTGGCGCCAACCCGCTGGCCATCCGTCGCGGCATCGACAAGGCCGTCAACGCCGCCGTCGCCGAGATGAAGAAGCAGGCCAAGCCGGTCGAGACCAAGGAGCAGATTGCTTCCGTCGGTACCATCTCCGCCGGTGACCCCGAGGTCGGCGAGAAGATCGCTGAGGCCATGGAGGTCGTGGGCAAGGACGGCGTCATCACCGTCGAGGATTCCCAGACGTTCGATATCACCATCGACACCGTCGAGGGCATGCAGTTCGACAAGGGCTACGTCTCCGCTTACTTCGTCACGGACAACGACCGCATGGAGGCCGTGATGAAGGATCCGTACATCCTCATCACCGACCAGAAGATCTCCAGCGTCCAGGACATCATGCCCGTTCTCGAGGCTGTCCAGCGCGCCGGCCGTGGCCTGCTCATCATCGCTGAGGACATCGACGGCGAGGCCCTGCCTACCCTGGTCCTCAACAAGATCCGTGGCGCCCTCAACGTCTGCGCCGTCAAGGCCCCGGGCTACGGCGATCGCCGCAAGCGCATCCTCGAGGACATCGCCGTCCTCACCGGTGGCCAGGCTGCTCTGGACGAGCTGGGCGTGAAGGTCGCTGACATCACCGCCGATATGCTCGGTACCGCTAAGTCCGTCACCATCTCCAAGGACAACACCGTCGTCGTCGGCGGTGCTGGCTCCAAGGAGGCCATCGATGCCCGCATCGCTCAGATCAAGGGTGAGATGGAGAACACCACCTCTGACTTCGACCGTGAGAAGCTCCAGGAGCGCCTGGCCAAGCTCTCCGGTGGCGTTGCCGTCATCAAGGTCGGCGCTGCTACCGAGTCCGAGCTCAAGGAGATCAAGCATCGCGTCGAGGACGCCCTGCAGGCTACCCGCGCTGCTGTCGAGGAGGGCATTGTCGCTGGTGGCGGCGTCGCCTTCATGGACGCTGCTCCTGCGCTCGACGCTGTCGAGATCGACGACCCCGAGGAGAAGATCGGCGTCGACATCGTCAAGAAGGCTCTGACTGCTCCGGTCGCTACCATCGCCAAGAACGCTGGCTTTGAGGGCGCTGTCGTGGTCGACAAGGTTGCCGAGCTGCCCGCCGGCCAGGGTCTCAACTCTGCCAACGGCGAGTGGGGCGACATGATCGAGATGGGCGTCCTCGACCCCGTCAAGGTCAGCCGCGTCACCCTGCAGAACGCTGCTTCCGTCGCCAGCCTGATCCTCATCACCGAGGCTACCGTCTCCGATGTGCCCAAGAATACTCAGCTTGAGGACGCTATCGCTGCTGCCACCGCTGGTCAGCAGGGCGGCGGTATGTACTAAGGCCGACAAGGTCTAGAACTCCCACCGGGAATCCGGGGGCGTGACGGGGCTTCTCTCCGGAACGTCCTCGGACATGCAAAGAGGCTCCGCATCGCGCTTCGCGCTGCGGAGCCTCTTTGCGTCCTGCGGAATGTTCCGGAGAGAAGCCCCGTCACGCCCCCGGATTCCCTGCGTTTACGGCCTTGAGGTCGGCGGGCGGAGAAGGACGTGGTTGATAGGGATACGTATCCCCTTCGCTGTTTCGCGCTTTGCGCGAAAGGCGCGTTACTTTGTGATGGGTGGGGAACGTGGTTGTTGCGGCAACTGATCCCCACCATAAATTACCCTCGGCATACTTGCGTGAAAGCCTACTGGTGCTACACTTGCAATTGCTGTTTCAGGGCGGGGTGAAATTCCCCACTGGCGGTAAATCGGGCGGTGCCAAAGGGGTGCCGTGGCGCAGGCGAGGACCTGCGTCGAGCCGATGAGTCCGCGACCCGTGCGTGCGTTGGTTCGCATGCCGGCTGAACTGGTGAGATCCCAGTACCAACGGTTAGAGTCCGGATGAAAGAGGCAGGTGATCTTATGTCTGAACAGTCGCAGCATATCCATTTTGAGAACACGAATAGGTGGAGCACCAAACAGCTCGTTACCATGGCGTTGATGTGCGCCTTGGGCGCCCTGTTTATGTACGTGCAGCTGCCCATTCTTCCTTCGGCGCCGTTTTTGACCTATGACCCGTCGCTGGTGCCGGCGATGGTGTGCGGGTTTGCGTATGGTCCCGGTGCCGGTACCGCTGTTGCCGCTATGGCGATCGTTATCCATGCGCTCACCACGGGTGACTGGGTCGGCGCGCTTATGAACTTGGTTGCCACGCTGGGCTATATTCTGCCCGCGGCTATCGTCTACCAGAAGATGCATACCTATAAGGGTGCCGTGATTGGCCTGGTGCTCGGCGTTATTGCTGCTACGGCGTTGTCTATGGTCGCAAACCTTACCATTGGCGTATGGTTCTGGTATGGCTCGGTCGATGTGATCGCCCCACTCATGATTCCTGCCGTGCTGCCGTTCAACCTTATCAAGACCGTGCTCAACTCGGTGTTGACGCTCGCGGTGTACAAGGCGGTCTCTAATCTCATCACGCCCAAGAAGGACCAGGTCAAAGGCCGCGCATGATTGAGTGTCGGGGCGTTTCCTTTAGCTATGACGGTGCCGCGCCGGCACTCGACGGCGTCGATCTAAACATCGAGGACGGCGAGTTTTTCTGCATCCTCGGTGGCAATGGGTCGGGTAAGTCGACGTATGCCAAGCATCTGAATGCGCTGCTGCAGCCCGATGCGGGCACGGTACGCATCAACGGCATGGATGCGTCCGATCCCGAGCTGGTTTACGACATTCGTTCGACCGCAGGCATGGTGTTCCAGAATCCCGACGATCAGCTGGTAGCAACGCTTGTCGAAGATGACGTTGCGTTCGGTCCCGAAAACCTTGGCGTGCCATCGGCGCAAATTGCACAGCGCGTACGCGAGGCGCTGAAGGGCGTGGGCCTGGTGGGCTTTGAGCGCCACGAGACCCATGCGCTTTCGGGTGGCCAAAAGCAACGCGTGGCGCTTGCAGGCGTGCTCGCCATGGAGCCGCGCGTTCTCATTTTGGATGAGGCTTCCTCGATGCTCGATCCACGTGGGCGCAAGGGCCTCATGAAGGCTTGCCGCGCGTTGCATAATCGCGGCATGACCATCGTGATGATTACGCACTTTATGGAAGAGGCCGCCGAGGCCGATCGTGTCGCGGTGTTTCAGGCGGGGCGCGTTGCCATGCTGGGTACGCCCGAGGAAATCTTGACGCGGGCGGACGAACTTGTGCAGCTCAACCTGGATATGCCGGCGTCGTGCTGCCTAGGTAGGGCACTTCGTGAGAAGGGCGTTTCCGTTTGCGCGCAGGTGCGCGAGGCAGATATGGTCGCCGAGATTGCACAGGCTTATGCCGAGCGGAGCGGGACGGACATCGCAGGGCAGCCTTCCGCATCCGATTCTCACGTGCTTGACAATGGATCCTCTGCGGCCGACGGGATAGCCGCGTCGGAGCCCGTTATTGAGATTTCGCACCTCTCGCATAGTTACTCGCTGAGCGCCCGCGAGCGCCGTCGATGGCGCAAGCGCTCGACCACTGCGGACGCATCGAGCAAACAGGCTCTTTGGGGCAACGATCCAAACAGCCCCTGGGCGCTACGTGATGTTTCGCTGACGGTGCGCCGCGGCGAGTTTCTGGGATTGGCGGGTCATACCGGCTCGGGTAAATCGACGCTGGTTCAGCATCTCAACGGGTTGATTCGTCCGCAGGAGGGAAGCGTTTGCGCGCTGGGGCTCGACCTATCAAGCAAGAAAGACGCCGCCGCGGTTAAGGCCAAGGTCGGCGTGGTGTTTCAGTATCCCGAGCGCCAGCTATTTGCCGAGACCGTGGCGCGGGACGTGGCGTTTGGCCCGCGCAACCTTGGCCTGCCAGAAGACGAGGTTGCACGCCGTGTCGCATCATCGCTTGCGCGCGTGGGCCTCGACCTTGCTGCGATGGGCGACAAGAGCCCCTTTGAGCTTTCGGGCGGCCAGCAGCGCCGCGTGGCGTTTGCCGGCGTGCTCGCCATGGAGCCCGAGGTGCTGGTGCTCGACGAGCCCATGGCGGGGCTCGATCCGGCTGCGCGCGGGGATTTCCTGGGGCTCATCGATCGACTCCATCGCGAGGGCCTGACTGTTGTCATGGTTTCGCATAGCATGGATGACCTCGCAAATTGCTGTGACCGTATCGTTGTGATGAACGAGGGCGCCGTGTTTGCCGAGGGAACGCCCGCGCAGGTGTTTGCGCGCGCGAACGAGCTCAAATCGATCGGCCTGGGCGTTCCTGCCGCCCAGCGCATGGCGCTGGCGCTTGCGCAAGCCGGTGTGCCGCTCCGCTGCGACAAGCTTTATACGGTTGAGGCGCTAGCCGACGAGTTGGCCGGCTTGCTGCTGGGCTGCGCGGACGTGCCTTTGAGGGTTCCGTGTCAGGCTGGTTCCAAGGCGCCCACGCGAGAGGAGGGCTGCTAATGGAGGCGTTCTCATTTGGCAGCTACTATCCCGGGGATAGCGCGGTGCATCGTCTGGATCCGCGTACTAAGTTGCTCCTAGGTTTCGCATTTCTGGTCACCGTGCTCACCGTCGGAAGCTTTTGCGGGCTGGTTCCGGTCGCATTTTTTGTCGTGCTGGTCTATCTCGCAGCCCGGGTGCCGTTGCGCCGGGTCCTATCATCGATTGCACCATTGCTGGCGATTGTCGTGGTGGTCGCGGTGCTCAACCTGTTTTCCGACCAGAGTGGCCGCATCCTGTGGCAGCTTGGCTTTTTGCAGGTGAGCGAGGGCTCGCTGCGTTCTGCGGCGTTTGTGGCGTGCCGCCTGACGTTGATGATGGCCGGCATGAGCGCCATTACACTCACCACGCCGACGCTCGACCTCACCGCGGGCTTTGAACGTCTGCTCGCACCATTTGCGCGCGTGGGGCTTCCGGCGCACGAGCTCGGCATGATTATGGGTATCGCGCTGCGGTTTATGCCGCAATTTGCCACCGAGATGAAACAGACGGCCGATGCACAGGCAAGTCGCGGCGCGCGCGTGACGGGCGGTCCGCTCGGCGGTGTGCGCATGCTCGGCAGTGTGGCGATTCCGCTGTTCACCGGCGTGTTCCGTCATGCCGAGACGCTTTCGGCCGCCATGGATGCGCGCTGTTATCACGGCGAGCAGGGACGCACGCGTCTGCATGCGCTTGCGTTTGGCTGGGGGGATGTACTGGCAGCGCTGGCGATGGCGCTGCTGGTGACATGCGTTGTCGTTATCAATCTTCAACTCGTCTAAGCTCGATTCGAGCGCAAGAAAGGGGTCTCTATGACCGACATCGATCGCACGGCTCAGCTCGAGCGCGCCTGCTCGTATCTCAGGCGCATTCCGGCGTGGTATCTTGCCACGACCGATGCGAGCGACGGGCATCAGCCCCGCGTGAGGCCGTTTTCGTTTGCCATGGTCGATGATGGCAAGCTGTGGTTTTGCACGTCGCGCGACAAGGACGTGTGGGCGGAGTTGAGCGCGAATCCCAAGTTTGAGGTATCGGGCTGGAAGCCGGGGGAGTGCTGGATCGTGTTAACTGGCGAGGCCGCGCTCGAGGACGATGCATTCGTGAGCGATAAGGTGCGCCAAGCGGGCTTTAAGCACATGGTGGGCATTGGCGAGCAACACGATAGCGCCAACGATGGCCGCCTTGCATTCTTCTCGGTCCGCAACATCGCCGCACGGTTCTGCGATATCGACGGCAGCGAAGAGCGCCTCGAGCTCTAATTTCCCAAATTGACTACCCATTCCAAAAAGACTGGTCAGGCGACAGGAGGAAACGTGGACGGATTGAATACGGTGCTGGAGTATCTGACGTCGGTGCCGGCGTGGTATCTGGCGACGAGCGTGGGCGGGCAGCCGCATGTGCGTCCGTTCTCGTTTGCGCAGATTCAGGACGGCAAGCTGTGGTTTGTGACAGCGCGCACCAAAGATGTGTGGCAGGAGCTGCTGCAAAACCAGCGCTTTGAGGTCACGAGTTGGTGGCCGGGCCATGGTTGGTTGATCCTGCGCGGGCGTGCGGGGCTGGAAGACCGGGCTTCGAGCGAAATGCGCGAGGCCGGATGGAAGCATCTTGAGCGCTTGAGCGAGCACTATGAGGGGCCTAACGACCCCGCGCTCGTCTTCTTTAGCGTCGAGGATCCCGAGGCATTTATCTGCAATCACGACGAATGGGTGCCGGTCGAGCTCTAGCCAGCTGGCTCATCCTAACAACTTAGTTTTCGCATGGGCGGGCCCCGTGTTGCCCGGCACCGTAAGGAGTGCCGGTCAATACGGGGCCCGCTCTATTTGTCAATTCCTTCAAGCGAATGTGTCGGGAATGTTTCAATGCATGAACATGCAAGCTATTTACGTATTCATGCATCTTTTGGTGCTAAAGTTTCAACTCACCTCATAACGACCGCTGCGAAATGCGCATCGGTGCATAAATCGCAGACAAGGAGTCTGATATGTCTTTGAAGGTTGGAATCGTCGGCGCGGCTGGATATGCCGGAGCCGAGCTCATTCGCCTCGTACTCGGCCATCCCGAGTTTGAACTTGTTGCCATTACGTCCAACGCCGATGCCGGCCAGCCGCTGTCCGCAGTGTATCCGAGCTTTGCTGGCGTGAGCGATCTGGTTTTCACCACGCATGACGCCCCCGAGCTCAAAAGCTGCGATGCGGTTTTTCTTGCCGTGCCGCACACGGCTGCCATGGCGCAGGTGCCCGCGCTCCTTGCCGCGGGCGTTTCCTGCTTCGATCTTTCGGCCGATTACCGTCTGAGCGACCCGTCCGTCTTTGAGGCATGGTATGCCGCTGAGCACACGAGCCCCGAGCTGCTCAAGACCCGCGCTTTTGGCCTGCCCGAGCTGTTCTGCCGGGACTTAGAGACCGCTGCTTCCAGCCATGCCGCCGGAAAGCCCGTTTTGGTCGCTTGCGCCGGCTGCTATCCCACCGCAACGAGCCTCGCTGCCGCTCCTGCCGTGCGTGCGGGCTGGGTGGCAGAGAACGGCCCCGTAATCGTCGATGCCATTAGTGGCGTGACGGGCGCCGGTAAGTCCTGCAACGCTCGCACCCATTTTTGTAGCGCAGACGAGAACTTAGAGGCCTATGGCGTAGGTAAACATCGTCACACACCAGAGATCGAGCAGATTCTGGGCCTGACCGATCGCGTCGTCTTTACTCCGCACTTGGCACCGCTCAAGCGCGGCCTGCTTTCCACGGTGACGATGCCGCTCGCGCCGCAGGCTCTCGACACGTTGGCCCTTGAGGACGTCGTCGACCATTACAAGAAGTTCTACGCCGGTCGCACCTTTGTGCGCGTGCTCGATGCCGGCCAGCAGCCCAAGACGGCTTCGGTCGTCGGCACCAACGCTGCCCAGATTGGCCTTGCGCTCAACAAGCGTGCGGGCGTGCTGGTGGCGACGGGTGCTATCGACAATTTGTGCAAGGGTGCTGCGGGCCAGGCGGTCCAGTGCGCCAACATCGTTTTTGGCTTTGACGAGCGACGAGGCTTGCCCACAGTGGCGTGCCCGGTGTAGCACATTCGATTGTTAACGATTTGGTGGTCGGGTATCGAGTTGGGCGCCGCTTTCAAGCTGGTCTATTAGTTGCGACCGGTATGGCGTGCCAGCCGATGCCCGCTTTTTTATTTGATATAAGGAGCCGAAGGGACGATGAATACCGACCTGATTGATATCAAGATACGCGCCGTCGAGGGTGGCGTTACGGCAGCGGCTGGCTTTAAGGCCGCAGGCATCCATGCGGGATTCCGGAAGAATCCCGAGCGCTTGGACTATGCGCTCGTCGTGCCCGATAAGCCCTGTCCCGGCGCCGGCGTGTTTACGACCAACCGCTTTTGCGCGGCGCCCGTGCAGGTGAGTCGTGTCAACCTGGGCGGTGCGGACAAGGGCTATGGCATCATCGCCGGCGTTTCAATCAACTCCGGCAACGCGAACGCTGCCACGGGCGAGACCGGCCTAGCCTGCGCGCGCGAGACGTGCAACATCGCCTCGCAGGTCATCGGCTGTGAACCCCAGCAGATCCTAGTTGCATCCACAGGCGTGATTGGACAGATTCTGCCGATCGACACGTTTGAGACGGCCGTTCCGTCCGCATATGAGGCACTCTCTGCCCATGGCGGTGCCGATGCGGCCCGTGCCATCATGACGACCGATACGCACTCCAAGGAGTATGCCGTTCGCTATCGCAGCGAGGCTGCGGGCCATGCGGGCAACGCTTATACGGTGGGCGGCATGTGCAAGGGCTCGGGCATGATCATGCCCAATATGGCCACCATGATCGCGGTCATTACTACCGATGCCCCCGTCGAGCCGGCGGCGCTCCACACCTTACTGCTCTCGACCGTTAAGCAGACCTTTAATAAGGTGACGGTCGATTCCGATACCTCGACCAACGACACCTGCATCATGCTTGCTTCTGGCGCTGCTGCCGCTGATACCGAGGCTATCGTCGAGGGCACTGATGCCTTTGACGAACTGTCCTTTGCCGTGCACGAGGTGTGCGAGAGCCTGGCGCGCAACATCGCGGCCGATGGCGAGGGCGCATCAAAGCTCGTGACGGTTAACGTTACCGGCGCCGCCACCGACGAGGAAGCCGATATCGCCGCCCGTGCCGTCGCCAACTCGCCGCTCGTCAAGACCTGCATCGCCGGTCACGACTGCAACTGGGGCCGCGTCGCCATGGCGCTCGGCAAGTGCGGCGTGAAGTTTAACCAGGAAGACGTTTCCATCGACATGATGGGCATGCCTGTCTGTCGCGACGGTCTGACTGTTCCCTTTGACGAGGACGAGGCTCTGCGACGTTTTGAGGCGTCCGAGATCGTGATCTCGGCCGACCTGGGTGCAGGCGACGCGGCAACGACCGTGTGGACCTGCGACCTCACGCACGAGTACATCTCCATCAACGGCGACTACCGTTCCTAGATTCCAGGCACGCTGCGCATCTTGCCGCATTGCGGACAGCGAAGCACGGCGTGATAACGATACGAAAGACGAGGCAGATTATGAAATTCGCACGCGACTGTCGTTCGAGCGAATCCAACGAAGCAACCGCGCAGCTGCTGTTCGAAGCGCTGCCGTGGATTAAAAACCTGACCGGCAAGACGGTCGTTATCAAATATGGCGGAGCCGCCATGGTCGACGAGCAGCTGCGCCGCGACGTGATGAGCGACATCGTTTTGCTCAAGATCATCGGCATGCGCCCCGTCATCGTGCATGGCGGCGGCAAAGCCATCAACGAGGCGCTGGGCCACTATGACATCCCTGTCGAATTTAAGAACGGGCAGCGCGTGACTACGCCGGCGACCATGGATATCGTGCGCGAGGTGCTGGGCGGCAAGGTTAACCAGGAGCTGGTCGCTGCCATCAACCACCACGGTAATTTGGCCGTAGGCGTGTCGGGCAGCGATGCCGGCACGCTCATCGCCGAGCCGCTCGACCCCGAACTCGGTCGCGTGGGCAAAGTGACGCACGTCAACGCCGACTATATCGAGCGCTTGCTCGATAGCGAGTACATTCCCGTAATCGCTACCGTCGCGGCGGGGGAGGACGGCGGCTTCTTCAACATCAACGCCGATACCGCCGCCGGCGCCGTTGCGGCGGCGCTTCATGCGCACAAGGCGATCTTTTTGACCGATGTCGATGGCCTGTACAAGGACTTTAGCGACAAGGACTCGCTTATCTCCAACCTAACGCTCGACGAGGTTAACGAAATGCTCTACGGCGGCGAGGTCGATAAGGGCATGATTCCCAAGCTGCGTGCGGCCGTCGATGCGCTTACCGGCGGCGTATTTCGTGCCCACATCATTAACGGTACTACGCCGCATTCGCTGCTGCTGGAGCTGCTGACCGATGCCGGCGTCGGTACCGTGATCCATTCCACCGAGACGGCTTACGAGTTCGATACGCATCCGCATCCGCTTTCGACGTTTGCTGCGCGTCTGACCGAGAACCTCGACGAGGTCGAGAAGCTTCAGACGGTCTAGCTGACCCGCAGCCGCCCCATTCCTGCATCCATAGCCCCGCGCCGTCCGGCGCTCAACGAAAGGCATCCCATGTCACTTGCAGCTCAGCAATCGCTTGAATCCCATTACGTTATGCATACCTTTGGCCGCTCTCCGGTCGAGTTTGTCGAGGGCCATGGCATGAAGCTCACCGGCGACGATGGCCGTGAGTACCTCGACTTTCTTGCCGGCATCGGCGTGTGCAGCCTAGGTCATGGCAACCTGGCTGTGCTCTCGGCGCTCGAGGCACAGACCAAAAAGCTCATGCATGTCTCCAATTACTTCTACATCGAGCAGCGTGGACAGGTCGCGGCGCTGCTGTCCAAGCTTGCTAACGACGACGTAGATGGTGCGCGCGTGCTTGCCGATGCCATTGCCGCCGGCGATGAGACCACGGCAGCTGCTCTTGGTGCCCCGGCTGCGGGCGAGCAGGTGTGGGAGACGTTCTTTGCCAATTCCGGCGCCGAGGCCAACGAGGGCTCGATGAAGCTCGCGCGCTTGTACGCCAAGCGTGCCGGTAACGGCGGCAACACCATCGTGTGCATGCGCGGCGGCTTCCACGGCCGTACGCTCGAGACCATTGCCGCCACCATGCAGGATTGGCTGCAGGATAGTTTCCGTCCGCTGCCGGGTGGCTTTGTGGCCTGCACGCCCAACGATGTCGATGAGCTGCGTGCGATCTTTAAGCAGCTGGGGAGCGAAATTTGTGCCGTGATGCTCGAACCGATCCAGGGTGAGAGTGGCGTGCACCCCATGACCGAGGAGTTTATGGCGGCAGCGCGCGACCTAGCACACGAAGTGGGCGCCGTGCTTATCGCCGACGAGGTCCAGTGCGGTATCTTCCGCACGGGTAAGCCGTTTGCGTTCCAGACCTATGGCGTGGAGCCCGACATTATGAGTCTTGCCAAGGGCATTGCCGACGGCGTACCCATGGGTGCCGTCGTGGCAAAGAAGGAGATTGCCGACGTGTTTAAGCCGGGCGACCACGGCTCGACCTTTGGCGGTAGCTGCTTGGCCGTCGCGGCGTGTGCCGCGACGCTCTCCGCGCTTGTGCGCGGCGATTATGCCGAGCATGCTGCCAAGGTGGGTGCCTATATGGAGCAGGCGCTGGCTAAGCTTCCGCATGTGGTAGAGGTGCGTGGCCGTGGCCTGATGCTCGGCTGTGATTTGGATGATGCCGCGGGCGACGCACATGATATTGTTGCCCGCGCGCTGGCCGCCGGTGCCGTGATTAACGCTACGGGTGCTCATACGCTGCGTTTCTTGCCGCCGCTCGTCTGCGAGGAAGCCGACGTGGACAGTCTGATCGAGATCCTGTCGGGTGTCTTGGTCTAACGCAGCGCAATAACTCAATTTGGACCGGGTTCCGGACTGCGGGCGTGCCCTATGTGGCATGATTCAGCGGTCTGGAGCCCGTTTTGCCTTAGATTTGCTAAGGCAGGGAGACCCGCTGGTCAAAAAACATTAAATATGAGTACTGCTACCGATTTGGTAGCAGCAATTTTGGACTAATAAGGCCAGATGGCAAGTCGAAATGGCGATGAATGCACGATTTTGATCCAACTGTTAGTCCTTATAATGGACATATGTTGCGTAACTTAAGCAAATACTATCTTTTTATATGTTGCAAACAAAGTAGCAGTACTCATTTTTGCCATTTTTTGGCCACGGACCTTGAAATGAGGGGTCCTTAGGATTCGAATCCCTCTGCGATGGGTCTGAAAAAAAGGCCTCCATCGCTGGAGGCCTAACAATTCAGTGGTGGGCGATGAGGGATGTCCGCGTGCGGCTGACGCCGCCCGCTTTCGCTTCGGGCCTACGGCCCTCGCGTGCTGCGCTGGAAAACGCTTGCGCGTTTCCTCAGCTCCGCACCCTGTCGGGTTCGAATCCCTCTGCGATGGGCCCAGAAAAGAAAGGCTCCCATTGCTGGGAGCCTAACAATTCAGTGGTGGGCGATGAGGGATTC
Source organism: Collinsella sp. (assembly GCA_048323995.1). Taxonomy (GTDB): domain Bacteria; phylum Actinomycetota; class Coriobacteriia; order Coriobacteriales; family Coriobacteriaceae; genus Collinsella. The sequence continues at coordinate 83,564 of DBFELT010000006.1, read as the reverse complement.
GAACCCCCAGCCTTGTGCGTGTAAAGCACCTGCGCTAACCGTTGCGCCAATCGCCCGTGCGGAGAGAGTATAGCAAAACAATTGCCTCATTCATCTCATATCCATTAAAGGTAACTGGCGCGTGTCGGCGCGGAGCTGATTCAGTTGAGATTGCCTGAACATTCCGCCCCTCTTTACGCCCTCGGGTATACTCAAAAGCTACTGATTCGATTTGACGCCCAGCAACAGCAGAGGGGATAGTATATGTGCGGTTTTGTCGGTTTTGTCGGTGGGACGGATAACCAATCCGAGGTGCTCACCAAGATGATGGACCGCATCGTCCATCGCGGTCCCGACATGGGCGGTCAGTTTATCGACGGCCGCGTTGCCCTGGGCTTCCGCCGCCTGTCGATCCTCGACCTGACCGAGGCCGGCGCTCAACCCATGGCCAATGAGGACGGCAGCGTCGTCATTGTCTTCAACGGCGAGATTTACAACTTCCAAGAACTCCGTTCCGAGCTCGAGGCCAAGGGCTACAAGTTCCACTGCGGCGCCGACACCGAGAGCCTCCTGCACGGCTACGAGGAGTGGGGCGAGGCCGTCCTCGATCGCCTGCGCGGTATGTACGCCTTCGTCATCTGGGACAAAAAGAAGAACAAGCTTTTTGGCGCCCGCGACATCTTTGGCATCAAGCCGCTTTACTACTATCCCATGGCCGATGCGGGCGACGGCGCTCCGGGCGTGCTCTTTGGCTCCGAGATCAAGAGCTTCCTGGACTACCCGCACTTCCACAAGGCGGTCAACAAAAAGGCCCTGCGTCCGTACATGACGCTGCAGTATTCGGCAACCGCGGAGACCTTCTTCGAGGGTGTCTACAAGCTGCCGCCGGCGCACTACTTTACCGTCGATATCCCGACCGGCAAGATGAACATCGAGCGCTACTGGGATTGCGATTACTCTGCCGTCGAGAAGCCGTTCGAAGAGTATGTCGATGAGCTGGACGAGGTCGTGCACGAGAGCGTCGAGGCCCATCGCATCGCCGACGTCAAGGTCGCGTCGTTCCTCTCCGGTGGCGTCGACTCCAGCTACATCGCCGCTTGCCTCATGCCCGACAAGACCTTCTCGGTGGGCTTTGACTACAAGAACTTCAACGAGACCAACTACGCCAAGGAGCTTTCCGATAAGCTCGGCGTCGAGAACGTTCGCAAGATGATTACCGCCGACGAGTTCTTCGGTGCGCTCGAGGACATCCAGTATCACATGGACGAGCCGCAGTCCAATCTGTCTTCCGTGCCGCTGTGGTTCTTGGCCGAGATGGCCCGCAAGGACGTTACCGTCGTGCTTTCGGGCGAAGGCGCCGACGAACTCTTTGGCGGCTACGCCTACTACGAGGATACGGTCCCGGTGCGCAAGTACAAAAAGATGGTGCCGCTGCCCATCCGTCGCGCGCTCGGTAACCTGGCGCTGCATATGCCGTACTTCAAGGGACATAACTTCCTGGTCAAGGGTGCCGAGATCCCCGAGAAGTCGTTCCTGGGGCAGGCTCTGGTATGGCCGGAGCGCGAGGTCGACGACGTGCTCAAGCCCGAGTACAACACCGGCGACGGCGCCTTCGAGCTTGCCGCTCCCATCTACGCACGCGTGAAGGGTCAGCCCGAGCTGGTCAAGAAGCAGTACCTGGACATGAACATGTGGCTCCCGGGCGACATTCTGCTCAAGGCCGACAAGATGTGCATGGCGCACTCGCTGGAGCTGCGCGTGCCCTTCCTGGACCGCAAAGTCATGGAGTTCGCCGAGCACATTCCCGACCGCTACCGCATCAACGAGAACGGCAACAAACAAGTACTCCGCCACGCTGCCAACAAGTCGCTGCCCGATGAGTGGGCCACCCGTCCCAAGGTGGGCTTCCCGGTGCCGATTGTCTACTGGCTGCGCGAGCAAAAGTGGTACGACTATGTCAAGGAGTACTTCACCGCGCCGTGGGCAAGCGAGTTCTTCGATACCGACGAGCTCATGCACCTGCTCGATCTGCACTTTGCGGGCAAGGGCGATTTCCAGCGCAAGATCTATACGCCGCTCGTGTTCCTAGTGTGGTACAAGCGCTTCTTTATCGACGAGGACCAGCCCGCTGTTCAGGCTGCCTAGCCTCGGCTTACGAACGCCTGCGCGTAACGGCTCCTCCGGGAGCCGTTTTTGCGTGGGTGCGTTTCAGTTACTATAAAAACCGTCCCTGCCAAACGTCTGAGAAAGGTGAAAGATGCACCATTCGGATTCCGCGACCGTGACCACGGTCGATACGCTTGTCAAGCTTCTCGATGTGTGCGGCGAGCTGCGCGCATCGGAGCAGGTTGACGAGCGTGCCGTGACCGGCTGCTCGTTTGATTCGCGCGCGGTCTCGGCAGGTGACGTGTTCTTCTGCAAAGGTGCTGCCTTTAAGCCCGCGTTTTTGCGCATGGCGCTCGATGCAGGCGCCGTCGCATTTGTGTGCGAGGAGTCGCTGGTCGAGTCTCTGGAGCCGCTGGCGCAGGAGAGCGGTGCTGCGATGCTGGTCGTGGACAGCGTTCGCACGGCCATGGCCTTGTTGCCGCCGGAGGTCTACGACCGTCCCGACCACGACGTCAAGATCGTGGGCATCACCGGCACCAAGGGAAAGACCACGGCCGCTTTTATGCTCCAGTCCATCATCAAGGCGGCGGGCGAGTCCTGCGGCATGATCGGCTCGGTGAGTACCGACGATGGTATCGAGTGCTACGAGAGCACCAACACCACGCCCGAGGCCCCCGAGGTCTGGCGCCATATCGCCAACTGCCGCACGTCCGGTCGCCAGTCCATGGTCATGGAGGTCTCGAGCCAGGCGCTCAAGTACCAACGCGTCGAGAATCTGCCGTTTGACGTGGCGTGCTTCCTCAACATCGGCCGCGACCACATCTCGCCGATTGAACACCCCACGTTTGAGGATTATTTTGAGAGCAAACTCAGGATCTTTGACCAGGCAAAGACCGCCGTGGTGAATCTGGGCACCGAAGAGGTCGACCGTGTGCTGGAGGCAGCGTCGAAGGCCGAGCGCTTGGTGACCGTTGGCGTCGAGCATCCCGAGGCAAGCCTGTGGGCGAGCGACGTACGCATGGTCGGCTTTAGCATCGAGTTCAACTTGCATGGCCTGTGTGCCGACGAGTCCGAGGCGGGGGAGAAGGTCCTGCTGGGCATCGCGGGAGACTTTAACGTGGAGAACGCGCTAGTCGCTATCGCCGCCGCGCGCGAGATCGGCATCGGTATCGAGGCTATCAAGAAGGGCCTCTCCAAACTGCGTGTGCCGGGCCGCATGGAGGTCGTGGAGTCGAAGGACGGCCGCGTGATCTGCGTCGTTGACTATGCGCACAACCAACTTTCGTTCCGCTCGCTTTTCTCGTCGGTCAAGCGCGCGTTTCCCGCTAGCCCCGTCATTGCGCTGTTTGGCGCTGCCGGCGGCAAGGCGCAGGAGCGCCGCGAGCAGCTTCCGCGCGAGGCCGCACCATATTCCGACCTGATGATCTTTGCCAACGAGGACCCGGCTCATGAGGACCCGATGAAGGTCTGTCGCGAGCTTGCCGAACATGTTCCCGACGATACGCCGAACAAGATCATCCTCGATCGCGAAGCTGCTGTGCATGCGGCGTTCAAGGCGGCGCGCGAGGAGTACGTCAACCCCGATGCTCCCACCATTGTCTTGCTGCTGGCAAAGGGTGACGAGGAGCTCATGCACGTGGGCGACGAGTTCGTGCCCATCGAGAGCGACCTTTCGTTGGCCAATCGCCTGATCGATGTTGCCCAGTTTGACTAATGAACCATGATGGCGGCGGCGCCCTGAGTGCGCTGTCGCCATAAGCATGTTCCCTCAATCAAAACATGCCGTCCAAGTCCAAACCCTTCTACGTAAACGGAGTAACCATGTCCCACAACACCCTGCCGACCGTTGCCGAGCTTTCGGGCGAGATGCGCGAGCGCTTGGCCAAGGTCAAGTACGTCTTTACCGACCTGGATGCCACGATGCTCGCACCCGGCTCGTGCGTGCTGCGCGACAACGACGGCAACCCCTCGACCAAACTCGTCGAGGCCGTCGTGGCGCTCGCTCGCGCTGGTATTCAGGTGGTTCCCACCTCGGGCCGCAACCGTACCATGATCCACGAGGACGCGCGCGTGCTCGGCCTCAACTCCTACATTGGTGAGATGGGCGGCCTGGTTATGTACGACCTCAAAGCCAACGATTGGGAGTATCTGACCGGTGACATGCCTTACGACCCCGCCTGTGGCTTTACTCCGCACCAGGTGATCGAGCAGACCGGCGTGTGCGAGAAGATCCTTGCCCGCTGGCCGCACAAGATCGAGTACCACAACGACATGTCGACTGGCTACAAATACCGTGAGGTCACCGTTGGCATGCGCGGCGATGTGCCCGACGATGAGGTCCAGGCCATCCTGGACGAGGCCGGCTGCGGCCTGGTGTGGGCCTGTAACGGTCACCTGACGCATCTGTCCAAGCCGACGACGCTCGAGCTCGATCGCGTCGAGGACGGTCGCGCATTCAACATCAACCCCGCGGGCCTCAACAAAGGCGTCGCCATTGCGCGCTTCTGCGAGCACCTGGGGATCGAGCGCGAGGAGACGCTCGCGCTCGGCGACTCCGAGTCCGACTTCTACATGGCCGATCACGTGGGCACGTTCTGCTTGGTCGAGAATGGCCTGACGAGCGCCGGCGCGCCCGAGTTCCTGGCTGCTTGCGAGAACGCTTTCGTTACGCGCGGCAAAATTGTCGACGGTTGGGCGACGACGGCAGAGCTGCTGGTCGCGGCGCGTTCGTAGTGCGTCGCCGCCGCACTTGGACATGTCTTTTCGAGAGAGACTGGTGAGGTAATGTCCGATATCGAGAATCCGGTAGGCGACACGCGCCCGATTGGCGTGTTCGATTCTGGTTTGGGCGGTTTGACGGTTGCGCGCGCGATTGCGACGGCGCTGCCGCACGAGTCCGTCTACTACTTTGGCGACACCAAGCGCTGCCCCTACGGCACCCGTACCGAGGATGAGGTGCGCTCGTTTGCGTTGCAGGCGGGCCGTTGGCTGTCGAAGCACGACGTCAAGATTATGGTCATCGCCTGCAACACGGCGACCGCTGCGGCCTTGCGTCTGGCCCAGCAGGTGCTCGACGTTCCCGTGATCGGCGTGATTGCGCCGGGTGCCCGTGCGGCAATCAACAGCACGCGTACGCGTCGCGTGGGCGTGCTCGCCACCAACCTCACCATTCGCTCGGGCGCCTACACGCGCGCCATTCAAGATCTAGATGCCGGAGTCGATGTATACGGCTGTCCTGCCTCGAGCTTTGTCGAGGTTGTCGAACACGAGCTCGCCTCGGGTGCACATCTGCAGGAACAGTGGCTTGAGAACGAGGACGTCTTCGATACGCCTGCCGTGCGTGCGCTGGTGGGTGCCACGGTTGAGCCGCTGCGCGACCACGGTATCGATACCGTGGTGCTCGGCTGTACGCATTTTCCGCTGTTGGTGGGACCTATCCGCCATGCGCTGGGGCCTGGGGTGCGCGTCGTGAGTTCCGCCGAGGAGACCACGCGCGAGCTGACCGATATCCTCACGCGCCGCGAGCAGCTGGCGGGCGACGCCGCCGAGCCGCAGCATCGTTTTGCCACGACGGCCGATAACATTGCCGAGTTTGCGGTGGCGGGCAGCTTTATCTTTGGTCAGCCGCTCAAGAGCATTGAGCATATCGATATCGATGAGCTGAAATAGATGTAAGGCAGCCGCCAAAGCCTTCGCCACATCATTTGCCGAAAGGATATTTCTATGGAGTACATGCAGGTCAACCGCGCCAACGGCCGCGCCGCCAACGAGTTGCGCCCCGTTAAGCTCACCCGTGGCGTCATGAAGCACGCGCACGGCTCGTGTTTGGCCGAGTTCGGCGACACGCACGTGCTGTGCGCCGCCACTATCGAGGAGGGCGTGCCGGGCTGGCGAAAGGGAGCTAAGGCCGGCTGGGTGACCGCGGAATACGCCATGCTGCCGGCGTCGACCGGCAAGCGCTGCAAGCGCGAGCACGCCAACCGCAAGGGTCGCTCCATGGAGATCGAGCGCCTCATTGGCCGCAGCCTGCGTACCGTCGTCAACATGAAGGCGCTCGGCGAGTACACCGTCACCGTTGACTGCGATGTGATTCAGGCCGATGGCGGCACGCGTACAGCGAGCATCACCGGCGCCTGGGTGGCGCTGCACGACGCCCTCGCCATGTGGGTCGAGGCGGGCAAGATCGAGCGCATCCCGCTTATCGGCCAGGTGGCTGCCATCTCCATGGGCGTTGTCGACGGCAATACGCTGCTCGACCTCGATTATTCCGAGGACAGCCATGCCGAGGTCGACATGAACCTCGTCGCCACCGACACTGGTGAGATGATCGAGCTCCAGGGCACCGGCGAGCAGGCGCCCTTCGACCGCAAACGCCTCAACGCCCTGCTCGACCTGGGCGACAAGGGTATCGCCGAGCTCATCGAGCTCCAGCGCCAAGCCCTCGCCTAACCTACCAAAAAGGGACAGGTTTATTTTGGTAGGTTTTATCTGGGAAAACGTCGAAGTATAAGACTGCCGTTGATTGAGAGGGGAGAGAGGCCGAGGTCCTCGTCGTCCTCAACACGGCATTGCTATAGAGACAAGGAGGCCAGCTATGGCACTTGAGAAGATTGACATCGACACCCTCGACCCGGCGGCGACCATCGTCGTGGCAACCGGCAACGCCCATAAGCTCACCGAGATCGAGGCCATTTTGGGCAAGGTCATGCCCGAGGTACGCTTTGTGGCGCTCGGTCAGCTGGGCGATTTTGAGGACCCCGAGGAAAACGGCACGACGTTTTTGGAGAACGCCATCATCAAGGCGCAGGCTGCGGTCGAGGAGACGGGGCTCATGGCCATTGCCGACGATTCGGGCTTGGTCGTTGATGCCCTGGACGGCGAGCCGGGCGTGTATAGCGCGCGCTATGCGGGCGTGCATGGCGACGATGCCGCCAACAACGCCAAGCTGCTCGTTAACCTGGAAGGCGTGGCCGACGAGGATCGCACCGCGCGCTTTATGAGCGTCGTTGCACTCATCGACACGGACGGTTTGGTCACCTATGGTGAGGGCGCCTGCGAGGGCACTATCGCACACGAGGGCCGCGGCGATCACGGCTTTGGCTATGACCCGCTGTTCCTGCCGGTCGACACGCCGGGCAAGACCATGGCCGAGCTGACGGCGGACGAGAAGAACGCCATCAGCCATCGATTCCATGCGCTCGAGCACCTATCCGCCAAACTGACGGGCGAGGAGTAGGCCGTGCGCGCGGTGGTGCAGCGCGTGCTCAACGCCGGCGTGACGGTCGACGGCGAGTGCGTGGGTCGCATTGGACGCGGCTACCTGGTGCTGCTGGGCGTGGGCCACGGCGACACGCGCGCCGAGGCTGATAAGCTGTGGGGCAAGCTCCGCGGCCTGCGCATCAACGAGGACGAGAACGGCAAGACCAACTTGGCACTTGCCGATGTCGACGGCGAGGTTCTCGTGGTGTCTCAGTTCACGCTGTTCGCCGACTGCCGCCACGGCCGCCGTCCGTCGTTTACGGATGCCGGCGCCCCCGATGTCGCCAACGAGCTCTACGAGTACTTCTTGACGCTTGTGCACGAGGACGTTGAGCATGTGGCGCACGGTATCTTTGGCGCCGACATGAAGGTCGACCTGGTCAACGACGGCCCATTCACCATCGTATTGGACACCGATAGTCTGTAAGTAGTTAATTTGGGACCGGGCTTTTTTTGCTGCTTGCGTATGGCTACAACAGGGTGCTATAGTATTAGAGTTTTGTCTATCTTAGGGGTATTATCCCCTTTTTGAATTGCACCTTCTGGAGGCCCTGTTCATGGAAGAGATGGAAGTCAATCACGTCGACGACATCCACGAGAAGCTGACCGATATGGTGGGCGATCGCGTCAAGGTTAAGGCCAACATGGGCCGCACCCGCGTTGTCGAGCGCATGGGCACCATCAAGAGCGTTCACCCCGCCGTCTTTATCGTCGAGGTTGACGAGCGTCGCGGCCGCAAGTCGCGTCAGTCCTACCAGTATATCGATGTCCTCACCGGTCAGGTCGAGCTGTTCGACCCCGAGAGCGGCGAGCATATCTTTACCCCGCTCGGCAATCAGCTCGAGGAGCACTAACGGTGACCGATTGGTCCCTGACTCTTTCCGCGCCGGCAAAGATTAACCTCTACCTGGGGGTTCATACCGAGCGCGATGACCGCGGCTACCACAGGGTCGATTCTCTGATGGCAGCCGTCGGTCTTTCCGATACCGTGACGGTCACGCCGGCGCAGGCGCTGACTGTCCAGACGGTTCCGGCATCAGATTTTCCCATGCAAAAGAATACGGCGTATCGGGCTGCGGTTGCTATGGTCGAGCATTATGGTCGCGAGGCAAACATCTGCGTGACGATTGAGAAGCGCATCCCATTGTGCGCCGGCTTGGGTGGCCCCTCGACGGATGCGGCCGCGGTCATTGTCGCCTTGGCGGAGCTCTGGGGCATTGATCGCACCGACCTAGCGCTCGACGACATTGCGCGGGGCATTGGTGCTGACGTCCCGTTCTTTTTGCACGCGAGTCCTGCGTTCTACGTTGGTGGGGGAGACGTGCTGGCAACTGAGTACCCCGCGCTGCCCGCAACGCCCGTCGTGCTGGTTAAGCCGCGCGAGGCGAGCGTTTCGACAATTGAGGCCTATCGACGTTTTGACGAGGCCCCGGTGCCTGCGGACAAGCCCGGCGCGATGGCTTCTGCCTTGCGTGCTGGTGATGCCGAGACGGCATATGCGCTCATCCATAACAACTTGGGTGTCATTTCCGCACAGATGGAGCCGCAGATTCAAACGGTTCTCGATTGGCTGCGTAAACAGGACGGTACCGTTGCTGTAGATGTGTGCGGATCGGGTGCCTGCTCGTTTGCCATTTGCGACACCGCCGCCATGGCCGAAAGGCTTGCCGACGCTGCCCAGCAAAACGGCTGGTGGTCCTGCGCGACGGAGCTCATTCCCAACACGGTTCGCGTCGAAGTGCCAAAGAAGTAAAAATTTCTCTAGCACACGACGGAAATCTTTGTTACTATAGTCGAGCTAACGGGTTGTGGCTCAGTTTGGTAGAGCACTGCGTTCGGGACGCAGGGGTCGCTGGTTCAAATCCAGTCAACCCGACCAGAGCATGAGGAGGGACCGCTTCTTGCGGTCCCTTTTTTTAGCTATTGTTGTGATACCGCGATACCCGCGGTATACTCATTCGAGCTTGTCTCGCTGTATTGTGGAGGTCTACATGTTTGGACTGAGGGCTCCTGAGCTCATCATTATTCTCGTCGTTGTCCTGATTATCTTCGGGCCCAAGAACCTGCCGAAGCTCGGCAAGTCCCTCGGCTCTACCGTCAAGAATATCCGCGAGGGTATGGAGGGCGACGATAAGGCCGAGACCAAGCAGGCCGAGGAGGTCGTGGTCGAGCAGTCCGAGGAGGACAAGGAGATCGCTGAGCTCGAGGCCAAGCTCGCTGCTGCCAAGAAGAAGCAGGCAGAGGACAGCGACGCGGACGCAGAGTAGTCCCATCCCTTTGGGGTGAGCACCTGACCGGCTTGCCCGCAGGCTAGCCGGTCTTTTTCGTTTTGTTGACAGTTGATTGTTTGATCAGAGTTGGGGAGATATCCGTATGGACGCAAGCCAGATCGTACTGACCGCTGAGGGCCGCCAGAAGCTCGTCGAGGAGCTCGCTTGGCGTGAGGGCGATTACGCCAAGGAGATCGTCGAGGACATCAAGGAAGCCCGCGCGTTCGGCGACCTTTCGGAGAACTCCGAGTACGACGCCGCTAAGGACAAGCAGGCCCAGAACGCCGCTCGTATTGCCGAGATCCAGGCCATCCTCGCCAACGCTCAGATCGCTGCCAGCACGGGCGACCTGACCGTCTCCATTGGCTCGACCGTTACCCTGGTCGATCCCAACGGTGAGCTTATCGAGGTCACGCTTGTCGGTACCACCGAGACCAACTCGCTCGAGCACAAGATCTCCAACGAGTCTCCGGTCGGTCACGCCATCATCGGTCACGGCGAGGGCGATTCCGTCGAGGTCGTTACGCCTTCCGGCAAGACTCGCGTCTACACCATCGCCAAGATTGCACGCTAGACCACGGTCCCGCGTAAAGGTATGTTTTCGCTCCCTGGGACCGAATCCTGGGGAGCGTTTTAGTTTGAGGAGCTAACTTATGGCAGAGAACCAGAACGCCGCCGATCAGGCATCGACGCTCAACGACGAGCGCGCCACTCGCCTGGCCAAGCGCGCCGCCCTGTTCGAGGCGGGCCAGAACCCCTATCCCGAGCACTCTGAGCTTGAGGACTACGTCGCCGATATCGAGGCTAAGTACGCCGAGCTTGCCGATGGCGAGGACACCGAGGACGTCGTGAAGATCGCCGGCCGCGTGGTCGCCAAGCGCGGTCAGGGCAAGATCATGTTCATCGTCGTGCGCGATGCGACTGCCGAGATTCAGCTGTTCTGCCGCATCAACGACATGGACGAGGCTGCCTGGAATACGCTCAAGGCCCTCGACCTGGGCGACATCCTGGGCGTGACCGGCGTGGTCGTGCGCACCCAGCGCGGCCAGCTTTCCGTTGCCCCTAAGAGCGCGACCCTGCTTGCCAAGGCCGTTCGTCCGCTGCCCGAGAAGTTCCACGGTCTTTCCGACAAGGAGACCCGCTATCGCCAGCGCTATGTCGACCTGATCGCCAACGACGACGTTCGCGAGACCTTCCGTAAGCGTTCGCAGATTCTCTCCACTTTCCGTCGCTTTATGGAGTCCGACGGCTACATGGAGGTCGAGACCCCCATCCTGCAGACCATCCAGGGCGGCGCTACTGCCAAGCCGTTCATTACCCACTTTAACGCGCTCGATCAGGAGTGCTACCTGCGTATTGCCACCGAGCTGCACCTCAAGCGCTGCATTGTCGGTGGTTTTGAGCGCGTGTTCGAGATCGGCCGCATCTTCCGTAACGAGGGCATGGACCTTACCCACAACCCCGAGTTCACCACGATGGAGGCCTACCGTGCCTTCTCCGACCTCGAGGGCATGAAGGCGCTCGCCCAGGGTGTCATCAAGGCTGCCAACAAGGCCATCGGCAATCCCGAGGTCATCGAGTACCAGGGCCAGACCATCGACCTTTCTGGTGAGTGGGCCAGCCGTCCCATGACCGACATCGTTTCCGACGTGCTCGGCAAGCAGGTCACCATCGACACGCCGGTCGAGGAGCTTGCTGCCGCCGCGCGCGAGAAGGGCCTGGAGATTAAGCCCGAGTGGACCGCCGGCAAGATTATCGCCGAGATTTACGATGAGCTGGGCGAGGACACCATCGTCAACCCGACCTTCGTGTGCGATTACCCCATCGAGGTCAGCCCGCTTGCCAAGCGCTTTGAGGACGACCCGCGCCTGACGCACCGCTTTGAGCTGGTTATTGCCGGTCACGAGTACGCCAACGCGTTCTCCGAGCTCAACGACCCGGTCGACCAGGCTGAGCGCTTTGCTGCCCAGATGGCCGAGAAGGCCGGCGGCGACGACGAGGCCATGGAGTATGACGAGGACTACGTGCGCGCCCTCGAGTACGGTATGCCTCCCGCGGGCGGCATTGGCATTGGTATCGACCGCGTGGTCATGCTGCTTACTAACCAGGCTTCTATCCGCGACGTGCTGCTGTTCCCGCACATGAAGCCCGAGAAGGGTTTCCAGTCCGGTGCCGCTGCCGCCAAGGCTGCCGAGGCCGGCAACGCCGCGAGCCCGTTCGTTAAGTCGCTTAAGCCCACGCTCGATTACTCCAAGATCGCCGTTGAGCCGCTGTTTGAGGAGTTCGTCGACTTTGATACCTTCTCCAAGAGCGATTTCCGCGCTGTGAAGGTCAAGGCATGCGAGGCCGTCAAGAAGTCCAAGAAGCTGCTGAACTTTACGCTCGATGACGGTACCGGTACCGACCGCACCATCCTCTCCGGTATTCACGCTTATTACGAGCCCGAGGACCTGGTCGGCAAGACTCTGCTCGCCATCACCAACCTGCCTCCGCGCAAGATGATGGGCATTCCCAGCTGCGGCATGCTGATCAGCGCTGTCCACGAGGAGGAGGGCGAGGAGCGTCTCAACTTGATCCAGCTCGACGCCTCCATCCCCGCCGGCGCAAAGATGTACTAGGGGGTTACGCGGGTTTACCAACCCGCGTAACCAGTTGACGCTGCAAACCCGCCAGAGCGGCAATCTGCCTTTCAACTTCGGCGGCATGATCAAAAGATCAATGCCGCCTTGTTTCAAGGCACCTTGCTCGCTCTGGCGGGCTTTCGCTGTCGTTGCCAAGGCATCGGCGTTTCCTTGGCTGTCAAGCTGGATGTAGTCATTGGGGACGTTCTTAAACGACTACCCAACGGCTATTGAGCACATGGCTCGCGTGACAGTCGTCTCTTTTATGTTTCCTTTAGCCGTTGCTGCCTAGGATGGGGGTTAGTCGACAGGAAGGGAGCACCGGGATGGACGACGCGAGCGAGCGTGCAATCGAAGAGGACATGCTCGATCAGTTCAACTACTTTGATGATGAGGACGAGGAATTGATCGACCGTCGCGAGCCGGCGGCGCTCGATACTTTCGACCTTATTGATGAAGAGCCCGACGAGGACGAGGTCGGATCAGCGGAGCCCCCACAGCCTTCGCGCCTTGACTCGCTGCTTTCGAGAGCCCCCATGCACCACGGCGTTCGTGCCGGCGCGCTCCATATGAAAACTGACTGGCACCAGATCGTGACGGCAGGCGATGAGCTTGCCGTCGATGCGCCACTCACCGATAAGTCATCCATCATCTGCCGCACCGGCATGCTTATGCTGGCAAGCGGAACAGGTGCCTGGCGCGTGCGCGATACCATGAATCGTGTTGCTGCCGTACTCGGCGTCACGATTCACGTCGACCTGAGTCTTCTGTCGTTTGAGTGCACTTGCATCGAAGATGGCCACTGCTTTAACGAGGTTGTCAGCCTGCCCACAACGGGAGTCAATACCCATCGCATTTGGATGATGGAGAGTTTCCTCAAGGAAATCGAGACCTATGGTCGTCGCTTCACGGTACACGAGTATCACGAGATGCTCAGGACCGTTGAGAGCTCAAAGCCTGATTACTCTCCCTGGCAACAGGGCCTTGCGGCAGCCTGTGCTTGCGGCGCCTTCGTCTTTTTGCTCGGCGGCGGCCCTATCGAGATGGCCTGCGCGTTCGTGGGCGCGGGTGTCGGCAACTTTGCCCGCTCCCATATTCTCAAGCAAGGCCTTGGTCAGTTCAGCGCGCTGACGACCGGCGTTGCGCTCGCTTGCGTTTCGTATCTGCTGGCATTGCTCGGCCTTGGCCAGGTCATACCGGGGGCAATGTCGCACCAAGAAGGCTATATCGGCGCCATGCTCTTTGTGATTCCCGGCTTTCCACTCATTACGGCAGGCCTCGACATCGCTAAGCTCGACATGCGAAGCGGTATCGAGCGCCTTTCATATGCCGTATCGATTATTGTGATGGCGACCCTCGTAGGTTGGATGGTTGCCGAGTGTGTTGGCCTGGCGCCGGACGACTTTGCCCCACTGGGCCTTTCGCCGCTTGCCCTTACGCTCCTGCGCGTGGTGATGAGCTTCGTTGGCGTATTCGGCTTCTCGGTGATGTTCAACAGCCCGGTAAAGATGGCCGCGGCAGCTGGGTTGATCGGCGCCGTGTCCAATACCCTGCGTCTGACCCTTGTCGATGCGCCGACGATGATTCCCTTCCTGGGCCTCAGCACGGGAATGCCTCCCGAGGCAGCAGCGTTTATCGGCGCGCTGGTATCGGGGCTGCTCGCAAGCTTGGCTGAAGTCAAGCTCACCTACCCGCGCATCGCCCTCACGGTGCCTTCGATTGTCATTATGGTGCCGGGCTTGTATCTGTATCGCTCGATGTATTACATGTGCACCTTCGACACGGTCAATATGCTCGGCTGGTTTGTGCGCGCAGTGCTCATCGTAGCGTTTCTGCCCGTTGGACTGGGTGTGGCGCGTACGCTCACCGACCCTCGCTGGCGCCACACCAGCTAATTGGTACAAGGGGGACAGGTTACTTTGCACCAAATGAGTTGCGGTGAAATAGGGACTGAATTGTTGCTTAAAGGGTCAAAACAGTCCGTATTCCACCGCAACTTATGGGGTCGGGGGTTTTGGTGCCCTGCATCTCCACAAACTCAACGCTTACGAAGCGCGCGCCGTTCGTGTTAGGGTAGTTCCACCACATAAGTAGTCGCAGACGCACGTACCACGGGCGGGCGAGATGAAGTCCCAACAGCTCCATCTTGCCCGCCCATTTTTGTTGCGTGGTGTTGCGGCGTAACACAGAAAGGACCATGCCCTTTATGCCTATCAACAAACGAGAGAGCCTGCTGTTCACCTTTATCATGTGCTTTTGCATGGTGCTCTGGATGAGCATCTACAACGTTGCCCTGCAGCATGGGGCCATCAACGGCGAGGTTGTTGCCGCCGCGTGGCTCGGCTTCCCCGTTGCCTACGTTTTTGCCATGTGCTGCGACTGGTTTGTTGCCAGCCCCCTTGCCAAGGGTTTCGCTTTTAAATTCTTGGTCACGCCGGGCAAGAGCTCGCCGCTTGCCATGACGCTCGCCGTCAGCTCCTGCATGGTCGTTCCCATGGTCATCATCATGTCGCTGTACGGTGCCTGTGAGGGTCTGACGCACATGCCCGGCGGCATCCTTGCGAACCTGTATTCCGTGCCCGCGATCTGGATGATCAACATCCCGCATAATTTTGTGATGGCGCTGCCGTGGAACCTTTTGGTAGCCGGTCCGATTTCCCGCTTCGTCTTCCGTCGCGCCTTCCCTGTGGGGACGGTTTTCGAGGAGGAGCATGCCGAGCTCTTGGAGCAGGCTATGGCTCCTGAGTGCGAGTAGCTCGCTTAGGGATCTGCTGAGCGCGGGCGACTTGCTTGGTTGGAGCCCTAAGCGTGGATAGCTCTCTCGGCGACATCGCGGGCGTGAGCGGTGCGCATGACCGGAGGGCCCGTGCTGCTCCGTTGCCCGACGTGCTAGCGCGCAGAACAATCTGTTGGTGCATTCGGCGGCTGCTGAAGCGTTTCGGCAGCCGCTTTTTATACGGAGTTTAAATACAACAGTCTGTTGTATTACGTAGAGTGGTATATCTCTAGCGGGAAAAATGCGAGAGACGGAGCATTATGGCGTTGCTAGTAGGACTGGACGTAGGGTCGACGACGACCAAAGTTTACGCGATGCACGAGGATATGACCGAGGCGTGGTGGGGATATCGCCGCCACGGGGCGTGTCAGACAGCGAGCGTGCGCGCCATGCTCGGCGAGCTCGCCGAGCGCTTTCCCCATGAGTCGCTGCGCGTTGCGGTGACCGGCTCGGGTGCGCGCGATATCGCGACCGCGCTGGGCGCCTCGTACGTTCAGGAGGTGGTCGCCAACGCGCTCGCGATCAGCAGGTTCTATCCGCAGACGCGCTGCGCCATCGAGCTGGGCGGCCAAGACGCCAAGATGATCTTCTTCCGCACCAACGATAAGGGAGACATCGAGGTTGCCGACATGCGCATGAACGGCTCGTGCGCAGGCGGTACCGGTGCATTTATCGACGAGATGGCAAAGCTCATGGGGGTCGGCACCGAATCGGGCGAGTTCGAGCAGCTCGCAAGCCGGGGAACGACCGTCCACGAGGTCTCGGGCCGCTGCGGCGTGTACGCAAAGACCGATATCCAGCCGCTGCTCAACGAGGGCATTCCTGCCACCGACCTGGCGCTTTCGGCGCTTCACGCGGTCGCCCGCCAAACGATCGGCGGTCTGGCCCAGGGTATCGACATCGAGCCGCCGGTAATCTTCGAGGGCGGTACGCTCGCCTACAACCCCACACTGGTCCGCGTGTTCCGGGAGCAACTGAATCTATCGGACGATCAGGTTATCGTCCCGCGCGATCCGCAGATCATGGTCGCGCGCGGTGCCGCCCTGTCGCTGACCGACATGTTCGCATCGTCCCAACCGATCGACCTTCCCGACGCTTTTGTCCGGCTGGATAAGCTCGAGACGGTCGCGCCCGCAAGCGGGGAGGGACGTCTTGCCCAGCCCTTTTTTGCCACACCTGCCGAGCAGGCGGATTTTACGGCACGCCATGGCAAAGAGACGCCGGCAAAGGGTCCGGATGCGTATGCGCCCGGAGAGACGGTGCGTGTGGCGCTCGGTATCGATTCGGGGAGCACGACGACCAAGTTCGCCCTGGTCGATGAGGCGGGTGAGCTTGTCGATTCGTTCTACGCGTCTAATAACGGCAGACCGCTCGACGTCGCCCAACAGGGTCTTGTCAGCTTGAAGAACCGCTGGGAGACAGCGGGAGTCACGCTTGCGATCGATGCCGTGGGCACCACGGGATACGGCGAGGAGCTTTTCGCGCGCGCGTTCCACGCCGACTACCATACGGTCGAGACGGTCGCGCACGCCCGCGCCGCGTGCGCATGCGTTCCCGATGCGACCTTCGTGCTCGACATCGGCGGACAGGATATGAAGGCCATCTGGCTCAACCACGGCGTGCTGACCGATATCGTCGTCAACGAGGCGTGCTCTGCGGGCTGTGGCTCGTTCCTCGAGGGTTTTGCCAAAAACCTCGGAATAGCCGTTGAGGATATCGCGACCGAGGCATTTTCGTCCAAAGCCCCCGCCGTTCTCGGCAGCCGCTGCACGGTGTTCATGAACAGCAGCGTCGTTTCCGAGCAGCGGCGCGGTAAGGGTCCGGGCGACATCATGGCCGGTCTCTGCCGTTCGATTATCGAGAACGTGTTCACCAAGGTCATTCGCGTTTCAAATCTCAACCGTCTGGGCGACAAAGTCGTCGTCCAGGGCGGCACGTTCCGAAACGACGCGGTGCTGCGCGCATTCGAGCAGTATCTGGGCAAACCCGTCACGCGTGCGCCCCACCCGGGGCTGATGGGCGCTATCGGTATCGCCCTGCTCGCGCGCGAGGAATGCCGCAAGGGCGACGCCGGCACGTCGTTTATCGGGCTCGATGCCGTGGAGCGCTTCGAGCATCGCGAGTTCGGCGGCGTTACCTGCCGTCGGTGCAACAACCGCTGCCAGCGCGCGGTCGTGGCATTTGGCGACGGCTCGCTTTACGTCACGGGCAATCGCTGCCCGCGCGGCGGCGCCATCTCATGGGATGAGCTCGTGCGCGAGGTTCCCGCGGCGGAGGAGCTGCGTCCGCAGGGTGCTTGCGAGGCACAGGCACCCGGCACGGGGCGCGACCGGACCGCGGCTGCCCCCAATCTCTTTGTCGACCGCGAGAAGCTGCTGTTCGAGTCGTACCCCACGGTTCCCGTCTGCGGGGGGCGCGATGTCACGATCGGCATTCCCCGTGTGCTCGAGTTCTGGGACACCATGCCGTTCTGGTCGACGTTCTTCAGCACGCTCGGCTTTAAGGTGCGCGTCTCGGGACGCAGCACCAAGGCGATGTACGAGCGCGGTCTGGCGCACGTCACATCCGACACCGTGTGCTTCCCGGCCAAGCTCGTCCACGGGCACATCCGCAATCTCGTCGACGCCGGCGTCGACCGCATCTTCATGCCCATCATCACGACGGTGCCCACCGAAAACACCGCCTCTACCAGCGAGTGGATGTGCGCCGTCGTAAAGGGATACCCCTACGTGATGCGCAATTCCGATAACCCGGAGGAGCGTTTCGGCGTTCCGTTCGATACGCCGCTGTTCCACTGGTACGACGAGGGCGACCGAAACCGCCAGCTCAAGGCGTGGTGCAAGGAGACCTTCGATATCGATGCCGACCTGGTTGCCAAGGCGACCGAGCAGGCGGACCGCGCGCAGGAGACGTTTGAGAACCAGCTGCAGCTGCGCGGCAGGCAGGTGCTCGAGAACGTGCGCGAGGACGGCGGCTACGCGGTGGTGATCGCTTCGCGCCCGTACCACAACGACCCGCTGGTCAACCACGGGCTGCCCAAGCTCTTCTCTGAGCGCGGCATCCCCGTGCTGACGCCCGATGCGGTGCCGGGGGTCTGCAACGTCGATCTTTCCAACAGCCGCATCGACATCGTGAACAACTACCATGCGCGCATGCTGTCGTGCGCGGTCATCGTCGCATCGACGCCCGAGCTCGAGCTCGTGCAGATGGGCAGCTTCGGCTGCGGCCACGATGCGTATCTCACCGACGAGATCGCGCGCATGATGGGCGAGATGGGCTCCAAGGTTCCGATGATGATCAAGCTCGATGAGAGCGACGTCGCCGGTCCCATGGGCATTCGCGTGCGTTCGTTTATCGAGTCGGTCAACCGTCGTCGCGCGGAGGAGCGTGCCGAGGGCGCCCGGGTGCACGCGGTCCATCCGCTCGACGACCCGTATAAGGTCAAGTACACCAAGCGCGACCGGCACGACAAGATCGCGCTGGTCCCCAACACCTCCCATGCGTTCTGCAGGCTCATGACCGCGGCGATGCGCAATCAGGGCGTGCGCGCCGAGGCCCTTGATATCGGGCGCGAGGATGCCATCCGCCTGGGCAAACGCTATGTGCACAACGACATCTGCTTCCCCGCGCAAATCGTGATCGGCGAGGCGCTCGCGGCACTCAAGAGCGGTAAGTACGACCCGCACGACGTCGCCGTGGTGACTGGCAAGTATATCGGCGACTGCCGCCTGACGCACTACATGCCCCTGCTGCGCCGCGCGCTCGACGACGCGGGATACGACTATGTCCCGGTGCTCACCAACGACGACGTCGATGCCCACAATGCGCATCCGGGCTTCAAGCTCGGCCTTGGCCCGAGCATCCAGATCGCCTACGGTCTTCCCATGATCGATGCCCTCGAGGCCATGCTTAGGCGCATCCGTCCCTATGAGCTCGAGAAGGGCGCGGCGGACGCTGCGTTCGACCGCGCGCTCGATGAGGTTATCGAGGGCATGGAGCGCTCGGGGCTGAGAGGCCAGGCGACGGGCTTCAAACGCGCGCTTGCGATCATGGACGCCGTTCCGTACGACCGCTCGAACCCGCATCCGACCGTTCTCATCGTGGGCGAGTACCTGCTCAATTTCCATCTCGGCGCCAACCACGAGATCGAGCGCTACCTCGAGGACAACGGGCTCGAGGTCATCGAGGCGCGCATGACCGACGTGATCCGCAAGACCTATTTCTACAAGCATGCGCAGTCGCGCGAGTTCCACGTCGACCTGTCGCTGCCCGAAAAGGCCTGGTACGCCACGGCGGACAACCTGTTCGAGCTCGCGCACGACCGTTGCGACCGCCTGGGCGCGGCGAGCCCGCTCTACGAGCCGCCGACGCGCATGCCCGAGCTCGTGCGCGCGAGCGATAAGATCCTGCACCATACGTTCGATGCGGGCGAGGGCGTGCTGATTCCGGCGGAGATCCTCGAGCACGCCAAGCGCGGCTGCCGCAACTTCGTGATCCTGCAGCCGTTCGGGTGTCTGCCCAACCATGTCGTGGGGCGCGGGCTCATCCATGCGCTCAAGGAGCAGTATCCCACGGCGCAGTTCCTGCCGCTCGACTACGATCCCGACGTGAGCTTCGCCAACGTGGAGAACCGTCTTCAGATGCTCATCATGAACGCCAAGGCGCAGGGGTGCGGTGAGGCGCATGGCGAGACCGCGTAAGGACGCCGATGCGCCCGATGCACGCACCCGTATCATCGAGGCGTTTTGGGAGCTCATCGAGAACAACAGCATCTTCGAGCTGTCGGTTGGCGAGGTGACCCGCGCCGCCCAGTGCAATCGCGGAACGTTTTACTACTATTTTCACGATTTCGATGAACTCGTCGCCATCGCCATAGCCCAGCTGCTGCAGGATAACGAGCTCATCACCGATGCCCTCTGGCATTTTTCGAGCGAGGGCGACCTTTCGGCGTTCGACCGGCGCGACGTCCGCTGCCTGCTGCGGCGCATCGTCATCACCATGAGGGCGGGTGCCGCCGAGCAGGTCGAGCAGGGCATCCATACGATCATCATCGACCGCGTGAGAGAGATCGTCCACCCCGACGGAGAAGAGCTCAAGGCAGATTCGAGCTTTGCGGTGGGCTTTCTGGTCTCGGGCATCATGGGCTTTGTGATGGCGGTCGGCTTTGCCCGGGAGGGCGGCGAGGAGATAGACCTCGAGCAGCTGGGGGACAGCGCGTGCGCGTACCTGAGGGCGGTCGCCATGCAGACGGTTGAAACGGTCGCGCAAGTCGAGGGCGTCGATACATCCGAGCTGCTCGAACGCGTCTCCAAGGAGGCCGATGCCTATCGCGCATCGCGTGCGACGAGTCCCGACGTGGTGAAAGACGTCTAGGGTTTCTCTTGCGGGGCGCCCGTCGCGCATCGCGCGGTGAGTCCCGCGATGCGGTCATAACCTGCATTCATGTGAGCCGGGTTTATAGATATTCCTCCAGCTGTTAACATATACTCCATATGGGTAAAGAGACCAAAGCGCTGCCGCGGGGCGGCGCTTTGCGTTTGAAAAACTAGCTCGTCTAAGAGGAACTAGCATGTTAGACCGTTTTACCGATCGCGCGCGCAAGGTCATGTCCATGGCCAAGCAAGAAGCGCTCGATCTTCACTCAAATAAGGTGGGTACCGAGCACCTGCTGCTCGCACTTGCCAAGGAGGACGAGGGCATCGCTGCCGAGGCGCTGCGCTCGCTCGACATCTCCTACGATGACATCATGGATACCCTCAAAGAGGTCCAGACCACGGTCCCCGAGCCCAGCGAGGAGACCGAGGCCGCCAAGCTCGCCTTTACGCCGCTCGTCATTAGCGTGATGGAGCGCTCCTTCCGCGTGGCGCGTGAGAACAACCAGACCTACGTGTCGACCGAGCACTTGCTGATCGGCATCGTCGAAGAGGGCAACGGCATGGCCATGGACATCCTCATGCGTCTGGGTGTGTCGTCCGCCTCCATCAAAAAGGCTATCGAGAAACTCACTGCCAAGGACCAGGATAAGAAGCGTCCGCTCGCCGGCGCCGGTGCTGGTCGTCCCGGTGCGGGCCTGCCGTTCTTTAGCGGCTCGGATGCCTCTCAGCAAAAGGGGAGCGGCACCGACACGCTCAAGCAGTTCGCCACCAACCTCACTCAAAAGGCGCGCGACGGCGAGCTCGATCCCGTGATTGGCCGCGAAAAGGAAGTCCAGCGCATGATGGAGATTCTTTCGCGCCGCACCAAGAACAACCCGCTTATCCTGGGCGATCCCGGCGTGGGCAAGACGGCCATCGTCGAGGGCCTGGCGCAGCAGATCGCTGCCGGCAACGTGCCCGAGAACCTTATGAACCAGAATATCTGGACGCTCGACCTGCCGGGCCTCGTTGCGGGCGCCAAGTATCGCGGTGAGTTTGAGGAGCGCCTCAAGAACGTGATCCAGGAGGCGACCGAAGCCGACGACGTCATCTTGTTTATCGACGAGATGCACACCATCATCGGTGCCGGTTCTGCCGAGGGTTCTATCGATGCGAGCTCTATGCTCAAGCCCGTGCTCGCGCGCGGTGCTTTCCAGATCATCGGTGCCACCACGGCCGAGGAGTTCCGCAAGTACCTCACCAAGGACCCGGCCTTCGAGCGTCGCTTCCAGACCATTGATGTCGAGGAGCCGAGCGTCGAGGACACGGTCAAGATCCTGACCGCGCTCAAGCCGCGCTACGAGGAGCACCACCATGTGCGCTATACGCAGGGTGCTATCGAGGCCGCCGCGAACCTTTCCAACCGCTACATCCAGGATCGCTTCCTGCCCGATAAGGCCATCGACCTCATCGACGAGGCCGGTGCCCGCGCTCGCATCGCCGCGAATCGCGCGCCCGAGCCGGTGCGCGAGGCCGAGCATCGTATAGAGGAGCTCAAGGCCGCCGCGCAGGAGGCCACCGAGAGCGATGACATGAACAAGGCCGCCGAGATCACCGAGCAGCAGAAGGCCGCTGAGATTGAACTCGCCGAAGCCAAGGCCGCCTGGACCGCCGAGCTCGACGCCAGCCCGCTCACCATCGACGTGAGTCAGATTGCCGACATCGTGTCCGTGACCTCTGGCGTGCCGGTTTCCTCGCTCACCGAGAGCGAGAGCCGTCGCCTGCTGCAGACCGAAAGCGTGCTCAAGACCCGCATTATCGGCCAGGACGAGGCCGTCGAGGCCGTCGCCAAGGCCGTGCGCCGCAGCCGCTCGCCGCTCAAGGACCCGCGTCGTCCCGGCGGCAGCTTTATCTTCCTGGGTCCCACCGGCACGGGCAAGACCGAGCTCGCCAAGACGCTCGCCGAGTATCTCTTTGGCAGCAAGGATGCGCTCATCAGCTTTGACATGTCGGAGTTCGGCAGCGAGTTCGAGGTCTCCAAGCTCATCGGTAGCCCTCCGGGTTACGTGGGCCACGACGAGGGCGGCCAGCTCACCAAGGCTGTGCGTCGCCACCCGTACTCGGTTGTGCTGTTCGACGAGATCGAGAAGGCGCACCCCGACATCTTCAATATCCTGCTGCAGGTGCTGGAGGAGGGCCGCCTGACCGATAGTCAGGGCAAGACGGTCGATTTCCGCAACACCGTGATCATCATGACGTCCAACGTGGGCGCCCGCGAGATTGCGCAGGATGCGAGCGTGGGCTTTGGCACCACCGGCGAGCAGGGTCTCACGTCGAGTGAGATCCGCGGCCGTGCGATGGGCGAGCTCAAGCGCCTGTTCCGTCCCGAGCTGCTCAACCGTATCGATGACATCGTGGTGTTCCAGAAGCTTTCGGGCGAGAACCTGACTAAGATTGCGCACCTGCTGGTGGACGATCTGCGCCAGCGCCTGATCGCAAACGGCATGAACATCAAGCTCACCGATGCGGCCTATGACAAGATCGTGGCCGAGGGCACCGACCTCACCAACGGCGCGCGTCCTCTGCGTCGTGCCATCCAAAAGCTCATCGAGGATCCGCTGTCCGAGGAGCTGCTGGCCGGCGAGTGGGGCGAGGGCGATACCGTCCTGTGCGACGTGGTCGACGGCAAGTTTGTCTTTAGCCACGGCACGGGTGAGATTCCGGCGCCGCGTCCGGCGGGTGCGCTCGGGGGCGATGCCGCTCCGGCGGCGCCGCACACCGGCAACGCTGCTCCTGTGGGAGGCGGCGTGACCTCGGGCCCCGGCGGCATGATGCAAGCCGGCTCTGGTGCGCTGTAGGGCGTGGCGACAATTTGATACGCGCAATCGAGGCGCTCCGGAAAGGGCGCCTCGATTTGTAGAGCTGCGGAAGTTGTGACCGTTACGCTATACGGTCCACCGTTAGCCGATGATGCGAGGGCGCTCGGCGTTTTCGACTGGTTTATGCACGCAAAGTCTGGGAATATACAAGTCGCATGTCTTACTGTCTAACCAGTTGCGCCAAGGAGGCACCATGGACTACAAGATTACCGGCTACGAGCCCGCCCAGCTGTTCCATTTCTTTGAGGAGGTCAGCGCGATCCCCCGTGGGTCTGGCAACGAGAAGGGCATCAGCGATTTCCTGGTCGCGTTTGCCAAGGAGCGCGGTCTCGATGTGTATCAGGACGAGGTCTACAACGTCATCATTCGCAAGCCCGCATCTGCCGGCGCCGAGAATGCCCCGACCGTGATGCTGCAGGGTCACATCGACATGGTGTGCGACAAGCTGGGCTCCGTTGAGCACGACTTTACGACCGATGGTATCGACCTGGTCGTCAAGGACGGCGTCCTCACCGCTAACGGCACCACTCTGGGCGCCGACAACGGTATCGCCGTCGCTCTGATGCTCACTGTTCTCGATGACGATTCGATCGTTCACCCTGCCCTCGAGTGCGTATTCACCACCGATGAGGAGACTGGCCTGGTCGGCGCCGAGACGCTCGACAAGTCCCAGATCAGCGCTCGCACCATGATCAACCTCGATTCCGAGGAGGAGGGCGTGGCTACCGTCAGCTGCGCCGGCGGCGTCGTCGTTACCTACACCTGCCCGATCGTGCGCGAGCACAAGACCGGCAGCACCCTCACGCTCGAGATTTCCGGCCTGCTGGGTGGTCACTCTGGCGCCGACATCAACCTGGAACGCGGCAACGGCAACCTCATCATGGCCCGCATCATCGACCGCCTGATGGTTGCCGGCGAGCCCGCCATCGTTAGCTTTAACGGCGGCACCAAGGACAACGCCATCAACCGTGAGTGCAAAGCTGTTCTGGTCTACGCCGACCACGCTGCCGCCGAGGCCGCGGCCCAGATCGCAAAGGGCATCATCGCCGACGTCACTGCCGAGCTCGAGGTCTTCGACCCCGGCTTTACCTGCACCGTCGAGATTGCCGACGACGCCGAGGTCGAGGCCATGGACCAGAAGTCCGCGCTTGCCCTCATCCGCGCCCTGCGTCTTGCCCCTAACGGCGTGATTCGCCGCAACGTCGCCACCGACGGCTCCGTCGAGGTTTCCTCCAACATCGGTGTGGTTGCCACTTCTGACGACGAGGTCAAGATCATGCTGTCCCCGCGCTCCTCGATCACCTCGCTGCAGAACGAGTTCAAGGACCGCCTGCAGACGCTGGCCGATGTCTTGGGCTTCGACGCCAAGTTTGAGTTCGAGTATCCCGGCTGGAGCTATGCCGAGCATTCGCCGGTCCGCGACGTCTTTGTCGAGAGCTATCGCGAGCTCTTTGGCTCCGAGCTGCGCATCGAGTCCATTCACGCCGGCCTTGAGTGCGGCCTGTTTGCCGAGGCCCTGCACGGCCTGGACGCCATCGCCGTGGGCCCGACGCTCTCCGATGTCCACACCCCGGACGAGAGCATGGAGCTCGCTTCTGCCGAGCGCTTCTACGAGCTGCTCATCGACGTCCTCAAGCGTCTCGCTGCGTAAAGGTCGCCTGTGAAGCCGCTCTAAAACGGCTGGCTATGAAAACGGCCGCCTGGCGTAATGCCGGGCGGCCGTTATTCGTCACAGTGCAAGGATCCCAAGGTGCTCAAGCAAGATCTTGAGTCCGATGAGGACGAGTACGACGCCACCCACGATGGTGGCGAGTTTTTCGTAGCGCGCGCCAAAGGTGTGGCCGATCGCTACGCCGGCAACGGAGAAGATAAACGTTGTGACGCCGATAAGCGATACAGCGGGAACGATGTCGACCGAAAGCGCGGCGAACGAGATGCCCACGGCCAGGGCGTCGATTGAGGTGGCGATGGCGAGGATCAGGTACTCGCTCAGGTCAATCTTATCGGCATCCTTGCCGTCGCCTTCATTCTCGTCTTCGGTAAAGGCTTCCCACAGCATTTTGCCGCCGATGAAGGCCAAAAGGATGAAGGCGATCCAATGGTCGATGGGTCCGATGATGCCCATGAATTGACTGCCGAGCGCCCATCCGATTACGGGCATGCCGGCCTGAAAGCCGCCAAAGAACAGGCCGAGCACCACGGCGACTTTAAGGTTGATCTTTTTCATGCCGAGACCCTTGCAGATGGAAACGGCAAAGGCATCCATCGAAAGGCCAACGGCGAGCAACACGAGCTCTGCGAGTCCCATAGTCTGGCTCCCTCTCTGCGGGCGAACCCGATTACACGACTACTCCCTCATTTATATGAAACCCGATGCTACCACATGGGCGGTCAAAAGATCCCATCCCAAATGAGCCACCTAAGCTGTGTTCGCTCATTCTGTAAGCATCGGATTTTGCGGGCGTCACAGGGGCAAACCGTGAGAAACTTATTGACGTTTATGGAGCGTATACGATGGGAGCGATGCCTTGGATAAGAACGAGCTGCAAAAGCGTATGGAACAGGCCATTCGCCTGACGGCACCTGGCCAGCCGATCCGCACCGCCCTCGACATGATCATTGCCGGTCACCTGGGCGCCCTTATCTGCGTCGGCGACACCGAAAACGTGCTCGCCGCCGGTAACGACGGCTTCCCGCTCAACATTTCGTTTACCTCGAACCGCCTGTTCGAGCTTTCCAAGATGGACGGCGCCATCGTTATCGATGGCGACCTCACCCAGATCCTGCGCGCCAACTTCCATCTCAATCCCGATCCCTCGCTCGCCACAAGCGAGACGGGCATGCGTCACCGTACTGCCGCTCGCATGTCGGTGCTCACCGATGCCATCGTGATCTCGGTTTCGGCTCGTCGCGCCGTCGTCAACGTGTACGTTCACGGCAAGAGCTACGAGATCCAGCCCGTCACCACCATCATGAGCTCGGTCAACCAGCTCGTCGCCACGCTCCAGACTACCCGTCAGTCGCTCGACCGCTCCCTGCTGCGCCTGACGGCCCTCGAGCTCGACGACTACGTCACGCTCGCCGACATTACCGGTATTTTCTCGAGCTTCGAGATCATGCAGCAGGCAAAGACCGAGCTTAAGGATTGCATCGTCAAGCTGGGCAACCAGGGCAAGCTCGTGCAGATGCAGCTCGAGCAGCTCGCCGGCTCCAGCATGGATACCGAATACGACCTGATGATCCGCGACTACGCAAGCGATTCCTCTGAGGCCAACGCCGAGAAGATTCGCGCCGAGCTGAGCCGCATGACGCCTAAGGACCTGTCCGACCCGCAGCACGTGGCGGCAGTTCTGGGCTATGATGACCTGGACGAGGACTCCGTCATGACGCCGCTGGGCCTGCGCACGCTTTCTCGCGTGTCCGTCGTGCGCGACGGCGTGGCCGAGAAGATCGTCGACGAGTACGGCTCGCTGCAGGAGCTCATGGACGACATCAGCGAGGATCCGGAGCGCCTGGGCGACTTTGGCGTCAACAACCCTGCCATTCTTGCGGACTCGCTGTACCGCATGAAGGGCACCAAACAGGGGAACGCATAATGGCGCCCGTATGCGCCGTGGTCGTTGCCGGCGGCAGCGGTCAGCGCTTTGGAAATCCCGGCGGCAAGCAGCTCGTTAACGTGGCGGGCCGTCCGCTCATGAGCTGGTCCATCCGCGCGTTTGATCGTAGCGACAAGGTCGGCCATATCGTGGTGGTGTGTCCTGCCGAGCGCCGTGCCGAGATGCGCCGCCTTGCCATCGACCCGTTTGACTATGACACGCCCATCAGCTTTGCCGATGCCGGCGATACCCGTCAGGATTCCACCCGTGCCGGCGTGCATGCGGTTCCGGCGGGTTTCGAATATGTCGCCATCCACGATGGCGCTCGTCCGCTCATTACGACCGAGGCCATCGACCACGCTATCGACGTGCTCATGGGTGACCGCTCGCTCGACGGTGTCGTGTGCGGTCAGCCCGCGATCGACACGCTCAAGATCGTCGACGGCGATAATATCGTCGAGACGCCGCCGCGCGAGCTCTATTGGGCCGCGCAGACGCCGCAGATCTTTAGCGTCGACGCGATGAAGCGTGCCCATGCCGCGGCGATTGCCGAGGGCTTTATCGGTACCGACGACTCATCGCTGGTCGAGCGCATGGGCGGGCGCGTCCGCTGTGTCCAGAGCCCGCGCGACAACCTTAAGGTGACGGTGCCCGAGGATCTGCGTCCCGTAACCGCGATTCTGCTTGGCCGCATGGCCGAGGGAGAGGACCTTCCCTATGTTCAGTAACCTGCGCATTGGCCACGGCTACGACGTCCACCGTTTGGTGGAGGGGCGTCGATGTATCATCGGCGGGGTCGACATTCCCTACGAGCGCGGCCTGCTGGGCCACTCGGATGCCGATGTGCTCGCGCACGCCTTGGCCGACGCCATTCTGGGCGCCTGCCGCGGGGGAGACATCGGCAAGCTATTCCCCGACACCGATCCTGCCTACGAGGGTGCTGATTCGATGGTGCTGCTCGCTCGCGTGATGGACTATGCGCGCGAGCTGGGCTTTGAGTTTGTCGATGCCGATTGCACCATTGCCTGTCAGCAACCCAAGATCACCCCGCACCGCGATGCCATGCGCGCCAACCTTGCCCATGCCCTGGGCGTTGACGTCGAAAATGTAGGCGTCGCCGCCACTACGACCGAAAAGCTCGGTTGGGAAGGCCAGGGCGAGGGAATCGGCGCCTGGGCCGTCTGCCTGCTACAGAAAACCGTTAAGGAGTAACGAATGCGTATCTACAACAGCGCTACCCATAAAAAGGAAGAGTTCCAGCCCATCGAGTCCGGCAAGGTTCGCATGTACGTGTGCGGCCCCACGGTCTACGACAACATCCACATCGGCAATGCCCGCACGTTCATCAGCTTCGATGTGATTCGACGCTGGCTCATCGCGAGCGGCTACGAGGTCACGTTCGCCCAGAACCTCACCGATGTCGACGACAAGATCATCAAGCGCGCCAACGAGCAGGGCCGTACGGCTGCCGAGGTCGCGACGGAGTTCTCCGACAAGTTCATCGGCGTCATGCGCGCCGCCAACGTGCTCGATCCCGATGTGCGCCCCCGCGCCACCAAGGAGATCGGCCCCATGATCGCCATGATCAAGACGCTTATCGAGCAGGGCCACGCTTACGCAGCCGATAACGGCGATGTGTACTTTGCCGTGCGCAGCGATCCCAACTATGGTCAGGTCTCGGGCCGCAACATCGACGACCTTATGGTTGGTGCGCGCATCGAGGAGAACGAGGACAAGATCGACCCGCTCGACTTTGCCCTGTGGAAGGCCGCCAAGCCCGGCGAGCCCAGCTGGCCGAGCCCCTGGGGCGAGGGCCGTCCCGGTTGGCACACCGAGTGCGCCGCCATGGTGCATCGCTACCTGGGTACCCCGATCGATATCCACGGCGGTGGCTCCGATCTTGCTTTCCCGCATCACGAGAACGAGTGCGCCCAGGCCACCTGCGCCTGGCACCAGGGCTTCTCCAACACCTGGATGCACACGGGCATGCTGCTGGTTGACGGCGAGAAGATGTCCAAGTCACTCGGCAACTTCTTTACGCTGGCCGAGGTCCTCGAACAGCACTCCGCTGCCGCCCTGCGCCTGCTGATGCTGCAGACGAGCTATCGCTCGCCGCTCGACTTTTCTTGGGAGCGCCTGGAGGGTGCCGAGAACTCGCTCACGCGTATCGCCGGTACGGTCGAGAACCTGCGCTGGGCCGCGAACCATGCGACGGCCGATGCCGATGCGGCTGCCGCCGAGGCGTTTGCCGCCAAGGCCGCCGAGACTCGTGCCACCTTTAAGGAGTGCATGGACGACGACTTTAACACCGCTGGTGCCATGGGTGCCGTCTTTGGCTTTGTGACCGAGTGCAACCAGTACCTGGAGCAGGCGGGCGACGCTGCCGACAAGGCCGCCGCGCTTGCCGCCGCCGACACGCTGGCCGAGCTGCTCGATACGCTTGGCGTTGAGCTCCCCGAGCCCAAGGTCGAGTTGCCGCTGGGCCTGCTGGGCGTTGCCGCCGGTTTGGTTGCCTACACGGGTGACGACGTGGACGAGGCCGCTGCCAAGATTCTCGAGGCCCGCGCCGAGGCCCGCGCCGCCAAGAACTGGGATCTGGCCGACGCCATCCGCGACCAGCTCAAGGATCTGGGCCTCACCATTGAGGATACCGCCGCCGGCACCCGTATCAAATCTCTCTAATCCCCGCGGGTTTCCCAAGCACCCGACCTTGCCGTTCAAACCGTCGCTCGCGTACTCAAGTACGCGTCGCTCCTCTTTCACGGCAATCTCGGGCACTTGGAAAACCCGTACCGACCGCTTGAGCTATTCGTCTTAAGCGGTCGCTTCTTTTGTCCTGTTTGAAAAGTATTTAAAGGAGGCCGCTTTATGGCCGACAATCGCAAGCGTGCATCGCGTGGAGGCAAGCAGGCTGCTTCTGGCTCGCGTCCGATTCGCCGCAACGACCGCGCTGCCGCTCCCAAGGGCCAGCGCGAGCGCTCACAGGCTGCTCGCCCGCAGCGCGAGCGTAGCCGCGATAACGTCCAGGTTCCCAAGGGCGAGTTTATCGAAGGTCGCCGTGCTGCCGCCGAGGCGCTGCGTACCGGCTTTCCCGTCAAGTGCGCGCTCATCGCTGAGGGCGGGGAGCGCGATGCCGCCTTGTCGCGCCTGGTCGACGACCTCAACGCTGCAGGCGTCCGCATTAAGTATGTGCCGTGCGCGCAGCTCGATGCGCTGTCGAGCCATGGCGCTCACCAGGGCATTGCGCTCGAGGTGGGCAATTTCCCCTATGCCGATGTTGCCGATATCCTCGACCGTGCGGGCGACGGTCCGGCGCTCGTCGTCGTGCTCGACCATGTGACCGACGACGGCAACTTTGGCGCCATCGTGCGCTCCGCCGAGGTCGTGGGCGCGACGGGCGTCATCATTGCCAACAAGCGCGCCGCCGGTGTGACCGTCGGCAGCTACAAGACTTCAGCCGGCGCCGTCATGCATCTGCCTATCGCGCAGGTGCCCAACATCGCCCGTGCGCTCGACGATCTTAAGGCCGCTGGCTTTTGGGTGGGCGGTGCCTCCGAGCACGCCGAAGGCAGTTGCTGGGATGCTCCCTTCGAGGGCCGCGTGGCGCTCGTCATGGGCTCCGAGGGCGACGGCATCTCGCGCCTGGTGCTCGAGAAATGCGACTTTTTGACCAAGCTTCCCCAGCGCGGCATGACCGAGAGCCTCAATGTTGCCCAGGCGACCACGGCGCTGTGCTTTGAGTGGCTGCGCCGCAACGCCGGCGAGCTCATGGGGGAGGAGTAGCGCATGTCCAAAAAGAACCGCGCCAAGTCCAAGGCCAAGCGCTTTGGCGAGGGCTCGGCCAAGCCGATTGTTTCGGCCGCGACCTATGGCGTGGGCGGCAATGCGTTTGCGCAGGCCATCGCCGATCCGGTCTCGACGGTGCACTCCAACAAGCCCGAGCTGCTGGTGGTCGACGGCTACAACGTGATCCACTGTACGCCGCGCTACGAAAAGCTCGTGTACGACCATTCTGACGATCCGTATTCCAGCGACGTTCACGATATGGCGCGCACGGCGCTCATTAATGACGTAGCTGCGTTTGCCCAGGGCCGCTACGAGGCTGTGATCGTATTTGACGGCGCGGGCAATATCTCCAGCGAGCGCCCCAACCTACCGGCCCGCGGTGTGCGCATTGAGTTTTCGCCGACGGGTGTTTCGGCCGATACCGTGGTGCAGAAGCTCTGCATCGAGGCACGTGAGGAAGGCCGCGCGTGCTCCGTGGTATCGAGCGACGGCACGATCCAGG
The DNA here is from genome assembly GCA_048323995.1 of Collinsella sp. Classification (GTDB taxonomy): domain Bacteria; phylum Actinomycetota; class Coriobacteriia; order Coriobacteriales; family Coriobacteriaceae; genus Collinsella. The sequence continues at coordinate 52,436 of DBFELT010000006.1, read as the reverse complement.
CCGTTGTCATGGGCAAGGGCGTCACGCGCATCTCGAGCCGTATGCTGGTGGACGAGATCAAACAGATCGATAACGACGTTCACGAGGCAGAGGAAGCTCCGCAGATCAAGATGACTCTGGGCAGCCGCCTGAGCCCCGATACCCTGGCCAAGCTCAAGGCGTTGCGCGGACGGTAGGGGAGTTGGCGGGGCAATGCTGCCTTGCTAACTCCATTCAGCGATGTCGATCATTCTTTCGAGGCGCCACGTTAGCGCCTCTTTTAGATAAGGTAGTCTCGCTGCTAGAGCATCGTTTTTAGACAGAATCTCGATTGCCTCGTCGACAAAGCCTTTGAGTTTGTCTCCATCGAACCAGTTCATATCCTCAACAAGCAACATTTGTTTCGCGGGACTTGAATGGAACTGCGCGCTGGCAAAACTGTGCTCTCCTGCCCTAAGCTCATCTAGAGATATGTTGCACCAGAGCGATGAGCCCGAATCGAAGATGGGGGCTGGTCTGCAGGTTAGCGTGTTGACGTTTCGCACAAGGCCAAAGTTACGCCAATGACGGTCATAGTTGGCGATGATGTCGTCGCACACGATCATGCGGTCAAGGGCATCCTTGACGCCTGTCACCCCGAGTTCCTCGCAGTTTGCTACGTATCGCTCGTAGTCGGTTAGCCGTTCATCTGCGTTTGCGTGCTGGTTTACATAGAACGCAGGGACATACTCTTCTTCATCAGTTAAGAAGACATCGCATATGCTCAGGGCGGAAGTGCCCGTGCCCTCGAGCGAGTAAGGCACATAATCGCAGGCGTTTAGGATGCGACGGTGGAGCGCGGTCGCCACCAGCTCGTTATAAGGTTCCTGGTTCAGGTGCGCTCCTGCCTTATGCAGAATTCGACGTTCGCCCTCGCACGACCAGTACTTTTGAAGATTGCCGTCCGAGGTGTTATCGGGCTTTGCGGCAGCCGCTTTTCCCTCTGGGGCAAAGGGTGCAATGGACAGCGAGACGTCATCAAAGGCGTTATTGAAGAAGTTGATATCCTCCCAGGTGAGACCGGAACCTTGGGGCCTAATCCAATACTGGTCGGATAAGGAGAGGCCGAGATTTCGCTGGACGAGTTCATCGGGAACATCGACTGCGGCTTCTGCAAGCAGGGAGGCTAGCCCAATGCGTGCGAGCGGGATACCGCGGCCGCGCCACCAGATGCGGAAGGAGTCTAGCGATATGGGGCTATTAGGGCCAAATACTCCAATAGGGGCGTGGGCGTAATCGATGTCGGCACCGATGTGGGTAAAGTCTTTTCGCGATGTGCTGTAGACCAGCTGAGCGACTTCGTACGTGCGGTTCATGAGGGTGAACGCGATCTCGCTCTTACCGTGGCCGCGGCGGGGACGTCCCCCCGTTTTGGTCACGGAGCGGAGTCGCGTGTCGACGCTGTCTTTGTCGATGAGCCACACACCAGAAGCCTTGCGGGCCTCAAGTGCTCCGTTTTTTATGAGCTCCTGCACCCTGCGCGGAGTGATGCCGAGCAGCTCGGCGGCTTCTTTGGTAGTAAGCATCGCGAAACCCTTCGCCAGAACGAATAGTTTTATATATAGCAATTGTAATTAAAACTATTCGTTCTGGCGAATGGTTTCAAGATTGAGGGCGCACTGACAGAAATGAACGGGCCTGGTACGCGTTGTTGCTGGATTTTGCATATTTGTATAACGCCGTGCGGCCTGTTGCGCCCCGTCCGCAATTCCTTTATTCTTAACTGGCTTCGCGTGAAAGCGCCAAGTGTGCCAGTGTGGCGCAACGGTAGCGCAACTGATTTGTAATCAGTGGGTTGCAGGTTCGATTCCTGTCACTGGCTCCATGAGAGTTTCGGGCTCTGTTCCTTGTGGGACAGGGCCCGTTTCTATTTATGTCGACATGTAAGTGGGTTTGACTCCCACCAAGCTTCAGGTTTGTCTCGATCTGTAACACGGGTGGGCTGAAAACCCTCCTTATAGTTACAGATTGAGACAATGCCAAGGGTTGGCCGATAATATCTCGATCTGTAACACGAAGAGGCTGAAAACCGTTCTTAATGTTACAGAATGAGACGTAAGCTGGTGTCTCTGCGTAATATCTCGATCTGTAACAGATGGGGGAGGAATAACCCTCTTACTGTTACAGATCGAGACAAAGGCCGGACCGGTCCCAGTCATCCTGGTCGAGTGAGGATTTCCGGACATACGAGGGTGGATAATCTCCCACTTTGGACTCGAAGCCACGCCAAAAGTGGGAGATTATCCACGCTCGATTCTGTCTGGGAAGCCCGGTCTCGACCTATATATAGGTGCAAATGAGTCGTTATCGAAGTAATATTCTGCAGGCTTACTCCACTACACAAAAGTGTTACCTCGGGAAACGTCACCTCAGTATCCAAAACTATCGACCTTCATATCCAAACTCAACAAAAACGCAGGTCAAAGGTATATAGATACGCCCGGCACCGTGTATCTAGAGGTTTTCGTTGACAGCCCCCAAGGTTGCATCGTATTATCTTTTTCGTTCGCGGGGGCGGCGGTCCAAAAGACCAAAGAACCTGCGGATACTTGAACGATTGGGAGTTTGCCCGAGTGGTTAATGGGGACGGGCTGTAAACCCGTTGGCTCTGCCTACATAGGTTCGAATCCTATAGCTCCCACCCGTCAAGTGCCTGTATAGCTCAGTCGGTAGAGCACTTCGTTGGTAACGAAGAGGTCACCAGTTCAAGTCTGGTTGCAGGCTCCATCCGGCGGTGTAGCTCAGTTGGTTAGAGCACACGGTTCATACCCGTGGCGTCACTGGTTCGAATCCAGTCACCGCTACCATAGGTAACACGGTGGCTTCTCAATAGTATGTTGAGAGGCCACTATGGTATAAAGGCAAAGTCCCGTCCGGGGACGACCTGTTAAGAGGAGGGCTTTATGGCCAAAGAGAAGTTTGAGCGCACTAAGCCGCATGTTAACATCGGCACCATTGGTCACGTCGACCACGGCAAGACCACGCTGACCGCCGCCATCACCAAGGTTCTCTCTGAGACCGAGGGCTGCAAGGCTGACTTCACTGCGTTCGAGAACATCGACAAGGCTCCCGAGGAGCGCGAGCGCGGCATTACGATCTCCGTCTCCCACGTTGAGTACGAGACTGCTGCCCGTCACTACGCTCACGTTGACTGCCCGGGCCACGCTGACTACGTCAAGAACATGATCTCCGGTGCTGCTCAGATGGACGGCGCTATTCTGGTCATCGCCGCTACCGACGGCCCCATGGCTCAGACTCGCGAGCACATCCTGCTCGCCCGTCAGGTCGGCGTTCCCTACATCGTCGTCTTCCTGAACAAGTGCGACATGGTCGACGATGACGAGCTCATCGACCTCGTCGAGATGGAGACCCGTGAGCTCCTCTCCGAGTACGATTTCCCCGGCGACGATATCCCCGTCATCCGTGGTTCCGCTCTGGGCGCTCTCGAGGGCGATGCCAAGTGGATGGACGCTATCCGCGAGCTCATGAAGGCTGTCGACGAGTACATCCCGACGCCTGCTCGTAACAACGACCTCCCCTTCCTGATGGCCGTTGAGGACGTTATGACCATCTCCGGCCGTGGTACCGTTGCTACCGGCCGTGTCGAGCGCGGTGAGCTCAAGCTCAACGAGCCCGTCGAGATCGTCGGCATCAAGGATACCCAGAACACCGTCGTTACCGGTATCGAGATGTTCCGTAAGTCCATGGACTTCTGCGAGGCTGGCGACAACGTCGGTCTGCTGCTCCGCGGCATCAAGCGCGAGGACATCGAGCGCGGCCAGGTTCTCTGCAAGCCCGGTTCGGTTACCCCGCACACCAAGTTCACCGGCGAGATCTACGTTCTGACCAAGGAGGAGGGCGGCCGTCACACCCCGTTCTTCGATGGTTATCGTCCTCAGTTCTACTTCCGTACCACCGACGTTACCGGTACGGTCAAGCTGCCCGAGGGCACCGAGATGGCTATGCCTGGTGACCACATCACCATCGAGGGCGACCTCATTCACCCGATCGCCATGGAGGAGGGCCTGCGCTTCGCTATCCGCGAGGGTGGCCACACCGTCGGTTCGGGCATCGTCTCCACGATCATTGAGTAAATTAGCTCTTTGATATAGCTGACTTAGAGAGAACCCGGCACTTATAGGGTGCCGGGTTCTTTTCTACGCGGGGCTTGTTCCCTGACGATTGCGCTTCGCTCGCTCTTAAGCCGAGCGTGAGGGATCGATTAGATCTCGCTGGCTTCATTGATGTGTTCCAAATATGAATGGATCCAGCGAGAACCAATTGATTCGAGGTTTTCATTGACAGCACTTACGTAGAGCTGATAAAGTACCAACTCGTGCCCGTACGGGGCGGAAATGAAAGGTTCAGGATAAATGCGTACTCTAGTTACTCTTGCGTGCACTGAGTGCAAGCGCCGCAACTATACGACCACCAAGAACAAGTCGAACATGCCTGATCGTATGGAGATCAAGAAGTATTGCCCCTGGTGCCGTCACCACACGCTGCACAAAGAGACTCGCTAGTCTCTAGTCACATACGCCAGTAGTTCAATTGGTAGAGCATCGGTCTCCAAAACCGAGTGTTGAGGGTTCGAGTCCTTCCTGGCGTGCCAGTCATTATTCCGTAAGCTCCCAATTGGGGGCTTACGGTTTACTCATGTATAAGCGCATTGCGCGGAGGTAACCCAAATGGCCAACAAGAAGAACAAGAAGAAGGCTCAGCAGCCGGCACCTGCCAACAACGCTGCCGCCAACTCCAAGGTTGAGGCCAAGAAGGCCGTTGCCAAGAAGAACGAGAAGGCTGCGAAGTCCAAGAAGAACGAGAAGCCTGGTTTCTTCGCCCGCACCAAGAAGTATTTCGCTTCGGTGAAGTCCGAGATGAAGCGTGTCACGTGGCCCGATAAGAAGGAGCTCGTGAACTACTCGGTCGTCGTTTGCGCTTCTCTGATCGTCGTCGGCGTCGTCATCGCTCTGCTCGATGCTGGCTTTGGCGAGGCTCTTGCTCTGTTCTCTGGATTGAGGGGCTAAACCATGTCTAAGCGTTGGTACGTCGTTCACACTTACTCTGGATACGAGAACCGCGTTAAGTCCGATCTCGAGCATCGCATCGAGACCATGGGCATGCAGGACCGTATCTTTGATATCGAGATTCCTATGGAGCGCGTCACCGAGATCAAAGAGGGTGGCAAGCGCGAGACCAAGGATTCCAAGATCTTCCCGGGTTATGTCCTGGTTCGCATGGAGATGGATGACGATGCGTGGACGTGTGTTCGCAACACGCCCGGTGTCACCGGTTTCCTGGGCGGCAATGGCAAGCCCGCTCCGCTTTCCCGCGACGAGTACAATAAGATGACTCGTCGTCCCGGTAAGGGCGATTCGCCCAAGCGCACCTCGGTTGATATTGAGGTCGGCACGTCCGTCCGCGTCACTGATGGCCCGCTTACCGACTTTGATGGCAAGGTCTCCGAGGTTAACACCGAGGCAGGCAAGCTGAAGGTCACCCTGATGATCTTTGGCCGTGAGACGCCGGTCGAGCTCGACTTTAACCAGGTTGCTGTCATCGCTTAAGTTTTCGTCCGTTCGCGCGAGCGTGCTTCTTCTGTGACTGCTCATCTCAGGAGTGCTTCTAACACGTGCGTGCTTACGATATAGCAAGTACTTCACACTCGTGATTCGAAAGGAATGACCATGGCTGAGAAGAAGGTTGCCAACGTCATTAAGCTCCAGATTCCTGCTGGTGCAGCTAACCCCGCTCCTCCCGTCGGCCCCGCCCTGGGCGCAGCTGGCGTGAACATCATGCAGTTCTGCCAGGCCTTTAACGCCGAGACGCAGGACAAGAAGGGCGACATCATCCCCGTTGAGATCTCTGTCTACGAGGATAAGTCCTTCTCCTTCATCACCAAGACCCCGCCGGCGGCTCACCTCATCAAGAAGGAGCTGAACCTTAAGTCTGGCTCCGCTAAGCCTCAGGCCGACAAGGTTGGTCAGCTCTCCCAGGAGCAGCTCACCAAGATCGCCGAGATCAAGATGCCGGACCTCAATGCCAACGACATTGACGCCGCCAAGAAGATCATCGCCGGCACCGCCCGTTCCATGGGCGTCACCGTCGCTGAGTAGCGATTTCTTTAGGTAATGACGGGTGCCCCGACCGGGGTGCCCGTTAAATGTGTGCAATAGGGCACACGATACGATGTGGGAGGGCTCACGCCCGTTTAACCACAGGAGGTAATGCACATGGCTAAGCATGGTAAGAGCTATAACGCCGCTGCCGAGAAGATCGACCGCGCCACGCTCTACACCCCCCTTCAGGCTGCCAAGCTCATCAAGGAGCTCGACACCGCCAAGTTCGACGAGACCGTCGAGGCCCACTTCCGTTTGGGCATCGATACTCGTAAGGCTGACCAGAACATCCGTGGCTCCATCTCCCTGCCCCACGGCACCGGCAAGACCGTTCGTGTTGCCGTCTTCGCTGAGGGCGAGAAGGCCCGCGAGGCCGAGGCTGCCGGCGCCGACATCATCGGTTCCGACGAGCTCGTCGCCCAGATCCAGAAGGGCGAGATCAACTTCGACGCCGCTATCGCTACGCCGAACATGATGGCCAAGGTTGGCCGCATCGGTAAGATCCTTGGTCCCCGTGGCCTCATGCCGAACCCCAAGCTCGGCACCGTGACCATGGACGTCGCCAAGATGGTCTCCGAGCTCAAGGCCGGCCGCGTTGAGTACCGCGCCGACCGTTACGGCATCTGCCACGTGCCCCTGGGCAAGAAGTCCTTCTCTGAGCAGCAGCTCGTCGAGAACTACGCCGCCCTGTACACCGAGATCCTGCGCGTCAAGCCCTCTTCTGCTAAGGGCAAGTACGTCAAGTCCATCTCCGTGTCTTCCACCATGGGCCCTGGCGTCAAGGTCGATCCCGCTGTCCAGCGCGACTTCCTGGCTGAGTAACTAACAGTTACTGCCTGAGCAAAGCAAGCATTGCTAAAGAAACCCGGTTCTGCCTTGTGCAGGACCGGGTTTCTTGCTATCTCGGGCCAAAACCACCACAAAGGTGCCTGTCCCCTTTGTGGTGGTTACCAGGGTGTTCTGGCGGTAGAGGACTCGATGGCCTCGTGGCGCTTGAGCTCGCGGCGCATGGTTTGCGAGTTGAGCCAGGCTGCCTGCCAGCCACGGATGGGGTAGCGCGCTTCGTCCAGCTCAAACTGCGTATAGCCGCAGGCGTTTATGATCGTTGCCCCGCATGCGTGCTGACGTTCGCGTTGAAAGTCGTGACCATAGCATTGGTGCACATGCCCGTGCACCATATAGTCGGGATTCCAGGACTCGAGCGCCGTGTTAAAGCATTCGAATCCTCGATGCGGTAGATCATCTAGATCGCCCACGCCGGCGGCGGGTGCATGGGTGAGCAAGATGTCGCAGCCGCCGACCATCCTCACTTTGCGGGACAGCTTGCGCATGCGCTTGGTCATCTCGCGCTCGGTATACATGTTGACACCGTCTCGGTAGCGCATGGAGCCGCCAAGCCCCGCAATGCGGATGCCGCGATACACGTACACGGTGTCTTCGACACAGATGCAACCACCCGGTGCATGACGTGCGTAGCGGTCATCGTGGTTGCCGCGCACGTAGATGAGCGGCTTATTGATGACCGTAACCAAAAACTCAAGATAGTCCGGGTCCAAGTCGCCAGCGGACAAAATCAGGTCGACACCCTCAAAGCGTTCCTTGCGAAAACACTCCCGAAGGCATCGTTCTTCGGTATCGGCTACGGCAAGGATCTTCATAGGGCGGTAACTCCCGGCTCATCGTTGGGCTGCGGTATCGTGCCCACCACGTTGTCGGCCAGCCAGTTCATCTCGACAATCTGCGTGCTCGGTAGCGGGGGAAAGCCCTCGATCTGCACCACGCCGTCTTGGCTATGAAGCTCGCCGCCAAATGGATTGATGGAGCCCTCGACGATGCCATTGCGGAGCAACTGAACAAGCTTGCGCGTTTGGTAGGGCAGACCCGGGGCGTAGCGAATGTCGATAACGCCCGAGCTCATGCCGTACCAGTAGTTGACGGCGCGAACCTGGCTGTCGTCACTGGTCTCATCCCAGGTGCCATGCAGCAGGCTTCGCACGATAAGCTCGTAGTATCGGCCCCAGTTCCATACCGGCATGGCGATGCCGACGACCTTGCCATCGACCAGGCGGTGGAGTCCGTAGGCCGTAGGGTCTATGAGCGACTTTGACATGTCAGCGCCGGTCATGACGCTCACGCCCTCGCGACACATTGCCTCGGCAAGACCGCCGGCGGGCACATCGCCCCAGGTGAGGATTACCTGCGCGCGAGGGTCGAGCAGCGAGGCGCCAATCGCAAAGGCGTTGATCTCGCTAAGTGCGCCCGACGCAAAGACCGACGCGTGGTAGCCAATGCGATGGTTGTCTGCCATGCTGGCCGCAAGGGCGCCCAGCAAAAACTTTGCCTCGTACATCTTTCCAAAATACGAGCGCACGCTTTGGTGGGGAAGGCCGATAGAGCAGTTGAGGAATCGCACCTGGGGATACTCGACGGCAGCCCTGAGCGTATATTCCATCAGGCGGTGCGAGGTCGAGAAGATGACGTTATCTCCATGTTTGACAGCCGTTTCCACAGCGGCGTAGAACACGTCCGGATCGTGGCAGTCCTCGAATGCCTCGGTGCGCACGATACCGCCAAAGTGCTCATCGAGATACTGACGACCTTGGTCGTGCAGGCTGTCCCAGCTCGACGTAGCGCAGGGGAATTCATGGATAAAGGCGATGCGCAGGGGGTTGGCAGCCGAGTAGACGGTCTTGCCCATAAAGAAGTTGAGCACGCCGGAGGTGGACTTGGCGGGCGACTCTTCCTCATCGACACTCGGTGCCTCGACAAGATCGACCTTGTCCTCGTCATTTTTGCCGGCAATGACCAGCTCGCGCCAAATCTTGCACAGGCGGTTTACGACGATATCCGTCGGTGTATCCAGCAGGCGGTCCTGGTTGTACACATTGAGGTAGACGAGCATGGCGTCGGCGGGCGTAATGTCCAGGTGGTCGCCGCCCGCGCGCAGGTAGGCGCGTTTAAAGAGTAGGAAGGTGTGGCGCAGGTAGTCGACCTTTTTCTGTGGCCACTTTTCGACAAGGTTCTGGCCGAGCATCTTAGCAAGCGTTTCGTAGCTTCCCTCGCGCGAGAACTCGATTTCGTATAGGGGGCAGACGCGCCAAAACGCGCAGAACTCACCGTACAGGCGACTTTCGACGGAATCCCATTTTCCGGGGTAGAGGCGGGTGACCTTGGCCGAAACCGTCGGGGCGTCCAGGAATTTGAGGACGCTGACGCGCTTGTTGCCCTCCTGGACGTAGAACCGATGCATGAACTCGGTGACGATGATGGGGTCGCGATAGCCCTCGGTCACCTGGATGTCGTAGAGGTTGGACCACTTGTGGGCGAACTCGGTGCTAAACGGCAGCAGGGGCATAAAGTTGCACGAAAAGGCGGACTGACGGCCTTTGGTGACCGTGCCGACGACCATTTCGAGCGGAATGTCCCTCAGGCCGACGCTCTCTCGCTGACCCAAGGGGAGCTGGGCAACGAGGCCGTCGAGGTCCGTAAGGTACGGGTGCTCGCTTTGGCTGATGGCGCGACGGCGTCCCTGCTCGCCGCGCTTGCGTGCTTGACGATAGGCCTCTTCCATGGTGTCTACTCCCTTAGTCGTTTAAACAACGATATAAACCATGGTACCACGATGCGAAACCACCACGAAGGTGCCCGTCCTCTTTGTGGTGGTTTTAGGCGATGATGGGGGCGATGGCGCGGATGCAGGCGTCGGCTGCCGTGAAAGTGGTGCTGTCGTCGCTGACGATAAAGATGATCTTGCCCTTGATGCCAAAGTCGCCGATCTCGCTAAAGAGCACGTAGGGCTCCTTGTCAAAGCCAGAGATGGGAAGCACCGCGGCCTTGGTGGCGTCGGTAAGCTCATCTGCCAACGCGTCCAGTGAAACCCACTTGGACGTGTCCTTGACCGCGACGGGGACGGCCACGCGCCCAAAGGGCATCAAATGCACGAGCGTGTTCTTGGAGATGTTGGAGTTGGGGACGATGATGGTCTGCCCGCAGGCGTCCTCGATGGTCGTATGGCGCCAGGTGATATCTTGGACCACGCCCGACACGCCGCCGACCTCGATATTGTCGCCGGGTTTGATAATGCCCATAAACGTCACCTGCATGCCGCCGATGAGGTTTGAAAGTGTGTCCTGAAAGCCGAGTGAGATGGCGATGCCGCCGACGCCAAGAGCGGCGACGAGGGCGTTTGCGTTAACGCCAAAGCAGTTGTCGAGGATAAAACTGCCGCCGATCGTCCATATGACGGCGCGCGCGATGTTGATGAAGATGCTCGATGAAGGGAGTGGGTTATCGTCGCGGTTAAGCAGGTGGCGCAGGGTCTTGGACGCGACCTTGGCGGCAACGGCGGTGCCGATAGCCAAGATACCTGCCCAGATGATGTTGTGGACCCATCGTTGTGCAAAGAAATGAAGAATTGGCTCAAACAATTCCATGTAGGGAAACCTCCTAATGATTGTCCAACCATGATACCCACCAAGAAGCCTGTCCGATCACATCGGACGCGCCGATAACTTGAGAAGGGGTGGCCGCAGCGGCATAGGCTGGGGCGCCGGTGAGCGCACCGGCGAGGAGAGCGGCGGTCAAGGCAAGACGGGGGAGGAGTCTTCTCATGGCAGTTTCCTTAGTTCTTAACCAGTGGTTTCTGCTGACGCTGGATTATCGACATAATATGCGAAAACCGCCGCAAAGGTATCTGTTCCTTTGCGGCGGTTTTGACGTTTGCGCAGATAAAACCTGCCAAAATTAACCTGTCCCTTATTGGCAGGTTTTAGCTCAGCAGCATGCGGTCGTTGGCGAGCTCGCCGCCCGAGACCTCCTCGAACTTCTGCAGCAGGTCGGCCACGGTGAGCGATTTCTTCTCATCGCCGGCCACGTCGTAGATCACGTGGCCCTCGTGCATCATGATCAGGCGGTTGCCCAGGCGGATGGCGTCGTTCATGTTATGCGTGACCATGAGCGTGGTCAGGTGGTTCTCGTCTACGATCTCCTCGGTCAGGTTGAGCACCTTCGATGCCGTCTTGGGATCGAGGGCCGCGGTGTGCTCGTCGAGCAGCAGCAGGCGCGGCTTGGTGAGCGTGGCCATCAGCAGGGTGAGTGCCTGGCGCTGGCCGCCCGAGAGCAGACCGACCTTGGCGTTGAGGCGTGTGTCCAGGCCAAGGTCCAGGCGTTTGAGCAGCTCAACGTACTCGTCCTTCTCGGCCTTGGTGACACCCCACGAAAGACCGCGACGCTGACCGCGGCGCTTGGCGAGGGCTAGATTCTCGGCAATCTGCATGTCGGCTGCGGTGCCGCGCATGGGGTCCTGGAACACACGGCCCAGGTACTTGGCGCGCTGAGACTCGCTCAGACGCGAGATGTCGGTGCCGTCGAGCTCGATAACGCCCGAATCGAGCGGATACACGCCGGCGATCATGTTGAGCAGCGTGGACTTGCCGGCGCCGTTGCCGCCGATCACGGTCACAAAGTCGCCGTCGTTAAGGGTGAGGTCGACGCCGGTGAGTGCGCGCTTCTCGGTGACGGTGCCCTTGTTAAAGGTCTTTTTGACGTGCGAGAGCTTAAGCATCTGCCTCATCCCCCTTCGTGTAGGAGCTGCGGAGCTTATAGCGCTCCCAAACCACGGGCACGCACAGGGCCACGGCAACGATCACGGCGGAGAGCAGCTTCATGTCGTTGGCATCCATGCCCAGCTGCAGCACGATGGCGCGAATGAGGAAGTACACCACGGAGCCAAAGACGGCAGAGGCAAGACGGACGCTAAACTGCGTCAGACCGCCGGGCAGCAGGCGGCCGAGCACCTCGCCGATAACAATGGCGGCAAGACCGATAACGATGGCGCCTGTGCCCATGCCAATGTCAGCGTACTTCTGGCTCTGGCAGATGAGCGCACCCGAAAGGCCGATAAGGGCGTTGGAGAGCACGAGGGCGATCATCTTGGTGGAGTTGGTGTTGACGCCCAGGGCGCGGATCATGTACTCGTTGTTGCCGGTGGCACGCAGCGCCGAGCCGATCTCGGTGCCAAAGAACCAGTACAGGATGGCGACGATGGCCACGGCCAGCACAATGCCCAGGATAATGGCAACAGTGGACTGCGGCAGGCCCGTCATATGACTGACGGATGAGAAGATGGTGCCCTTGGCAAGGATGGGCGTGTTGGATTTGCCCATGATGCGCAGGTTGATGGACCACAGACTGATCTGCGTAAGGATTCCGGCGAGGATCGCAGGAATCTCAAAGACGGTGGTCAAAATGCCCGTGACGGCACCCGCGATGGCGCCGGCACACATACCGGCCAGCACGGCGAGCAGCGGGTCGACGTTGTTATTGACGATGAGCACAGCGCAGACGCAGCCGCCGAGGGCAAAGCTGCCGTCGCAGGTCATATCGGGAATGTCGAGCAGGCGGAACGTGATAAACACGCCAAGCACCATAATGCCCCAGAGGACGCCCTGCGAAACGGCGCCCTGCAATGCAATGAGCATGCTTCATACCTCCTAGGATAGGGTGGACACGTGATTCACCATAATAGCGGTAACAATGCATAGAAGAGCTGCGGACAGACGTTTTGTTTTACCTGAAACAAGCAGGGCGGACGCCGGTCTACAGCGCCCGCCCCTGTGGCTCAGATATTGAATAACGCGGCAAAAGCGCGAGCACGGGCTCTAGACGCATGCCGCGTATGGCATTACGCGTCCAGAGCGGAAAGGTCGATGCCCAGGGCCTCGGCCATTTCGTCGTTCTTGACGACGACCAGGTCCTTGCTCGAGAGATGCTTGATCGGCATGTCTTCGGGCTTGGCCTCGCCCTTCAGGATCTTAACGGCCATCTCGCCCGCGGCGTAGCCCAGGTCCTCATAGTTGATGGAGAGGGTGAACAGGCCGCCGGCCTTACACATGCCCTCCTCGCCAGTCACGAAGGGGAGCTTGTTCTCCTTGCAGATCTGGCCGACCTGTGAGGCACCCGCGGCGATGGTGTTGTCGGTGGGGGAGTACAGCGCATCGACCTTGCCCACGGCAGACTCGACGACGGACTGAATCTCGTTGGAGCTCGAGACGGTGAAGTCAGTGTACTGGAGGCCCAGCTTGTCGAGCTCCTTCTTGGCGGCCTTGATCTGGACGTCGGAGTTGGACTCGGCGGTGCAGTAGAGCAGGCCGACCTTCTTTACGTCGGGCAGGACCTTCTGCATCATCTCGAGTTGCTCGGCGACCGGGGTGAGGTCGGAAGCGCCTGTGACGTTGGTACCCGGCTTGTCGTTGTCCTGGACCAGGCCAGAGGCGGCGTAGTCGGTGATGGCGCAGCCCACGATGGGGATATCCGCCGTGGCACCGGCAGCAGCCTGTGCGGCGGGCGTGGCGATGGCGTAGATCAGGTCGACGCCATCGCCCACGAACTTGTCGGCGATGGACTTACACGTGGACTGGTCGTTCTGGGCGTTCTTCTGGTCGATCTTGACCTTAAGGCCGCTCTCCTTGATGGCCTTGACAAAGCCGTCGTTGGCGGCATCGAGTGCGGAGTGCTCGGTGAGCTGCAGAACGCCGATGGTGTAGTCGGAACCGGCGGCAGCAGAGCCGGAACCAGAGTTGCCGCCGCATCCGGCGAGCGGGGCGAGCGCGAGCAGGCCGGCGGAGACCAGAAGGCTCCTGCGGCTGATGGTGATGTCCTTCATATCATTACCCCCAGTATAAAAATGGCTGGAAACACTGCACTGGGACAAAGTGCAAGTGGAACTATAGTAGCGCTGATGTCCATTTTTACAACAGCCTGGCGGGTTTTTTAATACAGAATCGGATGGGCGGTACGGGTAGTCGAATGGGCGGCGGAGAGCCTTATGCGGCGGAGGAGGCGTCGTCCTCGTCTAGGGCGGCGAAGAGCTTCTTGCCGTCGAGGAGACGTGTGGTGACGTTTCTCATTCGGCCAATCTCTACAGTACGCAACGTGTCATCGGCGCCTCGGGCGTCGTAGACCGTTCCCAGCAAATACGAGATGCCGTCTCGTTGCTTGATGGCAAAGGGACGGAGTGTCATCCGTGCTGCTTCGGTTTCGCCACGTGTCGTGACGCTCGAAATATCAAAACTCACCGTGGTTCCGTGGTCGATGGCCTGCTCGACGAGCTCGCACGTGTCGATGCGCTTGATGGGCGTGCGCGTTGCCTTGGTAGCCTTGCTGCCTGCGCTTGGAGCGGGTTCTGGTGTATCGAGGTAGCCGCGAACGTCGGCGCTCGCCATGGCAACTAAGTGCTGCGCCATGCTCTTGCGGATAGCGATAGGCGTGGAGCGGTTGCGCATGACCATACCGTGGAGCCGGATGATCTCCTCGTCGGTGAGCGGGCGGGTAAGAAGTTTGTAGCCCACGCCGCGTTTGTACTCAATTTCGTATCCGGCATGGCGAAGCGCGGAGATGGCGGTGTAGATGCTGCGCCGCGCCGCCGAGATGGGCATGCGGGCGGGGTCGTCGGGATGGGCGAGGCGCCGGATCAACTCATCGGAAAGCATGGCCTTGTCCTCGCCGGTGTTTTCGCTTAATAGTTGCAGGATGCGAACGGCGCGATAGGCTGCCATCGAGGCGGCGCCTCTAGTCGTGGTGTCGTAGGTTTCAACAGCGGCTTCGGTCATGGTGCCCACGTCCTTTCCGTTTTGGGTGGCGACGGTATGGAGCCTAGGACGTGGGGCTTTCCCAGGGGTGCAGGGCGCTCTGGGCGGTCGGTAGTCGTCGGCAAACGGCGGGTCGAGTTTTCAACAGCCCTGCTCAACTGACCAAAAACTTGCCAAAAGCTTGACGGATGCTGTTGAAAAAAGCGCCTCTCGACCGATGTCGAGAAGCGCTTATGCGATGAGCGTTGGCGTGTGGCGACGCGAGCTAGCGTCCGACGATTAGAAGTCGGCGTTGCCCACGGTGCGCGGGTGCGGCAGGACGTCGCGGATGTTGCCCACGCCGGTCAGATACATGACCAAGCGCTCGAAGCCCAGACCGTAGCCGGCGTGCTTGCAGGAACCGTAGCGGCGCAGGTCAAGGTAGTACTTGTACTGCTCGGGATTCATGCCCAGGTCCTTGATGCGGGCCTCGAGCAGATCCAGGCGCTCCTCGCGCTGGGAGCCGCCGATAATCTCGCCGATACCGGGAACCAGGCAGTCGGCGGCGGCGACGGTCTTGCCGTCCTCGTTCATGCGCATGTAGAACGCCTTGATCTCGGCCGGGTAGTCGGTCACGAAGGTCGGGCGCTTAAAGTGCTCCTCGGTCAGGAAGCGCTCGTGCTCGGTCTGCAGGTCGATGCCCCAGCTGACGGGGTAATCAAACTGGTGGCCGTCGGCGACGGCCTGCTCCAGGATTTCGACGGCCTCGGTATAGGTGACGCGGGCGAAGTCGGAGTTGGCGACATGGTCCAGGCGCTCGAGCAGACCCTTGTCCACAAACTTGTTGAGCATATTGAGCTCGTCGGGGCAGGTTGCCATGACGTCCTTGAGGACATACTTGAGCATGGCCTCGGCGTTATCCATGTAGTCGTTAAGGTCGGCAAAGGCCATCTCGGGCTCGATCATCCAAAACTCGGCGGCGTGGCGCGTGGTGTTGGAGTTTTCGGCGCGGAAGGTGGGGCCAAAGGTGTACACGTCGCCAAAGGCCATGGCAAAGTTCTCGGCATTGAGCTGGCCGGACACGGTGAGGCTCGCATGCTTGCCAAAGAAGTCCTGGCTCCAGTCGACCTCGCCGGACTCGGTGAGGGGCGGATTTTTGGGGTCGAGCGTGGTCACGCGGAACATCTCGCCGGCGCCCTCGCAGTCACTCGTGGTGATGATGGGAGTGTTGACGTAGACAAAGCCCTGCTCCTGGAAGAAGCGGTGGATGGCGGCAGCCGCGACAGAGCGGATGCGGAACACGGCGCGGAACAGGTTGGTGCGCGGGCGCAGGTGCTGCTGGGTGCGCAGGAACTCGACGGTTGCGCGCTTCTTCTGCAGCGGGTAATCCGGGGCGCTGACGCCCTCGACCTCGATGGAGGTGGCAGAAAGCTCGAAAGGCTGGGGCGCATCGGGGGTCAGCTTGACGGTGCCGGTGCAAATGAGTGCGGCCGAGACGTTTTGATGGGCGATCTCGTCGTAGTTATCGAGCGCCTCGCGGTTCATGACGACCTGCAGGTCGCGGAAGCAGCTGCCGTCGTTGAGCGTAACAAAGCCAAAGTTCTTCATGTCGCGGACGGACTTGACCCAGCCGGCGACGGTGACGGTCTGGCCGCCGAGCGACTCGGCATCGGCATAGAGCTGCGCGATTTTGGTGCGGTTCACGTATCCTCCCATAACGGTTGAATGATAGTTATCCATACAGTTCAATATTTTAGCAGCTCGGCTCATTTGGGCTATACAGATAAGGCATTGGCGGGATGGTTTTTCAAACGAAAAGCGCCCGCGGCCAAATGGTCGCGGGCGCTCGACGAGGTGCCTTTTGGCTGTGTGGCGCGGGGCCTGGCTACTTGGTCTTGGCTACCAGCAGCGGGTCGCCAAGCTTGACGAGCGGGTTGCCGCCGATAAGCGTTCCGGACTCGCCGACATGGTCGATGCTCTTAAGACGATCGAGCTCGGAGACGATGACGGTCACGATGTCCTCGTGACCAGCGGCCTTAATGGCCTCGCGGTCGAAGCTGATGAGCGGCTGGCCTGCCTTGACCACATCGCCCATCTCGACAAAGCGGGCAAAACCCTTGCCGTTCATTTCCACGGTGCCCAGGCCGACATGGATAAACACGCGAAGACCGTCCTCGGTGATCATGCCAATGGAGTGGTTGGTGACAGTGGTGGCGCCGATGCGGCCGTTGGCGGGCGCATAGATGGTGCCGGTAATGGGCTCGATGCCATAGCCCTGGCCAAGCATGCCCGAGGCGATCGTCTCGTCGGGAACCTCGTTCAGGTTGACGAGCACGCCGTTGACGGGGGCATAGATGACGCCTTCGCGGGTGGCGAAGCTTGCTGCGGGCGGAACGGACGCCTCGCCGGTCGAGGTGAAGGTGGACTTAAGCGAATCGAGCAGACCCATAGTTGCCTCCAACTTAATATAGGCGCATATCGCGCGTTTGGTTTGCCGGAAACGTTTCATATGTGTTTCGCGGCTTGGTCAACGCCCCCTATTTTACGCTGCTCAGCGATACCTCTGAGCTGGGATTATGTGATATATCAGTTGGAGGGAAACTTATTGCCGGAGAGTTTCTACGTCCTGCACCCAACTGGGGTACGCTTAGATGCGAAAAAAGAGTGCGCAAAATTTGCGCGAAGGGAGCACATATGATTGTCGAGAACCATGCGCTGTGGGGCGAGGAGCCGACCGAGGATTATCCGGCGACCTTTACGTATCTGGGTGCCGAGCCGCTGCCCGATAAACCGAATGGCCGCCGCCCCGCGGTGATCATCTGCGGCGGAGGCGGGTTTACGCATATCGCTCCGCACGAGCAGGACCCGGTGGCGTTTGCATTTTTGGACCGCGGCTACCAGGCCTTTGTGCTCAACTATGTCACGAGTTCTACGGGTGACGTGAGCTTTCCGCACCCCCAGGCAGATCTTGCCAAGATGGTCGCCACGGTGCGTGCGAATGCCGACGAGTGGCATGTCGACCCCAAGTGCGTGTGCGTCGTGGGCTTTTCTGCTGGCGGCATGATTTGCGCTTCGCTGGCAACACAGTGGAAGACCGGCCCCTTCGCGGCACTTGCCGGGGCGCGTCCAGACGACATTCGTCCCGATGCCGTGGTGCTGGGTTATCCATTGCTCGACTTTGCCTATGTGCGCGACATGCAGACGCGCGATCCGCGCATTGACTTGCGCGTGCCCAAGACGGGCGGCAAGACGGGGCGCGATTTGCTCAACGACTACCTGTCGATGGTGACGGGCGGCGAGGCAACTGACGAGCATCTGGCCGACATCTGCCCCACCACGCATGTTTCGCGTCAGATGCCACCGACTTTTGTGTGGGGCGTGTCCGACGACAAGACGGCGCCGATCGCGCAGGTCTACCCGTTTGCGCAGCGCATGGCCGAGGAGGGCGTTGCATGCGAGATGCACGTCTTCGACCAGGGTGGTCACGGCCTTTCGCTCGGCAACGCCAACACCGCGGTCGACAACGAGGACAAGCAGGTGGCGGTCCGCCCTTGGATTCGCCTAGCCTTCCGCTTCCTGGAGCGCCACGGGTTTTAGTTACGGCGTTTTACCAAACGCCGTAACCACTTGACGCTGCAAGCCCGCCAGGGCGGCAATTTGCCTTTCAACTTCGGCGGCATGACCAGAAGGTCTATGCCGCCTTACCTCAAGGCACCTTGCTTGCTCTGGCGGGCTTTTGCTGTCGGCGTCAAAATATCGGCGTTGTCTTGGCTGCCAAAAGAATGACCCCTCGGGGACGGAGGAAAACGGATCAGTTTGGGCGGTGCTGGCGCCAAGGTTTAAGACTGACGTCGTCCCTTGTTGCTTTCCTACCAGACGGTGAACTGGGCGTTTTCTGTGTTCCAATGGACATCACGAACGTAGTCGCGCACGCCCGTCGCATCTCGTGCTTCGAACAACTCAAGAATATGAGCATGTTCGCTGTTGGCTATATTGAGCAGTTTGCACGCCGTCTCCTGGTCGACAGTCTCGTAATCGCGCTTGATAAAGCAGCGCTCGAGCTGCGAGATCATATCGCGAAGACGGTCGTTGCCGCAGCGGTTGAAGTACGTCAGATGAAAGTCTCGCTGAATGTCGTCGTACTTTCGTATGAGACCGCCTTGGATCGCGAGGTCCATGGAGCCGACGAGAAATTTAAGCTGCGTAATGTCATCGTCGGTTAGGTTCGGACAGGCGAGATATGCGGCCTGCCCGTCGAGCGGCCCCATAATCTCAAAGACCTCAACGGCGTTTTGCTGATCGAACCCACGGACGCGGAATCCGCGGCGGGGGAGATTGTCCAGATAGCCGTCGCTTGCGAGCTGGATGAGCGCTTCGCGGACCGGCGTGCGCGACACGCCCATGGCGTCGCAGATCGCTTGCTCGCTCAGCCGGTCGCCGGCCGAAAGCTCGCCGGCGTCAATACGGCTCGAAATGTAGTCGTATACGTGGTCTTTCAGGGGCCTTCTGAGCGTTTCCATGAGCCTATGTTCCTTAACGGTATATTTCTAAAAGCAAATACGTTTCACTTGAATAGCTCAGTTGAATTATAGAACGACCAGCTAAATCATGCTACTTTGCGCCGATACGTAAGAATACGCTTACCGAAGAATACCTACCGTTCGGGTTTGTATACAATATACAAAATAGGAAAACCGCCCTAAGATAAAGCCATCGAAAGGAAGGCGGGCGCGAAGAAGTCCCGCTCTCTGCTAAGAGATCCAAGGAGGATCATCATGACCAAGTTCAGCCACGTCATCATCCGCCGCCCCGGCAAGTCCCTGAGCAATGGCATCACGAGTGCCCCCGAGCTTGGCCAGCCCATCTACGAGCGCGCCATCGAGGAGCACTACGATTACGAGCATGCGCTCGAGCAGTGCGGCGTTGACGTGTCGGTGCTGCCGGCACTCGAGCGGTATCCCGACAGCTGCTTCGTCGAAGATCCGGCCGTTATCACTCGCTGCGGCGCCATCATTACCAACCCCGGCGCCGATAGCCGTAACGGCGAGAAGGACGAGATCGAGCCGGCCGTCCGTCGCTTCTTTGACGACGAGCATGTCAAGCGCATCGTTTCTCCGGGCACGCTCGACGGCGGCGACGTCATGATGGTCGGTGACCATTTCTACGTCGGTCGCTCCGCTCGTACCAACGAAGAGGGCATCCGCCAGTTCTGTGAGATTCTCGAGGGCTGGGGCCTCGAGGGTTCTGAGGTTCCGCTGGAGGAGGTCCTGCACCTCAAGACGGGCGTCAACTACATCGAGGACAACAACATGCTCGTCTCTGGTGAGTTCATCGATAAGCCCGACTTTGCCCAGTACAACAAGATCGTCGTGCCCGAGGACGAGGCGTACGGCGCCAACTGCATCTGGGTCAACGGTACGGTCATCGTTGCCGAGGGCTATCCGACTGTGCTCAAGGCCGTGCAGGATCTGGGCTACAAGACACTCGTCGTTGACACCTCCGAGTATCGCAAGGTCGACGGCGGCCTTTCTTGCCTGTCGCTGCGCTTCTAACGCGATAGCTGTAACAGTCTGATGATCGCTTGACCGATGGCCCGGCACCCGATTCGGGACGTCCGGGCCATCTTTCGTTCGATCACATGATGAAGGGGGTGCACATACAATGGCCTCTAAAGCTCAAAATGAAGAGATTATCGACCCTAATGGCCTCGATCTCTTTCGTCTGACCATGATGGTCATTACCGCCAGTATTTGTGGCGGCATCTTTTCGCTTGCCGGCGATATGGCAGCAGGCGGGGCAAATACCGGTGCGGTTATCGTCTCGTGGGGAATTTGCTTTATTGGCGTCTTTGCGCTGATGATGGTGTTCAACGGTTTGTCTCAAGCCCGACCCGACCTAACCGGCGGCATCTATGCATACGCTGCGGCCGGTTTTGGCGATTACATTGGATTCAACTCCGCTTGGGGCTACTGGATCAGCGCATGTCTTTCCAACGTGAGCTTTGCGCTCTTGCTGTTTAGCGCGCTGGGCTATTTCTTCCCTGCGTTTGGCGCGGGTAACAACCTGCTTTCCATCGTCTGCGCCAGCGTGTTTTTGTGGTTCCTTACCGCCCTTGTGCTTCGTGGCGTTAAGGAGGCTGCGGGCATTAACACGATCGTCACGTTGGCGAAGCTGGTGCCGCTGGGGCTCTTTGTGCTGAGTATCGTGCTCCTGGGTAAGTTCAACGTCAATATCTTTATGGACAACTTCTGGGGAGAGCCGGCTGGTCCTGGCTTTGGCGAGCAGGTTGTCTCGACCATGATCGCCCTTGTCTGGGTCTTCACGGGCATCGAGGGCGCTGTCGTTATCTCGGGCCGTGCAAAGTACGTGCGTGACGTCGGCCGCTCGACGGCGCTCGGATTTGCGGCTGTATTCACGCTGTATCTGATCATCTCGATGCTGTCGCTCGGCATTATGCCGCGCGAGGAGATGGCACAGCTTGCAACGCCCTCCATGGCGGGAATTCTCGAGTGCGCAATCGGTCCGGTTGGTGCTGCCATCGTAAACCTTGGCGTTATCCTTTCGTTGGTCGGCGCGCTGCTGGGCTATGTCATCATTGCGTCCGAGACGCCGTTCGAGGCAGCGCGCCAGGGATCCTTCCCTCTGGCGTTTGCCAAGACGAACAAGCACGACGCCCCGGTGGTAACGGTTCTCGTGAGCTCCGGCATCACGCAGCTCTTCTTGATCGTGTCGTATGTGGCGGCGAGCACCTACCAGTTCTTCTATAGCTGCGCAGTCAACACGATTCTGGTTCCGTATGTCTGCTCGGCTGCCTATTACATGGTGATTGGCTGGAAGAACGAGTATCTGGACGGGCCGCATGCGCCCAGCGTCGGCAAAGCCCGCTTCTTCGGTACGCTCGGCTTCGTCTACACATTGTTCCTGGTGTGGTCGACGGGTCTTCAGGGCGTTATGATCACGACGATTCTTTTTGCTCCGGCCATTCCCGTTTATATGCTGGGCGAGCGAGGCCGCGGTAAACCGGTGCTTCCGCATCTGCACGACAAGCTGATCGCAGCGGTGGTCATTGTCGTGGCAATCATTTCGCTGTATCTGCACTTTGCCGGCATTGCGCCGATAGTCTAAGACTGCGGCAAGCTTCATCGCTTGGTAAGCCGACGGAGGCATCGCGTGCCGGTGCTGTTCGGTAATCCATAACTGACGTGGGCCTCTGTAACGTGCCTTTGTGAGCGCCCACCAAGCCCGCGCAGGTGACATTTGTTGCCAGCGCGGGCTTTTGCTGTTGCGGCGAAATGCTACCGGCAGCTGGGGACGTTCCTATTGTGCCGGCACCCTGGGACACGCCTTGGACGTTCCGCATGCGACGGAGGGAACGGATTATTTTGTCGAGGGGCGGGTGGCTGTTTCGGTCCTCGGGGAAACCGCGTCCCGTTTCGAGAGCAGATTCCGGGCCGCAGTTTTCCCGAGGGCCCCATTGGGAAATTGCATCCCAGTCTGAGCGCCGATTCCGGGCTGCAGTTTCCGCTAGATGCCTCAACCGGAAAGCCCATCCCGTTTAGGTGTTCCGGAGTGGGATTCGGTTTCCGCAGCAGGCCCGTCTGGGAAGCAATGGCCCAGAATCCCCACCCTGCACCGATCTGTCGATTGAACATCGTTGCGTGTTCGCGCTATCATGCATGGTTAAACTTGGTTAGCCATGGCAAACGGTTAGCCATGGTGAACATAAATACAACGCCCTGTGGGCGCCGGGGGAGGAACACGGACGTGAAGCTCGATACGCTCGAGATTGGAAAGGACGCCGTTGTCGCATCGGTGGCATCGGACGATCAGGCGCTCCGACAGCATATTTTGGACATGGGTCTAACGCCGGGCACCGAAGTCACCATGATGAAGTATGCCCCCATGGGCGACCCGCTCGAGATTCGCCTGCGTGGCTATGAGTTGACGCTGCGCAAGGACGATGCCGCTCGCATCGAGCTCGTGGGCATTCACGACACCGATACGGGTCCGCGCGCTAACGCCGCAATCGGCATGACGGAGCATCCGGCCCTGGGCGAGGGGACGTATTCGCCCCGCGCGGCAAAGACGGCCGTGCCCGAGGGCGCACCGCTGCATTTTGCCCTCGCCGGCAACCAAAACTGCGGCAAGACCACGCTGTTCAACCAGCTGACGGGCTCCAACCAGCATGTCGGTAACTTTCCCGGCGTGACGGTCGACCGCAAAGATGGCGCCATCCGCAACCACCCCGAGGCAAGCGTTACCGATCTGCCCGGCATTTACTCTCTGTCGCCGTACACGGGCGAGGAGATCGTAAGCCGCCAGTTTATCCTGGATGAGCACCCCGACGCCATCATCGATATCATCGACGCCACCAACATCGAGCGTAACCTTTACCTGACGCTGCAGCTTATGGAGCTCGATCGTCCTATGGTCATCGCGCTCAACATGATGGACGAGGTGACGACCAACGGCGGCGCCATTGACGTCAACCTGCTCGAGAGTCTGTTGGGCGTGCCGGTTGTTCCCATTAGTGCTGCCCGCAACGAGGGTATTGGCGAGTTGGTGGATCATGCCTTGCACGTGGCGCGGTTCCGCGAGCGTCCCGGTCGCCTGGACTTCTGCGCGCCCGATGGTCCGGACGGCGGCGCGCTGCATCGCTGCATTCACGGCATCGCCAACCTTATCGAGGACCATGCCGCGACGGCGCACATTCCCGTGCGTTTTGCGGCGACCAAGCTGGTTGAGGGCGACGAGCTGGTGACCGAGGCGCTTCACCTGGACCGCAACGAGCTCGACGCCATCGAGCACATCATTAGCCAAATGGAGGGCGAGGCCGGCACCGACCGTCTATCTGCGCTGGCTGACATGCGCTTCGGCTTTATCGGCGACGTGTGCGGGCGTTGCGTCGTCAAGCCGCACGAGAGCCGCGAGCACGTACGCTCCGTCAAGATTGACCGCATCCTGACGGGTCGCTACACGGCCATCCCGGCGTTTCTGGTGATCATGGGTCTCGTCTTTTGGCTGACGTTTGGCGTGATCGGCGCAGCGTTGCAGGGACTTATGGAGGACGGCATCGCTGCCATCATCGCCTCGGCCGATGCGGGCCTCAAGGCGTTCGGCACCAACGACGTAGTGCGCTCGCTGGCTGTCGACGGCGTGCTTACGGGCGTGGGCAGCGTGCTGACCTTCCTGCCGATTATCGTCGTGCTCTTTTTGTTCCTCTCCATTCTGGAAGACTCCGGCTACATGGCGCGCGTGGCCTTTGTCATGGATAAGGTATTGCGTCGCTTTGGTCTGTCGGGCCGCAGCTTCGTGCCCATGCTCGTCGGTTTTGGCTGCACCGTGCCGGCTATCATGTCGACCCGTACGCTTCCATCCGAGCACGACCGCAAGATGACGGTCATGCTCACGCCGTTCATGAGCTGCTCGGCCAAGTTGCCGGTCTACGGTCTGCTGTGCGGGGCGTTTTTCCCACAGGCGACGGTCCCCGCCATGGTCTCGCTCTATCTGATCGGTATCGTGGTCGGCTGCATCGCGGCTTTGGTGCTCAACCGCACGGCATTTAAGGGCGACCCGGTTCCGTTTATCATGGAGCTTCCCAATTACCGCCTGCCGAGCGTCAAGACGACGGTGATGCTGGCATGGGATAAGGCCAAGGACTTCATCACCAAGGCCTTTACCATTATCTTTGCCGCTACGGTGGTCATCTGGTTCCTGCAGACGTTCGATATCCGCTTTAACGTGGTCGCCGACCAGTCGCAAAGCCTGCTTGCGGGCTTCGGCAGCATCATCGCGCCGGTGCTGGCGCCGCTCGGCTTTGGCGACTGGCGCGCCTCGACGGCGCTCGTCACCGGACTCATTGCCAAGGAGAGCGTCATCTCGACGCTCACGGTGCTTTTGGGCGCAACGTCGCCCGCGGCGCTGTCGACCATGTTTTCGCCGTTTACCGCCTACGTGTTCTTGGTCTTTACGCTGCTGTACCCGCCTTGCGTGGCGTCCATCGGCGCCGTCAAGAGCGAGTTGGGCGCGCGCTATGCCGTGGTTGTATTCGCGTTTCAGGTGACGGTCGCCTGGATCGTGGCGTTTGTCGTGCATTCGGCGGGCATATTGCTGGGGTTGGCTTAAGGGCGCGTTGATGCTCCGCACTTTTGGGCGAGCAAGAATTCAATAAATATGAGTAAAAATACCGACAATTGTTGAACTGCGGGGACTGTCCTACGCTGCAGATTGCCGTTCGCTGCCTATTTGCTGCCGCTTACGGATTCGTAAATACTTGCAATCGTCGGTCGATTTAACCGCATTACGCGATGCCGATGCGCATTTTGTGTGCCCCTTTCTACAATCACTTTGTGTCTATTGCCGAACATGTCTTCCGTTTCGCCTGTGTGGGGACGTGGGCTGCAATAGTCGTTTATAGAGGCTCATTGAGGAGGGAATTGATGAAAGAAAAATTCCAATCGTTCGGAAAGGCAATGCTCGTTCCGATTACGCTCATTGCCATTTCCGGTCTCTTTTTGGGTATCGGTAGCGTTTTTACGACCGAACTGACCCTTGTGTCCCTTGGCGTTAATTGGGACTGGTATGCCGCTTCGCCGCTCTTTACTTTCTTCTCGGTATTTAAGGGTCTCGGCGAGGTGATCATTGGAAACCTCGGTGTTTTGTTTGCCGTCGGCTGCGCCTTCTCCTTGTCTCGCAAAGAGAAGGGCTGGGCTGCCTTTTCTGCCCTTGTCTGCTATCTCACCATGCTCAAGACGGTTGAGATTCTGCTTGGAGCAGCTGGCTTGGCTGCCGACAATACAACGGTGGAAGCTCTTCAGAAGGTCGGCCTTACGTCCATTCAGGCGAGTGAGCAGTCCGCACTCTACACTACCTCGCTCGGCTTTTTTGGCTACAGCTCTGGTGTCTTTGGCGGCATTATCGTGGGCTGCCTGGTCGCCTGGATCACCGGCCGTTTTTACAAGACCAAGCTTCCAACGGCGCTGGCGTTTTTTGCGGGCAGTCGAACGGTCCCCATTGTATCGCTGGTCGCCGGTGGCATCCTGGGCGGCATCATGTACTTCGTCTGGCCCGTCATCGGTGGATGCTTCTCGGGTATTGCGACGTTCGTGAAAGGCTCCGGTCTGGTCGGTACGTTTGTCTATCGCTGGGTGCTCGAGAGCCTTGTGCCGTTTGGCTTGCATCCGCTGCTCGAGACGCCCATGTATTGGACTGAGCTTGGCGGCTCCATGGTCGTCGATGGAACGCGCGTGGTGGGCAATAGCGCCATTCAGCTTGCACAGCTCGCTTCTCCCAGCAGTGACAAGCTCTTGGTTAGGGCCTTCATGGCTGGCTATGGCATTAACGATTACGCGTTGTTCCCGGGCATCGCCCTTGCTATGTGGTCTTGTGCCAAGCCCCAGAACCGCAAGAAGGTTGCTGGTCTTTTAATCCCCACAGTGATTTCGACTGTTTTCTTTGGCGTTACGGAGCCTATTCTCTTTACGTTCCTGTTCGCCGCCCCCTGGCTCTACTTTGGCGTTTACGCTCCGCTTTCCGGACTGGGTGAAGTTCTCTCGGAGGCAATGGGCGTTTCGGTGTACCAGGGAAATATCAAGGACCTGATCCCATTCTTATTCCGCCCCGAGAAGCTTAATCTGCTTCCGTACCTTATTCTGCTCCCCGCCTTTTTCCTGGCAGCTTTCTTCCTCTTCCGGTTCTTTATTACTAAGTTCGATATCAAGACGCCCGGTCGAGACGATGGTGACGATATTGAGTTGATCAACAGCAGAGCTGAGTTCGAGGCAAAGGCCGCTGAGGCAAAGGGCGAGTCTGATAGCACTCCCGAGAAGGCAGTCCAGGGCCGTGCGACCAAGGACAGCGCGCTTGCTGTTGGCATTGTCGAAGCGCTTGGTGGAGCCGACAACATTGATGAT
Source organism: Collinsella sp. (assembly GCA_048323995.1). GTDB lineage: Bacteria > Actinomycetota > Coriobacteriia > Coriobacteriales > Coriobacteriaceae > Collinsella. The sequence goes on along the minus strand of DBFELT010000006.1, from coordinate 25,820 downwards.
CTTGACAACTGCATCTCACGTCTTCGCGTGATTGTCAAGGATGGTTCTAAGGTTGCAGACGACGAGGTGTTCACCAAGAATCTTGAAGCTATGGGCGTTATCCGCCTGAGCGACAAGGCAATCCAGGTCATTTACGGTCCTCGTGTCGGCGAAGTCGCTTCTGAGGTGCACGAAGTTCTCGGTGACTAGTAAAACGCGCAAGTGGCTTTCAATTGCATAGCGCAATTCCAGGGCTTGGCTTCCTATCGCATGATTTAGGGGGCCAAGCCTTCTTGTTTTAGATTGTCAAGGCAGATACTCAATAGTTCTTCGAATGCGAGAATACAACTTCCGGTAAAGCAGTTAGGCTTAACGTTCTTAAGATCCATTGGGTGATCGTCATGTATCGTAAAGATCGCGTCTGCCGTCTTGGCGAGCTCGCTGTCTTCGTTGCCGGTAAACGCGAGGGTCGTAATGCCCGCGTCGTGGCATGCCCTTGCGGTTTCCAGGATGGCTTCTGTCTGGCCCGATTTTGATATGAGCATCATGCAGCTGAGCGTATTTCGGTTGGATTCGACAAACTGATCGGTTTCTAGGAAATCCTGTATGACGGCCAAAAAGCCAAGTCCAACGAGCTTAGTCGCCATGTACTGCGCAACGATGCGTGAGAAACCCTCTCCGTTTACTCCGATCATTCTGTTGCGATGCAGGGCGGCGATGAATACGTCTACATCTCCGGTGTGGCATACGAAGTGGACGCTACTGTCTTTGAGTGATTGATTCATTTCGCGGGAGACATGCTGAAGGTGCTTGAGATCGTACATCATTTCGCGATAGCCACGGTAGCCGAGCTTTTTCGAAAGCCTGATGACTGTCGTCATGCTGGTAAAGCATGCCATGGCGACGGGTTTTATGCCAATATCATCGAGGGTGTCGATATTGTTGAGTAGGTATTCGAGTACGCTTTGCTCGGTTTCGGATAGCTTTGCGGCTGAGTAGAGCTTGGAAATCTGCTTTTTATCAACCATCGGTGCTCCCTTCCCGCCGGACGTGTGTGGCCGCTTCCGTTGCGTAAATAATAACTCCTTGGGGAATTCCTTTCCCGCCTTGCAGCCGGGGCGGGAAGCGGCCCTCCATGCTGGATACAATATCCATACACAGGCGAACCATGCAATATTGAATGTGCTAATTGGGGGTTTCGATATGAAACTTACGGTCATAGGCGGCGGTGGCGTCCGCTCCATGTTTTTGGCAAAGAGCATAGCCCAGCAGGCGTCATCGCTTGGAATCGATGAACTTGTGTTTATGGACAATGATCCCGAGAAGCTGCGCATCTACGGTGGCCTTGCCGCCCATGTCTCGGGCATGCTTTGCCCCACGCTTAATTTTTCACTGACGGGCGATGCAGTCGAGGCCGTTAAGGACGCCGATTACGTGATCACGACGATTCGCGTCGGTGGGGACCATATGCGCGTTCGCGATGAGCGCATTGCTCTCTCACATGGGGTTCTTGGCCAAGAGACGACTGGCGCAGCCGGCGTGTCTTTTGCCATGCGCTCCGTCCCTGCGCTTGCTTCGTATTGCGAGTTAATCAAGAAGTACGCAAAGCCGGGCGTCAAGGTGTTTAACTTTACTAATCCCGCTGGCGTCGTATCTCAGGCCTTACGCGATATGGGCTACGATTTTACTTATGGCATTTGCGATGCCCCCTCGGGCATGTTGCATCAGTTTGCCGAGTATAAAGGCGTTGATCCCGCATCGGTTCAGGGCGAGTGCTATGGACTCAACCACCTCTCGTTCTTCCGCAATGTGACGGTTGACGGCGAGGACATCATGCCCGACTTGATCCACGACGACGGGGCATATGCTCATACGGATCTTAGGTTCTTCGAGAAGGATCTCGTTCTAAATCGCGGATGCGTGCCAAATGAGTACCTATACTATTTCTACTATCGCGAGCGCGCCGTTGCTAACGTTCTCTCTTCGCCCCAGACGCGCGGCGAACTAATCGAAGAAATTAATCGAGAAATGACGAGCGAGCTTGCATCTATCGATATTGAGAACGACTTCGAAAAGGGCCTCGCGTGCTTTGAGAAGTGGTACGGAATGCGCGAAAACAACTACATGGCGGCCGAGACAGGTATTCACCGCGACAAGCCGTGGACGTTTGACGTGTACGGCAAAGATGCTGGCGGATACGCAGGTGTCGCGCTTCGTTTCATGGATATTGCTCGCTCTGGCAAGACGCAGCAGATGATCCTGTGCACCCCCAACAATGGCGCCATCCCCGGCCTTCTCGATACAGATGTCATCGAGTCAACGTGCGATATCTCCACCGATGGCTGTGTACCGCATCGCGTCGAAGCCGATTCTGTGCCCGCGGGAAACCTCGAATTGATTCGTCGCGTCAAGTACTACGAGCGCACCGTGGCGCGTGGCATCGTTAACCGATCGAAGCGCGACATTGTCGAGAGCCTCGCGATGCACCCGCTCGTTAATTCGTACTCCTTGGCGAAAGATATCGCCGCGCAGTACTTTGAGCTTAACCGCGACTACATCGACGGCTGGACAGACTAGTCTGGACGTTAAAACTAAAAATTATGGATGGGCGGACCGGCGTTTATATTGGCGCCCGTTCGCCCTGCCTAGTAAGAAAACGGGTATAGAGTGAACTTGCGAGAGAACTTCAATGTCTTTCTGGAATCGGGCGATCGGGCGAAGGGATGCCGGAGTGGCTGCACGATGGCGTTATATATCCCCTTGTTTGTTATGAGCGCGCTTCAACTTGGTGTATCAAACGTTGCAACTGAGCTCGCCTATATCAATCCGTCCATTACGCTTATTTGCACTGTGGTCGCGGCCTTTTTAAACCTGCTTCTATCGAATGTGGCTTTTTCATTATTTGCCGTCGACCGGTCCAAAGAGACGGTGCAACCTGCTCGAACCCCTCCGGTTTATCTCTTGGCCTCGACGGTTCCCCTCCAGATTTCTGGGGCGCTACTACTTTATTTGGTTCACTTGATTTTATCGGCAATTGTAGTCTTTGCCTCGCTTGTGAGCAGTCAGCTCGGGGTGTTGTGCTCGCTTGTGGTGGCAGTAATCGTGACGCTTCTTTCCGCGTCGTTCGTATTCGTGTTAATTGAAGATGCGGGCGTGGAGCAGAGGGGGCTACGAGGCATTCGGTTTGCACCACGCTACATCATGCGTTCGGTCACGGCGCTTCGTTCCTCCTGCAGAGAAATCGCGCGTCCCGCAACGCTGCTAGTGGCATGGAACCTGGTTGCAAGTTGCGCTATCCAGGTTCTTGTTGGATGGGTAGTTTCGAGTGCGGCGCTGCCGTCGGCACTTTCAGTGACGGCGCTTGTACATGAGGGACTTTATTATGGGGCGTTTGCTTATATCCTTCTTTTGCTAGTTCATTGTGCGGTTGCGAGTTGGCTCGAAATTGACGTGCTCATGGGGGTGTCCTTGTGCGTATCCGAGCAGGCGCGATAGCCCGAAGATGAAGCCGCGTTTTCGACATTGAGTTCCTGCGTACCTTGCTTTCTAAGTAGAATTGGCGCGCCGTCTGTTAACGATCGTTTTCCAAGAATTCTTTTGTTGCTCATTTATAGACTTCTCATTGCTATAATCGCCCACCGCTCAAGATAATCGGAGAGGTTTTCCTATATGGCTCAAACAAAGCAAGGTGGTATCGCACTCAGGCAGTGGCTCCCGCTCGTCGGGCTCACCTGCTGCGCGTTCGTGTTCAACACGTCGGAGTTCATGCCCATCGGCCTTCTGACCGACATCGCCGCGTCGTTCTCGCTCACCGAGTCCCAAGCCGGCATCATGATCTCGGTCTATGCCTGGGGCGTCATGCTGCTGTCGCTGCCGCTCATGGTGTTCGCTTCGCGCTTTGAGTTCAAGCGGATGTTGCTGGGCGTGCTGGCCGTGTTTTCGCTGGGCCAGTTTCTGTCGGCCGTGGCGCCGACTTATCCCATCCTGGTCTGCGCGCGCCTGGTGGTCGCTTGCGCACATGCTGTGTTCTGGTCGGTCGCCTCGATTATGGCCTCGCGCCTGGTCGACACTCGCCACGGGGCGCTCGCCATCAGCATGATCGCTACGGGCTCGTCCATCGCGCAGATCTTTGGTCTGCCCCTCGGTCGCGCTATTGGCTTGGCCGTGGGCTGGCGCATGACGTTTGCCGTGGTCGGGGTCCTCTCGGCCATCGCGGTCGTCTACCAGGCGACCGTGTTCCCGGCCATGCCGGCGGGCGAGCGCTTTACGCTCAAACAGCTGCCCGAGCTGCTCAAGAACCCGTTCCTGATCGCGCTCTATGTGGTCACGGTGTTCATGGCAACTGGCTATTACGCGAGCTATAGCTATATCGAGCCTTTCCTGGCTCAGGTCGCGCATGTCGACGCAAGCGCTATCACTATGACGCTGACGGCGTTCGGCTGCTCTGGTCTGCTCGGAAGCTGGCTGTTCGGCCGCCTGTTCGATGGGCACCGCTTCCCGTTCTTGGCTATCACGCTTTCCGGCGTGCCAGCGGCCCTGCTGCTCATGGGTCCGGCCGCATCGTCGCTCGCTGCGGTTCTCGCTGTTTGCGCACTGTGGGGTTGCTGCGCCACGGCCTTTAACGTGGCGTTTCAGGCCGAGCTCATCAAGTACACGCCGGCGGACTCGTCGGCCGTCGCCATGTCGATCTTCTCGGGCCTGTTCAATCTGGGCATTGGCACGGGTACCGCGATCGGCGGAGCCGTGGTTTCGGGCCCCGGTATCGCCTTGATCGGCTACGTGGGCGGTGCGATCGCTGCCGTGGGCGTCATCCTCGCTATCACGGTGATGTTCCCGGCCATTCGTCGCGCAAAGCCTGTCGCCTAACCACGTCCCCTTATCAGTTGCGGTGGAATAGTTCCTGTTTAAGGCCTCTGAAGGCCCAAACAGGAACTATTCCACCGCAACTTATTTTGGGGAAGAGGATACAAGCCGGGCATACAATGGATGTCGTTCTGTTGAGCTTACCGGGAGGTTGCTATGTGGGCATACGAGACGACGTTCTATCAGATCTATCCGCTGGGCTTTTGCGGAGCTCCGCGCGAAAACGCCGCGCCCGTTGCCGAGGACGAACTCTCCCAAGCTGCCGGCACTGCACCCAACCCCGATGCCCCCATCATGAAAATCGCCCAATGGGCCGATTACCTGCAGGAACTCGGTATTGGCGCTGTGCTCATCAACCCGCCGCTCGAGTCCGATAGCCACGGCTACGATACGCGCAGCCTGCGCCACATCGACCGTCGCTTGGGTGGGGACGCCGACTTTGCCGCCGTGTGCGAGACACTGCATGCCCACGGCATCCGCGTGGTGCTCGACGCCGTCTTCAACCATGTGGGCCGTGGCTTTTGGGCCTTCCGCGATGTGCAGGAGCGCAAGTGGGACTCGCCCTACAAGGACTGGTTCCACATCAGCTTTGATGGCGACTCGTGCTACGGCGACGGCTTTTGGTACGAGGGCTGGGAAGGCCATTTTGAGCTCGTGAAGCTCAACCTGCAAAACCCCGCCGTGGTCGATTACCTGCTCGAGTCCGTGCGCCGCTGGGCCGAGGTCTTTGGCGTCGACGGCCTGCGCCTGGACGTTGCCTATATGCTCGACCGCGACTTTATGCGCCGCCTGCACGCCTTTACCCGTGAGCTCAAGCCCGACTTTGTGCTGATCGGCGAGACTCTCCACGGCGACTACAGCCAAATCGTCAACGACGAGATGCTCGACTCCTGCACCAACTACGAGTGCTACAAGGGCCTGTACTCCAGCTTTAACTCGGTCAACATGTTCGAGATCGCCCATTCGCTGCACCGTCAGTTTGGCGGCGACCCCTGGTGCATCTACCGCGGCAAACATCTGCTGTCGTTTGTCGACAACCACGATGTGCCGCGCCTGGCGAGCATCCTCACCGACAAGTCCTGTCTGCGTCCCGCCTACGGCATGCTCTTTGGCATGCCGGGCATCCCGTGCGTCTACTATGGCAGCGAGTGGGGAATTGCTGGCGAAAAGGGCGGCCCCGATGGCGACTGGGCGCTGCGCCCTGCGCTCGATGAGCCTGCGCCCAACGAGCTGACGGCGTTCATCACGCAACTCGCACACCTTCGCTCGGCCGACGACGCGGCTGCCCGTGCTCTCAACTACGGTGCCTATCGCAACGTGGTGATCCAGAACAAGCAGCTGCTGTTCGAGCGCGCCTGTGACGGCGCGACGGTACTCGTGGCGGTGAATGCCGTGGGTGAGCCTTACGCCTTTGGCGCTGGCGAACTCAACGGCTCCTTCGTCGACCTGCTTGCCGACGATGCGCCCACGGTCGAGCTGACGGGTACCCTTGAGCTTGCGCCCTACGAGGTGCGCTATCTGTTGAGGGCCTAGATCATGACAGCGCCGGACGAGGGCTATCAACATATTGAGCATGGGTTTGAGCCCGTGTTCGACCAGCGCTCGCGCGTTTTGGTGCTCGGGTCGTTTCCCTCGGTGCTTTCGCGCGCCAATGCCTTTTATTACGGCAACCCTCAGAATCGCTTTTGGCGTGTGATGGCCACGTGCCTCGGTATGCCTGTGCCGCCCAACGAGGGCGATCCTTTGGCAAGCGGTGAGCCCGCGACGCTTGATGCCTCCATTGCCGCCAAGCGATCCATGCTGTTGAACGGTGGCGTGGCCCTGTGGGATGTGATTGAGAGCTGCGACATTAAGGGCTCGAGCGACGCGAGCATTCGCAGCGTTGTGCCGGCACATATCGAGTGCATTACCGATGCCGCGCCGATCGAGGTCGTTGTCTGTAACGGCGGTACGGCAGGGCGACTCTACAAACGCTACTTGCAAGATCGGACGGGGCTGCCCGCCATCGTCCTGCCCTCGACAAGTCCTGCCAATGCCGCCTGGCGCCTGGAACGTCTTGTTGAGCGTTGGCACGAAGCCGTTGACTGGGCTGTTATTTAATTTAGATTTTTGTTTGAGCGTGGGCGCCCAGACGTTTCAGAACGCCTCGCCAGATCGGCGCGGGCACGGCTGGCTCGGCGCAAACCATGCCGTCGGTGCCGACGTTGGCGGCATTGCCGCCGCCAAGTCGCTGTGCATGCTCGACGGAGCAGCCCATGCGCACAGCGCCCACAAGCTTATCCATCGCTTCCGAAAAAGGTCGGCGCAAGAGTCCCATGCGCGGAGAGCGACGAAGCGCCGCAATGCCGCTGCCGGCGCAGATGGCAACGCCGCCACACCACAATTGGTCATGGCGCTCGCATACCTTGTGCAGACGAACGGCGGTCCCACGCGCCTGTTCAGCGCCCTGTCGTGCGGCTCGGATCACGGCATAGACACGCGTTCCCGTACCGCCAAAGCGCTCAAGCGCCTGCTCGATAGCAGTCAACGTCTCATCGTCAGCCATATCTTCAATGGCCAGCACGATGCCATCGGCAACGCCGTCGGCATCATCCGCCTTCAAGTCGACCGGGCGGGGGAGTGCGGTGCCGGAAAGTTGAGCATAGGCGGCGATGGCATCCTGCAGGTCCCAGAGCAAAAACTCAAGATCGGCGCTATCGGGAATGCTGATATACGCAATGGTTCGCAACGTTTTTGGTACATCGCCGCGTGCGGTCGTCTCCATGCCGCCTCCTTTCCGGTTGGTTTCCGTTTAGGTTACACCGTCTGGTGGCGTCCCGCCGCGCTATCCTAGTGCAACCCTTACGAAAGGAACGCCATGCGTCTGCCCATGAACACCTCGCTTACCACGCTCAAGCCCTCCGGCATCCGTCGGATCAATGCGCTCGCCGCCCAGCACCCGGGGTGCATCGCGCTCGCGCTCGGCGAGCCCGATTTTCCCACGCCCGATGTGATTAGCGCCGAGGTGACCGCCGCGCTGGGCCGCGGCGATACGCACTATCCGCCCAACAACGGTCGCCCCGCCCTGCGTGAGGCGCTGTCCGCATACATGGGCGACGCGGGCCTTGCGTATTCTGCCGACGAGGTCATCCTGACCGATGGTGCGACCGAAGCACTGTCGGCAACATTCATGGCTATGCTCAACCCCGGCGACGAGGTCATTATCCCCACGCCGGCCTTTGGCCTGTACGAGAGCATTGTCGTGGCCAATCACGCCAAAGCGGTCTTTTTGGATACGGAGCCTGCGCAATTCCAGATCGATGAGGAAGCGCTGCGCGCTTGCGTTACGCCGGCGACCAAGGCTATCGTCATCTGCTCGCCCAACAATCCTACGGGTTGCATCCTCAACACGGCGTCGCTCGACGCCGTGGCGCGCGTGGCGGAGGAGGCGGGCATCTACGTGGTCTGCGACGACGTATACAACCGCCTGGTTTATGTGGATGGCTACGAGCGCTTTGCCCAGCGCCACCCGGAGCTGCGTGAGCAGACGGTAGTCATCGAGAGCTTCTCCAAGCCCTGGGCCATGACCGGCTGGCGCTTGGGCTGGCTTGCAGCGGCAGGGCCCGTCATCGCCGAGATCGCCAAGGCTCACCAATACCTAGTATCGAGCGCCGTCTCCTTCGAGGTGGACGCCGCGGCCCGAGCCCTGACCGTCGACCCAACCCCCATGCTCAAAGTCTACCGAGCCCGCCGCAAACGCGTGCTCGCGGCCCTTAATAACATGGGCCTAGACGTAGTGGAACCGGCGGGAGCCTTCTACACTTTCCCGAGCATCAAACAATTCGGCTTAACAAGCGAAGACTTCTGCATCAAAGCCATCAAAGAGGCAAACGTAGCCCTAGTCCCAGGCGACTGTTTCGGAACCGAAGGCCACATCCGCCTAAGCTACTGCGTCTCCGACGAAAACCTGGACGAAGGCCTCCACCGCCTATCCACATTCGTCTCAACCTTATAGCCATCAGGGACGCAACACATCAGCCCGCCGACATAAGGGTTATGCGTGGGGGCGTCAGCCAACGTAAAACCGGGCTGCCCCAAAGTCACCGCAGGCCGCGCCGCCGAAGGCCAGGCGCAAGGTTTTCGTAGATTCCGCACGAGCCGAAGAGCACTTAATGTGGCCTTCGTGCGAGCCCAGGACCTGACCGAGCGAAAACCTTGCGCCTGGCCTTCGGCGGTGCGGCCGGATGGTGGAATTGTGTGCAGCCCGGTTTTCCGTTGACCGACGCTGGGGTCCCCGCCATAATACTTTCGGTTCACGCACGAATCCGCTGCCAGAGACAGCCGGTGCAAACGGGCATTGCCCGCGAGCTTAATGGGACATCCCGCCAGCCGAGGTGGTCGAGTAGATATGTCTTCTCGCCCCCGTCGCTCATGCAGCGCGGGGGCTTTCTTTTTGGACATGCCCCCGTCACGTCCTTGTGGCGGACCGTGCCCGGAAAGAATTCGAGGAGGTGTAATTCATGCCCCAGCAGTACAAAATCGACAAGGTTGCAGAGATCGAGTCCCGTATCGCCGAGAACGCCGGTCTGTTCGTCGTCAACTACAACGGTCTGACGGTTAAGCAGGCTCAGGAGCTGCGTCATCAGCTTCGCGAGTGCGGCGCCGAGATGAAGGTCTACAAGAACAACCTGGTCAAGATCGCCCTCAAGAACCAGGAGCAGCCCGAGATCGACGAGATCCTCGCCGGCCCCGTCGCTTATGTGTTCTACGAGACCGAGCCGGTCGAGGCCGCTAAGGCCCTTAAGGACTTCTCCGCTAAGTCCAAGGGCGTCCTTGAGATCAAGGGCGGTATCTCCGACGGCAAGGCCGTTTCCGCTGATAATGTTAAGGCTATCGCCGAGCTGCCCACCAAGGATCAGCTTCTCGGCCAGATTGCCGGTCTCATCTCCGGTTTCGCTCGCGACATCGCTGTCTGCGTCAACGGCGTTTCCTCTGGTCTCGCTCGTTCGATCCAGCAGGTCTCCGAGCAGAAGGCAGCCTAGTCGCTGTTTTCACCCGCGGCGGCAACGCCGCACCCCTGGCGCATTCGCGCCGTGTTTTAACTGATCTCCGTGCATCCGCACGGAAACCGAAAGGACTTAGAAATGGCTAAGCTTACCACCGATGAGATCATCGATGCTCTTAAGGAAATGACCCTTCTCGAGGCTTCCGAGCTCGTTAAGGCTATCGAGGACACCTTCGGCGTTTCCGCCGCTGCTCCTGCCGCTGTTGTCGCCGCTCCCGCTGCTGGCGCTGCTGAGGCCGAGGAGAAGACCGAGTTTGACGTCGTGCTCGAGGGCTTCGGCGACAACAAGATCCAGGTCATCAAGGCCGTCCGTGAGCTCACCAACCTTGGCCTGAAGGAGGCCAAGGAGGTCGTCGAGGGCGCTCCCAAGGCTGTTCTCGAGGGTGCCAAGAAGGAGGACGCCGAGGCTGCCAAGGAGAAGCTCGAGGCTGCTGGCGCTGCTGTCACCCTCAAGTAATCAGGCTTTCTCGCCAGATTTCTTTGCAGACGGGGTTCGCATTGCGAGCCCCGTCTTTTTTGTTTTTCGGTCCCTCGACGTCGGTTGCTCAAACTGCCATGTTCTGTGATTTGCGTCGTATCGGCTGCCTTGCCGTTGGGCAATAAAATTGCACCATTCGAGCAATAATTTGCGTTGACCTGCTGAAGAATTGTCTCTGCCTTGTAGCGACATATAGTTCCAGCGGTAAGATGCTTGGGTATCGCAATTTGGTCTGCGGCTGTGTGCCGCACGCATGGGGCGCTTTTGCGCCTGCGAAAGGATCTTTGAATAACATGAAGGCAATCATCCCCGCCGCCGGTCTTGGCACGCGTTTTCTGCCTGGCACCAAGTGCACGCCCAAAGAGATGCTGCCGGTGCTCGACAAGCCCGTCATTCAGTATGTCGTTGAGGAGGCGCTCGACCCCGAGGAGGTCGACGACGCCATCATCGTTACTTCTCCCGGCAAGCCTGAGCTGCTGAACTACTTCCAGCCCGATCGCTCGCTCGAGAACCTGCTGCGCGAGCGCGGCAAGAACGCCTATGCCGATGCCGTCGCCCACGCTGGCGGTATGCCGGTCGACTTCCGTTATCAGTACGAGCCCAAGGGCCTCGGCCATGCTATCCGCTCTGCTGCCGACGCCGTGGCAGGGGAGAATTTCCTGGTTCTTCTGGGCGACTACGTTGTGCCTAACCGCGACATCTGCGACAAGATGCTCGCCGTTTCCAAGGAGCACGGTGACGCTTCGGTTATCGCCGTCGCTGCTTGCTCGCCCGAGGAAGTCAGCCGCTACGGCGTTATCGCCGGCGAGCGCGTCGGTTCGCTCGAGGGCGCCGAGGACGTTGCCGATGCCGAGCCGGGCGCTGTCTGGCGCATCGGCGGTCTGGTCGAGAAGCCCGCTCCCGAGGCTGCTCCGTCCAACCTGTACATCGTCGGCCGCTACCTGCTGAGCCCGCTGGTCATGGACCTGCTGGCAGATCAGCAGGCCGGTAAGGGCGGCGAGATCCAGCTCACCGACGCCATGGCCCGTTCGCTCGACCGTGAGGCCATGTACGCTGTCGTCATCGACCCGCTCTCGGGCTACGACACCGGCACCCCGTCTGGCTGGATGGCCACCAACGCCCTCATGGCCGCAGGCGATCCTCGCTTTGCCAGCGCCTTCTGGGATGCCATCGACGAGCGCGGCGGATTGATGCGCAAGTAAGCCTTCGGGCATCGACATTTACGGGCGCGGACCTCGGTTCGCGCCCGTTTTTTATAAGAGCTGCGATTGCCGGCTCTCTGTTCACAGAAAATATATGAACAGATGTTCGATACACATACATCTACCTGCGTGTTTTCTGTCGAAAAACTTTGCTACTCCAAAAACTCAATCGCGTCAAGGCTTTTCTTGCCCAACGGTCGCTACCTGATAAACTATTAGGTTGCGATAACTGGCGAAGCTATGCCTCGCCAACCCACCGAGCATTTCCGTGAAGGAGGAAAAACCTGGTGACCTACGCATACACTGCCACTGAGCGCAAGCGCGTCAGCTTCGGGAAAATCCCGGAGGCCATGGAGCTCCCCAACCTTATCTCTGTTCAAAGGGAATCCTTTGAGCGTTTTAAGGACGAGGGCCTTCGTGAGGCGTTCAAGGAATCCAGCCCCATCCAGAGCCAGAACCATGTTCTCGAGGTTACCTTCGGCGAGCATCAGTTCGGCGACCCCGCGCACACCGTCGAGGAGTGCCGCGAGAAGGATATGACCTATCAGGCTCCGCTTCTGACCGACGTTCGTCTCACCAACAAGGAGACCGGCGAGATCAAGGAGCAGCTCGTCTTCATGGGCGACTTCCCCATGATGACCGATCAGGGCACCTTCATCATCAACGGTACCGAGCGTATCGTCGTCTCGCAGCTCGTCCGCTCCCCGGGCGTGTACTACAGCTCCGAGATGGATTCGGGCAAGCAGATCTACAAGGCCCAGATCATCCCGTCCCGCGGTGCCTGGCTTGAGTTTGAGGTCGACAAGCGCGACCAGCTCATGGTCTCCATCGACCGTAAGCGCAAGCAGAGCGCCACGATGTTCCTGCGCGCCCTTGGCATCGCCGTCACCAACGACGACATCATCGAGCTGCTCGGCAACTCCGATGTGATCAAGCGCACCCTGGAGCGCGACACCGCCCTCACTCGCGAGGACGCCCTCATCGAGATCTACCGTCGTCTGCGCCCGGGCGAGCCTCCCACCGTGGACGCTTCCCGCAGCCTGCTCGAGGGTCTGCTCTTTAACCCGCAGCGCTACGACCTGGCCCGCGTCGGTCGTTACAAGGTCAACAAGAAGCTCAACCTCACCACCGAGGAAGAGGTCACGGTGCTTACCGACGAGGATATCGTCGCGACGCTGCGCTACCTGCTGTCCCTCGCTGCCGGCGAGCAGGGCTTCAAGGTCGACGACATCGACCACTTCGGCAACCGCCGTATCCGTACCGTCGGCGAGCTCGTCGCCAATCAGTTCCGTATCGGCATGAGCCGTATGGAGCGCGTCGTCCGTGAGCGCATGAGCTCCCAGGACATCGACGAGATCACCCCGCAGTCGCTTATCAACATCCGTCCGATCGTGGCTTCCATCAAGGAGTTCTTCGGTTCCTCGCAGCTCTCGCAGTTCATGGACCAGGCGAACCCCCTGACCGGTCTGACCCACAAGCGCCGTCTGTCCGCACTCGGCCCTGGTGGTCTTGCCGGCCACAAGTCCGGCTCCAGCCGCCGCACCAACGTGCCGACGGCCGTCCGCGACGTTCACAATTCGCACTACAGCCGCATGTGCCCGATCGAGACCCCCGAAGGCCCCAACATCGGCCTGATCGGCTCGCTCGCCCTCTACGCCCGCGTCAACGAGTATGGCTTCATCGAGGCTCCGTTCCGTCGCGTCGAGAACGGCGTCGCCACCGACCAGATCGACTGGATGACCGCTGACGAGGAAGAGAAGCACGTCATCGCGCCGGCCAACACGCCGCTCGATCCCAAGACCAACGAGTTCATCACGACCGATGCCGAGGGCAAGCTTGTCCGCCCGCACACTGTGATCGCCCGTACCCGCGACTTCGACGGCTCCTTCGGCGCTCCCGCCGACGTGCCTGTCGAGGACGTCGACTACATGGACGTCTCGCCGCGTCAGATGCTCTCCGTCGCAGCCACGCTGATCCCGTTCCTCGAGCACGACGACGCCAAGCGTACGCTCATGGGCGCTAACATGCAGCGTCAGGCCGTGCCGCTGGTTCACCCCGCCGCTCCCTATGTCGGTACCGGCATGGAGCGTCGCGCCGCTCTGGACTCCGGCGAGGTCACCCTGGCCAAGAACGCCGGCGAGGTTATCTTTGCCGACGCCGCTAAGATCATCGTCAAGCATGCCGGCGGCATGGACGAGTATCACCTGGCCAAGTACCAGCGCTCCAACCAGTCCACCTGCATCAACCACCGTCCGCTCGTGCGCGTCGGTGACATCGTTGAGCAGGGCGAGCCTTTGGCCGACGGTCCTTCGACCGATCACGGCGAGCTCGCACTGGGCCAGAACCTCACCGTGGCCTACATGCCGTGGGAAGGCTTTAACTACGAGGACGGTATCGTCGTGTCCGAGCGCCTGGTGGCCGAGGACCTGCTGACGACCATCAACATCACCCGTCACGAGATCGACGCCCGCGACACCAAGCTCGGCCCCGAGGAGATCACCCGCGAGATCCCGAACCTCTCCGAGGACATGCTTGCCAACCTCGACGAGGACGGCATCATCCGTATCGGCGCCGAGGTCGGCCCTGGCGACATCCTGGTCGGCAAGGTCACGCCTAAGGGCGAGAGCGCTCTGACTGCCGAGGAGCGCCTGCTGCGCGCCATCTTCGGTGCCAAGGCTCACGATGTCCGCGACACCTCCCTTAAGATGCCTCACGGCGCTTACGGTCGCGTCATCGACGTCGTCCGCTTTAGCCGCGAGAACGGCGACGACCTGGCCCCCGGCGTCAACGAGCAGGTGCGCGTCTACGTCGCCCAGCGTCGTAAGATCCAGCAGGGCGATAAGATCGCCGGCCGCCACGGCAACAAGGGTGTTATCTGTAACGTTCTGCCGGTCGAGGACATGCCCTACATGGCTGACGGTACCCCGATCGACGTTATCCTCAACCCGCTGGGCGTTCCTTCGCGTATGAACGTCGGCCAGCTGCTCGAGTGCCACCTTGGCTGGGCTGCTGCCTGCGGTTGGGATACCGAGCAGGCCGACTCCGACAAGTACGTCCCCGGTCCGTTCTTCACCGCGACGCCCGTCTTCGACGGCGCCAAGGAGGACGAGATCGCCGAGGTCATCCGTCGTGCCAACAAGAACATGCTCAACAAGGCCACCGCTGCCTTTGGCGATCACATGCGCCCCGAGTTCGTCACCCAGCTTGACGAGCGCGGCAAGACCCGTCTGTTCGACGGCCGCACCGGCGAGGAGTTCCGCGAGCCCATTACCGTGGGTACGTCCTACATCCTCAAGCTCGGCCACATGGTCGACGACAAGATTCACGCCCGTTCGACCGGCCCTTACAGCCTGGTTACCCAGCAGCCTCTGGGCGGCAAGGCTCAGTTCGGCGGCCAGCGCTTCGGTGAGATGGAAGTTTGGGCACTGTACGCTTACGGTGCTTCCAACGTCCTGCAGGAGATCCTGACCGTCAAGTCCGACGATACCGTGGGCCGCGTCAAGACCTACGAGTCCATCGTCAAGGGCGAGAACGTTCCTGTCCCGGGTATCCCCGAGTCCTTCAAGGTTCTCGTCAAGGAGATTCGCTCTCTCGCACTGGACATCGAGCCCATGCACGATGCCGACGAGGACGCCTCCGCCCCTGTGACCGCCGAGGAGACCTCCGCTCTCGACGACCTGGCTGCGCTCGCCGGCGTTGACGCCGACGTCGAGGCCGAGGATGCCGAGACCGCCGAGGCACCCGAGGCTGTCGCCGCCACGACCACTGATAAGGAGTAGTTGACTGTGGCAGATTTCGAAGCTACTGATTTTGACTCGGTAAAGATCTCCCTTGCCTCCGCCGACCAGATCCGTTCCTGGTCGCACGGTGAGGTCAAGAAGCCGGAGACCATCAATTACCGTACCCTTAAGCCCGAGAAGGACGGCCTGTTCTGCGAGAAGATCTTCGGTCCCGCCAAGGACTGGGAGTGCTCCTGCGGCAAGTACAAGGGCATCCGCTTTAAGGGCATCGTCTGCGAGCGCTGCGGCGTCGAGGTCACCTCGGCCAAGGTTCGTCGCGACCGCATGGGTCACATCGAGCTCGCCGCTCCCGTGTCCCACATCTGGTACTTCAAGAGCCCCACGAGCTTCCCGATGAGCCGTATGCTCGACATCAAGTCCAAGGACCTCGAAAAGGTTCTGTACTTTGCCAGCTACATCATCACCGAGGTCGACTACGAGGCTCGCGAGGCCGACGCTGACGACCTGCGCGAGGAGCTCGCCGCCGATCTGGAAGAGATCGATGCCGAGTGCGCCCGCCAGATCGAGTCCCTCAAGGAGCAGGGCGACCCCGAGAACTTTGACGAGTTCTCCGACGAGGAGCCGCTGACCCCCGAGGAGATCGCCTCCGGCATCGTTGACATCGAGGAAGAGTGCAAGGACGAGAAGCAGCTCCGCACGGACGCTTTCAACGCCTTCATGAAGCTCACCGAGCGCGACCTCATCTCCGATGAGCCGCTGTTCCGCGAGATGACCCGTTACTACTCCATGTACTTCAAGGGTGGCATGGGTGCCGAGGCCGTTCGCGACCTGCTCGCTGCCATCGACCTTCCTTCCGAGGCCGAGAAGCTCAAGGCCATCATTGCTGACGAGGACTCCCAGAAGCAGAAGCGCGAGAAGGCCGTCAAGCGCCTCGAGGTCGTTGACGCCTTCCTGAAGGGTGGCAACAGCCCCGCGAACATGATCCTGGACGTCATCCCGGTCATTCCGCCCGATCTGCGCCCGATGGTCCAGCTCGACGGCGGCCGCTTCGCCGCATCCGACCTCAACGACCTGTACCGTCGCGTGATCAACCGTAACAACCGACTCAAGCGCCTGCTCGACCTGGACGCCCCTGCGATCATCGTGAACAACGAGAAGCGCATGCTCCAGGAGTCCGTGGACGCCCTGTTCGACAACGGCCGTCGTGGTCGTCCGGTCTCTGGCCGCGGCGGTCGCCCGCTCAAGTCGCTCGCCGAGGCCCTCAAGGGCAAGCAGGGTCGTTTCCGTCAGAACCTGCTGGGTAAGCGTGTCGACTACTCCGGCCGTTCGGTTATCGTTACCGACCCCAAGCTGCTGCTGCACCAGTGCGGTCTGCCCAAGACCATGGCGCTGGAGCTCTTCAAGCCCTTCGTCATGAAGCGCCTGGTCGAGCTTGGCAAAGTCGAGAACATCAAGGGCGCCAAGCGCGCTATCGACCGCGGTGCCACCTTTGTGTGGGACATCCTCGAAGAGGTCATCGACGGCCGCGTCGTGCTGCTCAACCGTGCACCGACCCTGCACCGTCTGTCCATCCAGGCCTTTGAGCCGGTGCTGGTCGAGGGCAAGGCTATCCACCTGCACCCGCTGGTCTGCTCGCCCTTCAACGCCGACTTCGACGGCGACCAGATGTCTGTCCACGTGCCGCTGTCCAGCCAGGCTCAGGCCGAGGCCCGCGTGCTCATGCTTTCTGCGAACAACCTGCGCTCGCCGGCATCCGGCAAGCCGGTCAACATCCCTTCGCAGGACATGATCATCGGTGTGTACTACCTGACCCAGGTCCGCGACGGTCTGCCGGGCGAGAACCACGTGTTCTCGAGCTTCGACGACGCGCTGCACGCCTATGACTGCCGCTCCGAGGTCGACATGCAGGCCAAGATTCAGGTCCGCGTGTCCGCCGAGAACGCCAACGTCATCAACGAGGACGGCACCCGTATCTTCCGCGTCAAGAACGGCAAGAACGAGTTTGTCGACTACGATGTCACCGGCAACAAGACCGCGCGCTTCGAGACCTCTATCGGCCGCATCATCTTCAACCGCCAGTGCCTGCCCGAAGACTATGAGTTCATGAACTACAAGATGGTCAAGGGCGACGTGGCCAAGCTGGTTGCGGACTGCTGCGATCGTTACCCCGAGGCCAAGGTCGGCCCGATTCTCGACGCCATCAAGTACTCCGGCTTCCACTACGCTACCCGCGCCGGTCTCACCATCTCGGTGTGGGACGCTCTCATCCCTGCCGAGAAGCAGGAGCTGCTCGACCGCGCCCAGGCCAACGTCGACCAGATCAACGAGTACTTCGAGGAGGGCTTCATCAACGAGACGGAGCGCCACATCGAAGTCGTTAACGAGTGGACTGCTTGTACCGATAAGGTTGCAGCGCTCATGCTCGACATGTTCGACGAGGAGAACCCGCTGTACATGATGGCCGACTCCGGCGCCCGTGGTTCTAAGACCCAGCTGCGTCAGCTCGGCGGTATGCGTGGCCTGATGGCAGACATGTCCGGCGAGACGATCGACCTTCCCATTAAGGCGAACTTCCGCGAGGGCCTGCTGCCGCTCGAGTACTTCATTTCGACCTACGGCGCCCGTAAGGGCCTGGTCGATACCGCATCCCACACCTCGGACTCTGGTTACCTGACCCGTCGTCTGGTCGACGTGGCCCAGGACGTCATCGTCCGCGAGGAGGACTGCGGTACGCACGAGGGCGTCACCTACAACCTCATCATCCCCGGCACCACCGACCTCAACACCGACCTCGTCGGCCGTTGCTTCATTGAGGACGTCGTGGCTCCCGATGGTACCGTGCTCTTTGAGCAGGACGGTTACATCGAGAAGGTCGCCGACATCCAGAAGATGGTCGATGCGGGCCTTAAGAAGGTCAAGCTTCGCGCGCTGCTCACCTGCCGCTCCAAGTACGGCGTGTGCCAGAAGTGCTACGGCTGGGATCTTTCCACCCGTCGTCCGGTCGCCATCGGTACCGCGGTCGGCATTATTGCCGCCCAGTCCATCGGCGAGCCTGGTACGCAGCTTACGATGCGTACCATTCACTCCGGCGGCGTCGCTGGCGTCGACGATATTACGCAGGGTCTGCCTACGGTCAGCCGTATGTTCGATATCGTCGGCAACGTCAACGAGAAGATCCTGGGTCGCGAGGCCGAGCTGGCTCCGTACTCCGGTCACCTCTCGATTAAGCCCGAGAAGTCCGAGTACGTGCTGACGCTCACCGACTCCGAGGATCACACCCGTGTCCTCGACGAGCGTCGCGTCCCCGCTTCGGTGCGCTTCATGCCCGAGATCGAGGACGGCTGCGAGGTTCGCGCCGGCGACCAGATCACCAAGGGCTTCGTCAACTTCCGCAACCTGCGCAAGCTGACCGACATCGAGTCGACGATGCACACCTTCGTCGAGAGCGTCAAGGACGTCTACACCAGCCAGGGCGTCGACCTGAACGACAAGCACATTGAGGTGCTCGCACGTCAGATGCTGCGTCGCGTTCAGATCACCAACCCCGGTGACTCCAAGTACCTGCTTGGTCAGTATGTCGACCGCTACGAGTTCGCCGACGAGGTCGAGCGCGTTGCCCGTCTGGGCGGTCAGGCTCCCGTGGCCGAGCCCGTCATCCTGGGTACGCTCAAGGTCGCGTCCAACATTGACTCCTGGCTGTCGAGCGCTTCGTTCATCCGTACCGCCGGCGTCCTTACCGAGGCTGCCATCGAGGGCAAGGTCGACCACCTGCTCGACCTTAAGTCCAACGTCATCGTCGGTAAGAAGATCCCGGCTGGTACTGGCCTCAAGCCGTACGCCAACGCCAAGCTTACGTATCGCACGGCCGATGGCTACGTGGACATCGACGGCCCGGCTTCGCCCAACGCCAAGTCGCTGCCCGAGTGGGCTCCTGTGGAGCTCAAGGACCTGGACGAGCAGCTCCCGCAGCAGCTCGACTGGGCCGGCTACGACGAGTTCGGTGGTGCTGACGGTTCGTTCACCCGCAACGGCCACACCATCTCCGCCGAGAAGGCTCGCCTGTACCTGTTCGACGACCTGGGCGTGTCGCAGCGCTGGACCAACAAGTTCAGCGAGGTCGGCATCGAGACGGTCGGCGACCTGGTCGGCAAGTCCGAGGAGGATCTGCTGCGCATCGATGGTATCGGTGCCAAGGCGATCGAGGAGCTCCGTGACGGCCTGGAGGCCCACGACCTGCTCTACATCCTCGAGAACAACGACGACGTTGCCGACGAGGAAGACCTCTCGCAGCTGCTGCAGATGGTCTTTAGCCCCGACGGTCCGGACGATATCCTGCTGGGTACCTCCGCTCCGACGCATCACGCCGACGCCGACGAGGAGCTCCTGGGCGCCCCGATCGACGACAAGAAGGCTCCCGCCAACGGTGCCATCAACGAGGACATGGCGTCCCTCGACGAGCTGCTCAACCAGCTCGTGGACACCGACGACGCCGAAGAGGCCAAGGACAACGACGAGGAGTAACTAGTTCCGCCGTTCTAACGAACGGCGGCGATCTCCGTCGCTGCGCGGCCCCCAGAGCTACAATCTGTCATTCAAAAGGCAGGGCATGACCAAAAGGTCAATGCCCTGCCTTTTTCATGCCACCTTGTACGCTCTGGGGGCCGCTCGCTTGCGTATGCTCAACCTGTTGCGTTCCGTCGATCCCTTGCCAATAAGGGGCAGAGTTTTTTTGGTAGGTTATTCCTGCTTGAATTTGAAACATTTCGTTCGGTCAAAGCGTATCTATGGTGAGGGCCTCAGCAAGAATCATTAACGTCACCGGGAGGTGATTATGGAAGAACAAGCTTTTAGACAGGCGGTTGAAGATCACAGGGATGTCGTGTTTCGGATCGCGTTGACGTACCTGCGTGATCGCGCCGACGCCGACGATGTCGCTCAAGACGTCTTTCTGAAGTTACTCAAAAGCGATGCGCAATTTGAAAGCTGGGAACATCTTCGTCGATGGCTTATCCGGGTCACGATCAATGAATGCAAATCTCTCTTTCGAAAGCCATGGAGGCGTGTGGAGGATATTGAGAACCTGGCCGAGTCGCTTTCGACAGCGCAGGATGAGACCAAGGCCGTCCTGTCAGATGTCATGCGGCTTCCGGAACGATTCCGTATCCCCATCGTGCTCTATTACTATCTGGGCTTTTCGACCTCAGAGATTGCCGAGTTGTTGCATGTACCAGCCGCGACCGTTCGAACGCGTTTAGCTCGTGGTCGATCGAAGCTCAAATTCATCCTAGAGGAGGGCGACCGTGAAATCCAATCAAATCAAGCAGGCCTTCGAGTCCATCCAAGCCGATAGCAATCTTGCAGATCGCGTCCTTAATACCGCTGCGGGTGAGCCGCTTCATCGAAAGGGCCACGCGAAGTCTCTCTATGTTGCCGTAATCGGATGTCTCGCCGGAGTGTTGGCGACCGGAGGGGTCGCCTACGCCGTTATCAATTCCAGCTATTTTGCCTCAGCCTGGGGAAACCACGGCAATGGGGATTCCATTACCTGGACCAACGGCGGCTCATCGGGGGCTAAATACACCTACACCAGAGAGTTTGGTGACGGCATTGCGCCCCAAAGCCTGGAGGGTGCAGTCCAGAAGGTTAATCTGTCCGTCGAGGGTAACGGCTATACGCTTGATATCCATGAGATGGCTATCGATAAAAACGGTTGCGGTGCCGTGACGTTTACGCTGTCCAATCCAAATGGCGTTAACTACTACAAGCCGGCAGCAGAGACGGGCGAACTTGTTCTCTATGGTGAAGAAGAACAAGGCATCGGCACGCCCAGCATGAACTTCGGCGAGGAATGGGCTGACACACGCTGCACCATTGATAAGGACACATCAAGCGACACGGTCATTAATGGCACGATGTACTTTGCCTCTATGGATCGCGAGCGAGGTTTTCAACATGCGGTCACCTGGAATATCTCGTGGACCGAGGGCGAAGGCGAGGATGCGAAGCCGTTCGAGGCATCGACGCCCGAGTTTAGCGTTGGAGCTTACGTCGATACAAAGGAACTCCGCTCCGATGACTCGCCTCTCGAGATCAGCCCGTTTTCTATCCAGACACACATCGATGATCTGGGCATTGATGCAGTTGATAATAAGCTGACCGTCAGCTACAAGGATGGATCGGAGCAGATTGTCGAAGATGACGACGCAGGGGTGTTCAACTTATATTTTTCTTATGCGCGCAATAGCGGAGAGAACATCTGGCTGCCAACGAAGTTGATCGATGTCGACCAAGTGGTCTCAGTAACGCTTGAGGGCACGAGGTGCACGTCAACAGGAGAGACCGAAACAGAAGTACCCTTTACCATCGTTTATTCGTAAAGTCTGGGCCGCTTCCCAAGGGGGGAAGCGGCCTTTTTAGCGTTATATGGACGAGTGGATTGGACGTTATTCGTCTGATTCTCGGAAGAACGTGGCAAATGGATGCGGATCACCGTGAAGAGTGGTGTTTTCCCAGATAAAACCGACCAAAATAAACCTGTCCCTTTTTGGCAGGGAACGTTGCCCTGGCGAGCGCGTCGGATTCCCGGGCCGGGCGGCACAGGGGTTAAGTTTGTCGCGAGTTCCGCACGAGCCGGAGGCCACTTAATGTGGCCTCCGTGCGAGCCAGGACTGTAGAGCAGCAAACTTAACCCCTGTGCCGCCCGGCCCGGGAATCCGCCCCCGCGCACAGAAGGGGATTCCTTTTGTGTAGGCTTTGCGGAAATGTGCCAATTTTAGGATACGCCCGGCGGCGTGGTGTGTTGACGGCACAGCTAACGGCACGTATCCTATCGAACTGCGTGTTTCGTAGGGGGATGCTGACCCCTCGATTCAAGCCGTTGCACTTTACAGAAAGCTGGAATCATTCGAGAAGGAGTACGCTTTGCCTACTATTAACCAGCTGGTTCGCCAGGGCCGTCGTTCCGTGCCCAAGAAGTCCAAGAACGCTGCTCTGCAGCACAACTCCCAGAAGCGCGGCGTGTGCACCCGCGTCTTCACCACGAGCCCCAAGAAGCCGAACTCGGCTCTTCGTAAGGTTGCCCGTGTTCGCCTCGTCAACGGCATCGAAGTTACTGCTTACATCCCGGGTGAGGGCCACAACCTGCAGGAGCACTCCATCGTGCTCGTCCGCGGCGGTCGTGTCCGTGACCTCCCTGGTGTCCGTTATCACGTCATCCGTGGCGCCTACGACGCTGCTCCGGTCCAGAACCGTATGCAGGCCCGTTCCAAGTACGGTGCTAAGCGCCCCAAGGCTAAATAAGCCAGATAACGTTTTGATACTTTCGCCGTGTGCCGCCTAAGCGCCGCACGGTAGACACTTAAGGAGATTTCACATGCCGCGTCGTGCAGCAGCTAATCGTCGTGAGGTTCAGCCTGACGCCGTTTACAACAACCGCCTGGTGACTCAGCTCATCAACAAGGTCCTTCTTGACGGCAAGAAGGCCACCGCTGAGCGCATCGTTTACACCGCTTTCGAGATCGTTGCCGAGAAGTCCGAGGGTGGCGACGCTCTCGCTACCTTCAAGAAAGCTATGGACAACGTCAAGCCCACGCTCGAGGTTAAGCCCAAGCGTGTCGGTGGCGCTACCTATCAGGTCCCGATGGAGGTCAACTCCCGTCGTTCCACCGCTCTGGGTATCCGCTGGATCGTCAACTTCTCCCGCGCTCGCAAGGAGAAGACCATGGCCGAGCGTCTCGCCAACGAGATCCTCGACGCCTCCAACGGCCTGGGCGCTTCCGTCAAGAAGCGTGAGGACGTCTTCAAGATGGCCGAGGCCAACCGCGCGTTCTCTCACTATCGTTGGTAAGTTAAGGTAAGGAACTAACATGGCTAAGCCTAAGTACAAGCTTTCCGATACCCGTAACATCGGCATCATGGCCCACATCGATGCTGGTAAGACCACCACGACCGAGCGTATTCTTTACTACACCGGTAAGACCCACAAGATCGGTGAGGTCCATGAGGGCGCTGCCACCATGGACTGGATGGTTCAGGAGCAGGAGCGCGGCGTAACCATTACCTCCGCTGCTACCACGTGCTTCTGGAAGAAGGACGGTACCGACTACCGCATCCAGATCATCGACACCCCGGGCCACGTTGACTTCACCGCCGAGGTCGAGCGCTGCCTGCGCGTCCTCGATGGCGCTGTCGCCGTCTTCGACGCCGTTGCCGGCGTTCAGCCCCAGTCTGAGACCGTTTGGCGTCAGGCTTCTACCTTCAACGTCCCCCGCATCGCCTTCATCAACAAGTATGACCGCGTGGGCGCTGACTTCTTCAACGCTATCGAGACCATGAAGGATCGTCTCGACGCCAACGCCGTGGCCGCTCAGGTCCCGATGGGCGCCGAGGACAACTTCTGGGGCGTTATCGACCTGGTCACCATGACCGCATGGGACTTCAAGGCCGACGACAAGGGCATGACCTACCCCGAGCCGATGGACGAGATCCCGGCTGAGTTTGCTGACATCGCTGCCACCAAGCGCGAGGAGCTCCTCGACGCTGCTGCCAGTTTTGACGACGAGCTCATGGAGAAGATCCTCATGGAGGAGGACTTCACCGTCGAGGAGCTCAAGGCTGCTCTGCGCAAGGGCGTTCTGGCCAACGAGCTCAACCTCGTCTTCGTGGGCTCCGCCTACAAGAACAAGGGCGTCCAGGAGCTGCTTGACGCTGTCGTTGACTACCTGCCCAGCCCGCTTGACGTCGAGGCCGTCACTGGTACCGATCCGGACACCGGCGAGGAGATCCAGCGTCATCCTTCCTTCGACGAGCCCTTCTCCGGCCTGGTCTTCAAGATCATGACCGACCCGTTCGTCGGTAAGCTCACCTACGTCCGTGTTTACTCCGGCCGCGCCGAGTCCGGCTCCTACGTGGTCAACGCTTCCAACGGTCAGCGCGAGCGCCTCGGCCGCATCCTCGAGATGAACGCCGCCGAGCGTATTGACCGTGACGACGCTGCCGCCGGCGACATCGTCGCTTGCGTCGGCTTCAAGAACTCCACCACCGGTGACACCCTGTGCGCCGAGGGCAAGGAGATCGTCCTCGAGAAGATTGAGTTCGCTAAGCCCGTTATCGACGTTGCCATCGAGCCCAAGACCAAGGCCGAGCAGGACAAGATGTCCCTGGCTCTGACCAAGCTCGCCGAGGAGGACCCGACTTTCCAGGTGTCCACCAACCACGAGACCGGCCAGACCATCATCGCCGGCATGGGCGAGCTGCACCTCGAGATCATCGTCGACCGTCTGCTCCGCGAGTTCAAGGTTGACGCTAACGTTGGTAAGCCCCAGGTTGCCTACCGCGAGACCGCTGGTCACGACGTCGAGAAGGCTGAGGGCAAGTTCGTCCGTCAGTCCGGCGGTCGCGGTCAGTACGGCCACGCCGTCATCAAGCTCGAGAAGATGGAGGAGGGCTTCGGCTACGAGTTCGTCAACGCTATCGTCGGCGGCGTCGTGCCCAAGGAGTACATCCCGTCCATCGACAAGGGCATCCAGGAGGCCCTGAACACCGGTGTTATCGCCGGCTTCCCGGTCCTCGACGTTAAGGTCACCCTGTTCGACGGTTCTTACCACGAGGTCGACTCCTCCGAGGCCGCCTTCAAGATCGCCGGCTCCATGGCTATCAAGGACGCCCTCAAGAAGTCCGATCCGCAGCTGCTCGAGCCGATCATGGCTGTCGAGGTCGAGACTCCCGAGCAGTACATGGGCGACGTTATGGGCAACCTCTCCGGTCGTCGCGGCAAGATCGAGGGCATGGAGGATCGTAAGAACAGCAAGCTCATCCGTGCCAAGGTGCCGCTGGGCGAGATGTTCGGTTACGCTACCGACCTTCGCTCCCAGACCCAGGGCCGTGCATCCTACACGATGCAGTTCGACTCTTATGAGCCCGCGCCCAAGTCCATCGTGGACGAGGTCATGAGCAAGAACGCCTAAGTTCGAGCTCCCTGTTACGTAATCCGCGAGAACATCTCTCGCACTCTTTGGAGGTTTAAGTTGGCTACCCAGAAGATCCGCATTCGCCTCAAGGGCTATGATCACGAGGTCGTCGATCAGTCCGCGAAGCTCATCGTCGAGACCGCTCAGAAGACCGGCGCTCGCGTTTCCGGTCCTGTCCCCCTGCCCACCGAGCGCAACCTGTACACGGTTATCCGCTCGCCGCACGTGAACAAGGACTCCCGTGAGCAGTTCGAGATGCGCACCCACAAGCGCCTCATCGACATCCTCGACCCCACCTCGGGCACCGTTGATTCGCTCATGCGTCTCGACCTCCCCGCTGGCGTCGACATCGACATCAAGCTCTAAGCGATATCGCTCATAGCTTAAAGGGCCCCGCTGCCGTTATGAACTGCATCCCAATTCTTGGACGGGCTAATTAGCGGCCTACGCCGCACATAGGGACTGATTCCGGAACTCCTCCGGGGTCAGTCCCTTTAGTTTAACCTGCCTCCTTCTCGTGTTCCAGTGGACGACGTATTCGTCGAG
>DBFELT010000005.1:0-69552 GCA_048323995.1 Collinsella sp. | reverse complement strand
CATCGCTGATCGGTTCCGTTCGATTCATATGGTTCTAGTATAGGAAAAGGAATTTCTCGGGGCCGCCTCTCGGCGGCCTTGCGAAAAACAAATCCAAGTTAGACCATTTCAAATGGTTCGATGTCTGCCCGGATGCGACACAGCTTGTGTGTCCATCCTCGCAGTATCCGGTTCTCAAGGTGCACGCCCCGCGGCTGATCCGGTCCGACCGGGCCGCGCGGCAAGGAGATATATTGCCAGACCGGAGGGGCCCCGCGGGCGGGAATCTGGGCGTACACATTTCCTACACAGTTTGGGATTCGACTAACGTTTGCCAGCCGTTAACTACCGCTCGCCGAGCATCTCTTTATATAAGGCAGTCTCATGGTTAAAGCGGATACGTCCCCCTAGCTAAAGCACAGCCAGCATCGAGCAACTCATCGCGTTCTTCCACCGAGAACCCCTCGGCGTAGACGCGCACCACTGGTTCGGTCCCACTAGGACGGACCAGCAGCCACGTGTCATCCTCGAATGCCAAACGCAAGCCATCCATATGACTAACGTTTTGCGGCACCTTGCCACAAATCGACTTGGGGTTTACGCCCGGCAGCAGGGTTCGTAACGTTTCGGCATCTTCGGCCTCAAGGCGCAAATCGCGTCGACCGTAACTCGTCTTACCAAAACTGTCCTCGAGTTGGTCGACCAGAACGCCCAAAGGCGCGTCCGTCTTTGCCATAAGCTCACACAGAATCAGACAGGCGAGGATTCCATCGCGCTCGGGCATATGCGCGGCGATGCCGATACCACCGGCTTCTTCGCCGCCTATGAGGACGCCGTCCTTCTTCATCTCCGCCGCTATATATTTGAAACCGACTGGTTTGACGGTCACGCGGCAGCCAAGCGCCTCGGCAATGCGACGCACGAGCGTCGAGCATGAAAGATTGACGACGACGCGCCCCTCCAAATTACGAAATTGAACCAAGTCGCCCAAAACGAGCGCCATGATCTGATGCGGATGTATATATCTGCCGCGCTCGTCAACCGCGCCGATACGGTCGGCGTCGCCGTCGGTCACCAGGCCAGCGCAAGCTCCGTCCTCGATAACCGTGCGCTCGCAAGCGTCCACCCAAGGCTCAACGGGGTCGGGGCAGATATCTTCTTGGTCAGACGCCTGCCCGGCGTGAATCTCGTGCACCTCAACGCCAAGCTCGCGTAGCAAGTCGGCCAGATAGCCCTGGGCTGCGCCGCCCATGGGATCGACAACCACGCGCAGGTGCGCGGCGCGGATGGCTTCGGCATCGACAAACGATGCCACCGCCTGCATATAGTCAGGAATGATATCCGCGGTGCGATATTGCCCCTCGATCCCCATTGGCTCGGGAGCCATGGTCTCTTCGAGCTCTTCGATGACATCCTGGTTGGCGGTCGAGCCGTCACCCATGCGAATCTTGAGGCACAGATAACCCTGCGGATGATGGGATCCCGTCACCATGAGCGCGCCGCACGCCTCACCGTCATAAGCCGCCGCCCACGTAAGGGCAGGGGTCGGGACAGGTCGCGAAGCGAGCACGGCGTCTAGCCCGTGCGCTGCTAGCACACCCGCCGCAAGCTCAGCGAACTCGCGCGCCAGAGGCCGGTTGTCGAACCCTATATATACCGTTTTGCCCGGATTGGTCTTTTGCCACAACTCGCCGACGGCGTCGGCGATACGGGCAACGTTATCGGCAGTGAAGTCCTCATCGACGCGAGCGCGCCAACCGTCAGTTCCAAAATGAATTATCGCGCACACGCGCAGACACCTCACAGTGTTTGGATCATGGTACGCATGCGGTATACCCGCAACATGCACTCGGCAACCTGCCGGCACCAGCATTCACCATTTGGGCAAATGCTGCCGAGGACATGCAGGCAATAAAAAAACCGCCCCGTATGGAGCGGTTTTGCCCTTTATATATCGAGCGCCTCGGCCATCGCTGCCGTAGTGATTGCCGTGGTTCCGCAGCAACTGCCCACCATTGCGGCACCGGCATGTCTCCATTCGATGCATGCGCGCGCGAAAGCTTCGGGGTTCTCGTGCCATACGGGGCCATCCTGAGTCTGGACCGGATCGCCTACGTTGGGACGCACCGTGACGGGAGTAGTCGCCGATGCAACCATCCTGGGCACCGCCGCGTTCGCGGCCGCAAGCGAACAGCAATTAACACCAATCGAGTTTGCGCCGTGTTTTTCGGCGTACAAAACGGCTGCCTCGATGTTGAGGCCATCGCCCAACAGGTCGCCTTTATCGTCAACGACAAAACTCACCAGAACAGGCATACCGTCGGCGGCATCTCGGGCACCGGCAAGCATGGGCTGCAAATTACGGATAGACGTCACCGTCTCGATCAGCAGACCGTCAACGCCGGCATTGAGCAAGGCGTGCGCCTGTTCGCGCGCAATGCCTCGGATTTCACGATACTCGGCAGAGTCCTCGGCAAACCACTCAATACCGATCGGGCCCATCGAGCCCAGCAGCAGCTGAGGGTGCGCCTGGCGGGCATCGTCGACGGCCCCGCGATTGACCTCCGCCACGGACGGCGAAATCTGGTCGTGCTTGAGGGCATAGCTCGATGCCTGAAAGGTGTTGGTAATGAGCACCTGCGCGCCGGCGGCGACATACAAGCGATGGATACGAGAAACGGTCTGCGGCTCTGCCAGATTCCAAAACGCCGGTGGAATGTCGGCGGCATCGTACTCACTCAACAAGACACTGCCCATGGGACCCTGCGCCAACAAGGTCTCGCTCGACAAGCGGCGCGTAAGTTCCTCGGCACCAAAGCGGTTGTAATAACTCGAATCCATATATATCCCGCTATTCCTCGACGCTGATTCCCTGCTTTTCGAGATAGGCGAGCCAGCGGCTCATCGTGTCCTCGGATAGCGCATGCTCCATCATGCAGGCCTCGGAATCGGCTCGCTCAAATTCGACACCGAGCTCCTGAACCAAAAACGTGCGAATGAGGCGATGACGGTACCAGATAGCCGTACCAACCTCGCGGCCGCGATCGGTCAGGACTACCTTGCCGTAGTGCGATTGCTCGACAAGTTCGGATGCCTTGAGCGCCGAAACCGCTTTATTGACCGATGCCTTGGAGACGCCAAGGCGCTGCGCGATGTCGACCGATCGCACGCCGTTGGTTTCCCCCTCTTCGCTTTCAATGCGAACCATGCACTCCAAGTAGTCTTCGTTCGCCACCGTCAGATGTAGTTCGCGCGAGCTAATTGTCGTATCCATGATCTTCCGTCCCTTCTGCATTCAATGGCTGATTCTACCCCATCCAAGCGTCGCGGTATGCCGTGGCATACCGTGCTAGAGTTCTTGTTGCACACGACGACCAAGATTGGAGCGGTCTTTATGGAAAACACCACCACGAACCCCGATGTCCTCGAGCGCTTTTTGCGCTACGTCCAGATCAACACGCAGTCCGAGGATGCAAACTGCGACCAGGTACCCTCGAGCGCCGTTCAGTTTGACCTTGCCAACGTGCTGGCTGAAGAGCTGCGCGAGCTTGGTGCGGAAGATGCCCACGTGACCGAGCACGCCTATGTCTGCGCGCATATCCCCGCAAGTGCGGGCGCTGAGGACAAGCCCGCCCTGGGCCTGATTGCCCATCTCGACACCACCGAAGTTGCACCGGGCGCCGGCGTGAAGCCGCACATCGTACACTACGAAGGCGGCGACCTGGTCTGTGGCACGGTTGACGGTAAGCCCGTTGCCATGAGTACCGCCAAGCTTCCCGCCCTGAACGACCTCGCGGGTGAGGACTTGGTCTGCAGCGATGGCACCACGCTGCTGGGCGCAGACGACAAGGCAGGCGTCGCCGAGATCATGTCGCTTGTCGCGCGTATCGCTCAGGACCCTTCTCTGCCCCATCCCGCACTCGGCATTTGCTTCTGCCCTGACGAGGAGATCGGCCACGGAGCCGAGCTGTTGGATATCGATACCTTTGGCTGCAAGTACGCCTACACGGTCGACGGCGGCCCCATCGGCGAGCTGGAGTGGGAGTGCTTTAACGCCGCCGAGGTGACCGTCCGCTTTGAGGGCCAGTCCATCCACCCGGGCGACGCCAAAGGCCGTATGGTCAACGCAGGCAATCTGTTCTGCGACTTCAACGCGTTGCTCCCCTACGTGCAGCGCCCGGAGTATACGGAAGGCTACGAGGGCTTTTATCACCTTGAGGGTGTATCTGCGACCGTCGATCACGCCACAGCGCGCTATATCGTCCGCGACCATGACGCCGCCAAGTTCCAGCAGAAACTCGACCTTATTGATGCCGCCGCCTCGATGCTCAACCAGCGTCTGGGTGAGGAGCGCGTGACGGTCGAGATTAAGCAGCAGTATCGAAATATGGCCGAGATCGTTCGTGACTATCCCGAGCTTATTGATGTTGCCAAGGAAGCCTACCTTGCCTGCGGCGTTGAGCCCCAAGTGCTGCCAATTCGTGGCGGCACCGACGGCGCTCAGCTGTCGTTCCGCGGTCTGCCCTGCCCCAACCTTTCCACCGGCGGCTATTGCTACCACGGCGTCAACGAGTTTGTCCCGGTCAGTTCGCTCGTCAAGATGACCGACGTGCTCCAGGAGCTCGTCGCCCGCTTTGCATAAGGAACTCGAACAATCTAGGTAAGCAAAACCGCCCCGTCCTCAAAAACCGAGAACGGGGCGGTTTTTGGTGCAAGGGGAGTAGTCAGCACCGCAGGTTGAGCCAATGTCAGCGAGCGACGTCCAAGGCGAACAAGTTGGCATGAAAAAGGCAGGGCATTGACCTTCTGGTCATGCCCTGCCTTTTGAATGACAAATTGCCGCCTTGGGCGGCGCGCAGCGTCGAGCCGTTACGGCGTTTGGTAAAACGCCGTAACTTTTTTGATCATGCCGCCGAAGTTGAAAGACAGATTGCCGCTCTGGCGGGTTTGCAGCGTCAACTGGTTACGCGGGCTGGTAAGCCCGCGTAACCCTAGTAGTTAGCTTCGTAGCCGTTGCCGTCGCCGGTGGGCTCTTCGTAGTAGTCCGAATCGCTCGAATCGCTTGAGTCATCGGAATCGTCAGAGCTGACCGATGAGGTTGCGGTACCGTTTGCGTAGTCGTCAGACGTGTTGTTGTTCAGGTCGCCGATCGTAGAGCTGGAACCGTCGGAAAGACCCATGGTGTTGGGACCCTTGGGATCCTTGCCAGCATCGACGCGCTCCATCATTTCCTTGAGCTCGTCCTCGTAGACAAAGACGTAGCTCACACCGTCGATCATGGTGCTGTCGTCGGCGTACGAAGGCAGGTTGGCCGAGTAGATACCGTCGACATCCATACCGCGCATGGCGTTGACCGTAGCCACGATATCCTGAACGCTCATATCGGTTACGAGCATATCGGACAGCGAATTAACCAGGCCAAAGATCTTCGTGGCATCGAAGTTATTGAGAATCTGGTTGGCAAGGGCGCCAAGCACCTGACGCTGGTGGCGCATGCGCGTGTAATCGCCGTCGGCATAGGTGTAGCGGCAGCGGGCATAGGTAAGGGCGGTGGCACCGTCCATATGCTGCTGGCCAGCGGTAATCTTAATATCCAGGTGCTCGGGGTCGTCAACATCATCGGTTGCGTTAATGTCGATACCGCCAACCGAATCAATCAGCGCCTGCATACCGTCGAAGCTGACCTCGGCATAGTGGGAAATCTGAACACCGCACAGCTCGTTGACCGCCTCGACCATGGCCTCGGCGCCGCCAACGGTATGGCAGGCGTTGATCTTCATGGTCTCGCCCTTGTACTCGACCTTGGTGTCGCGCGGAACGGAAATGAGCGTCGCCTGCTTTTGCGTGGGGTCAATGCGTGCCAGGATAATCGAGTCGGCACGATACGTATCCTCGCCCGGACGGCCGTCGGTGCCAAGAAGCAGCACGTAGAACGGATCCTTTGCCTCATCGGTGTCAACCAGAACCCGACGCAGATTGTCGGTAATGACATTAGAATCGCCGAGCTTGCCCATAATGGTGGCAAACCACAAGCCGGCAGCGGTAGTGGCACTCAGCAGCACGCCAAGCACGACAATGAGCGCGACGTGACGAATCGTGTGGCTACGACGACGTTGACGAGCGCGCTCGGAATAGCGAGCCACGTTATCGCGACTGTAGATCTTGGCCTGCGCACCAGTTGAGGGTCTTCGGGCGGTAGTATCCGCGAGGGGCTTTTTATTGAACATAGGCAACCTGTATTAGTAGATGACGGGATCGGGGACGGTAGCATGCTCGACATGCGCGCCGAGCGCCTGCAGCTTTTCGACAAACTGCTCGTAGCCGCGCTTGATGTGATGGATAGCCGAAACCTCGGTCGTCCCGTCGGCGATCAAGCCCGCTACGACGAGGGCCGCTCCGCCACGCAGATCGGGCGAGGTAACCTGTGCGCCCGAGAAGCCCTTGACGCCATGAATCATGGCATGATGACTCTCGATACGAATGTCGGCACCCATGCGCACCAGCTCAGAGGCAAACATAAAGCGATTCTCGAAGATGTTCTCGGTAATAACGGAACTGCCGTCGGCAAGGGCGGAGAGTACCATAATCTGCGCCTGCATGTCCGTCGGGAAACCGGGGAACGGAAGCGTCTGGATGTCGACCGGCTTGATACGCTCGGCACGGTTTACATGGACGCCATCCTCGACGCGCTCGCAGTCGATACCCATGAGCTCCATCTTCTTGAGCACCATGCCCAAGTGAATGGGGCAAAAGCCCGTGACATCGACACCGCGATCGTCGGCCATCAACGCACCGGCAACGATAAAGGTACCGGCCTCGATGCGGTCGCCCACCACGCGATGGGTAACGGGATGGAGCTCTTCCACGCCTTCGATAGTCACGACGGGCGTACCCGCGCCGACAATCTTGGCGCCCATCTCGTTGAGCATGTTAGCGAGATCGACGATCTCGGGCTCGCGGGCGGCATTGTCGATAACCGTGGTACCCTGCGCGCGCACGGATGCCATAATGAGGTTCTCGGTCGCACCGACGCTGGCGAACTCGAGCGTGACGGTGGTACCGCGCAGACCTTGGGGCGCATTAGCGTTGATGTAACCGTGGGCGGTATCGAACTCAACGCCCAGGGCCTCAAGACCAAGAATGTGCATATCGATCTTGCGAGCACCCAGGTTGCAGCCGCCGGGCATGGCTATCTTGGCACGATGGAAACGGCCCAGCAGGGGTCCCATCACGGCTGTGGAAGCACGCATCTTGGCAACGAGCTCGTAGGGGGCCTCCCAAGAATCGACCTGAGAGGTATCAATCTCGAGCGTATGCTCGTCGAGAACATCGATCGTAGCGCCCATGCCCTTGAGCACCTTGCCCATCACGTGGACATCGGAAATATCGGGCACGTTCTGCAGCGTCGTCTTGCCCGGCGCCAGAAGCGTTGCCGCCATGAGTTTGAGTGCGGAGTTCTTGGCGCCCGAAACGGGCACGGAGCCTCCGATGGCGTGGCCACCCTCAACGCGGATAATATCCAAGGTCTACCCTTTCAAAAAGCATGCCCGGGATGGCTGGACCATCCCGGGCATGATGTGTTCGCAAATGGTCGAACGCTAAATCGTTTGACTATTGGGCAAGCTTGAGCTTACACCATGCGATTTCATTATAGAGGTAGGCGCGGCGTGCATCATCCTCCGACAAATTACCCAGCTTCTCTTCAAAACCTTGAATATCAGCTTTAAGCTTGTCGGCATCGACGGTCGCCAAATCGCAAGCGCGCTCGGCGAGAACGGTCACGACATCGTCCGCAACCTGGGCATAGCCGCCGGCCACGGCAAACGTGTGGTCGACAGTGCCCATGGCCTTATCGGAAACGCGAACGTAACCGCGGTCGATCGTGCAGATCTCGCTGGAGTGAGCAGGCAGAACGCCAAACTCGCCATCCGTGGACGGAATCGACACAAACGCAGCGTCGCCCTCATAGGCGCAGCTCACGGGGCACACGATGCGGATACGCATAACCTACTTCTCCCCCATCTTGCGGGCGCGCTCGCGCACGTCCTCAATCGTGGAAGCATAGCGGAAAGCCTGCTCGGGCAGGTCATCGGCCTTGCCGTCGACAATCTCGGCGAAAGAGCGGACGGTATCCTCGACGCGGACGTAGACACCGGGGTTGCCGGTGAACTTCTCGGCGACGTGGAAGGACTGCGAGAGGAACTGCTGGATCTTACGGGCACGGTTGACCGTAAGGCGCTGCTCCTCGGACAGCTCGTCCATACCCAGAATGGCGATGATGTCCTGAAGGTCGGAGTACTCCTGCAGGAGCTCCTGGACCTTGACGGCGACACGGTAGTGCTCCTCGCCGACGATCGAGGGATCGAGAGCGTCGGAGGAAGACGCGAGCGGGTCGATAGCCGGGAACAGGCCGAGCGACGAAATGCTACGCGAAAGAACCGTGGTGGCGTCGAGGTGCGTAAACGTCGTGGCAGGCGCCGGGTCGGTCAGGTCGTCTGCGGGGACGTAGACAGCCTGGACGGAGGTAATGGAGCCCGTCTTGGTCGAGGTAATGCGCTCCTGGAGGTCGCCCATCTCGGTTGCCAGCGTGGGCTGGTAACCAACGGCGGACGGCATACGGCCCAGCAGTGCGGAAACCTCGGAACCTGCCTGGGAGAAGCGGAAGATGTTGTCGATGAACAGCAGAACGTCCTGGCCACGATCACGGAAATACTCAGCGGTGGTAAGGCCGGCCAGACCGATGCGCAGACGCGCTCCGGGCGGCTCGTTCATCTGACCATAGACCAAGCAGGTCTTGTCAATAACGCCAGACTCGCTCATCTCGAGGAACAGGTCGGTGCCCTCGCGGGTACGCTCGCCGACGCCGGTGAACACCGAGGTGCCGCCGTGCTCCTGGGCGAGGTTGTTGATGAGCTCCTGAATCAGAACGGTCTTGCCGACGCCGGCGCCGCCGAACAGGCCTGTCTTGCCGCCACGGATGTAGGGCTCGAGCAGGTCGACGGCCTTGATGCCGGTCTCGAAGATCTCGGTCTTGGTGGTGAGCTCGTCGAAACGGGGCGCTGCATGGTGGATGGGGTAGAACTCCTCCACCTCGGGCATGGGCTTGCCGTCGACGGGCTTGCCCATGACGTTCCAAATACGGCCGAGCGTCTTGGGGCCAACGGGCATCTTCATGGGCTCACCGGTATCGGTGGCGATGAGGCCGCGCTGCAGGCCGTCGGTCGAGGACATGGCAACCGTGCGGACGACGCCGCCCGGAAGCTGGCTCTCGACCTCGAGGATCGTGCTCAGATGACCGATCGGGGTCTCGGCCTCGACCGTGAGCGCGTTGTAGATCGGGGGCACCGCACCGTCAAACTTGACGTCGACGACAGGACCGATGATTCGCACGATGCGACCATCACCGGCAGTCGTCTTCTTGGTGGCTTCCTCGACCGCAAGCTTTACGGTGTTATTAGCCATTACTGTTCCTCCAATGCTGAGGCTCCGCCGACGATCTCGTTAATCTCGGTCGTGATCGAAGCCTGGCGCACGCGACTATACGTGCGGGTAAGGGTCGAGATGATCGCGGTGGCGTTTTCCGTCGCGGAGTGCATGGCCTTGCGGCGTGCACCCTGCTCGGCAGCCGCCGAATCGATCAGGGCCTGGTAGATGACCGTCAGGATATAAGACGGCACAAGCTTGCCGAGAACATGCTCGGGAGAGGGCACGAACTCGAACGTGGACGAGATGCGCTTAGGGGCGTCGGTCTCGTTCTTACGCGGACCGTGGGCCATAGCGATCATCTCGGGGTCGAGCGGCAACAGATGCTCGACGCGAAGCTCCTGATCCACGCGATTCTTGGCGTGGTGGTAGACAAGCTCGACACGGTCAAGCTCACCGGCACGATACGCATCGCAGATATGAGAGGAGATCATGCGGGCCTGATTGAAATCGGGCTCAGAGGAGTTGCCCTCAAAGTGCATGACGACGTTTTCGCGGTCACGGAAATACGTGGCCGGCTTACGCCCGCACGCGATGATCTCGCACTCGATGCCGTCGTTCGCCCAAGAAGCGGCGAGCTTTTCGGCCGTGCGCTCCACCGTCGTATTGAAACCGCCGGCAAGGCCGCGGTCCGAGGCAATAACGACAATCAGGCCATGCTTGACGCTCTCATGCTTCTGCAGCATGGGATCGGTGCCCGAACAGGAGGCGTCGCCGGCGACCGTCAACATGACGTCGGTCAGCGCCTCCTTATAGGGCTCGGCCTGCTTGGAGCGATCGAGGGCACGACGGATCTTGGCCGTAGAGACCATCTCCATCGTGCGCGTGATCTGCTTGGTCGTGGTAACCGAGGAGATTCGCTTCTTAATGTCGCGAAGGTTGGCCATGGGGCTTAGTTCTCCTCTGATCCAGAAACATCCGAATGGTGCTTGGCCATGAACTGCTGCTTGAAGTCGCCGATGACGCGCAAGAGCTCAGCCTTGGTGTCATCATCGATCTTCTTGGCGCGAACCTTGTCGAGCAGCGAGCCAAAGCCATTGTCCATGTACTCGATGAGCTCGGCACGGAAAGGCAGCACGTCGGCGATCTCCAGGTCATCCAGGAAGCCCTCGTTGCCAGCGAACAGCGTAACGATCTGCTCGCCAACCTCAAACGGCTTGTAACGCGGCTGCTTCAGGAGCTCGGTCATGCGGGCGCCGTGGGTAAGCTGCTTTTGCGTAGCCTCGTCGAGGTCGGAGCCGAACTGCGTGAAGCCGGCGAGCTCCTGGTACGAAGCGAGGTCCAGACGGAGGTTGCCGGCGACCTGCTTCATAGCCTTGGTCTGCGCGTCGCCACCGACGCGGGACACGGAAATGCCCACGTCGACTGCCGGGCGCTGGCCCTGGAAGAAGAGCTCAGACTGCAGGTAGATCTGACCATCGGTAATGGAAATGACGTTGGTCGGAATGTAGGCCGAGACGTCGCCGTCCTGGGTCTCGATGATCGGCAGTGCCGTCATGGAGCCGTAGCCGTTCTTCTTGGACATCTTGACGGCACGCTCGAGCAGACGAGAGTGCAGGTAGAAGATGTCGCCAGGATAGGCCTCGCGTCCGGGCGGACGATGCAGCGTCAGCGACATCTGACGGTAAGCCACAGCCTGCTTGGACAGGTCGTCGTAGATGACGAGCACGTGGCCACCGGGGTTGGTCTCGCTGGCGGGCTTGCCGTCCTCACCGTTGTACATGAAGAACTCGCCGATAGCGGCACCGGCCATAGGCGCGATGTACTGCATAGGGGCGGAATCGGCAGCGGTGGCCGAAACGATGATGGTGTAGTCGAGCGCACCGTGCTGAGCGAGGGTCTCGCGGATGTTGGCAACCGTGGAGGCCTTCTGGCCGATGGCGACATAGATGCAGACCATGCCCTTGCCGCGCTGGTTGAGGATAGCGTCGATGGCGATGGCGGTCTTACCGGTCTTACGGTCGCCGATGATGAGCTCACGCTGACCGCGGCCAATAGGCACCATGGAGTCGATAGCGAGCAGACCGGTCTGAACCGGCTCACACACCGGGGTACGGTCGATGACGCCGGGGGCCTTGAACTCGATGGGGCGACGGTGCGTGGCGACGATGTCGCCCAGGCCGTCGATGGGCTGGCCGAGCGGATTGACGACGCGGCCGAGCATGGCGCGGCTCACAGGGATATCCATAATGCGGCCAGTGGTGCGGCACTCGTCGCCTTCCTTGATGGAGTCGACGGCACCAAACAGAACGGCGCCGACCTCGTCACGGTCAAGGTTCTGGGCAAGGCCGAAGACGGTCTCACCGGTATCGGAGCTCTTGAACTCCAGAAGCTCGCCTGCCATGGCGCTCTTGAGGCCGGAGACGCGCGCGATGCCGTCGCCTACCTCGTCGACCGTTGAAACCTCATGCGTATCGACCGTCGCGGAGAGGCTCGTGAGCTGCTCCTGCAGTTTCTTGGCGATATCCTGGGCATTGAGGGTTTCGGACATTAGGCTTCACCTCCGTACGAATTAGCAGAGTTTGCGAGGGTCTCCTGCGCGATGCGCAGCTGCGTCTTGACGGAAATGTCACGACGCTCGCCGCGGGCCTCGAGCACCAGGCCGCCCACGATAGACGGGTCGACCTGCTCGATAAGGAATACCTTGCGGCCGAAGTCCTGCTCGCATTTCTTAGTGATGGTTTGACGCAGCTCGTCGTCGAGCGGGATCGCCGTGGTGACGGTCACGCCCACTACATCCTCGTCTTCCTCGGCAACATACTTAAAGGCAGCTGCCACCTTGGGAAGAAGGTCGAGCTGGTCGCGCTTGGACATGGTGTCGAGCACGGCGATGATCTCGGGGCTGGCAGAAGCCAGACGCTCGATCATCTCGAGGTCCTCGAACACATGGTTCTCGGCCTTGGCGGCTTCCAAAAGGGAGCGCGCGTAGGTCTCGAGTACCTTGTCCTGATAGCGGCTAGTCGGCATTCAGGCTACCTGCTTCCTGGATGTAACGCTCGATGAGCTTCTTCTGCTCGGCATCGTCCTCGAGTGCCTCGCCCACGATCTTGGTGGCGACGGCAACGGACAGGTCGGCGATGGAGCTCGCGGCACCGGCGTAGATGGACTTGCGCTCGTCCTCGACGGTCGTATGGGCCTTGGCGATGATCTCCTCGGCCTCCTTGTGAGCAGCCTCGATGATACGGGCGCGCTCGGACTCGGCGTCCTTACGGGCCTCGAGAACAATGTCGGCAGCCTGACGACGGGCGTCGGTGACGATCGAGTCGGACTCAGCGCGCTTGGCGATAGCCTCCTGCTTGGTCTTCTCGGCCTCGTCGAGGCTCTCCTCGATCTTCTTGCCGCGCTCCTCCATGGTCTTCATGATGCCCGGCAGGGCGACCTTGGCCAGCACGATCCAGATAATCAGGAAGGCGATAAGCGCCGGGATGAACTCCGCCATCTTAGGGATGAGGATGTCCGCACCGGCAGCGCCGTCCTCGGCGAACGCGGAAACCGGCATGAGCAGCGCGGCCGCGGACGCGGAGAGTGCGATCGCGCTCTTCTGGGATGAAAGATTCATACTTGACGCTCCGTGCTATTTAACGATCAGCGCGACAACGAAGCCGATCAGAGCCAGAGCCTCGCCGAAGGCGGAGCCCATGATGAAGACGGTGAACACGCGGCCCTGGACCTCAGGCTGACGGGCCATAGCACCCGTAGCACCCAGAGCAGACAGGCCGATAGCAAGACCAGCGCCGATAACACCGAGACCGTAACCGATAACTCCCACGATTCCTCCTTTGTCGTGCGTGTCTTATTTCACGCAGGATAACCTTTTTATAACTGCCGGGCTCCATGGGTACGGGCACCGGCGGTTTAACGAATTACCTTACCTTTAAGGCGCGAACGGAAGACTACTCCTCCTCCGCGACCTCCTCTGCCTCGGAGACATACACGGCGGTAAGGACCGTGAAGACGTAAGCCTGGATGGCGCCGACCACAAGCTCGATCGCATAGATCAGGATGAGGATGGCAAGCCAGGCTAGCGAAGGCAGGGCGCCGACGGCGTGGGCCGCGGAAACCTGCTGAAGCAGCGGCTGCATGAACATGCTCGCCATGATGGCGAACGAGCCCATGACCACGTGTCCTGCGAACATGTTGCAGAACAGACGGACGGCGAGCGTGATGAGGCGCAGGAAGGTCGAGAAAAGCTCGACGACCCACACGAGCACGTTCATCGGGAAGCTCACGCCCTGCGGGGCGAGGCTCTTGATGTAGCCGATCACGCCATGAGCCTTGCATCCGTAGTAGATGAAGTACACAAAGGCGAAGATGGCGAGCGCGGCGGTGGAGCCGATTGCGCCGGTGCCGGGCTTCATTCCCGGGATCAGGCCGATCATGTTGTTGATCAGGATGAACAGGAAAAGCGAGCACAGGAACGGGAAGTGCTTCTTCCAGTTCTCACCCACGACGCCCTTGCCGATATCGTTCTCGACGTACTCGATGATGTACTCGAAACCGTTGACGAAGAAGCCCTTGGGAACCAGGGTCTGCTTCTTCTTGAACACGGCCAGGACGATCAGGAGCACGATCGTGGAGACGATCAGCCAAAACGAGTACTGCGTGATGCCGCAGCTCAGATCGCCCACGACAGGGGTGGAGCTGAACTCGCTGACCAGATGATTAATCTCATCAGGCAGCTTTTCAAAAATTTCCACGACTTACCTTTCGACCTCATGAGGATCTCGCAGCGCCTTGGCGACGCGAACCGTGCAGGCGGCCATAAAGGCCACGAAGCCGATCGCCTCGCCCAGGAGGAACATGCGAAATGCCTCTCCGAACAACACAAACACAACCAAGGTAAAGACGAGCAGGGCGATTGCCGAGACCGCCAGACTCACCATACCCTTGAGCATGTCCGCATTCTGTTTATCGTCAAGAACCGGCTTGAGCGTAAAGACAAAGGGAAGGAAGGCAATTGCGCCCGCGATGGCGCCTGCAACGATAGCGAGCAGATCGGCTATCTGAAACACTGGCGTCCTCACTTTCCTTTTTAACGCTTCACAGAACAGTTCCCGCCAAACATTGGTGACTATTGTACGAGCCAATCGCTAAAGTACAACCGAAAAAGCATCGGTTAATACGCACCTGTTCGTTTTCTTAAGACCTTCTTTATGCCGCAGGTACGGTAATACGTTTTTCTCGAACCCTGCAGGGCAAAACGTCCGTTAACAGGAGTGCGCGCGGTCGCCTTTTGTTCGTCCGCGCGCACCGTTTCTTCGTATTTGCAGCCGCGGCCATCTTAGCCCAGCGACTAGAGCGTGCCGTAGATGCGGTCGCCGGCGTCGCCCAGGCCGGGAACGATGTAGGCAGCCTCGTTGAGATGGTCGTCGATGGCGCAGGTATAGATATGCACATCAGGGTCCTTCTCAGTCAGCGACTTGAGGCCCTCGGGGGCCGCGACGATGCACAGCATGCGGATGTCCTTGACACCGCGCTCGCGCAGGTAGCTAATGGCCATCTCGGCCGAACCGCCCGTGGCGAGCATGGGGTCGACGACCAGGCAGATGCGCTGGTCGATATCCTTGGGCATCTTGCAGTAATACTCGTGCGGCTCGTGGGTGACCTCGTCGCGCTCCATGCCGATGTGGCCCACGCGAGCGGAGGGCACCAGGTCGAGGATGCCGTCGACCATGCCAAGGCCCGCACGCAGGATGGGCACGATGGCGAGTTTCTTGCCGGCGAGCTGTTTGAACGTGGCGGTAGTGATGGGGGTCTCGACCTCGACGTCTTCCATAGGCAGGTCGCGCATGGCCTCGTAGCCGTCAAAAAGTGCGAGTTCGCGCACGAGCTGACGGAACTGGTTGGTGCCGGTGTTTTTGTCGCGCAGGATCGACAGCTTGTGCTGGACGAGCGGGTGATCGACAAGCGTCACACGGGACGCATCGTAGGTGACGGTCATGGATTGATTGCCCCTTTCGTTGCGGCCGCAAAACGGCCTTGCTGACAAGGCGCGCAGCAATGTTGCCGCCGCACGCCATGCATTAGTTTAGCGGTTTGTTGTATCGAGCAGCCCATCGCAGCCCTACTGTGCGGTGCTGAGCGAGCGCCTGACTGCATCACGCCAGCCCGCAAGGTTTTGCTCGCGGCGCTCGGCGGACATGTGGGGAAGGAAGGTCCTAACGATCTGGGCATTTTGCTCCAGCTCTTCCAGGTCTTCCCAATAGCCGACGGCAAGACCCGCCAAGTACGCGGCACCGATTGCCGTGGTCTCCACCGTCTCGCATTGCAGCACGGGGATATCCAGCAGGTCGGCCTGGAATTGCATGATGAACTCGTTGCGCGAGGCACCGCCATCGACAGACAGGCGCTCAATCGAAAGCCCCACGTCCTGCTCCATGGCGCGCAGCACGTCGTAGCTCTGATATGCCATGGATTCGCAGGCGGCACGTACGATGGTCGCACGGCTCGAGGCGCCGGTCAGACCGCACACGATACCGCGAGCATGCGGGTCCCACCAGGGAGCACCCAAACCCGCAAAGGCGGGAACGAAGTAGCAGCCCTCGTTGTCGCTAATCGAAGCGGCGAGTTGTGCCGACTCGCTCACGCTCGAGATGATGCCCATGTTGTTGCGAAGCCAGTTCATCGTTGAGCCGGCGGCAAAAATAGAGCCCTCGAGCGCATAGCTGACTTTGCCGTCCGCAGCGATACCGATGGTGGAGACCAGGCCATTCTTGGATTCGACGATCTCGTCGCCGGTGTTCATGAGCATAAAGCAGCCCGTGCCATAGGTGTTTTTGGTCTGGCCGGGACGGAAACAGCAGTGGCCGAACAGCGACGCCTGTTGGTCACCCGCCACGCCCATGATGGGCGGCATGTTGGTCATGATGTCGCTCGCGACGCGGCCGTAGTCGCCCGAGCTCCAGCGAACCTCGGGCATCATGGAACGTGGGACGTCAAAGAGCGCCAGCAGGTCGTCGTCCCAATCGAGCGTATGGATATTAAAGAGTGCCGTGCGGCTGGCATTGGTGTAGTCGGTGGCAAAGACCTGGCCGCCGGTGAGGTTGTAGATGAGCCAGGTGTCGATGGTGCCAAACATGAGGTCGCCCGCCGCCGCGCTCTCGCGTGCGCCGTCGACGTTGTCGAGAATCCACTGCACCTTAGAGGCCGAGAAATACGGGTCAAGCGTAAGTCCCGTGCGGGAGCGCACCAGCTCCTCGCAACCCTGTTCAACCAACGCGTCGATCGCCGGCGCGGTACGACGGCACTGCCATACGATGGCGTTATAGATGGGCTGGCCGCTCACGCGGTCCCAGACCACCGTGGTCTCGCGCTGGTTGGAGATGCCGATGGCGGCGATGCGATCGGAATGGATGCCGCTCTTAAACTGAACCTCCATCATCACGCCGATCTGGCTGGCAAGCACCTCCGTGGGATCCTGCTCCACCCAGCCGGGGCGCGGGAAGCTGGTTTTGACGCTACGACGCGCCTGGGCAACGATGCAGCCGTATTCGTCGACAATGGCCGCGAGTACCGAGGTAGTGCCGCAGTCGAGCGCCATGATGTAGGAACCGCCAAAGTTAAACGAGGCATCTTCCATGCCCAGGCTGCCCAGATTCAACGACATCGCTTACACCCTTCTATTGCATCGGGTCGGACAGGACCCGCTCGATCTCTGATGCGGGAAGTGCGCCTTGGCGCAGGATCTGGAGCCCGCCGTGCTGGAACGACACGATGGTCGAGGCGTCGCGACACGGGGTCTCACCGGCGTCGACGGCAACATCGACCCCCTCCAGGATGCGACCCTCGACGGCGGCAAAGCTTGCCGGCGAAGGCGCGCCGTGCGTGTTGGCGCTCGTGCAGGCAAGGGGACTGCCGCAGGCGCGGATGAGCGCTTGGACCACGGGAGAGGCCGAAGCGCGCAGGGCCACGGTGTCGTCGGCAGCGCGCATAAAGGTCGGCACGCAGGGGGCTGCCTTGACCACGATAGTCAGGGCTCCCGGCCAGCATCGTCGCGCGAGTACGCGGGCATCTTCCGGGATATCCACGCCATAGCGGTCGAGTGCTTCGACGCCATCGACCAGCCAAGCGACGGTTTGCGTGAGCTCACGTTGCTTGAGAGTGAAGATACGGCGATAGCCGGTGCCGAGCGCAGGAACTGCGGCGCCATTGACGGCAGCCTGCGGATCGCGCGGCCACGATGGGAATTCGCTTGTATCTTGGGGCACGGCGTCCGAGAAGGCGTTGACTGCCACGGCGACACCGTAGACGGTCTCGGTCGGAATCAAGGCCAGGCCGCCGCGGCCGAGCACCTCGGCCGTGCGCTCGACGGCAAGCCGATGCGGCTCGCGCGTTCCCTCGTATACCCGATAGACCGTCTGCATGTGTATGCCAGCCCCTTACGCTCCGGTGCAAGTTTGTTTACTGTGGGGCATTCTCGCACGAAACATTCAACCTATTTGCCCAGAGCGCATGTTGGTTTGGTGAGCGGCTCTAGTAGTCGGTGAAAGTGAGGGGGTTAATTGAAGATTTTTAGCGCGCAAGCGTAACGGTACGATCGGGAAACTCGATGCTTGCAACCAGTTTTCCGCCGAGGCTCTCTGCGTACCTGCTCAGCGTGTCGAGCCTCATCGAACCCAACTCCCCACGCTCGAGCTCGGATACACGTTTTTGAGAAACGCCCATCGACTGGGCGACCGACGCCTGTGTTAGATCTTTTAACCTGCGAATCTGAGCAAGCTTATAGGCTTCGA
This sequence comes from Collinsella sp., assembly GCA_048323995.1. GTDB lineage: Bacteria > Actinomycetota > Coriobacteriia > Coriobacteriales > Coriobacteriaceae > Collinsella. The sequence goes on along the minus strand of DBFELT010000005.1, from coordinate 51,358 downwards.
TACGATCGCGAGTCCTCTCCTGCTCGGCGGTAATGGAGTCGCGTGTTATCCCGCGAGATTCCATATACTCATGCAGTTCCATCTCGATCGAGCCTCCTTACGTGGCGACGGTATATTTGCTCGGCCCTTGGAATGTTGATCGCATACCAACCGTTCCATTTTGCCCTTGACGATCCCGCTCGCGACTTATCACCCGCCAATAGCAATACCGCCTGGCGCTTGGGGTCAAAGGCGAAGAGGATGCGAATCACCTGCCCACCACACGACGTCACTCTCAGCTCCTTTAAATGATGAAGCTTCGAGCCCTTTACGCGGTCAACCAGCGGACGACCAAGGCTGGGACCTTCCTTCTCGAGCACCAAAAGGTCTGCATAAATCTGCTTCAGCGTAGCTTCATCCTGCTCATCAAGCCAAGGTTCAATGTAATCAAGCACGATACGGTACCGATGCAGCTGATTTGACATACCTTTCTCCTTCTATAGTAGAAGTTTTACGGTATATTGCAAGGACAAACTTGCGCAAATGTCTATTTATTCAGCTTAAATACGCTGTTTGGGCTCGGTGACGATGGCTCGAACGATGCGGGGACGATCGGTGAGGTCGTGGACGATACGCACGTCCGAAAGGCCTGCCTGGCGACAGAGCTCGGCCGCGGCGTCGAGCGCGCCCTCGTAGAGCTCGCAGGCAAACAGGCCGCCGGCACGCAGCATGTAGGGCGCCGCGTTGAGCAGGCGGCGGAAGATATCGAGACCGTCGGCACCGCCCTCGAGCGCCAGATCGGGCTCAAAGTCCTTGACCTCATGCGGCAGCGAGCGCATGACATCGGTGGGGATGTAGGGCGGGTTGGAGACGAGTACGTCAAAGGTGCCCCACTCTTCGCGGGGAATGGAACTCACCAGGTTGGTGAGGCTGAAGGCGACCTCGTCGGACGTGAGGCCAAGCGCATCGCGGTTTTTGGTAGCAAGGTCGATGGCGCGCGGCTCGATATCGGTAGCAGTGCAGGTAACGTGCCCGCGGCGCTCCCAGGCAAGGGAGAGCGAAATGCAGCCCGTGCCGCAGCCGACCTCGAGAACGCGGGCAGTGCGGGGCTCGGCTGGGGCAGATACGTTAGCCTCGGCGGCATCTTGCGCGGGAGTCGCCTGTTGGTCGTTGTCCTCAATGGCGATGCCGTATTCGTCGAGCTCGGGCTCGGGGGTTTCCATGGCCTCTGCTTCTGCCGCTTCGGCTTCTGCTGCCTGCGCGGCGGCTTCCTCGGCCTCGCGGTCGGCCAGTTCCTCGGCATAGGCGCGGCTACCCAGTACGTCGCCGCCTAGCGCCGCCTCATCGGCAGCCGTCAGGTTAGCGGCGCGGCGCTCGGCGGTCGCCCGTTCGTCTGCCAGCGCGGCCTCGGCCTTGCGTGCCTCCTCGACCTCATCGTTCCAAGGCAGCTCAACACGCTGACGGGCGGCAGCCTCGGGGCTCAGCACCTCGGCATCCAGATAATTGAGGACTTCCTCGACGAGCATCTCGGTCTCGGGACGCGGAATGAGCACGCCGGGGGCGCACGCGACGTCAATCATGCGAAACTGCGTGCTGCCCGTGATGTATTGCAGCGGCTCGCCCTTAGCGCGGCGGACAACGGCCGCATGCATGGTCTCGAGCTGGGACGCGTTAAGCGTCTCGTCCATACGCATATATAGGTCAATACGCGCCAGGCCCGTGGCAGCGCAGAGCAGCCACTCGGCAGAAAGACGGGGGTGCTCCTCGCCGCGCTCGGCCAGGTACTCCTTGGTCCACTCGAGACAACGCTTGATGGTCCAAATCTCGTTTGCCATGGGGCCCTCCCCTCTTAAGCGCCGGGCGGCGCGCGAATGTCGGAGCAGATTGTACGCGAGGCCAGCGCTTGGCAAGGGACGATTAAAGGCAATTATCGAGAATCAGCCCAGATTTTTGTACCGGGCTTGCTCAAAGTGTACATTCGCTGACGTCTAAATTTGCATTCGTCAAGCTTTTGGCAAGGTTGACCCAAAACTGACCAATATCTAACCAAGAACTTGCCAAATCACTTGACGAACAACGCGGTAAAAATCACCCCGCGACTTCTCGGACGATTTTTCGAGCAATATTTTCAATAGCAGATGCACGCCATTGATTACTTTCAGCAGGTAGACAGCTTAAAGGTTATCAAAGCCGTTTGAATAACATCTCAAAGCAATGTGCCCAACCTAGTCATTTAAGAACGTCCCCAATGACCACCGCATCCGGAACAAGGCAACGCCGCAGGTAGAGGACGGACAGCGAGCGGGTCACATTTGAAACAAGGTGACGTGAAACGAAAGGGCGCTGACCTTCTGGTCGCGCCCTTGAAGTTGAACGTCAGATTGTCCAAATGCGGCCCGCGCAGCGTCGGCTGGTCCGCCGTTCGGTAGAACGGCGGAACCTAAACGGCCTGCGCCAACTTCTCGGCTCGCTCGGCGGCGGCGAGCGCCTCGATGACGGTGCCGAGCTGATCGCCCAGAAGGACGCCGTTGTAGGTGGAGTTGAAACCGATGCGGTGATCGGTCACGCGGTCCTGGGGCTGGTTGTAGGTACGGATCTTCTCGGAACGGTTGCCGTGGCCGATCTGGCTCTGGCGCTCGGCACCGAGCTCGGCCTGCTGCTTCTCGAGTTCCATCTCGTACAGACGGGCGCGCAGCATCTGCATGCAGACCTCGCGGTTCTGGATCTGGGAACGCTGCTCCTGCGACTGCACCACGGTGTTGGTGGGCAGGTGGGTGATGCGCACGGCGGAGTAGGTGGTGTTAACGCACTGACCGCCAGGACCGGAGGCGCAGTAGGTGTCGATGCGCAGGTCGGACTGGTTGATCTGGACGTCGATCTCCTCGGCCTCGGGAAGCACGGCGACGGTGGCCGTAGAGGTCTGGATGCGGCCCTGGGACTCGGTCTTGGGAACGCGCTGGACGCGGTGCACGCCGGACTCGAACTTCATGACGGAGTAGACGCGGTCGCCCTCAACCTTGAACTCGATGGACTTAAAGCCGCCGGCCTCGCTGGGGCTGGAGTCGAGCACGGTGGTCTTCCAGCCGCGCGACTCGCAGAAGCGCTGATACATCTTGTAGAGGTCGCCGGCAAAGATGGCAGCCTCGTCGCCACCGGCGGCGGAGCGAATCTCGACGATGGTATTCTTGTCGTCGTTGGGGTCGCTCGGGATGAGCATGTACTTGATGTCTTCCTCGAGCTGGGGAAGCTTCTCCTCGTTCTCGGAGATGTCCATCTGGAGCATTTCCTTCTCGTCCGCGTCGGTGGTGTCGCGGAGCATCTCCTTGGCGGCCTCGATGTCATCGAGCGCGCCGATGTACTCGCGCGAAGCGGCGATGAGGTCGGACTGGTGCGCGTACTCCTTGTTGAGGCGCGTGAACTCCTTGATATCGGAGGCGACGGCCGGGTCGGAAAGCTTCTTCTCGAGCTCCTCGTAGGCCTTAATGATCTTTTCGAGCTTGTCGCGCATGGCGGGACTCCTTTATGTGCGTGAAGGTGAAAATCGGCAGAGTTGATGGGGCGCGCGGCGCCACTGCGGGGGTAAGCCCAGCTAGAACATGTCGATCTTCAGATACATGCGCATCCCTTCGCGTATGGGGTACATAGTTGCGGTCTAACCCATATATGATAGCGTGCGCAGGCAAACCTGCATATAACCCGCACGGAATGATTGGTGCAAACAAACCTGACCCCATTGCACCAAGGGCTTCCTTTTTGGCTAGAGCGTGTGGAGCAGGGCGATGAGGAAGCGGATGCCTTGGAGGTAGGCGCGACGGGTGATGCGCTCGTTGGTGCCGTGGACGCCGCGGTCGCATTCGTCATCGTCGACCACAAAGGCGGAGAAGCGGATGCACTCGTAGCAAATGCGCTGGTAGTTGGCGGCATCGGTTGCACCAATCACGGTCGAGGGCACGATGCTCATCGGCTCTTGGCCCACCGCAGACGATCCGTTTTCCTCCGTCGGCTTGGGATCACGGAAATAGCGGGCGGCGATGGCGCGGACGGCCTCGAGCCCCGGACCGCCCACGCGCGGGGACGGCGAGGGCTCGGAGCTGCCGGGGCCCAGCTCGACCTCGACTCGGCCGGCGAGCCCAGCGGTGGCAACGGCCTCGCGGCAGCAGGCCACGACATCGGCCACGCTCGTACCCTCGAGCATGCGGAAGTTGATATTGACCCACATATCTTGCGGCATTACGTTGGCACCGGTACTGCCGCCCTCGATTTGCGTGGGCGCACAGGTGGTGGTCACAAGCGGGTACAGCTTTTTGCTGGCAAGGCAGTCGCGCACGATGGCATCCTTGCTGGCAGCAATCTCGTCTGCGGTATAAAGCCCCAGCTCGACGAGCTGCGCGGCAAGCAGATCGGTCACACGCGCCGGCCACTCGATATCGCAAATCGCGGCAATAGCGCGGCTGAGCACTTCGAGCGACGTGCCACCGTAAGGGTTGGAAGAATGCCCGCCCTCGCTCTTCGTCCTGAGCACGATATCGGCATAGCCCTTCTCGGCAAGATCGGCATGCATAAGCCAACCCTCGCCTGCGCCGTACTCGGCAGCCTCAACGATACGATAGTCGCCCTCGTCAATCAGGTACTCAAGCTCAACGCCGCGCTCCTCGAGCACGCGGCCAATGGCACCCGCGCCGCACTGCGTGGTCTCCTCATCCTGGCCAAAGGCCAGCAGCAGGGTTCGTTCGTGTTGCCAGCCGTGCGCCAGCGCATACTCAACGGCCTCCAGGATGCCTGCGACCTGGTCTTTCATATCGATGGCGCCGCGACCCCAAATATAGGTGTCGTCCACGTGCCCGCTAAAGGGATTGTGCGTCCAGTCTGTCTCGGTGCCCGGCACCACGGGAACCACGTCCATGTGGCCCATGAGCATGACCGGCTTGAGGGCGGGGTCGATGCCGGCAAGCGTCACGAGCAGCGAATGGTCGATGAGCTCGACCTCGCCCGCCGCAAACACGCGCGGCCAGGCCTGCTGCATATAGGCGCGCAGGTCGGCAAACGCCTGCCAGTCCACCGTCTGGGCATCCATGCTCGAAATGGTCGGAAACGACAGCATGCGGCCCAGGCGCTCGCACGCGCCGGCCTTGTCCAAATCGGCAAAATCATCCTCATGCGCAAAGAAGCGCCAAACCTCGGCCATGACATCCTTTCGATTGTGATGACGAGGGCCGCCCCACCGGAGCGGCCCTGCCACATAAGCGTCTGCAGTCGGTTATTTGTCCTCGAGATAACGCGAGAGGAACTCGCGGGTACGCTGGTGCTTGGGGTTACCGAAGAGCTCGGCCGGCGCGGCATCCTCGAGCACCACGCCCTTGTCCATAAAGACCACGCGGTCGGACACCGTGCGGGCAAAGGCCATCTCGTGCGTGACGACGACCATGGTCATGCCGTCGGCAGCGAGCTTGCGCATGACCTCGAGCACCTCTCCCACGATCTCGGGGTCGAGTGCGGAGGTCGGCTCGTCGAACAGCATGATCTGCGGATTCATGCATAGGGCACGAGCGATGGCCACGCGCTGTTTTTGACCACCGGACAGGCGGCCCACGGCGGCGTGCGCGAACTTTTCGAGTCCCACGCTCGTCAGATGCTCCATCGCAATTTTTTCAGCCTCGGCCTTGCCCATCTTTTTGAGCGTGACGGGCGCGAGCGTGCAGTTGTCGAGCACATCCATGTTATTGAACAGGTTAAAGCCCTGGAACACCATGCCGATGTCCTCGCGGAGTTTATTGATATTGCAGCGCTCGGCCGTAAGGTCCTGGCCGTGGAACCAGATGTGGCCCGCGTCCGGGGTCTCGAGCAGGTTGAGGCAGCGCAGGAAGGTCGACTTGCCCGAGCCCGAGGCGCCGATAATGGTGACGACCTCGCCGGGATTGACGGACAGGTCGATGCCCTTGAGTACCTCGAGCGAGCCGAAGCTCTTGCGCAGGCCCTCGACGCGGATGAGCGGCTCATTGGTCTGTGCGGCGGCCGCAACGCCGGTAATGGCGGTATCTGCCATGATGATTCTCCTCGTCTTAAGCCTAGTTGGAGCTGGGCAGCGTGACCGGAGCCTCGGCGCCGAGCTTTTTGCCAAAGGCCTCGAGCAGGCGGCTCGCCACGAGCGTCAGGATCAGGTAGACCACGAGCGCCACGCAGTAGACCTCCATCTGGCGGTAGTACACGCCGGCGACGGTGGTAGTGGCGTACATGAGGTCAAACACGCCGATGACCGAAAGCACCGACGAATCCTTGATGTTGATGATGAGCTCGTTGGTGAGCGCCGGAATCGCGTTTTTAATGCCCTGGGGGAACACGACCTTGCGCATAGCCTGCCACTGCGACAGGCCCAGCGAGCGCGCTGCCTCGGCCTGGCCGGGATCGATAGACTCGATGCCGCCGCGCAGGACCTCCATCATGTAGGCGGTGGAGTTGAGCGAGATGGTGACGAGGCCGGCGGTGAAGGTGCTCCAAATCTGGTTGGCCTGAGCGGTCTCGAAGCCCATGCCGCGCAAAACGGTGAAGCCCGCGTAATAGATGAGCAGACCCTGGACCATCATGGGCGTGCCGCGCACGATGGTGGAGTAGACGGTCGCAAAGCCGCGGCCGATACTCTTAAAGAAGCGTACCAGGTCGTTGTCCACGCGATCGAAGGTCTGAATGCGCAGGAACACGAAGAGCAGCGCCAGGAAGAATGCGATGACGGTGCCGAAGGTGGCAAGCGCGATGGTGATCTCGATACCGCGAATGAAGAAGTCCCCGCTCTTGTAGGTCATGTAGACCAGGCTCGACAAAAAGTCGCTGGGGTTGGAGTCCGAGACAATGCTCACCTGCACCAGGTCGATAAACGACATGACGCAGCGGTCCACGAAAAAGATCGCCGCGATGGCGACCACGACGTAGCTGCCTAAGCGTGCGCCACGACGGAAACGCTCGGATGCGAACGGCGACTTTTCGCGATAGTCACTCCAGTGTATGAGCTTGGTGACGAGCGCTGCCGCCGACGCGACGAGCCAGGCCCACAGGATTGCCCAGAGGCAATCCTGGAAGACGCCCGTAGGCACCAAGAAGCTCAACGGCGTGGGGTTGCGCTGGCTAAACGCCAGACCGAGCGCCGCGATAACGCTCGTGCCCAGATATACATAGCGATGGTCGGCCTTGATAAAGGAGGCCAGACGATTGATGGTTTTCATGCTGCCTCCCTATGCCGGCTGACGATCGAGGCACGCGTCCCACATTTGGTCGCGCTCCTCCTGGCTAATGCCCTTGAGTGTCTTGTCGATGAGCTTAAGCAGCTTGTCCGAGCCCTTGCGGCAGCCGACGTTTGCCGCGACCTCCTGCTTAAAGCCCTCGCCCTCGGCAAAATGAATGGGGACAATGCCCGGGTTTTGGGCCATATAGCCCTTCTCGTTCTCGGTGTTGTAGGTCACGGCGTCACAGGTGCCCTGCAGCAGGTTCGAGAACACCGTGGGGACGGAGTCGACCGGGTTTTTGTGCACAACGCCCGGAATCTCGTCGATGACGGTATCGAGCATGGTGTCCTTTTGGCCAAGGACCGTAGCGCCACTAAAGTCGCTGAGCTTGGTGGCGTTTTGGTAGGGGGAACCCTCTTTTACAAACAGGCCAAAGTAGCCAATGAAGTACGGGTCGGAGAAGCCGACCGACTCCTCACGCTCGGGCGTGGCGCTCATACCGGCGATGATGAGGTCGATCTGGCCGTTGTTGAGCGAATCGATGAGACCCGAGAAGCTCTGTTTGACGGCAACGGGCTCGCCGCCGAGGGCCTTGCAGACGATCTTGGCGATTTGCACGTCGTAGCCATCGGCATAGGCGCCCTGCACGTTGTCGATGGGGATGGTGTACTCGCTGGCCTCGGAGACCTGCCAGTTGTACGGGGCGTAGGCTGCCTCCATACCGACGCGGATCTTGTCCTTGCCGATCACGGAATCGGACAGGTCGTCGCGACCGCCGCCCGTCGTGGGCTGAACTACTTCCAGCGTGGAGGGGCGCTGGCAACCGGCAAGTGTGCCGGCGACGACAGAAGCGCTCGCAGCGAGAGCGCTACCCAAAAAGATGCGACGGCTGCATATCGGCTGGGTATGCGCGCCGCATTGATGGGGAGAATGCATAATCTGCCTTCCCTGTTGAATCGTATGCTGACGACTTAACAGGATATACGCCAGCGACCAGCGGCGCAGCACAAGCTCGAAAAATTAATAGACACACGGTAGTCATTGGGGACGTCGATGTTTTGGCAATGCCGGCGAGCGACGTCCAGAGCGAACAAGTGGCATGAAAAAGGCAAGGCATGACCAGAAGGTCTATGCCTTGCCTTATGAATGACAAATTATCGCTCTGGACGGCGCGCGGCATCGACCGAGCGGCGGAACCTCTAGAGCAAGGTGACGCTAAAGCTGCGTTTATCGGTAGCGCCGGGGGCCAGGGTGATGGTGTTGGCCTTGTGCTCAAAGACATCGTCCTCGGTGTCCATGGTGGTGTGACCGGTCCAGGGCTCGAGCGCCACAAACGGAGCGTCGTTGGCGGCAGACCACACGCCAATGTACTTAAAGCCCTCAAAGTCGATCTTGACGCCGTGGCCCGACTTGCGACCGCGCAGCGTAAGCGTGGAGCCCGGGGTATCGGTGAACATGATGGCATCGTTATCGAAGCTGCGATGCGTGATGGGCAGCACGTCCGAGTTATTGGGAGCCTTGTAGCTGCCCTCGAACGTCATAAGACCGTCGGGCGTGATGATGGGAGCCTCGTTAGTCCAAGCCTCGGTAAACGCCAGCTCGTAATCCTCGAATGCCTCGTCCTCGGCACCGGGAGCCGGTACGTTAAACGCGGGGTGGCCGCCCACCGAGAACGGCAGGTCCACGTCGCCGGTATTGGTGACGGCAAAGGTCTGGGTAAGCGTGGCGTCACCAGTCAGGGCATAGGTCATGTTGAGCTTAAAGTGGAACGGAAAGGCCTTGAGCGACTCGGGCGTATCGGTGATCTCGTACGTTACCGAGGAGCCGTCCTCCGAAACCTCGACTAGCTTGTGCTCGACGATGCGCGCGAGGCCGTGGCGCGGCATCTCGCAGGTGCCAGCCGCAGACGTTGCCGTGTTGTTGCGCAGTGAGCCCACGATGGGGAACAGAATGGGCGCGTGCTTACCCCAAAAGGCGGGGTCGCCCTGCCACAGATACTCGTTGCCGTTGAGAGCAAGGCTCGTGAGCTGGGCGCCCATGGAATCGATGGCCGCGGTGAGGCCGCCGCGCTTGATGGTAGTGACGGTAGACATGCTACTTCCTCCAAAAGTAAACAATAGTGTCGAGGGCTATTGTCCCACTCTTGGCGGTGGGACGGGACGGCAGGCGATTATTGAGTAGCCATAGCGGAATGAGCGGCGAGCGCCTACTGGGTATCTACGTAAAGGTCGAACCCGCCCTGCGGTGTGGTGTCGACCGTGTCGGGCGCCTGTGAGTTAAAGTTCACGGGAACCATGCGCTTTGAGGCGCGGAAGCGCGTGCCGTCGGTGGCGACGGGCGGTTCATCGACCGTGAGCTCGTAGTCGCCAGGCTTGAGCTCGATGCCGTCACCAGCGGAATTGACGTATTGATACTCGTCAATCGTCTGCCCTTTGAGCGTGCGCCCCACGATGTGGATGAGCATTTGGCTGTCGCCGCGCGCGGTGTCCCACGTCGCGCCGTCCTTGACCTCGACCGACACATGTACCGAGCGCGTGCGGCCGAGCGATTGCTCGACAGACATCTCGACCTTGGCGGCGTCTTTTCGCTGCTGCTCGACATGGCTCCAGACGTTTCCAATTACCGAGCAGGCGATAACGCCGGCCATAAAGGCGATAAGGATGGGGCCGAGCGGCGAGCGGCGTCCTGCATCTTCCTCGCGAGACAGATTGGGGCGACGTGTGGGTGCGGGCGCCTGAGCGCCCTGCGAGGGCACGTCGAGAATGCTGAAGGATGCCGTGCTGTCGGGATCGATAGTGTGGCGCGGCTGCGGGGTCTTTGCCGGCGAGATCGACATGTCGGCTGGCTCGCCGAGCGTGGCCGTAGCGTCGGCCTTGGCCTCGTCTGCCTCGGCCTGGGCCCAAGCTTGTTCGAAGGTCAGGGGCTCGACGGGGTCGAGGGCGGCGTCCGAGTCGGCGGCGGCGTTGCCGGTCTCGTCCTCGTCGCTCGACACGTCACGCGGCGCGGGCTCGTCCCACCCCTCGTCCGGAGCCTCACCCTCGCTATACCACCATTCAAAGTTATCGATATCCATACGGGGCGCCCCTTAGGCCTCGCAAATAAACACTCGCTAGTCTTATACCCCCAGACGACACCGAAGCTCACCCGCGCCGGACACGAAAACCGTCACAACATTCGACGCTTTTCCTCGTTTTCGAGATTTTCATCGAATGTTGTGATGGTTTGGGCGACTGGCCGGCAGCGCAATGTGACAAAGGGACTGCCCCTTTGTCACATTCTGTTAGAGTTGCAGGGATTGAATCCCGCTTATCAATGCGACATTGGAGTGACAACCTTGATCGCCGCAACCACGCCTAAAAGTAAGTCAACCGCCGCCGCGCTCTCCCCTGCGCGCACCAAGCTCTGCCTGGCGCTGCTCGTGCTGTTGGGATTCTCGCTCGGCTGCTCCGAGTTCGTGGTCATCGGCATCGAAAGTGACTTGGCAACGGAACTCGGCGTATCGCTTGCCACCGCAGGCCAACTTATTAGCGTGTTCGCACTGGTCTACGCTATCGCGACGCCGGTGCTCGCGCTCAGCACGGGGCGTTTTCGCCGCTACCAGCTGCTCGTGTGCTACAGCATCGTCTTTGTGCTCGGCAACCTGGTCATGGCGTTGGCGCCCAACTTCCAGGTGCTCTTTATCTCGCGCATTGTCCTGGGCTCCGTCTCGGGCGCACTGCTCGCCGTAGGCGTGACGTACATCCCTGAGCTTCTGTCCCCGCAGCAAACTTCGCTTGCCATCTCGGTAGTGTACGGTGCGTTTTCCGTGGCGATGGTCTTTGTGACCTCGATTGGCAAATTTGTGGCCGACACGCTCGATTGGCACGTGGCCATGTACGGCACGCTGGCCTTTGCCGTTTTGATCTGCGGAGCGCTCGTGGCGTTTATGCCGCGCGCCGGGCAAACCGACGAGCCTGCCACCTTTCGCGAGCAGGCGGGTCTGCTGCGCGAGCCGAGCATCATCACTGGCATGCTCATCTTCTTGTTTGGCGTGGGGTCGGTCTATGTGTTCTACGGCTACGTGACGCCTTATCTTGAGCAGGTGCTGGGCATGGGCACGGTCGAAGCCAGTACCACGCTTATGGCCTACGGCGTGTTCTGCCTGGTCTCGAACATCCTGGGCGGATGGATCGATGCGCGCTTTGGCATGAAGGCGCTGCTTGTGACGTTTGTGCTGCAGGCGGCGGCATTGTTTGGGCTGTTTGCCGTAGGCGCTGCCATGCCGCTCGCACTTGTCTTTGTCTTTAGCCTGGCGATGCTCATGTACCTGTTCTCGGTGTCGTGCATCACGCACTTTATGGACGTGGCACGCAGCCGCCACCCCAAGTCGATGGTGCTCGCGAGCTCGGTAGAACCCATGGCGTTTAATGTCGGCATTTCGTTTGGCACCGCGGTGGGCGGCGCCGTGGTAAGCGGAGCTGGCATTGCCTACGTTGGCGCGGTTGGTGCCGTGTTCTCGCTTGTGGCCTGGGCGCTCACGCTGGTGACGATTAAGTTGGCTCGCTGGGAGCGCAAGCGGGCGAGGGCGCAGGCGTAGATGCGATACTCGAGCTCGATGATGGCGATCGAAAGGAAACCGCATATGCAACGTGTACTGTTTATCTGCCATGGGAATATCTGCCGCTCGACGATGGCTGAGTCGGTGTTTACCGAGCTGGTGCGCCGCGCTGGACGCGAGGCGGAGTTTGTCATTGATTCCGCTGCAACGTCGACCGAGGAGATCGGCAATCCGCCGCATCGTGGCACCGTTGCCAAGCTGCGTGAAGTCGGGATTCCCGTCGTTGCGCACCGCGCCCGCCAGGTGCGTCGCGCAGAGTATGGTAACTGGGACCACATTGTCTATATGGATGCCGAGAACGCGCGAGGTCTGCGTCGCATTTTTGGCAGCGACCCCGATGGCAAGATCTCGCGCCTGCTCGATTGGACCGATCGCCCCGGCGACGTGGCCGATCCCTGGTACACCGGCAACTTCGATGCCACCTACCGCGATGTGCTCGCCGGCTGCACGGCCATGCTCGAGCAGTTATAGGCAAGCGAGCACGCGGACGCACGTGCCACGCCATCGGCATAAAACGAGCGTGGATGATCTCCCACTTTGAGCGTTCAAGCGCGCTCTAAACGGGAGAAAATCCACGCTCAACTACTCGTCGACGATCTCGGCGAGCCAGACGTTCAACGTATCGACCTCGGGACAGCAGAACTTTGCCGTGCCGGGCTCGTTGCCGGGCACGGTACCGCCATAGCGCAGGATGTCGATATAGGGAAAGCCCACATGGCAGGCCATGGCGCACATCTTGCCGCGGTCGCGGTCGAAGTCGAAGACGTCACCCGGCTTGTGCCCGTGATGGCAGCGGCATGTGCCCAGCTGGTCCACGCAGCTAATGCGAATACGCGGACGCTTGCCACGCGGCGCGCCGAGCGGCTTGTTCTCGCCCGCCGCCTCGGTACTGCTCTCGTCGGCGTTACTCATGGTCAATCACATCCAGGCAGGCCTCGATGGGAAGGCCGGCGGACTTATCCTCCTGGTCGGCATTGCGCTCGATAAGCTCGGCTACCACGCGCATGGCATCGCTCGTCGCGCGCTGCAGACTCCAACCTGCCATAACGCGGCCGACGAGCACCGCCGAGAACGTGTCGCCCGTGCCCGGGAAGTAGACCGGGATCAGGTCGAAGGGAATCGTAAAGTACTCCCCCGCCACATGGTCGTAACCGATGACGACATTCGCACCGTCGACCACAGCGCTCGTAATGACCACCGACTTGGCGCCCAAGGCACGCACGGCATCCACAAGAGCGCGGCCCTTATCGGGCGTGATTTGCTCGGCAATGGGCGTATCGGTGAGCAGGCACGCCTCGGTGTAGTTTGGCACCGCATAGTCGGCGCACTCGAGCAGGCTGCGCATGAGGCCGATCGTGGACTCGGGCACGCCGGCGTAGAGCTTGCCGTTGTCGCCCATGATGGGGTCGACGAACACCTTGGTGCCCTTTTGCGCGCGACGGTGGCAGAAGTCCGAAATAATGCGCGTCTCTTCCTCGGTCACGATAAAGCCGGTGGAGATGGCGTCGAACTCAAAGCCGAGATCCTCCCAGATGGCGAGGCTCTGGCGCACGTACTCGGTGGTGTCATGGATGTAGAACTTGGGATAGTTGAGCGTATCGGACACAAGTGCCGTCGGCAGATTGTGGATACGGTAACCCATGTGCGACAGCACCGGCAGCATGGCGGAAAGCGCAACCTTGCCGTAGCCGCACATATCGTTGATCAGCAGCAGCTGAGTGTTCTTCATGAGGGTCTCCCTTGGTTCGGGCACGGCGCAGCAGCGCCACAGTGCGACTAAGTGTAGCGCAGGGAGCGTTTGCAGCGTCGAGCCGTTACGCGGTTTGGTAAAACCGCGTAACCACTAGTTTGGTACCTTGACATTCATTTCTCATGCTCCTAGATTAGTTAGGCACAAAACAATTCCACTACCTAACTAAAGAAAGGAGCGAAGATTAGATATGTGTGTTGAACCACACGCCCATCCGCATGAACCCGGCGACGACCCCTCGCAGCCGGTAGACGAGCCCGAGACTCAGTCCAAGGAGGACCGTCTCGCCAAGAGAATCCTCCATGGGCTGGGGTTTTGCGGCCATTACATGCATTTTCACGGCGGCGGCATATCTGGCAAGGCGCCTATTGTCTGCCTACTCGCCAAGCAGCCGACCGGCGAGCTGTCCCAACAGGAGCTCGGCATGCACTTCGACCTCAAGCCGGGGTCCCTTTCCGAGATTCTGTCCAAGCTCGAACTGGGCGGTCTTATCGAGCGCAGTCGCAATCCCAAAGACCGTCGGCAGCTCACCATCCGCCTGACCGATGCGGGATGGGAAAAGGCCCGCGTTGAGCAGGCGGCCCGCATCCGCTTTAGAGAGCAGGCCTTTAGCGCGCTCACCCACGACGAGCGCGAGCAGCTCGCCGAAATGCTCGAGAAAATCCGTGTAACCTGGGAGGAACTGGATGATTAAAACCCTCATGGGAAGCATCCGCGACTATATGAAAGTCACCGTTGCTACGCCATTGCTCGTGCTTGGCGAGGTGCTCTGCGAGATGCTGATTCCATTTATCACCGCCAACCTGATCGATGCCATCAAAGACGGCGCCACCGTGGCCGAGATGCTTCCCACCGCGGGCTTTTTGGTGCTCATCGCGCTGACATCGCTTGCTTTTGGCGCCGCTGCCGGCGTCACCTGCAGCCATGCGAGCTGCGGCTTCGCTAAGAACCTGCGTCACGACCTGTTCTACAAGATCCAGACGTTCAGCTTTGCCAACATCGATGAGTTCTCGAGCTCCTCGCTCGTCACGCGCCTGACCACCGATATCAACAACGTGCAGCAGGCCTTTATGATGATCATCCGTATCGCCGTGCGCGCGCCGCTGGTACTGATCTTCGCCTTTACCATGGCATTTATCATGGGCGGCAGCGTCGCCATGGTCTACCTGGTCATCATTCCACTGCTGGGCTTTGGGCTGTTCTTTATCATCTTTAAGGTGCGCCCCATCTTCTCGCGCGTGTTCCACAAGTACGACGCCCTTAACGAGTCCGTCGAGGAAAACGTCACCGGCATGCGCGTAGTTAAGAGCTATGTGCGCGAAGACTTTGAGAAGGAGAAGTTCGCGACCGCCGCACGCGACGTCCAGATGGACTTCACCCGCGCCGAGAAGCTGCTCGCCTTTAACAACCCCATGATGAACATCTGCGTCAACGGCGCGTTTGTCGTCATCATCTACCTGGGCTCCAAGCTCATCATCACGAGCCAGGGAACGCTGTTCGACGTGGGCCAGCTCTCCTCGATCTTTACCTATGGCTTCCAGATTCTGATGAGTCTGATGCAGTTGTCGATGATCTTTGTCATGGTGACCATGGCCGACGAATCGGCACACCGCATTACCGAGGTGTTGGCCGCCGAGCCCACGATCGCCGATCCCGCCGAGCCCGTGCTCGAGGTTGCCGACGGCTCCATCGACTTTGACCACGTGAGCTTTAAGTACTCCGCGCATGCGAAGCGCCAGGCGCTCGACGATATCGACCTGCACATTAAGAGCGGCGAGACCATCGGCATCATCGGCGGCACCGGCTCGGCCAAGTCCACGCTTGTAAACCTCATCGCCCGCCTGTACGACGCCACCGAAGGCACCGTGCGCGTGGGCGGCGTGGATGTGCGCGACTACGACTTGGACGCCCTGCGCCACCAAGTGGCCATGGTATTGCAGAAAAACGTGCTGTTTAGCGGCACGATTGCCGAGAACCTGCGTTGGGGCGACCCGAACGCCACCGACGAAGAGGTCCGCGAGGCGGCACATCTGGCCTGCGCCGACGAGTTTGTCGACGGCTTCCCCAAGGGCTATGACACCTGGATCGAGCAGGGCGGCTCCAATGTCTCGGGCGGTCAGAAGCAGCGCCTGTGCATTGCGCGTGCCCTGCTGCGTCGCCCCAAGATCTTGATCCTGGACGACTCCACCAGCGCCGTCGACACCAAGACCGACGCCAAGATCCGCGCAGGGCTGGCAAGCTATCTGCCCAACACGACCAAGCTCATCATCGCCCAGCGCATTAGCTCCGTGCAGGATGCAGACCGCATCATCGTCATGGAGGGCGGCCGCATCGCGCAGATCGGCAACCACGATGAGCTGCTCAAGACGAGCGAGATCTACCGCGAGACCTTTACCTCGCAGAACAAGATGTCTGCCGAGGGCGAAGAGGCCGTCGAAGTCGACACCGAGGTATCCGCAACACAAGCTCAGACCCAGGAAGGAGGCGAGGCACATGAGTAAGGCAACGACCGCCGAGCGCGCGCTCAACCGCAAGGGTGGCACCATGTCGCGCCTCATCAAGACGCTCTTTGGCTTCTACCCCGTGCTTTTGCCCCTCGTCGTCGTCGGCGTGGTACTCTGCGCCATCATCAACTCCATCGGCGCGACCTTCCTTCAGAGCGCCCTGCAGATTATTAGCGAATCGTGGCAGTCGGGCGATTGGGAAGCTGCACAGCCCAAGATCGCACAGCTCGTGACCACCCTCGCCTGCATCTACGGCGTCGGCATCCTGTCCTCGCTGTTCTGGAACCGCGCCATGGCCATCGTCACGCAGGGCTCGCTCGAGAAGCTGCGCGAGAAGATGTTCAACCGCATGCAGGACTTGCCGATCCGCTACTTCGACACACACCAGCGCGGCGACATCATGAGCCACTACACCAACGATATCGACACGCTGCGCCAGATGATCAGCCAGTCGCTGCCCAACCTGCTCATGACGACCATCGTCATCGTCACGGTATTCTTTATCATGCTGTACTACAGCGTGTGGATGTGCCTGGTCATTGTGGCCGGTGTCGCCTTTATGACCTTTATGACCAAGCTGCTCGGCTCCAACTCCGCGCGTTTCTTTATTGCGCAGCAGACCGAGCTCGGCGTGGTCGAGGGCCATATCGAGGAAGTCATGAACGGCCAGAAGGTCGTCAAGGCATTCTGCCACGAGTCTGCCGCCGAGGCCGATTTTGACGAGCGCAATGAAAAGCTCTTCGAGGTCTCGCAGAAGGCCAACATGTACGCCAACATCCTCATGCCCATCCTTATGAACCTGGGAAACCTGCTCTATGTGCTGGTCGCACTGGCAGGCGGCATTTTCCTGGCGCTGGGCGTGCCCAACCTGAGCATCTCAGGCATGGCACTGTCCATCGCCGTCGTGGTGCCGTTCCTCAACATGACCAAGCAGTTCTGCGGACAGATCGGCCAGATCTCGCAGCAGATCAACGCCGTGGTCATGGGCCTCGCCGGCGCCGACCGCATCTTTGAGCTCATCGACGAGGAACCCGAAGCCGACGAAGGCTATGTGACGCTCGTCAACGCGCAGGTGAACCCCGATACCTGGCAGCTCGAGGAGGCCGACCACCACACCGGCATGTGGGCGTGGAAACATCCGCACCGCGCAACCGGCGAAATCGAGTACGTGCCGCTGCGCGGCGACCTGGTCATGGACAACGTGGACTTTGGCTACACGCCCGACCACGAGGTGCTGCACGGCGTGTCCGTGTACGCCAAGCCGGGTCAGAAGGTCGCGTTTGTCGGCGCCACCGGTGCCGGTAAGACGACCATCACCAACCTCATCAACCGCTTCTACGACATCGCCGACGGCAAGATCCGCTACGACGGCATCAACGTCAACAAGATCCGCAAGGCCGACCTGCGCCGCTCGCTGGGCGTCGTGCTACAGGACGTGAACCTGTTCACCGGCACTGTGATGGATAACATCCGCTACGGCAACCTGGACGCTACCGACGAGGAGTGCATCGCGGCGGCCAAGCTCGCGGGCGCGGACGACTTTATCACCCGCCTGCCCGACGGCTACGACACGATGCTCACCGGCAACGGCGCACAGCTGTCGCAGGGCCAGCGCCAGCTGATCTCGATCGCACGCGCCGCCGTCGCCGATCCGCCGGCGATGATTCTGGACGAGGCCACGTCGAGCATTGACACCCGCACCGAGGCCATCGTGCAGGCGGGCATGGACAAGCTCATGGAGGGCCGCACGACGTTTGTCATCGCGCACCGCCTGTCCACCGTGCGCAACTCCGACGCAATCATCTGTCTGGACCACGGCCGCATCATCGAGCGCGGCAACCACGACGAGCTGATCGCCAAGCGCGGATATTACTACCAGCTGTACACCGGAGCGTTTGAGCTGGAGTAGCTCGGCCCGCCGAGATGGCCGATTTGCCGCTCATTCGTCGGGCATGACTCTAAGGTCAATGCCCTCCTCTTTCGGGGCAAATCGACTCATCTCAGCGACCCAAACACAATGCGCCGCAACGAATAAGGCCTCCGCAGCCACACGAGCTGCGGAGGCCTTTCTATGCCCTTTGTCACAGGCTTACCGTTCCTCGCGTTGCGGCCCGGCTGCCTCGGCTGTCTTTACGCGGTTCTTGTCGATGTACATGTTTTTGTCGGCCTGGGAAAAGAGCTCGCGCATCGTAGGCGGTTCATCAAAATCACTGGAAAGCGCATAGCCCACCGCATAGCTGATAGGCATGTCGGGGTGAGCCTCGGAATACTCGTTCACGTTCGCACGAACCCGAGCGAGACAGGACTCCACGGCAGCCCGATCGGCATCCCACAGCACCGCGATAAACTCATCGCCGCCGTCGCGGCCCACAAAGCAGGTCTCGGACGCCACGCACCCCAGCTGCTGGGCAAAAGAACGGATGTATTCGTCGCCCTTCTCGTGGCCGAAGTTGTTATTGACCGTATGCAGATTGTTAAGGTCGAAGACGCACACCGCAACGGGCGCCTCCGCGGAGACAGGCCGCTCCTGCCCCAAGATCTCCTCGCACTTGTTCTTGTTGGGCAGTCCCGTGGCTTCGTCGAGATAGACTTTGCTCTGCAGCTCGCGGTTGAGCGCGGCAGTGCGCACCGCGCGAACAAGTTCGACCGCAAAGGTCGCCACCAAGCCCACGATGTCGATGATCACCAAGCCCTCGAGATAGTTGAGCGCCGACGCCTTCTCCTGAGAGTAGTCCTCTGCGAGTCGCGTAGCATCGTCGCAAATGCCAAAGAACTCCTCGCTCATGGAGATGATGTCGGTGCTCTCGTAGCCGACTTCGCGCACGCGGCTAATCTCGGCGCAAAGCTCATCATAATAATTTGCAAGCTCGGTCATCTTTGCCTGATACTCGTCGTCGTCGAGACGGACGAGGTTGAGGTCGTCACTTCCGTAACGCAAACCGTTGATGTATGAATCCACGGCCTTGAGCAGGTCGTCTTGAGGCTGGCCCGCGTCCTCGAGCTTAACGATTCGCTGCGTGGTGCCGCGCACCAGACCGGCGTAGTTGACCACACGCGCCGTGCCCTGGATATCGGAGACGAGCAGCATAACATTAATGAAGAAGAAGATGAGAACTGCCGTGAGCACCATCATGAGCAGGCGCACCGCCTGGCTGGCTTTCTTGGCGACAGAAGTATTCACAAGTTCACTCCCAAAATGACAAAAGCACAGGTAGTACGCAGTGTACTGAAATTCACGTGAGGTCAACTCTACCAGATGATTTTTCTAGGACGGGGATTAAAGAATCATCGACACGATAGCTATTTGAGAAGTTGTGCCATGGCGTTGACGAATTTTTGGACTTGGAGGGTGGGCTCGAGCGGGTAGTGCAGAAAGACCGGCACCTCGCGGCCGCACAGGAACGGTACGCCCACAAAGGCCGGGTGCACCCCCGACCATGCGCCGCAGGTGAGCACCGCGTCGCCCTTTTCCTCCGCCTCGTTAAAGAGCGCAAAGTCGAAGCTATCCACATCGATCACGTCCACGCCGCCGTCGGCCAACAGGTCGATGCGCAGGCTGTCCATGGCATCGTTGCCGTGACGCAGTACGCGCAGACGCATGCCCTCCAAGTCGGCAACCGTGATGCAATTCTTGCGCGCCAACGTACTCGTGCGCGGCAGGTCGATATAAAACGGCACGTTAACGATGCGGAGCTTTTGGCAGGCGTCGCCCCAGCGTGGGGTAGAAAAACTCGACTGCACCACATCGACCTCGCGGCCCAAGCTGCGCATGACGGTCTCGCGCTCGTCGTAGAGGTCGCTTACCGGCACAATCTCAAATCGCAGCGACGGCTCCAGATCGTGGATGCCCGTCCACATCGAAAGCGTTTGGCGCCCCGGGCACATCATCGACACACCCAGGCGCACGGCACCGCCATCGCCCGCCGCGCGTCGGGCGCGGCGCAGCGCGTCCTCGGACTGCCGCATGATCGAGCGCGCGTCATCCACCAGCAGAGCGCCCGCCGGCGTCACCTTAACACCCGAATGCGAGCGCTCGAACAACGTGATACCAAATTCGGCCTCAAATCCCGACACCTGTTTGACGAGCGCCGGGGT
The DNA here is from genome assembly GCA_048323995.1 of Collinsella sp. GTDB lineage: Bacteria > Actinomycetota > Coriobacteriia > Coriobacteriales > Coriobacteriaceae > Collinsella. The sequence goes on along the minus strand of DBFELT010000005.1, from coordinate 31,219 downwards.
CGACACGCGCAATTTTGCCGCCGCACGCGAGAAGCTTCCCAGCTCCGCGGCGGCCGATATGGCCTCAAGTCGTCGATCGTACACGTCAATCTCCCGTTTTCGCGCCCGTGGCCACATGGTGCCATAGGGGGTTGTTTTCGCAGGTCACGCGCTCAATTGAGAATAAACTGCATCGCACAGTGTAAACCTACGATTAACGCCATTCTAACAAATATGCAATTCACCTGCGCAAATGCAAAGCATACGATAACCAGCAAAAACCACGTGGGTCGGTTAACGGGAGCGACCCACCGGGAGGCACAAGAAGGGAAGTTCCTATGAGCAACTGGCTTAAGCTCGAGGGCGATGTCTGCGCCGTGACTGGCGCGCTCGGCGGTATGGGCGTCGAGATTTGCCGCGAGTTCGCCCGCAACGGCGCCAACGTCGTCCTGCTCGATCTGGACGAGGAAAAGGTCAAGGCCGCTGCCGCCGACCTCGCCGCCGAGTTTGGCATCCACGCCGAGGGCTACAAGATGAACGCTACCGACGAGGCCGAGGTTCAGGCCGCCGTCGACGCCACGATCCGCGACTTCGGCCGCATCGACGTTCTCGTCAACACCGCCGGCATCCTGCGCTTCGCCGCCATGGAAGACCTGCCGCTGAGCGACTGGGAGCAGGTGCTCAACGTCAACCTCACCGGTTACTTCATCACCTCGCAGCGCTTTGGTCGCGAGATGATCAAGGCCGGCCAGGGCCGCCTGGTGCACATCTCGACCGTTGCCAGCCACTCCCCCGAGACGTTCTCGGGCGTGTACAGCTCCACCAAGGCGGGCGTCAACATGATGTCCAAGATGCTGGCTGCCGAGTGGGGCCCCTACGGCGTCCGCTCCAACTGCGTCGAGCCTTGCTTCGTTAAGACCCCGATGTCGGCCAACTTCTACGCCGACCCCGAGGTCGAAAAGAGCCGCAGCCGTCTGATCGCCACGCGCCGCATCGGCGAGGTCAGCGATATCGCCAACGCCGTCATGTTCCTGGCGTCCAAGCGCTCGGACTTTACCACCGGCGACGCCATCAAAGTCGACGGCGGCTTCTCCAACATGATGGGCGACCTCACCGCCAAGCCCGGAGGCCGTCGCGCTTATGCCGACAACTACCTCAAGAACAAGGGTGTCGAGCTTTGGTCCGATGAGTCCGGCGTCGCCAAGCCGACTGACCAGTAAACCAACCCGACAGGGAGGACCCGCGGACACGCCTGTTCCTCCTCCGTATCGATTAGAAAGAGTCCAATGGCTTCCACCAACTCCAACAAGGGTCGCGCCGTCGTGCTTTCCGCCGCGTGCGTCACCATGTTCTTCATCAGCTCCATCGCGCTGTATTCCGTCGTGAGCAAGAACCTGCTCGCCGTCTACCCCGAGTGGTCGAGCGCCCTTACCTGGGCCTTCCCGGTCTTTCAGACCATCATGGCCGTGACGGGTATCTTCGCCGGCCGCATCTCCGATAAGATCGGCCCGCGCAACGTCGTGATCGCCGCCGCCGTGTGCTACGGCCTGGGCTGGTTCATGTCCGGCACCGTCACCGAGCCGTGGCAGTTCTACCTGTGGTTCTCGCTCGTCGCCGCTGTCGGCAACGGCCTGGGCTACAACCCGGCGCTCACCACCGGCCAAAAGTGGTTCATCGACAAGAAGGGTCTCGCCTCCGGCATCACCCTGGCCGCTTCGACCGCCGGTCCCGCCGTGCTGTCCCCGGTACTCGCCTCGCTGCTCATCCCGAGCCTGGGCATCTTTGGCGCCCTCAAGGCACTCGGCGTCATCTTCTTTGTGACGATCGCCGCCTCCGCCCTGTTCCTGAAGGCCCCCGAGGCCGGTTGGCTGCCCGAGGGCTTCGAGGCCCCCAAGGGTGGCGCACATGCCGGCACCTTCGGTGACCTCACCCCGGGCGAGATGGTCAAGACCCCGCGCTTCTGGGTCCTCATCGTCACCTTCGCCTTTGCCGCCACCGCGGGCACCCTGCTCGTAGGCAAGGTTGCCTCCATCGCCGCCGTCCAGCTCTTCGCCGACCCCACGAGCGCCGCGGCCGTCGCCCTCGGCGGTGTGGTCGTCTCCGTCAACACCTGCGCCAACCTGGTTGGCCGTCTGTCCTTTGGCCAGATCATCGACAAGCTCGGCGCCTATAAGTCGCTGCTCATCAGCCTTGTCGTGACCATCATCGCGCTCGTCATCATGTCGATGAGCTTTACGCAGAGCATGTTCTTTGTGGCGCTCGCCCTGCTCGGCTTTAGCTTTGGCGCTCTGCTCGTCATCTACCCGCCGCTCACCGGTGGCGCCTTTGGCACCAGCAACATCGGCGTCAACTACGGCATCATGTTTTTGGGCTACGCCGCTTCCACCTGGATCAGCCAGCCCATCACCGCCGTGCTGTATCACGCCGAGGCCGGCAGCGCCGCCTACCAGCAGTCCTTCTACGGCGCCATTGTGATCGCCGCCATCGCCGTCGTGCTCACCGTCTACATGATGGTCTCCGACAGCAAGAAGAAGTCCGCCTAGTTTTACCGATGCGACGAAGGGACAGCCCCTTTGTCGCATCCCACCGGTCACCAGTATTAAGGAGTCGAAATGTCTGAGCTCAACCCCGTCCGCATTGCCGTTATCGGCGCCGGCGCCATGGGCCGCAACCACATCCGCTTTGTCACCGAGGAGCCCGAGGCCGAGCTCATCGCCATCGCCGACGCCTTTGAGGGCGCCCGCGCCACGGCCGAGGCCGCCGGCGTGCCGTTCTTCACCGATCCCGCCCAGATGATGGACGAGATCAAGCCCGAGGCCGTCATCATCGCCACCCCCAACGACCTGCACCTGGGCGTTGCCCGCAAGGCCGTGAAGCGCAACATCGTGCCGCTGGTCGAAAAGCCGATCTCCAACGACCTCGAGGATGCCCAGGCCTTCGCCGCCGAGGCCGAGACCGCCGGCGTGCCCGTGCTCGTGGGTCAGCACCGTCGCCACAACCCCTTCGTCAACAAGGCCAAGGAGATCATCGAGTCCGGCGAGCTGGGCAAGCTCACCGTGTCGAGCTTCCACTACATGATCTATAAGAATGACGAGTACTTCGATGTCGAGTGGCGCCGCAAGAAGGGTGCCGGCCCGATCCTGGTCAACCTGGTTCACGACGTCGACCTGCTGCGTTACCTGCTGGGCGAGCCCGTTGCCGTCCAGGGCATGCAGTCCAGCGCCGCCCGCGGTTTTGAGACCGAGGACTCCGCCGTGGTCAACGTCCGCTTTGCCGATGGCGCGCTTGCGAGCATGACCATCTCCGACGCCACCGCCAGCCCCTGGAACTGGGAGGCCACCGCTCGCGAGGACCCGCAGTACCGTCCCTTCGACGCCGACGCCTACTTTATCGGCGGTACCAAGGGCGCCCTGTCGCTGCCCCGCCTGCACCAGTTCTCCTACGACGGCGCCTCTAACTGGCACAAGCCGCTGCAGATGGAGATCCCGGCCGTGGACCCGGCGCTGCCGCACAAGATGCAGCTCAAGCACTTTGTGAAGGTCGTCCGCCGCGAGGTCGAGCCCGTCGTGACCCCCGCCGATAACGTCAAGACGCTCACGCTGCTTAACGCTATCAAGGAGGCCGCCGAGACCGGCCAGCTCGTCGAGCTGTAACGCTTTAGGGCGGGCCGCGGCAGAAACCCCATGCCGAACCCTTCGGTCCGCCACCAATAAGCCCCTCTTCTTTGCCCCGCGAGCAGCCTCCTGCCCGCGGGGCATTTTGCTACCTTGCCGACAATTTTTCTGGGGCGGGGGCTATTTTGCGCCTCAGCTTGGCTCGTGCGCCACGAAATGGGCCTATCTACTACGTTTAACCGACCACTCTCAACCATACCGAATTTCGCGAAATAAAAACCGCAGGTAAACGGCTTGCCGATTTTCGGAAAACCCAGGTATGGTCAGCCCCTACGGGTAAAACGTAGTAGAAAGGCCGTTTTCGTGGCGCGGCCCCAAAACAGCCTTTTGGGACGGGTGGTATCCTTGGTAGCCCTGTGCTGCAAACGCACCTTAAACGCAAGGAGTCCCATGGATCTTATCGCCCAGCTCGCCCGCGAGCTCAACCTTAAGGCCGCCAACATCGAAGCGGCCGTCAAGCTCATCGACGAGGGCAACACCATCCCCTTTATCTCGCGCTACCGCAAGGAAGCCACGGGCGGCATGGACGACGTCGTCCTGCGCGCACTCGACGAGCGTCTGTCCTACCTGCGCAATCTTGAGCAGCGTAAAGAGGATGTCATTCTGCTCATCGACGCCCAGGGCAAGCTCACGCCCGAACTCGAGCAGCAGATTCGCGAGGCCACGCAGCTCCAGCGTGTCGAGGACCTTTACAAGCCCTACCGCAAAAAGCGCATGACCCGCGCGCAGAAGGCCCGCGAGGCAGGCCTGGAGCCGCTTGCCAACATGATCATCATGCAGGCATCCGCCAAGGGCAGCGCGCTCGACACCGCCGCGGCCTACGTCAACGAGGAAGCCGGCTTCGACACACCCGAGAAGGCGCTTGCCGGCGCCGCCGACATCGTGGCCGAGACGGTGGCCGAAGACCCCGAGAACGTCGCCGACCTGCGCGCCTTTACGCAAAACACCGCCGATATCGTCGTCGAGGCCACCGACCCCGCCGAAAAGACTCCCTACGAGCCCTACTACAACTATGATGAGCCGCTGCGCCGTATACCCAACCACCGCGTGCTGGCTATCGATCGCGGTGAGCGCGAGGGCAAACTCCGCGTGCGCGTGAACGTCGACGGCGCTGCCGCCACGGCACGCCTCGGCAGCCGTTGGCCCCGACGCCAGGGCGTGTTTGCCCCCATCTTCGATGCCGCCATCGCTGACGGTTACAAGCGCCTGATGGCCCCCTCGCTGGAGCGCGAAGCCCGCGCCAAACTCACCGTTCGCGCCCAGACCGAAGCCATCAACGTCTTTGCCAAGAATCTCGAGGGCTTGCTCTCGGCGCGCCCTGTGCGCGGCGCCCGCGTGCTCGCGCTCGATCCGGGCTACCGCACCGGCTGCAAGGTCGCCGTCATGGACGAGACCGGCAAGCTACTCGACCACGGCGTGGTCTACCCCACCAAGCCGCGCCACGACGTCGCCGGCACCAAGCGCGAGCTCGCCCGCCTCGTCAAGAAGGACGGCGTCAACACCATCGTCATCGGCAACGGCACCGCCAGCCGCGAGACCGAGGAAGTCGTCTCGGAGTTCATCGCCGAGCAGGCGCCCAGCCTTCGCTACACCATCGTCAACGAGGCCGGCGCATCGGTGTACTCCGCCTCCGAGCTCGCCAGCCAGGAGTATCCCGATCTGGATGTCACCGTGCGCGGCGCCATGAGCCTGGGCCGCCGCCTGCAGGACCCGTTGGCAGAGCTCGTCAAGATTCCGCCCCAGTCCGTCGGCGTGGGCCAGTACCAGCACGACCTTGACCAGGCCGAGCTCTCGCGCACGCTGGGCCACGTGGTGGAGGACGTCGTTAACCGCGTGGGTGTCGACGTCAACACCGCAAGCGCAAGCCTGCTGGGATACGTATCGGGCATTACGCCGGGCGTGGCCAAGAATATCGTGGCCTACCGCGAGGAAAACGGTGCCTTCACCGATCGCCGCCAGCTCAAGAAGGTCCCCAAACTGGGACCCAAGGCATATCTCAACGCCGTGGGCTTCCTGCGCATCAGCGGCGGCAAGAACCCGCTCGACGCGACGAGCGTCCACCCCGAAAGCTACGAGGTGGCCACGGCCGTCCTGGAGCGCGCCGGCGTTGCCGCCAGCGAACTCAGCCGCGGCGGCGTGCCCGACATTGAGCGCCGCCTGGGCAGCATCTCGGCGCTGGCAAGCGACCTGGACTACGGCACCCTCACGCTCATCGACATCGTCAACGAGCTCAAGAAGCCCGGCCGCGACCCGCGAGACGACGCGCCCGAGGTGGTCTTTAGCCGCTCGGCACTTTCCATCGACGACCTAGAGCCCGGCATGGAGCTCAAGGGCACGGTGCGCAACGTTGTGGACTTTGGCGCCTTCGTCGACGTGGGCGTGTACCAGGACGGCCTCGTGCACATCTCCAAGCTGGCCAACCGCTTTGTCAAGCACCCGAGCGACGTGGTGCGCGTCGGTGACACGGTCAAGGTGTGGGTCGAGAAGGTCGACCGCGACCGCAAGAAGATCTCCCTCACCATGGTACAGGGCAAGTAAACCGCCAAAGCAAAGGTACCCCCTGTAGCGATGTGCAAAATCGCGAGTATTCTGCAAATTCCACCGTTCCGGATGCCCCTCAGAGACGAAAAAGCAAAAAACAGCCCCCGTTTTAGCGTCGTCAGAGCCAAAACGGGGGCCGTTCCATGCTTCGGTCAACTGATAAAGACCTTTACCTTGCTGAATACTCTCAATTTTGCACGGCGCAGGCGGGGGTGCCTTTGCCCACGGCAGGATATGGAAGCCAAGCGCCAACTTGCTGGCAAGCTCGTACCGGCAGCCCCGGCCTTTCCTTTGCCTAGCGCGACCCTCGCGGAGCGCGTGAGCGATAGGGGAAGGAAAGGCCGGAGCGAACAGCCCACGGTACAGTCGGTGTTCGCGCTACGGCAGGATATGGAAACCGAGCGCCGCGATATCCTTGGCAAAGCCGCGCACGGTGTCGAGCGAGACCTCGTACGGGTCGCGACCAATGTTCTTGCGCTTGGCCAGGATGCTGTTGGGCACCGTGATGATCTGGCAACCGCAGGCCTCGGCCTGGTAAATGTTGATGAGCTCGCGCGTGGACGCCCACAGGACCTCGCAGTTGGGCTTTGCGGCGGCCTTCTTAACCGACTCCGTCATAAACGGAATGGGGTCGACGCCGGTATCGGCGATACGGCCGGCAAAGAGCGAGATAATGGACGGCGTCTCGGTGTCAACGGCCTCGACCATCTCATCGACCTGCGTAGGCGTAAAGATGGTAGTGACGTTGACCTTGATGCCGTCGGCGGAAAGCTTGCGGACCAGCTCGGCGGTGGACTCGCCCTTGGTAGTCACGCACGGAATCTTGACGTAGACGTTCTCGGCCCAGGTAGCGATCTCGCGCGCCTCGACCTCCATGGTCTCGACGTCGTCGGCAAAGACCTCAAACGAGACGGACACATCGGTGATGTGGGCCAGGACCTCCTTGGCAAACGCGCGGTAATCCGTCACGCCGCCCTTCTTCATAAGGGACGGGTTGGTCGTGAAACCCTGAACGTTGCCGTTCTCGTACATGTCGAGCATGCCCTCGAGGTTTGCACCGTCAGCGAACACCTTGATTGCCATCTGCCTGATTCCTTTCGCTTGCACATGGGCGTTAAACTGCTAAACACTTTACCTACGTTTATCAAGGCGTGAGCTGCGGTTTTTTATCTTCTCGGCGAACGGTATAAACACCTCAGTGTTTGGATTGATAAATCGATTGAGCATGCAAAAGCAAAGAGTCGCAGTTTGAGCAAACGTCAGAACGTGGGATTCATTAGATGAGGCCGAAATGCTGCATCGCTGTGACGGTGCCGTCGTGTGCGACATCATCAGTCACGTAGTCGGCGAGCGCCTTGACCTCGGGCATAGCGTTGCCCATGGCCACGGCCGTCTCGACAGCGGCGAGCATACCCAGATCGTTGCCGGAATCGCCAAAGCCAAAGGTGCGCGCGTTGCCGGTGCGACCCAGGTATTCCAGCGCTCGCGCCACGCCCACGCCCTTGTCAATGCCCTTGGGGCTCAGCTCGCGATTCTGGCCACCGGTGTTGCACAGCTCAAACTCGCGATCGATAAAGCCGTCATCGTTGGCCACGCGAGCCAAACTGGGCACACTGAGGCATACCTTGCCCACGCGCAGACTGCCGTCGACGCGCATTTCCTCGGTGCTGTGCACCACAGAAGTGCCGATCAGAGACGACTGCTCAACACCCGCGGGTTCCAGGGCAAAAGTAGCCACGTTGGTCTCGAAAAAGGCCTCAATCCCTGCCGCGGCCATACGGCGCGCAAGCTCCTCAATAACGTCCTCGTCAAAGCAGTCCTCATGCACCACGCGGCCCTCGACCTCGAGCGTCGCTCCCGCCATGGCAACGACACCCGCCGGGTTCAGCGCGCGCAGGCCATCGGCAATCAGCCACAAGGGACGACCCGTGCAGATAAATGCATGGTGTCCCGCGTCGCGCAGACGATGAAACGCCTCGACGACCGCCTGCGAGGGGTGAACCGCCGAAAAGTCCTTGTCGGTCATGTTGTCGGGATCGAACGACGTCAGCGTGCCGTCCACGTCAAAAAAGAGCACGGCGGAATCGGGGCACGCATCAATCATATGGGTTCCTTTCGGGGGCGAGAGTAAACGAAGTATCCATCATATAATGGAGCGACGCAACCAGAGAGGTCACCCATGGATTTTTACGCAAGCTGCCCCGAGGGCTTTGAGTCCGCACTCGCCGATGAGCTTAAACGCCTCGGGCTTTCGCATGTTCGCCGGCTGAAGGGCCGCGCTACATTTGAGGGCGAGCTCGAAGAAGGCTACCGCGCCTGTCTGTGGTCGCGCCTGGCGAGCCGTGTGTTCGTGGTACTCGGGCGCTTTGAGGCGCAGGATGCCGATGAACTGTACGATAGCGTTTACGACATCGCCTGGGAGACCATCATCCGCCCCGGCGCCACCATCGCCATCACCGCCCGCGGCGTGACCGAGCAGCTGCGCAACACGCGCTTCTCGGCCCTGCGCGCCAAAGACGCGCTGTGCGACCGTCTGGCCGAGACCACGGGCCGTCGCGCCGACGTCGATGCCGCCGACCCCGATGTTCACCTGTTGCTTTCGCTGCGTCAGCGCCGCGCGAGCATCAGCCTGGACCTTTCGGGCGACCCGCTGTTCAAGCGTCTGCCGCCCGCTGCGACTCGTGCCGGCGAGGGCGCACACGTGTTGCGCCCCGACTACGCCGCCCTGGTGCTGGCGCAGGTCGGCTGGACCGCACTATGCGAGCGCGAGCTGACGGCCGACGATTACGAAAACGAAGCCCTTCCCACGCTGATCGATGCCTCGTGCGCCGGCGGCGGTCTGCTGCTGGAGGCCGTGAACATTCTGACCGACCGCGCCCCGGGCGCCGCACGCGAGCGCTGGGGCTTTGAGGGCTGGCAGCTGCACGACGCTGTCCTGTGGGAGCAGCTGCTTGCCGAGGCGCGCGAGCGCGAGGCGGCAGCGCGCGAGCGCCAGGCGCGCATCGTGGCCGTAGACATCGACCCCGCCGCCCGCAAGACTGCCGAGCGCATGGTCAAGTGCGCCGGCTACAAGCGTTTTGTCGACTTTTGTGCCGCCAAGCCCGCCACCGTGCTGGACCATGCGGGCGCCGTCGCCGGTGCCGCCCTGGTCGCGGACACGACCGAGACCCCGCTTTCGCTCATGCACGATGCCATGACGCTCATCGGCGAGCTGCGCCGCGCCCCCGAGCTCGCTTCGGCGCCGGTCGCCGCTCTCACCCGCGACGGCTTGCTGGCCCGCGCGCTCCACGCCGAGCCCGAGCGCTCGATCGCCGTCATGCCCAATAACGAGGAGGCGGCTCTTGAGGTTTGGCCCTCACTCGACCACGCCGCTGCAGCGTTTGAGGCTGCGACCAGCGCGGATGCCGAGGCCGAGGTTGCGGATGCCAACGAAGCCAACGACGAAGCCGCCGCTTCCTCCATGCCCGAACCTGCCGCCACGCTCGACTTGGGCGACGGCAAGCCGCTGCCCGTGCTCATCCCGGAGTCCGAGCAGTTCGCCAACCGCCTGCGCAAGAATGCCCGTCTGCGCCGCAAGTGGGCCAATCGCGAGGGCGTGAGCTGCTATCGCGTCTACGATGCCGACCTGCCCGACTACTCCGCTGCCATCGACCTGTACGAGGGTTGCCCGCAGACGCCGGGCCGCTGGCTCGTCATCGCCGAATACGCCGCGCCCAAGACCATCGACCCCGCGCTGGCCCAGGCCCGCATGCTCGACATCTTGGCCATCGCGCCGCGCATCCTTGATGTTCCGGCCGAGCATGTGCACGCCAAGGCCCGCATGCGTTCGCGTGGCGGCTCGCAGTACGGCAAGCAGGGCGCCGGCAAGGGCGGATCGGGCGAGCGCGCCAACATCGCGCGCCGGCGTCTGCCGCTCATCGAAGAAGGCGGGCTCACCTTTGCCGTCAACTTTGACGACTACCTGGATGTGGGCATCTTCCTGGATCATCGCGTCACGCGCAACCTGGTGCGCGAGCACGCCAAGCAGGCGCGCCGCTTCCTCAACCTGTTTGCCTACACCGGCACTGCCACCTGCTACGCGGCCGATGGCGGCGTCGAGGAGACCGTGACGGTCGACCTTTCCAACACCTACCTGGACTGGGCCGAGCGCAATATGCGCCAGAACGGCTTTGTTGGTCCGCAGCATCATTTTGTGCGCGACGACGTGCTCGCCTGGATTCGCGACCAGCGCCAGACGCGCAACCGCTGGGACTTGATCTTTGTCGACCCGCCCACGTTCTCGAACTCGTCCAAGATGGGCCGCCGCACCTGGGATGTCCAGCGCGACCATGTTGAGCTTTTGGCCGGCGTATCGCGCCTGCTCGCACAGGGCGGCCACGCCATCTTTAGCTGCAACCTGCGCGGCTTCCGCCCCGAGACACGCAAGCTCGCGCGCGCGGGCGTGGTGCTGGAGGACATTACGGCGCAGACCATCCCCGAGGATTTCGCACGCAACCAGAAGGTGCACCACTGCTATATCGTGCGCCGCCTGCCCATTGAGGACGCCATGGCCGAGGTCGGCTTTAGCGCCGAGGAGATTGCCGAGCGTGTCGAGGAGCTGCGCAACCCCGAGGCCCGCAAGCCTCGCGCGGCAGTACCCGCGCACGCGCAGGCCGGAGACCGAGGGCCGCGCGGCGACGGCAAACCCTCCCCCGCCGGCAAGCCCAAAAAGAAGAAGTTCTACGCCAGCAAACCCAGGGGCAAATAAACAAAGTTGCGGTGGAATATGGACTGTTTGGCCGCCAAATAGGCCATTTCCGTCCGTATTTCACCGCAACTCATATTGGGACGGTGGTTGGCGATCTAGCCTTGGGTGACCAATCGGTAACCGATGCCCACGTGTGTTTGGATATAGCGCGGGTGCGCGGGGTCGGACTCGATCTTCTTGCGCAGCGTGCCCATAAAGACGCGCAGGCTCGCCAGGTCGCTCTTAGTTGCCGTGCCCCAAATCTCGTGCAGGATAAACTGGTGCGTTAGTACCTTGTCGGCGTTATGTGCCAGCAGGCACAAGAGCTTGTACTCAATCGGCGTCAGATGCAGCTCCTCGCCATCCATCGTGGCAATGCCGGCATCAAAGTCGATATGCAGCTCACCGGTATCGAACGAGCCCTCGGAGGCAACACCACCCGTTTGCGCATACGAAAGGCGCCTGAGCGTCGTGCGAATGCGTGCAAGCAGTTCCTCGACCGAAAACGGCTTGGTCAGGTAGTCATCGGCGCCGGCATCGAGCGCGCGAATCTTGTCCGCGTCCTCGCTGCGCGCCGAGACCACGATGATCGGCATGCCCGACCATGCGCGCACCGACTCCACCACCTTGACGCCGTCCATATCGGGCAGGCCCAGATCGAGCAGCACGATGCTCGGTGCCTGCGATGAGGCGGCGGCGATGGCGGCATGGGCGGTCTCCACGGCCATATGACGCAAGCCGTGCGCCTCGAGCGCGGCAACAATAAGGTTGCGGACGGCGGGATCGTCCTCAACGACCAAGATGAGCGGTTTTACGGCAGAGTTCGGCACAGCGCTACTCCTTATCAAACGAAACGTCGGCGACGGGAAGCTCAATCGTAAAGACCGAGCCGTGCGGGTCCGCCGCGGCAACCTCTATGCTACCGCCATGCGCCAGCGCAATGGAGCGGCAGAGCGAAAGACCCAGGCCCACGCTGCGATGGCTGTCGGCAAGACCGTGGTTGGCGGTGTAGAACGACTCAAAGATTCGCTCGCGGTCCTCGGGCGCAATGCCCGGGCCGTCATCGGCCACCGAGCACGCCACGCGTCCATCGTCGACGCTAATCGAAATCATGATATGCGAGCCTGCGGGCGTATAGGTGATGGCGTTGTTCACCAGATTGACCACCAGCTGCACCATCAGGCGCGCATCGACGTTGACGAGCGCCGGCTCATCGCACGCCACCACCTTAAGGTCGTGCTCGCGCACGGCAGGGTTCACGTGGCGCAGCGCCTCCTCCACGATATCGTCCATGAGCTCGAGCGTGGTCGACAGGCGCATACCGCCGCCCTCGAGCTTGGTGATGGCGAGCAGGTTCTCGACGGTGGCGTTGAGCCATTGCGCATCCGAGCGAATGGACAGGAGCAGGCCGCGGCGCGTCTGGGCGTCGAGCACGGCGGTGCCGGTCGAGCCCTGGTCGAGCAGCACATCGGCATTGCCCGAAATACTGGTGAGCGGCGTGCGCAGGTCATGCGAGATGGAGCGCAGCAGGTTGGCGCGCAGCTGCTCATTTTTGGCAAGCACCGCCGCCTCCTCGCGGGCCTCCATGGCGCGGGCGCGATCGAGCGCCAGCTCGCCTTCGCTCACGATGGCATCGGCAAGCGTCCGCTCCTCGTGCGTCAGCACGTCGGGCTCGGCAACGATAGCCAGCACGCCCACCACCGAGGTGGGGTCGCCCGAGCGCACGAAGCCGTCGCCTGTGCGAACCGTCAGGTAGATGCCATAAAACGCCGAGCCGCCATAGGTGGCATCGAGCGGCGTTCCCACATAGGCGGACGCCGAGAGCCGCGGCGGCATCTGCGGCGCCAGCTCGTGCACCGGGGCGGCATCGCCCACGGCTGTGTACGTCGCACGCGGCAGCAGGTCATCGCCCTCGGCGTCGGCGCTGTACCACACGACCGGACAGCCCGAAAGACGCGCCAGCTGCGTGGCCATGGCGTGAACGATCTGCTGCTGATCGGCGCACCGCTGCAACATGCGATTGGTCTCGAGCACCATATGCGTGCGGCGGTCGCTAGCGGCAGCCTGTGCCAAGGCGCGGCGCAGGGCCAACGCAATCGAGCTCGACACAAGCGAGACCACGAACATGATGAAGAACATGCCGGGATAGCCGCGGTCGATAAGCGACAGCGAGTAGCGCGGGTCGACAAACAAAAAGTTGTAGAGCGCCACGGCGGCAGCCGAGCTCAACAAGCAATACAGGCGACTCCAGGTAAAGAATGCGCACAGCTGAACGGCGAACACATAGACGATCATGATGCTCGGCGCGAGACCCGGATGGTCGAGCAGCGCGCCCACAATCGTCGCCGCGACCAGCAGCCCCACCGATACGCAGGCGTCATACAGAGGAGTGCGGCGCGTCAGCGTTGTGCGCCGCCACCAAAAGCTATCGGCAATATCGCCGTCCGTACGGACGTCCATCAGCGTCCCGCCCCTCTCTCAAAAACAAAAACCACCACAAAGGGGACAGGCACCTTTGTGGTGGTTTCCCTTGTGGTGGTTCCAAGTGTAAAGCCTTTGCAACCTGCGGTCGTTAGACAAACAGCACGTGCGCGAGCAGTGCGCACACGCACGCCGCGACAAGCACCGTCACCACGATCGAAATCACGCGGTCGGCCATGTCCATGTTGGCCCGATTCGTAAAGAACCGATCTTCGGCGGCGTCGACGCGCGCCTCACGCACCAGCTCGGTCGCAAAATCGCAACCGTCAAGCACCTTTGCATCCATGGTTTCCTCCCAGGACTCAATCCCCGTCAATACAAACCCGCCCGTTCGCAGGCAAACCTCAAGCGTCGACTACGGCCGCTCGTTGGGGGCCAGGCGCTGCATCTTATTCACAGCCTTGAACTTGGTGAACAGCGGCACGTACTCAAAGCTCACGTTGGAGTTCTCCAGGCCGTACCAGCGTGCGGGCGTGCCGGCGGCACGGCGGATGATGTACTTGAGCGTGATGGCCGTACGCTCGCTCGGCTCCACATCGCTTTCGGGCGCCAGAAGCTTACGAATCAGGACGAACTTGAACGTACCGATGTTGCCCGGATCCTTGTAGACCGAGTAGTCATGCGTCTGCGCCGGCAGCTCGCCGGTGGCAGCCAGGTCCTGAACGACCTGACGCAGATAGGCATTGACGCGCTGGTTAATCTTGTAGCCCAGGTACAGATGCACGCGGAACACGTAGTCGGTGCCGAACGTCTCGACCGAATAGGCAAAGGTGTGCGGTTCGTCCATGGTCTCGACATTCACAAACCACCAGGCGCGGGCGCGCTTGGGATGCTTGTCCAAGATCGAATAGACGATATCGCGGTCGATGTAGTCGGTATGGGTGTCCTTGGTCAGGTACACGACGTTGTCGCTCATGCGCTCGTAACGGTCGTCGTCGCGCAGGCGCTTGAGCTGCGGCAGGTAGCTGCGCAGCGGCAGCAGCGTAAACTGGCGCTGCTCGACCGCCGTGCCGTTGTACCAGCACACCATAATGCCCATGATGAGTGCAGCCATGAGGATGGTGAAATAGCCGCCGTGGAAGAACTTGGTGAGCGAGCTCACGAAGAAGAAGCCTTCGAGCAAAAGGAAGAAGGCCGCGAAGATCCACGGAGCAACCTTGAGCTTGCGCTCCTCGTGCAGGTAGAAGAAGAGCAGCAGCGTGGTGCACATCATAGTCAGCGTAATGGCAAGGCCGTAGGCGGCTTCCATATGCGCCGAGTTCTGGAACAGCAGCACCACGATGACGCAGCCGACAAGCATGACGTTGTTGACCATGGGGATGTAGAGCTGGCCCTTGGTCTCGGCAGGGTAGAAGACCTGCATGTGCGGCATGAGGTCCAGGCGGCTGGCCTCGGACACCAGCGAGAATGCGCCGGTGATGAGCGCCTGCGAGGCAATGATGGCCGCGACGGTGGAAAGGCCTACGGCAAACGGGCGCAGGCCCGGGGCGAGCATCTGGTAGAACGGGTTGAGATCGGCAATGCCCATGAGCTCGGGGTTGGCAGCGTTGTTCATAAGCCAAGCGCCCTGGCCCATATAGGAAAGCAGCAGGCAGCACTTAACGAACGGCCAGGTGGCGTAGATGTTGCCGCGGCCGACGTGGCCCATGTCGGAGTAGAGCGCCTCGGCACCGGTGGTGGCGAGGAAGCAACTGCCCAGAATCATGATGCCCGCGTGGTTGTTGGGGCTCAGCAAAAAGGCGATGCCGCGCACCGGGTTGAGGCACAGCAGCACGGCGGGGTGCTGGAAGACAAAGAACAGACCCGTGCCGCCCAGGAACAGGAACCACAGCGTCATGATGGGGCCAAAGGCGTGACCGATCTTGGCCGTACCGATGCGCTGTACCAAGAAGAGCGCGATGATGATGGCGAGCGTAATGGCGACGACGCGGCCCTGATCATCGCCCAGCACGGCATGGACCGCCGGGATAGTGCGCAGGCCCTCGATGGCCGTGGTAACGGTAACGGCCGGCGTCAGGATGCCGTCGGCGAGCAGCGCGGCGCCACCCAGCATGGCGGGGATGATAAGCCACTTGCCGCAGCGCTTGACCAGGCTGTACAGGGCAAAGATGCCGCCCTCACCATGGTTATCGGCGCGCAGCGAGATGAGCACATACTTGATGGTGGTCAGCAGCGTGACCGTCCACACGACAAGGGAGAGCGCGCCGAGCACGAACTCCTCCGTGACGCTTCCGATGCCGCCGTTGCCGGCAACGAGCGCCTTGGTTACATACATGGGGCTGGTGCCGATATCACCATACACCACGCCCAGCGTGACGAGCATCGCCGAGATGCTCACAGGAATCGCAGCGTGCGAGGCTGCCTCCTTGGCCTTTTGTTCCATAAGCCGGTTTCCTCCCAACTTTAATGTTCGAAGGGATTATAGGTAATCGGCCCATGTTTTAATGCACTGTTTTCCCAGCTAGATAAAGATTTATACAGTCTTTAGGCTACCGCGGCGATATGGAATGCGGCAAAGGGACTGTCCCTTTGTCACATTCGTCATTTTCCAAGCCAATTTTTGAACCACCACTCCATGGAGCGGCTCATCTCGGCCATAAAGGGACTCGTGTGCTTGCGGGTATAGATGTCCACGACGCGCTCCCCCACCACGCGGGCATGCGGACGGAACATCGCGTCCATCTCGGCTACCTGCGCGTCCATAGTCGCAGCATCGGCGCGGCAGTAGCGCTCCTCGTGCACCAGGTTCACCACGGGATGCGCAATGGCCGGACGCTCCTTACGGGGCGTGCCGATGATGAGCATCGACAGCGGCATGGTATACGGAGGCAGATCGAGCAGCTCGGCCACTTCCTCGGCATTCTCGACGATATCACCGATGTAGCAGCTCCCCAGGCCCAGGGCCTCGGCGGCGACCACGGCGTTTTGCGCAGCGATCACGGCGTCCTGGGCCGCGATGGCAAAGTCACCCAAACCCGGTGCACGGCGGGGCGCCTTGCCCGTGCGCTCGACAAACTCGGGCTCAAAGCAGCCCACGTGCTCAAACAGATCGATCCACTTGGCATAGTCGACCACAAATATAAGTGCCCAGGGCGCCTTGGCGATCATGGGCTGGTGGTCGCACAGGTCGGCCAGACGATCCAGCGTAGCCTGCTCGCGAATGCTCACGATGGAATACATCATCATGGCGCCCGCCGACGGCGCGCGACTCGCCGCATGCAAAATTGCCGCCCGCTGCTCGTCGGTCACCGCCACGGGACGGTCGTCGTCATCACGCGCGAAGGCACGCGTGGAGGAACGGTGCTCCAACGTGTCCAGCACCGCATTGCCCGTCGTCTCGACCGGATAGCCGTTCGTATCCACAGCCTTGGTGCAAACCTGCTCGTTCATCGCCTCATCCTCGCTAATTCTTTAAGAAGCCTTTACGTTTCCGTGTAATTCCCGTCCATTATCGCGCAGGTCGCCACTACATTGCGCCACACCGCCACACGTGCGCGTTAATATGGCTGGTTGTTGTGCGCAGACACCAATTGCAGCGCATATCTTGGTAACAATCGGGTAAACCCCCGCTTTCGTACGTTTTAGTTTGTGAGGAGTCTCAGCATGTTCGCTGCCGCCATCTCGCTCGTCGGTCTTGCGGCGACCGTCTACCTTGTCTTGCGCGAGGCCAAGGCCATTCGCGCTCAGTCGGGCACCGTTGCCAAAAGCGCTCTTGGGTGGAGCGTCGCCTTCGGCCTGTTCCAGGTCTTTTTGACTATTTGGGGCGCCGTGGGCCTCGTCGCTCAAAACGAGCCGCTCGCCTTTGTGATGCTCATCCTGACCAACGCCATCCTCACCGGCTGCGCTTGGGCCAGCATCGCACGCGACCGCATCGCCCCGCGCGTCTTTGCGTTCGCCGCGCCCGACGCCCCCGCCCCCACCGGCAAGCTCGCCCGCCTGCGCGGCGCCTTTGTGGGCAAACCGCTCGTCGCCGCCGTCCTGTGCCTGCTGCTCGCCGGCGTCTTTGCGCTGCTGGGCATGGAGGTATCGTCCAACCACGACTTTACCTGGGTCTACCCCCTGTGCATCCTGCTCGAGTGGGCCATCATCACCACGCTCATGGTCGGCTTGTTCTTCCTATTCCAGCGCCACGGCGCAGCCCCCGCGGTCCTGGCCTTTGCCCTCTTTATCCTGGGCATTGCCGAGTTCTTCGTTATCACGTTTAAGTCCATGCCCATCCAGCCGGGCGACCTTTCGGCCATCTCCACCGCCGCCGCGGTCGCCGGCACCGGCTACACCTTCTCCATCTCGCTGTTCTGCGTGCTGTCCATGGGCTTTACCGCCATCGCCATGCTGCTGTGCGAGTACGCTGGCCTGGTGGCACCGCACCGTCAGAAGGGCGCCGCCAACGCCAAGCGCATGCTGCTCACCAACCTGCTCGTGGCCGTGCTGTGCCTGGGCGGTGTGACCGCGCATGTTACGCTCATCGACTACTACAACACTCTCGGCATCACCGTCTACACCTGGCGTCCGCTCGAGAGCTACTGGCGCGAGGGCTACCTGCCTGCCTTTATTAGTGCGGCACAGTCCATCAAGCCGCCCAAACCCGCCGACTACTCCGTCGACGATGCCAAGGCCACGCTCAAAAAGTACGCCAAGGCCTACGACAAGTCCGACGCGGCCAAGAGCGACGAGCGCGCCGCCGCCCAGGAGCAGTTCGACAGCGAGAAGCCCACGGTCATCGCCATCATGAACGAGACGTTCTCGGATCTGTCGATCTACCAGAACATGCGCGCCGGCTACGAGGGTCCGCAGTACTTTAAGAGCCTGTCCGACTGCCTCAGCCGCGGCAAGCTCTACGTGAGCGCCTACGGCGGCGGCACCGCCAATACCGAGTTTGAGTTTATGACCGGCAACTCCATGGCCAACCTGGGCTCGGGCGTGTACCCCTACACCATCTACAACATGGAAACGACCGGGAACCTGGCAGAGCAGTTCAAATCGCTCGGCTATTCCACCACGGCTATGCACCCCAATCACGCAACCAACTGGAACCGCGAGAACGTCTACAAGGACTTTGGCTTTGACCAGTTCCTGTCCATCAACGATTTCCAGGGAGCCGACACCTTGCGCGGCATGGTGACCGACCAGGCTACCTACGACAAGATTCTTGAGCTGCTCGACCAGAACGCCGATCCGCAGTTTATCTTCGACGTGACCATGCAGAACCACTCGGGCTACGATACGGGCCTGCTGCCGGTCGACAAGCAGATGCACCTCAACATCGACACGACCGATCTGGACGCCAAGACCGTCGAGGACGGCACGCTCTCCGATGTCGACGAGTATGTCTCGTGCATCGAGCAGTCCGACCAGGCGCTTCGCTACTTCCTCAACGCCCTGAGCAAGCTCGACCGTAAGGTGGTCGTGGTGTTCTGGGGCGACCACCAGCCGTTCTTCCCGTCCAAGTTCAACGATAAGTGGTTTACCGGCGAAGACGATGCCACGCATCAGGAGCGCCTGTGGCAGACCGACTACATCATTTGGGCTAACTACGACGTTGCCGGTTGTGACCAGACGAGCGAGGTCGACGACCTGTCCACCAACTACCTGTCCACCCAGCTTATGCAGCTGATCGGCGCCCCGCTTTCCGACTACCAGAAGGCGCACATGACGCTGCGCGAGTCGCTGCCCGCTATCAACTCGGTGGGCTACGAGGACGCCAGCCTGCGCTGGGCGCTTTCCTCCAACGTCACCGGTGACGACGCCGATGCCGCAGCCGCCACCAAGGCGCGCGAAGATTACGCCAAGATGCAGTACTACGAGATGTTCCGCGACGGCAAGAACGTGTACACCGAGCACTTCCAGACCGAGGCCAACGAGACCGACCCCAACCTGGCACCGGGTACGACCAAGATCAAGTAGCGACCAGCTGCGAGTTCATAACTGAAACGTCTGTCCGGGCGGAGACATATAAGGTTCCCTGCTCGGACAGTCCTGCGCAAGACGGGGGCCACATTAAGTGGCCCCCTTTGCGTGCGGAACTCGCGATGAACCTTACATACCTCCGCCCGGACAGACGCCCTGTTGTTGGAGCGTGGCTTGTCATAGGGGTATCCGCAACATATATAAGTTGAAGGCCACGTCATGTGGCTTTTTTTGCATCCGGAAACCGTGTCCCAGAATTCACGTCCGGAATGGGATGCTGTTTCCGCTTGTGGCTCCGTTGGGAAACTGCATCCCACTCCAAAGGCAAATTCTGGGACGCACTTTCCGAAACCCCATCCATCCGGAAAGCCCGTCCCACTCTGAATACATCCAGCGAACATATGCGAGCGTGTTGTCCAGAACGGCCTCGTCATCGGGGTGATGGAAAATGCCACCCCAAACGCTTGCCACGGAGCGACCTCGTGTCAAGAAAAAAGCCTCGAGAATCTCGAGGCTTTCACGTTTGTACGATTGAACGCGCGGCACCGCGAACGGCGAAGCTACTCCCCCAGCACGGCCTTTTTGGCGGCTGCGGCCATGTTATCCAGATCTTCCTTGGTGGGATGGTCCTTCGCGGCAACCCAGTTGTCGAGCAGCATCTTATAGCGCGCGTTGTCGGGATCTTGCTCGAGCATGGCCTCGTAGCGCTGCTTGACCGCGGGGCCCATCTTGCCCTGGCACATCGCCCAGCCCGCAAGCTCGGCATCCCCAGCCAAATTAGAAGTTACGCGATCAATAATCTGCTGGTAATAGCTCTGGTCGGCGCCAAAACCGCAGGTGCCAAACAGGAAGACGCGCTTGCCGTGCAAAGCGGAGAGCAACGCCGCGACCGAAGGTGTGCACGCGCCCTTGTCGCACCAAAAACCGACGAGCACCGTGTCGGCCGCGCAGGCGCCCTGCGCCTCGAGCGCAACCTGATCTGCATCCGCATCGTCGCTCAATGCCGCGGCATGGACAAACTCAACGCCCGCAGCCTGCAGAGCGCGCTTGATCGCGCCCGAAACCATCCTGGTATTACCGCTCTTGCTGTTGACCACCAAAGAGCATGTCATAGTCACGTTGCTCGTTTCCCCCAAAACTAAAGCCACTAATGCAATTTATTAGATGAATATCTTAGTACTAACGTGACAGATGTAAACCACCGTCTGTCGATTGATTAATTTGCCCCACGGCCGTGCTCACTGGGCGAATTGGCTGCGGTAGAGTTCGGCGTAGAAGCCGCCTGCCGCCAGCAGCTCGTCGTGCGTGCCGCGCTCGATAATCTCGCCGTCGCGCATGACCAGAATGCAGTCGGCGTTGCGAATCGTCGACAGGCGGTGCGCTACGACAAAGCTCGTGCGACCGGCCATGAGCTCGTCGAATGCCGCCTGCACTTGCAGCTCGGTGCGCGTGTCGATACTCGAGGTCGCCTCGTCCAGCAGCAAGATAGCCGGGTCGGTGAGCATGACGCGCGCAATGCACAGCAGCTGCTTTTGGCCCTGGCTAAACGTGCCGCCGTCCTCACCGATTACCGTATCGTAGCCGCCTGGTAGCTGCACGATAAACTTGTGCGCGTGCGCGCGCTTGGCGGCTTCGATGACCTGCTCGCGCGTGGCGTCGGGACAGCCGTAGGCGATATTATCCGCCACCGTGCCCTCGAACAGCCACGTATCCTGCAACACCATGCCAAAGGCACGGCGCAGGCTCGCGCGCGTGTAATCACGCGAAGACCGGCCATCGACCATGATGCGTCCGGCATCGATATCGTAAAACCGCAGCAGCAAATTGATGAGCGTTGTCTTGCCACAGCCCGTAGGACCGACCAGGGCAAAACGCATGCCGGGCTTAGCCTCGATGCAGATGTCCTGCAGCAGCTTGCGGTCGGGAACGTAGCTAAAGTCCACGTGTTCAAAGGTCACCTCGCCCTGCGGGGCGGCAAGCTCAACGGCATCTGGCGCATCGGGCTCCTGCTCGCGTGCATCGAGCAGCGCGAACATGCGGCGCGCCGAGGCGTACGCCGTCTGGATCTGCGTAATGACGTTGGTGACCTCGTTGAACGGCTTGGTGTACTGGTTAGCATAGGACAGGAAAATCTGCACGCCGCCCACCGTAAGCGCCGCGGGCACGCCCGTGATCACGCCCACGCAGCCGATCACAGCGACCACGGCATAGATGATGTTGTTAATAAAGCGCGTACCGGGGTTGGAGAGCGAACCCATAAACTGCGCGCGCTCACCCGCGGTGTAGAGCTCGGCATTGAGGGCAGCGAAGCGCGCTTGGGCGTTCGGGCCGTAGGCAAAGGCGTCGACAAGCTTCTGCTCGCCTACGTACTCCTCAATATGACCACCGAGCTGCCCTTGAATACGCTGCTGTGCCGTAAAGCTCTTGTTGGAGAGCTTGGCGATGGCGCCGGCTGCAAAAATGGAAAGCGGCGTGACGAGCACCACCACGAGCGTCATGGTCAGGTTGATGGAAAGCATAAACGCAAGCGTGCCCACGATGGTGATGACGCCGGTGAAAAGCTGGGTAAAGCCCTGCAGCAGACCGTCGCCCACCTGGTCGACATCGTTGACCACACGGCTCATGAGGTCGCCGTGGGCATGGCTGTCGATAAAGCTGAGCGGCATGCGGCTGAGCTTGTCGCTCGCCTCCACGCGCATGTCACGCACCGTTTCGTAGGACAGGCGGTTGACGCAGTAGCCCTGCAGCCACTGGAAGGCCGCAGCTCCCACCACGACGAGCGCGAGTTTGGTAACGAGCGGCAGCAGCGCATCGAAGTCCACCTGGCCCGCGGCAACGATCAGGTCGATGCCCTCGCCAATGAGGATGGGTGTGTAGAGCTGCAGGACCACCGAGACGGCGGCACTCACAAACGACGCCGTAAACGAGATACGATGCGGACGGACGTAGCCCATCAGGCGGCGGGTCACCGCACCCACGGGATAGCGCTCAGGGTCGCCGGGCTGGCGCGGACCGTCGCCCAGGTCGTTGAGGTTATCGTTACCGGACACGTTGGCCGTCATCGTGGCGACCGAACCGGAGGAAGTGTACGGATTCATTTAGCAGCCCTCCTTTGCGCAAGTGGATGCCGGGGCAGCCGGGGCGGACGCGGGACTTGGGACGGACGTGGGCGCCACACTCCCCTGCTGGCCCTCGAGCTCCTCGCGGCGCAGCTGCGACTGGCAGATCTCGCGATAGAGCTGGCAGGTCGCGTACAGCTCGTCATGCGTGCCCAGGCCCGCAACCGAGCCGTGGTCGAGTACGCAGATCATGTCGGCATCGCGCACGGTCGAGACGCGCTGGCTCACGATGACAGTCGTCAGCGGCAGCCCGCCCTCGGCGGCACCGCGCACGCTGCGCTCGCGAATGGCATGGCGAAGCGCCGCGTCAGTCTTAAAGTCGAGCGCCGACGCGGAGTCATCCATGATCAGGACCTGCGGAGCGCCCACCAGGGCACGTGCGATGGTCAGGCGCTGACGTTGTCCGCCGCTGAAGTTCTTGCCGCCCGCCTCGACCGGGGCGTCGAGGCCCTGGGGCTTGTTGTGCACGAACTCGCTCGCCTGCGCCATATCGAGCGCCGCCCAAAGATCCTCGTCGGTTGCCGCCTCGTCGCGCCAGGTCAGGTTGCTGCGGATAGTGCCGCTCACCAGCGACGCACGCTGCGGAACAGTCGCAACCACATGGCGCAGCTGGTCGAGCGGCCAAGCGCGCACGTCGGCACCCATCACGCACACGCTGCCGGTGCCCGCATCGTACAGGCGCGGGATAAGCGAGACGAGCGTGGACTTGCCGCTGCCCGTGCCACCGATAATGCCGAGCGTTTTGCCCAGCGGCAGTTCCAGAGTCACATCGCTCACGGCATTTGCCGCGCCGGCGCCAAACGAGAAGCTCGCATGGTCAAAGCTCAGTGCGGGGACTGGAGCAGCACCACCCGCCAGTTCGCTCGGCTCGGGCAGCGCGACCGGCTGGTTGCCCTCGTCGGTGATGCTCGGCTCGCAGTTGAGCACCTCATTGATGCGCGACGCGCTGGCGCTCGCCTTGGTAAAGACCACGACCAGGTTGGCGACGTACACGATGGAGGTCAGGGTCTGCGTCATGTAGTTCACAAACGCCATGACCTGGCCCTGCGTGAGCTCGCCCACGTTGACCTGGATGCCGCCCACCCACAGGATGGCGCACACGCCCAGGTTCATCACCAAAAACGTGACGGGGTTGAGGATCGACGAGAGCTTGCCCACCGCGATCGCGACACGCGCCTGGTCATCGGCCGCCTGGGCAAAACGCTCGCGCTCGTGACCCTCGCGCACAAACGCCCGGACCACGCGGGCGCCCGAAAGCCCCTCGCGGCAAATAAGCGCGATGCGATCGAGCTTTGCCTGCAGCTGCTTGTAGTACGGGATGCAGTGCGCCATGACAAGCCAAAACACCAGGCCGATGGCGGGCGTGCAAATCAAAAAGATCATGCCGAGCTTAAGGTCGATGGCAAGGGCCGCGACCATGGAGCCCACCGCCAGGAAAGGCCAGCGGATGAGCATGCGCACGCCCAGCGCCACGGCGAGCTGCACCTGGTTGACGTCGTTGGTAATACGCGTAATGAGCGACGGCGTGCCAAAGCGATCGAGTTCGGCATAGCTCAGCTTGTTGATGTGCTGGTAGAGTGCGCCGCGAATGTCAGTACCCATGCCCTGCGAGGTGAGCGCCGCCATCTTCTGGCAAACAAGCGTAAACGAGATGCCGATTACAGCCATGGCGGCGAGCACCATGCCGTAGCGGACGACGGCACTCACGTCGTGCGCACCGATACCTTTATCGATCATCTGGGCAATCACCAGCGGCGTCAGCAGGTCAAAGATCACTTCAATCAACTTGCACGCAGGGCCAATCACCATATACCGGCGAAACTTACCACCAAAACGCCTGAGCAGCTCAATCATAAAAAGGCGCTCCCTATCATCATTCACACTCAATTCGAATCATGATAGTACGGTGAGCCCAAAAGAAGCGTAAACAACTCGTCATTTCTAATGGGATTCGGTTTCCAAAGAAGCGGAAAGGCACGCGCACACCCAGCCAGTGTCGGGTCAACTAGCATGGTATATTTACATTAGTGCTACCAAGTTAGTCGCCGACCCTTGAAATGAGGTGCCGAGATGAACGACATTCTCGCAAGAAGAGCAAGACGAGCAACTGTGGGCATCGCCCTTTCCGCGGCACTTGTCGCGGGAATCGCCCCCGCAACGGCGATCGCGGCAGAAACCAGTTCCCCCACCGGTGCGGCCGTTTCGCAGACGAGCGCCACCAACGGCAATTCGGGCGCCCCGCAGACAGAAGACGCGGCCGCCGCAAAAGAAAAAGCGTATGCAGCCATGCAGGAAGCGCTCAAAAACCTCGAGGCCGCAAAAAACGCCGCAAGTCCCGAGAAAATTGCGAGATTCAATGATGACATTACCCGTTTTCAAGAGTACCGCGAAAAGATGGCGGCGCAAGCCGCCGAAGGGAGGGAACTCCTTCCCACCATGCAAGCGGACGTCGATGCTGCCCAAGCCAAATACGACGGGGCCATCAACCGGGTAAGCGAGCTCCAGGCAGAATTAGAGAAGAAACATGAGATGCTTAAGACACTCGAAGCACTCGGCTACGAGGAGTTTGTCGAAACTACTAAACAGCAAATAAAGCAGTTGCACAGTGAGATCATATCGGCAAAAACGCACGTAAACTATTGCGAAACGGAGCTCCGCGAGTTCCAGTACCGCCTCAGAAGAGAGGAAAGACGAGTTAATGACTGTGAACGTGCTGTAGAGAAATATAAAGCCGATATCGACCGGTTCACAGCCTGGCGAGATGCGCTCCTCGACAATTTGAAAAAAGCGCAAACGGCCTATGACGACGCCTGCAAGGCATACGAAGAGGCAAAGGCCGCGGCAGACAAGGCCGCCTCGCCCGAGATAACGAAACCGACCGAGACAGTGCCTCCCTCCGGCTCGACGCAACCCGCCGAGGCGACACCGCCCGTTGCCTCACCTGCAACCGGCAAAGACGCCCCATCGAGCTCCACCAAGCAGGCGAACACGAGCAGCGGCAAGCAAGCAGATACGACCGCCGGCAAGCTCGCGAACACGGGCGATGCAGCGCCGAGCGCAATCGCACTCGCAGCAGTCGCCGCCGCAGGACTCGGAATAACCGCCACGGCCACACGCCGCCTCAGGAACCCAAAATAGCTGCCAGCGGTTATTGTCTTCGCCAATCCACAAGCCAAGAGACAAAAAGAGGTCCGTTTCCCCAACCCAGGGAAACGGACCTCTTTACTTGTAAAAACAGATGGTAATGCCGCCGTCTCTTGAACCACGTAGCCATCAATGCCCAGACAACACTAGCAAGCCGCGTTCCTTAAGGGATAGATTTAATGGCTGTTAATCAAGGGGTATACGCGCACGCCCGATCAATGGCGGGCAAACCGCCTGATATACTTACAGTAGTGCTACCAAGTTAGTCGCCGACCCTTGAAATGAGGTGCCGAGATGAACGACATTCTCGCAAGAAGAGCAAGACGAGCAACCGTGGGCATCGCCCTTTCCGCGGCACTTGTCGCGGGAATCGCCCCCGTAACGGCAATTGCGGCAGAAACCAGTTCCCCCACCGGTGCAGTTGCCTTGCAGACGGAAGATGCGGCCGCCGCAAAAGAAAAAGCGTATGCAGCCATGCAGGAAGCGCTCAAAACCCTCGAGGCCGCAAAAGTTGCCGCAAGTCCCGAGAAACTTGCGGCAATCGATGATGACATTGCCGCTTTTCAAGAGATCTACGACATGGTGGTGACGGAAGCCGCCAAACGGAGGGAACGCCTTCCCGCCATGCAAGCGAACGTCGATGCAGCCCAAGCCAAATACGATGAGGCCCACAGCCGGACAAGCGGCCTTCAGGCAGAATTAGATAAGGCACTTGAAGCACTCGGCGACGAGGAGCCCAGCACAGCTACTAAAGAGCATATTAAGCAGTTGCGACGTGAGATCATGTCGGCAGAAAGGCGAGAGAAATCTTGTGAAGATGATCTTCACTCCTACCGACGCCGGCTCGAAAGCCAGGAAAGACAGGTTCAGGATTCCGAAAGTGAGGCGGAGGAAGCTAAAGCCCACATCGATGAGGACATAGCCAAGCGAGATGCGCTCCTCGACGATTTGAAAAAGGCGCAAACGGCCTATGACGATGCCTGCAAGGCATACGAAGAGGCAAAAGCCGCAGCAGATAAGGCCGCCTCACCCGAGATAACAAAACCCACCGAGACAACACCTCCCTCCGGCTCAGCGCAACCGACCGAGACGACACAGCCCACCGGCTCGTCCGCGACCGGCAAAAATACCCCGCCAAGCTCCACCAAGCAGGCGAACTCGAGCAGCGGCAAGCAAGCAGATACGACCGCCGGCAAGCTCGCGAACACGGGCGATGCAGCGCCGAGCGCAATCGCACTCGCAGCAGTCGCCGCCGCAGGCCTCGGAATAACCGCCACAGCCACACGCCGCCTCAAGAACTCAAAATAGCCGCCAAAGCATACTACCTTCGCCAATCCACAAACCCAGAGACAAAAAGAGGCCCGTTTCCCCAACCCAGGGAAACGGGCCTCTTTAACTGTAAAAATTCAAGCAACAGCACCGCCGCCTCTTGAACCACATAGCCTTCAATGCCCAGACAACACCAGCAAGCCGCATTCCGCAAGGGATAGATTTAATTAGATAAACGCGCCTTTACGGGTGATTTTTGAACGACGGGGCCCGACCGGCGGCGAGGTGTTTGGTAGTCGAGCGATCCCGCAGGCGAAGCCGAGGACCAGCGAGACACCAAATACCTCGCCGCCGGCCGGGCCATGTCGCGGCACCAAAAAACGCCCGTGCGCTCGATGGATTCGGATGCCCGACAGAGGCTCCTTATGGCTGCTTCCTTCCGGACCTGACCAGATTCGGAACATGTCGTCATCCGAACCCATCGAACGCGCTAGGCGCTCGGTATATCTTACCTGCTCCCGCCCGCCAGAGCAAGGTAGCTAATTTGGGACGGAGCTTTTTTGACTACTTTTGCAGCCCGATTGCCAGAGCAGCCAATGAGTAGTCAAAATAGTCCCATCCCAAAATGACCGGCTTGGTGCCGCACCACAGAAAGGGCCCATCTACTACGTTTAGGCCACAGGGGTCAACCATAGCCGACTTTTTCGAAAATCGGCAAGCTTTCTACCTGCGGTTTTGTTTTGCAAATTCCGGAATGGTCGAGGGTGGCCGGTTTAACGTAGTAGATGGCCACGTTTCGTGGCAGGCGGTCCGACCCAAGGCACAAGGCAGCCAACCTCGAATGGACATTCTCGAAGTTGCGGTGGAATACGGACTGAATTGGCACCTTAAAGGCAAAAACACTCCGTATTTCACCGCAACTTATAGGGAGATAGGCCTTAGAGGCGAGCGAGGTCGTAGGATTGGGCGGCTGCCTCGCCGGCACAGATGAGGTTGGTTGTGGCTTCTTGCGAATCGAGTGCCCGTTCCAGGTCCATGGGCTTGCGGCAAATCGGCAAAACCAAGTCAATACCCTGCCCATATACCGCGTCCAGGTTGACGGCGCGACCGCCCACGACGGCGACCACCGGCTTGCCATATCGCTTCGCACGACGAGCCACACCCACCGGTGCCTTACCGGCGGCGGATTGCTCGTCCATATTGCCCTCGCCCGTTATGACCAGGTCGACATCGCGCACGCGCTCGTCAAACCCCACGAGGTCGAGCACCGTCTCCACACCCGAGCGTAGCTCCGCGCCGAGCGCCAGCAACGCCGCGCCCAAGCCACCGGCAGCGCCCGCGCCGGGTACACCGAGCACCGAGCCAAATGTCCGTGCGCCCTCGGGTGTGCGCAACAACCCCTGGGCTCGAGCTCTGGCAATCGCCGCATCGAGCAAGCGACCGTAGCCGACCATCCAGCCGTCGTATCTGCGCAGCACCTCGACATCATCCGCCGGCAGGCCCTTCTGCCCGCCAAACACCGCCAGTGCGCCTCGACGCCCCACGAGCGGATTCTCGACATCCGAAAGCACAACGATGCGAGCATCATCCAAAGCCTGCAGCGCGGGCGCCAAATCAACGCTCGCCACCTGCTCAAGGCCGGCAAGACCGGGGGCGACATCGCAGTCCTGATCATCGACCACACGCGCGCCCAGCGCCTGCAGCATGCCGGCGCCACCGTCGTTGGTGGCGCTGCCGCCCAGACCAATATAGAGTGTCTTTGCGCCCATGCGAACCGCGCGAAGCATGAGCTCGCCCACGCCATAGGTTGTGGCCGCCAACGCCGCCGACTCCGTACAAGGCGAATACCCAATGCCGGCCGCCTCGGCCATCTCGATGACCGCGGACTTGTGCTCGACATCAACCAGCATCCGGGCAGACACGCGGTCGCCCAAGGGCCCTGCGACCTCGCAGGTTGAGAGCTCGCCACCGCAGGCGGCAACGGCATCGAGCGTTCCCTCGCCACCATCTGCCAGCGGCAATGCGCGCACCTCGGCATCGGGCCAAACGCGGCGCACGCCTTCGGCAACCGCCGCCTCCGCCTGCGCGCTCGAAACGCTGCCCTTAAAGGAGTCGATCGCCAACAGCACACGGCGGGGTCGGCGGCACGCAGGACCAAAGTCAACCGCCGTGCCAGCATCCTCACCGGCACCTGCAAGCGCTGCGGCGTGAGCGGCGTGTGCTTCAAGATCGGCCCCACAACCGCAATCAGCGCCGCCCGCTCCGCGCAGACCGCCAAAATAGCTACTCAGCAGCTCGCGGCATTCATCCGCCAGGACCCCAGCCGTCACGTTAAACCGATGATTCAGGCGCGAGTCGGCATTCAGGTCATACAGCGAACCCAGCGCGCCCGCCTTGGCATCACTCGCGCCATACACGCAGCGCCCCACGCGCGCGTTGACCATAAGGCCCGCGCACATGCAGCAGGGTTCCAACGTCACATAAACCGTACAGTCGAAAAGGCGCCAGCGTCCAAGCGCCTGGGCTGCAGCGCACACGGCCGCAAACTCGGCATGAGCCGAAGGATCCTGGTCGAGCTCGCGACGATTATGCGCCCGCGCGACAATCTCGCCCGCGCGCACCACTACGGCTCCGATGGGCACCTCGCCCACCGCCGCGGCGGCGCGCGCCTCGGCCAGCGCCTCGCGCATGAACTTCTCGTCGATTTCGGTGATCGTCATCGTTCGCCTTCCCTGTTGCAAATTCAAAACGATGCTATCATTACGACTCACGGAGAGATGGCAGAGCGGTTGAATGCGGCGGTCTTGAAAACCGTTGAGCGCGAGAGCGTTCCGGGGGTTCGAATCCCCCTCTCTCCGCCACTTCTAGTGATGCACCGGTGTCATGGTCCGCTCAAACAGCGCATCGACCACGTCGGCTATCTCAGGTCGACGCTCAAGATCGTGACCCGACTCCCACCATATCGTGAAAAGTCGAATAATACCGCCGGCGACAAACTCAGACGTCGTCTCGAGTGACACGGGGGCCAGGGCATCCTCGGCAAGCACGTTCATCACACGCTCGCGGATGGAGCGGGCAATGCGGTCGCAAATAACGTTGGTCAACATGCCCGACATGCTGCTTGCCAAAATGTTATCCATGAGCCGCTCGTGCGTCAGAATCAAATCCATGGCATCGTCCAAAATCGCGTGCCGAAGCGCGCGCACGTCCTCGGCAGACACTGCGCCGGCCTCATCGGGCTGTTTTTGCGGCAAGCCCGACATGAGCTCATCGATATAAAAGGCAAAGTAATCGTTCTTGTCGCGAAAGTGCTTGTAGAACGTCGTGCGGCGAATCATGGCGCGGTCGCACAGCATGGCAACCGTCAGGTCCTCAAAACGATGCTCCTCGAGAAGCTCGGTGAAGGCATCGAACAGGGCGCGGTAGGTTTTCTTAATGCGAAGGTCCACTGGTATCGCCATCCTCAGGGCAAAGACAACACTCGTCAATCTGTCGCATATCTTACACCTGTACCTCGCGCGCTTTGCCCCGGTGCCAACCCCGCCGAAAACATAACGCTTGCCGGAAAGTTCGGCACGGCAAAACGTTGCGGGTATACTAGTAGCGTTATACCAACGGCAGCTGGCGCATGCCGCCGCGGCCATTCGAAACGGAGACATCATGATTACCGTCATCATCGGCATCGTTGTTGTCATTGTGATTGTCTGCGCCATCGCCGGCATCTACAACAACATGGTCACCAAGCGTAACCGCATCGATAACGCCTGGCAGAACATCGATACGCAGCTGCAGCGCCGCAACGACCTGATCCCCAACCTGGTCGAGACCGTCAAGGGCTACGCCAAGCACGAGCAGGAGACGCTCTCCGCCGTGATCAGCGCGCGTAACACCGCCGTCAAGGCCACCACGCCCGAGGCCAAGATGGAAGCCGACAACGTGCTGACCGGTGCGCTGCGTCAGCTCTTCGCCGTAGCCGAGGCCTATCCCGATCTTAAGGCAAACACCAACTTTACGCAGCTGCAGGCATCGCTCGAGGATACCGAGAACAAGATTAGCTACGCACGCCAGAGCTACAACGATTGCGTGCTCAGCTACAACAACGCCATTCAGACGTTCCCGGCTGTCATCTTTGCCGGCATCTTCCAGTTTAAGGAGCGCCAGGGCTTCGAGGCCGCCGAAGCAGCCCGCCAGGCCCCGACCGTCAAGTTCTAACAATCACGGCCGAGTCTTAAGCCAGTTCATCAACCCTTTAGGGTCCAAGGCACAAACCTTGGGCCCTTTTCTTATCCACGCACAACGCGCGGCCAATAGACCGCGCACCATCTTTTTTCAGATTAATCATTGCCCGTTGTGACATCGCCGAACCCGCAGGGCAGAGA
>DBFELT010000004.1:0-2535 GCA_048323995.1 Collinsella sp. | reverse complement strand
GCGCATGACCGAGAAGTCCGTCGTGCTCACCGCCTCCGAGTCCGGCACCACCCCCGAGGTCCTCGAGGCCGTCAAGAAGATGAAGGACATGGGCGTGCGCGTCTACGCCATGACCAAGCCCGAGGGCCTCATCGGCCAGGCCGTGGGTGCCGAGAACTGCGTCGCCATGGCTTCTGACCATGGTTCGGGCGGCTGCGAGAAGGGCTACTACCTCGCCGACTGCTTCGGCCTGCGCCTGCTCAACCGCCGCGGCTGCTTCCCCAAGTTCGACCTGTTTATCGAGCAGACCAAGGACATCTGGAAGGACATGCTCGACATCCGCAAGCGCTTCGAGCCGCGCGCCGAGGAGCTCGCCAAGAAGTACGCCCTGGCCCCCTACACCATGTTCATCGGCTCCGGCGCCCTGTGGGGCGAGACCATCCTGTTCTCGATGTGCATCCTGGAGGAGATGCAGTGGAAGCGCACCCGCTACATCACCTCGGCCGACTTCTTCCACGGCACCCTCGAGCTCGTGGAGCCCGGCGTCCCCGTGTTCCTGTTCATGGGCGAGGACGAGAACCGCAAGCTCGACGAGCGCGCCCGCGCGTTCCTGACCCGCGGCGTGACCGGCGACACCGACATCAACATCATCGACACCGCCGAGTTCGCGATCCCCGGCCTTGACGACGAGTTCCGCGTCATCGTCTCCCCGTGGATTCTGACGGTGCTCGTTACCGACCGCCTGGCTCGCTACTACGAGACGGTCACCAAGCACAACCTCAAGTATCGTCGCTACTATCACCAGTTCGACTACTAAAGAAAACGGGTGCGGGAACGTGCCGGGCTATTGAGAGGAACACAGAATGAGACAGTACATCATCGCCAGCCATGCGCACTTCGCTACCGGCATCAAGGAGAGCGTCGAGCTGCTCTCGGGCGCTCGCGACAACGTCCACGATCTTTCGATGTTCGTCGATGGCCGCATGGACGTGGCCGAGGAGGCCCAAAAACTGCTGGCAGGCATGTCTGCCGACGATGATGTCGTTGTCTGCACCGACCTCTTTGGCGGCAGCGTCAACAACGAGTTCACCAAGATCGTCCAGACGCGTCCCCGCACGTACCTCGTTACCAACATGAACCTTCCTCTGCTCATCCAGCTGCTGTTCTCTGACGAGTCGGCGCCGGTTGAGGAGACGATTCGCGCCATCGTCGCTGCGGACGATACGCGCGTGAAGTTTGTCAACGATCTTTTGGTCGATGACGAGGAGGAGGAAGAGTTCTAATCCGCAGCACCTACTGACACGCCGTATGACGGCACAAGACCTTTGGGGGGTCACATTATGATTCAGCTACTTCGCGTTGACCATCGCCTGCTTCATGGCCAGGTCGCAGTTTCCTGGGTTCAGGGCCTTGGCTCCAACTGCATCTTCTGCGTGGGCGATAAGGTCGCCAACGACCCGGTGTGGAAGACGACGCTCAAGATGGGCAAGCCTGGCGGCTGCAAGCTCGTCATCAAGGATATGGCGAATGCCATCGAGGCTATCAACTCGGGCGTGACCGACAAGTACAAGATGATCATCTGCGTTGCCACTATCGCTGAGGCAAAGCAGCTTGTTGAGGGCTGCCCGCAGATTAAGTCGGTCAACCTGGGCAACACCAAGCCCAAGGACGAGAAGCGCCCCGATGCTCGTCAGGTCTCTCGTCAGATCTTCCTGACCGCAGCCGAGGAAGCCGATGTGCGCG
Organism: Collinsella sp.; assembly: GCA_048323995.1. Taxonomy (GTDB): domain Bacteria; phylum Actinomycetota; class Coriobacteriia; order Coriobacteriales; family Coriobacteriaceae; genus Collinsella. The sequence goes on along the minus strand of DBFELT010000004.1, from coordinate 813 downwards.
AGATGCTGGATCGTGGCGTTGAGGTCGAGATTCGACCCCTGGCCGATGACCCCAAGGTTGACTGCGCCAGCGTGCTCTAGGCGTTTGAATTCGAAGAGTCTGAGCTCTTCGTAGTGTCCTATTAGGAAAGGGGGATGTATGCTTACCCAAGCAATCCTCATCGGACTTATCGCCGCATTTGGTAAGTTCGACTTCCAGCTCGGTACGCTCTATGCGTTCCGCCCCATCGTCCTGTGCCCGCTCGTGGGTCTGGTGCTGGGGGACCTGCAGTCCGGCCTCGCGATCGGTGCGAGTCTGGAGCTGCTGTTCATGGGCTCGATCTCCATCGGCGCCTACGTGCCGCCTGATGAGACGATCGGCGGCGTGCTCGCCTGCGCCTTCGCTATCCAGCTGGGCCAGAGCACCGAGGCAGCCATCGCGCTTGCCATGCCCATCGCCACGCTGTGCCTTGCCATCAAGAACATCCTCAACGCCGCCCTGCCGATCCTGGTTGACCGCGCTGATGTCTTCTCCGGCCAGGGCAACCTTAAGGGTGTCTATGCGATGCACTTCCTGATCGGTTTAACCGGCATCATCATGGCGTTCCTGCTGTGCTCGCTGTCGTTCTATCTGGGTGCTGACGCTATCCAGGGCGTGCTCGACTTTATCCCCGACTTTGTTCTTGCTGGCTTTGGCGTTGCCGCCAACATCCTGCCGGCCATGGGCTTCGCCATGCTCGGCCGCCTGGTGCTCACCAAGCAGCTCGTGCCCTTCTACTTCCTGGGCTTCCTGCTGTGCTCCTACGCCAACGTGCCCGTCCTGGGCGTCGCCCTG
>DBFELT010000003.1:0-83986 GCA_048323995.1 Collinsella sp. | reverse complement strand
CCCTACAGCAATGTGATTGAGTACCACTTTATGAGGCACTAAGCCCACAACGCAACATATCGCACAGCAACGCCCGCCGGCACCACCGCCGACGGGCGTTTTTTCATCTTTTGGGCTCTTTTTCGCTGTGACTGTATGAGTGACATATCAAAACTATGCCCATTTACTACGTTTAGCCCGGGATGCTCGACCATGCACCGGTTTTTGCTAAATGCGCGAGCCGTCTACCTGCGGTTTTGTTTTTCTCAAATTCGACATGCTCGGCGATAGCCGATCAAACGTAGTAAATGGGCATTGTTTTTGACAGGCAGCATCGCGCGCGTCCCTCGCAAGGGCAAAATGATTCGTTTTTCTCCGTCCCCAAGGGATCAGTTGAACAGATTGCCGATGGGGTCGGGATTGGAGCTGGGGAGGTAGCGGATTTCTAGTTCTATGCCGAGCTTTTGCAGCTCTTTGAAGGCGGCGACATCTTCGCCGTCTACGGCGACTGCGGGCGTTATGGGGTGCTTGCCCTCCCCTGCCTGCATATGGCCAATGCTGATCTTGGTTATTGGCACGCCGTCCTTAACCAGCACAAGCGCATCGGCGGGCGAGGCCACCATGATCAGAATCAACTGGCGCGGCGTTGCGGTATGAATAATGTCGATGGTCCTTTGCACCGAGAAAAACCGCGTCCAAACGCCTTCTGGCGCCGCCACCCTCATGGGTGCCCATTGGCGCGAATCCGCCGCGATCTCATCGTTGACGATTAGGACAAGGTTGGAACCCACGGCCTCGTTCCACAGTTCGACGTCTTGCCCGTAAATGAAACGGTCATCGATACGCGTGAGAAGGATCTTGGGTTGAGCCATGGCTGCCCCATTCTGTTTGAGACCCATATGAGCGGGACGTCGGCCACCAGCTCAATAGCAGGTCAAGCGCCAAATGGACGCCGCAGACATCACGTCTCCAATATTAGTGCATTTAAAGTGAGAAAAGCCGTCAGAACCCTTGCGCGGATGTGCGATGTCCCGTATCATAGACAGCCGTTGACGCCTCAGTTGCGTCACCACATGGCCGCCAGCGTAGCTCAGTTGGTAGAGCACCGCTCTCGTAAAGCGGGGGTCACCGGTTCGAGCCCGGTCGCTGGCTCCATTGCACAAGATAGCCGCCTTCGGGCGGCTTTTTTGTTGCCGATTTTGAGTGCGCATGCGCCAATCCACGCATCGTAACGGCATCAGCCCCCCTACTCAAAAACAAAACCCCGCTAAGCGTGATTCCCCTAGGGGAATACGCTTAGCGGGGTCCTAGTGTGATTTCCCTAGGGGAATCACACCATCAGACGGACAGCTCAGCCGAGCAGCTCGCTACTCCTCCCAGTAAGCGTCTGCAAGCAGCTTAAAGCAGATCTTCTTGACCGGCTGTGCGCCATCGCCCGGGAACTCGAGCGTGGGCATGTGAGGCTCGCCGGCAACAAACAGCGCGAACTTGTCGTCGGCAAGATCGCCGGCGATCGAAGCGTCGGAATCGACCAGATCGTAGTCGTCCTTCTCGTCAAACTCCTGAACCAACGTCAGGCTGCCCGTGGCAACCTTAAAGGCCTCGCGACCCTCGACATCGATCTGCAGGTCGTGATAGCGCTGATGCGTCTCATAGTGAGCCTCGGCCTCGGGACGCGTCGTGGGAGCCATGACGTTCGCATAGACCTTGTCGCCCAGAATCGGATGGCTGCCGACCTCGAGCTGCGCCGGGTCGTTCTCCTCGAGCCAGTCGATCAGCACGTCGAGGCCCTTGAGCATTCCGCGATACTCCTCGATATCGCCCAATGCACCGTAAATCATCTAAATCCCCTCTCGGATCGTTTCCTTGGCGGCTACTCGGCAAACGCATTACCAAAGCTGTTGCCGCCCACATACGTCTCGACCAGGGTAAGGTCGGGACTGAACACGACAAAGTCGGAGTCGTGCCCCGGCATAATGCTACTGCACTTGTCGTCGACATGAGCTAGCAAGCGATGCCGGGGCCGCAGCACAAGCTCCTACAGCTCGGTCACGACAACGCCGTTGTAGACCTCGTCCCAACGATCCATGACCAAGTGGCCAGTCATAGGATCCATGGCATTGAGCTTGCCGCAGGTGTTGGCGGTACGCAGCACCGTCTCGTCGTCCGCGCCAGCAGCAATGGCATGCGCGAAGCCAGCGATAGTGGAGTCACCAGAGCCCGTGGCGTTAACGGCAGGGATATCGGGCGTCTTTGCGCGGAACGCACGGCCATTGTGGAAGCCAACGGAGCCGGCAGCGCCCATGGACACGACGACCCAGGGGATATCGGAGAAGCGGGCATCAGAGGCGAGCGCGGCGCGGAGCTCGTCCACATCGTCGGTGGTAAAGCTCGTACCCAAAAGGCCGTTGATCTCGGTCAGGTTAGGCTTGACCAGCTCGGGCTTAATTTCGGACTTAAGGGCGGCCTCGAGCGAAGCACCCGAGGTATCGAGCAGCACCTTGACGCCGGCGTTCTCGGCAATGCCCGTGATCTTGGCATAGTAGTCTGCCTCGACACCGCGGGGCAACGAACCCGAGATGGTGACGACGTCGGCCTTGCTCGCAAGCTCGGCGAACTTTGCGGTAAAGGCATCGAGCTCCTCGGGGGCAATCGTCGGGCCGCTCTCGAGCAGCTCGGTCTGGTTGCCGGCGTGGAGGATGTTGAGGCAAATGCGAGTCTCGCCCTTGATGGGCACAAAATCATTCTTAATGCCGTTAGCGTCCATGAGCTCGGCCATATAGGCGCCCATATGGCCACCAAGCAGGCCGGTTGCCACAACATCGTCGCCCAACTGACCAAGGACGCGGGCTACGTTAAGGCCCTTGCCTCCGGCGGTCTTTTCGGGCGTCACACGGTTGACGTCGTCGATGACGAGCTCATCGAGCTGATAGCGCGTATCGACAGACGGGTTCATCGTAACGGTGAGGATCATTTTTAGCTCCTTATCTCGCAGGCTCCTTGTGCCTCGCGATACGAGTCGACAAAACGGAATTACAGAATCTCAATCGTGAACGAGCGAACGACGGTCTCCTTGGGCTTGGCGATAAGGCAGCCGCGCTTGTGCTCAAGCACGTCGTCCTCATCGGAGCAGGTCGAAAGGTCGCCCCAGGGTTCAACTGCCACAAAATCGCCCTCGGGCTTGCTCCACACAATGAGATATGGGAAGCCCTCAAAGCTCAGGCGGACGCCCTTGTCCTCGCCCTTTTTGGAAAGCGTGACCTGACGGCTCTCGAGCACGTCAAAGATGGTCTCCGCAAAATCGAAGAGCTCATGTGACAGAGGCAGCGTCTTTCCCACCATGGGGTTCTTGGAGCGGTTTGCCACGTCAATCAATCCAGTCGAGGGAACGGCGGTGCAGAGCTCCGCAGCCTCGTCCTTCTCAAAGCGCAGCTCGTAGTCCGTATAGGCCTCGCCCTCATCGAGCGGACACCTAAAGCCGGGATGACCGCCAATAAAGAACGGCATGTCCTCGGTGCCCTCGTTGGTGACCTCGTAGGAAACGCGCACGGCAGCGTCCTCGAGCGTATAGCGGGCGACAAGCTTAAACGGATACGGATAATCGCTCAGCAGCGCGGCGTTATCCTCCGAAGCCAGGCACATCGCCAGCTCATTCTCGCTCTGGCTCAGCAGCTTCCACTCCTGTTTGCGCGCAAACCCATGGCGAGCGAGCTTTACATGATGCCCGGCAAACGTCATGGCGTTGTTATCGCGCAAGCCGCCGCAAATCGGAAAGCAGACCGGCGCCTGGCCGGACCACACGGCGGGATCGCCCTGCCACAGATACTCGCGACCTCCGGCCTCGATCGAGGTAAACGAACCACCAGCCGTGGAAACCTTAATAGAAATCGAATCGTTGGAGAGAGCGTATTCCATTGCCCATCCTTTCGAACAACTGCTTTTTGCTCGCAAGTACCCGTCACGGCCCTAACCAAAGGACAAACCCGCACGTTCATCGATGCGTCCGGTATCCCAGCCATGTAACGGGGTACCATACAGACATTGATGCAATTACAGCTGAAAGGCCTTCTTATGCGAACCATCATCCTCTACGCCTCGCGCCATCACGGCAATACGAAAAAGCTCGTGGACGCCATCGTCGAGGCACACCCCGAGATCGATACCCTCGACGTCAAGGCACTCGGTAAAAACGAGTATCCCAACCTGCACGAATATCATCTGATCGGTGTCGCCACGGGCATCTATTACTCCGAGATCGACAAGGACATGGCACGAGTGCTCACGAACGTGCTGCAGCCGCAGGACAAGGTGTTTGGCCTTATGACCTACGGTGGCAAAAACAAGTGGTACGGCAAGGATATCGATGGCATCTGCCGCATGAGGCAGGCCATCTTTATGGGTGTCTACGGCTGCCCCGGCTTTGATACGTGGGGGCCGTTCAAACTCGCCGGCGGTGTCCAAAAGGGACACCCAACCGCTGAGGAAATTAAGGGCGCCGTCGACTTCTTCGACAAGATCGAAGACGAGTATGGCGACATCATCGTCGAAGAGTACGCCAAGCGCGAGAAGCGCCTAGCATACGAGAAGGAGCATCCTGCAGGAGGCCTGGTGGCCGGCGTCAAGCGCACGGCAAAGAAGATCGCTAACAAGCTGTAACTGTAAAGGTGCTTTTGAGCGTTTAACCCATACGGCGGGTCCGAGCAGATTCGGGCCCGCCGTCTTTTTCTATCGTTACTCGGTAAAGGCGTTGCCGACGCTCTGGCCGCCAACATACGTCTCGACGAGGGTGAGCTCATGGTCGAACACGACAAAGTCGGCGTCGCGACCCGGCATGATGCTGCCGCACTTATCCTCGATGTGCGCAGAGCGAGCCGGCACCTCGGTTGCCATGCGAATGGCGATATCGGCGCTGGCGATGCCCCAATCGACAACGTTCTTGACGCCCTGGGCAAGCGTGAGCACCGAGCCGGCAATGCTCTTGCCGTCGGCGAGCCAGCACAGGTTGTCCTTCATGATGACGTCCATGCCGCCGCTGGTGTAGCTGCCCTCGGGCATGCCGCCGCAGCCAAGGCAGTCGGTGATGAGCACCGTGTGCTGCCAGCCCTTTGCCTGCAGCAGCGCCTTGATGGCGGCAGGGTTCACGTGCTTGCCGTCACAGATGATCTCGGCATAGGTCTCGGGCGTGGACATGGCGGCACCCACGACACCGGGCTCACGGTGATGCAGCCCGCGCTGGCCGTTATAGGTATGCGTAAAGCAGCTGGCACCGGCGTTGATGGCGGCGATGCACTCATCGTAGGTGGCGTCGGAGTGACCGATGCTGGTCACGACGCCCTTCGCGTTGAGAGCGGCAGCATAGGCGGCAGCACCATCGCGCTCAGCGGCCATGGCACTCTTGACGATACGTCCGCCAGCGGCCTCCTGCCACTGATCGAAGACCTCCTCGGAGGGATCGATAAGATAAGCGGGGTTCTGCGCGCCCACGTGCTTCATGGTAAAGAAGGGGCCCTCCAGGTAGATGCCTTGGATACGAGCACCACAGAAGTCGGGGCCGCGACCCTCGTCCGCCTGGGCGATGGCGGCGCAGGCGTCCTTGATCTGCTCGACGCCATCGGTGAATGTCGTGGGCAGCCAGCTGGTGGTACCGCGACGGGCGAGCTCGGTCGAGCTGATATCGATACCCTCGGGGTCGTTATCGGTAGTCGAGTGGTTATAGAAGCCATGGATGTGGGTGTCGACCATGCCCGGTGCGATCCACGATCCCGTGTAGTCCTTGATCTCGCAGGAGGGCTCGTCGGCCTGCCAAGCGCCAAAGACGCCGTCCTCGACCATGAGATAGCCGCCCAGCTGCGGGCCTGCCGGCAAGAAGAACTTGTCAGCCTTAATTGCGTACGTGCTCATATGCACTCCTTGCTTCTAAAGCAGTTGACTGTGGTGTTGCTTATACCCAGCTCACGTAAAACAAAAAGCGCCCGCCCGCCGTTATGAGCGGACGGGCGCCCTTACAGGGGGACGCGATTAAGCGGTGAAGGGGTGAATCGTCACGCCCTTAACCACGCGGTTGACCGTGCCGGTGGGGCTCGGCGTATCGGGCGTGTTGCCCACGCGCACGGAGTTGAGCAGGCTGATAGCCTGGGCAAACATCACGAACGGCAGAGCAAGGTAACCCTCGGGAAGTGCCTCGTAGCCCTTAAAGGTGAAGGACTCACCCTCATAGACGGTGGCACCTTCCTGCTGAACGGCGATGGTGTGCTGAGCGATCTCGTCGCCACCGATCTCGTTGAGGATGTCGATGTCGTACTGACGGGTGTAGGCGTCGTTGTTGACGAACACGAAGACGAGCGTCTTATCGTCGACGAAGGACTTGGGTCCGTGACGATAGCCCATGGAGGTGTCGTAGGAAGTAGCGACCAGACCGTGAGCGAGCTCGAGGATCTTGAGCTGGCTCTCCTGAGCAAGGCCACCGAAGGAGCCAGAACCCAAGTAGGTCACGCGGTTGAAGTCGCCAGCCAGGTAATCGGCGATCTCGGGCTCACGGGAGATGACCTCCTCGCCCATCTTGGCAATCGTCTCGACCCACTCGGCCTTCTGCTCGTCAGAGGCAGTGTCGAAAATAAGGGTGGAGAGCAGGGTCATGCAGGAATAAGAACCGGTCATGGCGAAGCCCTTGTCGTTGGCGCGCGGGATGAGCAGCGTCAGCGCATTGGGATCATCGGCGGACTCGACGGCGAGCTTGCCCTCGGGAGCGCAGGTGATGTTGAGGAACTTGACGTTGTGGACGAGCTCCTTGGCAACGGCAACGGCGGCAAGGCTCTCGGGGCTGTTGCCAGAGCGGGCAAAGGAAACCACGAGCGTAGGATCCTCGGCGCGCAGGAAGTCGCGCGGGGCGCTCACGATGTCGGTCGTGGCGATGGGCTTAAAGTCGTAGAGATCAGTGTTGCCAGCGTGACGCAGGTACGGGGCGCATGTATCGCCAACGTAGTCGGACGTACCGGCACCGGTGAAGACAACGGACAGACGACCCTCGCCCATAGCGCGAGCCTCGGCCAGGAAGGCCTCGATGGCCTCCTTGTTCTCGCGATAGATGTTGAGCGTATCGCGCCAAAGCTCGGGCTGCTGAGCAATCTCGGCCGTGGTGATCTGGGCGCCGAGCTCGGTGAGCTCCTCGACACTCTTCTCGAACATTTTTAATACCTCTCTCTAGAAGTAATCCTCTGGCGTGCAATTATACACTTCGGTTGGTTATCTGGTAGTAACCAGTTAAATGCAAAGAATCACCATATGGAAACGATGCGAGCACTAGTTGCTGCGCTGGTGGTAAACCTTGTATTTAAACTGATCGGCACGAGCAACCGAGAGCGTGTACTCCACTACCTCGTTTGACTCGTTATACGTAGTCCTGACCAAATCGAGCACAGGCGAGCCCTCGACAATTCCCAAAAGGTGGGCATCGGTGGGACGGGCTATGCTCGCATAGAACTCCTCTTCGGCCACGCGAATCTTTTGCTGAAAGTCCTGCTCAATCACATCGTAAAGCGGCTTACGCTCTAGCAGTGGTCGCTTTAGGGATAGAAATTGACGAACCGGTAGATAGCTGCGTTCGACCATCATGGGCATGTTGTCGGCAGAACGAAGACGCTTGAGCTTAAAAATGCGATCACCGATACGCAATCCCATATGCTCAGCCAGATTCTTATCGGCCTCCATCTCGCAAAAATCGAGAATCGTGGTCTCGGGTTCTCGACCCATCGCGCGCATCTGCTCGGTAAAGCTGTAGGACTGCATAAGATTGGTTGCCTTTGCCGAACGGTCGGTCACAAAGGTACCGCGACCGTGCTGCCGAACCACCAGTCCTAAACGCTCCAGTTCCTGCAGAGCCAGGCGTACCGTAGTGCGCGAGAGACCATAGCGCTCCGAAAGTTCGCGCTCGGAAGGAATCATGTCACCGGCGCGATATTCATGGTCAATCTTTTCGGTCAGAATATCGACCAGCTGATCGTACAGCGGTTGCTTACGCGCTCCGATCGCCATCCTATCCTCCCTTTTGCTCGAATTCGGCTAACTACCTAGGGTGTTATGCATTATCTGTCTGCCACACCCGAATCATTAAGAAAACAAAAGCCGCGCGCTCTTTCGAGCACGCGGCTTTTAACATACACATGGCTTAAGGGGTCGGGGTGTGAGCCGCGTAGGGACACACCCCTCAAGCTAGAGCCTTACCAGATGCTCGGCCAGAGACCAAGCGGGCCAGCGCCCAGGATGCCAAGGACGAAGAGCAGGAGAATGCCCTTGGTCGGGGTCCAGCTGTGCTTAGCGAACATGTAGTAAAGCAGCAGCGTAAGCATAAGCGGGACGAGCTTCGGGACGATGGTGTTGAGGGTGTCGGCAACAGAGAAGTTGACCGGATCCTCGGTAACGGTGCCGTAGGTCACGGACTCCATGCCGTTACCCAGATCGGTGACGCCGCACTCGACAGCGTTGCCGTCGGCATCGGAAGCGGTAAGGGCGTTGCCGTCCTTATCGGTCATGGCGATGGTACCGGCCTCAGCGGTCTCGGTATCGATGCCCTCCATACCGGTGAAGTTCTCGGCCTCCTTCTCGGAGACGATCACGGTAGTAGCGGAGAGGCCACGGGTGGTGCCGTTGGGGATCTGGAGGTTGATCTGGGTGCCACCCATGGTGACGACCAGGCAACCGACGACGAAGACGCCCATGATGGAAGCGGCACGCGTGAAGGCCTGCATGTTGGCGGTCAGAGCGTCAATAGCGCTGGTGCCAAGCTTGTAGGACCAGTTCATGAGCCAGAAACGCAGAGCGAACTGGACGACGTTGAAGATCACCAGGAAGATGATCGGCGCAGCGGCGTTGCCGTTGATGGCCATGTTGGAGGTGATGCCAGCCGTGATAGGCACGAGCGTCAGCCAGAACAGGGCGTCACCGATACCACCGAGCGGGCCCATTGCGGCGACGCGGACGGCGCGGATCGTGGGGATGTCAACCTTGTTCTGCTCGAGCGAAAGCACGATGCCCATAACAAAGGTGACGAGGAACGGGTGGGTGTTGAAGAACTCCAGGTTGTGGCTCATGGAAGCCGCGAGGTCGTTCTTGTTGGTGTGGATCTTCTCCAGACCGGGGATGATGGAGTAGAGCCAGCCAGCGGCCTGCATACGCTCGTAGTTGAACGAGGCCTGCAGGAAGCAGGAGCGCCAAGCCATCTTGTTGAGGGTCTTCTGGTCGAGCTGCGGAGCAGGAGTGAGATCCTCGTAGTGCTCCGGGATTACATACTCATTAGATGCCATCTTCGAAGTCACCTCCGTCAGAAACAGCTGCACCCTTCAGCTCGGTCTGCTGCTGGAAGTCCCAGAAAGCGATGCCGAAGCCGATGAGAGCGAGGATGAGCAGAGCAGGGGTTGCCAGAGAATCGTTGGCAACGGTGATGAGCGCGAGGCCAAAGCCCATGAGGAAGAAGCCCCACATATCGCGGTTCATCATAACCTTGAGCAGGACGGCGAAGCCGACGAAGCGCATCATGCCGCCTGCAGCGGACAGACCGGTCTGCAGCCAAGTCGGGATGGCGGAAGCGATGGTCTGACCAATGGTAGCGCCAGCGATGAAGAACAGGGTGACGACGACAGCGAAGATCAGGCCGAGCAGAGCCATGGCGAAGTAGTTCAGGCGCTCGATGCCCTTGGTGTCCGCGTTATGAGCCATGTTATCGGCCGTGGACATAAGCGGGGACATAAGCGTGAAGACCAGGGTAACGCCGAGCTGACCAAGCAGGGCGAACGGAATGGCAAGGCCGACTGCCGCGTTGGGCTCGAGACCCGTAGCGATAGCGAGAATGGCTGCCATGATGCCGCCAATGACGGCGTTAGGCGGCTGAGCGCCTCCGATCGGCATGTTGCCGATCGTCATGAGCTGATAAGTACCACCCACGAGAAGACCGGTGTTGAGGTCGCCAAGGATAAGACCGATGACGGCGCCGGTGACGATGGGCTGATAGAGAGACTCGAGGAAGTCAAACTGGTCGATTGCCGCGATGAACGTGACGACGAAGACCAGAGCGATCTGGATGATCGAGTATTCCATCTTGCTCCTCCTTTCAAAATGAACGTACGCACTTTGGATATCACGTACAGAACGTCAGGGTTTCACTCCTGACAACGTGGATCACGAGGATTACGAGAAGAGCTTGCTCGTGTCCTCAACAGGCGTGCTCGGAACGCGCCTGATCTCCAACTCCACCCCCAATTCCTGCAGCTCTTTAAACGCAGCGACATCCTCGTCGTTAACTGCGACGGAGGTGGCGACTTGGCGCTTTCCTTCCGACATGTGCATGTTGCCGATGTTTACCTTCTTTATAGGCACACCGCCCTTGACGAGCGTAAGCACGTCTTCCGGTGTTTCGGCCACGATGAAGATCTTCTGGCGCGGGCTCGCCTTGCCAATGACGTCGATGGTCTTCTGCAGAGAGAAGAAACGCGTAGCGACGCCGGCGGGAGCGGCCATCTTCATGAGGTTCTGGCGCATGGTGTTGGTCGCCACGTCGTCGTTGGCGACGAGGATGAGGTTGGAGCCCAGAGTGGAGTTCCACTGGGTGGCAACCTGACCATGAACCAGTCGGTTATCGATGCGGGTAAGAAGAATGTTGGGTTCTGCCATGTTGATCAGCTTCCTTTCAGTTATTTGCTGACGACAGTTACTTGATCTCCTGAATCGCGTAACGCGAAACATCTACGACGGCTCCGGATCGGACTTTGATCTGGACCTTCTCGCCTTCGATGCCTTTGACGGTTCCGTAGATACCGCCGGCGAAAAGAACCTCCTGACCCGGCTTGAGCTCGGTGTGCAGCTCCTTGAAGTACTTTTGCTTCTTCTTCATGTTGATTTGCGACCAGATGGTGTAAATCAAGCCCATGATGACAAGCAGGCCTAAAAGGGCGACCGAGGAGCTCAGGACGTTGGCTCCGAAATCGGCCATTAGATGCCGTCCTCGTCGCCGAAGATATCCTCTTCCTCGGAGTCGGCAACGGATGCGACCGTCTGGGCGGTGATGCCCGTCTGGCCAACGGTCACGGCCTGCTCGCCAAGCTCGGCGAGCGTGGCGTTGCCGCGGAGGAACAGAAGCTCAATAACCATGGGAAGGTTAGTGCCGGTCAGAACCTCGACATTGTCGACATCCTGGGCAATCATCATCGACTGGTTGAACGGGGTGCCGCCAAGCAGGTCGGTAAAGACGAGCACGCCATCGCACTCCTCGCGCATGGCGGTAATAGCGGCGCGGAGATCCTCACCGTAGGATGCAGCCTGGTCGCCCTCAAAAGGAACGACGGTAAAAGCGGGCTGGTCGCCGGCAACCATAGCGATAGCGCTTGCGAGGCCGGGTGCGAACTGTCCATGACCGGTAAGAATAAAGCCAACCATTCAAATTTCCCTTCCGAAGGTGTGTACGATCTGAGTCCGATGATTTTCGGAAGCCAGCGGGCAATCGCCCTTAAAGCTTCTTAGAAAGCGTTCTTTGAAGACCAGTGGTTTCTAAACTGGTAGTAACCACGTGACGTGTTGTCACTATATCACCCCAGAAGAGGTCGCTTTTGATGATTCATACAGTAAAACGTTTTTGCACCGCTCACGGTGATATTTCGACCGTTTACCGCTCGTTAACACTTCTACCTGCGGTTTTGAAACCGTTTCGAAACGTTTTGGCAAAAGATCGGAACATTTCCTGCGTCTAAACAACGCAGGGCGGCTAAAAATAGCGTGTAGAAAAATTGCAGGTCATTGTGAAGATATGCGAATTGGTCTTTTTGACTTAATACCAGTTAGAACCAGTTTTGAGATTATCGGTGAACGGTAGTTTTCGACCGTTCACCGGTTACTTGCAATCGTTTGCAGTTGTTTTCCCAGATGAATTAGGGGAATCCGATGGAGCATTGTGCGGGCTCGAGGCCTACCCCAGTGGTTTCGGTAACAAAAAGCCCGCTAGAACGTTGTCCGTTCTAGCGGGCTCAATCAGGTAGATCGGTTAGCGCGCAGTAGTGCAGGCAAACCTTACGCAAACAGGCCGTAGATGCTGATGTTGGCCTTGGCATAGAGGCCGTTAGCATACTCGGTCCACTTGGAGCTGGCGCTCGAAGCCTGCGAAGAATACTGCTGATAGGCGGTGTAATAGGCGGTCATGGCCTGCTTATAGGTAGCGCTATCGGCCGTAAAGGCATCATCGGCAAAGGCCTTAGCGTAGGTGCTATCGGCGTCCTTCCAGGTGCCCTTTTCGCTATCCCACTCGTCGCCTGCAAGTTTGATGATGTAATCGGCGTAGTCCTTGCTCGCGGTCTCCTCGTTGCCGTCAGCAGGCTCGGTCGGGGCGGTCGGCATGCTTGCGGAGCTGTCGCCGACCTTCTTCTTGTAGAGCTTCTGCAGCGTCGCGGACTGACGGACGATCTGCTTGGCCTGATCCTTGGACACACCATACTGCGTAGCCATGGTCTTGTAGTCGGAGGTGCCGATGGAATCCTCGGCGTACTTCTTCATCTCCTTAGAAGAGACGGTGATGCCCTCGTCCTCGGCAGCATCGAGCAGAATCTTGTTGCGCACGTAGGACAGAATGACATCGGCAGAGGGAGCGGTGTAGTTGCCATCGCCATCCTTGACGGTGTCGAGGCTGTACTGGCTCTCGATGGCCTCGCGCGCGGTGATGTCGCTCTTTTTGCCGTTGTAGCTGTAGCTTGCCACGGTCGAATCGAGCTGGTCCTCGGTGAGGGTCGCCGAGCCGACTCCCTTGCCGCCAAAACCACCGTTGCCGATAAAGAAGCCAATCACGGCAGCGATCACGATAGCGACCACGAAGGCGGCAATCATCGTCTTCTTGTGCTTGGATGCATGGTCGTCCACGTCGGAGTCGTCCTCGTCCTGCTCCTCGGGCATGAGGTTCTCGTCAGCGGCATCCGCGGCAATCTGAGCCTCCAGGCGGGCGTCCTCCTCCTCGGCGGTCGTGCCGGCAGCAATGTGCTCGGCAGACGTACCGGCGACCAGGTCGATCTTCTCGTCCTCGTCACCGTCGGGGCCTTCGCCGCGCTCGATGATCTGGATGCCGTCGATCTCGTCCTTCTCGTCCTTCTTTTGAATCAGACCCATATCAGTTACTCCTTGTTAGGAAACATAGTCCGCAATAGAATACGCCCGACAGAGCGCCGGGCGTATTGATTCTTAGGTTATACGCAAACACTTAAGTACTATTTAGGCGTTTGCAGTGTGCATACCTTAGGCCAGGTGCGCGATAACGGCATCGGCAAAAGCTTGCGTGCCCACAGCACCCTCAACGGAGCCGGTCTGGGCACGACGCACGTCACCGGTAACCTGCTCGCCCTCGTCGAGCGTGGCAGATACGGCGGCGCGAATGCGATTGGCAGCATCGTTCTCGCCCAGGTGATCGAGCATCATCGCAGCAGAGAGGATCTCGGCCGTGGGGTTGGCGATATCCTGGCCAGCGATATCGGGTGCGGAGCCGTGCGTTGCCTCGAAAATGGCGCAGTCAGCACCGATGTTGGAGCCGGGGGCCATCCCTAAACCGCCCACGAGGCCGGCGCACAGGTCGCTCACGATGTCGCCGTACAGGTTGGGCAGCACCAGGACATCGAAGTCGTTGGGGTTCTGGACCAGGCCCATGCAGGTGGCGTCGACGATCTTGTCGTTGAACTCGATATCGGGATAGTTGGCGGCCACCTCGCGCGCAACGCGCAGGAACAGACCATCGGTCGCCTTCATGATGTTGGCCTTATGCACGGCCGTCACCTTTTTGCGGCCGCAGCGGCGGGCGTACTCAAAGGCGTACTCCACAATACGGCGGCTCTTGGCGATGGAAATCGGCTTAATTGAGATGGCGGAATCCGCGGCGAAGGTCTTCTGACCCGAACGCTCGACGAGCTGCGAGAGCTCCTCGACCTCGGCAGCGCCCTCATCGAACTCGATGCCGGCGTAGAGGTCCTCGGTGTTCTCGCGCACGATGACCAGGTCGATGTCGCGGAAGCGCGAGCCGTCGCCCGGCTGCGACAGGCAAGGGCGTACGCAGGCATACAGGTCGAAGTGCTTTCGCAGGGCCACATTGACGCTGCGGAAACCCGTGCCGACCGGCGTGGTGATGGGACCCTTGATGGCAACCTTGGTCTCGGCGACCGCATCGAGCACGTGCTGGGGCAGTGGCGTGCCAAACTCGTCCATGACGCCGGCACCGGCCTCCTGGACATTCCAATTGATCTGGACACCGGTGGCCTCGACCACGCGGCGCATGGCCTGCGTAATCTCGGGACCGATACCGTCACCGGGAATCAGGACTACATCGTGCGCCATAATCTGTTACTCCTCGTTTTCGGCGTCGTCAGATTTTTTAACGCTAGCACGCTTCTTCTTTTTGGAGAGATCAAGGTCAAAGCGTTTAACAAGCATTTCGCAAATCTCGCTCGAACGGGCCTTGAGATAGCTGCCCTTGCCGTTCTCGGCATCGAACTTAAGGCGCAGCGCAAGCTTCTCGGCGACCTCGGCGTCGATCTCGCCCTGGCCAAACTCGTACAGGCAACCGAGCATGTCGCGATACTCGAGGTCGCCGTGGTAGCACTGAATGGCCTCGTCCAGGATGGGCCAAGCCTCGCGCGACCGCTCGACGCTCGTGGCGCCCCACACGCACAGCAGGCGGAAGGCGGCATAGCGCAGCGTGGAGGAAATCTCGTCGAACAGTGCGGTCTCGGCGCCCTCAAAGGCATCGCCCAGCTGCTCGGGACAGGTGGTGGCAAGCGCCGTCAGGGCATCGAGGGCCTCCCAGCGGGTCTGAGCCTCGGGGCGGTCGAGCGCCTCGATCAGCGCGGGGACGCAGGGCACGACGCGCTGCGGATCGCGCTCGGCGAGCAGGTGCAGCACGCGGGCGGCAAACTGGCGGATGCGGCGCGTGGGGCAGCCGAGCTCCTGGACCAGACGGTCGACGGCATTCTCGTTCTCCTCTGCCAGCTGAAGCTGTGCCAGCTCCTCGTCGGTGAGCTGTTCGTCTTTGTTTTCTGCCATAGTTACCTCTTTTTACTATTTCTTAGCGTGCTTGCCAGCACCCTTGCTGTCATCGGTGACCGAGATGAGCTGTCGGTCGGCAGCGCCATTACGACGCGCACGGCGGCGTTCCTCGGCATCGCCCGCGTCGGCGGCGGCGCGGTGTGCCTTGTTGACGTTAAAGACCTCGTCGTGCTTGCGCCACGGACCGACGGACTCGCCAAAGCTCATCTTAAGGCCGGCGATAAAGCCGCCGAGCCAGCCGATCGGCGCAAACTGCACCAGCGGGAACAGCGAGAACACCCAGGTCAGCAGGACGACTGCCGCAGCTCCCGCAAAGTTGGCAATCCAGTAGTCGCGCTTGGTGATGACGCGCTTTTCGCACGCCCACTGGCCGCACAAAAAGCCGATGTAGATCGCGAAGAGAAAGAGCGCCAGCGCAAGCACCACGAACGTCCAGCTCATGGGCGCTACTCCCCGTGATGGTGGCCGCAGCAGCACTCGTGGCCGTCGTCATGACCGTGACCGCCGCAGCACTCGTGGTCCTCGCCATGGTGGTGTCCACAACCGCACTCGTGGTCGTCGCCATGCTCGCCGCAACCGCAGCCTTCCTCGTGAGCACCGTGCTCCTCGGGACGATACTGCGACCAGTCCAGACCGGCGGCGATGGCATCGGCCTCCTCCTTATAGAGGACCGTGACGGCCTGGGTGCCCAGCTTGGCGCCACCGATGGCATCGAGCATGTCGTAAAGCGTAAAGGCCACGTCGGCGCCGGGCAGCGCAAGCTCGCGGTCGTCGGCATAGGCGAGCGCCAAGCGCAGGTCCTTAATGAAGTGCTCGACCATAAAGCCGGGCTTGTAGTCGCCGTCGAGCGCCTTGGGCGCCAGGCTCTCCATGGCGCCGGACTTACCGGTGCCGCCCAGAATCATCTGACGGGTCTTCTCAAGATCAAGGCCGCTCAGCTCGGCAAACGCCAGCGCGTCTGCCATGCCGACCATGCAGGCGCCCAGCGACACCTGGTTGGCAAGCTTGGCAGCCTGGCCCTTGCCGGCGCCATCGAAGCAGCAGATGGTTGCCGCAAAGGTGGAAAGGATGTCGCGGACCGGCGCGATGTCGTTCTCGGTGGCGCCCACGATAGCCGTAAGCGTGCCGGCGATAGCTCCCGACTCGCCGCCGGTGACGGGGCAGTCAAACGCCATGCGGCCGGAGACCTGGGCGGCCTCGGCAATGTCGCGCGCCAGCTCGGGCGAGCTCGTGGTGAGGTCGATCAGGACCGCGCCGGGCTTAGTGCACGCGAGCAGACCGTCACCCGCCAGGTAGAGCTCCTCGACCTCGGAGGGATAACCCACCATGGTAAAGACGACGTCGGCGTTCGCCGCGGCATCTGCCGGCGTATCGGCCCAGACGGCGCCGCGCTCAACGAGCGCTGCAGCCTTGGACTTGGTGCGGTTGTTGACCGTGACGGGATAGCCGGCATCCAGGATGTGACCGGCGATGGGGGCACCCATAATTCCGGTGCCGATAAATGCGACGGAGAGCTTGTTTGCCATGAAACCTTTCCTTTTGGGTTGGGTGTTATTACCAGGTTGAATACTCGGTGCCAGCGTTTGGGCTGTGAGTCGAGGGCGATTACGGACACATCGCTTGCCTACTGCCCGCGCACGCGGCGAGCGATGCGGTCGGAAAGCGAGGCTTTCTCGGCACGGTTCTTGCCCCAAAACGCGCAAGCCACCATGCCGGGGCCCACGTGCGAGCCGATGGTAGGACCGACGGAACCACGGATGATCGTGACGTCGGCGCAGCCTTCCTCCTTGCGGATGGCGGCCTCGAGCCAGTCACCGTCCTTTTCGGCATCGGCCGTCATGATGGCGATGGGCATGGTGCGGTCGGGCACGTAGTTCTCGCGGAACGACTTGAGGATGGACTTGAGTGCCTTCTTGCGACCGCGGTTGACGCCGATCAGCGACAGCGAGCCGGCAAGGTCGTAGGAGAGCTCGGGCTTGACATCGAGCTTTGCCGTGAGCTGTGCCGCCGCGGGCGGAATGCGGCCGCCGGCAGCCAGTGCGTCGAAGCTCTCGAGCGTAAAGTAGCCGTGGACGTAGGTCTTTGCCTCGTTTGCCCAGTCGACCAGCTGCTTGGCGGTGAGTCCCGCCGAGCGCTGGCGCACGGCCTCGAGCGCCAAGAGCGCGCCGGTTGCACAGGGCAGAGCGTTGTCGACCACGTACAGCTCAAAATCGGGATACTCGGCGCGCACGGCGTCCGCCGCCTGGCACGCGGAGTTGTAGCTCGACGACAGCGCCGAGGTAAAGCACAGGTAGACCGTGGGCGTGCCCTCTTTGGCGCACTCGGTAAAGAACTCGATATAGCGACCGAGCGACACGGCGGAGGTAGACACGCGAGCGCCGGCGCGCATGCGGTCGTAGAACTCCTTGGGGCTCATGCTCGACCAGATATCGTCCGTGCGCTCCTCGCCATCGATGATAAAGGGGAAGCCCAAGATATCGACATCGAGGTTCGCGGCGACCTCGGGGCTAAAGTCGCAGCAGGTATCGACGACGATGCGGCAACGGTTCGAATGACCGGTGGATGCGGCCTTGTCCATCAAAGCGACTCCTTACGTAAAAAGGCGGCCACCCGCATGGGATGGCCGCCAACCGTTAACTCATGCAAGTTAACGTATTTTACTCGTCAAGTGTTTCGATGCGAGGCTTGATGATGCCATATCCACCATTCTTACGGTGATACACCACATTGATGAGGCCGGTCGTCGCGTTCTCAAACACGTAGAAGTCGTGGCCCAGCAGATCGGTCTGCACCAGCGCCTGCTCCTCAGTCATCGGGGTGACGTCGATAACCTTCTCGCGGACGAGCAGGTCGTCCTCTTCCTCGGGCAGCAGCAGGTCGGCCAGATCCTCAACGCGCTCGACCGGTGCGACATCCGCGGCGCTGGCGCCGCCCTGGCGGTTGTCCACGACCTTGGTCTTGAACTTACGCAGCTGGCGGGTGACCTTATCGGCGGAGAGGTCGATGGCGGCGTACATATCTGCACCGTGCTCGGCAACGCGAATCACCGAACCGCGGGCACGAACCGTAACCTCGACGATTGCCGGGTTGGGGTTCGAGGGGTTCTTCTCATAGCGAAGTACAACGTCGACCGTCATGGGCTCGATATCGAAAACCTTGAGCGCCTCGCCGATCTTCTCATCCACATGCGCACGCAGAGCATCGGTTACCGTCGTCTTGCGTCCAGAAACCTTGATATCCATACGTGGCTCCAATCTGCCTCGGGGACTTACTGTACTGGCTATGTACCCATTGCCGTGCATTTAATCACGCGGATTCCTAAAGACCCGAATAACGATTGCTTGATACCGCATACCGAAGTCTCGCACTTTTCTGTGGCAAAGTGCGCTATAGGAGGGGACCGGCGGCTTTGTATTTGGTCCCGAAAATTGGCTTTGACCTGCTGATTTTATTGGGATGAAAAAGCCGGGCTCCCCCATCGGGGAAGCCCGGCAGTGCGTGTTGAAACCGTGAAGAGGTGTCCTTTCCAACGTATAGGAGACACCACCCCTAGCAATAACTAGCTATTGAGTTTGTTAATGTCGTCGTCGGTGATGGCACCTTCCTGGCTGGACGATTTGTCCTCGGAGGATGCGGTCTCATTGTTGGAATCGGAGGACTCGCTGCCGGAGGACGTGGTCTCACTGGACTCAGAATCGCCCGGCTGCACGTTAGCGCCCGAAACCGTCTTAGTGGTGAGGTCGTAGGGCATCGTGCCATACCAGACAGAGTGGACCGCCTCGAGCGTGCCGTCGGCCGTAATACCGTCGAGGGCATCGCTCACGGCACGGCACAGTTCGTCATTGGACGAGAGGCCCACAACACCAAGCGTCGAGGGCGCCTCGAGCGCACCGACATAGGAGACCTCGCTCATCAGGCGTGCAAGGTAGCCGCCGGCCGTGGAGTCGCAGATCACATAGTCGACCTCGCCGGACTCGAGCGCCTCAAAGCACTCGTTGATGTTGGAGTAGGTCTTTTGGTTGGCGGTAATGCTCTGCTTGGCAAGCGCCTCCTGCGAGGCCGAGGACATCTGGACACCCAGAGTAGACGTGTTAAGGGTATCGGTGGAAACGCTTAGCGACCCACCATCGCTGGTTTTACCGAACACGGAAGCGGCATCGTACAGGCAGGTGCCGAGCGAGCTAACGTCCCCGTCTGTGGAGTTGATCTCGCCGATAAAGATATCAGCCTTTTTGTCGCCGAGCGCGGAACCTGCCGAGGACGCATCGACAAAGGCGACCTTAAGGCCCATGCGGCTTGCGAGGGCGCGGGCGGCGTCAACCGCATACCCCGTGAGCTCGCCGTCGGCGTCCTGCATGGCCTGCGGCGCATCGGAAGTATCGAGGGCGACCGTCAGGGTTCCGGGAGTGACCAGGGCATCGTCCGACACCGCCGGCGTGACGGTCTCGTACTCGATCTGGTCGATCGTGGGAGTCGTGAACGTAGACAGCGGGTTGAACGCGCATCCGCTCAGGCCCAAAACGGCGATGACCGCTGCGGTCCCAGCACCTAACCGAGCCGCGTGCATCAAGCTGCCCCTCACCATGTCCACTACCCTGCCTTCTGTGTCGTATACGATCCGTGCGTTGCGCGGAATATCAGGTTGTTCCCACCAGCTGACCTGGTATTTGACCCCACACTTGCGCACCGGGGTGTTTGCTCGGGAGGCCGCAGCCACCTTCACGACTGGCCCGCTCGCCCGCGAGGCGGTATTGCCCCAAAGAAAGTAGAACGGACGGTGCGGCTTACATCTAGGACGCGCCATGATCGCGCCGCGCGCACGCGGTCGCTTACGTGGATCCCTTTGACCGCGTCTGTCTTGGACTAGGACGGGCATTTCGTCCGCCCGCAACCACAGCCTGGTAGGAACGAAGCGCATTATAGCTAAGTTCAAGCTAAAGTTTAAGGTTAGGGGCGTTATTCGCATCGCGAGTACAGATTTCGCAGGTCAGGACGGGCCGCACGCGCTCTGATTGAGCCCGTCGCTCCCCTATGGAAAGCCCCAACACACCCGTCTTAGGGCGCCGTGGCCAAAAAATAGCAAATATGAGTACTGTTACCAATTTAGTAGCAGGAGTTTTTGGCTCTGCAAGCTGTTTTCACGCTCTATAACGTCAGATTGATGCCAGGATATTCCACATTTGTTTAATAACTTTCTAATTTACGCCATCTTCCAGTCCCAAAATCCCTGATTTTGCTGTTACTGAATTTGTAGCAGTACTCATATTTGCTATTTTTTGGCCAGAGCATATATCCAACCCCCTGTTTCAGAGCATTGTTAGGCGGGTTTAAGCCCAAAACACGCCCGCAGCGTGTTAAGCAGCGCCTCTTGCTTTTTCCTGCGGGCATCGACACGATTCCGGTACCGCTTTCGCATACGCTGGTGGATGCGCCATGCGAGTGCTTCCATCGCTTCCATGTCACAGAGCATTTCGTTGTTGACCGTCGCGACCTCGATTCCCATAGTAATCAAGCCCGTGTTGCGCTTTTCATCATGGATACGTCCCCTCCGAGAAGAATGGCCCAGCTCACCGTTGTATTCCAAGTCAAACCGGGCTGCTTCCTGAAAGGCATCGCAAACCGCATGCGGCATCCCCGAGATCGCCTGTGCACGGTCGTTGAACTCGATCTTGTAGTCGGTCTTAAAGGGACCACAGGCAAATCCGCCATAGGAAAACGGAAGCGAAAACATGGCAAGCATGATGCACTCCATGGGTGAACGCAGGTTTTCCGACAGATAGGGACACAGCCGCCGCAGCTGCTTGGCCGCGCTCCCCTTGCATGCCGCGAGGTAATCTACCAGGCAATCGGGTGTCAGCACGGACTCGACCTCAAAGTAACCGACATCTGGCGGCTGGTCTTTGTCCTTTGCCAATTTGTTCACGACAGGCGATGTGTAGGGAGGTAGATACTGCCCGCGGTCACTCAGCGAAATCTTAGAGCACAGCTCCTGGGCCAGGGCAAATGCCTGGATACAGCCGACCTCGCGCGCGACGGCTACGCAAAGGGCCTCGGGAGATAGACTGTACACCCCCGGTTCCACCTCTAGAATCGAGCCGGCGGGCAACTCGGAGCATACGGACCAGCTCACGCCAAGAATACGGCGGCGCTGCGCTGCAGACCCTACCAGCAAGCACAAATCCTCTTGCGCCTCGCCGCTTGCGGCCCCAATCCGCACCAAATCGGGAAGATAGATGTCCTCGGTCGAGGGCGACGATGTGCGCAGCACACGGCGCTCTTCATCGGGATTAAGGTCCTTCCAGCTTATGTAGCCCATCTGCCGGCGCTCGGCGCGCATCATGCGTAGCGCCGAGGCGCCAGTTAGGATTACGGAAGCCGCTAGCTGCTCTTTTGTCGGTTTGTTGCACCACCTGATTGTTACCGCCACATGAATCACCCCTACCAAACGCGTGTGATAGCGAGGCCATCAACGGCCGTGGCACCGGCGCGCTTGAGTTCCGCCGAAGCCGCTGCCATCGTCGCACCCGTGGTGATAACGTCATCGATAAGCAGCAGGCGGCGGCCGTGCACGTCCTCAACCGTCTCGTACATGCCTTGGGCACGCTCGCGGCGCTCCTCACGACCGAGTTCGCGCTGGTCGCCATGCCCGTACTTGACGAGAGCATCGAGCAGGGGAACACCCGACAGCTCGCAAAATGGGCGCGCAATAGCCTCCATATGATCAAAACCACGCCGCCGAAACGCTGCCGCCGTCGCAGGCACAAACACCACCGCATCCGCGCCGGACAGCACACCTCCGTAGCGATCGGGCGCTACGACCTGGGCATGCAGGGCGGTGTCGTAGAGCAGCTCCGCCAGATACGGAGCTAGACGTCGCTCGCCCGCATCCTTGTACGCTTTAATGATGCGCGGCAGCGGATGCGCATAGACGGCGCACGCCAGACAGCGATCGAGTGCCTCCGCCATTGCCGAGGACGTGCCCTCGACCGAACACTCAGTGCACAGCAAATCCCCAAACGGGGCGCCGCATCGGGTACAGCTATGACGTGGGTCGATGAGCGTGAGCGCGGCCAGGCAGTCTTGGCAAATAAGCGCACCGGCGCGTTCGCAGCCGGCACATCGCGTGGGCGACAACGCCTCAAGCGCCTCGTACGTCGCGTGCTCGGCAAACGGTAGCAATTCGTCCGCAAACGGTAGGGCACCGGCTCCCTGCAGACGGCTCAATATGTTCAGATGGCTCTTCAAGACACAACCCTCCCTACGTTCGGTCGCGGGGAGGGTTGTTGATTCGGCGCTATGATACCCCGATGCGCTCGGGGCAAGGCGGGCTAAATCCGCTCGCGGGCGTTATTCGCCGGCGGGCGGTTGCGGTGCGGACGAAGACGGAGTCGAGCCCTCGCCGCCATCCTGGCGCGGCTTGCGGGAACGGCGACGGCGACGGCGCTTTTGACCCTGGTCGGCCGAGCCCTCGCCACCGCGCGGCTCGCGCTCGTCGCGAGCGGCGCCACGCGAAGCCTTGGCAGCCGCTCCCCCGCCATCCCCGGGACGACGGCGCGTGACCTTGACCTCGCCATCCGAGACCTGATCGGCCACGGAGGGCACTGAGGGCTTCTGCTGCGCGCCCGAGGAATGGCGACGGCGCGGACGCGGCGTGCGCTCCTCCTCGCCACGTGACTTGCCGCCCTTGTCGGCAGGCGCATCGGAGGCCGAGGCGCCCTTGGAAGCGGCACCAACCTCGCGAGCAGCTGCGGCGCGGAAGGCGTCCTCGCGCTCCTCGCTCGACAGATGACGGCGGCGGCGACGTGTGGGGTTCATGCCACCGCCGCGATTCTGCTGCTGGGGTTGCTGAACCTCGCGCTCGCGAGAGGCGTTCTTGCCCGCGGCTGCAGCCTCGGTAGCATCGCCCGAGCCCGCGCGCTTGCGGCGGCGACGGCCATCGGCCGCCCCCTCGGCCTCGGGTGCCTCGGCCTTGCCGCGACCCTTTCCACGGCCACGGCCCTCGCCCTGACCCTGACCGGCGCGAGCATCGGATTCGGCATCGCGACGACGACGCTTGGGCATCGACGTGCCGGCCAGACGGTCGGCACTCGACAGGCCATCGCCCACGTCGACGCCGTTCTCGCGATCGAGCTCCATGAGCGCCAGGCGCATCTCGGGCGACTCGATGCGCTCGAGCACGTCGCGCGTCACGCAGTCGGGGCGGCAGTTGCAGCCCTGCTCGGCGGCCTTCTTTTTGCAGCCCTCCGAGCACGTCATATCGGCCAGGTTGACCTTAAAGACTTTGCCGTTCTCCAGGCGCAGCACCAGCTGCTCACGCGGCGTGTCATACTCCTGGATACGCGCCTTGCCAAGCGGCGTATCGATGAGTGTCTTCTTTTTGGGCGCTCGGCTCTTAAAGTCCTTGTAGGCCTCGAACTCGTAGCGCAGGCAGCACATCAGGCGACCGCACACGCCACTGATCTTGGACGAGTTGAGCGGCAGGTCCTGCTCTTTTGCCATGCGAATCGAGACGGGCTCAAACTGTCCGCCAAAGCGCGTGCAGCAGAGCTCCTGTCCGCACTGGGCGTAGCCACCCACCAGGCGGGTCTCGTCGCGCACGCCGATCTGGCGCATGTCGACGCGAATGTGCAGCGTCGAGGACAGGTCCTTGACGAGCTGGCGAAAATCGACGCGCTCCTCGGCCGCAAAGTAGAACACGGCCTTCTCGCCGCCAAACAAGTACTCGACGCCGACCGGCTTCATCTCGAGGTCGAGCTCCTTGACCAGGCGGCGGAAGTCGACCATGGCCTCGTCGCCCTGGATGGCCAGGTCGTCGGCAAGCTGCAGGTCGATGTCGCTCGCCACGCGCAGCACGGGCTTGAGCGGCTGACCGATCTCATCTTGCGGCACCTCGAAGGGATCGGCCGTGACCAGGCCGATCTCGGTTCCGCGCTCGGTGGAGCAAATGGCATAATCGGCCTCGAGGATATCCAGATCCTGCGGATCGAACCACAGGTCGCGCGAGGCGTAGGTAAACTTAACGGGTACGACTAACGGCATTTCAGTGCCTTCCTGATATCGAACAGCATGACCTCGATGGCCAGCTGGGGAGTAACGTTTCTGGCGATGTTGCGCTCGGCGGTCGCGACTGCCTCGAGCGCCCGGGTGGCACCCGCAACATTGGTCGCGGCGGCAAGCCGACCGATCGTGTCGCGCACGTCTTCGTTTACCACGTCGGCCGCCTCGTCCTGAAGCGTCAGCAGCACGTCGCGCATGAGCGTCCGCGCGCTCGCCAGCGCTTCCATGATACCCGAACGCTCGCGCGCGTTGAGTTCGCGCTTGTTGCGGTCCTCAAGCTGCTTCAATGCTCCACGCGACAGGTAGTCGGCGTTTTGCTCGAGCACCTTTTCCTGCGTGGACTTGACCTCGGCGAGCGGCGCCTTAACGGCGACGATGAGTGACTTGGCGCGACTGAGCACGTCGGCCTCGTCGGCGGCGATAAGCGAATCGATGGCGCGGACCATCTGACGGCGGGCGTCCTGGCGCTCGGCGCTCTTGAGGAACTCGATGCCACGCGTGGGGCTTCCCGCTACGGCGACGGCCATGCGGCAACGCGCAGGGTCCTGACCGGTGGCGCGACTCACGGCCTGCGCGGCGACGGCGGGCGATACCAGCCGAAACGGCACGCACTGGCAGCGGCTCACGATGGTGGGCAACATCACGTCTGCCGAGGTGCCCAGCAGGATGAACATAACGTCCTCGGGCGGCTCCTCGAGTGTTTTGAGCAGTGCGTTGGCGGTGTTGGCGCGCAGCTGCTCGGCACGGTCGATGATGTAGACCTTGGCCTTGGCACGGATGGGCGCCAGCGGCACGTCGTCGAGCAGCTCGCGGGTCTGGGCGATGAGGTAGCCCGTGGCGCTCTCGGGCGTGTAATAGTGCACATCGGGGTGTGTATGGCGGGCGACGCGCACGCAGCTATCGCATGAGCCGCAGCCGTCCTGCTCGCACAGGAAGGCTTGGGCGAGCGCCCACGCGGCGTCGAGCTTGCCCGCTCCGGGCGCGCCCAAAAACAGGTAGGCGTGCGATGCGCGACCGCTGGCGACGGCATTGGTCAAAAAGTCGCGCACGCGCTCTTGGGTGTCGAGCTTGGCCAGCAGGCTTGCCTGAGCGGGGGCCATGTTACTCGGCCTCCTTGGCAAGCGCGGCGGCGACGACATCTTGCGGAATGTCGAGGCCGTAGACGCGAACCTGCTCGACCGTCTGCGCGAAGACGTCCTCGATGGACGCGGTCGCGTCGATGAGCTTTACGCGGTTTGGTTCCTCGGCGGCAATGGCGCAAAATCCCTGGTAGACGCGCTCTTGGAAGGCCATGCCCTTGGCCTCCATGCGGTCGGCCGCACCACGGGCGGCCATGCGCAGCGCCGCCTGCTCGGGCGTGATGCGATAGACGAGTGTGAGAGCCGGGTGCGTACCCGCGACGGCCAGGTTGTTGGCGTCGCGCACCATCTGGCGATCGAGGCCGTCGGCAAACGCCTGGTAGCAGGTCGTGGAATCGTAGAAGCGGTCGCACAGGACCACCTTGCCGGCCGCGAGGGCGGGAGCTATGACCTCGTGCACCAGCTGGGCGCGTGCGGCCTCGTAGAGCAGCAGCTCGCAGGTATCTCCCATGGCCGTGTTGGCGGGATCGAGCAGCAGGGCGCGGATCTTTTCGCTGATGGCGGTGCCGCCCGGCTCGCGCAGGCTCACAACCCGGTAGCCAGCGAGCTCGAGCGCACGGGCAAGCAGGCGCGCCTGCGTAGATTTACCGGCGCCATCGACACCCTCGAGCGTAATGAAGCTATGTTGAGCGGGCACAAAAGCCATGGGCGCAGCCCCTTCCTACAAGGCGCGTAAATGCAGATATATCAACCAAGCCATGATACCCCAGTGCTCGGTGCGTCCCCAATGGCTAAAGGTGCCTTTCCAAAGTTGCGGTGAAATAGGGACTGTTTGGCGGTTTCAGAGCTTCAATCAGTCCCCATTTCACCGCAACTTATGATGGGGAATTTTGGACGCTGGGTATAATCGTCGTATTGCATTGAAATGTGGCGAAAGGAGTGGCAATGTCTCGGTATTGCGCCTCGTGCGGCAAGCTTCTTGCAGATAATGCCAAGTTCTGCACCTCGTGCGGTGCACCCGTTGAGCAAACAGTCGCGAGCGATAGCCAGCCCGCTTTTGAGCAGACCGGTTCCCTCGATACGCCGCAAGCCAAGGCGGACGACCCCCTCGCCTATCGACCCGACCTCGCCGCAGGCCCCGCGGCCGTCGAGACCACGCAGCGCATACCCGTCGCGAGCGGCTCGCCCCAACAGCAGCCGGCTCCCGCATACGCGCCCGCTTCGCCACAGACCCCCGCTCCCAAAAAGAGCGGCACCGGGCCGCTTATCGCCGTTATCGTTGTGCTGGTGGCGATCATCATCGCCCTGGTCGTTTTCTTTGTGATCAAGCCTTTCGACAACGCCGCCACGCAGACGACTGCCGAGGTAGCTAAGCTGCACCATGACGTCGACGACGATGACCTAAAGCCTCTCGGCGATCCCAACAGCCTGTACGACGATGATGACGATGACGACGAGGATGGCGGCGAAGCAACGCTCTCCGAGCAGAACCTCTACCGCCGACTGAGCGAATACTACGACTTGCTCGAAGACCTCGACAACTACGTCCGTGGCTGCGCGCAGAACTTCAACGGCAGCTATCTGGAAGAAGATCGCACCACCCGTCAAAATCTCGCCGACGTCGCCGAGCGCACAGAGGACACCATCGAGCAGTATTACGACATCGTCGAGGACCTGGACGTCCCGACGAGCTCCAAGAACTACAGTTCCTGGAAGGACATCATCGCCCTGTACGACGACCTGGATCACCGCATTGACGCAATCTGTGATGCCTGGGAGATCAGCCTGAAATACGCCAAGCCTGCGGACCACAAGAATGAGATCGTGGCGCCGCTGTCGCGCGACAACGTGGCGGGCACCAATGACAATAAGTATCGCCTAGACTTTGAGGAGCGCTATCCCGGCGCCAAACCCGTCGAAGTGAACTAGCGCTTTGTCGTTCCCGAGCCGGCAGTTAGGGACGTTCCTAAACTGCCGGCAGAAAAGGAACGTCCCTAACTGCCGGTCAAAAAAAAACGAGCGAGGATCGTGGGGTCCTCGCTCGTTTTTTAGGCAATGTTTCGACCGCGCCGTTACTTGTCGGAGGCTACTTTCTTGGCAGTCGACTTCTTCGCGGTCGTCTTCTTGGCGGCAGTGGCTTTCTTAGCCGTCGTCTTCTTGGCCGCCGTCGTCTTCTTGGCCGTGCTCGCCTTAGTCGTGGTCTTGCGGCCGCGGGCGGGCTTCTTCTCCTTGGTCGGGCAGTCCATGTTGACGCAGATACGCCACGGGCCGCGCGCCGTGTTGACCACCACGATGGGGGCGCCGCACTCGGGGCAGGTCTCACCCGTCGCCTCGAGCTTACCGCGCGCCGGCAGAGGATAGCTTACGCCGCAGTCATCGTAGTTGGTGCAGCGGATAAAGCGCTTGCCGCTCTTCTCACTCTTGTGCGCGATCAGGTCGCCATGACGTCCGGCCTCGGCGCACACCTTGCACTCGCCCACCTTAAGGTCGGGCTCGTAGTTGGTGGGGCATGTGGGGTTCACGCAGATCTCGAAAGCCTTCTGACGGAACGGCTGGCATTTAATGCGCGGCGCGCCGCACTCGGGGCACACGGCCGCCTCGCCCTCGAGCGGACTCACCTTGACGCCGCTCGGCACCGGATAGGTCACATCGCAGTCGGGCCAGCCCATGCAGCCAATGAAGCTGCCACGGGTCTTGGCGCTCGTCTTCATAACCAGGTCCTTGCCGCACTTGGGGCAAGCTCCCACGCGCGCATCGGCCGTGACGGCGTCGCTGATGGCGTCGCCCAGCTCCTGCGTGTGCTTGAGCAGCTCGTCGAGCACGCCAGCCAGCAGCGCGCGCGAGTGCATCACGACATGCTCTTCGGTATCCTCGCCGCGCTCCACACGGGTCATGTCGCCGTCGAGCTCGCTGGTCATATCGGGGCTCGTGATGCGCGGGGCAAACTGCGACAGCGCATCGATGATGGCGATACCCAGCTGGCTCGGCTCAACGGGATCATTTTTGAGATAGCGCACGGCGTACAGGCGCTCGATGATGCTCGCGCGCGTGGACTTGGTGCCCAGGCCGCGCTTCTCCATCTCCTGCACGAGCTTGCCCTGGCTGTAGCGCGCGGGCGGCTCGGTCTGCTTGGCCTCGAGCTTAATGTCGAATACGTCGACCGTATCGCCCTGCTCAAGCGGCGGCATCTGCTCGTCGCGTTTAAGGCCATACGGGTAGGCCTCGCGGAAACCCGGGGTCACGAGCACATCGCCCGAAGCCACGAACGGCTCGCCGTTGACGTCGAGCTCGAGCTTGGTGTTCTCGATGGTCGCAGGACCCATAAGCGTCGCCAGGAAGCGACGGGTGATGAGGTCGTAGAGCTTGCGCTGGCCGCCGTCGAGCGTGGACGGATCGCCCTCGCCCGTGGGATAGATAGGCGGGTGGTCGGTGGTCTCGACCTTGCCGCGCGTGGGCTTCATGGGGCCGGCGAGGACCTTTTTGCATACGGGCGCCAGCGCCGGGTTGATCTTTGCAAGGTCACTCACCACAGCGCCCAGATCAAGCGTCGCGGGGTATACGGTATTGTCGACACGCGGGTAGCTGATGAGGCCCGCCATGTAGAGGGACTCGGCGATGCGCATGGTACGCGCAGGCGAGATACCCTCGGCTGCGGCGGCAGCCTGCAGCGAGGTGGTCGCAAACGGCGTGGGCGGCTGCTGCTTGCGCGAGCGCTTGGTCACCGCGGCGACGGTTGCCGTCTTGGCACCGTCAACGTGACCGTACGCCGTCTCAGCAGCATCCTTGTCGGTAAAGCGTGCCGTCTTGTGCGCAATCTTAAAGCGGTCGTCCTCGGCAGCACCCTGCGCGGCGCCCATGCCGCGGATCTGCCAATAGTCCTCGGGCACAAACGCCATGCGCTCGCGCTCGCGCTCGACCACCAGGGCAAGCGTCGGCGTCTGCACGCGGCCGGCGGAACGCACGTTGCCAAAGCCGCCAAACTTGGCGAGCGTCAGGTAGCGCGTGAGCACCGCACCCCAAATGAGGTCGATGTGCTGACGGCTCTCGCCGGCGTCGGCCAGGTTCTGGTCGAGCGAGACAAGGTTATCGAAGGCCTGCGTGATCTCGGCCTTGGTAAACGAAGAATACTGGGCGCGGGCGACCGGCAAGTCGGGCGCCACCTCGCGCACCTTGTTGAGGGCGTCCGAACCGATCAGCTCGCCCTCGCGATCGAAGTCCGTAGCGATGATGACGCTGTCGGACTTTTTGGCGAGGTTCTTAAGCGAGCGGATGAGTTCCTTCTCGGCCGGCAGCTTAATGACGGGTGCCCAGGTGAGATACGGCAGACTCTCGAGCTTCCAGCCCTTGATGGAGATGCCGTCGGCAAGAAACGGCTTGCGCTTGGTGTCGTAGGGCGGGCGTGCCAGGCCATCGGGCATGTCGGCCGGTAGTATCTCGCCGTCCTCGGTAACCGAATACCAGCCCAGCTTTTTATCGAACAGCACGCTGTCGCAAAAATCGGGCGCAAGGATGTGACCGGCCAGGCCGATGGTCACGCACTCCTCGCCCTTCCACTCAAAACGGTAGATTGCGGTGTTGTACACCTTGTCCTTTTTGGGCTTACCCGTGGACAGCCGCTCGGCAATCTGACGCGCGGCGTCGTTTTTCTCGGCGATGATGAGCTTCAAAAGAGGCTCCTATCTCGTGTCTCTGCGGCTACGCCCGCCCGTATGGCGGCCGATTTACGCCCTTGCTTGCTCGATCTGCCCGATGAGCCAATCGCACCAGGCATCCATGCCCTCGCCCTTGCGCGCGCTCACGGCAAACCGCGGCGCCTGCGGATTGAGGTCATCGAGTGTCTTAGTATACCTATCCATGTCAAAATCGAAAGCCGGGGCCACGTCGACCTTATTGAGCAGCTGCGCGCCAGCGTGCTGGAAGATGCCCGGGTACTTGATGGGCTTGTCGTCGCCCTCGGGCACCGAGAGAATCATGATGGACAGGTTCTCACCCAGGTCAAAGTCGACCGGGCAGACCAAGTTGCCCACGTTTTCGATAAAGATGACGTCGATGTTCTCCAGACCGACGGCCTGGTCGAACGCGTCAACGGCCTCCATGATCATGTTGCCCTCGAGGTGGCACAGGCCGCCCGTGTTGATCTGGATGGCGGGCATGCCGGCTTCCTTCATGGTGATGGCGTCGACATCCGAGGCAATATCGCCCTCGATGACGGCACAGCGCAGGCCAGCCTTGTCGCGCAGGCGCTCGTTGGTGCCCAGGATCGTGGTGGTCTTGCCCGAACCGGGGCTCGACAGCACATTGATTACATAGGTATTTGTCTCTTTAAATCGCTGTCGCAGCTGATCTGCCAGGCGCTCATTGCGCGACAGAATCGGCGACGCGATATCAATCGTTTTCTCAGCCATACTCGGCACTCCTTACTTTGGCCCCTTTATACCCCATCACCAGATGGCTAGCGGGCTAATCGTCGGGGGTTTCGATTTCGATACTTGCGATGTCGAGCTCGCGGCCGTGCAGCAGACGCACGTTGGCGCCGCCACATTGGGGACAGCGGCAATGGAAGCGATCGTGCTCAAAGACCTCCCCGCAGTCCAGACACTCGCTTTGTGGATGGACTTCCTCCACGGCAAGCTCGCAGCCTCGCGTGAGCGGGTCCTCATCGCGAAATGTCTCCCACGCAAAGTCGAGCGCCTCGCGCACAACTTCGGTCATATCCCCGATACGCAGCGTTACCAAAACGGCGCGCGAGGCCCCCGCCCCACGCGCCGCGCGAATCACTGTATCGAGTATGCCGTTGACAATGCCAACCTCGTGCATACCGATTTACTCCTCGTCGTCCTCATCGTCCGAGAACAGGTCCAGACGGCTCACAAACAAGCCCTCCTTGCCCTCGCGCGCGGTAATGACCACGCGGGCAATGGCGAGCGAAATCTCGTAGAGCGAGAGCAGGGCACCATACATGAGGCCCAGCGTAACGGGCGAGCCGTCGGGCGTAATCACAGCCGAGCCCACAAGCAGGCCCACGTACACGTAGCGCCAGGCGCCGCGGAAGGCCGCGTAGGACACGATGTGGAAGACGGACAGGTAGAAGATGATGAGCGGCAGCTCAAACGCCACGCCAAAGCCGATCATAAAGAGCAGCTCCATGTTGACGTAGTTCTCCAGGTCGGGCAGCGCCGTGGCGACGGCCGAGGTCTCGCCGATAAGCCACTCAAAGCCCGCCGGGATGATGATGAAATAGCAGAAGATGGCGCCCAGGAAGAACAGCACCGTCGAGGCGAGCACCGTGGGCACGACCCATTTGCGCTCGTTGGGACGCAGTGCCGGCAGGAAAAATGCCAGAATCTGCCAGATGATCATGGGCGTGCACATGACCACGGCCATCTTGATGGCCAGCGAGAAGCGCAGGCCAAAGCCGCCGAGCGTGGTGGTGATGTAGAACTTACCGTCCGGCACAAAGGAGCGGATGGGGTCTTCCAGGATGTCGAGCACCACGGGCGTGGCGAAATACAGCACGATGGCGGCGGCAAACACCGACACGACCACGATAGTCAGGCGGCGACGGAGCTCTCCCAGGTGATCGAAGAGCGGCATGCGCGCAGGTCCGATAGGCATTACTCATCGCCTCCCTTCGGGGCATCGGCGGCAGCGGCGTCGTCCTCGGCCTCGAGCTCGCGAGCGAGCTGGTCGACGACGGCCTTGCGCTTGCGAGGACGACGGGCGTAGAGGTCAGCCGTCGTGGGCTCTGCCGGCTCGGGCTCCGGCTCTGCAGCAGGCTCGGGCTCGACGACAGGCTCGGCGGCAGCGGCAGGCTCGGCGCCCTCGGCCTCGGACTCCTCAGCAGCACCCTCGCCCTCGGCGGCAGCCTCGCTCGCGGCCTTCTCAGCGGCAAGGCGGGCACGGCGCTCGGCAAAGGTCTCCTTCTTTGCGGGCGCAGCCGTCTCGACGGCATCCTCGTCTGCATCGGAATCGTCATCGACGGCAGTCTTCTTGAGCTTGACCGGGGCCGACGCGGCCTCGCTCACCGGATCGATTATCTCGGACTGAACAACGGCCGTCATCTTTTCCTGCGTCTCGCGGAACTGACGAATGGCACGGCCGATCGTGCGGCCCATCTGTGGGAGCTTATCCGGGCCAAACAGCAAAAAGCCAAAGACCACGATGATCGCAAGCTCACCCTCTCCAATACCAAACACACATACCTCCAAGGCTCGATGTGAGTCGAGCCCGCACCGCGCCATTCGGCCGGAACTCGTCTATTCATTCGGTCAAGTATAGCGCCCGGACGCCAAAACGTCCGAGCGCATCACAAACATATGCCAAACGGCACGCCCTTTTGGGCGCAAAGATTATGCAGCGGTGATCGAAATCTCCTGGTCGACACCCAACAGCTGAACCACGCGCATCACCGGGGGCTGCACATTGGTGCAGCTAAAGCGCTTGCCGTGGTCGACCGCGTGGTGTGCGGCGCCCACGAGCACGCCAATGCCCGTTGAATCGATGTAGCTCACCTGGGCAAAATCGAGCTCAACGGCCTCAGTGGGCTGCTCGAGCGCCAGGTCGATGGCATTGCGCAGGCTATCGGCGTTAGAGATATCGATCTCGCCGGTTACCTTAATGGTGTAGAGCTCTGGCGTGGGGTTGGTGGAAATACCCAAATCCATGTATACGCTCCTTTACGTATCGAAAGTGCGGATAGTACGGGAAGCCGCGCGTTAGGCGCGCTCGGCACGCGCAAGCTCGGCAGCGACGAGCTTGACGGCCAGCACCAGCACATCGAGCGCGGCCTCCAGGTCCTCGACCGTGGGATAGCTCGGCGCGATGCGGATGTTGGTATCGCGCGGATCCTTGCCATAAGGCCAGGTGGCACCAGCCGGCGTGAGTTTGACGCCCAGGTCGGCGCAGAGCGCGGCGACCTTCTGGGCAGAGCCCTCGGGACCATCGAAGCTTACAAAGTAGCCGCCGCGAGGATGCGTCCAGGTAGCGCAACCCGTATCGCCCAGGCCCTCGGTGAGCTTGCGCTCAACGGCCTCAAAGCGCGGACGCAAAAACTCGGCATGCTTTTTCATGTGCTCCTTGACCGCCTCGATGGTGGGAAGGAAACGCACGTGGCGCAGTTGGTTGAGCTTATCGGCGCTGATGAGGCCGGCCTTCAGGCGCTTGGAGAACTCCGCGATAACCGCGGGGCTCGCACCGATAAAGCCGATACCGGCGCCCGGGAAGGTGATCTTGGACGTCGAGGCAAAGGCCACCACGCGATCCTCGGTGCCCGCCGCGCGAGCGAGGTCGAAAATGTTGGCGAGCTCGTCGGTCTCGTCGTACAGGTCGTGCACGCAGTAGGCGTTGTCCCAGAAGATGCGGAAATCGGGCGCGGCCGTGTGCATCTCGACCAGGCGGCGCACGGTGTCCTCGCTAAAGGTGATACCCGTGGGGTTGGAATACTTGGGCACGCACCAGATGCCCTTGATGGAATCGTCGGCGGCAACGAGGCGCTCGATCTCGTCCATGTCGGGGCCGTTGTCGGTCATCGCGACGGGAACGTTCTCGATACCCAAGTCGGCGGTAATGCCAAAGTGGCGATCGTAGCCGGGAACCGGGCACAGGAACTTGACCTTCTTGCCGTCGTGCGCTGCCTCGTAAGCCTCCCAAGGATCGCTACCACACGAGCCGCAACGCCAGAACATACCGGCGATATCGTGCTCGATCAGCAAGCTCGACGAACCCAGCACGAGCGTCTGCTCGGCGGGGCAACCCAGGAACTCCCCCGCTAGCTTGCGTGCCGAGGGAATGCCCTCAAAGCAGCCGTAATTGGAACAGTCGACGTTGCCGTCGTGCAGATCGGCATCGGCATTGAGGATATCGAGCATGGGTCGAGAGATGTCCACCTGGGAGGGCGACGGCTTGCCGCGGGCCATGTCGAGCGCCAGGCCCTTGGCCTTGACCTCGGCGACCTCGGCTTTGAGTGCCTCGATGGCGGCATCGAGTTCGGTGGTTTCCATCTTCTGGTAGATCGTCTGCATGTGTGCGACCTTTCGCGAAGCGGGACGTTGCAGTTCGTCTAAGTATAGACCGCCACCGCCGCAAGGGTATGAAGCCGTGATAGATTAAGTCCATCGCAATGAATTACGAATCGCCGCGCATGCCGGCGTGGGGCGCCCAAGGAGGCACTATGGAGTACGGATCGTTCCAGGCCGAGGAATTCGGCGACCTGCAGCGCCTGGTCGACGGGCTGTTTTACGACCGCCACGCCATCGACCGCCTGGATCTGATCGTACAGGCCGAAATCTTGGACCTGGCGCCCGATCTCATGGAAATCGTGAACCTGCTACCGCCCGGCTATTACGACCGCCAGTCACTTTGCGACCAGCTCAACTCCGCCTTGGCCGCCCACGGCTGGGGCGCCGTCTACGGCACCGTGGAATAACCTAGTCATTGGGGCCTGTGGTCAAAAAATAGCAAATATGAGTACTGTTACTTTTTTAGTAACAGCGATTTTGAATTAAATAGGCCAGTCTTGGCCTTTTGTGTCCGGTTTTGGAAGGATGCATCGGCATTTTTCGTCCAGCCACGCAATCGTTAATGCACAGACAGAATAGATTTGTACATTATTTTTCGCGCCTAAAATGAAACGCCGTTTGTGACAGTACTCACAAACGGCGTTTTTTGGCCACTGGGGTGTCCGGCAGGTGGCAAGTACCACTCAAAACCGCGTTTTACACGCGCTCGAGCAGGCTCTGGCGTCTGTTTCTACGCGCCTACTCGTTCTTGGGCGCGGGGTGCTTGCAGATCACACTCATGTAGATCATGCCAAGTACGGCCGCGGTGACAGAGCCGGCGAGAATAGCGGCCTTGGCAGCCAGAACCTCAAACTGGGCCGTCGGGAAGGCGAGGCCGCTGATGAGAATCGACATGGTAAAGCCGATACCGCCCAGAATGCCCACGCCGGCAATCATATGCCAGTTGACATTGTGCGGCAGCTCGCAGGCCTTGAGCTTGACCAAGGCGAACGTCATGCCAAAGATACCGATCGGCTTACCCAGCAGCATGCCAAAGTACACGCCGAGCGTCACCGGGTCGGTGAGCAGCGTGCTCATGTCCACGCCCACTAGGCGAACCTGTGCGTTGACGAACGCAAAGATCGGCAGGATCACAAAGTTGACCGGTGTGGAGATCAGACGCTCCATGCGGATGAGCGGCGGGGTCACGCGGTGCATGACGCGCTCGACCTTGGTGGTCGAGACGGTAAAGTCATGCTGGCCCAGGATGTGCGCCTCGTCGTCGTAGCGGTCATCGAGCAGCGGCAGGCACTCGCCCAACCAATCGGTGAGGCTATCGAGCTTGACGCCGCACTTGGCCGGGATGGTGAAGGCCAGGATGACGCCGGCAAGCGTAGCGTGCACGCCGCTCTTGAACATGCAGAACCACAGCAGCAGGCCCAGCACCGAATACGGGGCGAGGCGGTAGTGCTGCGTCTTGTTGAGCCACACGAGTGCGCACGTCACAAGCGCGGCGGCGCCCAACCAAAACGGATTGGGGCTCTGACCGTAGAAGATGGCGATGGCGGCGATGGAGATGAGGTCGTCGGCGATGGCGAGCGTCGAGAAGAACACACGCACGCCGTTGGGCACGCGATTGCCCAAAAGCGACAGCACGCCCAGCGCAAAGGCAATATCGGTTGCCATGGGAATGGCCCAGCCGTTGTGCGCGCCGGCATGGTTAAAGATCAGATAGATGCAGGCGGGAACGACGACGCCGCCCACGGCCGCCAGCATGGGAAGCATAGCCTGGCGCGGGTTTTTGAGCTCGCCGACCGTCATTTCATATTTGAGCTCAATGCCCACCAGCAAAAAGAAAATCGCCATGAGGAAGTCGTTGACGAAAAGCTCGACGGTGAGGCCAGCCGTCAAATGCCCCAGACCCACATACAGCGGGGTCTCCAAAAAGTGATGGATGGCCTCGTAGGCATCGGTATTAGCGCAAATGACGGCGGCGATGGCGGCGAAGACCATGACGGCGGCGGAAATCGTGCCGTTCTCGGCGATGCGCTCCCAGATGTCGTGACGTTCAAAGCGCTTGCGCTCGCGAACGTTGAACAGCTGCTCAGTTGCTGCCATGGGCGGCTCCTTTCACGGGATGGCTCCCGTCTTAAAAAAGCACGGCCCGCCCAAGTGGCGGCGCCGCGCTCTAACGTATTACGCTTGCATCTAGCCTACCCTGCACGACAAGCGCGCAAGCGTGGCCGAAAAGCGGAACCACAGGTTGAACATTATTTGCTCAACGGCACGGGCACGCCTATCCAAGAGACGACGCGGCGCCGTGCACAAAAAACGACCGGAGCACGGGGCTTCCGCGATCCGGTCGTGGCGTTTGGTCGACTAAACCTAGCAGGCGGCCATGATGGGGGCAGCGACCTGCTTCTTACGGGAGAGGACGCCCGGCATCCAGACGCCGTCGTGCTCGTCGGCAATGCCCAGGCCCTTCTGAGCAGCCTCGGTCTCGCCCTCGAGCAGGACCTGCGAGCCCTCCTCCATGATGTCGGTGATGCACAGGACAATGCCGTCAGCACCCTTCTCGGCGGCGTAGGCGCGCATGGCCTCGCGAATCTCGTCGATCATGCCGAGTGCGCGGGTCTTGTCGACAGTCTCGTACTGGCCGATGAGCAGCTTCTTGCCAGCAGGCTCGAACATCTTGATGTCGTTGCCGACCATCTCGGCTGCGGTGAAGGAGCCGGACGGACGGGTGAGGAAAACCTCCATGCCAAACTTGACCGGGTCGACGCCCACCTGCTCGCCGAGCTTGGCGGCGACGGCGCGGTCGACATCGGTGGTGGTGGGGCTCTTGAGCATGAGCGTGTCGGTCATCATGGCCGAGAGCAGCAGCTTGGCCTGAACGTCGGAAAGCTCAACGCCGAGCACGCCGGCGAGCTTGGTGACGATGGTGCAGCTGGAACCCCAGGGCAGGCAGATGTAGTGCAGCGGGCCGGCGGTCTCGAAGTCGCCGATGCGGTGATGATCGACAACGCCAAAGACCGTGGCGTCCTTAAGGCCGGCGACGGACTGGGCAGACTCGTTGTGGTCGGTAAGGACGACGAGCTGACCGGCCTCGACGGACTCGATCACGCGAGGCTCGGCGATGCCGGCGTCGGCGAGCAGTTTGGCGGACTCTGCCGGAAGCTGACCAAGGGCGCAGGCCTCGTAGGTGTTGCCGGCATACTCAACCTGGTTGAGCAGCTGAGACAGGACGACGGCGCTCATGATGGCGTCGTTATCGGGGTTCTGGTGACCAAAGACAAGAACGTTTGCCATGGATATCCTCCACTTGATATGTGTACTTGGACGTAGCTATGGTAGCACGCCGATGCCGAGCCTTCGCAGACGGAAGGGCCACTGCATATTTTGGGGCGCAGGCACGGGGGCCAAGGCTGTCCCTTTTGCACCATGTTGGTGCAATGTAACCTGTCCCCCTTGCACCAGCTATTTACCGGCAGCGCGCAGGGCTACGTAGGCGGCACCGATGATGCCGGCGTCGTTTCCGAGCGAAGCGACCTTAATGGGCGTCTCGCGCGAGGCGGAAAGCGCGTACTGCTTAAAGTGCTCGCGAACCTTGTCGAGGTAGACATCGGCCGAGGCGGAGGCGCCGCCGCCGATGAGGAACATCTCGGGATCAACCACGTTGGCAATAAGCGCCAGTGCGCGGCCGAGATAGTCGGCCATGGTATCGGCCGCGGCCAGCGCGAGCTTGTCGCCCTCGCGGCAGGCCTGGAACACGTCCTTGGAATCGGAGGGGCCGGTCAGCTCGATGGGCTCGACGCCCGCCTTCTTGCACTCGGCAAGGTAGTTGCTCACCACGCCGGTGGCGCTGGAATACTGCTCCAGGTGGCCATGGCCGCCGCAGCCGCAGGTGCGCTCCTCGGCCGGGTTCAGGCACATGTGGCCAATCTCGCCGCCAGCACCCACAACGCCCGATACCACGTCGCCGTTAACGATAACGCCGCCGCCCACGCCGGTACCAATGGTGACCATCACCACGTTCTGTACGCCCTTGGCA
Organism: Collinsella sp.; assembly: GCA_048323995.1. GTDB lineage: Bacteria > Actinomycetota > Coriobacteriia > Coriobacteriales > Coriobacteriaceae > Collinsella. Next base: position 45,770 of record DBFELT010000003.1, on the reverse strand, counting down.
GAGCCGAGCCAGGCCTCGCCCATAGCAGCAGCGTTGGCGTCGTTCTCGTACTTAACGACCGCGTCGGGGCAGTGCTCCTGGATGGCGATCTTGAGCTCGGGCAGGTTGATGGCGATGTTCGCCTTGACCTTGGCATCGCCCGATGCCGGGATGGGGCACGGAACGGCCAGGCCAATGCCCGACACAAAGGCACGCGGAATCTGGGCCTTGGCGACCACCTGGTCGATAGCCTCGGTCACCGCGGCAAAGCCCGCAGCGTCAACGATGGGAGGCGTGGGCACGCTGGCCTTGGCAAGCAGGTTTCCGTCCTCATCGAACAGACCCTCCTTGACCGAGGTGCCGCCGACGTCGATGCCGATGTAATACTGCTTAGGTTCCATGGGAGCCCACCTTTCTCGTTTAAACATTGCCTGTATGGTACCGCTCCCAAGGCAAAAACCTACCAAAAAGGGACAGGTTTGTTTTGGCAGGTTTTATCTGGGAAAACGCGAATGACCGCTTAACGCGACATTACTCAGATGTTTATCTATTTAGAGCGCTCTAATTTATATGCAAAGCGACTTTTAATTATATCTTTCTCGAACTTTTTAAATATACAATAGGGATGCTTAGGTGTTAACTATACTTTCTTTTATACTCAACCAAGTTGGAAAGGAGGTTCCATGATTCCCAAATACGAAGCGATAGCTGCAGATATTCGTCGCACTATCGAGGGTGGCGCTCTTAAACCGGGCGACAAGCTTCCTACCGTGGTTGAGTTCTGCAAGCTCTATAACGTTTCCAAAATCACCGTCAAACGAGCTCTTGAACAAATCACCGAAGAAGGTCTTATTACCAGCCGGCGTGGATCGGGTACCTACGTTAAGGACACGGCGGGGCTTCCCGGCCAGGCGTTTTTCCAGGGCAAAAACGACCGTACCCAGGGTTTTTCGTATGAGCATCGCGGGGAGAAGGTGACCTCGGTGGTCTACGATTTCTCGATCGTTAATCCACCAGCGGACATCGCAGCCCAGCTGGGAATTGCCGAGGATGACTTTGCCTATCACGTCGTGCGCGTGCGTCAGGCCGATGAGAAGCCCATCGTTATCGAGTACACCTACATGCCCCTCGAGCTGATTCCAGGCCTTAAAAAGAAGGACCTGTACGGATCGGTCTACCGCTTCATCCGCGAGCAATGTGGGCTGAAGATTTCGAGCTTCCACCGTACCATTCGCGCCGTGGCAGCAACCGAGGAAGAAGCCGAGCGTCTGGACACCAAACTTGGCTCTCCCCTGCTCGAGCTCACCCAGATTGGCTTTTTGGACAGCGGCGCCGCCTTTGAGTATTCGATCTCGCGCAACGTTGGCGATCGCTTTGAGTTGCACAACGTAACGTTGGCATAAGTTTTTGTAGTCACGCGGGCGCTCGTTTTGAGCTGTTTTGTGCAACGCCCGCGCAACATAATGGGGGTATGAATATGTCCGATTTGATTAAACTGACGCCGATCTTCCACGAGAAGATCTGGGGTGGCCGCCAGCTCGAAACCGTATTTGGTTACGACATTCCCGAAGGTCCCATCGGTGAGTGCTGGGCCATCTCGGCCCATCCCAACGGTGACTGCCAGATTGCGGAGGGACCGTACGCCGGCCACACGCTGTCGTGGCTGTGGGCCGAGCACCGCGAGCTCTTTGGCAACTGCGAGGGCAAGGAGTTCCCGCTGCTCATCAAGATTCTGGACGCCAAGGACGACCTTTCGATCCAGATTCATCCCAACGACGAGTACGCCGCCGAGCACGAGAACGGCAGCCTGGGTAAAACCGAGTGCTGGTACGTGCTGGATTGCGAGCCCGGCGCCACGATCATCGTCGGCCAGCGCGCGCACGACCGCGCCGAGGCCGCGCAGATGATCGAGGGGGGCCGTTGGGACGAGATGCTCAACGTGCTGCCGATTCACAAGGGAGACTTTTTCCAGATCGACTCCGGCACCGTTCACGCCATCAAGACCGGCACGCTGATTCTGGAGACGCAGCAGTCGAGCGACGTGACATATCGCCTGTACGACTACGACCGCCCCGGCACCGACGGAAAGCTGCGCCCGCTGCACATTGAGCAGAGCCTCGACTGCATCGACTTTGATGCTCAGGCTCCGACCGACGGCACGGTGACCGCGCCCGAGGTGGACGGCGTGACCGAGCTCGAGTCCAACCCCTGCTACACCGTCGATCGCGTGCGCGTCAACGGCAGCAAGACCCTCGACCAGCGCTGGCCCTTCATGTGCCTGTCGGTCATCGACGGCGAAGGCACCGTCTGCGGCGACCCCGTCCACAAGGGAAGCCACCTGCTGGCCCCGAGCACCGTCAGCTCCATCGACCTCGAAGGCAAGATGGAACTGATCGTCTCGCATCTGTAGATCGCACCAACAACCCAAACGCAACAAGGGGCTCCCCCGTTCATCAACGGAGGAGCCCCTACTCGTATCTACATATCAGCCCACCCGGCTCTCCAGATCAAAAAAGCGGACGAGCAGAGCGACGTTCGCAAGCAACGTTATCTAAGGACCTGGGCGGGCGTATAGGGCAACATCGATCGCGAGTTCCGCACGCAAAGGAGGCCACTTAATGTGGCCTCCGTCTTGCGCAGGACTGCCCGAGCAGGCGATGTTGCCCTATACGCCCGCCCAGGTCCGCCGGGATCACTGCAGCTTGACGATTGGCGCAAAACCTTTCATCAGCTTTTTGGTCTGGCCGGTCTTTTCGAATTGAACCTCGATCATGTCTCCGACGACCGAGAGCACGGTACCCGTGCCAAAAGTCTTGTGGCTCACGGTATCGCCCGCGGCAAAGTCCTGCGATGCGCTGGCACGATCGACCTTGCGCTCCACCGTCGGGGACACCTTGGACGACGGCTTTTTGGCTCGCGGCGCACCCGAACCAAAGGTCGAGGCAACACGGCCGGCATCGGGCGAAACCCCACGATGGCGCTCGGTCCCGTAGCTGCTGCCGCCAAAGAAATCGTCAAAGCTCGATCCACCACGTGAACCAGAACCGCCGGTCGAGCGCGTATGCGAACCAAACACCTTGCCGCCATACATGTCCGAGCCCATACCCGATCCAAAGGTGCCGTGTCGGTCGCCGCGTTTCTCCCAGCCCGTGCCCTCAAAACCGGCAGAACCGATGCCGCTAAACTCGATATCCTCAAACGGAATCTCGTTGAGGAAGCGCGAGCGCGGGTTGGCAGAGGTCGAGCCGTAGGTGCGACGCGTGGCCGCATAGGTCAGGAACAGGCGCTTGCGAGCACGCGTGATGGCGACGTAGGCCAAGCGACGCTCCTCCTCGAGCTTGCCCGGATCGTCACTACCGCCAAAGTCGTGCACGTGCGGGAAGATACCCTCCTCCATGCCGGCCACGAACACCGCCGGGAACTCCAGGCCCTTGGCGGAGTGGATGGTCATCATGGTAATGGCATGCGTCTCGCCGGCCAGGGAATCCAAGTCGGAGCGCAGGGCCAGCCACTCCATGAGCGCCGGCAGCGCCTTACAGGTGAGCGGACCGTAGGTGCGCTCGATCTCGTCGGCATGCACGGCACCCGCCGGCATCTCCGTCGGCGCGGCATACGCGTTGCCCGCGATGGCGGCGGCCAGGGCATCCTGCGGAGACAGCGCCGGAGCGGCCAAGCTATCGAGCGGATTGGAGCCCGCGGCGTCACGCGCGCCAACGAGCGCCTCAAACGAGGATACCGGGGCAGATGGCCCCGGTTCGGGCGCAGGCGCGCTCACCACGACAGGCTCGGGCTCGGCGCTAGCAGGCACATCGGCAACACCGGCAGCGCGCAGCTCTTCCAAGCTCTCGAGCGTACCTTCGATATCCTCGTGCGTCTCCTCAAATTCGGCGGCGACGCCCAGGAATTCCTGGATGTTCTCGGCGCGGCTCTCGGACTCCATGGTGCCCTCGGCGCGGAAAGCCTGCAGTAGGCCCGTCTTATCGACAATCATCTCGACAACGTCCTTGAGCTCGCCGTCCATGCGGCGACCCTCGCGCACCAGCGACACAAAGCTCGACAGGCCATTGCGCACCTTGGCGCTAAACATACCGGTCTCGGCGCACGCGATCTCGCAGGCCTGGAAGAACGAGCAGCGGTTGTCGCGCGCCAGCTGCTCGATCTTTTGGATCGAGGTGGAGCCGATACCACGGCGAGGTGTGTTGATGACGCGCTTGACGCTCATCTCGTCGGCCGGGTTCACGATCATCTTGAGGTAGGCCATGACGTCGCGGATCTCGGCACGGTCGAAGAATCGCGTGCCGCCCACAATCTTGTAGGGCACGCCCGCGCGCAGGAACATATCTTCGAGAATACGCGACTGGGCGTTGGTACGGTAGAACACGGCGATGTCGTCGTAGCTCGTGCCCTTGGAGTGCAGCTTCTCGATCTCACCGGCAATCCAGCGGCCCTCGTCGCGCTCATCGCTCGCCTGGAAGGCCTGGATCTTCTCGCCATCGCCCTCGGCCGTAAACAGGCGCTTGTCCTTGCGCTGCGAGTTGTGGCGCACCACGGCGTTGGCGGCGCTCAGGATGTGACCCGTGGAACGATAGTTCTGCTCCAGCTTGACGGTCTTGCAGTTTTTAAAGTCCTTCTCAAAGTCCAAGATGTTGGTGATGTCGGCGCCACGCCAGCTATAAATGGACTGGTCATCGTCGCCTACGACCATGAGGTTTTGGTACTTGGCGGCCAGCAGGTTGGCGATCTCGTACTGGACGTGGTTGGTGTCCTGATACTCGTCGACGCTAATGTAGCGGAAGCGCTCTTGGTACTTATCGAGCACCTCGGGACGGGTGCGCAGCAGCTCGAGCGCGCGCACGAGCAGGTCGTCGAAGTCCATCGCATTGGCGGCGCGCAGGCGGCGCTCCAGCTCTAGGTAGACCTGCGCGGCCTTTTTGTCGTTGGGGCTATCGGCGCTCTTGAGCATGTCCTCGGGGCCGATCATGGCGTTTTTGGCCGAGCTGATCTTGCTGCGGATCATGTTGATGGGGAACTGCTTTTGCTCGATGCCGAGCGCCTGCATAATGTCACGCACCATGCGCTTTGAGTCATCGTCATCGTAGATGGTGAACTGGCCGGTGTAGCCCAGCAGGTCGGCGTCCTCGCGCAGCATGCGCACACACATGGCATGGAAGGTGCACACCCACATACCGCGGGTGCCGCTGGGGATGAGCGCTGCCAGACGCTCGCGCATCTCTGCCGCGGCCTTGTTGGTAAACGTGATGGCAAGAACCTGCCAAGGCTTAACGCCCAGATCGCCGAGCATATGTGCGATGCGGAAGGTCAAGACGCGGGTCTTGCCCGAGCCGGCGCCGGCGAGCACCAGCAACGGGCCCTCGGTGGTCAGGACGGCCTCGCGCTGGGCGGGATTAAGGCTGTCGATGTCGACGAGCGGCTTGGCGGGCTTGGGCGACGGCACGGGAGCGTCGTAGATGTCGAGCGGAACGAGCTCGGGCTCCGGCGCAGCGGGGGCGGTGTATGCATCGAACGGCACGGGTTCCGGCGCGGGCGGAACGGGTACCGTGGCGTTCTTTTCCCAGGGCAGGGGCTGGGTCATGGGAGACTCCTCATCTGACGGACGGCGCGCCTGCGGGCGGCGCCATAGTTTGAGCCGTACCAGTATACCGAGCCGCGCGGACACCGACGCAAATCACACCACGACTCCGTGCGCCACCGTCAGGCCCGCCCCAGCGGATTTGGTGCAATGGAGCCACCGATGTCACGGCAACGGCAGCGAGCGGCGGCCAGAACGAACAAATTGGCATGAAAAGAGGGCGGCATAGACCTTTTGGTCATGCCACCCTCTTTGAATGACAAGTTGTCGTTCTGGCCGCCGCGCAGCGTCAACCAAGTTACAGGCCGAGCATAGGCTCCAAGACGAAGAAGTACGCAAGCACCACGATGCCCAGAATGATGCGGTAGACGCCGAAGCACTTGAAGTCGTGACGGCGGACGAAGCCCATAAGCCACTTGATGGCGATGAGCGAAACCACAAAGGCCACAACGCAGCCCACGCCCAGGATGGCGACCTCGTTGGCACCGAACGTACCGCCCTTGATGAAATACTTGACCAGCTTGAGCGCACTCGCGCCAAACATGACAGGGATGGCCAGGAAGAACGTAAACTTGGACGCCACCGAACGCGTGCAGCCCAAAAGCAGGCCGCCGATGATGGTGGAACCGGAGCGCGACGTGCCCGGAATCAGCGAGAGCACCTGGAAGCATCCGATGCCCAGTGCGGTCTTCCAACTCAGGTCCTCGAGCGTGGTGATGGAACCAAAGTCCAGATCCTCGTCATCGCCCTCATCCTCAGCGGTAGCCGCGGCGGGCGCCGCAAAGTGCGCACCGGCGGGACGTCCACCCGACACCACAGCACGCGAACCAAACGAACCGGCAACGGCCATTTCCTCGCGCTTGTTCGCGCGCCAGTTCTCGATCACGATAAACAGCACGCCGTACACAATGAGCGCCAGCGCCACGACGGGAGCATTGTAGAAATGCTCCTCCATCCAGTCGTTGAGCGGCAGGCCGATCGCCGCGGCGGGAATGCAGCCGAGCACAATCTTGCCCCACAGCACCCAGGTGTCGCGACGGCCCTCCTTACCCTTGCTGGGCGAGAACGGGTTGAGCTCATGGAAGAACAGCACACAGACGGCCAGAATGGCGCCGAGCTGAATCACAACCAGGAACATATTCCAGAACGTCTCGCTCACGTTCATCTTGACGAACTCGTCCACCAAGATCATGTGACCGGTCGACGAAACAGGCAGCCATTCGGTGATGCCCTCGACCAGGCCCATGAAGGCAGATTTTAGAAGCTCGATGATATCCAAAGGGACCCCCTCGTTAGACACCCGCCGATATTGTTCTGCGGACGGTGCGGGCGATGTCCCATTATCAACCGTTCGGGCGCGCCTGCGCCTACCCTTACCAAAAAACTCGTCCGTTCACAGAATTGCGAGCGGTCAAACCGAAATCCTTGGGTATAACTGCAACAAGATAAAGTGTCCGGCGGCCAACGCGCCCGCGCCCGCCCGACGCACGAGCCCCGCGCCCGTGCGATAGACCAAGGAGGAAACCATGAACGAGGGCTACACCAAGGTATTTGTTTCACTCGACGGTACTGAGCAGCAGGATTTTGTGCTCGCACGCGCCATCAAGGTCGCCGCGAACAACGGCGCCAAGCTAATCATCGGCCACGTTATCGATTCCACGGCACTCGAGAGCGCCGGTTCCTATCCGGTCGATCTGGTCAACGGCCTAGAGGAGGCATTTAAGAACTCCATCGCCAAGCAGCTCGAAGAGGCCAAGGCCAATCCCGACATTCCCGAGGTCGAGGTCATGATTCGCGCCGGCCGCATTCGCGAGACGCTCAAGGACGAGATGCTCGACGTGGTCAAGCCCGACCTGGTGCTCTGCGGCGCCCGCGGCCTGTCCTCGATCAAGTATGCGCTGCTGGGTTCGATTTCGACGTTCCTGCTGCGCAATACGGACTGCGACATCCTGGTCGTGAAGTAGGTTCCTTCCCGCCGGCGCAAGGCCTGCGGGGTTATCACGCCGACGTCCTCGCCGCTTCGCGGCTGCGGGATGTCGGCTTAGATAACCCCTCCCGGCCTTGCGCCTTCGTCACCGCACTTCAGCGAGTTGGCTGATAAAAGATGGCGTGCCGCCCCGTTTGGGGCGGCACGTTTTGTTTGGGGCGGCACGTTTTTGTTTGGGTGGGCGTCTGCCGTGTGCGTTACTCGAAGTATTGAAACTTGTTGGTTGAGAAGGCGAATGTTACGACGAAGCCTTCGCCGGGCTCGGATGCCGCGGTGACGTCGATGCCCATCTTGGAGCACAGGCGCGCCACCAGGTAGAGGCCGATGCCCGTTGCGCGCTTGGTGGTGCGGCCGTTGTCGCCGGTAAAGCCCTTCTCGAACACGCGCGGCAGGTCGGCCGCGCTCACGCCGCAGCCGTTATCCGCGACGGCAAGCTCGATGCGCTCGCTTGCCAGGCCCTCGTCCAACAACGCTCCCGAAAACACGATCCTCGCGCCGTCCTCACGCGCATATTGAATGCTGTTCTGAATGAGCTGGCCCAGAATAAACTCGAGCCACTTCTCGTCGGTAAAAACCTCGAAGTCGAGGTTCTCGCACACCGGGGCCACATGCGCCGCAATGAGCTCGCGCGCGTTGGCTTTAATCGCGCCCGTCACCAAGGTCTTAAGGTCCCAGCGGCGAATCAGGTAGTCGCGTTCCACGACTTCCGAGCGCGCGTAGTACAGCGCTTGATCGATATAGCGCTCCACGCGGGCAAGCTCGCGACCGAGGTCATCTACGCGCGACAGATCATCTTCGCTGCCGTCCAGGTTTTCCAAAATCAGATGGGCTGCCGCCAGAGGCAGCTTGGCCTCGTGGACCCAGCTCTCGATATAGTCGCGATAGTCATCGGTCTGGCGCCTGCCTTCGGCAACCTCGTCACAAGCGGCTTTGCCCACCCGGCGCAAGACCTCGTACTCGAGCTCGCCCTCGGCATAAGTCGGGCACTGCACCATCTCCTGCACCCATGCGGGGCTTTCCAGCTCCTCGGCCGCGCGCTCCAGCTGGTGCAAAAATCGACGACGGCGCGCGTACTCGATCACGATGCCGAGCATGCCAAAGATGAAGGACACGCCAACCGCCACGACCACGATGGAAACGGGTGCGCCGGCGACCGTCAGCACAAAGCAGCTCAGCAGCACGCCGCACGTCCACACGGCGACGGGAAGCAGCGCATCTTTAAAGAACTTGCCAAACGACATAGCCGGCCCCTAGACCGAATAGCCCTGGCCGCGATGCGTGGTCAAATACCCCTTGATGCCGATTTTTTCGAGCGTGGTACGCAGGCGGTTGATGTTGACGGTGAGCGTATTGTCGTCCACAAAGGCGTCGGAGTCCCACAGGTCCTGCATGATGGCCGAGCGCGAAACGATCTTGCCCGCGCGGCTCAGAAGCAGCGAGAGGATACGCAGCTCGTTTTTGGTGAGCTCGGTGCTGGTGCCCGTTTGCGTGTTGGTGACCATGGAGCGTGCGAGGTCAATCTCCAGTCCCTTGTGGACGAGCGTGCTGCGCTCGCCCGCCGCCGCGGTGCGACGCAGCAAGGCATTGATGCGCGCCACGAGCACACGGGCGCTATAGGGCTTGGGAACAAAGTCGTCCGCGCCGAGCGTCATGGCCATGACCTCGTCGATCTCGGTCGTGCGCGACGTGAGGACGATGATGGGGACCTCGGATTCGCGGCGAACCTCGTGGCAGATATGCTGGCCGTCCTTGACGGGAAGCGTGAGGTCGAGCAGCACCAGGTCGGGCGCGGCGGCGAGAATATCGCGCGAGACATGCTCAAACGATTCGCAGGCCTCGATTTCAAACCCGGCGCGGGCAAGGATGTCGATAAGCTCACGACGAATGGGCTCGTCGTCCTCAACGACATAGATCAGCGCCATGTGTCCTCCCATTTCGCGTAACTTGCACCTTTCACACCATTATGCCCACAGCGTCGCAGCGATACGACCCCGTGGGCACCTAATGTGACAAAAGCGTTCGGTAGTCTTGAGAGAAAATAGGGGCCGACCGGTCCTAAACCGATCGGCCCCATCACTTCGACCTCGAGCCTCTACTCGAGCGTACGTATGTACGCGGAGATGGCATCTAGGCCCTTCTGCAGGTCATCGGTGTTATCGGAGTATGCATAGCCGATGCGCATGCTCTTGGGCTCCTCGAAGCAATCACCCGGGGTGACGAGTGCGCCGGACTTCTTAATCATGTCGGTGCAGAACGTCCTGGAGTCGATGTCGTAGTCGTAATACACGAGCGCGGTGGTACCCGCCTCGGGCTTGACGAACGACAGGTGCGGCTCGCTCTCGACCCACTTCTCCAGAACAGCAAGGTTCTGACGGACGATGCGACGGCTGCGCTCAAGAATCACGGAAGCGTTGCCCAGAATCAGCTCCGCCACCGACTCGCTGAATATGCCGGCGGAAATCAGGTTGTAGTCGCGATGCGAGAGCAGCGCACGACGGAGCTCCGGGCTCTTGGTGACCGCCCAGCCCAGACGCAGGCCGGCGAACGACCAGACCTTGGACATGGATGCGGTGACGATGGCCTTGTCGTACAGGTCGACCACGGACTCGCAGTACTCATCCGTCTGAGTAAGCAGACGGTAGACCTCGTCGCAGAGCACCCACGCGTCGTGTTTGCGTGCGACCTCGACAATCGCCTTGAGCGTATCGGTGTCGAGCAGGGCGCCCGTGGGGTTGTCCGGGTTATTGATGCAGATGAGCTTGGTATCGTCGGTCACCAGGGCATCGAGCGCGTCGACGTCGACGTGATAGCCGTTCTTGCGATCGAGCTGAAGGATATCGACCTTCGCACCACACATCTCGGGAATCGAGTAAAGCTGCTGGTAGGTGGGCTTGACGGAGACTACGTGATCGCCCGGTTCGACGAGCGTGGAAATAACCAGGGAGTTGGCACCGGTCGCGCCGTGCGTGGGCACGATATGCCCGGGCTCGACCGTCTTATAGAGACGCGCGACCCCCTCGAGGAAGCCGGGCTGCCCCTCGATGTCTCCGTAGGTGAATCGGCGCGAGCACAGGCTATCGAGCCACGCCTTCTTGTCAGTGTTCGTATGCTCGAACAGCTGGTCGAGCGTGAGGGAGTAGACGCACGTCTCTGCAACGTTGTGGGTGCACTTGGTCTCCCACTCGTTCATCCACTGCTCGACGGCGAAATCCTTGATCTGCATTGTCGTTTCCTTTCCTTGACTTTCTTACAGCTCCACCACGGTACCCAGCCCCGCCTCGACGGCGCGGTCGTAGGCGATTTTCGATGCCGAAAGGTCCTGAACGGCGATGCCCGACGTATCGAACACCGTCACCTGCTCGTCATCCGAGCGCCCCGTAGCCGCGCCGGCGATGACTTCGCCGAGCTCCGCTTTGATGTCCTCGGGCGTGATGGCGCCCTCGGCAACCGGAATCTCCAGCTCACCGGACGCGACCGATTGCTCGCGGTCGTCGACGTAAACAGCGGCACGGGCGACAAGCGCCGAGGCGAGCTCCTGCTTGCCGGGCATGTCGGCACCGACGCAGGAGATATGCGTACCAGGACGCACCCATGAATCGAGAATGATGGGCTTGGTCGCCGGCGTGATCGTCACGATAATGTCGGCCTCCGCCGCGGCACCTTGGCCGTCAGCCGTCGCCTCGATGGAATAGGTGGATGCCTCGCGAGCATGCTCGCAGGCGCCCAAGATATGGGCGACCTCGCCTCGCATGCGCTCGACGCGGGCCTCGGGCGCGGCATCGGAAACCGGCTCCCACACCTTGACCTCGCTCACCTTGGGACAGGCGGCGAGCACGCCCGCCACCATATAAGTGCTCATATGACCGGCACCCACAACAAGCAGTTTGGACGCATCCGCCCGAGCCAGCCACTTGGCACCGAGCGCAGCGGCGGCACCGGTGCGAAGTCCAGTGACGGCGGAGGCATTGAGCAGCGCCAACGGCTCGCCCGTCGCGTTGTCGCACAGCAGCGTGGTGCCAAAGATCTCGGGCAGCCCCTTTTTGGGGTTCTGAGAAAACCAGGCAGTGAGCTTGAGACCGAAGAGGCCGCTTCCCGCCAACTCGCCCGAGCGGATATCCATATCGGCCACGCCGGGTTCGAACTGCTCATATACCATCGGCCACGCAACACCCTTGCCCGTTGCCTTCTGGCGATATGCCTCCTCCACGGCAGCGATTGCATCCTCAATCGTCAGCACCTTGGAAACTTCCTCGGCCGAAAGCACCACCATCTGCCCCATCATCGCTCCTCTCAGCGAAAGCTTTACGTTGCTTCACTGTACGGTTTAGTAACGATGCCGCCAAGGATCATTTCTTGTTGGAATCTACAACTATTCTCGATCTGATTTTTCGTTCTATCAGCAGGTATTCGAACTATTTATCGCATCAAAGGCATACGGATGTGCGATTATCCTATTTGTACAGGTACTTATTGTAATGATTTACAAGGTGATGCTAATGCTATACACCATCTCGGACTTCTCACGGGAATATGAGGGGTCGGTCCGTCTAATCGCCGGCAGCGATGGCGTCTCGCGTGCCGTCTCTGGCGTCGGGATCCTCGATTATGAACTCATGCCCGGCCTCAAGAACAAGTACCAGCGCGTCAACTTCAGCTCAGACGAGATCATCCTCAGCACTTTCCTCTATGCGAAGGACGACCCGTACCTCATCACTGAAGCCGTGAAATACCTCGTCGCCAAGGGAACGAGCGGTCTCATCATCAAAAACGTCCTGCACATCCCGATTCCCGACCAAGCCATCCGCTACGCCAACGCGCGGCACTACCCGGTCTTTCTCACGACCGACGACTCACTGTTCTTTGACAGCGTCATCTATGAGGTCAAACGGCATATCGAACAGCTCGCGTCCATCGACTTCGCACAGCGCGAGATCGATGCCCTGAGGACAGACGTATCGCCCGAGTCCATCTGCCGACGCATCCGAGGCCTCAACCCGTCATTTCTGGACGAAGCGGTCGCCCTGTTCGCATCGTTTGCAGAGCCCCTCGACCCGCGTACGTTTTTGCAAATCGAACGTCTCTGTGCAAAATCGACCCTCGCCGGATGCCACAACATGCTGGCACCCTACGACGGAGGTTTGTTATTCGTAGCGACAAGCGACTCGGAACAGACGCTCGATGTGGAGCGAATCGTGCAGGCGCTCACGGAGCTCATCGAGGCTAGCGGCATCGATGGCGGAGCGGAAGGGCTCGGCATCAGCGATATTCTGTTTGGAGACGAAGCGGTGGCGCAGGCGATCTCGCAGGCGATTTATGCACAGCGCCTATCTTGTCAACGAGCCGAGGGTCCCGTCCGCTATACGCAGCTCGGCATCCTGAGAACCGTGATGCCTTTTGCGGAAACCCCGGAGATGCGATCGTTCTCGGAGGCGATTCTCTCGCCGATACGCGAGCACGACAGTGAGCATGGCAGCGAGCTGGAATCCACGCTCGCCGCATTCATTGAGAACGACCGACGTATCGAGCGAACCGCCAAGCAGACTAGCCAGCACCCGAACACGATTCGATATCGCCTCGATAAGGTGACGGCTCTCACAGGACTGAGCTACAAATGCGCCCCGGAGATGGAGCAGCTGTCGCTCGCCTACGCCGTCGAACGCGCTCGCTCGCTTCAGTAAGCCCACCCCGCCTTGAGGTTAGGAGCGACGGGCGCGGAGCTTTTCGTAGCCGTCGGCGAAGAAGGTGACCATAGCAGCGTCCGCCTCAGCGGCATCGGTATCGTCGGCAGGGACCACGCCGTGCTCGTCGCTCACCAGGAACAGCGCGCCCTTAAGCTGCGCGGGAATATCTACGCGCGTGACCGGGATGCCCTTGGTCTGGGCCAGCTGCTCGATGAGCGTCGCCGTGCCGCACAGGCACTCGTCCGCTGGCGCCACAAAGGCAAGCTCGCCGTTATCGACGGCGGCGAGCAGCTCGGGCGCCACGCCGGTTTCGTCGGCCTCGGAGCGGGCCTCGGCGGAGCGGGCACGTAGCGCCTTGGCCGACGTATCGGCTAGCGGCTCGTACTCCCCCACCGTCATAGCGGCGTTGCCGTTGACGTCGATCACCAGCATGAGCACGCCGTCGCGTGCGGTGTAATCGCCCTCGGCAAGCGACCACTCAACGTGCTGCTTGGCCCAGCTGAGCATGTTATGGGTAAGCGGCTCGCCCTGCACCAAGCGCTCGGACAGTGCGCGAATGTGGCGGTTGAGCATGGGCACCTTTTTATTGGACATGCGCCAACGGCAGACAAGCGCGGGCTTGTCGAGCGTAAATTTCTCGACCGCCTCCTGATTGGCGCAAAAGTCCTCGTACGCACGCTGATCCTCGGCATTGCCAAACAGCTCGGCATCATCAATCTGGGGCATGGTCATACCTTTCGTGTTAGTCATTCCGTCCTCTTATACCAAAAAGACGGCCCTCCAAACGGAGCGACCGTCTTTTGCAGAGATTATTTTGTCCCAAGGCGGAACTTAGTGGCGGAAATGCCTGGCGCCGGTAAAGACCATCGCAATACCATGCTCATTGCAGGCCTGGATGCTCTCATCGTCGCGCTTGGAGCCGCCGGGCTGAATGATGCAGGTCACGCCGTGTGCAGCAAGCACGTCGACATTGTCGCGGAACGGGAAGAACGCGTCGCTTGCACAGGCAAAGCCGCCCTTCTCCACGCCCTCGCGCTCGCAGAAGTCCTCGGCGCGCTCGCAGGCAAGCAGCGCAGAGTCAACGCGGTTAGGCTGACCCGGGCCCATGCCAATGCCGGCCTTGCCCTTGGAAACCAGGATGGCGTTGGACTTAACGCCCTTGCAGACCTTCCAGGCAAACTCGAGCTCGGCCATCTCGGCGTCGGTGGGCTTGCGGTCGGTGGGGAACGTAAAGGTCGCGGGATCCTCGGTCACATGATCGACTTCCTGCACCAGCATGCCGCCGTCGATGGAGCGCAGCTCCACCTGGGCGCCGTGGTCCACGCCGCCGGTGGCCAGCACGCGCAGGTTGGGGCGCTTGGCCATGCGCTCGAGCGCCTCGTCGGTGTAGCTCGGGGCGATGATAACCTCGACGAACTGCTTGTTCTGATCGGCAAAGTGCTCGACCAGCTCATAGGGAACCTCGCGGTTGCAGGCGATGATGCCGCCAAAGGCACTCTTGGGATCGCAGGCGAAGGCGCGGTCGTAGGCAGCCGTGATGTCCTCGGCAACGGCGGAGCCGCAGGGGTTCTGGTGCTTGAGGATTACGCAGGCCGGCTCGTCGAACTCGCGGACCAGGTTCCAGGCGGCGTCGGCATCCAGATAGTTGTTGTAGCTGAGCGGCTTGCCCTGGACCTGCTCGGAGCCCACGAGCGGGAACTGCGAGCTCGCGGTGTTCTCGCAGCCCTCGGCAAAGCGGTAGACCGTAGCCTTCTGCTGAGGATTCTCGCCATAGCGCAGGTCGTCGACCTTCTCCAGCGAGATCTCGAGCTTGGCAGAGGTGTCCGCCACGTCGCTTGCCTGGGCGGCAAGCCAACGGGAGATAGCCGTGTCGTAGGCGGCGGTGGTCTGGTAGACCTTCACCTGCAGGCGACGACGGGTGGAAAGCGTGGTGCAGCCACCGGTCTCGTGCATCTCGGCCAGGACGGCATCATAGTCGGCCGGGTCGGAAATGACGGTAACGCTCGTGGCGTTCTTGGCGGCAGAGCGCAGCATAGAGGGGCCACCGATGTCGATGTGCTCGATGGCGTCCGCGAAGGTGACCTCGGGGTTGGCGATGGTCTTCTCGAACTCGTACAGGTTGACGACGACCAGGTCGATCAGCTTAATGCCGTGCTGAGCCGCCTCCTGCATGTGCTGCTCGGAATCGCGGCGGGCCAGCAGCGCGCCGTGGACCTTGGGGTGCAGGGTCTTAACGCGGCCGTCCATCATCTCGGGATAGCCCGTGAACTCCTCGATGGGGGTTACGGGAACGCCCGCGTCCTCGATGGCACGAGCCGTGCCGCCCGTAGAGATGATCTCGACGCCAAAGTCATCGACCAGCGTCCGTGCGAAATCGACGACGCCCGTCTTATCGGTAACCGAGATCAACGCGCGTGCGATCTTCACATCAGATCCCATGCAGTCCTCCTGTCTGGTACGCCGCCGTGCTCTGTGAGTCGGTGATACGTCGATCTGCAGCGCTCGCGCAGCGGCATTGAAAATACTGATTCAATGTAGCGCATCGAGCGCATCGATGCACCCCGCAACAGGCGCATGTGCAGAAAAAGTTTGCGAGCGGAGGGGATGGGCACGGCACCGAGCACGGTGAGTTCATGGAACACAGGGGCACCATAATTTGATGCCAATGGCGTGGTAGAACTGTGCTCGATATGCATCCGCAAAAGAAAGAGGCACCATGGTCTCGCGGGTTCTCTACCGACCGTTTGATACCGAAGACTTCGACGCCATCGCGCTGATTCTGCAGCAGCTTTGGCATAACAATTCGGATAACGATGAGTACAACCGCCTTGAGGCCGCGTGCGACCTCGCCTATTGCCTTTCGTCATCGACGTTTTCGCAGGTTGCGGTGATTGACGGCGAGGCGCGCGGCATTGCACTTGCACGCGCAGGACAGAACCCCGGCGTCACTATCAACGAGCATTGGATGGATACCGAACGCGCGCTGCTATCGCAGATGCGTGAGCTGGAGCCTGACGCCTGCGCCGAGTATCTCTCGTTTGTGCGCGCAACCATCCGAACCAACAACCGCCTGCTCGAGAGCAGCCCGTTGCCGCACGACAACGAGGTCACGCTGCTTGCCGTGGATCGCGATGTCCATGGCCTGGGCGTTGGCACGGTTCTGCTCGATGCCGCGGTCTCGCACCTATCCTCGCTTGGAGCGACGAGGGCGCACCTGTACACCGACTCCAACTGCTCGTGGAAGTTCTACGAGCTGCACGGCTTTAAGCGCACGGCCACGCACCGCGCCAACCGCGAAGAGCGCCGCCACGACATGCCGCGCGAAAGCTTCCTCTACGAACTCGATCTAACAGCCTAAATCTGGCAGTTAGGGACGCTCCTTTTATGCCGGCACCCCGGGACACTCCTTGGCGGCAACCACACCTAGTCATTGGGGACGTTCTTAAATGACTAGTCGCTGGGGACAGTCTTGATCAAAACGGCCGCCGAAGCCCTCGTTGGCATCGCCCTATAGGGGGTCTGCAAATAGCTGTGGTCAAAAAACATCAAAAATGAGTACTGTTACCTTTTTAGTAGCAGCGCAATTCGGCTTTTTCGGGTCTCTTAGGCGTCTCGGCGCGTCGGATGAACTAACGTATCTCCCCAAATGTACAATAAAATGGACTCCTAACGAGAAATAATATCGTTAGGAGTCCATTATTTAGTACAAACAAATGTGACAATCTAGGCAACAGTACTCATATTTGGCATTTTTTGCCCACTGCCCCTTGCGCGAAGGTCCGCAGCGGAAAGTATGGCCCGTTTCGATGCACAAAAATGGGATGAATCTTCCCTGGCAACCGCCCAGAAAGATCCACCCCAAAGCAAGCGCTCGCTAGAACGTTCCGCCGCCGCCTCCGCCGACGCCGCCGCCTCCGCCGCCCGAGAAGCCGCCGCCACCGCCGCCGCTCGAGCTATCGGAACTCGAAGCCAGCTCGCGGATGCTCTCGTGATACACGTCATCGAACGAATCGAGCGGAGACTCGATACCGTAATGATGGTAGTACCACCAGTAGCAGGGATAATTGTCATAGAAGCCGTCGGCCTCGCGCACCTCGGGCGGCACGGCCTCGGCAAGCTGACGCAGCACTTCCTTGGAAACACCCAGCGCCACGCCCATCACCAGCAGCTTGTTCCACAGCACCAGATCGCCGGGGACGGCTTCCTTTAGACGAGTGAAGTCCTCGAGCCAATGCTTAAGTGCCTTGCAGCGAGCCGCCACCTCGGCGCCCTCCGGCGTAAAGCGGCGAAACGTAAGGCCCACGCCGATACCCACCAGCACAATCGGCACCGAGATAAACGCGGCGGTAATGTTCTCCTGTGCGCCATCGGTAAAGAAGATGGATCCCACGGGAACAAAGGCGATCAGGATACCAAGAACCAGGCAAAACACCATTGCAACAATGCCGTCTGAGGCAACGTACTCGCTATCGGCCAGCTTGCCCTTAACGGTGTTCTGATAGTCCTCGAGCTTGTCGCCCACGGGTGTAGCGTGCTGCTTGACGTAGTGCTGCAGCTCGTCGAACGTGCGCGAACGGTCACCGTTCTCGTCAGGCTTAGCACCGGCAAAGAAGACCTTGAGCACCATGTGGTCAATGCCCTTGGCCGACTTCCAGCCCGCATCACTCACCGTCACGCGATACGTCTGCTCTTCTTTTTCACGCCCCAACGGACCCTTCTTGGCCTTGGTCACGGTCGCCTGCTCCAGCTTGATCACACGGTCGTCAGTGAGCTTCATGAGCGTGGCGATATATGCCTGATCGGGCACCTCGTTCCAGCTCATGAGGGCCGAAAGCACGGCGGGATGGTCGGCCGAAGGCACATCGCGGAAATATTCGTCCTGGAAAAACGGCTTGGGCTTGCGCTTGCGCAGCTTGAGCATAACGATTGTGCCGGTAAAGGCCACCGCCGCAACAACACTTAGCACGGCAAGTGCATTGGCAATCATGCGAGCGTGAGCGCGGCGGGCGTTAGCTTCGTCGGCCCATTCCTTCTCTTCGCTCAGGATCGTTGACATGCGCTCTTCGCCCGAAGCGGCAAGCTGCGGCACCCAGTCGCTAGGGAAGGCGATGCGTGCCTCGGCGAATTCGCCCTGATGCACGCAGGGAATGGTATAGGTGACCATGGGTTCGTCCTCATCGAGTGACACGTCGCCCGTCAGCGGACCGTGGCCCCATGCGCGGAAGTTATCGCCCTTGACGGCCGCCGTCCCGGCAGTGGCATTTGCGAAGCGCACTTCCATCTCGACGTCATCGGAATCCGCAGACCAGCCGTCGCCCACAAACTTCCAGTAGAGCTCGGCGGTATCGGCCCAGTTCATAACCGCACCGGTCATGGTATAGCTCACGTAATAGGTCGCGCTGTCGCCGCTCTCGTGAGGGCTGAACACCTTAATCCTTACGCCGTCACCGGTCTGCTCGACCGTATAGACGCCAGAGTCGCCCTTGTTCGCGCTATCGACTTTGTTAAACGTGGTGTCCTCTTCCTCGACACTCAGCACATCGACGCCCGCCGTGCCGCCCTGCTGGTTGGCGCCCGTATTGATCTCCCAAAACACGCCGTTGATGTCGTCGTCGAAATCAAACTGGCGTCCCTCGACAACGGTCAGCGATCCATCGGCCTCAACCGTGGCACTGATATAGGTCTGGGTCATGGAATAACCGTCGGCGTGTGCGGCGGCGGGCAGTAGCAGCAATGCAAGCGCGACGAGTGCGCAGACGGAAGCAAATCGCGCAAACGGGCGGCGCTGCCGGCTGACTTTGGCGGCGAGGGTGTTCATAGGCACATCCTTTGTCTGTAAAACCAACAGCGCCATTGTCCCACGTTTGCGGGTACGCATGACGAACATCTAGGCGACCGGAGCGCCAAACGGGATGAAAGTCACACCCGCACCCCAACAGCCAGTCATTGGGGACGTTCTTAAATGACCAGTCATTAGGGACACCCTTGGCATGGCCTGCGCCAGCAATAGATACCACTTCACAGCTCCGTCACAGGTGTAGCGGCTTTGTGTGGGCGCGGCATGCGCTGACTGAGCCGCCAGCCGAGGGGCATAAAGCAGTTGAGCGAAAACGGTTTGCCCCTTTGCCGTTCGCTCGAGGATCATGTCCCCCTTTTCCGCGGAAACCCCGGCAGTTGCGAAGAGCTGCCGGGGTTTCTGTCGTTTGTGAGGCTAAGTCGGTACGCAGCGATCGAGACCTTGAGCCGCAAACCCACCGTGCGCAATGCGTACCGCCGCCAACTTGTGAGCGCAGCAACGCCTTCCCTGCCAAGCCCCGCGCTATACTCGTCCGCATGGATATCAACGCACGCAACATAGCAACACACGCCGCGGACGCACCAGCAACGGCAGCGCCCACCCCCGTCGTGGGCCGCTTTGCCCCGTCGCCCTCGGGCCGCATGCACTTGGGCAACGTGTTCAGCTGCCTGTGCTCGTGGCTTTCGGCCCGCAGCCAAGGCGGCAGCATCGTGCTGCGCATCGAGGACCTGGACGATCGCTGCAAGCGCCCGGAACTTGCCACTCAATTGATTGACGACCTGGCCTGGCTGGGACTGGAGTGGGACGAAGGCCCCTACTACCAGCACGATCGCCTGGATCTGTACGAGGACGCCCTGCGTCAGCTGCAAGACGCCGGCCTCACCTATCCCTGTTTTTGCACGCGTGCCGAACTCCACGCCGCGAGCGCGCCGCACGCGAGCGACGGCACGCCCATCTACCGCGCCGCCTGCCGAGACCTTTCTGCCGAGGAGGTTGCCCGCCGCAGCGCCCTGCGCGCTCCGGCCACGCGCCTGCGCGTACCCGCCGTCGACGACCTCGCAAACGATGTGATCGAATTCGTGGACCGCACGTATGGAGCCCAATGCGAAGCACTCGCCACCGAATGCGGCGACTTTTTGGTGCGCCGCAGCGACGGCGTTTTTGCCTACCAGCTAGCCGTGGTGGTCGACGACGCTGCCATGGGCGTCACCGAGGTCGTGCGCGGATGCGATCTGCTGGGCTCCACGCCGCGCCAGATCTATCTGCAACATCTGCTGGGACTGCCCACGCCGCACTACGCGCACATTCCGCTGCTCATGTCACCGGACGGCCGCCGCCTTTCCAAGCGCGATCGCGATCTGGACCTGGGCGAGCTCCGCACCCGCTTTGGCACACCCGAGGCACTGTTGGGATGGCTCGCCGGGCAAACAGGCATCGCGCCGGACACCACGCCGCGTACCGCCGAGCAGCTGGTCGAGCACTTTAGCTGGGACGTCATCCGCGCGCATCGGGAGAACATCACTGTAACGGTCGAGTAGCCAGCCACCCCGCCTCTACGCAACATCCCAGGGCTGGAGTTCGTCGCCCAAGCGAACGATGCAGTCGTAGAGCACGGTGTGACGCTCGGCCGGGTTGGCGTCACGATGAAAATGCCCGTAGTACCAGCGCTTGTAGTCCAGGTGGTCCTCCAGCTCGTCGAAAAACGTGGTGAGTCGATCGACATCGGGATAATTCCAGCCAGGTGCCGGGTAAAGCGTGGGCGAAAGCATGCGCGTGGAGCAGGTATGGGTGATCGCATAGTCGACCTTCCAACCCACGCTGTCGAGCTTTGCCCGCGCCTCCTCAAAGTTGCGCTCGTCCGGCAGCTCCTGCGGCCACCAGCTGGAATACGGAATGCGGTATTCCTTATCCACGCTCGTGGCGCCGCCCATGGTAAAGATCGTTGAGCCGTCGAGCTCAAAAACCTCACCGCGCGTCAGGCGTCGGATGGGCGAGGTGTCCGACAGACGCTGCGTCAGGCCGCCGTGCCACAGCTCCATGGGGCGCTCCGACCAGTGATCGAAACGCTCGTGGTTGCCGTCGACAAACAGCACGGTATAGGGGCGCGACTCCAGCCAGGCGATGTCGGCACATTCCTCGGCAGAGAAATCCCACGGAAAGCCAAAGTCGCCCGCGATGATGAGATAGTCGTCACTTGTCAGACCATCCCCAAGATCCCAGTCGCGAAGCTTTTGCATGTCGACGCCGCCGTGAATATCGCCCGTCACATAGACCGTCATCGGATCACCACTTCCCTGTAAGTCGCTAGCCCACATTCTGCACGATCACTAAGTCAACCGTTCCAGCCCTTCCATCCTTTGGGACCTACCCCTCGCTCTTCCATCCAAACGGGTCAAACACCCAAAAGATCAGATCGAGCACGCCGCCGGTCATCGTGGCGCCGGCAAGAGCCATGCAAACATGCAGAAAGCTGGCACTTCGGAGCACGTCGAACGGCCCCAGAACAGCCAGCAGCGCGACCGCTGCGCCGGCTACGCACAGCGCGAGGCACGGCCCCGCGTCCTTAACGCACTTCTTTGCGAGATGCTTTGCGTTGTCACTCATCGGTATCGAACTCCTTAGAGGGTCGTTGTTCAGACGCATGCCGCCGCGGCAGAGCGGGGCGGCAGGGTAAGTGTCACATGCTGTGCGGACATCAATGGAGAAACCGCCTGCTCGACCAACCTTTGACGCCGTTTTGCACCGACACCACATCCCCCGCTATCGAGGTCTAATACTTTTCCCACCGCTACCCAAAAACTCATCCAACATTAATCTTGGCTCAAGAATCGCTTAATCTATAACCTGCACTATAGAGTTCGACCAAGGGCAAGGCGGCGCCGCGCAACGCAGGCCGCCGAACGCAACGCTCGCGCCCGGGCAGATCGCCCGGCGTCGCGCCCATCGAACGAAAGGACAGGTCATGGACGACCTCGAAAAAGTTGAAACCATCCGCACCAAGTGCAACGTGAGCTACACCGATGCCAAAGCTGCGCTCGACGCCGCCGACGGCAACGTTCTGGATGCCATCATTTGGCTCGAGTCGCAGGGTAAGACCCAGACCACGTCAGCGCACGCCGCCACCGAGTCTGAGCCGGTCGATGAGCCCTCAGCCGAGATGGTCGCCGCGCAGGCCGCCTACGAGAAGTCGAGCGAAAAGACCGACTTCTCCAAGAAGATGGACAGCGTATGGGAGTACCTCAAAAAGCTCTTCCGCCTGAGCCTGGACACCAAGTTTATCGCCACGCGCCGCGATGCGATCATCCTCAACATCCCCATCCTGATCCCCATCATCGCCCTGTTTGCCTGGGGCGCTACGATTTGGCTGATGCTGATTGGCCTGTTCTTTGGCATGCGCTACCGCATCGACAGCGACGGCGACGTGCCCGGCAGTATCAACAACCTTATGAATCACGCCGCCGATGCCGCGGACGACATCAAGCAAAATCTGAACGACGACAAGTAATCGCAGACGGGGGCACGCATGGCACGGATCCTGATCGTAGAGGACGAGGAGAAAATCGCCCGCTTTGTGACGCTCGAGCTGGAGCACGAGGGCTACCAGGTGGAACACGCCGCCGATGGCCGCACCGCCGTGGACCTGGCGCTGGAGCGCAACTACGATCTTATTCTGCTCGATGTGCTGTTGCCGCAGCTCAACGGCATGGAGGTCCTGCGGCGCGTCCGCAAGCACAAGGATGTGCCGGTGATAATGGTCACCGCGCGCGATGCCGTGATGGACAAGGTGGCCGGGCTCGATGCCGGCGCCGACGATTACCTGACCAAGCCGTTTGCGATTGAGGAGCTGTTCGCACGGATCCGCGTGGCGTTGAAGCGCTCGGAGGCCGTGCGGGCGGCTTCGGGCGCTGGCGGCATCGGGACGGGCGCGGCAGGCGGCACGGGTGTCGGCGCCACTGCGATGCCCCCGGTCAGTGACTCGACCCAGGTTTCCGCCTCGCTCTCCCCCGCCACGCTCGCCGCGGGTTCGGTCGTGCTCGATCCCGATCGCCGCGAAGTCACGGTCGGCGGCTCACCCATCGCGCTCACGGCCCGCGAGTTCGATGTCCTCGCCCTGCTTATGGCGCACGCCGGCAGCGTGCTCACGCGCGAGCGCATCGCGCACGAGGCGCTGGGCTACGAATACGTAGGCGACACCAACAACGTCGACGTGCACATCGCGCACCTGCGCGCCAAGATCGAAGACGCCGGCAGCGCCCGCATCATCCAGACCGTGCGCGGGGTGGGCTATGTCTGCCGTGCGTAACGCCGAGGCCAAACGCGTCACCTCCATCGCCCGTGCCATCAACTGGAGCTATATGTGGCGCCGCCTGATAAGCTACGTCTGGCTCGATCTGCTGCTGATGGTGATTGCGGCGGCGATCCTCGTCTATGGATACAACCAGACGCTGCCCGATGGCGCGTTTACCGCAGGCTGGATTCCCGGCGCCACCGTTCACGGCATGTCGCTGACGCCCGCGCGCGGCTGGGACCTGACAACGCTCACCTATACCGTCGAGCTTGCGCGCACCACCAAGACTTTCCCCCTCGCGCAGGACCTCGTCGCGCTATGGCCTCTCTACCTTGTCGTTGTGGGTTGGCAGGTCATCAGCGTGCTCAACATGCTCGGCGGTGCCCGCCGTGTGCGCCGTACCATGGCACCGCTCAACGACTTGGCACTGCGCGTGGACGAACTCGGCCGCATGCAACTCGCCGGCGGCAAAATGGAAACACTGGAGCAGGCCATCGAGCGCGCAAGCGTCGACTCGCCGAGCGTCACCACCGGCGACGCCGACCTGGCAAGCATCGAGGTCGCACTCAACCGCCTGCTGCGCCAGATGCAAGAGGCCAAGCTGCAGCAGATGCGCTTTGTCAACGACGCGAGCCACGAGCTGCGCACGCCCATCGCGGTGATTCAGGGCTACGTGAACATGCTCGACCGCTGGGGTAAGGACGACCCGGACGTGCTGGCGGAGTCCATCGCGTCCCTTAAAGCCGAAAGCGAGCACATGCAAGAGCTTGTGGAGCAGCTGCTGTTTTTGGCGCGCGGCGATGCCGGGCGCACGGTCCTGCGGCGCGCGCATACCAACTTGGCTGCACTGGTCAGCGAGGTATGCGAAGAATCGCAGATGATCGATACCGAGCACACGTATCGGCTGGCTTCTGACGCTGCGCTTGCCAGCGACCCGCGCTGCGACGCGCCCGTCGACGTGGCGCTCGTGAAGCAGGCTCTGCGCGTGATCGTGCAAAACGCCGCCAAGTACTCGGATGCGGGAACGACCGTCACATTTGGCATAACGCCGGATGCGGGCGCGGGCACGATCGACATAAGTGTTGAGGACGAGGGCATCGGCATGAACCAGGAATCCGCAGCTCACGCGTTCGAGCGGTTCTACCGTGCCGACAACGCGCGCGATGCCGGCGCACAGGGTTCGGGTCTGGGGCTTGCGATCGCCAAGTGGATCGTCGACAGCCACGGCGGCGTCATCGGTGTGACCTCGGTCGAAGGGGTCGGCAGCCGCTTTACGATTCGCCTGCCGCGGCAGGAAGCCCCTCGGCATAAATAAAGGGATAGGGCCACGCGGCCCTATCCCTTTTTGCCAGCTATGGCAGCTTGTGCGCTACTCGCGGCACAGGTGCACGGCGAAACCGGCGAACTCGCGCTTAAAGTACACGAGCTTGGTACCACCGTCGGGCAGCAGCGCGCGCGACTCTTCGTTGACCTCGAGCCCGCGCTCGGCAAACCACTTCTCAGCTGCATCGATGTCGTTAACGGCAAAGCCGATGTGGCCCTTGGTGCCACGACCGTTCTGCTTCATGATCTCGACCAGCGAATCGTTGAAGTACGAAACCGGGGTCTCGATGACGGGCAGGCCCATCATCGTCGAGAACAGCTCCGCGATCTCCAGGGCGTCTGCCGGGTCGGTGGCGTTAATGCCCACATGGGCAACGCGCATACCAAAGAGCTCTACCGGGTTGGCGTTCTGCTCACTCATGCAGTCAGCGCCTACTGAGCCATGACGTCGAGAACGGCCTTCTCGGCGGCAACGCGGTTCATGCCGGTCATGAAGGGCACGCCACTCACGTACGGGCAGGTGAGGCCCTCGGGGGCAACGGTGGTGGCGATCAGCAGGTCAGCGCCCTCGTCGCAGTAATCCTTGGCCTCGGAGATGGCGCACTGCACGATCTCGTACTTGTCGGCATAACCGTTGGCGTCGAGCAGAGTAGCGACCTTCTGGGCAACGAGCGTGGAAGTAGCAGCGCCAGCACCGCAAGCCAAAACGATCTTCTTCATAGGTAATGTCTCCCTTCATGGTTTACTTTAGGTAAGTGTACCGCAGCGAGCGATGGCACTCGGCCTCGATGAGCTTTTATGCCAGTTTGCTTGCGCGCTGCGTATAATACATCTAGTACGTGTTGTCATACCGCTCGCTTTATGAGCGACTAAGGACCCTAATATGCCCGATTCCCGCACACTCTGGACCGCCGTCGTTATCATCTGCATCGCCGTGTCGGTGTTCTTTAGCGTCAAAAAACGCACCACGTTTAAACGCCTGCAGCAATTGATGGCCGCCAAGCAGTGGGACGAGTTCGATCGTTTGCTCGACGGCAAACTCACCAGCATGCTGTACCCGCGCTACAACCGCGACTACCTGCGCCTGAACTCCTATCTGCTGCGCGAGGACCATAAGCGCGCCGACGAGATGTTCGACCTGCTACTGGGACTCAACCTGCCCAAGATGCAGCGCGTCGACCTGGTAATCAAAGCTTTTAACTACTACGTTGGCCAGGAGGACCGCAAAAAGGCCAAGGAGTTGCTGCACGAGATCAAGGGCTTTGAGGGCGGTCAGGCCGAGGCAGTCGCACACGAATGCCAGCTGATGTACGACACGATGATCCTCAAGCGCCACAACGACATTCCCGAGCTGGAGCGCATGCTCGAGGATGTCGGCGACGACCCGGTCAAGCGCTGCCGACTGGAGTACCTGCTGGCCCTGCAGTATCAAAACAAGGGCGACGAGGCAAAGTTCCAAGAGTTCCTGGAGAAGTCGGGCCAACACTCGATGGCCGTCAACGCGTAACGGACGGCTTGTGCTAGACTTCTAGTCTCACGGGGGCGTGGCGGAATTGGCATACGCAGGAGACTTAAAATCTCTCGCCGCAAGGATTGTGGGTTCGAGTCCCACCGCCCCTACCATATGGAGCTTTCGAGCCCGTGTCCCCAAGGGATGCGGGCTCGTCTCTTTTGGACGCCGGTGGGGCTCTAAGTTGCGGTGGAATAGGGACTGTTTGGTGCCCGAAAGGGCGATTTTAGTCCGTATTTCACCGCAACTTATTTAGAGGGTGCTGAGAGTGGGGGTCCAGGCGATGGTGGGAGTCACGCCGTCGAGAACCTCGTTGATGGTGGCGGCCATGCCAGCGAGTAGGCTGTTCTCGCTTACGGTGAGCGTCTTGTAGCCGCCGGCTCGCATGAGCTCGCGGATCACCACGGCGCCAGCCAGAATCACGCTCGCGCGCTTGGGCTGCACGCCCGGCAGCGCAGCGATACCCTCCACACCCAGCGTAGACATACGATCGATGGCGGCCGAGATCTGCTCCAGCGAAAGCTCGCGCAGGTGCACAAAGTTCGAGTCGTACGGCTCCAATTCGTGGACCAGCGCCACGAGCGTGGTGACGGTACCGCCCACCGCAACGAGGCGCTCGGCGCGCGCAAAGTCGCTGGGCAGGCCCTCAAAATAGGCGGAGAACTGCTCGCCCGCCCACGCGGCGGCAGCCGCAAGCTCGCCGTCCGTGGGCGGCAACGCGGAGAAGAAGCGCTCCGTCACGCGACGGCAACCGATGTCCAGTGAGCGCGTTCCCTCCAGCGCAAAGACCCCGCGCTCAGGCGCATAGACGCCCGTCGCGAGCTCCGTGGAGCCGCCGCCCGAATCGGCGACGATGATGCACTCGCCAGCAAAGTCGTGTGCCACGCCAAAAAACGTCAGGCGCGCCTCGACCTCGCCCGGAATCACCTGCGGTTCGAGCCCCAGCTCGCGCAGGCCGTCCAGCAGCAGCACGGCGTTGGATGCATCGCGCGCGGCGCTCGTGCACGTGGTGCAGATGCACGCGGCCCCAAAGGCACGGGCTTCGTCCACAAACATGCGGCACGCAGCAAGCACGCGCTCAACGGCCGCCTCGCAAAAGCGCCCCGTCGCGTCCACGCCCTCGCCCAAGTCGGTAATCTCGGTATGCTTGGACGATTCCATGATCGCCCCGCCCTCGACCTGGGCCAACACCAGTCGCGACGACACCGTTCCCAGGTCGATCGCCGCCACCTTATAGCGTTTGCAATTTGTCATTGCGGGCTCCCCTCCGGGCGCTATTTGCCGTTGGACACGACCGTCTGGCCCTCGACACCGTTAAACCCAAACAGCATGTCGAGCGCCTGGATGTACCACGGCGCATCCTTACCGACTTCTTCGATTTCCTTGGCAACTTCGCTGGCCTTCTTGGCGTTCGACGACTTCTTGCTCGACGACGAGTCCGAATCGTCATCCAAGCCCAGCACGTCAATTTTGGTCTCGCCGGGCATTACCAGGCCCAGGCCCTCGGACGCCGCGTCCTTAATGCCCTCCTCCGAGAGCAGTTTGTCGACGCTTTTTTGCAGCTCATCATTGTATTGCTGACGAATCTCGACCTGCTTGGCCAAGATATCGCTCGAACGCTTTGCCACGTACAGATCGCGCACGGGGAAATACAGGCTCACGAGCACCAGGGCAACGACAATGCCGATGAATAGCCCTCGCTGAGGACCGTGGGTAAAGTCGTAAATTGCCTTGACCACCGCGTTGTCGTTGGCGTAGTGCATAAAGTCCGAGCCCGAAAAACGGTTCGAGGGCCTGGTCGACTTTTCGTGCGTTTGAGCCGAGGGGCGCTGAGCATGCGTCGGGCGCGCCGAACGTGGCGGGCGGTCCGTTGACGTATTCATTTGAGCATGGGGGTGTGAGGCACTTGGCGGACGCTGCGCGCGGTGATCGACGCCGCCGTAACCAGACCCGCCAAGCTGCGCGGTACGCGCACGACGAGACGACGGCTCACGCGAACCGGCGGAATAGTACCTGTTGTCGTAAATCTGATCCATGTGCGCCTTGTGCGGTTGAGGTTTGTTTGCGCTAAGTCCTTTAGTTATAGCACGAGCGCCTGCACCGCCTTCGCCAGCCTTTGCTCGACATAAAAAAGGCGCTGAGCCATATGGCCCAGCGCCAATAGTGCTTTGCGGCATCCAGCCAAGGCGGGGCGGAACCGAGTCAACCCCGCCCCGCGAGTACCACTTGTTTAGCGGATGTTGTAGAACGCAGACTTGCCGGCGTAGCGCGCGCTGCCCTCGAGCTCGTCCTCGATACGGATGAGCTGGTTGTACTTGGCGATGCGGTCGCTGCGGCACGGGGCGCCCGACTTGATCTGGCCGGCATTGACGCCCACGACCAGGTCGGCGATCGTGGAATCCTCGGTCTCGCCGGAACGGTGGCTCACGATGCAGGCGTAGCCGGCCTCCTTGGCAGTCTCGATAGCCTCGAGCGACTCGGTGAGCGTACCGATTTGGTTGACCTTGACCAGGATTGCGTTGGCGGCGCCCAGCTCGATGCCCTTCTTGAGGCGCTCGGTGTTGGTGACGAACAGGTCGTCGCCCACCAGCTGCACCTTGTTGCCAATGCGACGGGTGAGCTCAACCCAGCCGTCCCAGTCCTCCTCGGCCATGCCGTCCTCGATGGAGATGATGGGATAGGTGTCGACAAGCTTCTCCCAGTAATCGACCATCTGGGCGCTCGTGTACTCCACGCCCTCGCCCTTGAGCTCGTACATACCGGTCTCGGCGTTGTAGAACTCGGTGGACGCCGGATCCATGGCGTACATGAAGTCGACGCCGGACTTAAAGCCGGCCTTCTTGACGGCCTTGGTAATGTACTCGAACGGCTCGGCATTGGTCTTGAGGTTGGGCGCGAAGCCGCCCTCGTCGCCCACGCCGCCGCCCAGGCCGGCCTCGTGCAGCACGCCCTTGAGGGTGTGGTAGACCTCGGCGCACCAGCGCAGGCCCTCGGCAAAGCTCGGGGCGCCCACCGGCATGATCATGAACTCCTGGAAGTCAACGTTATTGTCGGCATGCACGCCGCCGTTGAGGATGTTCATCATGGGCGTGGGCAGCAGGTGGGCGTTGACGCCGCCCAGGTACTGGTACAGCGAAAGACCCGCGGACTCGGCAGCGGCGCGGGCAACTGCCAGCGACACGCCCAGAATGGCGTTGGCACCGAGCTTGGTCTTGTTAGGGGTGCCGTCCGCGGCAATCAGCGCGGCATCGACGGCGCGCTGGTCGAAGGCGTCGAGGCCCACGACGGCGTTAGCGCACTCGTTGTTGACATGCTCGACGGCCTGCGAAACGCCCTTACCCAGGTAGCGGCCCTTGTCGCCATCGCGCAACTCGCAGGCCTCAAAGGCGCCGGTCGAAGCGCCCGAAGGCACCATTGCGCGGCCGAAGCTGCCGTCCTCGAGCACGACCTCGACCTCGACGGTGGGATTGCCGCGGCTGTCGAGCACCTCGCGACCGTAGACGTCCAAAATATCGCTCATGTTGTCTCCCTCTCACTTGGAAACGTAGTGGATGCAAGCGACCGGCTGACCGTGCACCGTCGGTGCGCCTCCGTAAGTTAGCCATGTCGCACTTTTTGCATTATGCCCTAAGTTAGCCGATGGATACACTTGATTTTCGAAAAATTTAGCGGGAACGATGAGGCGTGTCAGCCCGTCGTTCCCGCAGTCTTACTCCTCCGCCTTTGCGGCATCCCACAGGTCGTTGAGGCCGTGGGTCGAAAGCTCGGCAAGATCAACATGGGCATCGGCCGCCATCTGCTCCATTGCAGCCCAACGGCGACGGAACTTGGCCGTGCTGGCACGCAGGGCGCTCTCGGCGTCAATCCCCTCTTTGCGCGCAACGTTGACAAGGGCAAAGAGTAGGTCACCAAACTCCGTCTCGCGCTCGGGCGTTCCGGGAGCCTCGGCCTCAAACTCGGCACGCTCCTCGGCAACCTCGTCCCACACATCCTGGACCGTCTCCCACTCAAAGCCTACGGCGGCCGCCTTGCGTGACACCTTCTGCGCCTGCATCAACGCCGGCAGATGCGTGGGCACGCCATCGAGCAGACCCTCGGGCGCGGCCTCGCCCGCCGCCACGGCCTTGTCCTTGGCGGCTTTCTCGGCAAGCTTGACCTCGTCCCAAATCTTGAGCACCTCGTCGGAGCTCTCGGCATCCGCATCGCCAAACACGTGCGGGTGGCGGCGAATGAGCTTGGCGTCGATATCGCGCGCCACGTCGGCCAGCGTAAACTCGCCGGCGTCGGCAGCAATCTGCGCATGCAGCACGACCTGCATGAGCACGTCACCCAGTTCCTCGCGCAGGTGAACCGCGTCGTCCGCCTCGATGCAGTCGAGCGCCTCGTAGGCCTCCTCGATCATGTTCTTGCCGATGCTGCGGTGCGTCTGCTCGCGGTCCCACGGGCAGCCATCGGGCTGACGCAGACGCCAGATGGTCTGCACCAGATGCTGCAGCTCGGCCGACGCGTCTATCAGCGTGGGCAGATCGCGCGAGCCCTCGGCATTTTGCTGAGCCATATGCTGCGCCATGGTTAGTCCTCCTCCAGGATCACGTGGCGGAACGCGCCGCCCTCGTAGATGCCGTAGCTGTGCGAGCCGTCCTTGGGGATGCTCACGCTGCCGGGGTTGAAGAGCCACAGGCCCGGGTGCGCGGCGCTTTCCTCGTTGACCTTGATGTGCGTGTGGCCGTAGACGAGCGCGGAGCCCTCGGGCAGCGCGGGCGCGTGGTCGACGCTGTTGTGCATGCCGGCGCCAAAGACATGGCCGTGCGTCAGGAACAGCTCGCGGCCGGTCTCGTCAAACAGCGTGGCGTAGTCGGCCATGACGGGAAAGTCGAGGACCATCTGGTCGACCTCGGCGTCGCAGTTGCCGCGCGCCGCGATGATGCGGTCGGCTAGGGCGTTGAGCAGCGGAATCACGCGCTTGGGAGCATAGTCGCGCGGCAGGTCGTTGCGCGGACCGTGATAAAGCAGGTCGCCCAGCAGGACGATGCGGTCGGGCTGCTCGGACTCAATGGCGGCGCAGAGGCGCTCGGTCCAGTATGCCGAGCCGTGGATGTCGGAAGCGATGAGGTATTTCATGGTGGTCCTTTCGGGTGGGGTTGATGGAGCTGGGCGTGGCGTGCCGCCGGCCGCGTTACTCAAATCGCAGTGCCGCGCTCTGGGCCGCCTGCATCACGCGTTGGAGCGGCACATTGTGCTCGCGGGCAAGGCGGGCGCAGTCCTCGTACTCGGGCGCCGCGCGCTCACTGCCGTCGGGTAGGGTGGCCACCTTGACGGATACCTCGCCCCATGGCGTCGTTACGCGCTCAAAGCGGCGTGGCAGGCAAACGCGCTCCATAACCTGGCGACGAATGCCGTTGGTCGTGGTTTCCAAAAAGATAATCGTCTGCAGGCGTTCGATATCCTCGTGCGAGCAGATCACCTGCAGCTGCCAACCGGGGCGGCCTTTTTTGCAGTAGAGGGGCAGCCAGTGCACCTCGCGCGCACCCGCCTCGCGCAGGCGGTCGGCAGCGTAGGCGAGCACCTCGGGCGATGCGTCGTCGATATCGCATTCCAACTTGACGATGGTTTCGGGTGCATCGGTCTCGCGGGACAGCGGGGATGTGCTATCGCATGGCATACGGTCCGACTCCTTTCCGCACGGGCTCGTTTTGTTCATCCAAACGCTAGCACATCGGACGTGGCACAGGCGTGACTTTCGTCCGTCGCCGCCCTCGCCCCTATCCAAACATGTACATCAGCCTCCAAACATGTCATTTTCTGCAGCTTTTGGAGGCTGATGTACATGTATTGGAGTAGAGCCGCGCCGCGCACCCTTTCCAGTCGATTTCGGCCCCCGGTGCGCTCGTCGCATCGGGGGCCGCGCCATTACAATGGAGCGGATTCGCCAAATACAAAGGAGTCGCCATGCCCGCATGCCCGCTGGTCGATTGCCACACCCACACCTCGTTTTCGGACGGACATGCCTCGTTTGAGGACAACGTTCGCGCCGCTG
Source organism: Collinsella sp. (assembly GCA_048323995.1). GTDB lineage: Bacteria > Actinomycetota > Coriobacteriia > Coriobacteriales > Coriobacteriaceae > Collinsella. The sequence continues at coordinate 13,578 of DBFELT010000003.1, read as the reverse complement.
CTGCGGCCGGTTGCCGCGTCATGGTCTCGACCGATCACCTCACCCTGCCCGTCAGCATGGACGCCAACTGCGAAGTACAGGTTGTCGAGGGTGACCTGACGGCACATCGTCTGGCCTTTGAGGACGCCCGCAAGCTCGCCGCGCAGATCACGCCGGAGCTCGAGCTTATCTATGGCTTTGAATGCGACTGGTACGAAGGTTGCGAGCCTCTGGTTGAGCGCTGGTCCGCGAGTGCCATAGTGCGCTTGGGCAGTGTGCACTGGATTGGCTATCCGGGCGATATCATGGCCGGTGCCGCGGGTGCGGCGGGAACGGAAGACGTCGCTCGCCCCGATACACCCGATTCGCGCTGCGGCTGGATCGATGATGACACCAACCTGCATGTTTGGGAAAACCTGGGCGTGCGCGGCGTGTGGGAGCGCTACGTCGACGACTGGTGCCGCGCCTGCGAAAGCTCACTCAACTTTGACGTAATGGCCCATCCCGACCTGGTCATGCGCTTTTCGAAGGAAGGCTTTGCGCCCGACTTTGACCCCGCACCGTTTTGGCAGCAGATGGCCGAGTGCGCGCACGATACGGGCCGCCGCGTTGAGGTCTCGACGGCCGCACCGCGTAAGGGCTTGGACGACTACTACCCCGCAACCGGTCTTTTGCGCTGCTTTGCCCATGCCGAAGTGCCGATCACCTTTGGCTCGGACGCGCACCGCGCCTGCGATATCTGCTGGAGCATCCGCGAGGCCCAGGCCCACGCCTACGACTGCGGTTATCGAACCTTCGACATCCCCCACCCCACCGGCGAATGGGAACCCACACCCCTCGACTAGCCATCCCTTCATAAGTTGCGGTGGAATAGGGATTGTTTTGCCTGATGAAGCGCTTAAACAGTCCCTATTTCACCGCAACTTCCATGACCCCGTTACACCAACAAAGACTGTCCCAAACGACTAGTCGTTTAAGAACGTCCCCAATGACTAGTGGCGGCGGGCGTTGAGTTCACCGGCGAGTTCGTCGAGGGTGATGCCGTAGCGCTCGAGCGTCACGAGCAGGTGGTAGACCAGGTCGCCGGCCTCGTAGCGAATGTGATCGCGGTCGTTATCCTTGCAGGCCATGATGACCTCGCTCGCCTCCTCGGCAAGCTTCTTGAGCAACTCATCCTCGACGTCGGTCAGCAGACGCGCGGTATAGCTCTCCTGCGGCGATGCATCACGACGACCGTGAATCACCTCGGCGAGCCCCGTCAGCGTCTCACCGATATTTCCATCCTGAACGTTTGCGGTGCGCACACCCATGGTTCAATCCTTTCTGGTTGGCCAAGCGCCTAGTCGAGCGCCCGCCCTACGCGAGTTTCTTAAAGAAGCAGGTGCGGTTGCCGGTATGGCAGGCCGGACCCGGCGAGTCGACCTTGACCAGCAGTGTATCGTTATCGCAGTCGGCCCAGAGCTCCTTGACCTCTTGCATATTGCCGCTCGTCGCGCCCTTGTTCCAGAGCTCCTGACGGCTGCGGCTCCAAAACCACGTGGTACCGGTCTTGAGCGTCAGCCCCACCGACTCCTCGTTCATCCAAGCAACCATAAGCACCTCGCCGGTGTCATACTGCTGAACAACACAAGGAATCAGCCCCTTGGCGTCGTATGTAAGCTTTGAAGGATCGGTTATCTCTTCCATTTCTCTCCCCAAATTCAAACTTCGCAGGTCGGCGAGGGTTGTCCAGGTGCCCGAGATTCCGAGCGACAAGCCCGACGACGCGTACTTAAGTACGCGAGGAGGGTTGGAGCCGGAAGGTCGGGTGCCTGGGCAAGCCGCAGCATTAGAAATCCAGCCTCACAGGAATACCTTGAGAGGCCATATACTCTTTGACTTCGCGAATGCTGAACGTCCCAAAGTGAAAGACGCTGGCCGCCAGCACGGCATCGGCTTCGCCCTCGATCACGCCCTCGGCAAAATGCTCGAGCGTACCCACGCCGCCGCTTGCGATCACCGGAATCGGCACCGCGCGCGCCACGGCGCGGGTGAGCGCCAGGTCAAAGCCGGCCTTGGTGCCGTCGCGGTCCATACTGGTGAGCAAAATCTCGCCGGCGCCGCGACGAGCCGCTTCCTCGGCCCACGCCACCGCGTCGATACCCGTGGCGTTGCGGCCTCCCGCGGTAAAGACCTCCCACCTATCGGCACCCGGCTCTCCGGGCAAACCGACGCGCTTGGCATCGATCGCCACGACCACGGCCTGGCTGCCAAACGCCGCGGCAGCCTGGCTGATCAGCGACGGGTCACGCACGGCGGCAGAGTTGAGCGACACCTTATCGGCACCGGCGGCAACCATGGTCCGCATGCCCGCCAGGTCGCGAAAACCGCCGCCCACGGTATAGGGAATAGCGAGCTCCTCGGCCGCATGCGCCGCCATCTCGATAGTCGTCGCACGGTTGTCGCTCGTGGCGGTAATGTCCAGGAAGACGACCTCGTCCGCACCCTCGCGGTCGTAGGCGCGCGCCAGCTCCACCGGATCGCCCGCATCGCGCAAGCTCACAAAGTTGACGCCCTTGACCACACGACCGTCCTTGACGTCCAGGCAGGGAATCACGCGCTTGGTAAGCATGGGCTACTCCTCCCCTCGGGCGGCGGCCAGCGCCTGTGCCAGCGTAAAGTTGCCTTCGTAGAGCGCACGGCCGGTAATGGCGCCTTCAATCGCGACCTCGCCCACCGCGGCCAGTGCGCGGATATCGTCGAGCGTCGAGATACCGCCCGAAGCCACGACGGGAAAGCCCGCGACCTCGGCCACATGGCGATACGCCGCCACATCGATGCCCGTCTGCATGCCATCGCGCGCGATGTCGGTATACACCAGATGCTTAAAGCCCAGCTCGGTAAGCTGCGCCACGGCATCGTCGAGCACCACGCCCGCGCCGTCGCGCCAGCCATTCACCTTGACCTGGCCGTCGCGTGCGGCAATATCTGCCACCAACAGCTCGCCAAAGCCTTGGGCCGCCACCTCGGCAAAACCCGGCTCGGTCACGAGCACCGTGCCTAGTGCGATGCGGCGCGCACCGTAGCCGGCCAACTCGTCGATGCGCGCGAGCGAGCGGACGCCGCCGCCCACGTCCACGGACAGACCGTTGACGCCGCAGATGGCCTTAATCGCCGCCGAGTTGGCAGCGCATGTGTCCTCGTCCTCGCCAAAGGCAGCGGACAGGTCGACGACGTGCACCCAGCTTGCGCCCTGCTCGGCAAACGAGCGAGCAACGGCCACGGGGTCGTCGGAATATACCTTGCAGCGACTCCGGTCGCCGCGCTCCAGGCGCACGACCTTGCCGCCGATCAGATCGATTGCGGGAAACAGGATCATCGGCCGGCCTCCTCGACGATGTTGACGAAGTTCTTAAGGATGCGCTGACCCAGCGCGGAGGATTTCTCGGGATGGAACTGGCAACCCCACACGTTGCCATGGCGCACGATGCACGGGAAGCTCCGCGTATAGTGCGTGCGCGCCAGCACATCGGCGGCATCGGCATCGTCGGCCACCGCGTAGCTGTGGGTGAAGTACATGTTGGCACCCTCGGCAAAACCAGTAAGCAGCGGATCGGCCGCACCGGCGGGCGTCATGTGTACCTGGTCCCAGCCCACGTGCGGCACCTTCAGGCGGCTCGACTCCAGGCGCGTGCACGAACCGCGCATAATACCCAGGCCATCGACCCAGAGGGCACCGGCCCGCTCGGAGGCGTTGCCGTCGGCGACCGCGCTCTCGCTCGCAGGAACGCCCTCGTTGCCGCGCTCAAAAAACAACTGAAGGCCCAGGCAGATGCCGAGCAACGGAGTTCCGGCGGCAACGGCGTCGAGCACGGCCGCCGCCTCGCCGCTTTGGCGCATAAAGGCAATCGCGTCATAAAACGCGCCCACGCCCGGGATGACCAGGCCGTCGGCGTTGCGGATCTGCTCCGGATCGTCCGACGTGCAGGCGGCACCGGCGCGCGCAAGCCCGCGCGCAACGCTCGACAAGTTGCCCTTGTGGTAGTCGACCACCACGATCTTCGGTTCGCCCACGCGACCCCTCCCTTATCTCATCGTCCAAAACCACCACAAAGGGGACAGGCACCTTTGTGGTGGTTTGTGCGATCCGTCAGCTACAGCGAACCCTTGGTGCTGGGGATGCCCTGCACGCGGGGATCGAGCTCGCAGGCGCGGCGCATCGTGCGGCCCACGGCCTTAAAGGCGGCCTCGATAATGTGATGCGAGTTGCCGCCTGCCAGCTCGCGCACGTGCAACGTGAGTTTGGCATCGCGCGCAAAGGCATAGAAGAACTCGACGGCCAGCTCGGTATCGAAGCTGCCCACGCGCTCAGTCGGCACGGGCAGCTCGCAGTAGGCCTGCCCGCGGCCCGAAATATCAACAGCAGCCATCACAAGCGTCTCGTCCATGGCGATCGCCGCGTCGGCAAAGCGCGTAATGCCCGCCTTGTCGCCCAGCGCCTGGCAAAACGCCTCGCCCAGCACAATGCCCGTGTCCTCGACGGTATGATGCGCATCGACCTCGACGTCGCCCACCGCGTGCACCGTCAAATCGAACAGGCCATGGCGGCCAAAAGCGTTGAGCATGTGGTCGAAAAACGGTATGCCGGTCGAGATATCACACACGCCGCATCCGTCCAGGTCGAGCTTTACGACAATGTCGGTCTCCCCCGTCTTGCGGGTCACCTCGGCATAACGGCCCATCTAGATCTCCTCCTTCACCAGCACGGCAAACGCAGCCAGCACCTCATCGTTTTCCTGCGGCGTGCCCACGGTAATGCGCAGACAGTCCGCAAGCCCCGGCGCATAGCTAAAGTCGCGCACCAAAATCGAATACTCGTCGCGTAGGCGCTCGCGCACGCGCGTGGCATGCGGCGTACGCACGAGCACAAAGTTCGCCGCGCTCGGCCATGCCTCCACGGGCAGGCCCTCGGTAGCCATCGCGCGCAGGGCGCACAGCTCGCGCTCGCGCTCGGATGCGACCTGCGCCACCACAGGTGCATACGCATCGCGCGCACGCACGCAGGCAAGTGCTGCCGCCTGGCTCAGCACGTTAACTGAATAGATCTGGCGAATCGCCGCGAACACGTCGATGACTTCCGGCGCCGCGATCACGTAACCCAGACGCGTACCGGCAGCGCCAAACGCCTTGGACAACGTATGCAGAATCACCAGGTTGGGATGCTCGGCAATAAGCCCCTGCGCCGTGATGGCCGCGCCAAACGAATCGTCGGCAAACTCAACGTAGGCCTCGTCGACCATTACTATGCCGGGGCACGCATCGCACAGCGCCGCGACAAAGTCGAGCGGTGCCACGTCACCCGTGGGGTTATTGGGCGAGGTCACGATTGCCAGGTTGCACTCGGGCGCCGCCGCAAGCACGGCTGCCTGGTCGAGCTCAAAGGTCGCGGGGTCGCGCCACACGTCGCGCACCACGGTCTGGCAGAGCGACGCAAAGAACGCGTACTCGCTAAAGCACGGCGGGCAGTTGAGCAGGGTTCGCCCAGCGCCGCCAAACGCCAGCAGGTAGTTATAGAGCAGCTCGTCACCGCCGTTACCCACGCAGACATTCTCGCGCGCCACACCATGCCAAGCGGCCAGCTCGTCGCGCAGATCGTTGGACATGGGATCGGGATAGCGGTTGAGCGGTGTAGCGGCCAGGGCGGCGTCGACCGCCTCGCGCACGCCGGCCGGCACGGGATAGGTGTTCTCGTTGGCCGAAAGGTTGATGCGCGTGGGCGTAAAGTTGGGGTCGTAGGGCTCAATGCCGGCCAAGTAGGGCTGGACGAGCTCCTTCATACGGGGCGTGAGCTCGGCCATATTAGGCCTCCTTGCCAGTCGCGCCAGCGCCATCCGCGCTCGCAGCCGCCAGGTCAACGCCCTCGGCAACCGTCGCCACGGCGTCGCCCGGCCAGGCGACCTTGGTCAGGTCGGCCGCGGCGAGAGACTCAGCGCTCACGGCATCCTCGCCCTGCTCCAACACGCGGCGGCGCAGTGCGGCGGAAAGCGCGTGCGCCCACAGACCCTCGGCCTCGGCTAGACGCTGCGTGGCGGGAGCGTCGGAGAGCAGGCCCTCGGGTGTGTAGCAAATGACACTCGAGCGCTTGACGAACTCCTCCACCGAAAGCGGGTTGGAGAACATGGCCGTGCCGCCGGTCGGCAGCGTGTGGTTGGGGCCGGCAACATAATCGCCAAGCGGCTCGGAGCTCCAAGCGCCCACGAAGATGGCGCCGGCGTTGCGAATACCGCCAAGCAGGCCCATCGCATCCTTGCAGTGCAGCTCCAGGTGCTCGGGCGCCACGGTGTTCACCGCCTCGACGGCGGCAGCCATATCGGCAGCCACCACGATGGTGCCCTCGTTATCGAGCGAGGCGCGCGTGATCTCGGCACGCGGGGACTGTGCCACCAGGATGTCGATACCCGCCTCGACCTCACGCGCAAACTGCTCGTCGCAGGTCACCAGATAGCAGGCTGCCAGCGGGTCGTGCTCGGCCTGGGCCATCAGGTCGGCCGCGACCACCATGGGCTTGGCCGTGGCATCGGCCAGCACGCAGACCTCGGAGGGACCGGCGACCATATCGATACCCACGTCACCCGAGACAATCTGCTTGGCAGCGGCGACAAAGGCGTTGCCCGGGCCGGTAATCTTGTCGACACGCGGAATGGTCTCGGTACCGTACGCCAGCGCGGCCACGGCCTGGGCGCCGCCCACCATATAGATCTCGTCCACGCCGCCGAGCTTGGCGGCCGCGAGCGTATACGGGCTAATCAGTCCATCCTTTTGCGGCGGGGTTACCATGACCACGCGTTTGACGCCGGCCACCTTGGCGGGAATGGCGTTCATAAGCACCGTGGAGGGGTACTGCGCACGACCGCCCGGCACATAGATGCCGGCCGCAGCAAGCGGGGTCACCTTAACGCCGAGCATCGTGCCGTCCGGGCGCGTGGTAAACCAGCTCTGCTCGACCTCGCGCTGGTGGAACTCGCGAATCTGGCGTGCAGCCTTCTCGAGCGCCGTGACAAAAGCGGGATCGAGGCCTTCGAGCGCGGCATCGATCTGCTCTTGCGGCAGACGGAAGCTCTGCAGTTCAACGCCGTCAAAACGCTGACAGTAATCGCGCACCGCAGCATCGCCGTTGGCACGCACGTTGGCCACGATATCGCGGGCGGCGTCGACGATGTTTTGCGGCAGCACGCCCTTGCGGTTGAGCTGGTTGGTAACGAGGCGCTCACCGGGAGCAAGCTTGATGGTCTTCATTTCGGTATCCCCTATCGGTTGAGGTTGTGCTTGAAAAACGAGATGCCGGGCAGCGGCACCAATCGGTCCGCAGCCCGGATATGGGGCGCCCGTGCGCGCTCGCGCTATTGTGCCGAGCCCGCGACGGGCTCAAAATGCTTGTCCTTCACGGCGGCCGCCAGGCGATCGGCCAGGTTGCGAACGCGCGGATCCAGGCGCGCGGCACCCGGGTTGACGAAGAAGCGGGCCGTGCAGTCCATAATGCGGCCGGTGATGACCAGGTCGTTGTCGCGCAGCGTGGCACCCGTGGCGGTAATGTCCACAATGCGGTCGGTCATGCCAACGATGGGGCCCAACTCAATATTGCCGTGCAGCGAAACGATGTCGGCATTCACGCCACGCTCGGCATACCAAGCGCTCGCGATGCGCGGGTACTTGGTGGCCACGCGAAGAGAACCGCGGCGGGCATAGTTGCGCTCGGCCTGGCCAGCGCGCCATGCGGGCTCCGCCTCGATAAACGTGCACAGGCCGTAGCCCAGATCGACCAGCTGCAGCAGGTTAAGGTCGGCCTCGATAAGCGAATCCCAGCCGCAGATGCCGCAATCGGCACCACCGCAGCCCACAAAGGCGGGCGCATCGCTGGGGCGCACAATGACAAACTCGATATCGCCGACCGTGCCCTCACCAGCGTGTGTGTCGCGGCCGCGCACGATGAGGTGACGACCGGGATCGCGCAGCTCCGAGACATCCAAGCCCGCGGCCTCGAGCACGTCGAGCGTGTCGGCCTTGAGCGAGCCCTTGGGCACGGCAATGCGCAGCGGACCCTCGGTGCCGCGACCCACGGCATGGTCACCATCGGAAGCAGCGTCCTCGGCCGAGGTGCGCGCGGCCTCCAGACGCTCGAGCGAAAAGGCGAAGCCCGCCGCCGGCACCTCGATGCCGTCGCCAAATGCGCCGGTAAAGATGGAGTCGTAGCGTCCGCCCGAACCGACCGGATCGGGCAGGCCACCGGCATAGGCCTTAAAGACCAGGCCCGTGTAGTAATCAAACGAGTTCATGATGGAGAAGTCGAAGGACAGCACCTGGGCGTCCTCGGGAGCCAGGCCCTCGACCAGGGCGCGCAGCTCGCGCGTGAGCGGCGCGACAATGCCCGCCGCCGTCAGCAGCGCGTCGACGCGGTCGAGTACCTCGGCGCCGCCGTGCAAGCGCGGCAGCTCGCTAATGGCAGCCTTGACGGCCTCGGGCTCGGCGCTTGCCGCCACACGGGCATCGAGGCCCACAAAGTCGTTGGCGTGCACGCAACGCAATGCCTCGGCAGCCAGTTCGCGATCCCCACAGGCCGCGAGCAGCTCCTTAAACGGACGCACGCTACCTGCGATAATGCGCGCATCGGGCAGTGCCAGCTTGCGCACGGCCTCGGCCACCAGCGAGACGATCTCGACATCGCCCGTGGTATCGCCCGCACCGATAAGCTCAAAGCCCAGCTGCGTAAACTGACGCGAGCCACCGGCATTGCGCTGACACTCGCGGACCACCGGCGCCTCATAGCGCAGGCGCAGCGGCAGATCGGCCGCGCGCATGCGAGTCGAAACCAGGCGAACGATCGGCAGCGTGTTGTCGGGACGGACCACCAGCAGGCGACCGTCGTCATCAAAAAGCTTGAACGGCGTGTCCGCGATGCGGCCGCCTTCCTCGAGCGAACCCTTGTCCTCGAGCAGCGGCGTCTCGACCGGCAGGTAATGATGCTCCCTAAAGCAGCCCTTCACCGTCAGCGCAATCTCCTCGCGCGCCTGAGCCTCCTCGGGCAATATGTCCCGGAATCCCCACGGTGTGGCCGTCATCTGGTGAGCCTCCTCATGCTGTGTTTCATATAGAACAGAAGACCGGCAGAGCTCCGCCGGTCTTCTGGGTACTTTAGCATACTAGAGTGCTTGCGGGGAAAATCCGTCGCAGCCGCTCACACCGTATTCATTTGGAAACATAGGGCAGATTGCCGCAACCCAAACCCGCCTAGGCGCCAATCGCACGACGATACTCTGCCATTACCTGCGCATCGGCAGCTGCGGGGTCGGCGAAATAGCGCCCGTCATAGGTCTCGGCCGAAACAACTCCGCGATAGCCGCGCGCCACCAGCCTATCCAGGTCGGCGCGCATATCGCGGTCGCCGTCACCCCAGGCAAGATGCGTCGTGCCATCTGCCGCAACATCGACAAAATGCACGTGGGCGACATCATCGCCAAGCAGATCGAAATAATCGTCGATGGTATCCCCTGCCACCGCCATAGCGCCCAAATCCAGACACGCCTTAAGTGCCGGATGATCAACTGCCTCGATCATGCGCTTCGTGTCGACCGCCGAGTTCACGATCATCGACTCAACCGGCTGTAGGGCCTCGAGCACCAGTCGCACGCCGCGCTCTCCCGCATGCTCGGCAATCGCACGCAGCATCGAGGCGCTGCGACCCCACGCGTCCTCGATCGGCTCGTTCAAAAATGCCCAGCCGCTCGAGACCATGACCTGCTCGGCTCCAAGTTCCGCCGCGATATCCACAACGTTCTTAAAGTACGCGAGCGTGCGGGCACGCGCCTCATTCCCACGCGCCGCGATATTCCACGGCTTGGGGTTGTTCTGTTCGGGACAAAGCCCCACAATCCGAACCCCATACCGCTGCGACAGCTCCCGCACCTGCTCGAGCGAATCGTATCCATGGCAATCGACATACAGATGCATCGCCCCGGTCCAAAGCTCGCAACACGTGTAGCCCGAGGCCGCTGCCGAAGAAAAGAATTCCTCAAGGTCAAAATAACGATGGCTGATATTCATGACGGCAAGCTGCGGATACTCCATCTTGTCCACCTTTCGGCAAAAGGGCGCCGCAGCACAAATGTGCGCGACGCCCCCTCTTACATTGTTTTAATTATGACGGATGCCCTACTGAACACCAAGCACTCCAAAGAACGCGCCGGCGATACTCACGAGTAGGATCACGAGCATGATGACCAGCGGATTCATCTTCTTCTTGAGCATGAGATAGACGATTCCAAACAGCCCCATCGTGACAAAGCCCGGGAAGATTCCGTTGAGCAGCTCGGCCAGCGTCTGAGCACCATCGCCCGCACCGACCATGAGCGGAATGTCCACGGTGACCATCTCCATGGTCATAGCGCCGATCACCATGGCGCCCATGATAGAGGCCATCTTGACGATCGTGTCCATAATGCCCGATTCCTGGACCTTGCTGATCATGTCCGAGCCAAAGCGATACCCCACAAACGTCAGCAGGTAACGGATGATGTAGTGAGGGACATTGAACACGAGCAGGAACAAAATCGGGCCAAGAATAGAGCCCTGTAGCGCCAGCGACGTGCCGACACCCGTTGCCAAAATTCGCAGCGTGCCCCAGTAGAAGGCATCGCCCACGCCGGACAGCGGCCCCATCAAAGCAAGCTTGACATTAGAGATCGCGCTCGTGTCAAAGCTATCGTCAGTAGCGTTGACCTCCTCCATTGCAGCGGCGATGGACATGGGGAGCGTCGAGATGTACGGCGTGACGTTATAGAGCTCCATATGGCGCTTGAGGGCGGCCTTAAAGTCCGCATCCTGCGGATACAGCTTGCGAAGGATCGGCATAAGGGCCCACATAAAGCCGATATGGCCCATACGCTCGTAGTTCCAGGAATGCTCATAGGGAATCGAGCGCCAGAACAGCTTCTTAAGGTCTGCGCGGGAAATCAGCCCGTCGTAAGAAGACTCAAACTTAAAACTCATCGAACCCGCTCCCAATCGCAGGATCCTCGGTTGCCACTGCGGGCTGCTCCGCCTTTTTCTTGTCACCCAAAACCGTCATCGCGACGACGATGATCGCGGCAAAGATCGCCACGCCCGTCGTGCTAATGCCAAAGTAGGCGACGAGGAAGAAGCCAGCGAAGAAGAACGGCGCCACCGTCTTGTTCATAATCATCTGAGCCAGCATTGCAAAACCGAGTGCGGGCAAGAAGGCGGCGGCGACATCCATACCGGTCTGAACGAAATCGGGGATGATGTTGAGCAGGCTGGCGACGGCATCGGCGCCAAAGAAGAATGCCAGGGGAATAATCAGCAGGCCGCACCAGCTCTGCGCGTAACCGGCGATGAGCATGTTGCGCGTGATGGCCTTGGTGTCTCCGTCCTCGACGTTTTTGTCGATACGGTGCACCAGCAGCAGCATCACCGGCTGGCCCAGGGCAGTATCGAGCGCCAGGACGATCGTTGCGATGGGAATGCCCAGGGTCAGGGCCGCCGAAGCGTCCGCGCCGGCCTGCATGGCAAGAGATACGCCCAGGATAGTGCCGGAAATCGTATCGGGCGGGTTATAGGCGCCGACCGAGATGGCGCCGACCATGGCAAGCTCCATCGTGGCGCCCATGATCGTGCCGGTCACCATGTCGCCCATGACAAGGCCAACCAGAGGTCCGAGCACGATCGGGCGCTGGAGGTAGCTCGTGCCCGTCAGCCACTCGGAATAGCCCAAAAGGGCAATCAGGAAAATCAGGATTGTCTTGATAACCATGACAGCCCCTAACCGATGACCTTCGCGGCGTCAGTCTTCGCATCTGCCGGAATCATCTGAATGAACAGTTCATAGCCCTCGCCGAGCAGCTCTTTGACGTATGCCTCGTTTTCGGGCGTAAGGAACACGCTCGTCGAGACCTGGCGGGCATTCTCGCTAAAGGCAACATTGCCGAGGTTGATCTTCTTGACTCCCATCGCCTTGGCGACGGCACCGGCCTGCTGGATCGTCTCGCAAACCACGAAGAGCTTGTACTTATCGGTCACACCGCTCTGAAGCGCCTTGACGGCATCCTCGGTGTTTTTGACGACGACTTTGCAGCCCTCCGGCTTTGCAAGGGACAGGGCCTGCAGACGAAGCTTGTCATTGAGAACCGTGTCGCTCACCAACAGGATGCAGTCGGCACCCAGAGCCGAGGTCCAGCTAACGGCAACCTGGCCATGAAGCAGTCGGTAGTCCACGCGAATCATCTGAATCATGATGTGCTCCCTAGTGATTAAAACTCATCGAGTTCGGCCTGCCCCAGCAGGTCGTTGACGTACTTGACCTTGGTGTCGTCCGCCTCGACGATCTGGCGAATGGCCTCATCGATCGGGGTGGATTCGGGCACGAACAGCAGCTGAATAAGGAGCGGCAGGTTCATATTGGTCACCAGATGCGTATTGGGACGCGTCTGGACGATCTTGGTGAACTCGTTGTTGACACTGCCGCCGAACAGGTCGGTGCAAACGACGACCTCATCGTCCGCAGCAAAGCCGTCCAGAATCGCTGCGGCCTCCTTGACCAGGTCCTCGTTTCCGTCGACATACATAGAGAGCGCATGGACGTTTTCGCGCTCACCGGAAAGCAGGCCGATGCTCTCGACGATTCCAGACGCAAAATGAGCATGGGATGCAACGATAAACTGCCTCATTCGATTCCCCTTCCTAGCGAATTTCGGCATAAAAATGCCCGGACGCATGCGCCCGGGCAGGGTGCTTCTAAAATGAGTGGTCAACTATTAGTAGTCGAACTGGTGATAGTAACGACGGTAGTTGAGGTTGTGCTTGGTGACCGTCTCGTAGTAAGCGGCAAGGCGATCGGTGATCAGCGAGGAGAGGATCCACGGAGACACGATGACGCGGAACTCGTCGTCAAGGCCGGGGATCGCGAACTCGGCGGTGTCGATGATGTTGATGTCGGTGTCGCCGGTCACGCCGCGGTTGAGGAAGGCGCGGACGCGCTCGTCGAGCTTGCGGTTCTCGTCCTCGCCCATGAACAGGAACACGGGGACGCCGGGCTCCACGAGCTCGAGGGTGCCGTGAAAGAAGTCGGCCGAGGTGATGTAGCGGGTGCGCTTCCACTGCATCTCCTCCAGGATGCACATCGAGAACAGGATCGTCTCGCCCCACAGGGCGCCCGAGCCGATGAACATGGTGTAGGGGGCCAGGGCGTACTTCTTGGCGAGCTCCTCGGCGCGCGGCTCGAAGCGCTTGCGGATGTCGACCAGGTGGGTCCAAACGTCCTTGGTCTGCTCGATGAACTTATCGAACTGCGGGAAGCAGCCACGGCGGTTGAGCAGGCGCAGGCCGAAGCAGTCGGCGAGGTAGTAGCCCATCTCGCAGCCACCGTTACCATGATCGGAAGCCATCTTGACGCAATTCTCGGCGCCGACAGCCTGGCCGATGAGGCCCTCGGGCTTGGTCATGGCGTAGACGCGCACGCCCATGTCCTTCATCTTCTTGACGGCCTCGAGGACCTCGGGGGTGGTGCCGGACTCGGAGGCGGTGAGCACGACGGACTTCTCGGTCATGCGC
>DBFELT010000002.1:0-43118 GCA_048323995.1 Collinsella sp. | reverse complement strand
GAAGCTAAGCCCCATCGCGCCGAGAGTACTGCGGGGTCAGCCCGTGGGAGGCCAGGGCGCCGCTGACCGGTGGACGGCACCGAGCCGTACGCTTGAACTTGGAAGGGGGAGGCCTCGCGGCCTCCCCCTTTTTTGCGTTTATGGGGCGTAAATGACTCTATTACACCAGACGATCTTATCGTTTTTGGTATTGAGCCTTTATTTAAAGAAGATAAATCGAATAACAAGGGCAACTGCTATGGCCACAATGATCAAAAGCAGGATTGTCAGTCGATGCTGCTTGCGTCGTTTACTTGATGAAACGAAGATTGATTTTCCCTGTTTTGGCGTTTCGAGATAGCGAGCCGAATGCGTCAAGGTTTGCTTTGGTCGAGGACCTCTTTGTTGATGAGTGGCGGATGCTTTCATCGGCTCATCACTAGCTGCGCTGTTTTTAGATAATGGTGCGTCTTTCAGATATACAGGGTCTCCCGAGGCGACGCCCATATGTTTACGCCCCGTTTGGGCATCCTCGAGTGTTTGATATCGATTTCTCGTCACATACTCGGGCTCCGGATCATTAATGGGCTCTTGCGAGATGTGGGGGCGATGGAACCGTGGCGGCTGCGTGGAAGTATCTTCCCCCTGCGTCGGCATAAACATTTTGTTCTGGTTTTGGTCGTCCATGATGCCCTTTAGCTCGTTACCAACAACGTGTACGCGCTCATTGTAAGCCCCTTGTTATTTGTAGCTGGGGACATACTCGGTATTTAAGCTCTGGTTCAAAGAACCTTAACCTTCCTAAAACCTAAGTCATACGCACTTAGATATGCTTATAGTACTGGACTCAAAAAACTTTATAGTCGATGTATATATGAGCACTGGGTGGGCATATATAAGAGCGTCAAAAGAAGTCCCAGTCACCTGGAAGATGACTCGGCAGTCCTATAAAGGAGTGGTAAACATGGCAAGCATGGTTCCTTATCGTTCGGTTTTTGGCGTTCGTCCCTCTGCAAGCTCGCTGTTCGATCTGTTTGATGATATGAGCGACCTAGCGAACAGCTCGATTGCCTCTAAGGCGTTCCCCGTTGACGTTGAGGATAAGGGCGATGGCTATGAGGTCAAGGCTTATCTGACCGGCGTCGCCAAGGACGATATCGATGTCGAGCTTAACGAGGGCCGTCTGTCCATTAGCGTGAATGTCGAGGAAGACGAGGAGAACGAGGGCAAGAACTTCCTGCAGAAGGAGTTCAGCTCGTACAGCGCGACGCGTGGCGTGTATCTTAAGGACGCTTCGAGCGAGGGCCTCTCGGCTAAGTACGCTGACGGCATCCTGACCGTTACGGTTCCCAAGATCGTCGAGAAGAAGAACGTTACGAAGATCTCCATCGAATAACTTCGTTGGTGTTCTTCGCTATTAAAAGACAACAAAAGGGGCTGGGAAGCGATTCCCGGCCCCTTTTGTTGTTTAGGACAGTCTATTGAATGGTTGCCGGTTGATACTGACTCGCAGGGCGTATCGAGAGTTTTCGCGATCCTTGGAGAAGGGTTGCGGAGCTGCCGACCTCGTCATCCAGGGTTGCGGCCAGAGCTTTGGCATAGCTTTTGACGGTAAGGCTCGGACGATTGTTATCTTGGCTGATATGCATGGCAATGAGCTGTTCGGTGCGATCGGTAACAAGTTCGCGCGCGGCTTCGGCGGCTTGGCCATTGGAGAGGTGTCCCCTTTCAGACAGGATGCGCTCCTGAAGAAAGCGGGGATATTCTCCCTCGCGCAGCATGGTCACATCGTGGTTGCTTTCGAGTGCGAGGACTCGACAATCTTTGAGGGTGTTCATGGCTTGGCTCGATAGCTCTCCGGTGTCGGTGGCAAAGCCGATGGAATCATCGAGGGTGTCGAATCGATAGCCGACTGGATTGATGACATCGTGTGACGTTGAGTAGGTTTGCACGTGGATGCCGGCAATGGATAGGGTGTCACCGGGATCGAATTCCTCGACAGGCAGATGCGAAAGATTTTCTTTGCTCGAAAGAGTGCCCCTGCTGGCAAAGAGGGGGCCGTGCCAGTGCTTGCACCAGACATCGAGGCCCTTGATGTGATCGCTATGCTCATGAGTAATGAGAAGAGCCGAGACGTTGTCTGCCGAGAGCCTCAGTTCTGCCATGCGCTTTAATGTCTCGCGGGGAGACAGTCCGTCATCGACCATAATGAGCCCCTGCGGGCCCTCGATGAGTGCGCAGTTGCCTTTAGAGCCACTGCCGAGGATATGAAGGTGCAGACGAGACATAAGATTCCAAAGGATACAATGGGTGCGGACGAATAGAGGAGGAAGCAAATGCCTACGGTATCTCAGCATTATGGACACCATGCCGTGCCTGGGGCAGTCGATGAGACCCGGACGAGGCAGCAGGCTGCTCCTGTGGTGCTCATGGTATCAGGCGGTGCGGACTCGACGGCACTGCTTCTTATGGCGTGTACATCAAAGTTGGATATCCAAGATGGACGCGGCGTTGCCCCCATTGCTCGCGAGCGCCTGCATGTGCTTCATGTAAATCACCATCTGCGAGGCGAGGCGTCCGACGGCGATGAGGCCTTTGTGCGCGGGCTTTGCGCGCAATATGGTTTACCGCTGTGTGTGGAGCACGCTTATTTTGATGGGGAGTCGGGAAATATCGAGGCAGCGGCGCGCGAGGTGCGCTATGCCGCGGCGCGAAGGTATGTACGCGAGCTTTGCGCCAAGACGGGGGCGCCGAGAACGGCGGCACGCATCTGCACTGCCCATACCTCTTCGGACCGCGCGGAAACATTTTTGATGAACGCCATTAAGGGGTCGGGTCCAGCTGGGCTTTCGAGCATTCCCCGCCGAAGGAATATCGTGGTGCGTCCCTTGCTCGACTTAACTCATGGCGAGCTAGTGGGCTATCTACAGGTACATGGACAGCCGTGGCGCGAAGATGAGAGCAATGAGGATGTCTCGTATCTGCGAAACTACGTGCGCCATCGGGTGATGCCGGTGGTGGCGCAGCGTAATGCGAGCGTGTGCAAGACGATTGGCGCCGCCTGTGAGATCCTTGGTGACGAAGATGCGTTTCTATCCCAGCTGTCGGCACAGGCGTTTCGAAGCTGTTTGCGCAAAGAGGCGGCGGGCGCGCTGGTGCTCGATGCCAGGCGCCTTGCTGCGGCCGAGGTGGTAATCGCGCGGCGCATCGTGCGGCTGGCGATTAAGCGCATCGATCCGGACGCTCGTCCAGAGATGCGACATGTGGAGCGAGTTCTTTCCTGCGTTGCCGAGGGCGCCGGCTCGGTCACGCTTCCGGCGGGGATTGACGCACGCGTAGAGTTTGGCATGCTGGCGTTTAAGGCACCGGCGGCTCGTGAGGGCCTGGTCGCGGATTGGATCACCATACCCGGGCGTTTGCCGTTGGGCGGGGGACGTGTGCTGGTCGCAGAGCCGATGGCCGTTGAGCCGGGATGCGACATCGTGCGCCGCGCCCGTGAGCTTGCGGCTGCCGGAGAAGTGACGGCTTTGGTGGACGCGGCTGCCCTGGGTTTTGCCGACAGCGATAGCGAGCGAATCTTGGCGGGCTCGCGTGGCGAGATCCCTGCCGAGGCGCGATTGGCGCGCCTGTGGGTAGACGGTCCCGCACCGGGAGACGTGATGTGCCCGTTGGGGATGAGTGGCCGAAGCAAGAAGGTATCCGACTTGCTAGGTGAGGCTCGCATTCCCGTTTCTGAGCGCGCCGGCGTGCCCATGGTGAGGACGGCGCCGGGAGGTGCCGTGGTGTGGGTCGTCGGAGTTCGCACGGACGAACGCTTTAAGTGCACGGCGGCGACGCGTGTGGCCTATCTGCTTCGCGTGGTTGATGCGGATTAGCTTCTCGCACCAGCTTTTCTGTGCGGCGTTGACGGTATTCCCGCGCTGATGGTGCGCGGGCTGGAAAATATACCCCGTGCGCTGCTAGAATGTGTAGTTCGCGTCCATACGGCGGTGTGTGGGCGATTAAGCACAAGAAAGGGTTGTCATGGCTTCTCAACATCCGGATATCGAGAAGGTTCTGTTTACGCAGGAGGATATCGACGGTATCGTTTCTCGCCTGGGCGAGGAGATTACGCGCGACTACGCGGGTAAGGATCTGGTGCTGATCGCGGTCCTGCGCGGCGCTGTTGTCTTTATGGGCGACCTGATGCGCAAGATCGAGCTGCCGACCAACATCGATTTCATGGCTGTTTCGAGCTATGGCGACGGTGTGAAGTCTTCGGGCATCGTGCGTATCATTAAGGACCTGGATATCGACATCCGTGGTCGCGACGTGCTGATCGTCGAGGACATTCTGGACTCGGGCCTGACCCTCAAGTACCTGATGAAGAACCTCGAGAGCCGCAAGCCTGCCTCGCTGGAGGTCGCTGCCTTCCTGTGGAAGGACGTTGAGAACCGTACCTCGGCTATCACGCCCAAGTATGTTGGAACCCATTGCCCCGATGCCTTTGTGGTGGGCTACGGCCTCGATTATGCCGAGCGCTATCGTAACCTTCCGTATCTGGGCATTTTGAAACCGGAGGTTTATTCGTAAGATGCCCGACGACCGTAACGATAACAATTCCCAGACTCCCCGGGAGCCTAAGATCCCGGGGATGCCCGGAGGCAAGAAGCCCACGCGTACAGGTTGGCTGTATTTTCTTTTGGCTTGCGCGCTTCTGGGCTATGCCTTCTTTAATATGGGCTCCGGTTTTGCCAGCTCCAGCAATACCGTTAAGCTCGCGACGAGCGAGATGGTCAGCGCCATTAAGCAGGATCGCGTCGAAGATTTGACCTATACGGTTCAAGACGGAAGCGTGGCGGGTCATTACTGGAAGACGAAAAAGGACAAGGGCGACACGAGCGAGCTCAAGAGCTTCTCCTCGACCTATGTCGGCTCCGATTCGCTTGCCGAGCTCATGGCGGAGCACCCCGACACCAAGTATATCGTCAACACCAACGACCCCGATTTTTGGGGCGACTTGGCGATGAGTGTGCTTCCGACGATTGCCCTGATCGCCATCATGTTCTACTTTATGCGCCAGATGATGGGCGCCAATAATAGGAACATGCAGTTTGGCAAGACCAATGCCAAGACCAACGAGGCCACACGTCCCAAGGTCAAGTTCGAGGACGTTGCCGGCGTGGACGAGGCCGTCGAGGAGCTCGAGGAGATTCGCGACTTCCTGAGCGATCCGGACCGCTATCGCAAACTGGGTGCCAAGATTCCGCGCGGCGTTTTGCTGGTGGGCCCTCCGGGTACCGGTAAGACGCTGCTGGCCAAGGCCGTTGCCGGCGAGGCGGGCGTGCCGTTCTTTAGCATCTCGGGTTCTGACTTTGTCGAGATGTTCGTGGGCGTCGGCGCCAGCCGCGTGCGCGACCTCTTTAAGGAGGCCAAGTCCCAGGCTCCGTCGATCATCTTTATTGATGAGATCGATGCCGTGGGACGTCAGCGCGGAGCCGGTCTGGGCGGCGGCCACGACGAGCGCGAGCAGACGCTCAACCAGCTGCTGGTCGAGATGGACGGTTTTGAGGAAAGCGAGTCGGTCATCCTGATCGCCGCAACCAACCGTCCCGATATTCTGGACCCGGCATTGCTGCGCCCCGGTCGTTTTGACCGCCAGGTCACGGTCGACCGTCCGGACGTAAAGGGCCGCGAGCAGATCTTGCGCGTGCATGCCGAGAACAAGCCGATGGACGAGGACGTTAAGTTTGAGAAGCTCGCCCAGATGACCGTCGGCTTTACCGGTGCCGATTTGGCGAACCTGCTCAACGAGTCTGCGCTGCTGGCCGCTCGCCGCCGTCGTTCCGTGATCTCGATGGACGAGGTCGAGGAGTCGATGGAGCGCGTGATTGCCGGACCGCAACGCAAGGGTCGTGTGATGACCGAAGCCGAGCGCACCACGATTGCCTACCATGAGAGCGGCCATGCTCTGGTGGGTCACATCCTGGAGCACTCCGATCCGGTCCACAAGATTTCGATTGTCAGTCGCGGTCAGGCTCTGGGCTACACGCTGCAGCTTCCGCAGGAGGATCACTTCCTCAAGACCAAGAACGAGATGCTTGACGAGCTCGCGGTGTTTTTGGGCGGCCGCGTTGCCGAGGAGCTCATGTGCGACGACATCACGTCGGGCGCGAGCAACGACCTGGAGCGCGCGACCAAGATGGCACGCGAGATGGTTACGCGTCTGGGCATGAGCGAAGAGCTGGGCACGCAAGTGTTTGGCGAGGCGCAGCATCAGGTGTTCCTCGGTCGCGATTACGCCGATCACCAGGATTACTCCGAGGAGACGGCGCGCCGCATCGATATCGAGGTTCAGCGCATCATGCGCGAGGCCCATCGCCGCGCGGTCGAGATTCTGGATGCCCGTCGCGATCAGCTCGATCTGATGGCGAAGGTGCTGCTTGAGCGCGAGACCGTCGAAGGCGACGCCGTGAACGCCCTGCTCGATAACGAGTGGGATGCCTACCTTGAGCTCGAGGGCGATATCCTGGCGGCCAAGGAGGAGCGCAATGCCAAGGCGGCCGGCATGCCGACCAAGAAGCGCGCGCCTCGCATGAGCGAGGAGGAGCTGGCGGCTGATGCCGCGGCCTTTGCGCAGGCGGCCATGCAGGAGGATGCCGAAGTGGCATCCGATGACGCTGGCGATGATCGTGCCGTCAACGCCGATGCCGACGTCGACACCGACAAATAGCTCTTGTAACAAAAGCCTCCGCGGGGAAACCTGCGGAGGCTTTTTCTTTTGAGCGATATGGAGGCTGCCCGCCGCTTGCGGGTGAAACCGATAAACTTGGGGTTGCATTGCTGCGGCACTTTGCTCGACTAAAGCGTACAATAGCGCCTATGCGAAAGGGGAACAGATGATCAACGAAACTATGTATGCTCGCGGTGCGGAAAGCTCCATCATCCGTGAGATTTTTAGCTATGGTCTTGAGCGCAAGGCACAGATCGGCGCGGAGAACGTATTCGATTTTTCGCTGGGCAATCCGAGTGTTCCGGCGCCCGCTGCCGTGGCGGAGTCCATAAAGAAGGCCCTGGAGCTGCCAGGCGACCAGTTGCACGGTTACACCCCCGCTCCGGGCCTGCCGCAATGTCGAGCAGCTGTCGCCGAATCGCTCAACCGCCGCTTTGGCACGAGCTATGAGGGCAAGGACGTCTTTATGACGGTGGGTGCCGCGGCTTCGCTCACCTGCACGCTCAACGCCGTTACGAACCCGGGCGACGAGGTCATTGTTATCGCCCCGTACTTTCCGGAGTATCGCGTATGGATTGAGAAGGCCGGCTGTACGTGTGTTGAGGCGCCTGCCGATGAAGACACGTTCCAGCTGAGCGTGGACAACGTGCTCAAGGCGATTAGCGATAAGACAGCGGCCGTCATTATCGATTCGCCCAACAACCCGACCGGTGCCGTGTATACGCGCGACACGCTGACGCGACTGGCCAATGTTTTGCGCGCGGTCAACGCCGAGCGCGATCCCGAGAATCCGATTATGCTCATCTCGGATGAGCCGTACCGTGAGATCGTGTACGGTGCCGAGGTGCCCTGGGTGCCCTCGATCTACGAGAACACCGTGGTGTGCTACTCGTATTCTAAGTCGCTGTCGCTGCCTGGTGAGCGCGTGGGTTGGATCTTGGTTCCCAACACCAATCCGCAGGCTGCGCGTCTGATGCCGGCTGTTGCAGGTGCTGCCCGTACGCTGGGTTTTGTATGCGCACCGGCGCTCTTCCAGCGCGTGATTATCGATTGTATCGATGAGCCGAGCGATATCGATGCCTATGCCCGCAACCGCACGGCGCTCACCGACGCATTGGCGGAGTACGGCTACGCCTACGTTGAGCCGGACGGTGCTTTCTACCTGTGGGTGAAGGCGCTCGAACCCGATGCGAATGCGTTTTGCGAGCGCGCAAAGAAGTATGAGCTGCTTGCGGTTCCCTCGGACAGCTTTGGTATGCCGGGTTGGTTCCGCCTGGGTTATTGCGTGAGTTACGAAACGATTGTCAATTCGCTACCCGCTTGGAAACGGTTGGCGGACGAGTATCGTTAAAAGTAAAGCGCTCTGCCTGCAATGTTTTACGTGAAACGGGGTTTGGTGTTAAGCCGGACCCCGTTGTCATGGACGTTGTGTCTTTGGGATGGAGTGGTTTTACGACTATCGAAGGCTATGCGTACAATGAATATAAGCGACGGCCATGCCAGATAAGGAGACCCGATGCCCTACCTGCTTTCTTGTGACATTCATACCCATACGATGTTCTCTGCGCATGCATATTCGACCATTGAGGAGAATGTGTACTGGGCGGCAGAGCGTGGCCTGCAGGTACTCGGATCCGCCGACCATTTGAGCTCTATGGTTACGGCTTGCCCCAATGACCTGCGCAGTTTCCAGTTCTTTATTAACCAGGATATCTGGCCGCGCATTTGGAGCGGCGTGCTGGTACTTCGCGGCGCCGAGGCCGATATCGTTTCGCTGGACGGAAGCTTGTTTGGCGAGGACATTCCCGTTTCGCTCCATATTTCCGGCGATTCGTACAGTCACCAGCATTCGCTGTTCGATTTGGTGACGCGTAATTTGGATTATTTGGTTGCGAGCGTGCATAATCCGCAGATTGCTGAGGGCGCGACGATGGCCCAGACGACCGAGATGTATATCAACGCCCTGGAGCACCCCAAGGTGTTCATGCTGGGTCACACGGGGCGCTCGGGCGTGCCGTTCGATATCGACGAGGTGCTGTTGGCGGCTAAGGCCAAGCACAAGATCATTGAGATCAACAACCATAGTCTTGAACACGGTGTCGACACTGAGCATTGGGCCGTATGCCGCAAGATCGCCGAGCGCTGCGCCGAGCTGGGCGTGGGTATTGGTGTGTCGACCGATGCCCACATTGGTATGGCCATTGGCAAGCTCGATCACGCCCGCAAGTTGCTCGACGAGATTCACTTCCCGCTGGATTTGATCGTGACGCGCGACCGCGAGACGCTGCTGCGCGAGATGGCTGCAGCCGGCGTGTGCGACCTGCGCAAGGGGATGTAGCGGAGTTTATAAACCAAGCGAAGGGGGCGGTCCAGGCGGGCTGCCCCCTTCTTGTGCCGGAGAATTAGCGGCGCTCGAGGACCGCTACGGTTTCGGTGTGGTCGGTGTGGGGGAACATGTCGACGGGCGTGATCTTGAGCAGGCGATAGCCTCCGTCGAGGAGCTGGTGCAGGTCGCGCTCTTGGGTGACGGGGTTGCAGCTGATATAGGTGATACGGCGCGGCTTAAGTGTGCAGGCAGCTTCGAGGAACTCGGGGGTAGAGCCGGCGCGCGGCGGATCGATGGAAAGGACATCGACCCGCTCGTTGTTGTCGGCGGCATCTAGGATGTAATCGGTGGCATCGTCGGCCATAAACCAGGCGCTGCGGGTGAGGCCGTTGAGCTCGGCATTGCGACGTGCGTCGGCAATGCCCGCCGGGTTGCGCTCCACGCCGAGCAGCATGATGCCGATGCCCTTGTTCTGGGCATCTTTGGCCGCGCAAAGACCGATGGTGCCGCTACCGCAGTAGGCATCCATAAGCACATCGCCCTGGCGCAGATCCATACCATCAATCGCGAGCTGGTAGAGCAGCTCGGTCTGCTGCGGATTGGTCTGATAGAACGCGGTGGGGGAGATATCGAATTCGCAACCGAGCAGCTGGTCGCGCATGCACTCGGCGCCATAGACGATACGAGTCTCCTCACCCAAGATGGCGTTACCGGGACGGCCGTTGATATTTTGGGCAACGGTGACGATATGCGGATCAATCGCCGCGACAGCCTCAAAGAACTCCTGCGCATGCGGTAAGTTACGCTGGGCGGTCACGAGGGTAACCATGACCTGGTCGGTACGCCAACCGCAGCGGACGACGGCATAGCGAAGCAAACCAAGATGCTTGTCCTCATTAAAGGCGGGAATATGCAGGCGTTCAGCTTCGCGTGCGATGCCGTTGAGGATCTGTCGGGCGCCCGGTGCCTCAACGGGGCATTCGGGAACAGCAACGATTCTGTGCGTGCCACGTTCAAAAAAGCCGCATCGAACAGAGCCCTCTTTGCCGGGGGCAAAGGGAGTGGCGGCCTTATGGCGAAAACCGCGCGGCGCAGGATATTTGCCCGGGTCGCCCAGGGTGACTCCCATACCACGAATGGGGTCGACGCTAATACCCTCGCGCTCGCAAAGAGCAGCAAAAAGCTCCTCCATAGCAGCCTGCTTGGCCGCCAGCTGCTTCTTATAAGGTCTATTGAGCGCCGTGCATCCACCGCAAGCTTTCATGATCGAACAGGGAGACTTGGGGTCCACAGCCTTACGCGCAGACGGAACCGAATTATTATGCGGGCGCTTGGAATGAGTCCGAGCCGCTTTGTCCTCGCCTCGATGAGAGTCAGAACGCTTGGTCTTAGCCCTGTTCTTGGTCAATTTGCTTTTTGCAGCTTTAGAAGACTTGGATTTCGTAGAAGATTTCTCCTCCTTCAACCCCTCAGCCGCCTCCACCAAAGCACGACGAGCCCTACGCTCCGCACGAGATTCTGCCATCAATAACTCCACTAATTCATGAATTAAAGCTGCAAGTATTGTACCGTGCCAAGCCAGCAGACGATATGCAAGCGGTTTAATCGTGTCAGTGATAAGCCCAACGACGGTTGCCCGCCGCGTGAGGGGTGTGGGGGTTAAGTTTATCGCGAGTTCCGCACGAACAGGAGGCCACTTAATGTGGCCTCCGTCGTGAGCAGGACTGTAGAGCAGGAAACTTAACCCCCACACCCCTCACGCGGCGGGCAAACTCGCCTTGTGCTCTATCACGCTAAAGTGTATGATTCTGAACGTTACATGACTCACTTTACTTAACTAAAGTGCCACCAAGGGGGAATACCATGAATACCGATATGTCTCGTCGTCAGTTTGTTGGTCTAGCCGGCTCGCTCGCCACGGTACTTGGCCTTGGTCTTGTCGGCTGCGGCGGTGGTGCCGGCAAGGGCTCCGCTGCCGGTTCTGCCGCAGCCAAGGACGTGAAGGGCGCTGCGGAGTCCAAGAAGCTCGTCGTGGGCTTTGACAAGTCCTATCCTCCGTACGGCTTTGTGGGCGATGACGGCGAGTACACCGGCTTTGATCTCGATCTGGCCAAGGCCGTTGCCGATAAGCAGGGCTGGGAGGTCAAATACGAGGCCATCGACTGGGATGCCAAGGACACGCTGCTCAACTCCGGCGCCATCAACTGCATCTGGAACGGCTTTACCATGGAGGGTCGCGAGGACGACTACACGTTCTCCGAGCCGTACATGCTCAACGAGCAGGTGCTGGTGGTCAAGAAGGATGCGGGCATCAAGGGCTGGGACGATCTTGCCGGCAAGACCGTGATTACCCAGACCGATTCCGCTGCGCAGGATGTGCTCGAGGGTGACCAGAAGGATCTGGCGGCGACGTTTGCCACGCTCGATACCATCGGTGAGTACAACACGGCCTTTATGCAGCTCGAGAGTGGTGCAGTTGATGCCGTGGCTTGCGATCTTTCGATTGCCCAGTATCAGCTTGCCGCAAAGCCCGATGCCTATACGCAGCTTGATAAGCCGCTGTCCAGCGAGCACTACGCCGTTGGCTTTAAGAAGGGCGACACCAAGTCGGCCGATGCCGCGACCAAGTCGCTCAAAGCGCTCTATGAGGACGGTACGGTCAAGGACCTGTGCGACAAGTACGCAGATTACGGTCTTTCCTTCGACAACTGGGTCCTGAAATAGCGGCTTTCCCAGGCACTCGATTTTGCCGTTCAAACCGTCGCTTGCGTACATTTAGTACGCGGCGCTCCTCTTTCACGGCAAACTCGGGCACCTGGAAAACCCGCTTTGACATTGGGTTCGCTGTTCTGTTGCTGTGAAAGAGAGCTTAGGTTGTCTATTCAGGTCATGATGCAGATGCTTGGCCAGGGATTCTTGGTCAGTTTGCAGCTGTTTGTGCTGACACTGCTGGGGTCGATTCCGCTGGGAATCCCCGTGGCGTTTATGCGCATGAGCAAGGTCGCGCCGCTGCGTTGGATTGCGCGCATCTACATTTCGGTCATGCGCGGTACGCCGCTCATGCTGCAGATGTTTGCCATCTACTTTGCTCCGTATTACGTGTTCGGCATTTCGCTTACGCCCGATTCCAAGTGGACGGCGTGCGTTGTGGCGTTCATCATCAACTACGCCGGCTACTTTGCCGAGATCTATCGCTCGGGCCTGCAGTCGATTCCGCGTGGTCAATATGAGGCCGCCGAGGTGCTGGGCTACTCGCGTCTGCAGACGTTTTTGTACATCGTGATGCCGCAGGTCGCCAAGCGTATTCTGCCGGCGATGGGCAACGAGATCATCACGCTGGTCAAGGACACGTCGCTGGCGTTTGCCATTGGCGTGGGTGAGATGTTCTCGACCGCCAAGGCGCTGGTTGCCTCGCAAGTGAGCATGGTGCCGTTTGCGATTGCGGCGTTGATCTACTGGGTCTTTAACTTTGTGGTCGAGATGCTGCTGGGCGCCGCCGAGAAAAAATTGGATTACTACCATGATTAATTCGGTAATGAATATAGCGAGCGCGCGCAAGGCGTTTGGCGGCAATGAGGTGCTCAAAGATATCTCGCTCGAGGTAAAGCGTGGCGAGGTCGTAGCGATTATTGGACCTTCGGGTGGCGGTAAGTCCACGCTGCTGCGCTGCGCCACGCTGCTCGAGACGCTCGACGGTGGCTCGCTTTCGTTTGGCGACCTTGCCGTCGCGACGGATGCGGGTTCGGGTGCGGTATATGCGAAAGGCGACGTGCCCAAGCAGGCGCGCTCGCGATTTGGCCTGGTGTTT
Organism: Collinsella sp.; assembly: GCA_048323995.1. Classification (GTDB taxonomy): domain Bacteria; phylum Actinomycetota; class Coriobacteriia; order Coriobacteriales; family Coriobacteriaceae; genus Collinsella. The sequence continues at coordinate 30,293 of DBFELT010000002.1, read as the reverse complement.
CAGAACTACAATCTGTTTCCGCACTATACGGTGATGAAAAACATCACCGATGCTCCGATTCGCGTGCTCAAGCGCCCGCGCGAGCAGGCCGAAGCACGCGCGCGTGAGCTGATCGCGCAGATGGGGCTTACGGGCAACGAGAACAAGGTGCCATGTGAGCTTTCGGGCGGTCAGCAACAGCGTGTGAGTATCGCCCGCGCCTTGGCGCTCGACCCGGAGATCTTGTTCTTTGACGAGCCGACCTCGGCGCTCGATCCCGAGCTAACGGCCGAGGTGCTGCGTGTCATTAAAGACCTTGCCGCGCAGAATATGACGATGGTGATCGTGACCCATGCGATGCAGTTTGCGCGCGATGTTGCCGATCGCGTGGTCTTTATGGACGGCGGCCGCATTGTCGAGGAGGGTCTGGCCGAGCAGGTTATCGACCATCCGCGTGAGCAGCGTACCCGTGAGTTCTTGAGCCGTATCGAGGGGTAGGCTCAACCATGTATTGAGATGAAGCCGTCGCAGGCCTTATGGTCTGTGGCGGCTTTTATTTGTATCTATGGGGTCCAATAATTGCCTCGCATACGTTCCCCTTCCTCTCGCCGCCCGTATTCATACGTGTGCCGAAAGGTGTGCATGGACGGTCGCCCGTGAGGGTAGGGTGGTGGCATAGGACATTTGGAGGGTGAGTCGGCTCGGCTGCCGACCATGCTGCTCCCGGGATGGCACCGACCGCGAACTCTCCCCGTTGGCGTCGCGCATTGCGCGCGGCCCTGCAAGGAGGTCATCATGGGTGCTCCCAAGACCGGCAATGTAAGGAACGTGGTGCTCGTAGGCCAAGGCGGGGTGGGCAAGACTTCACTCGCCGAGGCCATGCTCCACCTTTCCGGTAAGACCGCCCGCCTGGGCGGCCACGACGGCACCAAGCCCACGCTCGACTATGACCCCGAAGAGGTCAAACGTGCATTTTCCATCTCGACGACCATTGCACCGATCGACTGGAAGGGCGCGCGCATCAATGTGCTCGATGCCCCGTGCTACCCCGATTTTATCGGCGACGCCTTTGCCGCGATGAGCGTCTGCGAGACGGCTCTGTTTGTGGTCGACGCCGAGGCCGGCCCGCAGCCTACGACGGTTAAGCTCTGGTATGCCGCCGAGGACCTGCGCCTGGCGCGTGCGGTTTTCGTGAACCGCCTGTCGCGCTCCGAGGCCAGCTTTACGACCACGATGGACCTGCTGCAGGAGCGCTTTGGCACGCGCCTGGGCGCCGTGACCCTTCCCTGGGGCGAGGGCGAGGACTTTGACGGCATTATCGACCTGGTGCGCATGAAGGCGCGCCATTGCAACGGCACCGAAGCCGTTGAGTCGGAGATTCCCGAGGAGTATCGTGCCCAGGCCGAGGAGGCCCATGACCATCTGTGCGAGCTGGTGGCCGAGGCTGACGACGAACTGATGATGAAGTACTTGGAAGGCGAGGAGACGCTGACGCAGGAGGAGCTTGAAGGCCTGCTGTCGAAGGCGATCGCCGAGCGCATCTTTGTGCCGGTCTTTGCGGGCGATTGCATTAAGGAGCAGGGCGTCAACTCGCTGATGGACGACATCGCCACATACTTCCCGGCGCCGACGGACTACGGCGAGATGCCGCTCATCGACGGCGATTCGCTTAAGATCTCGAGTGACGATGACCGCCCGGTGGCGTTTGTGTTTAAGACCCTGGCCGATCCGCAGCAGGGTCGCATCAGCTTTATCAAGGTGCTGACGGGTACGCTTGAGCCGGGCATCGAGCTGATCAATGCACGCACGCGCAAGGGCGAGCGTCTGGCTCACCTGTATGTGATGTGCGGCCGTGACATGACCGAGGTCGGCCACGCTTATGCCGGCGATATCATCGTGGCTCCCAAGCTGGCGGCCGAGACGGGCGATACGCTCTCGATTACCGGCAAGGTCGAGGCTGCGGCGTTTAAGTTCCCCAACTCGCAGTACCGCATCGCTATTGAGGCCGAGAATCGCGGCGACGAAGAGAAGCTCTACACGTTTATCGAGAAGGCCTGCAAGGCCGATCCGACCATGAGCATCGATCGTGACGAGGAGACCGGTCAAACCATCATCTCGGCGGTGGGCGAGGCACAGGTTTCGGTTCTGCTCAATCGCCTTGAGGACCGTACCAAGGTCGCGGCCAAGAGCGTGCCGATCCGCATCCCGTATCGCGAGACCATTCGCCGTACGGCAAGTGCCCAGGGTCGCCACAAGAAGCAGACCGGCGGCGCCGGCCAGTATGGTGACTGCTGGCTGCGCGTTGAGCCGCTCATTGGGCCCGACGGCACGAGCGACGGTTATGAGTTTGTGGACGAGGTCGTGGGCGGCCGCATTCCGCGCTCGCTGATCCCCGCCGTGGACAAGGGTGTCCAGGAGACCATGAAGGACGGCATCATTGCCGGCTACCCGCTTACGGGCATTCGCGTGGCTGTGTACGATGGCTCGTATCACAGCGTCGACTCCAACGAGATGGCGTTCCGCGCGGCGGCTCGTATCGGCCTGCGCAAGGCATGTGCCGATGCCGACCCGGTGGTGCTGGAGCCCATCGAGGAAATCACGGTGACTATCCCCGAGAGTTACGCCGGTGCTGTAATGGGCGACATCTCGGCCTCGCGCGGTCGCGTGACGGGCATGGAAACCGATGAGCGCGGCGATACCGTGGTCATTGCCCAGGCACCGCTGGCCGAGCTGACGGATTATTCGACGCGTCTGCGCTCCATCACGCGCGGCACGGGCGACTTTACCATGAAGTCTGCAGGCTATGAGCAGGTGCCCTATGACGTTCAGGCCAAGCTGGTCGAGCGCTATGAGGAGGGCCGCGCCAAGTAGTGTATGGCGTTGCCTGCAACATACATGCCGATGCAAGGGCTGCTCCGGGTAATCCAGGGCGGCCTTTTTTATCCCTGGGGGACGGAGGAAAACGGATCATTTAGGCTTTGGGGCAGCTTGGTCGGTCCTAGTCTCCCGAGGCCTGATTGCGGCCGGTGGTGTAGTCGATCTGCACGTGCGGCTGCAGGTTGTAGCAATATACGTGGAAGCAGAGGGTCTTGCCGTGGTCCTCGACCGATTGCGCCTCAAGGCGCATGCCACGGCAGACAAGTTCCTCTTCGTTATACATAGGCGTGACGCGGTAGAGCACATGGTTGCCCGTATCGCGAATATAGTTGAGAATCTGCTCTTCAAACGGCAGCATGCCCGTCTCGTTGAGATAGCGCGTGCCGGTGAGGAGATTCTTGCGGTTGGCGTTTTCGCCGCAGAGCGACCAGGCGATAAGGTGGCAGCGGTTGTAGAGGCTCTGGCCCGGAATAAAGTCGTAGCGCTGCTGGTGCCAACCGGCAGGATGGATGCGCGAGATATCGCCGCGCTCGCCTTGACCGAGTGATTCGGGGCCCACGCAGGCGAGCGCTTTGCGGGTGCGGCCCAGGCTGTCGAGCTTGGAGAACTTCTTAAAGCAGCCCTCTTCTGTAGCGCGCTCGTATTCATCGAGCGTGAATGATGGTGTGCCGAGCGGGTGCGTGCTGTCGGCGCGAAGGGCAACGTAGGGGTTGCCGGCGTAGTCGGGAATGCTGCTGAGATAAACACCGCGGGCGCGGTTGAGGTCGGGGTTTTCGACCTCGTCGATGGGGGTGGCGGCACTGCCCGCGGAAACGTCGTCATCGGTGTCGGTCGCGGCGGAATCGGAGCCATCGCCAGAGTCCTGGCTGTTTTGAGGGTCCGCCGCGCTCGCCGTTCCCGATTCGAGCCGAGCGACCAGGTCTGCCTCGTCGTCGGTGCGGCTGGGACTCTCGTTTTGTTTTTCGGCCAGAGCCGCCGCCTGCTCATCGCCTTGCGGCGACAGCAACTTGGGCGCTCCGTCGAGCGATCCCGTAAACAGCGCAAACCCCAGCACCACGGCGGTGCCGATGGAAAGTGCTTGCTTGTAGGCGGGCTTGCGCGACATTGAGGCTCCTGGATGGACGGTTGGGAATCTACCAGTCTAGCAGGAGCCGGCAAGGGCCGTTCTGTCGAACAAATACTTAAGATTTGAGACAAACGCTACTGATTCATTTGTCCCGCGGTCTAGATCGAGGTGGAGTCGAGCCAGTTGAGCTTGCACTCGAGAATGCGCTGCTCGCCGGGTTCGCTGCTTCCGTCAAGTAGGGCGAGCAGCATCTCGGCTGCTTCGCGACCTTCTTGGTCGACGGGCTCGATGATGGTGGAGACGGTCGGTGTGGTGAGATTAGTCCAGTCTTCGCAGTTGAGTCCCAAAAGGCCGATTTGCTGCGGAAGCAGATGGGCCATTGGCTGGAGGGCCTTGTAGACACGGGGAAGTGCCCACTGATTTTGCACGAAGATAAGGGTTCGCTTGGCGGGATTGAACTTGAATTTAAAGTATTCAGTGAGCTCGTTGATTGACGGCTTGTTGTGATCGATGGGAATCGCTTTGTAGAGCTGCCCGTTCGCTGCCAGCGCCTCGGCATACCCCTGAAAACGCTCCATGCGGGTGCGCATTTCGGTCATGTTGGCGGCAATGGAAAAGAAATCTTCGTAGCCGGCGTCGAGGAGTGCCTGTGTGGCGTTGTACACGCCGTCGTAAAGGTTGGTTTTGATCCAGCTGGTACCTGGGCTATAGATGGCCGCATCGAAAAAGACGACCGGCTTGCCGGCGCGTCTAATGCGGTCATGCACGGCTTTGAAGTTTGCCGTGGGCTGGATGATAAAGCCATCGACGCCCAGCGAGAGCATCTTGTCGACGTACATGAGCTCGGTCTCGGGGTTAAAGTTGCTCGTGCAAACGACCGTCTGGTAGCCCGCGGGGAGCATGACCTGCTCCATGCCATTGAGAACGAGCCCCGCCCATTTGTTGGTGTTATCCAAAATGATGATGGCAATGACGTGGGTTTGCTTGCCGGTGAGCGTCTGCGCTTGGGCGTTGGGAACGTATCCGAGTTCCTTAATGACGCGCGCGATTTTGTTCTGCGTCTTCTCGCTAAGCTTTTCTCGTTTGTCGTTGAGGTAATACGAGACGCTTGCCGTCGAGGTTCCCGCCTCTCGAGCGACGTCTGCGATCGTAACGCGCTGTTTTGCCACAGCGACTCCTTCCGACAGATGAGCATTTTCCAACATGATGACTTTGAGTCTTGGTGAAGGATACGCTTCGGTGAGCGGCTTTTTCCTTTCATATGAGTATGCAACAAATGCGGCATACGGGTGGGGTCGAAATTTGTGACCGGCATGCGCATCTGCCGTCTACCGAGAAAATCAAATACTTCTTGACTTTTGAAATCGAGGGCAAAATCGCAGGATTCATTTTTGGTTAAACGCATAACTAAATCGCATAACCAACGCTCTGACCTGCGCGTTTACCGAAATAAGCTGGCATTAAGAAAAACGAGCACCTATATTGTTCTTGTCGAAAAGACAGCAAGTCCAAACGGCAGGGGATGCTCCGGAGGCCTCCGCAAACGGTGTCTTGCGCACGCAACTCTATGAAAAGAGGGAAGCAATGAAGATCGTAGGCGTTGCCGCCTGTACTGTGGGTATCGCCCACACGTATATGGCCCAGAAGGCGATTCAGGATGAATGCGCCGCCCGTGGCATCGAGTGCAAGGTCGAGGCTCAGGGTGGCCTGGGTATCGAGAATGAGCTCACGCAGGAAGACGTGGACTCCGCCGACCTGGTCCTGGAGTCCGTCGACGTGGGTGTCGAGAACGAGGACCGTTTTGAGCAGAAGATGGCCGAGGGCAAGTTCCTGAAGGTCGGCACCTCTGATGTAATCGCCGATCCGGTAAAGATCATCGACCAGGCCATTGAGATCATCAAGGCGACGGGTGGCGCCGTTGACGCGCCCAAGGCCGAGGCCAAGGCAGAGAAGAAGGCCGTCTCCGCTGCCCCGCAGGCCCCGACACCGGCGTCCAAGCAGTCTATCTTTGCCGATCCTGGCAAGACGCTGCTCAATGCATTCAATACCGGCGTTTCCTATTTTATCCCCATCGTCGTTATCGGCGGCGTGTTCCTCGCCTTCTCGCTGGCATCCGGTACCGCCGGCGCCAACGGCATGGAGGTTACGAACCCGCTGATGGTGAGTCTTAACACCATCGGCATGGCCGGCATCTCCATGATGATCCCGGTGCTTGCGGCATACATCGCCTACTCGATGGCTGGCAAGCCCGCGCTCGCCCCCGGTTTTGTCCTGGGCTACCTGGTCAACAACGCAGTCGTTACCCCTAACGGCAACAGCGTTTCGACCGGCTTCTTGGGCGCCATGATCATGGCGGTCATCTGCGGCTACTTTGTCCGCTGGATGAAGACCTGGAAGGTCAACAACACCATCCAGACCATCATGCCCATCCTGATCATCCCGATTCTGACCTCGCTTGTCCTGGGCATGGCCTATATCTACATCCTGGCCACGCCGCTTGGCTTTGTGATGGACTGGCTCACCGGCGTGCTCGGCAGCCTGCAGGGCGGTTCCGCAGTTGTCCTGGGTCTGGTCATTGGCGTTATGACCGCCTTCGATATGGGTGGCCCCATCAACAAGACCGCCTCGACCTTCACCATGGCCATCATGGCCTCCGGTATCTACGGTCCTAACGGTATGTTCCGCGTCGCCGTCGCCGTTCCCCCGATCGCCTGTGGCCTCGCTGCGCTCATCGCCAAGAACAAGTTCGATGACGCTGACCGCCAGATGGGCATCTCCGCGCTGTTCATGGGCTGCATCGGTATTACCGAGGGCGCTATCCCCTTCGCGGTCAAGGACCTCGGTCACACCCTGCCCGGCATTTGCATCGGCTCTGCCGTGGGTGCGGCACTTGCCGCCTTCCAGGGCATCGACTGCTACGTCCCGCACGGTGGCTTTATCGTCGCCCTTGCCACCAACAACGTCGCGCTGTTCTGCCTGGACATCGTGATTGGCGCCGTGGTCGCCGCTGCAATCCTGATTGCCATGAAGCCCACGCTCGACAAGCAGGCCAAGTAAACCTTTAAGGACTCCGGTTGTGCGGAGGGATGGATTTGACTCCGCACAACCGCCCCTACACAACAAAATCCATCCGTACTGATAGGGCCCACATCTGGGTCCCAGGGAACTTTTGTCAAAAATCCTCTGGAGAAGGAGAACAAAATGTCCAACCTCACCATCCGTCAGGCCGTTCAGGGCATGCTCAAGCTGCAGGATAGCGGCGATCACGCAACCATGGTCGGCATTGGCCCCATGAGCCCCAACCTGATTCAGGCCGTGTTCGAGCTTGCCAAGGACGAGGATTTCCCGCCCATGTTTATCGCCAGCCGCAACCAGGTCGATATGGACGAGATGGGCGCCGGCTACGTCAACGGTTGGGACCAGACGCGCTTTGCCGCCGACATCAAGAAGGTTGCCGACGAGGTGGGTTACACCGGTCCGTACTACCTGTGCCGCGATCACGGCGGTCCGTGGCAGCGCGACGAGGAGCGTAACGCCCACCTGCCCGAGGACGAGGCCATGGAGCTCGCCCGCAAGTCCTTCGTCGCCGACATGGAGGCGGGCTTTGACCTGCTGATGGTCGACCCCACCAAGGACCCCTATCAGATCGGCAAGGTTATTCCGCTCGACGTGGTGCTTCGCCGCACGATTGATCTTATCGACTACCTTGAGCAGTACCGTCGCGAGCATAACCTGCCCGAGGTTGCCTATGAGGTCGGTACCGAGGAGACCAATGGCGGCTTGACCTCTACCGATAAGTACGAGGAGTTCATTTCTCAGCTGCAGCCCGAGCTCGAGAAGCGCGGCTGCCCCATGCCCACCTTTATCGTCGGCCAGACCGGTACGCTCACCCGTTGGACCGAGCAGGTCGGCCATTACAACTTCAAGAATGCCCGCGAGCTCGCCGACATGGCTAAGCGCTACGGCGTGGGCCTGAAGGAGCACAACGCCGACTATCTGGACGACGCGACGCTGCTCGAGCACATCCCGGCACACGTGACCGCCTCCAACGTTGCTCCGCAGTATGGCACCGAGGAGACCCGCGCCTACCTCAAGCTCTGCGCCACCGAGCAGATCCTGGTCGACAACGGTCTGTGCGATGACCCCTCCGACCTGTATCACACCCTGCTGGTCAAGGCTATCAAGACCGAGCGCTGGCGCAAGTGGATGACTGGCGACGACGTCAACCTGCAGGTCGACGACATTCTTGCCGACGATGAGCTCAGCCTGAAGATCCTGGATGTCTCCGGTCACTATGCGTTCAACGATCCCGAGGTCAAGGAGCAGGTCGAGAAGCTCTACCGCAACCTCGCCGCTCAGGACATCGACGGCAAGCGCTTTGTCATCGAGCACATCAAGCGCCCGATCAAGCAGTACGTCGTCGGTCTTAACCTCAAGGGCGTCACGACCCGCATCGAGGCCGCTCTTGCCGAGTAAGTAGCTTTTCCTACGCGACGCCGGGCCTGGGGCATGTCCCAGCCGCAGGCCCGGCACATAGGACAAAGGGACATCCCCTTTGTCCTATTTTTTGAGTTTTGGATTCCTTCGAAGGAGTTTGCACCATGAAGTTCTTTATCGATACCGCCAATCTGGACGAGATCGCCGAGGCCAAGAGCTGGGGCTGCCTGGCCGGTGTTACCACCAACCCGTCCCTGTACGCCAAGACCGGCGGCAAGCTTGCCGACTTTGAGCCGCATATGCTCAAGATTGCCGAGCTCTGCGAGGGCCTGCCCGTTTCCGCCGAGTCTACCGCTACCACTGCCGAGGGTATGATCGAGGAGGGCAAGCGCCTTGCCGCCCTCGCCCCCAACATCGTGGTCAAGCTTCCCGTGTGCGAGGCCGGCCTTGCCGCCTGCCGTGCGCTGGCCGATGTTGGCGTGCGCGTCAACATGACGCTCGTCTTCTCGCCGACGCAGGCCCTTATGGCCGCCAATGCCGGTGCTCGCTACATCAGCCCGTTTGTCGGTCGTTTCGATGACATCGCCGAGGACGGTATCTCGCAGCTCGACAACGTCGTGACCTGCATTAAGAACTACGACTGGACGGGCAAGAACGTCGACGACACCGTCGAGATCATCACCGCCTCGGTTCGTACGCCCAACCACGTGACCCAGGCCGCGCTACTCGGTGCCGATATTGCGACCGTGCCCATGGCCGCTCTCAAGAAGTGCCTGCATCATCCGCTGACCGACCAGGGCCTCGCCTCTTTTGAGGCTGACTGGCAGAAGGTCGTCGCTCAGGCTTAACGAGTGGATTGCCCCGGCATCGCGTCATCCGGTGCCGGGGTTGTTCTCAAGAGAGGAATTCGTATGACCAACCAGGAGCTGGCGAAGGTCGCCAATGAGGTCAGGAAGGGTGTCGTGACTGCGGTTCACGCGGCCAAGTCGGGACACCCGGGTGGATCGCTCGGTGCTGCCGACATCATGGCGTATCTGTACTTTGAGGAAATGAATATCGATCCTGCCGACCCTCACAAGGCCGATCGCGATCGCTTTGTGCTCTCCAAGGGTCACGCGGCGCCGGGCCTGTATTCGGTGTTGGCAAATCGCGGCTATTTTCCCGTCGAAGAGCTCGAGACGCTGCGTCATATTGGCAGCCGACTGCAGGGCCATCCCAACATGAACGACGCCCCTGGCATCGATATGTCCACCGGATCGCTCGGTCAGGGCATCTCCGCCGCGGTTGGAATGGCACTCGCCGCAAAGCACTGGGGTGACAGCTACCGCGTCTACACGTTGCTGGGCGACGGCGAGTGCGAGGAGGGCCAGGTGTGGGAGGCGGCCATGTTTGCCGGCAACCATGCGCTCGACAATCTTGTTGCCGTCGTCGACCACAACGGCTTGCAGATTGACGGCACAATCGATGAAGTTAACTCGGCCATGCCGCTCGCTGACAAGTTCCGCGCCTTTAAGTGGCATGTGATCGAGCTCGCCGACGGTAACGACATGGCGCAGATTGCCGCCGCCTTTGCCGAGGCCCGCAAAGTGAGCGACTCGCCCGTGGCCATTATCGCCGAGACGGTGAAGGGCAAGGGCGTCTCCTTTATGGAAAACCAGGTGGGCTGGCACGGCAAGGCACCCAACGATGAACAGTTTGAGCAGGCCATGGCCGAGCTCGCAGCGGCAGGGGAGGAGCTCTAATGGCAGACGTCAAGAAAGTCGCCACGCGCGTTAGCTATGGCGAGGCACTTGTCGAGCTGGGCAATGAGCGCGATGACTTTGTGGTTCTCGATGCCGACCTGGCCGCCGCCACGCAGACCGGTAAGTTTAAGGCTGCGCACCCTGAGCGCTTCTACGACGCCGGCATTGCCGAGAGCAACCTGATGGGGCTCGCCGCCGGCATCGCGACCACGGGCCACGTCGCCTTTGCGAGCACCTTTGCGATGTTTGCCGCCGGTCGCGCGTACGAACAAGTGCGTAATTCCATTGGCTATCCGCACCTCAACGTCAAAATCGGTGCCACGCATGCGGGTATCTCGGTCGGTGAAGACGGCGCCACGCACCAGTGCTGCGAGGATATCGCACTCATGCGCACGATCCCGGGTATGACGGTAATCGTTCCCGCCGATGACATCGAGGCTCGCGCTTGCGTGCGCGCCGCCTATGAGTTTGAGGGACCGGTCTACATGCGCTTCGGACGCCTGGCAACGCCGGTCATTAACGATCACGAGGACTATGAGTTCAAGATTGGTCGCGGCGTGGTCGTGCGCGAGGGGTCCGATGTGACCATCATCGCTTGTGGCCTTATGGTCGCCGAGGCGCTTGAGGCTGCCGAGGCGCTCGCTGCCGATGGTATCGATGCCGAGGTCATCAATATGCACACGATCAAGCCGCTTGATGAGCGCCTGGTGGTTGCCAGCGCCAAGAAGACCGGTCGCGTGGTCACCGCCGAGGAGCATTCGATTATCGGTGGTCTTGGCGAGGCCGTGGCCTCGGTGCTCGCAGAGCAGCATCCGGTGCCGATGCGTCGCGTCGGCGTGCGCGATGTGTATGGCGAGTCCGGCCCTGCGGTCGATTTGCTGCACAAGTACGGTTTGGACGCCGACGGCATCGAAGCTGCGGTCAGGTCCGTGTTGTAAGGAAGGTTTCCATGGGATTTGTATCTGCCAACCAAGTGACAATCGGGTATACCGCCGCCTCGCGCGAGGACGCCCTACATTATTTGTCCGAGCAGGCCATCGAGCTCGGCTTTGCCGATGACGCATCTGCCGTAGAGGCCGCCTTCATTGCTCGCGAGAACGAGGCCGAGACCGGCCTTGTCGCCGGTTTTGCCGTTCCGCATGCCAAAAGCGACGCGATCCACACGCCGGGCGTTGCCGTGCTTAAACTGACCGAGCCCGTTGAATGGCCGAGCTTCGATGGGGTGCCCGTCGATGTTGCGCTCGCGCTGTACGTGCCCGCCGGCGAGGCCGGAACTACGCACCTGCGTCTGCTCTCCAAGGCTGCCGTGATGCTGATGGACGCCGGCTTCCGTGACAAGGTGCGCGCGAGCACCGATCCCGTTGAGATTGCGGAGCTCATCAATAGCGGACTCGAAGACTAGAACGGTCATCCCGTTCAATCAATTGATCCTTCTCCAAGGAAAAGGGCCGCGACGCCGTATGGGTGTCACGGCCCTATTTGCGTTTCCCCAGATAAAACCTGCCAAAATAAACCTGTCGCTTTTTGGCAGGCTAATCGTGAGTTATTTCACCGCAACTTAGGGCACGGTTAGGAAGTGTGCACCTTAAAGAGTGGAGCCCTTGATTAGAGAGATTGCGCTCGTCTCTCTAAATGTCTCTCTAAAGAGAAAGCTAGTTAAAGAGATAACATTGGGCAATCTAACAGTGAATTCGATACATCTCTCTAAATGTCTCTCTAAAACAAGGCGCTTATCTCTCTAAAGTTAGAGAGATATACGAAACGTTAGAGAGATAAATCTATTGTTTTAGAGAGACGGAATGCCAAAATTCGTCCGTCCGCTACCATCTGCCAAAAATGGAGGATAAAGGGCTCATCGAAGTAATGGGTTCGTCGACGAGCCGCAACCGCCGCTATCGGAAGAAGTAGATGCAGGCGAGTCGCCCCTCTTGTGTCTCTCGAAGTGAGATGGGTGCTAGGGGGGGCGACTGCCTCGCGATATTTCCCCAGATAAAACCTGCCAAAATAAACCTGTCCCTTATTGGCAGGTCAGTTAACGCAGTGCAGGTTGAGCATATGCGAGCGAGCGGGCTCCGGGTGCGGTAAGGTGACGTGAAACAAGCGGGCGCTGACCTTTTGGTCGCGCCCGTGAAGTTGAACGTCAGATTGCCGTGCCCGGGGCCCGCGCAGCGCCGAGCAGTTACGCCGTTTGTAAAACGGCGTAACCTAAAGATTCATGTTGCCGTGGATGTAGGGGGTGACCTCGGGGGAGATATGGTTGCAGCCCAGTTCGCGCAGCGCGGACTCGATAACGGCGGGCAGCGGGGTTTTGCCCTCGGCATCGACGGCGTTGCCGCCGAGGGCAGCAATCTTGGCGACATCTGCGGGTGCGGCCTCGATATGCATGCAGCCGCCGATCAAGCGCGCGCGTACCTGTGCCAGATCAAGATCGTGCAGGTAATCCTCGCAGGCGCGGATTAAATCGACCTTCTCGCGCGTAAGCTCCTCGCCCGTGGGGACGCGCGTGGCAAGACATGCTCCCGCCGGCAGGTTCCAAACGGGATAACCCCATGCGCGCAGCAGCTCGCGCTCTTCGTCCTTGGTAAAGCCGACCTCCATAAGGGGTGAGCGTACGCCGAGCTCTTCTGCCGCACGCATGCCGGGGCGGTAGTCACCGCGATCGCTTGCATTGCTGCCATCGATGACGGTGGGAAAGCCGAGCGACTTGGCGTGGTTGACGATGGCGGTAAAGCCGGCGTGCTTGCAGTGGTAGCAGCGATTAGCATCGTTGCAGGCTACTTGGGGGAGCTGCAGCTGATCCACCGAAAGATTGAGTACGGGGAGCTTAAAATGCGGCCCCTCATTGGCCTGCCCATCAACGGACTGCTCAAACGAAGCCTGCTCGGGCGTGCCGATGAGCGGCGTGGTGAGATGGACGAGGAGGGTATTGGTAGGCATGATGCGGGCGCATACGGCGGCCAAAAAGCTGCTGTCGACGCCGCCGGAAAACCCGATAGCCACGCGCCCGTATGCCAAAAGCAGCTGTTCGAGCGCCGATAGCTTGTCTTGAAGCTCCTCTGCGGGTGCCGTGGTGTCTAAAATCATGAAACGATCCTTATCGTTGAGTACTCGGTCGAAAACTATAATCCTAATGCGTTACTTGCCATAAGACTTCTATCTATGTAACGAAAGTGCAATATGCTATATACGTTATATACAAGTTTGTAAAGTGCGGTAGAGTGGCAGTAACACAATCCGGTGAGGGGACCGATATGATCAAGGCTGTTATTTTTGACATGGATGGAACGCTGGTCGATACCGAGCGTTTGGGGATTAAGGCCTGGAAGGCAGGCGCCGCTGAGCTGGGGCTCGCGATTGATGAAGCGCTGATCCATCAGTTTATCGGCCGCACGCTGCCCGATGTTATGGACATCCTTGATAAGCATTATGGCAGCCACGAAACCACCGAGGCGATCTATCGTCGCCACAAGGAGATTCGCGACGAGATGGTCAAGACCGAACTGGAACTTAAGGCCGGTGCCGCCGAGTGCCTAGACGAGCTGCTGGCTGCGGGCTATCACGTGGGTCTAGCGACGTCGTCGCGCCTCGTTACGGCCGAGCGCAACCTTAAGATGGTCGGTCTTTTTGACAAGTTTGAAACGGTAACGTGTGGCGAGGACGTCGTGCACGGCAAGCCCGACCCCGAGATGTATCTGCTCGCCTGCGAGCGCGCGGGCTTTGCTCCCGAGGAATGTGCCGTGGTCGAGGATTCGCGCAACGGTTGCGTCTCGGGCATTACGGCCGGCTGCCATGTCTTCGCCGCCCCCGATATTGTGCCGCTGCCGCAGGACGTGGTGGATGGCTGCGAGGCCGTGCTCGATACGTTGTTCGACCTGGCGGCGGCAGTCAAGGCCGTGCGCTAGACAATTGCGGTGTTGAAACGAGCGATTGCCCACGTTTGCGCTTAAACAAAAGGGGTCCGGCAATGGTCGGGCCCCTTTTGCTTGAGCGGTGACTTAGCATACTTGCGGGCGTGCTATAGATACGCGCCTAGGTTGATGGCCGTGGCGTCGGTCTGGCTGCTTGCCTGGGTGCTGGCGCGTTCCAGCAGGAACGGCCGCACGAGTTCTTGGCGGTTGATGTTCTCGATGGCCGTGACCGCGGTGACGGTGCGCGCGGCAGAGCCGATGTGGACGTGCTTGGTCTTTGTCGGGACCTTGTTCTCGATTTGCTCCATGAGCAATTGAACGCCCTTGCGGCCAATCTCGTAGCCCGGGGGCGCTACCGTAGTGAGCGGGACCGATCCGCTCCAAGCGAGTGGGTTGCCATCGCAACCTGCTACGCGTACTTGCCCGGGGACGGCGATGTCTTTGTCGACCAGCGCCGAGATGACGCCCGAGGCCAGCACGTCGGTCAGGCCGACGACAAAATCGGGGCGTTCGTCGGCGGGGCGCGCGGCGATTTGGGCGCCGATGCCGTAGCCGTCGGCGGCGGTATTCCATTCGCCGGCGTCGATGACTTCGATCTTGATATCGGGGTGTAGGGCGAGCGCCTTATGAATGCCGAGGACGCGCAGGGTGAGTTGCATAAATGCTGCTCGGCCGACGACGACAATATGGTGTGCGCCGCGGGCGATGGCAAGTTCGGCAATGATGCGACCCTGGGCCTCGTTGTCGGCCGCTACGTAGTAGCCGGGCTCGGAGCAATGGATGTCCAGATGGACGATCGGCACGGGCATCTTGGTCATGGCGGGGTGCCAGTCGGGGGATGCCATGGGCTGAACCATGACGCCGGACATCTGGGTGCCCATAAAGTAGCGCAGGTAATGGTCCTCGAGAATATCGTCGTTATCGGCGTTGGCGATGAGCAAGTCATAGCCGTGCTTGCGGGCCTCGTTGTGGGCGCCGCTGGCGATTTGGAGCGAAAAGCCGTGATCGAGACGGGGGAGCACCAGGCCAAAGGACTTGGTGGCGCCGCCCGCGAGCTGACGGGCGCTTTGATTGGGCAGGTAGCCAAGGCGATTGATGGTCTCGTTGATGAGCTTGAGGGTCTCGGGGCGCAGCTTTTCGGGGTGGTTGAGCGCGTTGGAGACCGTGCCCAACGAAACTCCGGCCTCGCGCGCGACGTCGCTGATTTTTACCTTTGCCATAGCGGCCCCTTTGATGCGTTTCAAGTACAAGCCAGATTGTAGCATCCCAAACCTACCAAAAAGGGACAGGTTTATTTTGGCAGGTTTTATCTGGGGAAACGCTGTTGCCAACGCGACCACCACGAAGGGGACGGGCACCTTTGTGGTGGTTTAGACCGGCTGGACGTGTGTACATCGGGTGGTATCTAAGTTGAGATACCACTTCTGGTATATCAGCTTGCGCTTGCGTGAGTACAATACTCGAACGTTGTACGTCTCAGCGCCCCTTGTGCGTGGACGTCTTGCAGTCACGCGAACGAAGGGATTTATCTTATGTGCGGAATCGTCGGCTACACCGGCTCTGATATTGCAAAGAACATCCTGGTCACGGGCCTCAAGCGTATGGAGTATCGCGGCTATGACTCCTCGGGCGTCGCGCTCGAGGTGGGCGAGGGCGCCGCGGCGCACCTCGACGTCATCCGCCGCGTGGGCAAGGTCGCGGGCCTGGAGAGCGAGCTTTCCAACATCGACAGCGACGCTACCTGCGGTATCGGCCACACCCGTTGGGCCACCCACGGCAAGCCCTCCGTCGTTAACGCTCACCCCCACACCAGCTGCGACGGTCGTATCGCCATCGTCCACAACGGCATCATCGAGAACTTCGCCGAGCTGCGCGAAGAGCTGGAGGGCCGCGGCCACCACTTTAAGAGCGAGACCGATACCGAGGTCTTCGCGCATCTGATCGAAGAGGCTTATGCCGAGACGCACGACCTGATGGCCTCCGTGCGCGAGGCTTGCACCCACGTGGTCGGTGCCTATGGTCTGGCCGCCGTGTGCGCTGACGAGCCCGGCGTGATCGCCGTGGCCCGCAAGGATTCCCCGATCGTAGTCGGCGTGGGCGAAACCGGCTCCTATGTTGCTTCCGATGTCATCGCGCTCATCGACGCCACCCGCGATGTCGTGGTGCTCGAGGACGGTCAGTTTGCCAAGCTCACGCCCGCAGGCGTCGAGTACACCGACGAGGCCGGCAACGTTATCGAGCCCAAGGTCACCCACATCGACTGGGACCTGGACATGGCAGAAAAGGGCGGTTATCCCGACTTTATGCTCAAGGAAATCCACGAGCAGCCGCGCGTCGTGCGTGACACGCTGGTCGGTCGTATGACGCCGGCCGGCGAGCTCGACATCGACGAGCTGGGCCTTTCGCTCGAGGAACTCAACGACATCGATCGCGTCTACGTGATCGCTTGCGGCACCAGCTATCACGCTGGCCTCATTGCCAAGAATCTCATTGAGGGCTGGGCTCGCATCCCCACCGAGGTGGAGGCGGCCAGCGAGTTCCGTTATCGCAACCCCATCATTACGCCGACGACGCTTGTCGTTGCCGTGTCCCAGTCGGGCGAGACGGCCGATACCCTTGCCGCCATTCGCGACGCGCGCATCAAGGGTGCCAAGGTCTTCGGCATCACCAACGTGGTGGGCAGCCCCGTGGCGCGTGAGAGCGACGGCGTCATCTACACCAAGGCCAACAAGGAGATCGCGGTCGCCTCGACCAAGAGCTTCATCGGCCAGGTCGTGAGCCTGACGCTGCTGGCTCTGCTGCTAGCGCAGGTCAAGTACCGCCTGACCACCAAGCAGGCGCGCATGCTGTTCCGCGAGCTTTCCGATACGGCCGAGCAGATCCAGTGGATTTTAGATACCCAAACCGAGGCCGTTCATGAGGCCGCCCTGCTGTGCAAGGACGCGCAGTCCGCACTGTTTGTGGGTCGCGGCATGGGTGCCGCTATTTCCTACGAGGGTGCGCTCAAGCTCAAGGAGGTCAGCTACCTGCACGCCGAGGCCTACGCCGCCGGTGAGATGAAGCACGGCCCCATCGCCCTGATCGACCCGGGCTTCCCCGTCATCGCCGTGGCCACCAAGAGCGCCACCTACGACAAGACCGTGTCGAACCTTATGGAGTGCAAGGCGCGCGGCGCCAAGGTCATCGTCGTTGCCACCGAGGGCGACGAGGAGATCAACAAGATTGCCGACTGCATCATCCGCGTGCCGGCAGTCCGCGACGTGTTCAGCCCCATCACGGCGAGCGTCCCGCTGCAGCTGCTCGCCCGTGAGGTGGCCATCCTGCGCGGCTGCGACGTTGACCAACCTCGCAACCTGGCGAAAAGCGTTACTGTCGAGTAATCGAGTTCCGTCATCCTAACAACTAAGGCCCGGCTCCGCATCATCAGACGGAGCCGGGCCTTGTTTCATTTGACCAGATAAAACCTGCCAAAATGAACCTGTCCCTTTTTGGCAGGTTAGCGGAGCTTGCTGGTCTCGAAGTACTCGGGGAACTGGTCCAGAACCTCGGTCTGGTTGCGGAACATCATATGCAGGTGCTTGCTGACCAAAAAGCTCGCTTCGATGGGGTCGCGACCGGCGATAGCGCGGCGAATCTGCTTGTGCTCGTTCACGATGTCCTGATTGTCGAGAACCTGCGTGGCGGCGCGCAGCCAGCGGAAGCGCTCCAGGTCGGCATTGGTCTCTTCGAGCCACGACCACACGGTGCTGCGACATGCGATGCTAAAAATCATGTGATGCATGAGGTTGTCGCTCAAAAAGAAGCCGATGCGATCCTCTTCGGCCATGGCCTTTTCCTGCAGCGCGATGGCGCGGTCGAGCTGCTCGATGCCGGCCGACGTGGCGCGTGCACAGCATTCCACGATCACCTGCTTTTCCAGATGTTCGCGGATGTAACAGGCACTCTCGGCAAGGGTGAGGTTGATGGGTGAGACGTAGGTGCCGCTTTGGGGCACGGTGCGCACCAGGCCCTCTTGCGCCAGACGCACCAGTGCCTCGCGCACGGGCGTGCGACCCATGTCCAGGTCATCGCAAAGCTGCTTGACGCCCAGCTTTTCGCCCGGCTTGTAGTCCAGGTAGACGATTTTGCGTCGAATGGTGTGGTAGGACTGGTCCTGTAGGCTCGTTTCCTGCTCGCCGACGTGCATCGATTCTTCCATAGCGCCTCGCAACTGTTCTATCAAACTCATATGTCAGTTGTTAATTATGCCGCGAATCAGCTCTCCGCGGTGGGTAATTCGGCTCTTGCCTGAGAACTATTGCGGCATCTTAGTCTGTGTTTGCGCAAGGCTGCGCTCAATGTTGCCGTATCATAAGCCGTCGCAAACGTGAAATAGAAAGAAGGAATCCCATATGCAACTGGCAAACATCGTACGCGAGCGCTGGAAAGGCGTCTTGTTCTGCCTGATCATCGCCATTCCCGCGACGTTGCTCGGCAAACAAATTGAGGTGGTCGGCGGTCCGGTATTTGCCATCCTCTTTGGCATGGTCCTGGCGCTCGTCTTTCCCAAGAATCGTCGCGAACAGCTCGCCGCTGGCGTCACCTATACGTCCAAAAAAGTCTTGCAGTACGCGGTTATCCTGCTTGGCTTTGGCATGAACCTCTCCCAGATTCTGTCCAAGGGCGCCCAGTCGCTGCCGATTATCGTGGCGACGATCTCGACCTCGCTTGTCATCGCCTTTGTGCTCTGCCACGTTATGAACGTGCCGGGTAAGATCGCGACGCTTGTGGGTGTGGGTTCGTCGATTTGCGGCGGTTCGGCCATCGCTGCGACCGCACCCGTCATCGATGCCGACGATCGCGAGATTGCCCAGGCCATTTCGGTCATCTTCCTGTTTAACGTTATCGCGGCGCTCGTGTTTCCGACGCTTGGCGGCATGCTCGGGCTGACCAACGAGGGCTTCGGCCTGTTTGCCGGTACCGCCATCAACGACACCTCGTCCGTAACGGCTGCGGCGAGCGCTTGGGACAGCATGCATCCCGGCGCCAATGTGCTCGAGAGCGCCACGGTGGTCAAGCTCACCAGGACGCTGGCCATCATTCCCATCACGCTGGCGCTTGCTTGCTGGCAGATGCATCTGGCGCGCAAGGCCGGCGGCGACGCTAGGAGCACGTTCTCGCTTAAACGCGCGTTTCCCATGTTTGTGCTGTTCTTTGTGCTGGCGAGTGTGATCACCACGGTGCTTCAGCTTCCCGTGTCCATCACGACGCCCATCAAGGAGCTGTCGAAATTCTTTATTGTGATGGCCATGGCGGCTATTGGTTTTAATACCGATATCGTTGAGCTGGTCAAAAAGGGCGGCAAGCCCATCGCGCTGGGCTTTTGCTGCTGGATTGGCATTGCGTGCATGAGTTTGGGAATGCAGCACGTGCTGGGAATCTGGTAGAGAAGTAGCTTATTTGCGTGCTGCGTGCTGGTGAGCGCATTCTCACGGTGGAGCGATAGGAGCTCTTGCGGGTATGGCTTGTCCGCAGGTTTATAAGTCCCGAAGAGCTCTTATCGCCCCGCCAGGATGGCGATGCGGGGCAACACCTATACTCGCAGGACGGCGCTTTCTGCCCTATAGTGTTTGGTGAGCAATATTGTTCAATTTTGAAACACTCGGTCGTGCGATCGCCGGCGGTTGCACGTCGCTGCAGACAGGGGCAAATCATGGATAGCGATGCCAAGCTGAACATCTTGACCGATGCCCTGGCTGCTGCCGGGGCATCGGCATTGGCAATCGATGCGCGTGGGGACGTCGCGATCTCGACCATGAATGACGCGGCGCTTGAGCGGGATGTGGCGGCTTTTGTCGCTGAGCGTCTCGACCGTATAGGAGACGGCGCGCGTCTGGTTATGGGGCGTGAGGGTACGCGCCTGAGCCTGACCGTTCGCCCCACCGACAAAGAGGGCGGGGGGCTTTGGGTCGTCGTGGTCCGCGAGGTGCGCGGCGCCGCGGCGCATGCGGGCATCGAGTGGCTCAACGCCGACGAGGTTGAGGCCCGCTACGAATCGAGCGCGTACGGCATCGTTGAGGGTGCCGCTGCGGTAGCTGCACCGGTTGCCGAGAGCTACGCGCGCGGTGTGCCCCTTATGCTCGAGGGTGAGCTGGGAGCGGGTCAGGTTGAGATCGCCAAGCGCCTCTATCTGGACGGTCCTTTTGCCGATCAGCCCTTTGTTTCCGTCGCGCTCGATGAACTCACCGATCGCGGTTGGCGCCATGTGCTCAAAAGCGCCGAATCGCCGTTGTTCCAAACGGGGCTGACCCTTTGCATTGAGGGCTGGAACGCGGTTGGCCCCCAGCGCCTCCGCGAGCTGGTCTCCACGATGGCCGACACCGCGTTGGCGACGCGCTGCCATGTGGTGCTGACGGCGAATGACATGCCGGGCGGCAGCGAAAGTGATCAAGCCGCCTTTGTGACCGAGCGCTTCGCCTGTGCGGTGAGCGTGGCGCCGGCAATCGCCGAGCAGGGAGCCGCGTCGACGAAGGTTGCGCGCTATTTGGAATATCTCGCTGACGCATTTGGGACGGCAGCGCCCACGCTGTCTTCCGCGGCGACGAAGACGCTCGATGCTTACCGCTGGCCGCGCAATTATCTGCAGCTCCGCGAGGTCTCGGAACGACTGTATATATTGGTGGGGGCGGGCGCGGTGGACCGCGCTGTGGCGGAGGAAGTGCTCGCCCAAGAGGACGTGATTAAGACCGCAGCCTTTGGCGCCCCGACGCTCGAAAGCGACCTGTATATCCTGCGACCGCTGGCCGATACCGAGCGAGATATCGCGCATCTGGTTGTAGATCATCTCCACGGCAACCGAACCCGTGCGGCGGAGGTACTGGGCATAAGCCGTACAACGCTGTGGCGCTTGCTGAAGGACGATGACCGTTGAGCGAGGCGCCCGTGACCGCGCGCGACGCGTGTGCTACAGTCCAAAGCGTTATTGTTTCGATTTGGTTACGGCGTGCGAGGGCATATGGCTGAGACTTCAAAACCGAGCCGCAGAAGGCGGAGTGCCGCGCCGGTCAACCGACGCACGACATCGGTGACGTGGGGTAAACACGCCTCGGGGTTTGATGGCTCGTTCAAGCGCACTAAATACGGCTATCCTTCGGCAAGCGCCCGCTTGGCAATGCAGGCAGAGTCCTCGCTGTGGGGCCGCAAACGCGTGGTGGGCTCAAAGCTCAAGCACGACGGAACGCTCGGCTACATCAGCCGCGGGGCGGCTCGCCGCAGCGGGCTCAATCCCGCCGGCTGGCATCGCTACGTGCCGATCGTGGCCGCCGTTGCAGTGATCGTCATCGCACTCGCTGCGCTTGGCTATGCCGGCGGTGGCGCCAACTTGGACGCAGTGTTTAAATCGCCCGAGCTCGCGCATGCAGGCACAGAAGTTGTCGAGGGCGCTCAGACCCAGACGGGCGTCGCACCCCAGCGCGGCATCGTCGCGGCGGCCTCCACCATCGCAGATGCTCAAAAGGACGAGGACGAACAAGGCGACGACGTCGATGCGAATCAGACGAGCGAAACGGCAACAACTCCATCGGCGGGATAAGTTGCGAGTGGGGTAGCTAAAATAGCCCCGTCCCAAATTAGCCACCCCGCTGACGCTCCTGGGTTACCTTACGTAGATGATGTTGTCGCGGCGCGGCTTTGCCTCGGGTAGCGTGTCCTCGGCGTAGCCAAGAATGCAGTTACCGACACCGCGCAGGCTGCCGTCGGCGGGCAGGCCCCAGCTGGCCAGCAGCTCCAGGCCCTCGGGCGAGTCAAAGACCTCATGCGCGCGGTGAATCCAGCACGAATCGACACCCAGTGCATAGGCGGCGTTGAGCAGGTTGCCCATGGCGAGCGAGCCGTCTTCCAGATGTGTGGGCACGCTGCGGTCAACCAGCACCACCACAACGGTCTTGGCGCCATAGAAGGGGTCTCCGTTGCTGCCCATGACCTGGGCGTTGAGCCGTGAGAGACGCTCGACGGTCGCGGGGTCGGTGACGGCGACAAACGTCACCGGCTGGCGACCCATGCCGCTCGGTGCATATTGGCCGGCTTCGATAATACGCGCAAGCTTTTCGGCCTTGACGGGACGATCGCTGTAGTTGCGGCAGCTGCGACGGTGAATGAGCGCTTCGATAGTCTCCATGGTGTCTCCTTGCGGTGGCGTTGCAGATGCCCCGTTCATACCCGTCGGGCTTAAACGATAGACGGTCAATTGCCCGGCCAAAAGGATAGATTCCAATTGGGAAAGTAGGTTTGCATAAAAGTACCTTCAGAATGTGACAAACAAATGGGATGGTTAAACGTTTTATCCCGTCTACCCTGCGGTTTTTTACCACTTGCCTAAATGACGAACGCATAACCTTTGATAAAGGTTTTACTAAAGGAGTACCAACGTTTATCAATGCGCCGTGGTGGCGCCGGGCCAGGAGGTAACATCATGTTCCAGGCTGGAGATGTCGTCGAGACCGATTTCGAAGGATTTCTGAAGCTGCTGCGTTCCAAGACGCGCGCTTTCGTGTCGATCAACGATCACGAGTACTACATCACGCACACCGATGGCTATTGGCGTGTTCAGGATTGCGAGGCCCTCAACGACAAGGGCCACTTTACTGACTGCTCCGAGCTGGTCAACACGGTCTGCGAGGTCGTCGAGCTGCCGTGGATTGCCGGCAAGAGCCTGCATGACAGCTTCTCGGGTGCTACGGTCTATGAGGCCGTCGCTGCTTAACAGCCAACACTCGATATTCTCTCGCAACCGCCGGCGCCGCCCCCGCGCCGGCGGTCTTTTTTGTCGATATGCTTATGTAGAGCCGACCATAAACAACGAGCTTGTTGACGATAGTCAAAACTCGGACTAATGTAGAGATATTAATTGGTCAAAACTCGGACTATCGAATGGTGGGAGAGATGAATAGTGCAGTTAGCCCGGTCGATTTCGACCGGATGCTCAACGGGCTTGACCGTATCTATTCGGAGTTCGCGCGCGCCTGCGGTCTTTCGGACTGCGCCTACTGGATGCTCGTCGACACGAGTGCGGCGGGCGGAAGCGTTGCCGTGAGTCGGCTGACGAGTGAATGGTTCTACAGCAAACAGACCATCAATTCGGCGATCAAGACGCTTAGGGCGCGAGGGCTTGCGACGTTGGAGTTTGCCGAAGGTAGTCGTAAGAACAAGGTTGTGCGACTGACCGAAGAAGGCGTGCGGTTTGCCAAGCGCTACGCGTTGCCAGCGCAAAAAGCCGAGCAACAGGCATTCGAGGCGCTCGAGCCGTGGGAACAGCGCGAGATCATGCGCTTGGTCGGTAAGTTCTCCCATGTTCTTAACGAAGAGTGCGAGGCATTTAAACGGCAAGTGGCCGCTGAGAACGAGGCTGACGATAAGAGCGAAGGGGAGACATGCGACTCTTAATGAGGTTTATGAGGCCGTATCGCGGGCTGATTGCGGTGACGCTGTTTGCGGTGCTGATAGATAACGTCGGTACGCTGTTGGTTCCCACGATGCTGGCGAACATGGTCAACACCGGTATTACCACGGGCGATATCGACTATATTTTACGCAACGGCCTGTACATGCTTATCGCGACCGGCATGGCCAGCGGCGGCACGGTGCTGGGCTGCTATCTTTCGGCGCGCCTGGCCGCCAACGTGGCCTGCGATATCCGCAATGCCGTGTACGACAAGTCGCTCGAACTCGCGGCTAGCGACTTTGAGCGCTTTGGCACGGGTTCGATGATCACACGCTCGCTCAACGACATCAACGTGATTCAGCAAGCTGTCCTTCAGACGATTCAGTTGGTGCTGCCGGTGCCGTTCTTGGCCGTGGCAGGCATCATTTTTGCTTGGTTCATCGATCCCGCCATGGGCACGCTGCTGGGTGTGGTCGTTGCGATCGTGCTGGTGGCGGCGGTCTTTACGGTGGCTAACGCCGCGCCGATCTTTATGCGCCTGCAGAGCTTTATCGACCGCATGAACGTGGTGCTGCGCGAGAACATCGTGGGCGTGCGCGTCATCCGCGCATTTAACAAGGAGCGCCACGAGGAGCAGCGCCTGGACGAGGTGTTTAGCGATTACGCGGCCAACGCCATCAAGGTCAACCACCTGTTTGTGGGTCTCGACAGTTCCAGCTTCTTTTTGATGAATATCGCCGAGGTGGCGGTGCTGTGGGTGGGCGGCAACCGCGCGGGCGTCCACGCCATGCAAATCGGCAGCATCTCGGCCGTGTTGGAATACGCGATCTTGATCCTGTTCTTTGTGATGATGGCGCAGATGGTGATTCTGACGCTTCCGCGCGCTGCGGCGTGCCTCAACCGCGCGCAACAGGTGCTCGAAATCGAGCCGAGCATCGTGGACGGCAAGGCAACGCTGGGCGACGGGGCGCCTGAGTCCGCAGATGGTGCCGACGCGGTTGCCGTGTTCGACCATATGTCGTTCCGTTTTGACGATGCCGACGAGGACACCCTGTGCGACCTGAGTTTTGCCTGCCGCCGCGGACAGACGACCGCGATCGTGGGCTCAACGGGCTCGGGCAAGTCAACGGTGGCCAAGCTTTTGCTTCGCTTCCACGATGCCACGAAGGGCGCCATTCGCCTGAACGGCGTTGACCTGCGCGACCTTTCGCAAGGTGAGATTCGCGGGCATATCGCTTACGTGCCGCAGAAGGCGTGGCTGTTCTCGGGCACGGTGGCGAGCAACCTGCGCTTTGGCAACGAGGGCGCGACTGATGCCGACATGCTCCATGCGCTGGAGGTTGCCCAGAGCACCTTTGTGCTCGATCAGCCCCAGGGGCTCGATACTCCGGTATCCCAGGGCGGCACGAACTTCTCGGGCGGTCAGCGCCAGCGCCTGGCGATCGCCCGCGCACTCATGAAGCATGCCGATCTATATATCTTCGATGACAGTTTTTCGGCCCTGGACTTTAAGACCGATGCCGCCCTGCGCCATGCGCTGCAGGACGAGACGCGCGATGCCGCGGTGCTCATCATCGCGCAACGTATCTCGACTATTTTGCATGCCGATCAGATCGTGGTGCTCAAAGACGGCGAGATCGTGGGCCTAGGCACGCACGACGAGCTCATGGAAACCTGCGAGGTGTACCGCGCTATCGCGGAATCGCAGATGAAGGGAGGTGAGTAGCATGACCGAGGAGCTCAAGAAGCAGGCCATCGCCGAGGATGCCGCGGTTGCAGAGACAGTTGAGGAGACGGGCGCCACACCCGGCCTGGACGAAGCCGCCAAGGCGGCGGAGCGCGAGGCTCGCCGCCAGGCACTCTACGAGGAAAACGAGCGCGCCGAGGACGAGCGCGCCCGCGCCGAGGCGGAACGCATGCGCGACGTTGACGACGAGGACGAGGACGAGACGCCCCGCGACACCTGGGCGACGGTGCGCCGCCTGTGGAGCGAAGCCGCCGGCGACCATTGGCGCTTCTATATCGTGTTCGCGAGCATTGTGTTCTATGTCATCTTTAACACCGCCGCGCCGGCATATAGCGCCCGCGTGATCGATGAGCTGTGGGGCCACATTCAGGTGGCGTTTGCCAACAACACTACCTTCAGCATTACCTGGGAGAACTGCGGCAGGACCATCTTCATCTACTTTATGATCTGGACTGCCGCCGCCTCGTTCTACGCACTCCAGAGCTTTTTGATGTCGAGCGTTGCCGAGCGCCTCAACCTGCGCCTACGCAACCGCATCGCGCAAAAGCTCAACCGTCTGCCGCTTGCCTACTTTGATGCGCATCGTCCCGGCGAGGTCGTCAGCCGTGCGACCAACGACTTGGACAAGATGTCCGAGAGCATGCAGCGCGGCTTGCTGCAGCTTCTGGTGTCGATCGGTACCGTGGCGGGCGCCGTGAGCGTGATGTTCGTGTTTAGCGTGCCGCTCACGCTTGTCTTTTTGTTCTTTACGGCGCTTTCGCTGCTGGTGACGAAGGTCGTTTCGCGCCGCACGCACGATGTGACGGGCGAGCGCCAGGAGTGGGTGTCCAAGATTACGAGCGCGGTCGAGGAAGGCTACTCGGGCCGTCTGGTAATCCGTGCGTTTAACCGCGAGCGCCAGAGCTCTGCCGAGGTGCACGAGGCTTCGAAGGAGCTGGCGCGCGTGAGCGCCAAGGCCGACTTTATGATTAACGCCGTCGGTCCCGCGGTGCGCTTTATCGGTCGCTTGGCGCAGATCGTGATTGCGCTTGTGGGCTGCAGCATGTTGGTTGCCGGGCATATGACCGTCGGCGTGTTCCAGGCGTTCTTCCAGTTTATCTATGAGGCGTCCGAGCCCATGACGCAGCTGTCGTTTACCTTTAACTCGCTACAGAGCGCGCTGGCGAGCGCCGAGCGCGTGTTCGACCTGCTCGACGAGCCCGAGATGGAAGCCGATCCGTTGCCAGCGGCCGCCGCCAAGCTGCCAGGCAAGGTGGAGGGCCGTGTCGCTTTTGAGCATGTGCGCTTTGGCTATTCGCCCGACAAGCCGCTTATGCGCGACGTGTCGTTTGCCGCCGAGCCGGGTCAGAAGATCGCGGTGGTGGGAACCACGGGTGCGGGTAAGACCACGCTCATCAATCTGCTCATGCGCTTCTACGAGATCGACGGTGGTCGCATTACCCTCGACGGCGTGGACACGAGCCGCATGGATCGCGGCGAGCTGCGCCAGCAGTTTGGCATGGTGTTGCAGGACGCCTGGCTGTTCGATGGCACCATTGCCGAGAACATCGCCTATGGCTGTCCCGAGGCAACGCGCGAGGAGATTGTCGCGGCCGCACGTGCCGCTCAGGTCGACTTCTTTGTGCGCACTATGCCGCAGGGCTACGACACGCGTGTGGCTAACGATGCCGAGAGCATCAGCCAGGGCCAACGTCAGCTGCTGACCATCGCGCGCGTGCTGCTCAACAACCCGGCGATCCTCATCCTGGACGAGGCGACGTCGAGCGTGGACACGCGCACCGAGCTCGCCATCGGCCGTGCCATGGACGCGCTCATGCGCGGGCGCACGAGCTTTGTGATCGCGCATCGCCTGTCGACGATCGTGGATGCCGACCTGATCTTGGTCATGGATCACGGCAACATTATCGAGCAAGGCACGCATAAGGAGCTGCTCGCTGCCGAGGGTGCCTATGCCGACCTCTATCTGAGCCAGTTCGCATAATGTGACAAAGGGACAGTCTCTTTGCCACATCACAAATAAGGCGCGCCGGGGGTGAATTCCCTGGCGCGCCTTTGCGTTGATGCCGATGTCGTTTTGTGCCGCTTGCGTTCCTAGCGTTCGTCCACGAGCTTGGCGACGAGGGCCTTGAGCTCGGCCACCTCTCGCTCGAGTTCCTTGACGCGGCGGGCATTCTCGGTGATGCCCTGGCGGTTGAGGGCGGACTGCTCGGCGGCGTCATCGGGCATGTACTCGCGATGCTGCTTGGCGTCGAAACTCTCCTCGAACACACGGCAGCCGTTGCGCTTGATGATGCGTCCCGGCACGCCCACGACGGTGCAGTTGTCGGGGACGTCCTTAACGACGACCGAGTTGCCACCGATCTTGACGTTGTTGCCGATGCGGATGTTGCCGAGCACCTTGGCGCCCGTGCCCACCGTGACATTGTTGCCCAGGGTGGGGTGACGCTTGCCGGTCTCGTTGCCGGTGCCGCCGAGCGTGACGCCCTGGTAGAGCACACAGTTGTCGCCCACAATGGTGGTCTCGCCGATGACGACGCCCATGGCGTGGTCGATAAAGAAATGCTTGCCGATCTGTGCCGCGGGGTGAATCTCGACGCCGGTGATGTGGCGGGTGATTTGCGAGAGCACGCGGGCGAGCGAGCGATGTCCATGCTCCCACAGCCAGTGCTCGGGCACGTGGTTCCACTTGGCGTGCAGGCCAGGATAGGAAAGGAAGATGACCAGACCGTTTTGCGCGGCGGGGTCCTGCGCTTGGACGGTCTTGATGTCCTCGCGAATGGTATTGATAAAGCTCACCGGCCGCCCTCCCTTAGCGCCATGGCAATGCGATTCAATAAAGTATAGCGATTCGCTAGGGATTAGGAAGGACAATCTTGGC
This sequence comes from Collinsella sp., assembly GCA_048323995.1. Lineage (GTDB taxonomy): Bacteria > Actinomycetota > Coriobacteriia > Coriobacteriales > Coriobacteriaceae > Collinsella. The sequence continues at coordinate 2,241 of DBFELT010000002.1, read as the reverse complement.
GGCATTGCGCGACAGGTGTCAGTTATGCAAACTTGCTGGTAATGGAGTCATGCTTTTGTGGGGTTGCGCACGAGGGGGCACCGCAACCGTATACTGGTCAACTTGGACGTATCCGCGCCCACAACTGAGAGGTTTTACTTCATGGGTTTCATCAATTTTATTGCCGAGCTGCTTAAGGACCCGCGCACCGCGATCGCCAGCTGGATCGCCGCCGGCCCGCTTATGGCCTACGGCTGCGTGTTCCTGATCATCTTTATCGAGACGGGCGTGGTGTTCTTCCCGTTCCTTCCCGGTGATTCGCTGCTGTTCGCCTCGGGTTTCTTTGCCCACAATGGCGGCTTTAACATTGTGGCGCTTCTGGCCACCGCATGGGCCGCTGCCATTTTGGGCGATCAGTGCAACTTTATGATCGGTCACTTCTTTGGCAAAAAGATCATCGCTTCGGGCAAGGTCAAGGCTATGACGCCCGAGCGCATCAAAAAGTCCGAGGATTTCTTGGACAAGTGGGGCCACCTGGCCATCTTCCTGGGTCGCTTCTTCCCGTTTATCCGCACCTTTGTGCCCTTTATTGCCGGTATGGGCGGCATGCACTGGCGCAACTTTGTCATCTTTAACGTGCTGGGTGGCATTACCTGGTCAACGCTCTTTACACTGCTGGGCTACTTCTTTGGTGGCATTCCCTTTGTACAGGAGCACTTTGAGCTGCTAATCGTTGGCATCGTTGCCGTGTCGATCATCCCGACCGTGGTCGGTCTGGTCAAGGCTAAGCTGGGCAAAAAGAACGCATAGCTCGAGCCAACGCGCAAACCGTGCAGTTGAGGCCCGTCCCCGTTTACGGTGGCGGGCCTCTTCAGCTTCGGTCAAATGAAAATACTTTACTTAGTTAAAGAAAAGCGTTTTATCAGACGCGTGCGGGGAGTACAATCTCGTGCATGCGAATCGACGTGCCATCGGCTTTGATGCTGCTCGCGTGTCCCGTCCGGCTCTACGCTCCGGGCGTGCGACGTTGCGACGCGGCCGGCCTCGGTCCTTGCGTGCGGGTTCGCGAGTTTGCAACTGTGTATGTAAGGAGCGACATATGACTGTCGAGAAGAAGGATATCGATTGGGGTAGCCTCGGCTTTGGCTACATGAAGACCGATTACAGCTACGAGGCCCATTGGAAGGACGGCGAGTGGGACGAAGGCGGCCTGACCACCGACCACACCCTGCATGTCTCCGAGTGCGGCGGCATCTTCCATTACTGCCAGGAGGTCTTTGAGGGCCTGAAGGCCTACACCGCCGAGGACGGCAGCATCGTCTGCTTCCGCCCCGATATGAACGCCGAGCGTATGTACAACTCTGCGCAGCGCCTCGAGATGCCCCCGTTCCCCAAGGACAAGTTCGTTGAGGCCGTCAAGCAGGTCGTTTCTGCCAACGCCGCCTGGGTTCCGCCCTTCGGTTCCGGCGCGACCCTGTACGTGCGTCCGTTTATGATCGGCTCCGGTGACGTGATCGGCGTGGCTCCCGCTCCTGAGTACACGTTCCGCATTCTCGTGACCCCGGTCGGTCCGTACTTTAAGGGTGGCCTCAAGCCCGTTAAACTGCGCGTTTCCGAGTACGACCGCGCCGCGCCGCACGGCACCGGCAACATCAAGGCCGGCCTGAACTACGCCATGTCCCTCAAGCCCACGATGGAGGCTCACCGCGAGGGCTATGCCGAGAACCTGTATCTCGACTCCGAGTCCCGCACCTATGTCGAGGAGACCGGCGGTGCCAACGTCCTGTTCGTGAAGGAGGACGGCACGCTCGTCGTTCCGCAGTCGCACACTGACTCCATCCTGCCCTCTATCACCCGTCGTTCGCTCGTTCAGGTTGCTCAGGACCTGGGCATGACCGTTGACCAGCGTCCCGTCGAGTGGGCCGAGGTCAAGGCCGGCACCTTTGTGGAGTGCGGCCTGTGCGGCACCGCTGCCGTCATCTCCCCGGTTGGCGAGATCGACAACAAGGTTTACGGCGCCGACGAGACTGTGACCTTCCCGGCTGGCTACACCGAGATTGGCCCTGTGATGAAGAAGCTCCGCGAGACCCTGACTGGTATCCAGTCTGGTGCTGTCGAGGATAAGCACAACTGGGTTTACACCGTCGCGTAAGCTGTCTTACCTATCCGGGCAGAGAGCAAGTTCCCCCCGGCGCGTCCTCGGACATGCAAGAAGCCCTCGCTGCGCACTTCGTGCGGCGAGGGCTTCTTGCGTCCTGCGGA
>DBFELT010000001.1:0-130013 GCA_048323995.1 Collinsella sp. | reverse complement strand
CGTCGCGTGACGACGGAGGGCCGGAGTGGGGCGACAGGGCAGTGTGGGAGGACCTCCACCACAGGGACCCGTACCCGTTCTGGCTGGATTAATGGATGGAAACGGGTGTTCTATCGGGACACACATTTTGTCCTATAAGCCCTTCCGGACGGTCGCGGTACTCGATGGGCACATCCTTGATGCGCCAGCGGTGGTCGACGGCGTGGATCGAGAGCTCGGTTTCGATCTGGAAGCCCTCGGAAACCACAGGGAAGGTTTTAACGAACGGGCGGCTCATGGCACGGTAGCCGGTCATGACATCATCGAAGCTGTAGCCATAGATCCACTTGATCATGGCACGGACCAGATTGTTGCCAAAGCCGTGGAAGGCACGCTTGTTCTCCTCGGCGTAGGTGCCGTTGGAAAGGCGATCGCCTACGGTCATGTCGGCCGTGCCGTTAAGGATGGGCTCGCAGAGGGCCTTGGCCGCCTCGGCGGGGTAGGTGTCGTCTCCGTCGACCATCAGGTAGCAATCGGCGTCGATATCGCGAAACATCTGGCGGCACACGTTGCCCTTTCCCTGACGGGGCTCAAAGCGGACTGTGGCGCCGTGCTCGGTGGCAATGCGTGAGGTATCGTCCGACGAGTTGTTGTCATAGACATAGACCGTCGCCTGCGGAAGCTCGCGGTGAAAGTCATCGATGACTTTGCCGATCGTGAGCGCTTCGTTGTAGCAAGGGATGATGACGGCGATGGATTCAGAATTCACTTAATGCTCCTTATACATTCAATCCTAGAAAGTATAGCCGTTTGGGCCTGGCATCCTAAGATGTGGGTTAGTTCTCCAGTTTTGTTGCGCGAATCGTTTGCATGGCCGTCGGGTCTATACTGTTCGTTTGTCAACGATTACGAGTAAAGGAGTTGCATCCGTGTCGGATCAGACAAAGCAACAAGAAACTCGCAGTCTGCCTGCGACGTTTGCTAAGAACGAATTTGAGAAGGACGCGTTTATCCTTCGTCAGCTGGTTACCAAGGATTTTAAGATCAAGTATCGCCGTAGCGTTCTGGGCGTCGCATGGTCGGTGCTCAACCCGCTGCTGATGATGATCGTCATGGCCATCGTGTTCTCGACGATTTTTGGCCAGGGCCGCAATGGCTCAATGACGCCCGAGATGTACCCGCTGTACTTGATCGTGGGTAACATTACCTTTGCCGTCATGTCTGAGTCTACTAACCAGGCCCTGACGTCGATCGTGGGCGCTGCCCCTCTGCTCAAGAAGGTTAAGGTGCACCGCTGGGTTTTCCCGGTGCAGAAGGTGCTCTTCTCGCTGGTCAACTTTGCCTTCTCGCTGGTCGCCGTCGCCATCGTCATGCTGTGGTTCCGCGTTATGCCTTCTTGGCACCTTATTCTGCTGCCGGTTTGCCTGCTGCTGCTTATGTGCTTCTGCATGGGCCTGGGCATGATGCTCTCTGCCCTTACGGTCTTCTTCCGCGACGTTATGCATCTGTGGAGCGTCGTCATTACGGCGTGGACTTACATTACGCCCATCTTCTGGACGACTGACTATATTGCGCAAATGTCGCATCTCGTGCGTATCTTGATGTATGCGAACCCCATGTTCAACTACCTGCAGTTTATGCGCGATATCTTCCTGTTCCAGACTACGCCCTCGCTTATGACGTTTGGTATGTGCGTTGCCTGGGCGGTTCTTGCGCTTATTATTGGCTATACCGTGTTCCATAAGTCCGAGCGCAAGTTCATCCTCTACATCTAAGGAGTGCTGTGATGACTGAATCTGTTGTTGATTACAGCGAGCAGCCTCTGGCTGTCGAGGTCGACGACGTCACCATGATCTTTAACATGGCGTCCGAGTCGCTGACCAACCTCAAGGAGTACTTCATTAAGCTTGCCAAGCATGAGTTGTTCTTTGAGGAGTTTAGGGCGCTTAAGCATATCTCGTTTGATATTCATCGTGGCGAGGTCGTGGGTCTGGTCGGCACCAATGGCTCCGGCAAGTCTACGATGCTCAAGATTATCGCTGGCGTGCTTGAGCCAAGCGAGGGCAGCGTTAAGGTGCACGGTAACATCGCGCCGCTGATTGAGCTTGGTGCTGGTTTTGACCCCGAGCTGACCGCCCGCGAGAACATCTATCTGAACGGCGCCCTGCTCGGCTATACCAAGGAGTTCATCGATGCCAACTTTGACGGCATTATCGAATTCGCTGAGCTGCAGAACTTTGTCGATATGCCGCTTAAGAACTTCTCCTCGGGCATGGTGGCGCGTATCGCCTTTGCAATCGCGACGATTACCGAGCCCGATATTCTGATCGTTGACGAGACGTTGTCCGTCGGTGATGTGTTCTTCCAGCAGAAGTGCGAGGACCGTATCCAGCACTTTATCCAGAGCGGCGACGTGACGGTTCTGTTCGTTTCGCACTCTATGGAGCAGGTTGAGCGCATCTGCCAGCGTGCCGTTTGGATTGAGAAGGGTGACCTTCGCATGGACGGCCCGGTTGATGAGGTCTGCAAGGCGTATCGCGAGCAGTTCAACTAGGTTATAATTACTTGCGCCTGACAGGCTTGCGCTTGCTTGGGCGTGCGGCTATTTGCTCCATTAGCTCAGTTGGATAGAGCAGGGGACTTCTAATCCCAAGGTCGACGGTTCGAATCCGCCATGGAGCACCATCGTTTATTAAGCCCAGACCGCTTGGTGGTCTGGGCTTTTTTCATCTTGTGTGCTGCTGGAGCCGAGCGCGAGCAAGCCGCTGCTGTTTGTTGGGGTTGGCATTTTACTTTTCGAGATACTCCCTCAGCAGCTCCAGCGCGTGGGCGTAGCCCTGTAGGCCCTCGCCGGTGATGGTGGCGAAGCAGGCTAGGCGTGCATAGCTCACCTGGCGGAAGTCCTCGCGGGTCTCGACAGCGCTGATGTGGACCTCCACAGCCGGGATTGCGACGGCTTTGAGCGCGTCCAGGATGGCCACGCTCGTATGCGTGTAGGCGGCCGGGTTGATGACGATGCCGTCGACCTTGCCGTAGGCCTCCTGAATCTTGTCGACGATGTTGCCCTCGTGGTTGGACTGGAAGACCTCGACCTCGTCGAAGCCCTGTGCAGTGCCCGCTTCCTGGCAGATCTGCACTAAGCGGTCGTAGTTGTCGCTGCCATAGATGCCTGGCTCGCGAATGCCGAGCATGTTGAGGTTGGGGCCGTTAATGACGAGTGCTTTCATGGTTGCTTCCTTTGCGGTTGAAAAACCACCACAAAGGTGCCTGTCCCCTTTGTGGTGGTTTTGGTTAGAGAGCGGGTGGGAGGGTGTCGAGGAGGGCATGGGCGGTGTTGGCGGCGCAGTCGCGTGAGTCGATGATGTAGTCGGCCCAGGCGCGGTAGCGCGGCATGCGCTGTTCCGCCAGCTTTTCGATGCCGTCGCGGGCGGTGATGGGGCGGCCCTTGTGGGCGAGCTCTTCGAGTTTGCGGCTGAGCATCACGATTTGGCTGTTCTGGTGCAGCAGCGGATAGTTCTCGTCACGCGTGACTATGCCGCCGCCGGTTGAGAGCACCAGGCCGCTGCGCTTGGAGATGTCGGCCAGCGCCGCCGTCTCCTGCTCGCGGAAGGTTGCCTCGCCGCGCTCGACGATAAAGTCGGCGCAGGGCATGCCGAGGCGTTCCTCGAGGGCGCGGTCCAGGTCGATGTGCTCGCGACCCGTGAGCAGGGCGATCTGCTCGCCCACGCGGGTCTTGCCCGAACCCGGCATGCCGATCAGGGCGATGTTCTGTTCGCGGTGTGACAAGCGCTCCGTTACGTCCAGGATGCGCTCGCGCGGGGTGACCTGGCCGGTATAGCGCTCGACGGCCTGTGCCGCTTGGGCCACGAGCATCAGCAGGCCGCCGATGCAGGGGATGCCGCGGCGCTCGGCCTCGAGCATCAGGCCCGTGCGGGCGGGGTTGTAAACGATGTCGATGACGCCCTCGAGCACGTCAAGTCCTTCGAGCGTGCAGGGCGCATCGGGGCAGTGGGGGAACATGCCGGCAGGCGTGCAGTTGACGAGCAGGGCGGCGTCGGATTGCTGCGCGATGTTGCCGTAGTTGACCTCGCTCGTGCGGCCCACGGGCACAACGATGGCGCCCAGATCTCCCAGCACCACACTTGCCGTGGTGCCGGCGCCGCCGGTGGCTCCGAGCACGAGAACCTTCTTGCCGGTAACCTCAACCCCCAGCTCCTCGACCAGGCGCTGAAAACCGAAATAGTCAGTATTGTCGCCGCGCAGGCGGCCGTCGGGCAGGCGCGTGATGGTGTTGACGTTGCCCATGCGCTCGGCGAGCGGGCTCAGTTCGTCCAGGTAGTCCATGACGGCGCGCTTGTAGGGGATGGTCACGTTGGTGCCCTCCCACTCGTCGCCGGTCATAAAGGCCGCAAGGTCCTCGGGCTCGCGCTCAAATCGCACGTAGTCGAGCCCCGCGAGCTCTTTGTAGATGGTCGGGGTGTAGCTGTGGCCCAGTACGCGGCCCAGCACGCCGTAGGGGCGGGTTGCGGCAGTATCGGTCATCTAGAGCACCTCCGTGTAGCTGCCAAAGTAGGTGAAGCTCTCGCACACGTCGTCGATCGAATCGAGCAGGTCGTCGAGGGCCTTGCTGCCAAAGGGACAGTCCAGGTCAAAGTAGAACATAAACTCAAAGTCGCGACCGGGGATGGGGCGGCTCTCGAGCTTGATGAGGTTGATATTGAGTGCGTAGAAGCGCTCGAGCACGCGATAGAGGGCACCCGGCTCGTTGGCCGTGGTGATCATGAGCGAGGTGCGATTAGCGCCGGGATAGACGCGTGGCTCGCGGCTGATGACGACAAAGCGTGTGTAGTTGTTGTCTGAGTCCTGGATGTTGGACTCCAGCACCTCCAGGCCATAGAGTGCCGCGCAGCTGCGCGATGCGATGGCGGCAACATCGGTGCGCCCGGAGCTGGCGACCATCTCGGCCGACATGGCGGTGTTGGGGTACTTGGTGGCGTGCAGGTCGTGGGACTCGATAAAGCTAGCGCACTGCGCGATGGCCTGACCGTGGCTGTAGACCTCGCGTATGTCCGCGAGCTTGGTGCCGGGCTTGACGAGCAAGTTGTGGTCGATCTTGAGGCGAAGCGAGCGCACGATGTGAAAGTCGAACTGGGCGAGCAGGTCGTAGACGGCGTTGACCGAGCCGGCGGTGGAGTTCTCGATGGGCAGCACGCCAAACTCGCAGAAGCCGTCGCGCACAGCGCGCATAACGCCTTCGAAGGTCTCGAAAAACGCGATGTCGGGCACGTCGAAGAGTTTGCACGCGGCGATCTGGCTATAGGCACCTTCCACGCCCTGGCAGGCAACGGTGGCCGTTTGAGGGAAGGGCGTGTCGGAGGCTGCAGCCGTGGCGTGTGCCTTTTGTGAGACGGTGATGCCCTTGAGCTCGTTGATGTAGCGCTGCTGCTCGGCCTTGCTCATGCTCATGAGGAGGCGGAACAGGGTGATGGTCTGGGCCTCGTAGCGCTCGGGCGCGCGGCTGGCGAGGTTATTGAGCTTGGAGCGCTCGCGGGCGGGGTCGAAGACGGCCTTGCCCATCTCGATTTTTGACTTGGCGACCTCGGTGGCAATATCCATGCGCTCGACAAAGCTGTTGAGGAGCGTGGTGTCGATGCCATCGATGGCCTGGCGGATGTCAGCAAGGTCCATAGGGACCCCTTTCACGTGTCGGTGATTTTTCTGGGACGGGGATTAAAAAATCATTGCGTACCTAATGATTTTTTAATCCCCGTCCCAGAAAAATCACTGGGTGGGCGTGGGGGGCCGGAGTTGGCCCCCGGAGATTTTTAGAGCTGGCCTGCGTCCTCGAGGAGAGCGTCCCAGATGGCGAGGGCGGCGGCTGCTTCGGCTACGGGGACGGCTCGGGGGACGATACAGGGATCGTGACGGCCGTGGACCGAGACCTCGGCATTTTCCATGGTGTCCATGTCTACGGTCTGCTGCTCGCGGCCAATTGAGGGCGTCGGCTTTACGGCCATGCGCCACATGACGGGCGCGCCGGTCGAAATACCGCCCAGGGCGCCGCCGGCGTTGTTGGATTCGACCTCGATCTTTCCGGTCTCGGCATCGATGCGATACGGATCGTTGTTCTCGCTGCCGCGCATGGCGGCCACGGCAAAGCCCATGCCAAACTCCACCCCCTTTACGGCGGGAATGCCAAACGCGATTTGCGCGATGCGGTTCTCGATGCCGTCGAACATGGGGTCGCCGATGCCCGCGGGAAGCCCGTAAATGCCGCACTCCACGATGCCGCCGATACTGTCGAGCTCGTCGCGCGCGGCCAGAATTTCCTCGCGCATGCGGCCGGCTGCGGCGGCGTCAATGCACGGCAGATCGTTCGTAAGGATCGCCTTGCGGTCGGCCTCGCGATAGACCATATCGTCCATCGGCAGGTCGGAGATGCCGCCGATTTGCGCGACGTGCGCCATGACCTGAATGCCGCGGGTCTCGAGTGCCTGCAGCGCAATGCCGCCGGCGATGCACAAGGGTGCCGTTAGGCGGCCGGAAAAATGCCCGCCACCAGCGACATCGTGCATGTTGTGATACTTCACGCGCGCAGGGAAGTCCGCATGTCCGGGACGGGGCTTGCGGCGCAGCTCGGAGTAATCCTTGGAGCGCGTGTTGGTGTTCTCGATAATCGCAGCGATGGGCGCGCCGGTGGTATGTCCATCGACTACACCGGCGATGATATGCGCGGCGTCGGCCTCGCGGCGTTTGGTCGCGGTCTCGTCGCGACCGGGGGCGCGACGGTCGAGGAAGGCCTGCAGCTTCTCCTGGTCCACGGCGATACCTGCCGGAATGCCATCGAGCGAGCAGCCGATAGCGGGGGAGTGCGACTGGCCGAAGATGCTTAAGTGCAAGACGTTGCCAAAGGTCGAGGACATGCTATTCCTCCTCGAGCGTGACCTTGCCGCCCAGTAGGCGGTAGTGGTCGAAGAAATCGGGATAGGACTTGTTGACGGCCTCGGCGCCGTGGATCACGACCTCGCCGGTGGCGCGGCTCGCGGCGATGGCGGCCATCATGGCGATGCGGTGGTCGTTGTGTGAATCGACCTCACCGCCGGTGAAGGCATCGACGCCCTTGATGATGAGGTCGTCGCCGGCAATACGCACCTGCGCGCCCAGCGCGGTGAGCTCGCGGGTGGTGGTGGCCAGGCGGTCGGATTCCTTGATACGCAGGCGGGCGCAATCGCGGATAAAGGTGCGGCCCTGTGCCAGCGAGGCCACGGCCGAGATAACGGGCACCAGGTCGGGAATGTCGTGGGCGCTCATCTCAAAGCCGGCGAGCTTGTCGGACTGCACGGTGGCGGCGTTGGTGGAGCGCACGATGCGGGCGCCAAAGCGCGAAAGCGCGGCAAGCACGTTGCGGTCGCCCTGTGCGGAGCTCAGGGACACGCCCTCGACGGTGATGGGGTCGGTGCCGATAGCGCCGGCACACAGCCAAAAGGCAGCGTTGGACCAGTCGCCCTCGACGGCCACGCTGCCGGGCGTGCGGTACGAGCCACTGCTCACGCGGAAGTTTGTGACCTCGGGCTGACCGTCCTTGGCGGGAATGCGCTCGACGTTGACCTCGACGCCGAAGGCCTTCATGGCCTGGATCGTCAGGTTGATGTAGGGGCGGCTCTCAATGAGGCCGGTCACCTGCACGCAGGAGGGCTGGGCCAGCAGCGGGGCTGCCAGCAGCAGGCCCGAGATGTACTGCGAGCTTACGTTGCCCGGCAGCACAAAGGTGCCCGGGCGCATGCGGCCGCTCGTCTTGAGCGGAAAACCGCCCAGACCCTGTAGGTCGCAGCCGGCGGCGATGATCTCGTCCGAGAGCGGGGAGAGGGGGCGTGCGCCCAGGCGTCCCTGGCCCACAAAAGTTGCTTCTGCGCCCAGCGCGCAGGCGACGGGCAACATAAAGCGGAGCGTGGAGCCGCTTTCGCCGCAGTCAAGCGTTCCGCCGGCAAGTGCCTTGAGCAGGCCAAACTCAATACTCTTCATAGTGGGATGGACCTGGAAGCCATCCTCGACGGTCTCGATGCGAGCGCCCAGTGCCGTAAGGCAACGCACCGTAGCCTCGATGTCGGCGCAGGTGGTGTTGCAGGTAACGTGCGTCTCGCCGTTGGCAAGCGCGGCGCAGATGATCAGGCGATGCGCCATCGACTTGGACGCGATGGCGGGAACGGTGCCCTTAAGCGGGGACGGGGTGATGCGGGCTAGCATGCGAATGCGTCTCCCTTCTGGCCGAGGCCCTCGGCAATGAGTTCGTGGAAAGTGGAAAGCGGCGTGCGGTCGATGCTGCAGCGGCCGATGCCGTGCGGAATCACCAGGTCGATGGTGTCGCCCGCGCGCTTCTTGTCGTGGAGCGCCTCGGCAAAAACGGCATCGGCATCTAGGTCGCAGCGGGTCTTGAGGCCATGGCGGGCGCAGAGCTCCTCGATACGACCGGGCAGTGCAGCATCGCAAATGCCGTGCAGAGCCGCGGCGCGCGTGATGATGCCCATGCCGATCGACACGCAGTTGCCGTGTCCGAGCTCAAAGTGCTCGCAGGCCTCGACGGCGTGTCCGGCGCTGTGTCCAAAGTTGAGGAGCTTGCGCTGGTTGGTCTCGCGCTCGTCGGCAACGACCACGGCGCGCTTGATGTCGATATTGCGGGCGATGATGAGCGCTACGCGGGCCACATCGCGGTTGAGCAGCTCCAGCGTGAGCGGGGTCTTCTCCAGCTCGGCGAAAAGCTCCGGGTCGGCGATCACGGCGTGCTTGATGACCTCGCCGCAGCCGTCGGCGAACTGCTCGGGCGTGAGGGTGGCTAGGCACCCCACGTCGGCGATAACCACGCTCGGCTGCCAAAAGGCGCCGGCCAAGTTCTTGCCGGCAGCCAGGTCGATGGCGGTCTTGCCGCCCACCGACGAATCCACCATAGCGAGCAGGCTCGTCGGGATCTGCACAAACTTGCAGCCGCGCATGTAGGTGGCGGCCACAAAGCCCGCCACGTCGCCCACGACGCCGCCGCCGAGTGCCACGATCACATCGGAGCGCGAAAGCTCGTGTTCGGCCACAAACTCCAAAATGGCAACATAGGTTTCGGCGCGCTTATGGGCCTCGCCGGCCTCGAAGGTGCAGATGCTCACTTCGTAGCCTGACGCCTCCAGGCTCTGCTTAACGGGCATCTGGTAGAGCGGGCCCACGTTGGTGTCCGTCACGATGACGGCCTTGGTGCCGCCGGCAGTGGCGCGCACGAGCGGTCCCGCCTGCTCCAGCAAAAACGTGCCAACATGCACCCGGTAGGGGCGTGCAGTGTCGATATCGATGGTAATCGCCATAAGCTTCGGTCCTTTCGACCTGGCGTGATAGGTGGTCTAGTGGGAGGCCTCGTCGTCGAGTGCGCGCTTAATGCGGTCGCCCTCGGCAAGGAGATTCTCCAGATAGCGCTGGTCGCGGTCCTTAAGGGCGCGGCTGTAGGCGCCAAGCGAGTCGATCAGATGGTCGATCTCGAAGGCGAGCGCGTCGGCGTCGTCGATCATGAGCTCGGACCACATTTGCGGGTTGAGGTGCGCCACGCGGGTGAGATCGCGGTAGCTACCGGCCGAAAAGCCGTGGTGGACCTGGGCGGTGGGGCTTTTGACGTAGGCGTTGGACACCACGTGCGCAAGCTGGCTCGTGAAGGCGATGACGCGGTCGTGCTCGGCGGCGCTGGTCACGCTGAACTTGCCAAAGCCCAAGGGGCGCACCATCTCGCGCACCTGGCCCAAAAGCTCCAGTTTGAGCGCATCGTCCACCGCGGGCGGCACGAGCACGAGTGGCGCGCCCTGGAACAGGTCGGCGCGGGAGTGTGCGTAGCCCGAGTACTGCGTGCCCGCCATGGGGTGTGCGCCCACAAAGTAAAAGCCGTGCTCACGGGCAAGCTCAAAGGCACGTTCGCACACGATGCCCTTGACGCCCACGGTGTCGATCACCACGGGACCCATGATGGCCTCGGTGTCGGTGGCGTCGGCGAGGGCCTGGGCATGCGCCTCGAGCCACTCGATGCAGGCCTCGGGGTAGCAAGCCAGGACGATGATGTCGCATTCGCCGAGTGTCTCGTCGTTGAGCTCTCCGGCGACAGTGCCCATGCTGGCGGCCGTCATGACATCGTCATCGGGGTCCCAGGCCAGCACGCGGACGCCCGCCTGGGCATAGCCGCGGGCAAAGCTACCGCCGATGAGGCCAAGGCCGACGATACCGGCGCACTTGGGGCCGCCCTGGTTAACGCGCGCGTTTCTCACCGTACCCATGGGCTACTCCATGGTCTTTTGGCAGACGACCTCGCGGATGGCGCGAATGCGGCGCATGGTGTCGTCGAACTGGTCGGGGGTGAGGGCCTGAGCGCCGTCGGACCATGCGCGGCTGGGCTCGTCGTGGACCTCGATCTCCAGGCCGTTGGCGCCGCAGGCGGTCGCGGCGAGCGCCATGGGCTCAACGTAGCGGGTGTAGCCGGTGGCGTGGCTGGGGTCGGCGACGACGGGCAGGTGCGACAGGTGGTGCAGAACCGGCACGGCGTTGAGGTCGAAGGTATTGCGGGTGCGGGTCTCGAAGGTGCGGATACCGCGCTCGCACAGGATGACGTTGTCGTTGCCCTCGCTCATGATGTACTCGGCTGCCATAAGCAGCTCGTCGATCGTGCCGGACATGCCGCGCTTGAGCAGAATCGGGGTCTGGGTCTTGCCGACCTCCTTGAGCAGGGGGAAGTTCTGGGCGTTGCGGGCGCCGATCTGCATGACGTCAATCTTCTTGTCCAAGAAGACCTGCACGTCGCGTGGATCCATGATCTCGGTGACGATCGGCATGTCGAGCTCGGCAGACGCCTCGCACAGCAGGTCGAGGCCGGCGGGGCCCATGCCCTGGTAGGCGTAGGGGGAGGTGCGGGGCTTGTAGGCACCGCCGCGCAGCATCGTGGCGCCGGCGGCCTTTACGCGGCGTGCGATGCGGATGAGGTTCTCGCCCTCGACGGAGCAGGGACCGGCGATGACCTGGAACTGGTCGCCGCCGATCTTGACGCCGTGACCGCAGTCGATGACGGAGTCCTCGGGGTGGAACTTGCGGTTGGCGCGCTTGAACGGCTCGGAGACGCGCTGCACGCGCTCGACGACATCCATGGACTCGAGCAGGAACGGGTCGATCTTGGTCGTATCGCCCACCAGGCCGATGATGGTCTCGTTCTCGCCGCGCGAGACATCGGTCTTCAGGCCCTTTTTCTCAATCCAGCTGACGATATGGCCGACGGCCTCGTCGCTGGCGCTCTGCTTTAAAATAGCAATCATGGTGTGCCTCTCACCTCGATGGATAACCCTTGCAAAAACGGCCCGCATCGCGAGCCGTGTATATATGGTGCATGAGAGTTTATACTATCTGACTCGCTTTTGCCTTCTAAAGTGGGCCGTTGCGTTGCGTCTTCCTCGGAATTGCAAAGCTTTTTCTTTTATTTTGATAGCCCGTGGTGCACTTGGGTATAATGCCAACCGTTGGCCCTATTAGCTCAGGGGATTAGAGCGTCTGCCTCCGGAGCAGAAGGCCGTTGGTTCGAATCCAACATGGGGCACCATCGAACGTAAGACCGTCCGAACCTCGCATGGTCCGGGCGGTTTTTCTTATACCGACGCGACGTGATGGGACGTGGTATGGCAGCAACGGATATCGAGCGCGGACTCTCGACCGCCGAGGTCGAGGAGCGCATCGCCGCCGGTAAAATCAACCGCAACATGGAGCTCAAGACCAAGTCGGTCAAAGAGCTCATCATCGAGAACCTCTGCACGCTGTTCAATTTGATCAACGTGATCTTGGCGTTCCTGGTCATTTTGACCGGTTCGTTTAAGAATCTGACGTTCCTGTTCGTGGTGTTCCTCAATACCGCCATTGGCGTCATCCAGTCCATGCGTTCCAAGAAGATGGTCGATAAGCTCACGCTGCTGACCTCCAAGAAGGCCATCGCGGTGCGCGACGGCGCCGAGGTGGAGCTCGACCTGGACCAGATCGTGCTCGACGACATCATTCGCCTGGGGCGCGGCGACCAGATTCCCGCTGACGCCGTGGTGGTTTCGGGCGAGGCACTCGTGAACGAGAGCCTGCTGACGGGCGAGAGCGACCTTATTAAGAAGCAGCCCGGTTCCGAGCTCATGAGCGGCAGCTTTATCGACTCGGGCATGCTGCGCGCCCGCGTGATCCATGTCGGCGCCGACAACTACGTGGCCAAAATTAATAACGAGGCCAAGTACGTCAAAAAGGTCAATTCCGAGATCATGAACGCGCTTAACGCCATCGTGCGCTTTGCGAGCATCATCATGATCCCGCTCGGTTTGGCGTTGTTTGCCTCGAGTGTGAGCGAGCTGTGGGATGCCGCGGGAACCCCGGGCGATAGCGCGCTTTCCTGGTGCTTCTCCGAGCTGCTGGCCGGTCGTGTGCCTTCTTCGGCGCTGCTGTCCACGGTGGGCGCCCTGCTGGGCATGATTCCGCAGGGCCTGGTGCTGCTGACTTCGTCGGTGCTCGCGATTGCCACGGTGCGCCTGGCGCGTCGCAAGGTGCTGGCACAGCAGCTCTACTGCATCGAGACGCTCGCTCGCGTCGACGTGCTGTGCCTGGACAAGACGGGCACCATTACCTCGGGTCGTATGGAGGTTGAGGGCACCTACCCGCTGCCTGTTGAGGGTGTTGGCTTTGGCGTGGACTCGGACGAGGCGGCTGTTCCCGTCGATACCACAGTGCTCGATTTTGCGCTGGCTAACGTCGCGCATGCGACTTCGGCCGATGCCAACGAGACCTGCCAGGCGCTGCTCAACTATTACGCCGATCGCCCGGTCGAGGTGTCCGAGCCGCTGTCGGTCATTCCGTTCTCGTCCTCCAAAAAGTGGAGCGGCGCGTCGTTTGCGCAGGGATCCTATGTGATGGGCGCCGCGCAGTTTGTGCTCTCTGATCGTGTGTTTGCCCAGGTCGAGAACCGTGTCGCCGAGCTTGCCGATACCTGCCGCGTGCTCGTGGTGGCGCGCGTGGACGGCTTTACGCCCGATGGCGATATGGTGGGCGAGGCCGAGCCCGTGGGCTTTGTGACCATCCGCGATGAGATTCGTACCTCGGCGGCCGAGACTATCGGCTACTTTAACGAGCAGGGCGTGACCCTCAACGTGATCAGCGGCGACGACCCGCGTACGGTGTCGTCGATCGCGCGCGTGGTGGGCGTGCCGGGGGCGGACGCTTATGTTGACGCCACGACGCTCGACACGCCGACCAAGCTCGATGCCGCAGTGGACCGCTACCATGTCTTTGGTCGTGTGACCCCGCAGCAGAAGCGCGAGCTCGTGCAGGCGCTCAAGCGCCGCGAGCACACCGTGGCCATGACGGGCGACGGCGTCAACGACGTGCTGGCGCTCAAGGAGGCCGACTGCTCCGTGGCCATGGCGGCCGGCTCCGATGCTGCGCGCAACGTGGCCGAGATCGTACTCGTCGACAACGACTTTGCCTCGATGCCCGCCGTGGTGGCCGAGGGCCGTCGCTCCATCAACAACCTGCAGCGTTCGGCCTCGCTGTTCCTGACCAAGACGCTGTTCTCGATGGGCCTGGCGGCGCTGTGCATCGCGCTGCCGCCGTACCCCTTCGAGCCCATCCAGATGACGCTCATTAACTTCTTCTGCATCGGCGCGCCGGGCTTTGTGTTGGGCTTGGAGCCCAACAATGCTCGCGTGAAGGGGTCGTTCCTGACGAACGTGCTCAAGCGGGCACTGCCGGCGTCGATTGCGGTCATTTTGGCTGCGGCGCTCGATATCTTTGTGGCGCGCGTGTTTGGCTTTACCCAGCTTACGCTGTCTACGATGTGCCTGCTTACGTCGTGCGCGGCGAGCGTCAGCCTAATCTGGCGCATCTCGCAGCCTCTCACGCCCTTACGTGTGGTGCTCTTTGTGTTTGTAGTCGCCGGCATCCTGGTGGGCGTTATCGGATTCCCAGAGCTGCTGTCTATTGCCAACCTGTCGATGGCCCAGATGGTTATCTTGGCTGTCATCGTGGTCTTTACCTGCTCGGTGTTCTTTAAGCTCGCCACGATGATGGATTCGCTCAAGCCGCGTCGCCGTCATGCTGCAACTGGTTTTGGCCGCGGTGTGCGCGTCCACCTGGGTCGCGGTGGCGGCAAGGTGAGCTCGACGGGTTCGACGGCCGAGCGTTTTGCCAAGCGCTTCGCCGCCGACATGGCGCAGCGCCGCGAAGATCGCACCGCTCGCGAGGCCGAGGCCCGCGCACTCGAGGGCGTGGCCCAGGCCCAGCCCAAGAAAAAGAAGAGTACCGGAGCCAAGCGCTCTCGCGTGACCAAGTCCGCCCAAGGCATCAAAGTTTCGATGCCAAGCAAAAAGAAGAAGTAGCTACGCGCCCTGGCGATGTTGAATTGGTGCCTTGCTCCTGTGGGGCCGTGGCGATGTTATGCTCTAACCTCGATTGTTTGAATTGCTTCGAAAAGAGGATGCCGTGATCTGCCCGCATTGCCTTAAGACTATCGAGGACGGCGCCTCGTTCTGCCCCTACTGCAACGCCTATGTGGGTCCGGGCGATGGTCCCGAGCACACTGAGTTCGTGTTCTGTGAGGGCTGCGGTGCCCGTCTTTCTCCGCATGATCGTACGTGCCCCAAATGCGGACGCCCCGCTCCGGGTATCCTCTCCGAGGACGCGGCCGCATCCGACTTGGCTGCGGGCCGCACGGCGGGTTTTCCGCGCCTAACGCAAGAGCAGATCGATACCGAGGTGCCGCATGCGCCGGCCTCTGCCGCTGCGGTGCTTTCGGACGCCGCCGATCCTAACGAGACCTGCGTGCTGCCGGCTTTCGATAAGGATTTCGGTATTCCCAAGGTCGATATTCCCACGCCGGTTTCCCTGCACGACGATGCTCAAAAACCCAAGCGCAAGGTGCATCCCGACGAGGACGCTTATCACAAGCACAAGCGTCATATCCCTAAGCCGCTCATCGTCATCGCGGTCCTTGCTGTCGTTTGCGGCGGTGCCTATTGGTTCGTGACGGCCGATCCCATGGGTGTCATGCCTGGCTTCTACGACCAGTTTGGCCAGGCCGCGCAGACGACCTTCCCCACGCGCCAAAAGGGCGAGGCGACTGAGGACGATACCAAGCAGGACGATTCTGCCGAGGTGGTCCAGGAAGAAACCGTGCTGACCGATGATCAGCTCTATACCAGGCTCGACGGTCTGTATCAGACCATCGTGTCCTACGGCGACGAGGACCAGATCGGCGAGGTCATCGATTCCTTTAACAACGGTTATCTCCGAACGCCGCTGTCCACCCGTCAGGAGCTGTCGCAGAGTGCCTACGCCCTGCGCGACCAGATCAAAAAGACGCAAGATGAGCTCAACAACCTTAAGTACCAGGACGATACGGTCTATGCGGATGACATCGCCCACTTAAAGCAGCTTGCCGAGTGGATGTACGAGCGTGTCGACGTGATCTGCCAGAGTTGGGACATCTCGCTGGCCATTCCCGATGGCGAGTCGATGAGTTCCCACCAAAGCGAGATCCTGGCTCCCATCGCGCAGGGCGGCAACAGCGCGCTGAACCAGTACGACGCCAATGTGGGTTCCTGGAAGCCGCAGCAGCGTTCCTAAAATTAGTTCGCCATAGTCGGCATAACCTACGTGCGCAATTGATGTAAGCCTGTGCTTATTGCTACAATTCGTACAAATATGCTTTAAACGCACGAGGAAGGAACCACATGTTTGGTTTTAAGAAAGAGCTCTACACGCCCGAGTATCAGCTTGCCGGCGACGAGTGCGCCGTAATCGAGACGTCGAAGGGTACCATCAAGGTCAAGTTTGACGGCGAGGGCGCTCCCATTCATGTCGCGAACTTCTGCGAGCTTTCCACGATGGGTTTCTACGATGGCCTTAAGTTCCATCGCTATGTTCCCGGCTTCGTCATTCAGGGCGGCGACCCCAATACCCGCGATATGTCCGGCGCCGACGTCGCTGCCGGTCTTGAGGGCCCCGACGGCATGCCCGGTACCGGTGGCCCCGGCTACTGCATCAAGGGCGAGTTTGCCACCAATCCGCGCAACAGCCATGTCGATGGCGCCCTTGCCATGGCACGCTCCATGGACCCCGATTCCGCGGGTTCGCAGTTCTACTTCTGCCTGGGCGCCCAGCATAACCTCGATTCCGGTTACACCGTCTTTGGTACCACGGTCGAGGGTCTCGATGTGATTTCGCAGCTGCGTGCCGGCGACGAGATCGTCCATGTCGAGATCGTTCACGAGTAAAGGGGATTTCCTTGAATAGCCAGCTGATCCAACAGGGCCGCGCCGCTTACCGCGCGGGTGATTTTTCCGCTGCAGCCCAGATGCTTGGGGCGGCAAAGACTCCCGATGAGATTATGGGCGAGGCCGATCACCTTCGTGGTAACGCCTTGATGCACCTGGGCATGTATGCCGAGGCCGCCGAGGCCTACGCCGCCGCCCTCAACGACGGCACCTATGGCAAGCGCGGCGCGCTGCTCACCAACCGCGGCAAGGCGCTCGCCGCCGTGGGCGACTACACGACGGCCGCCCAGGCGTTCTCTGCTGCTACGCAGGACGCTTCTTATGCTACGCCGTTCAAGGCCTATCTGGGCCTGGGTAACGCGCTGTTCCAGTCGGGCGACTATGCCAACGCGGGTACTGCCTTCCGTCAGGCTGCCATCGATGGCGCCAATCCGGCTCCTGCCGCCGCACTCGGCGAGCTCGGTCGTTGCTTCATTAAACTCGGCCGTCCGGCGGATGCCGTGGAAACCTACCGCACGGCTATCGACTTTGCCGGTCCCCGTGACGACACGCGCGCGCTCAACGCCGGCATGGGTCAGGCGCTTTCTGCCGCCGGCCGTCCCTCCGACGCACTCGACGCCTTTAACGCCGCTACTGCCGATGGCATCTACCAGCTTACCTCCGAGCAGGCCGATGAGCTTGCCCGCGTGCACGATTCGCTTGCCGCGCTGTCTGCCCAGACGGCTATGGCCACGGCTCCGGCGCCTGCGATGGACGCTCCTGCCGTCGATCCGCTCGATCCTACGGGCGCGACCGGTCAGTTTATGCCCGATCCCTCGGACACCGGCTTCTTTACACTGTCAGAGTCCGAGATGGTCCAGCAGGACCGTCAGGATCGTAAGCAGGCCAAGGTCCGTCGTCGCCATCGCCACACGGGTCTCAAAGTCTTCATCGTGCTGCTTCTGCTCATTTTGATTGCTGCGGGCGGTCTGGGCTTTGCCTACACGCGCGGCTTTGGCTTCCCCTCGCAGGAGTCGGTTATCACCGATCTGTTCCAGGCTGCCGGCGACGGTGACACCGCAAAGGCCGAGTCTTGCCTGGCCTCGAGCCTGTCCGAGGACGCCAAGTCGATGATCATCTCCTCGATTCCGCAGGGCGCCACCGTGTCCGTCGAGGGCATGGATCAGTCCATGACCGAGACGACCGCTAAGGTGAAGGCATCGCTGTCCAAGGGCGGCGAGCAGGAGTACACCGTCAAATTCGTGCGCTCCGACAATCATATCGGCTGGGCCGTTTCCTCGCTCGATATGGATTTCTCGGCTGCTGACAACCAGTAGTGACCTTATGGGATTTAGCTTTGCCCGGCGCTTCACCGCAAGTGAGGTGCCGGGCTTGCGCTAGTATCATGAGCTAGTAGTTTTCCAGCAATCATCCAACACATCAGGAGTTGCGTTGTTTTCTTTGATGGATATGTTCTTCGGTAGCTATGCGGGCGATCTTGCCATCGACCTCGGCACCGCAAATACGCTTGTCTCCGTGCGCGGCAAGGGCATTGTCATCCGCGAGCCCTCTGTTGTCGCCATCGACAAGAACGACGAGCGCATCCTGGCGGTCGGTATCGAGGCAAAGCGCATGCTCGGCCGTACGCCCGGCAACATCGTGGCCGTTCGTCCCCTGAAGGACGGCGTCATCGCCGACTTCGATGTTACCGAGGCCATGCTTCGCTACTTTATCGACAAGGCTTCCGAGAAGCGCTATCCGTGGACCCCGCGTCCGCGCGTTGTCGTTTGCGTTCCCTCCGGCGTCACGTCGGTCGAGAAGCGAGCTGTCTTTGAGGCTACGATCCAGGCCGGCGCTCGCCAGGCCTACCTGATCGAGGAGCCCATGGCTGCTGCTATCGGCGCCGACCTGCCTGTCGAGGAGCCCACCGGCTCCATGGTCATCGACATCGGTGGCGGTACCACCGAGGTTGCCGTTATCGCTATGGGCGGCATCGTCGTCTCGCAGTCCATCCGTATTGCCGGCGACGAGTTCGATCAGGCCATCCTCACGCACGTTCGCGATGCCTACAACCTTGCCATCGGCGAGCGTACGGCAGAGGACATCAAGATCAAGGTCGGCTCCGCCGTGCCGCTCAAGGACGAGCTCGACGTCGAGGTCAACGGCCGCGACGTGATCACGGGTCTGCCCAAGACCGTGCGCATCGAGAGCGAGGAGATTCGTCGCGCGCTCAACAAGCCGCTCGACGAGATGGCCAAGGCCGTCAAGGACGCCCTCGATGCCACGCCGCCCGATCTCGCCTCTGACCTTATGTACTATGGCATATTGCTGACCGGTGGCGGCGCGCTGCTGCGCGGTCTCGACGTGCGCCTGCGCGATGAGACCGGCGTTTCGGTCAACGTCAGCCCCACGGCGCTCGATAACGTCGTTAACGGCTGTGCCCGCGTGCTCGAGGCCAATGCGTTTGATGGCGGCTTCGTCCAGACCAATGCTTAATTTCCAAAAGGTGGATTCCATTTGGCACGATCTTCGGGTTTCTCCACAAATCTGAATACCAAGCGACAATCAACGGGTATGCGCCCGTTGATTGTTTTCAGCCTGATTTCGGTGTTGCTGCTCACGTTTTACATCCGCGAGGGCGAGGCAGGGCCGATTCATGCCGTGCGTTCGGGCGTAACGACGATTACCTCTCCGGTGCGCTTTGTGGGCTCGGCTGTGGCGGCTCCCTTCAATGCGATTGGCAACGTGTTCTCTAACCTAACGGCGTCGCAGGACACGCTCGACGAGCTCAAGAAGCAAAATGAGGAGCTGACCTCTAAGGTCGCCGAGCTTTCTGAGGCTCAAAAGACTGCCGAGCGCCTGGAGGGCCTGGTCGGGCTGCAATCGACCTACAACCTCAAATCGACCGCAGCTCGTATCGTTGGTGCCTCCGGCGATGCCTGGACCTCGACCGTTACCATCGACAAGGGCTCTGCCGACGGCCTTACCATCAACATGCCCGTGACGAGTTCTGCCGGTGTTATCGGCCAGATTATCGAGGTATCGGCCAAGACCTCTACTGTGCGCCTGATTGGCGACGAGAACTCGGGCGTGTCCGCCATGGTGCAGGACACGCGCGCCCAGGGTATGCTGCAGGGTCAGGCTGACGGCACGCTGCGTCTTGAGTACGTGAGCGTCGACTCCGATGTTAAGGTTGGCGATATCATCGTGACCTCTGGCATCGGTGGCGTGTTCCCCAAGGGCCTTCCGCTTGGCACCGTCTCGTCGGTTGAGAAATCGGCAAACGACGTGTACTACACCATTGTGGTGCGCGCTCAGACCACGGCCGAGAACAACGAGGAAGTGCTGGTCATTACCTCGCTGACCGACGAACAGTCAGCTTCGGATGAGGACGTGAGCACCGCTAATAGCACGCCGCAGGGAACGTCGCGCGATGCTGCGACCAAGACGAAGGACGAGAGTTCGGATGACAGTTCCGACACGTCCGAGACGACCGATTCCGGCTCGAACGAATAGGGGGCATGTCCATGGATCTACACGAGCAGGGGATGAGCTCCCGTACGTTTGTGATCGCCGCCATCGTGTGCGTGCTGCTGCAGGCAGGCCTGGCACCGCAGATCTCCATTGCGGGCGGTCGCGTCAACTTCATGATTATCCTGGTGTGCCTAAGCGTGTTCTCGGGCGACCCGACCCGTGCCGTCGTGTGCGGTTTTTGCAGCGGCTTGTTTTATGACCTGTCCGCTGCCGTGCCGGTGGGCGTTATGTCGCTCCTGCTGACCGTGGGTTCTTTTGCCCTGGTGCACAGCGCCGTCGGTCAGACGGGCGGTACCCCGAGTGCGCGCGGCGTCACCGTGGGCGCCTTTGCGCTCGTCATTAATGTGATCTACAGCATCATCTTGCTGTTTATGGGTTTGGAGACGAGCTTTGTCGTGGCGATCTTCGGCCATGCGCTGCCGTCCTCGATCCTGACGGGTCTGGTTGCCATTCCGTTTTTGATGTCCGGCGTCGTGCCGCAGTCCGGCTATGGATTCTCCGCACGTGGCGGACGCCAGGCGGGTATGCGCTTTAAGCCCAAGACCCGCAAGCTCAAATAGGGGAGGCCCGTAGATGTCTTCCCAGATGACGGTTATTATCGCCGGTATCGTGCTGGTTGTGGCCATCGTGGTCGCGCTGGTCATCATGCGTCGTGGCGATTCCCGTTTTACCTACGATACACAGCATGGAACGGCCCCGCGCGCCACCGAGGGCGAGGGCAATACCGCGGCGACCGCCTTTAAGGGCCGCTTTTCCATCCTCACCACGGGTGTGGGCGCGATGTTTGCGGCGCTTGCCGTCAAGCTGTGGGGCATGCAGATGGTCTCGTCGGACTATTACGAGAAGCAGGCCAATAGTAATCAGACTCGCACCGTTACCACACCCGCTGTGCGCGGTCGCATCCTCGACCGCAATGGCGTGGCGCTTGTCCAGAACCGTCCTTCACTTGCTGTCGTGGCCTACCGCGACCTTGCGGAGGATGAGGTTCTGGTTCGCCATCTTGCCAACGTGCTTGGAATGCCTTACGTGGCGGTCCTTCGCAATATTCAGGACAATACAGAGGGCGCTCAGAGCCTGCATACCATCGCGACGGACGTCCGTCGCTCCACGGTTGCCTATATTCAGGAGCACGCCGGCGAGTTCCCGGGCGTCAAGATTGCCGAGCGTACCGAGCGCCAGTATCCATATGGCGAGACGGCATGCCATATCTTGGGCTATACCGGCACCATTACCTCCGAGCAGCTCGAGGCCCAGAATAAGAAAACCTCTGGCGATGATGATGCTTCTGCTGGCAAGATTACGTACCAGTCGGGCGATATCGTGGGCCAGGCGGGCGTTGAGAGCTACTACGAAAACCTGCTGCAGGGCATTCGTGGCGAGCAGACCGTCAAGGTCGATGCCTCGGGCAATGTGACCGGTCAGGCCGGCGCCGTGCCCGCGAAGGCCGGCTCTGACATTAAGCTCACGCTCGACCTTAAGATCCAGCAGGCCTGCGAGACGGCGCTGGCGAGCGCTATCGAGCTTGCCAAGACCACTGGCTACAGCAATGCCGGCAACGGCGCTGTAGTGTGTCTCGATCCCAACAATGGCGAGATCCTGGGCATGGCGAGCCAGCCCAAGTTCGATCCGTCCGTCTTTATCGGTGGCGTCTCAAATGACGTGTGGACCGAGCTCAATGATGACAAGGGTTCGCACCCGCTGCTCAACCGCGCCATTAGCGGACAGTACATGTCGGCTTCGACCATCAAGCCGCTCTCGGCACTGGCCGGTCTTGAGTTTGGAACCTACACTTCAACGCAGACAACCAACTGCACGGGCTATTGGACGGGTCTGGGCAAGTCGTGGGGCAAGCGCTGCTGGCTGACGTCTGGCCACGGCACCATGACGCTGCAATCGGGTATCGCTAACTCGTGCGACCCTGTCTTCTACGACATGGGCAAGGCGTTCTTTTATGACGAGCAACATTCCGAGGGCCTGCAGGAGGTCTTTCGTCGCTGGGGCCTGGGCAAGACCTGCGGTATCGATCTGCCGAGTGAAGGCGCGGGCCGTATTCCCGATGCCGAGTGGAAAGAGTCGTACTTCACCGACGCCTCTGCCGAGGACCGCAAGTGGAATGCCGGCGATATGACCAACATCGCTATCGGCCAGGGTGACATCCTGGTGACGCCCCTGCAGATGGCGTGTGCCTATATGGGTCTTGCCAACGGCGGCAAACAGTACGTGCCTCACGTGTTTTTGTCTGCCGTATCGCGCGATGGCGACGGCGATGCCTATAAGTACAACGGCAAGGGCAAGAAGAAGCGCCTGGAGGCCAAGATCAACAGCGATTCGGATTTGTCTCTTGTTCGCAACGGCATGCACGACGTGATTTACACGGCATCGACGTCCCTGGCGGCTCACTTTGGCACCCTGACGCCGCAGGTATACGGCAAGTCGGGCACGGGCGAGAAAAGCGGCGAGGACGAATACGCGTGGTTCTGCGCCTATGCACCGGCCGATGACCCCAAGTATGTCATCGCTACTGTCCTGGAGCAGGGCGGCGGCGGCTCAGATACCGCGATGCATGTCGTGCGCGACGTGCTCGGTGTGATTTATGACGAGCCCGATACCTCTTCGGCCTCGGGCGATTCTTCGGTTCGATAGGAGGTTGCGATGGATTTTTCTCCGGCGGATCTGTTCCGTTCAACCAAGACCGGCTCTCGCAGCAGCCTGGACCGTGTCAACAAGCAACTTTCGGCCTCGCGCGGCACGTTTCGCCAAAAGGTGCATATCGGTGTGCTCGTGGCTACTGTGGCGCTCGTCGCCTACGGTGCCATCATTATCTGGTCGGCTTCGCAGTTTAAGGCCGATGCCTCGTTCTCACGCCATTTGCTGGGAATTGGTATCGGCACGGTGCTGGCGGTGCTGGTCTGGCGCTCCGACCTGCGCGGTATTTCCAATTTCTCGACGGCGTTGCTCGTCATCGACCTGATCGTGATCCTCTCGCCCAAGATTCCGGGTCTCTCCTATACGGGCGGTCTGGGCATGACGGGCTGGATCAAGATTCCCGGTATCGGCTTGACATTCCAGCCCGTTGAGCTTGCCAAGCTCATCACCATCTTCTTTATTGCTACGCTTGGCTCGCAGTATAACGGCCGCATCGATACCGTTCGCGACTACGTCAAGCTCTGCGGCATGCTGTCCATTCCGTTTTTGGCCGTCGTTGCCATGGGCGACCTGGGCTCGGGCCTGGTCGTGCTGGTTTCGGGTGCCATCGTCATTTGTATGAGCGGTGCACGCCGCGAATGGGTGCTGTCGACCCTGGCCCTGCTCGTGGGCCTGGTGGCCCTCGTCCTGGCGCTCGATTCGGTCTTTGATTCGCTGCTCGGCCACGATGTGCTCATCAAGCAGTATCAGATGAACCGTCTGACGGTCTTTATCGACCCCGATAATGCCGATTCGGACGATGCGTACAATCTGCAGCAGTCGTTGATCGCGGTCGGCTCGGGCGGTTTCTTTGGTAAGGGCCTGGGCCATGCGACGCAGTCGGCCGGTGGCTTTCTGCCTGAGTTCCACACCGACTTCGTCTTCGCCTTCCTGTCCGAGACCTTTGGCTTCTGCGGCTCCTTTTTGCTGCTGTGCTTGTACGTGCTGCTCATCTTCTCGACGATCCGCGTTGCCTTTAAGTGCGAGTCTCTGTTCCTACGCTTATCATGCGTAGGTATCGTCGGCATGTGGGCGTTCCAGACCTTCGAAAACATCGGCATGTGCATCGGCATGATGCCGATTACCGGTATTCCGCTACCGTTTATTAGCTTCGGTTCGTCTTCGATGATGATTCAGCTGCTGACGGTGGGTATCGTACAATCCATATGGCGGCATCGTTCGGGCGCCGCGTAACCGCTGGAGGGGTTTGCTATGAAAATTCCCGTAGATAAGCTGACCCGCGCTTTTAAGATGGGCGCGTCCGTTAAGAAGGATTCCGATACGCCGGTGCGCGTCTCGGTCTATCTGGATTCATCCGCCTCGCGCTTTCTGGCCGAGACGGTGCGCGACGCCTTTGTGCCGCAGACGACCTCGGGCATTGTGCGCGTCGAGCGTCTGGGGGAGGAGCGAATTGCTCCAAAGACCGATACCGATGTGGTACTGGTGCTCTCGTGTGGTTCCGACCGCTTGGAGAGTGCCGTGCAGGAGCTCGTGATCGCCGGTGCGCCCGTGTGCGTGCTTGCCGAGTCTGCTGTGGAGGTGCCGTTTATCGAGGAGTCCACGCCCATGCTCGGCGTGGTAGCGGCAACCGATAAGACGTATCTGCTCGAGACGCTTGCCCGCTGGATTCTCGATCGCACCGACAAGGAAACGGCTTTTGCGGCGAACTTTGCCTTCATGCGCATCGCGGCGGCCAATCGTATCATCACCTCGTGCGCGCTCACCAATATGGCGACCGGTGCGCTGGTGTTTTTGCCGGGCGCCGATTATCCCGTTATGGCGCTGGCGCAGGTGGGCATGCTCTTTGAGCTCGCTGCCGTCTTTGGACGCGGCATTAAGCCTGAGCGCGGCTACGAGGTCGCGGGCGTGCTTGCCGGCGGTCTTGTGATCCGAGCGGTCACCCGCGCACTTGTCAAGCAGACGCCGCATATTGGGTTTGCCGTCAAGGCGCTCACTGCTGCCGCGGGCACCTATGGCATGGGCCGTGCGCTCGTTTCGCTCTACGAGCGCGATGTCGACTACAGCCGTGCCAATGAGGTAGTCACTGCCACGTTTTCCCGCGTTCGCGATCTTGTGGCCACGGTCGCGGGCGCTACCCGTCCTATGGCGTCCTACCAGGACGCATCAGATCTCGCTGCTTAGGGGTTTTCCGTTGCGCGTTCCGTACCAAGATTGTTTTCATTTAATTGAGCCGTTGCTCGCCAAGGTCGAGAAGCCGAGCCGCTATATCGATCACGAGTGGGGCACGCTTTCCAAGGCCGATGCCGACTACCGTTGCTGCCTGATCTACCCGGATGTGTACGAGGTTGGTCTGCCCAACCAGGGCATCGCCATCCTCTACAACATCCTTAACCAGGCCGAGGGCATCTCCTGCGAGCGCGGCTATGTGCCGTGGCCCGATATGGGTGACGCCATGCGCGAGGCGGGCATTCCGCTGCTGTCGCTCGAGGGTGCAGCGCCGGTCGCTTCGTTTGATATCGTCGGCCTGCATGTGCCGCACGAGATGGCGGTGACGAACTTCCTCGAGGCTCTCGACCTCGCTGGCATTCCGCTGTTAGCGGCCGACCGCACCGAGGACGACCCCATCATTATCGCCGGCGGCCCCTCGGTGTACAACCCCGAGCCGTACGCGGCCTTCTTCGATGTCATCCTCATCGGCGAGGGCGAAGAATCGCTGCTCGAGACCTGCCAGCTGCATCGCCGCCTGCGTGACGAAGGGGTCCCTCGCGCGCAGATTGTCGAGCAGCTTGCATCCATTGCCGGCAACTACGTGCCGTCGCTCTATGAGGTTCGTCACGACGAGCCCTGCTCGCCGCATGGCTACACCGTGCCGCGTGAGGGCAAGGATGCGCCGACCGTGGTCTACAAGCGCGTCGTCGAGGATTTCGGCGCCACGAATCCGCTGTCGCAGTCGTGCGTGCCCTATGCACAGCTGGTTCACGACCGCCTGTCTATCGAGATCCTGCGCGGCTGCGCCCGCGGCTGTCGTTTTTGTCAGGCCGGCATGACGTATCGCCCGGTGCGCGAGCGCTCGGCCGACCAGATCGTCTCGTCGGTGATTCAGGGTCTGGAAAAGACCGGCTATGACGAGGTGTCGCTGACCTCGCTCTCCACGACCGACCACTCCTGCATTCGCGACGTGCTCGGCAGGCTCAACCGTCGCCTGGAGGATACGGGTATTCGCGTGTCTATTCCGTCGCAGCGCCTGGATTCGTTTGGCGTGGATATGGCCGAGTCGGTCGCCGGCGAAAAGAAAGGTGGCCTGACGTTCGCGCCCGAGGCCGGCAGCCAGCGCATGCGCGACATCATTAACAAAAACGTGACCGAGGAGGACCTGGACCGTGCGGCCAAGGCGGCCTTCGAGGCCGGCTGGAACCGCATGAAGCTCTACTTTATGATGGGCCTTCCCGGCGAGCGCGACGAGGACATCGTGGCCATCGCCAATCTGGCCGATCACGTGCTGGAGCTCGGTCGTTCCGTAGTGCCCAAGGCTCGTCGCGGCTCGATCTCGGTGTCCATTTCGGTTTCGGTCTTTATCCCTAAGGCTGCCACGCCGTTCCAGTGGTGCCCGCAGCTCGACTACGACGACGTCAAGCGTCGCCAGAAGCTGCTTATCACGAGCGTTCGCAACCGTGCCGTCCGCGTGCATTACCACGATGCCGAGACGTCGCTCATCGAGGCCGCGCTGTCCCGCGCCGGTCGCGACATGACGCCTGTCATCATCGATGCTTGGCGCTCGGGCTCTCGCTTTGACGCCTGGGTAGAGCATTTCTCGCTCGATAACTGGAAGGAAGCTGCTGCCAAAAACGGCATCGACCTCAATGGGCTCGTGCACCTGCCCTACGAGTTGGACTGGCGCCTGCCGTGGGAGCACGTGAGCCCCGGCTGCACGCGCGGCTTCCTCGAGCGCGAGTACCGTCGCTCGCTCGAGGGCGTCACGACTCCCGACTGCACCCGCACGTCGTGCACCGGCTGCGGGATCTGCCCCACGCTCCACGCCAAGAATGTATTGATGGGTGATCGCGCATGAGTGAGCGCCTGACCGACAACCCCTCGCTCTTTAGGCTTCGTGTTCGCTATGGCAAGCGCGATCGCCTTAAGTACCTGGGCCATCTCGAAGTGATCCATACCATTGAGCGCATCGTGCGCCGTGCAGGACTTCCCTATGCCGTCACGCAGGGCTTCTCTCCGCACATGCGCGTGGGCTTCTCTTCGGCGCTACCGGTTGGTACGTCGTCGACCTGCGAGTGGTATGACCTGTTTATGACCGAGTTCGTGGCGCTCGACGAGGCGTTTGGGCGCCTGGCTGCGGCGTCTCCGGCCGATCTGGCGCCCATCGAGGCGGCGTACATCGACGTGCGCACGCCGGCGTTGACGGCGCAGCTCACGCGCCTGTCGTATCGCATCGACCTGCACTTGGATCCCGAGGCGCCCGTAAGCGCCGACGAGGTGCGTCGTGCGATCGACACACTGCGCGCGGACCATGGCATCGACTACGCGCGCGGCAAAAAGAGCAAGCGCTTGGATTTGGATCACACGCTCGTGGGCTATGAGCTCACGGCGGGGGAGCGCCCGGACCATTTGGTACTCATGCTCGACACCCATGCCGACAACGAGGGCTCCATGCGTCCGGAAATTTTGCTTTCCGCTGCTGATGTTTTGTTGCAGGGCTTGACCCCGGGCGTGGATGCACCTATTGTTTCCACCGGTATGCAAGACCTCGTGACCATCTGCTCCTACGATGTCGAGCGTCAGAATCAAGCATGCGAGGACGACGAGGGCCGACTCGTCAGCCCCATACCTGTGCGAACTTGTGGATTTGCTCCACATACTCGTTGACGGGGGTATTTTCGCCTGCTACTATATTCGGCTGTTGCACTAACTGATGCATGAAGGGCAAGTAAACATGTACGCAATCGTTAACACGGGCGGCAAGCAGTACAAGGTCGCCACCGACGATGTCATCACCGTCGAGAAGATCGAGGGCAATGAGGGCGACAAGGTCACCCTGCCGGTTATCTTCCTCAACGATGGTAAGAAGATCGTCACCGATCCCGACAAGCTGGCCAAGGCCAAGGTTACCGCTCAGATCGTTGAGCAGTTCAAGGGCGAGAAGCAGCTGGTCTTCAAGTTCCACAAGCGCAAGCGCTATCGTCGTCTGAAGGGTCACCGTCAGCAGCTCACCAAGCTGAAGATCGTGAAGGTTCAGGCTACCTCCCGCGCCAAGAAGGCTGTCAAGGCAGAGGCTGAGGCTGTTGCCGAGGCTCCCGTCGCCGAGTAGATTACACTCGTAACGAAAGAGTAGGTATACACAATGGCACACAAAAAAGGACTCGGTTCCTCCCGTAATGGCCGTGACTCCCGCGGTCAGCGCCTTGGCACGAAGCGCTATGCCGGCCAGACGGTAACCACGGGCACGATTCTCGTCCGTCAGCACGGCACGCACATCCACCCGGGTGAGAACGTTGGCCGTGGTAAGGACGACACGCTGTTCGCGCTGGTCGACGGTACCGTTGAGTTCCGCAAGGGTATCAAGCACAGGGTCAGCGTACGCCCGCTCGCGAACGCGTAATTCACCCTTCATAGAGCACATATGTGGGAGGCACTTGAGTTTTAGGATTCAAGGGTCTCCCTCTTTTTGTAGGAGGCGATTCTGTTGTCACAGTTCACCGATATCAGCCGCATTAACGTGTGCGGCGGCGACGGCGGAGCCGGATGCATGTCGTTTAGGCGCGAGGCATTTGTTCCCAAGGGCGGCCCCGATGGCGGCGACGGCGGTCGTGGCGGCAATGTCGTCATCCAGGCCGATGCTCAGCTGTCTTCGCTGATCGATTACCGCTTTAAGCATCACTTCCGCGCCGAGCGCGGCACGCACGGACAGGGTGCCCGTCGTAACGGTAAGAGCGGCGAGGACCTGATTCTCAAGGTCCCTATGGGTACCGTGGTGCGGGAGCTCGACCCCGAGACGCAGACCCCGATGTTCGAGATTGCCGACCTGGTGCACGATGGCGAGCGCGTCGTCGTGGCGCCCGGCGGTGCCGGCGGCCTGGGCAACACGCACTTTGTGACGTCGGTGCGCCGCGCGCCCGCGTTCGCTCAGCTGGGCGAACCGGCCGAGGAGCACTGGATTGAGCTCGAGATGAAGCTTATGGCCGATGCCGCGCTCGTGGGCTTCCCCTCGGTGGGTAAGTCATCGCTCATCGCGCGCATGAGTGCCGCCCGTCCCAAGATTGCCGACTACCCGTTTACCACGCTCGTGCCGAACCTCGGCATGGTGCGTGCCGGCGAATATTCTTACGTCGTTGCTGACGTCCCCGGTCTTATCGAAGGCGCGAGCGAGGGTAAGGGCCTGGGTCACCAGTTCTTGCGCCACATTGAGCGCACGGCACTCATCATGCACGTCGTCGACATGACGGGTGGTTTTGAGGATCGCGATCCGGTTGAGGATTATCGCATCATCAACCGCGAGCTCGAGCAGTATGGCGCCGAGCTTTCGGAGCGTCCGCAGATCGTCGTTGCCAACAAGTGCGATGCGCCGGGCACGGCCGACAAGATTGCCGACCTCAAGCGCGCAGCGCTCGACGATGGACATATGTTCTTTGCCGTGTCTGCTGTGACGGGTGCCGGCCTCAACACGCTGATGCTTGCCGTGGGCGAGCAGGTGGCTAAGCTTCGCGCCGAGTTGGCTGTCTCCGATGAGCCGGTCGTTCTGCGCGACGATGAGTGGGAGCGCCGTCGCCTGCAGCGTGAGAAGCGTTTCCGCATTGTTCAGGAAGAGCCCGGTGCCTTCCGCGTGGTCGGTCGTGCCATCGAGCGCATGGTCATTCAGACCGACTGGGAAAACGAGGAAGCCGTCATTTACCTGCAGCATAAGTTTGCGCGTATGGGTGTTGACGACGCGCTCGAGAAGGCCGGTTGCCGTGCGGGCGACGAGGTCCGCATTTGCCAGCGCGCCTTTGACTTTGAGGGCGCCGAGGACTTCTCGGAGTACGAAGAGCTCGAGGATGCTGGCGAGGACGTTGCCGTCGAGGCCATTGACGTGGCCGATGCTGCGGATGAGGGCGTCGAGGTTGTCGATGCGGCGGATGCCGAGGACGATGCCGAGACCTCGGAGGGCGAGTAAGCCATGTCGCTGCGCGGTGGAATCGGTCTGCCCGAGCTTCCTCTAGAGGACGGGCAGGAGTTTAGGCTCGGCATTATGGGTGGCACCTTTGATCCCATCCATTACGGGCACCTGGTGACCGCTGAGCAGGCGCGTGAGTCGCTCGACTTGGACGCTGTGCTCTTTATGCCGGCGGGCTCTCCTGCCTTTAAGCTTGACAAGCCGGTGACGCCTGCCGAGGACCGTTATGCCATGACGGTCCTCGCCACCGCCGCGAACCCGGCCTTTTTGGCGAGCCGGTTCGAGATCGACCGTCCGGGCGTAACCTATACGGCCGATACGCTTCATGCCCTTCGCGACTTTTACCCGCCGCAGGTAAAGCTTTACTTTATTACGGGCGCCGACGCGATTATCGATATCGTGACCTGGCATGATGCCGAACGAATCGCTGAGCTTGCTACCTTTATTGCGGCGACGCGACCGGGCTTTGATATCGATACGGCGCGTGCCCGAATCAAAGAGTCGGGGCTGCCGTTCGACGTGCGCTATATTCAGATTCCGGCGCTGGCGATCAGCTCGACGAACATTCGTAAGCGAGTTGCCCGCGGCATGAGCGTGCGCTATCTTACGAGCGAGTCCGTGCTCGGCTACATTCGCAAACGCAGGCTATATGCCGATTTGGGCCAAGAAGATTTTGAGTGATGGGGGTCTACGTTGTCGGTAGAGGATCAGTTTGAGGGCGATGAGCGCGCGCTGCTCAAGCGCATTCAAGAGCTGCTCGATGTTCGCATGAAGGATAAGCGCAAGCGCTATGTGCATTCGCTGGGTGTTGCCGAGACCGCTCTTCATCTGGCCGAGGTCTACGGCGTTGACCGCTTTGATGCCGCTGCCGCCGGCCTGATCCATGACTGGGACAAAGTGCTCTCCGACGACGAGCTGGTCACGCGCGCTCTGCACTACGGCATTAAGATTGCCGGCTCTCCTTCCGCCGCGACGCCGCTTTTGCATGGCCCTGTTGCCGCCTATGAGCTTCCGCAGCTTTTCCCCGAGTTGTCGCCTGCCGTTTTCCAGGCTGTCGACCGTCACACCGTGGGTGCCTGCGACATGACGCCGCTCGATATGGTGGTCTTTGTGGCCGATGCCATCGAGCCCAACCGCCACGGCGACTATGCGCATGCGCTGCGCAAGATGGTGGGGGAGTCGACGCTTGATGAGTTGTTCTTCTCCTGTTTTGCGCAGGGTCTGGTCTATGTGATCCAGTCCGGGCGCTATCTTTATCCCACGGCTATTACGATTTACAACCATTACGCCCAGCTGCGCTAGCTCGGGCTGTCTAGAAAGAGGTATTCCATGGCCGACGAGACCATGACCGACGAGCAGATTCTTGAAGGCGTGGAGCACAAGAGCTTCGTCGCCACGTCCGACCGCACCGCTGCCTCGCTGTCTGCGAGCGGTGTCGCCGCCGAGGATGTTGCCCGCGCCGCCGCGCAGGCCGCCTACGACAAGAAGGGCGAGGACGTTCAGGTGCTCGACCTGACCGAGCTTTCCGACGTATGCGACTACTTTGTGCTTGCCACCGGTACCAACAACCGCCAGGTCGATTCTATCGTCGACGAGATCGAGGAGAAGGTCGCCGAGGCTTGCGGCGAGCACCCGTTCTCCATCGAGGGTCGCGAGCAGAAGACCTGGATGCTCATGGACTATGGTTCGGTTGTCGTCCACGTCTTCACTCCCGAAGCCCGCGACTTCTACCGCCTCGAGAAACTCTGGGGAGACGCCCCCCAGCTCCCCCTCAACCTCCTCTAGTAGCTCATTTGAGACGGGGTTAGCTACCCTCACGCATATCGCCGGGCAGTTGCGGTTTTCCGCACCTGCCCGGCTTTCTTTTTGCCCAAAGGCGGTTAATCGTTGAAGCGGGATTGGCGGCCGAAGGAAAGGGCGGTGTCGCCGAATTTGTCTCGGACGGCGTCGATGGCGACGGAGAGGTCGCGGCGGTCGCTGGATTGGGCTCCGCGGTCATCGATCTCGCAGAACAGGTCGGTCTGGATGCCGCCTTGGTGGTCGAAGTCGCTCATGCCGATGCCCGCTAAGCGAACATGCATGCCTTCCTGCCAGATGTTGTCGAGCAGTTCGAGTGCAACCGCCACGAAGATGTTCTCATCGTCGGTCGGATGAGGCAGCCGGCGCTGTGCCGAGCGACCGCTTCCATACGAATACTTGAGCTTGAGCGTCACCGTGGCACCCGTCAGCCCCTGACGGCGCAGACGGCGTCCCACTGACTCTCCCAACAGCGCAATCGCCGCCTCAATATCCCCACGCTCAGTCAAATCTTTAGCAAAGGTGCGTTCATTGCTGACCGACTTGACCTCGCGCTCTTCATCGAGACTCGTGACTTCGGAGATTTCGAGTCCCAGCGCACGCTGGCGCATGCGTTCGCCGTTGACGCCAAAAATAGAGGCCAGTGTGGACTCAGGCGCGCGCGAAAGCTCGCCGAGGGTGTAGATGCGCATGCGGCGCAGTCGCTCCTCGGCCGAGCGTCCGATGCCGCTCATGGCAGATACCGGCAGCGCGGCCAAAAAGCGCTGCTCGGTTCCGGGGCGCACAATCGTCAATCCAAACGGCTTGTCACGCTCGCTTGCGATCTTTGCGACCGTCTTGTTGCAGCCCACGCCAATGGAACAGGTCACTCCCAGTCCTGCCACGCGGTCGCTTATACGTCGCGCAACCAGCAGCGGGTCTTCGGGCGCAAAGCGACCCGGTGTGATATCGATAAAGGCTTCGTCGATGGATACGCGCTCAACACGCGGGGTCTCGTCGGCGAGAATCGCCATGACCTGCGCGCTCACCTCACGGTAGCGGTCAAAGTGCCCGTGTGTCCAAATGGCTTGCGGGCACAAGCGCCGCGCCTCGGCCGAGGCCATGGCAGAGTGCACGCCAAAGCGACGCGCCTCATACGAACACGTGGACACGACGCCACGCGAATCGGCGTCTCCGCCCACGATGAGCGGCTTTCCTCGCCATTCGGGATGGTCGAGCATTTCCACGCTCGCAAAAAACGCATCAAGGTCCATGAGGCCAACCGCCGGACCCGTCCAGGGAGGCGGCGTGACGCCCATGGCATCCTCATAACCGTATGTATGTTCGCGTCTTTCCATGTCATGAGTATACCGCGCAGCTCATGTGGGGTGCGTGTATGTGCTTGCAAATCCCGAATTCTTGTCTAAGATATGGATTTGCCCTCGACTACACCGAAGAAGTTGGTCTCACGGACTTCACCTGCCCGCGTCGATGGCGTATTATGTTCAACTGTTTGTTTGTAGTTGCAGCCTAAAGCTGCTTGGTTGGAGGAGTTTCCTTTGGCAGTCAAGATTCGCCTTGCTCGTCACGGCGCTAAGAAGCGTCCGTACTACCGTGTCGTCGTCGCCGATTCCCGCGCCCCGCGTGACGGTCGTATCATCGAGGAGGTTGGCCGCTACAACCCGATGACCGCCCCCAAGACCATCAACCTCGACCTCGAGAAGATCGCCGACTGGCAGTCCAAGGGCGCTCAGCTCACCGACGCCGTCGCCGCTCTGGTCAAGGCCGCCAACGAGGGCGAGAAGACCGAGACCGTCGTCAAGAAGTCCAAGAAGCAGCTCGCCAAAGAGGCCGAGGCCGCTAAGGCTGCCGCTGAGGCCGCTGAGGGCGCCGAGGAGTAAATCGTGCCTGAGGTTGACGCTGCACAGCTCGAGGGTGAGGCAATGCTCTCAGATCGCATCGCCGATCTCGTCGAATATCTCGT
Source organism: Collinsella sp. (assembly GCA_048323995.1). Taxonomy (GTDB): domain Bacteria; phylum Actinomycetota; class Coriobacteriia; order Coriobacteriales; family Coriobacteriaceae; genus Collinsella. The sequence goes on along the minus strand of DBFELT010000001.1, from coordinate 96,655 downwards.
TGTTCAGATCGTCGACGACCCGGATTCCGTGAGCCTTGAGGTCATCGATGGTGACGACGCCTCTACGATTGAGGTTTCGGTCGCCGAGGATGACGTCGCTAAGGTCATCGGCCGTCGTGGCCGTACCATCAAGGCCATTCGCACGCTCGCCCGTGCACTGGCCGCTCGCCTCGACACTGCTGTCGAGGTAGAGGTTCTGGGCTAGGACCTTGAGGTCCCAGTACAAAAACATCGCCCGTGTGGTCAAGCCGCACGGAAGGAAGGGGGAGGTCCTCGCGCAGCCGCTGCGGGGGCTTCCTTCTGTATTAGAGCCGGGTATGCGCGTCGCCCTGACGCCGCCGGCGCTCAAGCGCGACCGCTTTTGCACGGTCGTGTCCGTCACCGATACGGGCGATGGCGATCTGGTCTCGTTTGAGGGCATTGACGACTTGACGGCCGCCGAGGGCATCACGGGATGCTACGTGCTGGCAAATCGTGACGATTTTGAGCTCGATTCGCTCGACGCTGCCTATACCGACCTGATGGGTCGCGAGGTGGTCGACGAGCGCTTCGGTTTACTCGGCACGATCGTCGAGATCATGTCGACGCCCGCTAACGATGTTTGGGTTGTTGAGGGCGATCGGTACGGCGAGGTACTGATTCCCGTGATCGAGCAGGTCGTGCTCGATCTTCCCGACACAGGAACAATTTCCGTCCACATTATGGACGGCCTGATCGATATGGACAAGTAGGGAGGACAACATGCTGATCGAGACCCTTTCGGTCTTTCCCGAGATGTTTGAGCCCGTCATGTCCACATCGATCTTGGGCCGCGCCCGCAAGGCCGGCCTTTTTGATTTTAAGGCGTATAACCTGCGCGACTGGACGCACGACCGCCATCGTACCGTCGATGACGAGCCGTACGGCGGCGGGCAGGGCATGCTCATGAAGGTCGAGCCTATCGCCGAGGCCATCGAGGCCATTAGCGCAGAGGGTCCCAAGCCCACTGTGGTGTTCTTTACCCCCTGTGGCGAGCCCTTTACGCAGCATGTGGCCGAGCGCCTGCTCAAAAGTGAGCGCCTGCTGTTTGTGTGCAGTCGCTACGAGGGCGTCGACGAGCGCGCGTATGCGTATGCCGATGAGCGTCTGTCGATCGGCGACTACGTGCTTACGGGCGGCGAGCTTCCCGCTATGGTCGTTGCCGATGCCGTCGTACGCCTGATTCCCGGCGCCCTGGGCGACGAGATGAGCAACGTCGACGAGTCGTTCTCGACCGCCGAGGACGGAGGACTGCTCGAGTACGCGCAGTACACCCGTCCTGCCGAGTTCAACGGCGAGGGCGTGCCGCCGGTGCTCGTGAGTGGCGATCATGCCAAGGTCGATGCCTGGCGTCGCAAGAACGCCATCGAGCGCACCTGCCGCTGGCGTCCCGATCTGATCGAGACGGCGCGGCTCACGCCCGAGGAGCGCGCTTACGCGCAGGAGATTTTGGACGCTGCGTATTCGCAGAGCGAGGAGTGAGAATGGTTCCATCGCAGCATTCCGCGTTGAGGGGCGCTTTTGAGTGGATCGCGGTCATCGCGATCGCGCTCGTGGCCACCTTCTTGATTCGCTCGTTTGTGGTCGAGCCCTTTGTGGTGCCCACCGGCTCCATGGAGTCCACGATCGAGATTGGCGACCAGATCCTGGCACAAAAGGTGAGCCTCGAGCTCGGTCAGCCCGTCAAGCAGGGTGATATCGTGGTGTTTCACAACCCCGATGGCACCTCCGAGCATGATGTTCTTGTCAAGCGTGTTATTGCCACGGCCGGCCAGACGGTCGACCTGCAGGATGGCAAGGTGGTCGTTGACGGCCAAGCGCTCGACGAGGACTATACGACGGGCATGAGCTGGCCGCTTTCGGTCCAAGCGCCCGGCGCTCAGGTAAGCTATCCCTACACGGTTCCCGACGGGTGCGTGTGGGTGATGGGCGACAATCGCGAAAACTCTGCCGACTCACGTTATTTTGGTCCCGTCGATCGCTCTGATTTGATCGCAGTGGCGCTTGTGCGCTACTGGCCGTTCAACCGCATCGGCGCTATCGACTAAAAACCGCTATAGTACAGTACCTAACCGTGTAATCGTTTCGACGAGGGGATATTAGAGGCATGAACGCTTCATCGCTTTCCTTCCAAGACATCATCCTGCGCCTCCAGCAGTACTGGGGCGAGCAGGGCTGCGTCATCATGCAGCCCTATGACTCCGAGGTCGGTGCCGGTACCTTCCATACCGCGACCACGCTGCGCTCGCTCGGTCCCGCCGAGTGGCGCACCTGCTATGCACAGCCCTGCCGCCGTCCCGCCGACGGCCGCTACGGCGAGAACCCCAACCGCATGCAGCACTACTATCAGTTCCAGGTGCTCATCAAGCCCTCGCCGGTCAACGCCCAGGAGCTTTACCTGGGGTCTCTTGCCGCTATCGGTCTGGACCCCAACGACCATGACGTCCGCTTTGTCGAGGACGACTGGGAGAGCCCGACGCTCGGCGCCTGGGGCCTTGGCTGGGAGGTCTGGCTCAATGGCATGGAGGTCACGCAGTTTACGTACTTCCAGCAGGTGGGCGGCATCGAGGTCGACCCCGTGCCCGTCGAGATCACCTACGGCCTGGAGCGTATCGCCATGTACGCCCAGGGCGTTAACTCGGTCTACGACCTGGTGTGGAGCTACCTGCCCGACGGCACGCCCATGACCTATGGCGACGTGTTCCTCGAGAACGAGCGCGAGTTCAGTGCCTATAACTTTGAGGTCGCCAACGTCGAGATGATGCGTCAGAAGTTTGACGACTACGAGGCCGAGTGCCATTCCTGCCTGGAGCGCAAGCTGCCGCTGCCGGCATATGACTGCGTCATGAAGTGCAGCCACGCTTTCAACCTGCTCGATGCTCGCGGCGCCCTGTCCGCGGTCGAGCGTGCCAACTACATCCTGCGCGTCCGCGCCGTCGCCAAGGCGTGCTGCGAGGCCTACATGGCCGAGGTCGCCGGAGTCAACGAGAATGCCGACCAGGAAGGCGAGGTGGCGTAAGCCATGGCAGACGCTAAGGATTTCCTGTTTGAGATCGGTACGGAGGAAATGCCCTCCGCACCGTTGAACAATGCCGTCAAGCAGCTTGGCACCATGATCGCCAAGGGTCTCGACGAGGCCGGTCTGGCCCACGGCGAGGTCCGCGTGATCTCGAGTCCGCGTCGCCTGGCTGCACTCGTTGCCGACGTCGCCACCGCGACCGATGAGGTTCACGAGGTCAAGCGTGGCCCCGCGGCCAACATTGCCTTCGACGCTGACGGTAACGCCACCAAGGCTGCCCAGGGCTTTGCCCGCAAGTGCGGTGTGGCTGCCGAGGACCTGGTCCGTCGCGAGGACACCGACGGTCGCGAGTATGTGTTCGCCGAGAAGAATATTCCCTCCGCACCGGCTACGCCGATTCTGACCGCTCTGTGCGAGAAGACCATCGCCGGCCTGCAGTGGCCCAACTACCGCAGCCAGCGCTGGGGCCACGAGCACGCGACCTTTGTTCGTCCGGTCCGTTGGATCTGCTGCCTTTTGGGCGGGGATGTTGTGCCCGTGTCGTTTGCCGACGTGACGAGTGGCAACACCACGCGCGGTCATCGCGTACTTGGCCCTGGCGACCATGTGGTTGCCAGCCCCGCTGTTTACGAGCAGGTGCTCGAGGACGCCGGTGTGCTTTCTGCCGAGCGTCGTCGTGAGGCCATCCTCGCCGGTATCGCCGAGGTCGAGGCTGCCCGTCCCGGCTGCCATGTCGATACGCCCAAGAAGGTCTTTGAGGAGGTCATTAACCTCTGCGAGTGGCCGACGGTGCTCGTCGGTACCTTCGATGAGGAGTTTCTCAAGGTCCCGCACGAGATCATCTGCGAGTCCATGCTCACCAACCAGCGCTACTTCCCGATCTATGACGGCGAGGGCAAGCTCACGCGTGAGTTCGTGGTCGTTTCCAACAGCAAGCCCGAGAATGCCGAGCGCGTGATTGACGGCAACGAGCGCGTCGTGCGCGCCCGTCTGGACGACGCCAAGTTCTTCTACGAGGAGGACCTGAAGATCTCCCTCGACGAGTTCCGCGAGCGTCTGGCCAAGGTCGCCTTCCAGGAGAAGCTCGGTAGCGTGCTCGCCAAGTCCGAGCGCATTGAGCAACTCGCGCTTGCCATCGCTCGCGAGGCCCATCTGGGCGCCCACCTGGCCGCCGACGCTGCTCGCGCCGCGCACCTGTGCAAGGCCGACCTGGTGTCTAACGCCGTCGTCGAGTTCACGAGCCAGCAGGGCGTGATGGGCGGTTACTACGCCATCGCGATGGGGGAGAACGACGAGGTCGCTCATGCTATTCGCGATCACTATCGTCCTCGCTTTGCCGGTGACGAGCTGCCCGAGGGCACCGCTGGCTGCATCGTGGCCTGTGCCGACAAGCTCGATACCATCGCCGGTATCTTTGCCATCGGCGAGCCCCCGACCGGCTCTTCGGACCCCTACGCGCTGCGTCGTGCCGCTATCGGCATCATCAACATCCTGCGCGACCGCCTGCCGATCGACCCCACGTCGCTCATCGACTTCGCCCTCGAGCTCTATAGCGAGCAGGGCATTGAGTTCGACGCCGCCGAGGTCGCCCAGCAGGTTCGTGACTTCTTCCATGGCCGCCTGGTGAGCATGGCCCGCGACGAAAAGATCCCGGCCGATACCGTTGCCGCCGTCTCCGCGGTGCACATCATCGCTCCGTCCGTCTTCTTCGCCCGCTGCGCCGCCCTCGACGAGGCCCGCAAGAACGACGCCGAGACGTTCGACAACCTTGCGACCGCCTATGCTCGCGCCGCGCATATCTCCAAGCCCGAGCTGGGCGTGGAGTACGACCGCAGCCTGATGGGCGAGGTCGAGCTTGCGCTCGCCGACGCCTCCGAGGCTGCTCAGACCGCTGTCGATGCCGCCCTTGCTACCGAGGATTATCCGGCCGCATTTGCTGCCCTCGCCGCCCTGCGCGCGCCCATCGACCGTTTCTTCGACGAGGTCATGGTCATGGACAAGGACGAGCAGCTCCGCGATAATCGCCTTAAGCTGCTCAACCGCTTCGAGGCCGTTTTCTCCGGCATCGCCAACATCGGTGAGCTTGCTCGTAAAAAGTAAGCCAGCCTGCGCGTAAGTGCAAAAGGAGCCCCGCATGGATTGCCCGGTCACCGCTCGTCCCACCGTTATCGTTATCTCCGACTCGCTCGGTGATACCGCTTGTGAGGTGGTGCTTGCGGCGTCCGGGCAATTTGATGAAGGGGCTTTTCGTTTGTTGCGCCTGCCCAAGGTGACCTCGGTGGAGCAGGTGGAGTCGTTTGTGGGCCCGCGCGTCGATGCCGACCATCGCGATATTGCCGTGTTTCACACCATTGTCGATCCGGCGCTTCGCGCCCGCGTGCTCGATTACCTGGGCATGCTGCATATCCGTTCGGTCGACCTGATCGGTCCGACGCTCGCCGTGCTATCGTCGCTCATCGGTGTGCCGCCCAAAGGCGTCGCGGGCGTGATTCACAGGACCGATGACCGCTATTTCCATCGTATCGAGGCCATGGAATATTTCGTTGAGCACGATGACGGGCGCGGTTGCGACGATTTGTCGGGTGCCGATATCGTGCTGCTGGGCGTATCGCGCACGTCCAAGACGCCGCTGTCGATGTATCTGGCTTATCAGGGCTACAAGGTTGCCAATGTTCCGTTGGCCCATGGCATGGAGCCGCCGAAGTCGATTTACGAGGTTGACCCGATGCGCCTGTTCGGCCTGATTTCGACCGTCGATGTGATTTCCGAAATTCGCGATAGCCGCTTGGGCGATGACTACGCTCGTGCCGTTGCCGGCTCCTATGCCGAGCCCGAGAGCGTGCGCAGCGAGCTTGAGGAAGCTCGTGCCCTCATGAAACGCCTAGGCTGCTTTGTGGTGCGTACCGACGGCAAGGCCATCGAGGAAAGCGCTGCCGAGATCATTAGCCACTTGGAGGAAATCCAAGAAGCCCGTGCCCGCCGAGCCCAGCAAAGTTAACTCATTTCGGTAGCTAAAAATGCACCGTCTCAAAAAGACTACCTAAAAATAATGCACGATATTGGTAAAGCGATTTAGCAAAGAACCTGCATTTGACCTGCAATTCTCTTGCATTGGTATCTTCATAATGTAACCACCTTTACCTACCGTTTACCGTCACATTTACCACGTTTACCAAACCCCGCGCCCTCTACGCAAGCCCGCTCAATGCCCGCCGTATAGTACCCTCACGGCCCGCATCCGGCGGGTCGATTCGTTACCACGGTCGTGCGCGAGAGCGCATGGAAGGGGAAGTATCGTGAGCGATTGCAAGAGGGTTTACCGTTTTGGAACCGACGCCCAGGGCACCTGTGTCACCGAGGGCGACAAGTCCATGAACTTCGTGCTTGGCGGCAAAGGCGCTAACCTTGCCGAGATGAGCCATATCGGCCTGCCGGTTCCCGGTGGCTTTACTATTACCTGCCAGACTTGCGTCGAGTACTCCGGTGCCGGCAACGTGTGGCCCGAGGGTGCACTCGATGAGATCGTTGCTGCCGAGGCGGACCTCGAGGCCCGCTGCGGCAAGAAGCTCGGCGACGCCTCCGATCCGCTGCTCGTGTCGGTTCGTTCGGGCGCTCCGTTCTCCATGCCCGGCATGATGGACACGGTCCTCAACTTAGGCCTCAACGACGACTCCGTTCAGGGGCTCATCGCCCAGACGCAGAACCCGCATTTTGCCTGGGATAGCTATCGTCGCTTTATCCAGATGTTCTCCAACGTCGTCATGGGTGTCGATGCCGACCTGTTCGAGAACGCGCTGACCCAGGCACGCCTGGTCGCCGGCGTCCGCGTCGACTCCGAGCTTTCGGCCGAGGATCTGCAGGAGCTCGTCGAGACCTTTAAGGGCATCTTCTCCGAGAACGTCGATGCCTCCCTGTATCCCGAGCTCGAGGTCGCCGATGGCAAGCCCGTTTTCCCGCACGACCCGGAGCTTCAGCTACGCCTTGCAATCCAGGCCGTCTTTGGCAGCTGGATGAACGAGCGTGCCTGCATCTACCGCAAGCAGCATGGTATTTCCGACGAGCTCGGCACCGCCGTCAACGTGCAGGCCATGGCCTTTGGCAACAAGGGCGAGACCTCTGCGACGGGCGTCGCCTTTACGCGTAATCCGGCCGACGGCACCAAAGAGTTCTACGGTGACTTTTTGGTTAATGCCCAGGGCGAGGACGTCGTCGCCGGCATCCGCAACACCGAGCCCATTGCCGACCTCAAGACCACCCCGGGCCTCGAATCTGCAGGTGAGGAGCTCGAGCGCGTGTTCCTGACGCTCGAGGACCATTACCGCGATATGTGCGATATCGAGTTCACCATCGAGCAGGGCAAGCTCTGGATGCTCCAGACACGCGTGGGTAAACGCACTGCCACCGCCGCCCTGCGCATCGCCATCGAAATGGTCGAGGAAGGCCTGATCACCCGCGAAGAGGCCGTGAGCCGTATCGATCCCGCGCAACTCGACCAGCTCCTGCACCCGCAGTTTGACGCTTCCAAGAGGTACGAGGCGCTGGCCAGCGGTCTGAACGCCAGCCCCGGTGCCGCCGTGGGTGAGGTTGTGTTCTCGAGTGATGACGCCGTCGCGCGCGCCAACGAGGGCCACAAGGTCATTCTGGTTCGTTGGGAGACCAACCCCGACGACCTGAAGGGTATGGTTGCCGCCGAGGGCATTCTGACCAGCCACGGAGGAAAGACGAGCCATGCCGCCGTTATCGCTCGCGGCATGGGTACGCCCTGCGTCTGCGGCGTTGAGCGCTTCCACATCGACGCTGCTGAGAAGGTCGTGCGTATCGAGGGCAGTGACCGCGTGCTGCGCGAGGGCGATGTCATCTCCATCGACGGCACCCAGGGTATCGTCGTTGACGGCGCCGTTGACCTAGTCTCCGCCGAGCTCACCGGCGACCTGGACACCATCCTGTCCTGGGCCGACGAGATTCGCCTGGACGAGACCGGCGGCCATGCCAACCATGTGCGCGTCAACGCCGACAATCCCGAGGATGCCGAGCTTGCGCTCGAGTTTGGCGCCGAGGCCATCGGTCTGTGCCGCACCGAGCACATGTTCCTGGGCGACCGCAAGAACATCATCCAGAGCTTTATCCTGTCTGACGATGAGGCCGTGAAGCAGCAGGCCCTGGCCGACCTGCTCAAGGTTCAGACCGAGGACTTCCTGGCGATGTTCAAGACCATGTCCGGTCGCGATGTGGTCGTCCGCCTGCTCGATCCGCCGCTTCATGAGTTCCTGGATAATCCTCGCGAGCTCGAGGTCGCCATCACCAAGAAGGAAGCCGCTGGCGCCAGCGAGAAAGAGCTTGCCGTCCTGCGCGCCCGCCTGCGTCGTATCGACGGCATGGTCGAGTCGAACCCCATGCTCGGCCTACGCGGTGTGCGCCTGTCCGTCGTCTTTAGCGATTTGCCGCTCATGCAGGTTCGCGCCGTTGCCACGGCTGCTGCCCGTCTTATCAAGGAAGGCGTCGATCCGCGCCCCGAGATCATGGTTCCGCTCGTTTCCATCACGGCCGAGCATGTCCAGACCCGCGAGGTTATCGAACGCGTGATCGCCGAGGTTTCTGACGAAGAGGGCGTCGAGCTCAATATTCCCGTGGGCACGATGCTCGAGCTGCCGCGCGCCTGCATGGTCGCTGACGAGATCGCCCATCACGCAGACTTCTTCTGCTTTGGCACCAACGACCTCACCCAGACCACCTTCGGTTTCTCGCGTGACGACGCCGAGGCTAAGTTCATCCCGCTGTACATGCATAAGAAGATCTTGAAGGACAATCCCTTCGAGACCATCGATACCGCGGTGCTCGAGCTGGTGCGCATGGCTGTCGAGAAGGGCCGAGCCACCAACCCCGAAATGCACTTTGGTGTGTGCGGCGAGCACGGCGGCGACCCCAAGTCCATCAAGGGCCTGTTTAACGTGGCCGACGTGGACTACGTGTCCTGCTCGCCCTACCGCGTGCCCCTCGCGCGCCTGGCCGCCGCTCAGGCCAAGCTCGAGGCCAAGCGTTCCGCCTAACGTTTTGGGTTTAGACGCCTAGCGTAGCCCCCTTCATGCCGCCCGTCTCATTCTCGAGGCGGGCGGTTATCGTGTGCGGGTTTTGTCTTTTTGTCTGCGTAAAAAAATGTTCTTGCAGCAGAAACCCGCGCGTGTATACTCGAATGCGTTTGTTCAACTACGTGCCGGCCAAGGTGGTACGGCACCTCTAGAAGAGTAAGGAATTGCACATGGATTACATCCGCGCAATCGAGCGTCAGCAGATCCGCGAGGACATTCCTCAGGTTCGCGTCGCCGACAACGTCAAGGTTCACTACCGCATTAAGGAAGGCGACCGCGAGCGCATCCAGGTCTTCCAGGGCGACGTCATCCGCATGGCCGGCGCCGGTGCCCGCGAGACCTTCACCGTCCGCAAGATGTCCTTCGGTGTCGGTGTTGAGCGTACCTTCCCGCTTCACAGCCCCAAGATCGCCAAGCTCGAGGTCGTTCGTCATGGTCGCGTCCGTCGCGCCAAGCTGTACTACCTCCGCGACAAGGTGGGCAAGGCTGCTCGCATCCCCGAGAAGCGCTAAGAAGATCGCAGCGTCTGTCCACTCGTTTGGACACAAGGGTCACCTTCGGGTGGCCCTTCTTTTTATCTGATTTGCATGCAAGGAGGGCCTGGTATGGCCAACATGACGAGCTCGGTTTCGGCATCGCAGGTTGCCGGTGAGTTGGCGAGCGCTACGTTTGAGGAGATTCCCGCCCTCGTGGAGCATTATCGCGAGGACCCGCGCCAGCAGGTGATCAAGGCTTGTGAACGCGCCCTCAAACGCCATGCCAAAGAGCTTGCCGAGCGCGAGCGCGTCAATGACATGTACGAGCTTATGCATGAGCTCGGCGGCGATGGGGTGGTCGTTGGTGTCGACGAGGTGGGTCGCGGATCGGTGGCCGGTCCTTTGACGGTATGCGCCGTCTGCCTTCCTATGGAGCCGCGCGTCTGGGGCATCAACGATTCCAAAAAGCTCACGCCGGCGCGCCGCGAGTTGCTCTCAGTGAAGATTGCCGAGGTGGCGACGGCGATCGGTTTTTGCCATATCGCGCCTAAGGATATCGATGAGATGGGCATGGCCCGTGCTATCCGTACCGCCGTTTCGGGCGCCGTGGCCGATACGGGACTTGAACCCGACTGCGTCCTCATGGATGGCAACCCCTTGGGCGCCGTTCCCAACGAGCGCGACGTGGTGAAGGGCGATGCCAAAATCGCCTGCATCGCCGCGGCGTCCATCATGGCCAAGGTGACGCGTGACGAGATGATGGTCGAGTACGATGCCGAGTATCCCGAGTACCATTTGGCCGAGTCGAAGGGCTATGCGAGCCCCGAGCACATCGAGGCTATTCGCAAACATGGACTTTGTCCGCTGCACCGTGTGAGCTTTTGCGGAAACTTTCTGCAGACTGAGCGCCTTTTCTAGGTCAATTGTGGAGACAGGGACCCCTGGGGTTTTATAAACCTGCTGATAGCGGGCCGTATGCAACAACATTGCTGCGTACGGCCCGTTTTTTGTCGGCATTTGGTCAGCTTTTGGTTTGCTTCCTGTACTTACCCGCATGAAAGGTGCCCTCATCATCGGGGCAATGCAGTGTGCGGGAAAGGAGACCCCATGAGTGCCGCAAGCAAAAAGAGCAAGACGCAGCAGCTCAAGGAGCGTTGGGAAAACGGCGAGCTCGACTGCGGGGCGATGACGCCCGAGTTTATCAAGGGACTCAGTCCCCGCGAGCTGGGTATGCTGGGCGAGCTGATCACCATCGACTACTTTAACGAGCGCGGCTACACCTTGCTGGAGCAGGGTTATCGTTGCACCGAGGGCGAGGCTGATCTGGTGCTGCTCGATGAGCTCGACGATGTCGTGGTAATGGCCGAGGTCAAGACCAGACGCGTCGCACTGGATTGCAGCACGCGGGTCTTTCCGGAGGAGGCCGTGGACGCCCAAAAGCAACGCCGCTACCGCCGCATCGCAAGTTGCTATCTCATGGAGCATTATCCGCTCAAGGCGATTCGCTTCGATGCCGTGGGTGTCACCATCCGCGGCGGGCATATCGCCGAGATCGAGCACCAGTACAACGCGTTCGATTGGCAGGTGTCGTGATGGCGTTCGAGACGTTTGCCGTTCACGCGGCCTGCATCCGTGGCGTCGAGGCGATTCACGTCACGGTCGAGGTCTCGCTTGCCGGTGGCGTTCCGGGCATTCAGATGCTCGGTATTCCGAGTATGGAGGTGATGGAGTCACGCGGTCGTATTCGCTGCGCGATGCGCTCCGCCGGGTTCGAGATCCCACGTTCGGGCATTACGGTCAACCTGGCGCCCGGCGATATTCGCAAGACCGGTAGCGGCTTTGATCTGCCCATCGCCATCGCGGTTCTGGCGGCCGATGGGCAGATTCCCCGTGACAACCTCGATCGCTGCCTTATCGCAGGTGAGCTTGGTCTGGACGGTACGGTGCTTCCCGTCAAGGGCGAGGTGGCGTTTCAGCTATTGGCTCGCGACATGGGGCTGTCTTTTATCGCCGGCAGGTCAGACCAGCATGTGCCACTCGCGGGCGTGGATTGCGGCTTTATCGATCATTTGTCTCAGCTTGCTCATGGTATGGGCGATGCCGCGCGCCATTATCTGGATTCCGAGGGCGTCGAGGCAACCTTTGAGCCAGAGCTCGACTATGCCGACGTACTGGGGCAGGAAGTCGCTAAACGCGGCATGGCGCTTGCGGCAGCCGGCGAGCTCGGCCTGCTCATGATCGGCTCGCCCGGTTCGGGCAAGACCATGCTCGCGCGCCGTATGACCGGCATCCTGCCCGAGCTTTCCGTTGAGGATCAGCAGGAGGCACTGTGCATCCATTCGGTTTTGGGTGAGAACATTGATGGCTTGTTGGCGGGGCACCGCCCCTTCCGCAGTCCCCACCACAGTATTTCGACCGCAGGCCTTATCGGCGGCGGGCGCCCGGTGCACCCGGGTGAGATCAGCCTTGCTCATGGCGGCGTGCTCTTTTTGGACGAGCTTGCCGAGTTTCCCACGGGCGTGCTGCAGACGCTGCGTCAGCCCATCGAGCGCGGCTACGTGAGGATCGTACGCGTCGACGGGGCTTTTACCTTCCCGTCGCGCTTTCAGCTGCTGGCTGCGAGCAATCCCTGCCCCTGCGGCTTTTTGGGCGATCGCGAGGTGCCGTGTCGCTGCTCGGCGGCGATGGTCGAGCGCTATCGGTCTAAACTGCGCGGTCCTTTGGCCGACCGTATCGACATGATGATCGATGTGACCCGTCCCGACCCTCAAGTGATTATCGAGGGTGCGGAGGGCATGTCGTCGGCCGAGTTACGTGACTACGTTGTGCGCGGTCGCGCCTTTCGCGCTTGGCGCGAATCCCGCATGGACGATGCGGATGCCGAGGCCGAGGATGACGAGACACGGTCCATTGACGGCGTCGTTTCGACCTTTGAGCTCGATGATGCGGCGGAGAAGTGTGTGCTCGGCCTGTCGAAGCGCACGTATCTCACAGGGCGTGGCATCGTGCGCCTTGTTCGCATTGCGCGCACGATCGCAGATGTCGCCGAGAGCGAGCAGGTGACGCAGGACCACGTGCTCGAGGCGGCGATGTACCAGGGAAGGAGGGACCAATGATGGCTGAGGGGACCTTCGAGCTGCATCCAGGTGACGCGTTGTATCCCGAGACCGTTTTGGAGCTTTCTGATATACCCCAGACGCTTTATGTGCGCGGCAACCCCGAGGTGCTTTCGACGCCCGCGCTCTCCATCATCGGCGCGCGCAAGGCCTCGCCGTATGGTCTTGCCGTGGCAGAGCTTGCGGCAAAGGTGGCGGTTGATGCGGGAGTGACGGTAGTTTCGGGAGGCGCGGTCGGTTGTGACCAGGCCTCGGGTTGGGCTGCGGTCAACGCCGGCGGCAAACACGTCGTGGTGCTGGGGACGGGCGCCGACGTGGTCTACCCGCGTTCGAGCGCGGGGCTTATTACTCGCACGCTCGATACAGGTGGCGCGGTCGTGTCGATCTCTCCGTGGGGCATGGGTCCGCGCAAGTTCGCCTTTCCGCGCCGCAATCGCGTGATCGCGGCCCTGTCGCAAGCCCTCTTTGTATCCGAGGCGGGTATGCCTTCCGGGACGTTTTCTACAGCCGAGGCTGCCATGGATTTGGGGCGCGAACTTCTTGCCGTGCCGGGGTCGATCCTATCGCCCGAGTCGCGTGGCACGAATTACCTCATTGCGAACGGTGCCTGCTGCATCGTCGACGAGGAATCTATCGAGATGGCTATCTCACGCATCTACGGAACCCTGCGCTACTCGCGCCCCGATGCTCCCGGCATTGCCGACCTGGATCCAACGCAGCAGACCGTGATGCATGCGCTCATCGCCTCTCCGCTCAAGGTCGACGACATCGCGGCGCTCGTCTCGCTCGATGCTGTCGGCGTACTCAAACTCTTGGGTTCGCTTGAACTCGAGGGCCTTATCGAGCGCATGATGGATGGAAGGTATGCGCCCTCCAAGTTTGCCCTTCACGCCCAGACACCCTTCGGTCACAATGGAAAACGTGTCAATTAGAAAGGTGTTTGCAGATGCAGTTCGATCAGGTGACGGTTATCGGTGGCGGTCTGGCGGGGTCGGAGTGCGCGATCCAGCTGGCAGATCGCGGGTTTGCCGTAAAGCTGTGCGAGATGCGCCCCCAGGTGAGCTCCCCGGCCCACCATACCGATCACCTGGCAGAGCTCGTCTGCTCCAATTCGTTTAAGTCGACCCGTCCGGATTCCGCGGCTGGTTTGCTGAAAGCCGAGCTTGAGCGCATGGGTTCAGTCCTGCTCGATTGCGCCCATCGCGCGGCTGTTCCCGCCGGTGGCGCCTTGGCGGTCGACCGCGTCAAGTTTTCCGAGCTTGTCGAGGCCGAGGTTGCCGCCCGTCCCAATATCGAGGTCGTGCACGGCGAGGTCACGCAGATTCCCGAGGGTCACGTGGTCATTGCCGCGGGCCCGCTGTGTTCACCGGCGCTGAGCGAAGAGGTCATGAAGCTCGTCGGTGGCGACGCCCTTGCGTTCTTCGATGCGGCGGCGCCGATCGTCGATGCCTCCACGCTCGATATGGACGTGCTGTTCTCGCAGTCGCGCTACGAGGAGCAGGGGAGCGGCGACTATCTCAACGCTCCGCTCAATAAGGAGGAGTACGAGGCCTTTATCGAGGCGCTTACCACGGCCGACCGCGTGGTGCTCAAAGACTTTGAGGGCGGCGATTTGTTCCAGGCCTGCCAGCCTGCCGAGGAAGTTGCGCGCACCGGCAAGGACGCCATTCGCTTTGGCGCCATGAAGCCCGTTGGCCTCACCGACCCGCGTACCGGACGTCGCCCCTGGGCGGCGATACAGCTGCGTGCCGAGAACAAGGAGAAGACCGCCTATAACCTGGTGGGCTTCCAGACCAACTTGACCTTTGGCGAGCAGAAGCGCGTCTTCCATATGGTGCCGGGCCTGGAGAACGCTGAGTTCTTCCGCTACGGTGTCATGCATCGCAATACCTTTGTCGACGCTCCGCACGTGCTCGATGGCACCTTTGCCGTGCCCGGTACCGGCGTGCGCCTGGCCGGTCAGATCACCGGCACCGAGGGGTACATGGAAGCCGTGGCGACAGGTCTGCTCGCGGCGCTCAACACCTATGCCGAGGCTATCGGTGCCGCGGGCGTCGAGTTGCCGCGTGTGGGTGCCCTGGGTGCGCTCGTGGGCTATGCGACCGATCCTGCCACCGTGGGCTATCAGCCTATGCATGTCAACTTTGGCCTGGTGCCGCCACTCGAGGATGGTAAGCGCCGCAGCAAGCGCGACCGCTATCAGGCCTATGCGGACCGTGCGCTCGAGGCCCTCGATGCCTACTTGGCCACGCGTTCCGACTTGTTTGGAGGCGACCGGTCATAGCCTTTGACCTGTACGACACCGTCGACTCTTTTATCGCCTATATCGCACGCGTTGAGGGGCTTTCTCCCAACACGGTGACGGCCTATGGCTCGAGGCTAGAGCGCTTTGCTGCCTGGTGCGAGCGCGAGGATATTGATGCTTTCGCTGCCGACGTGCGCACCATTCGTCGCTATCTTGCCGAGCTTTCGCGTGAGCAGGTGGCTCCCCGAACGCTTGCGGCGCACCTGTCGGCTATTCGATCTCTCTATCGCTGGATGGCTGCCGAGGGGATTGTCGAGGGCGATGCGGTCTCGGCGATCGCGTCGCCCAAGCTGCCGCGTGACCTGCCGGGCGTCCTTACGACCCAGCAGGTCGAGGCGCTGCTCAAGACGCCTGATACCTCAACACCCGCGGGACTGCGCGATGCGGCGATGCTCGAGTTGCTCTATGCCTCGGGTGCCCGCATCTCAGAGCTTGCGGCGCTCAATGTGGAATCCATCTCATGGTCCGAGCGCACGCTGCGCCTGTGGGGCAAGGGAAGCAAGGAGCGCATCGTTCCTCTGTATCGTCGTGCGCTCGATGTGACGCGTCTCTATATTGAAGAGGGGAGGCCGGAGTTGCTCGCTCGGGCAAAGCGCCGCGACCTCGCTACCGGGCCGCATCCGCTGCTTATATCGGCGCGCGGCAATCGCATGAGCGCCGCGATGCTCCGGCGGCGGTTCCATACGCTGGCGACGCTCGCCGGCATTCCGGCTGACATCGCCCCGCATGCGATGCGCCATACCTTTGCGACCGACTTGCTCGAGGGCGGTGCGGACCTGCGCTCGGTTCAAGAGCTGCTAGGTCATGCGAGCCTGTCCACGACGCAGATCTACACGCATCTCACACCCGATCGGCTTAAGCGGGCTGTGGCTCAAGCCCATCCCCGCGGCGAATAGTGGCTGGCACGTCCCGCGCCGCACTCAGGTGTGTGGTTTTGATTGCGGGTTGGCAGGAAGAGGCATTCCTGCTATCATTCATCGGGTTGCTTCACGGCAACATGTTTTTATCACGCACGCGCGGCTACTTCATACCGTGGTGCCCGGGCTTTGGTAGCACATGTCCGGGTTGGTTTTGGAGGATGACCCCGCGCGGAGGCAAACCACAGGAGGTTTAACATGGCTACCAAGATTAATATCCGCACCCTGCTCGAGGCCGGCTGCCACTTCGGTCACCAGACCCGTCGCTGGAACCCCAAGATGAAGCCGTTCATCTTCGGTGAGCGCAACGGCATCTACATCCTCGACCTCAAGCAGACCATCCTCGACGCCGACCAGGCCTACACCTTCGTCAAGAACGTCGCCAAGGGTGGCAACGTGCTGTTCGTCGGCACCAAGAAGCAGGCTCAGGAGGCCGTCAAGAACGCTGCTGAGCGCGCCAACATGCCTTACATCAACCAGCGTTGGCTCGGCGGTATGCTGACCAACTTCGTCACCATCCGCTCCCGCATCAACCGCATGGAGGAGCTCGAGGCCATGGTCGAGGACGGCCGCATGGCTGTTCTGCCCAAGAAGGAGCAGGCTGTTCTCGGCAAGGAGCTCACTAAGCTCCAGACCAACCTCGGTGGCGCCCGCGACATGAAGGGTCTGCCCCAGGCTCTCTTCGTCATCGACACCAAGCGCGAGGAGAACGCCATCAAGGAGGCCCAGCGCCTGAACATCCCCGTCGTCGCCCTGATCGACACCAACTCCGATCCCGACGAGGTCGAGTACGGCATCCCCTGCAACGATGACGCTATCTCCGCTGTCACCCTTATGTGCGAGCTCATGGCTGACGCCTGCCTCGCTGGCTCCGGCAAGGAGCAGGTCTCCGAGGCCGAGATGGCCGCTGAGCCCAAGGCCGAGTAAATCAGTCTTAGTTAATTCTTTTTCATCTCTTTGAAAGGAACCACAATGGCCCAGATTACCGCCGCTATGGTCAAGCAGCTCCGCGAGATGACCGACTCCCCGATGATGGAGTGCAAGAAGGCTCTCGTCGAGGCTGACGGCGACATGGACGCCGCTGTCGACGTTCTGCGTAAGAACGGCCTTGCCAAGGCTGCCAAGAAGGCTGGCCGTGAGACCAACGAGGGCGCTGTCGCCGCGTTCGTCTCCGAGGATGGCAAGACCGGCGCTCTGCTCGAGCTCTCCTGCGAGACTGACTTCGTTGGCTCTAACGCCAAGTTCACCGGCTTTGCTTCCAAGGTCGCTGAGGTTGTCGCTACCACCGAGCCTGCTGACGTCGACGCTCTGCTCGAGAAGCCGATGGGCGAGGAGACCGTTTCCTCCGAGCTCACCGAGATGATTCACATCATGGGCGAGAACATGAAGATCTCCCGCTTCGCTGCCCGCAAGGCTGAGAACGGCGCGCTCGCTTCTTACATCCACATGGGTGGTAAGATCGGCGTCCTCGTCGAGTTCGCCTTCGAGAAGGCTGAGACCGCTCAGGCTGAATCCTTCAAGACCTTCGCTCACGACGTTGCCCTTCAGGTTGCCGCCGTCGCCCCGATCTGCGCTACCCGCGATCAGGTTCCGGCCGAGACCGTCGAGCACGAGAAGCAGATCTACATGGCCCAGGCTGCCGAGTCCGGCAAGCCCGAGGCTATCCAGGAGAAGATGGCTGTCGGCCGTCTGGAGAAGTTCTACAAGCAGTCCGTGCTCACCGAGCAGGAGTTCATCAAGGACAGCTCCCTCACCATCAAGAAGTACGCTGAGCAGGTCTCCAAGGAGCTCGGCGACACCATTACCGTCGTTGCCTTTGACCGTCTGGTTCGTGGCGAGTAAATAAGCTCTTGTAGCTGGTAATGAGCAGGCTGTGGGTTTTACTCACAGCCTGCTTTTTCATGGCTCTTCTTAGAGCCTTTGATAGAATGTTGAGAGTTCAATCTAAAGGAGGATCGCTTTGTCCGACATCCGATATAAACGCGTGCTTCTTAAGCTTTCCGGCGAAGCGCTGATGGGCGACGGCCAATATGGCATCGACCCCAAGGTTACCGACCATCTTGCTAAGCAGGTCAAGGAGCTGCTCGCCGTTGGCCATGAGGTCGGCGTCGTTGTCGGCGGCGGCAATATTTTCCGCGGCATGGCAGGCGCTGCCGGTGGCATGGAGCGTGCTCAGGCCGACTACATGGGCATGCTGGCAACCGTTATGAACGCGCTCGCCCTGCAGGATGCCTTCGAGCATAACGATGTTCCCTGCCGCGTGATGAGCGCTATCCAGATGAACGAGATCTGCGAGCCCTATATTCGCCGTCGCGCCATCAACCACCTTTCCAAGGGCAACGTCGTTATTTTTGCCGCCGGTTCGGGCAATCCGTACTTTACGACCGACACCGCCGCGGCTCTTCGTGCGTGTGAGATCGGCGCCGAGATTCTGATTAAAGCCACCAAGGTTGACGGCATCTACGATAAGGATCCCGTCAAGTGCGCTGATGCCGTCCGTTTTGACAAGATTACCTATCACGAGGTTCTCGTCCGCGGTCTGCAGGTTATGGATTCCACGGCTACGGCACTGTGCCAGGACAACCGTATGCCGATTTTGGTCCTCAACATCGATGGCGAGGACACCGTCAAGCGCGCGCTTTCGGGTGAGCCCGTCGGCACGCTCGTCTATCAGGAGGATTAAGCATGGCAGAGAACATCACCGCCCATATGGACAAGTCGCTCGAGTCCCTCAAGCATAACTTCTCCAAGGTCCGTACCGGCCGCGCCAATGCCAACATTCTGTCCGACATCACCGTCGATTATTACGGTGTTCCCACGCCGGTCACGCAGGTTGCCGCCGTCAAGACCCCCGAGGCCCACATGCTGCTCATCGAGCCGTGGGACAAGGCACTCATCAATGCTATCGTCAAGGCCATCGGCGCTTCCGATCTGGGTATTACCCCCAACTCCGATGGCACCGTCGTTCGTCTTCCGTTCCCGGCTCCCACTGAGGAGCGCCGTCGCGAGCTCGTCAAGGAGTGCCGCGAGTACGCCGAGCAGGCCAAGGTGTCTATCCGTAACATCCGTCGCGACTTCAACAACAAGCTCGAGCGCGATGAGGAGCTCACCGAGGACGATGTCCGTCGCGAGCAGGCCAAGGTCCAGAAGCACACTGATGAGTATGTCGCCAAGGTCGAGGAGCTTCTGAAGGAAAAAGAAGCCGAGGTCATGGAGATCTAAGGTGCAATACGACGAGCATAAACTGGTCGAGTACTTTGCCGACGCCCCTGCGGGCGTCGGTTTTTCCGACCTTGACCTCAATAACATTCCGCACCATATCTCGTGCATCATGGACGGCAACGGTCGTTGGGCCACGTCGCGCGGTCTTGCACGCACTGAGGGCCACAAGGCGGGTATCGTCTCGCTGCGCGAGATCATTACCGCCTGCGTGCGCCTGGGCGTCGACGTGCTTTCTGCCTATGCGTTTTCTACCGAAAACTGGAACCGCCCGCAGCATGAGGTCAACGTCTTGATGCACTTGTTTGCCAAGACGTTCATCGACGAGTTGCCGCTTCTGAAGCGCGAAAACGTGCGC
Source organism: Collinsella sp. (assembly GCA_048323995.1). Taxonomy (GTDB): domain Bacteria; phylum Actinomycetota; class Coriobacteriia; order Coriobacteriales; family Coriobacteriaceae; genus Collinsella. The sequence goes on along the minus strand of DBFELT010000001.1, from coordinate 77,141 downwards.
GTTGTCTTTTTGGGTGATATTTCCGCGCTGCCCAAGAAGACCCGCGACGTTTTTGAACGCGGTCTTGCCGAGTGCGCCGATCACACCGGTATGACGCTGGCGCTTGCCGTCAACTACGGCGCGCGTGCCGAGATTACCCGCGCTGTCCGTCAGATCGCGCTCGACGTTGCCGCCGGTAAGATTGATCCTGCCGCAATTGATGACGACATGGTGGCTTCCCACCTCTATACCGCCGGCCTTCCCGATCCTGAGCTTGTGATTCGCACCTCTGGTGAGCTGCGCCTTTCGAACTATCTGCTGTGGCAGGTGGCTTATTCCGAGTTCTATGTCACCGATACCTATTGGCCCGACTTTGATCGTTGGGGCCTTGTCGACGCCATTTTGGCCTATCAGGGCCGTGACCGTAGGTTTGGTGGACTGAGCAAGACCGAGGAGGCTTAATCGTGTCCGATCGTCCCAAGGCATCTGCTCCCAAGACGCCTGCGCGCAAAGCTACCGCTGCGGGAGCGCCTACAGCGAAGAGCGGCACCGGTTCGTGGCTGGCGGGCTTTATTACCCGTGCCGCCGCGGGTATCGTCTACGCTGTTGTCTTTATCCTGTGTCTGGTTTTGGGTATCGTGCCCACTGCCATCTTTGTTTCTGTCATGAGCGGCCTGTGCTGCTATGAGTTTTTCCGTATGACGAGGCTCGATGGCAAGATGGCTAACGAGCGCATGGGTATCGCTGCCGCCGTACTCTTTCCGCTGTCGGCGTTGGGCGATTCGATGTTGCTGAATGCCCTGCTTTTTGCCCTGATGCTCGCTGTGGGCATTTGGTATGTTTGGTCGCCGCGTACCCGCATCTCTGATGTGGCCGTGACGCTCATGGGTCCCATCTACACTGGCTTTATGCTGTCGGCTATCGTGCTGCTGCGCGATGCCGTGCCCGGTTTTGCCGGCGCCCTGCTTTCGGTGGGCGTTTGCGCGTCCCTTTGGGTCTCCGATTCGTTTGCCTACATCGTGGGTAGCCGTATCGGCAAGCACAAGATGGTTCCCAAGATCTCTCCCAAAAAGAGCTGGGAGGGGTTTGTCGGCGGCATCCTGGGCTCGGTTTTGATTTGGCTCATCCTGTGGGCGACGCACTTCTACAAGCTCAGCCTGCCCTATGCGCTGCTGTGCGGCTTGGTCGTGTCCGTCCTGGGCGTTATCGGAGACCTCATCGAGTCGCGCATCAAGCGCGGTGTGGGCGTTAAGGATTCCGGTAACCTTATCCCGGGCCACGGCGGCATGCTCGATCGTAGCGATTCGCTTATCTTTGGCTGCATTACCGCGCAGCTGCTTTTGATGATCGGAGGCGTGCTGTAATGTCCTTCCAGACGACGTATGGCCCCGATGGACGTCTCCGTGTTGCCATCCTGGGTTGTACGGGCTCTATCGGCACCCAGGCGCTCGATGTGTGCCGCCAGCATGCCGATCGCCTGCAGGTGACGGCGCTGTCCGTTAACTCCAGTACCTCCGAGCTCGTTGCCGCTGCCCGCGAGTTCTCGGTTCCGGCGGTTGCCGTGGCCGATGTCGCTCATGGCGATGACGCCGTGCTGCAGGAGTTGCCCGAGGGAACGAAGCTCGGCGTTGGCGCGCAGGCGGTTTGCGAGCTCGCGCGTCGCGACGATGTCGACTGCGTGCTCGTCGCTATTGTGGGCGCCGCCGGTCTCGAGGCGAGCCATGCGGCCTTGACCTCGAATAAGCGTCTTGCCCTTGCCAACAAGGAGTCCCTCGTCGTCGGCGGCGACTTGCTTATGCCGTTGGCGCAACCGGGCCAGCTTATTCCAGTCGACTCTGAGCACTCCGCCATCTACCAGTGCTATCTGGGGGAGGACCCGCGCGAGGCTCATTGTATTTGGCTCACCTGCTCGGGCGGTCCGTTCTTTGGCCGCACGCGCGACGAGCTCAATCGCGTGACGCGTGCCGATGCCCTCGCACATCCCACGTGGGCCATGGGCGCCAAGATCACCATCGACTCCGCCACCCTCATGAACAAGGGCCTGGAGCGCATTGAGGCCATGCATCTGTTTAACTGCGACCTCGATTTCATTAACGTGGTCGTGCAGCGTCAGTCCAAGATTCACTCTATGGTCGAGTTTGCCGACGGCTCCGTGATGGCGCATCTCGGTGCTTCCGACATGCGTATTCCCATCCAGTTCGCGTTCTCGTATCCCGAGCGTTGGGATACCCCGGCGCCTCGTATCGATTTCCGCGAGCTGGGGCAGCTCACGTTTGATGCTGCCGACATGGATACCTTCCGCTGTCTGGCACTGGCCGAACGTGCCGGCAAGACGGGTGGCACCATGCCGTGCGTGCTCAATGCCGCCAACGAGGTCGCCGTCGATGCCTTCCTGCACGATGGCTGCAGCTTTACCGATATCGATCGCATTGTGGAATCCTGCATGGATGCCCACGATATGCAGGCGGTCGATTCGTTTGAGCAGCTTCGCGACATCGATGCGTGGGCGCGTGAAAAGGCTGCGCAGGTGCTCGCCGCAACCCGTTCCTAACCCATAAGGATTGCTTTTTCGTTTTATGGATACTGTTCTGAGCGTTCTCTCATCGGTCTTTTGGGGCCTGCTGATGCTTTCCGTCCTCGTGTTTTTGCACGAGGGCGGCCACTTTTTGGCGGCGCGTGCCTGCGGCGTCCGTGTGACCGAGTTCTTTTTGGGCCTGCCGTGCCGCTTTGACATACATTACACGTCGCGTCGCATTGGAACCAAGTTTGGCGTGACCCCGCTGCTGCTGGGTGGCTACGCTGCCATCTGCGGTATGGATCCGACCGACGTCTCGTGTGCCGATCGCGTGCTCGCGGCTATCTATCGTCATGGTCGCGTGACCGTGGCCGACCTTGCTGTCGAGCTCGAGCTATCCGAGGAGGTTGTGCTCGAGGCATGCGCCTTGCTCTTGGGTTGGGGCTCTATCGCGCCTTGGTATGAGGAAGGGGAGAAGCCCTCGCCGAGCTACTATCCCACCAAGTATCAGACGCTGCCACGAGATGCGGCGGGTTACACCACCTTTGACGGCCGCCGTTTCGATCGAGAGCATGCGACTACCGAGGGCGATGTGTGGGAGCTGCCGTGCGGCGAAGCCGAGTTCCTTGCGCAAGAGCGTTCGCATACCTATCTGGGCCAGGGTTTTCTCAAGCGCGCCTTTATGCTGCTCGCGGGCATTCTCGTCAATATCCTGACGGGCTTTTTGCTGCTTATGAGCATCTACTCTATTGCGGGTGTCACCGTGCCGATGGATACCAACGTGATCGGTCAGGTTGACGAGGGTTCTATTGCCGCCAAGGCGGGTATCGAGGGCGGCGACGCGATCCTTTCGGTTGACGGAGTATCGTGCTCTACCTGGATGGACGTTTGCGATGCCATCGGCAAGGCCGCCGGTAAGGACGATATCGCCATCGAGTACGAGCGTGACGGCAAGCAGCATTCGACCACGGTTGCACTCAAGGAGGAGGAGCGCCTAGGTGTGTATGCCTCTACGCAGGTGGTCCGTTTAGACCCCATCACGTCGGCTCGCCTGTCTTTCTCCTATGTCGTGCAGACAGCGGAGGGCGTGATGCGCCTGCTCCAGCCGCAGCATACGATGGAGATTCTCGATCAGTCTTCTTCGATCGTGGGTATTAGCGTTATGTCCTCACAGGCTGCTGCTGCCGGCCCTGCCACGTTCCTTTCGTTTGCCGCGCTCATCTCGTTCTCGCTCGGCTTTATGAACCTGCTGCCCATTCCGCCGCTCGATGGCGGTAAGCTGGTTATCGAGATTATTCAGAAGGTTGCGGGCCGCGAGCTGCCGCTCAAGGTTCAAACGATCGTGAGCTATGTGGGCATCGCGCTCTTTGCGCTGCTGTTTATCTATATGCTTCGTTCCGACATCCTTCGATTTATTCTGTAGGGGAGTGTTTGGATTGTCTCTATCCCATCCTTTGCCGCGCGAGCTGACGCGCCCCGTATATGTGGGCGGCGTGCAGATCGGTGGTGGCGCTCCGGTGGTGGTTCAGTCCATGACCTGCACCGATACCGCCGACGCCCAGGCAACGCTTGCGCAAGTGTGCGCGTTGGCGCAGGCTGGCTGCGATATCGTGCGTGTGAGCGTGCCCACTGAGGCCGCGCTTGAGGGTTTCCGCACCATCTGTGCCGAGTCTCCGGTGCCAATCGTTGCCGATATCCACTTTAACCACAAGCTGGCCATTGGCGCTGTGGAGGCCGGTGCCGCCAAGCTCCGCATCAATCCCGGCAACATTGGCGATTGGGCCAAGGTCGATGCCGTGATCGATGCCGCGGGCGCCGCTGGGTGCGCGATTCGCATTGGCGTGAACGCGGGCTCGCTTGAGCAGGATATCGCCGAGCGCGAAGACCTCACGCAGCCCGAAAAGCTCGTGATGTCGAGCGAGCGCTTCGTCAAGCACTTTGAGGACCGCGGCTTTACGAACATTGTGCTTTCGGCCAAGGCCCATAGCGTGCAAACGACGCTTGATACCTATCGAGCCCTGTCGCGTGAGATTCCCCACGTTCCGCTTCACCTGGGCGTGACGGAGGCGGGGACCAAGCTCCAGGGCACCATCAAGAGCTCTGTAGGCTTGGGTATCTTGCTTTCCGAAGGCATTGGCGACACCATGCGTGTGTCGCTCACAGCCGATCCGGTTGAGGAGCCGCCGGTTGCCTGGGGAATTTTGCAGTCGCTGGGCCTGCGTCGCCGTGGTCCCGAGATTGTCTCGTGCCCCACGTGCGCCCGCTGCCAGGTTAACCTGATTCCCATCGCCGAGGAAGTAACCGAGCGGCTTAAGAACTATGCCGCGCCGCTTTCGATTGCCGTTATGGGATGTGCCGTTAATGGCCCCGGTGAGGCTTCTGATGCCGACCTGGGCGTTGCTTGCGGACGTGGTCAGGCCTTGCTCTTTTCGCATGGCCAGATCATTGGCAAAGTAGCTGAGGACCAAATTGTCGACGCGCTTATGGCCGAGGTCGACAAGCTAATTGAGGAGAAATAAATGACCCGAGCAATGTATATGTCTAAGCTTTATGCGCCGACGCTTAAAGAGGATCCGGCGGACGCTGAGCTCGCCAGCCACCGTCTGCTGCTCCGTGCCGGCATGATCCGCAAGGAGGCCGCCGGTCTGTATTCCTATCTGCCGCTTGCTTGGCGCTCGATCCGCAAGATTGAGAACATCGTGCGCGACGAGATGGACGCTGCCGGCGCCCAGGAGCTTATGATGCCCATCATGGTCGACGCCGAGTTGTGGCGTGAGTCCGGCCGCATCGACGCCTATGGCAAGGAGCTTGTGCGCTTCGATGACCGCCACGGCCGCGAGTTCGTGCTGGGCCCCACGCACGAGGAGACCGTGACCGCCCTGGTTCGCAATGAGCTGCGTTCCTACAAGCAACTGCCCGTTAACCTCTACCACATCCAGGACAAGTTCCGCGACGAGTTCCGTCCCCGCTTTGGCCTGATGCGCGGTCGCGAGTTCATCATGAAGGACGCCTACAGCTTCTCTGCCACGCAGGAGAGTCTGCAGGAGGAGTACGACAAGATGAAGCAGGCCTACGCCAACATCTGCGAGCGCTGCTACATCAAGGCTCTGCCCGTTGTCGCCGACTCCGGCGAGATCGGTGGCGACACCTCCGTCGAGTACATGGCTTTGGCCGACGCCGGTGAGGCCTCGCTCGTCTACTGCGACGAGTGCGGCTTTGCTGCCGATGACGAGGCCGCAAGTACCAAGGTCGTTGTGACCGAGGGTCCTGGCGACGGTACGCTTACCAAGGTCGAGACTCCGGGTATGGGCACCATCGAGGCCGTTGCAAAGTTCTTCGGCTTCCCCGAGAACGGCACGCGCAAGTCGCTGGCACTCATCGACGCTGAGGGCAAGCCTGTCGTGGCCATCGTTCCGGGCGACCATGAACTCAACGACTGCAAGGCCGAGCATGTTTTTGGCAAGGGCTATCGCATGATGACCGACGATGAGCTTCAGGCGAACGGCCTGCACAAGGGCTTTATCGGACCGGTCAACCTGCCCGAGGGCATCCGTCTGGTGTGCGACGAGAGCCTGCGCGAGTCCAAGCAGTGGGCCTGCGGTGCCAACGAGGTCGATTATCACTTTACCGGTGCCTGCCCCGAGCGCGACTTTACCGTCGACGAGTGGGCCGACCTGGTCACCGTCGTTGCCGGCGATCCCTGCCCGCACTGCGGCAAGCCGCTCTCTGCTGCTCGCGGCATCGAGGTTTCCCAGGTCTTCCAGCTGGGCACCAAGTATTCCGAGGCCATGGGTGCCACCTTTATGGATGAGGACGGCAAGGAGAAGCCGCTGATCATGGGCTGCTACGGCGTTGGTGTGTCCCGCTCGCTCGCTGCCGTCGTGGAGCAGCACAACGACGAGCACGGCATCGTCTGGCCGGTCTCCGTTGCCCCGTACGAGGTTGCGGTGATTCCGCTCGACCCCAAGAAGGAGGAGTGCGCTTCCGTCTGCGAGCAGATCGTTGATGGCCTGTGTGCCGAGGGTATCGAGGTCGTCGTCGACGATCGCGATGAGCGTCCCGGCTTTAAGTTTGCCGATAACGACCTCATGGGCTTCCCGTATCAGGTGGTGCTCGGCAAGCGTGGCCTTAAGAACGGCACCGTCGAGCTCAAGGACCGTTCCACGGGCGAGCGCGAGGATGTGGCGATCGACGAGGTCGTCGCCAAGGTTGCCGAGCTTGTTAAGGCGGCCCGTCGTTAATCGACGATTTCGCTTGTAGTTCGATATACGGGACGGCCCCGCATTTCTCCAGATCGGGGAGATGCGGGGCTGTCCTTTTATCTTGTAGCATCCTCGATATCTAAAAGGAAAACCCCACAGCCTATGCGAGCTGCGGGGTTTTCCTTTGTGCCTCCGATGCGAATTAAATCGCTCAGATATTACTGATAATCGACGACGTCGATCCAGTTCTTAAGGAACTCATCGTTCACGTTGCGCTTACGAGCGAGCTCGGAAGCGGCGACGATGCTCGTCCACTGACGCACGACCTGCATGGGCATGTCGGCGCGGTCGCAGTAGAGCTCCAGGTAGGCCTCGGCCTGATCCTTGCTGTTGAGGGCAAAGAGCAGGTAGGTGGTGGCAACGTCGGCAGCAGGGGAGCCCTGGGTGGCGTGTGCCCAGTCGCACACATAGAGCTGGCCGTCGTCGCCGACGATGACGTTGGAGGGGTTGAAGTCGCCGTGGCAGACCTTGAACTCCTTGGTCATGCCGTCCAGACGCTCCTGAAGGTTGTAGCGCGTGGTGGCATTGAGCTGATCAAGGCTGTCGATCATGCGGGCGAACTTGTCGCGCTGACGGTTGAGCAGCGGGGAGGTGTAGCCGTGGATCTCGATCTGGAGGTCGACGAACATCTCGAGGTACTCACCAAAGCGCTGGGGCTCGGCAGTCATCTTCTCGGCAAGGGTGGTGCCCGGAACCTTCTCGGTCACGAGCGCCCAGCCGTTGGCGTTCTCGAGCTGGGAAACCTCGAGAGCCTTGGGGCTGCGGATGCCGCACTCATTGATGCGGGCAAGATTCAAAGCCTCGTTGAACACGTCGGAGACAGGCTTGGTCTCGTTAAAGACCTTGACGATCTTGTCGCCAAGGTCGTAAACGACCTTGTTGCCACGGCGGACGAGCTCGGTCTTGGAATCGGGTAGCAGCATGGTTGCATCCTTTCAACGATGCGATAGAAGCGACGGCGGGGGTGTGTGAAACACCCGTGCACCCCCGCCGTTAAAAACCGTGCTAAAACTAGCAGACGGCGTAGTCCTGAGGCTCGCGGCCGTAGTAGGCGTCCAGGTAGAGCTCCTTGATCTCGCTCATGAGCGGGTAGCGCGGGTTAGCGCCGGTGCACTGGTCGTTGAATGCCTGCTCGGTCATCTCGTCGAGGGTGTCGAGGAAGTACTGCTCGTCAACACCGTAGTCGGCGATGGTTTTCTTGACGCCGATGAAGTCCTTGAGCTCCTCGAGCTTCGTGATGAAGTTCTCGAAGACCTCCTTGTCGTCCTTGCCCTCGATGCCGCAGTACTTGGCCATCTCGGCGTAGTTGTGCAGCGCGTTGGGGTAAGGATACTGGGAGAAGGTACCCATCTTGACGGGAGCCTCGGCGGCGTTGTAGCGCATGACGCGGGTCAGGATGACGGCGTTTGCGAGGCCGTGGGGCAGGTGGTGGAAAGCGCCGAGCTTGTGGGCCATGGAGTGGTTGAGGCCCAGGAAGGCGTTGGCGAAGGCCATACCGGCCATGCAGGAGGCGTTGTGCATCTCCTCGCGGGCATGCGGGTCCTTGGCGCCGTTCGTGAAGCTGGAGGGCAGGTTCTCGAAGACGAGCTTAGCAGCGCGCTCGGAGAGGCCCTTGGTGTAGTCGGAAGCCATGATGGAGACGTAGGACTCGATGGCGTGGGTCATGACGTCGATGCCGGAGGCAGCCGTCAGGCCGCGCGGGGCGGTCATGCAGTTGTCGGCGTCGACGATAGCCATGTTGGGGAGCAGCGCGTAGTCGGCGAGCGGCCACTTGATGCCGGTCTCCTTGTCGGTGATGATGGCGAACGGCGTGCACTCGGAGCCGGTACCCGAGGAGGTCGGGACGGCGACGAAGTAGGCCTTCTTGCCCATCTCGGGGAAGGTGAAGATACGCTTGCGGATGTCCATGAAGTCCATGGCCATGTCCTCAAACTTGCACTCGGGGTGCTCGTACATCATCCACATGATCTTGCCGGCGTCCATAGCGGAGCCACCGCCGACGGCGATGATGACGTCCGGCTCAAAGAGAGCCATCTGCTTGGCGCCGCGACGTGCGCACTGCAGCGACGGATCGGGCTCGACGTCGTAGAAGCAGTCGTGGGCGATGCCCATCTCGTCGAGCTTGGCCTCGATGGCGCGGGTGTTGCCGTTCTTGAAGAGGAACTGGTCGGTGACGATGAAGGCACGCTTCTTGCCCATGACGTTGCCCAGCTCGTCGAGGGCGACGGGCGTGGAACCCTTCTTGAAGTAGACCTTCTCGGGAGCGCGGAACCACAGCATGTTCTCACGGCGCTCGGCCACAGTCTTAACGTTGATCAAGTGCTTCACCCCAACGTTCTCGGAGACGGAGTTGCCGCCCCAGGAGCCGCAGCCCAGGGTCAGAGACGGCTTCATGCCAAAGTTGTACAGGTCACCGATGCCGCCGTGCGAGGACGGGGTGTTGATGACGATACGGCAGGCCTTCATGACGTGCTCGAACAGGCTGATCTTCTCGGCCTGGGCGGGGTGCACGTACAGAGAGGCGGTGTGGCCCGGGCCACCGGCGAGCACCAGGTGCTCGGCCTTGTCGACGGCCTCCTGGAAGTCCTTGGCGTGGTACATGGCCAGGACCGGGGAGAGCTTCTCGTGGGAGAACTCCTCCTTGGCGGGGTCGGTGGAGGTGACCTCGGCAATCAGAATCTTGGTCTTGGCGGGAACCTCGATACCGGCGAGCTCGGCGATCTTGGCGGCAGCCATGCCGGGGATGCGGTGATCGAGGGCGCCGTTCTTGAACATGGCGGCACGCAGGGCCTCCATCTCGGCACCCTGCTTGACGAAGTAGCAGCCGCGCTTCTGGAACTCGGCCTTGACCTGGTCATAGATGGTGTCGATGACGGTCACGGACTGCTCGGAAGCGCAGATCATGCCGTTGTCGAAGGTCTTGGAGTGGATGATGGAGTTGACGGCGAGCAGCACGTCGGCAGTGTCGTCGATGATGACCGGGGTGTTACCGGCGCCAACGCCCAGGGCGGGCTTGCCCGAGGAGTAGGCGGCCTTGACCATGCCCGGGCCACCGGTGGCGAGGATGATGTCGACGTCGCGCATGACCATATTGGTCAGCTCGATGGAGGGGACATCGACCCAGCCGATGATGCCCTCGGGGGCGCCGGCCTTGACGGCGGCGTCAAGCACGAGCTTGGCGGCGGCGATGGTGCACTTGGCGGCTGCCGGGTGCGGGGAGATGATGATGCCGTTACGGGTCTTCAGGCTGATCAGCGTCTTGAAGATCGCGGTGGAGGTGGGGTTGGTCGTCGGGATGACGGCGCCCACGATGCCGATGGGCTCGGCAATCTTGGTGATGCCGTAAGCCTCGTCGCGCTCCAGGACACCACAGGTCTTGGTGTTCTTGTAAGCGTTGTAGATGTACTCTGCGGCGTAGTGGTTCTTGATGACCTTGTCCTCAAGAACGCCGCGGCCGGTCTCCTCGATGGCCATCTTCGCCAACGGGATACGAGCCTTGTTGGCGGCCATGGCGGCCTCATAGAAGATCTTGTCGACCTGCTCCTGCGTGTACGTAGCAAAAAGCGCCTGGGCCTCTCGCATCTGAGCGAGCTTAGCCTCAAGCGCCTCTACGTTGTCCACAATTGCGGGAGTAGTGTTTTCCGGTGACTTTTTCACCATTTGTGTCTCCTTGCGATCGGAGATTTACCCTACGCCTTGCATGATAGCAAGAAATAATTCGGTGAACGGTCAGATTCCCGTAAAAGACAAACTAAAACGCTTCAATCAAATGAACCGTTTCAACTAAATATATCTGCCCAATGCATTGACCCGCTCATTGGGGACAGACTTACATGAGTGCTTTCACTCATTTGGGACAGACATCGTTTTGCCATTTTGCCGTTCTGGGCCTGTTATTGCCGCTCGTTGGATATAAATAGATTACAGGCTCAGCATTTCGCGTTGCTTCTCTCCTTTTAGGTGTTGCCTGAACAGTTTTGAAAGGAGAGATTATGCCTCGATGCGCCCGCGCCGTTTCGCTCACCGGCTATTACCACGTCTTTGACCGTGGCAACTCCAAACAGATTATTTTTGAAGATGACTCTGACCGATATCGTTTCTTATCGGATATCTCGGACAGGTTTGCGCGCCATGACGTGGCGGTGTTGGCTTGGTGCCTTATGGACAACCACTTCCATTTGATGGTTGATGACCCATTTGACAACCTTTCAAAGGCAATGCAGTGCGCGCTGACGGCATATGCTAAGTATTTCAATGCGAAAACGGGGAGAACGGGACATCTGTTTGACAATCGCTATTCGCGGGTCGCGGTTGAGTCGGACACGCAGGCGGTGCAGCTGCTCGACTATATTCATCTCAATCCCGTGAAAGGTGCGCTTGACTCGCTCGAGGCGTACCGCTGGTCAAGCTATAAGGCGTATCAGCTGGGCTATGATCCCTTTGACATCTGTGATGCGGCCCCTATGCTCGATATTGTCGGAGGCTCCCGTTGCTATTGCGAGCATCTCGAGAAAGTTGCCGGGCGCATCTGGTCAATGGAGGTTCTTCTACGCCGGCGGATCCCCGATGAGGAGGCCCTTTCCGTTGCGCGCGAAGTTCTGCCGAGCATAGATCCTTCGTTGCTCAAGGCCCTGCCACGCCCCGAACGCGACGCCTGCCTGCTGAGGCTCAGGCGGGCACATCTCACGGTTAAGCAAATTGCCCGTATCACCGGTATCGGCGCCACGAGCGTGACCAAGGCAACTGCAGGCTGGAAGGATGCAGCGTGAGGCAGGGGCCGGAGCCAGTCGGTGCGCCGCATACGTACGTCATGTCTGTCCCCAATGCGTGAAAACACTCATGTAAGTCTGTCCCCAATGAGTGCAAAAAGGCGCCCTCCGTAGGGGAGGGCGCCTTTGGTAAGTTCTATATGAACGCGAGGTCTTTGACCCGGAGAGTCCGAGGTACTTGTTGGTAAGACCTTATTTAGGAGCGCGCAACCTTGCCAGACTTGAGGCAGGTGGAGCAAACGTTCATCTTGCGACGGTGACCATCGACGACGACGTAGACGCGCTGGATGTTGGGGCGGAACTTACGGTTGGTGACGCGGTGAGAGTGGCTGATGGAGCGACCGGCAACGGGGTGCTTACCGCAAACTTCGCAAACTTTGGACATAACTGACCCTCCTTGGGCGACAAACGAACATGTCGCGTTAACAAACAAGCCTGAACTATAGCACAGAAGCAGCTCCCTGTGCGTAATCTACACAGAGATATTCCTCTTTTGGCGATAGTGCTCACGCCACGGCCCTGGACGTAGATCCGATTTGCGTGCAGCAGAGGGGATTATGCCAGCTCGTGCGTGCGTTTTCAAGCTCGTCCCACAAATATATATAGGTTTATGGAGCATTGGGCTCCGTTTACGGATTGCTCTGTATTTATGCTCGCAATTAAGCTCGAGGTTGGCTACACTATCCCTTGACCATTAAAGGGGTACGAGATACCCACATGGAATTACATTGCTGCCAAAGAGCAGCCCTTCCTGTGGGTGTCTGGTCCGCTTTGAGCGGTCGGGCATCTATTTTTTGACTGTGTCAGCAGTCAAGACATGTGAGGAAGGAGATCGATGGGCACGACTTCCCCCAAGGCGGTCATCATGGACGAGACCGCCGTCAATCGAGCGATGACCCGCATCGCGCACGAGATTCTCGAGCGCAACGAGGGCTGTGAAGACCTCGCTCTGGTCGGCATCGTCACGCGCGGCGACCTTCTGGCAAAGAAGCTCGCCGAGGAGATCAAGGAGATCGAGGGCGTCGACGTTCCGCTCGGCAGCCTCGACATCAGCTTCTATCGCGATGACTATGCGACCAATTTCGCTCCCGCGATTCACGCTACCAACATTCCCTTTAGCGTCGACGGCAAGCGCGTCGTGCTGGTGGACGACATCCTGTATACGGGCCGTACCATTCGCGCCGCTCTCGACGCCGTCATGGACCTGGGCCGTCCGAGCCGCATTGAGCTGGCAGTCCTCGTTGACCGCGGCCACCGTGAGCTCCCCATCTCGCCGGACTTTGTCGGCAAGAACGTTCCCTCGTCGCATGAGGAGAACGTGCACCTATATATGAAGGAAGTCGACGGCCACACCGCCGTCGAGATTAACGACGTCGCGCCGGGTTCCCACGTGGGCTCCGCGCCGCTGGGAGGTGAGTAGTACCGTGGCGTTCAACCATAAGCACCTGATCGACATTACCGAGTACTCCGAAGAGGACATCAAGCTCATCCTCGAGACCGCCAAGGCGTTCTCCGAGGTCAACGAGCGTGCCATCAAGAAGGTCCCCACGCTCAAGGGCAAGACCATCGTCAACATGTTCAACGAGCCCTCGACGCGCACCCGCAGCTCCTTCGAGCTCGCCGAGAAGCGTCTTTCGGCCGACAGCCTTAACTTTGGCGGCTCCTCGACCTCCACGGTCAAGGGCGAGAGCCTCGTCGACACCGTCGAGACCCTCAACGCCTATAAGATCGACTGCATTGTCGTGCGCGATAAGCACGCCGGCGCTCCCTACATCGTCACGCAGAACTCGCCCGCAAGCGTCATCTGCGCCGGTGACGGCAAGCACAACCATCCTACGCAGGCCCTGCTCGACCTGTACACCATCTGGGAGCACAAGGGTGACTTCCACGGTCTGAAGGTCGCCGTCGTCGGCGATATCGCCCACTCCCGCGTCTGCGGCTCGCTGATCCCCGCCCTTAAGATCATGGGCTGCGAGACCTACGCCGTCGCCCCCGGCACGCTGCTGCCGCCGGCGCCCGAGGTTCTGGGCTGCGACCACGTGACGAGCGACCTCGATTCCGTCCTGCCCGAGCTGGACGTCGTCTACATGCTGCGCGTGCAACAGGAGCGCCTCGAGGGTGCCCCGTTCCCGACCATTCGCGAGTACCACAAGCTCTTCGGCCTGACCAAGGACCGCGAGAAGCTCATGAAGCCCGACGCGATCATCTGCCACCCGGGCCCCATCAACCGCGGCGTCGAGTTCGATTCCTATATGGCCGACCACCCGCAACGCTCCGTCATCCTGGAGCAGGTCTACGCCGGTATCTGCGTGCGTATGGCTATCCTGTATCTGCTGCTTGGAGGTGCCGATAATGGCCTTGCTTCTTAAGAATGCCCACGTCGTCGACCCGTCCGTCGAGCTTGACGGTGTCGTTGACGTCCTGATTGACGGCGACAAGATCGCCGAGGTCGGCGAGAATCTCGCCGTCGAGGGAGCCGAGGTCCGCGACCTTTCCGGCAAGTACCTCGTCCCCGGCCTGGTGGATATGCACGTTCACCTTCGCGAGCCCGGCTACGAGGTCAAAGAGGACATCGAGAGCGGCACCCGCGCAGCTGCCAAGGGCGGCTTTACCGGCGTGTGCTCCATGCCCAACACCGATCCCGTCACCGATAACGGCACTGTCGTGGAGTTCGTCAAGTCCCGTGCTGCCGAGGTCGGTCACTGCCGCGTCTATCCGTCGGGCGCCATGACCCGCGGTCTTAAGGGCGAGGCCATGTCCGAGATGGGCGATATGGTCGCCCACGGCGCCGTCGCCTTCACCGACGACGGTCGCGGCGTGCAGGGCGCGGGTATGCTCCGTCGCTGCATGGACTACGGCAAGATGTTCGGCAAGGTCTTTATGAGCCATTGCCAGGACGAGGACCTGGTCGGCCACGGCCAGATCAACGAGGGCAAGGTCTCGACCCGTCTGGCTCTCGAGGGCTGGCCGGCTGCCGGCGAGGAGCTCCAGATCGCCCGCGACATCGAGATCGCCAAGCTGACCGGTGCCAAGCTGCACATCCAGCACATCTCCACCGCTCACGGTCTCGAGCTCGTGCGTGCCGGTAAGGCCGCTGGCGTCCAGGTGACCTGCGAGGCCACCCCGCACCACATGTTTCTGACCGAGAACGACTTGGACGAGACCTACAACACCTCGCTCAAGGTCAATCCGCCGCTGCGCACCGAGGAGGATGCCGAGGCCATCCGTCAGGGCGTCATCGACGGCACCGTCGACGTTATCGTCACCGATCACGCTCCTCACACCCCGTGGGAGAAGGCCCGTGAGTTCGAGCTTGCGCCCTTTGGTATGATCGGCCTCGAGACCTCGCTGTCGCTCGTACTCACCGAGCTGGTCAACACGGGCAAGATGAGCATGGGCCGCATGGTCGAGCTCATGGCCATCAAGCCGCGTGAGATCCTGGGTCTCGACCAGGTTCAGGTCAAGGCGGGCTCCGTTGCCGACCTGACCGTGTTCGACGCGTCCGCCACCTGGACGGTTGGCGAGGACGGTTACGAGTCGCGCGCCGAGAACTCCGGTTTTGCCGGCCGCACGCTCACCGGTCGTGCCACCGATGTGTTTGTCGGCGGTAAGCAGACGCTTGCCGACGGCTGCATCTGCTAGCATAGCCTTATCGCTTTTGTGCGCGGCGCCCTTGCGGTGCCGCGCTTTCTGTTCGTTTGGACCATGCAACCGCATGGGGGATTGGAGCGTCTATGCCCACACCTTCCACTGCACGCATGCACGACTTCGAGGTCGTCTCGAACCGGGAGATTGCCGACGGCATCTTCTCGCTCGTCATCTCGGCCCCCAAGCTTGCAAGTGCGCTCAAGCCCGGTCAGTTTGTGAACATCGCCGTACCCGGCGATGCGTCCTCGCTGCTTCGCGTGCCCCTGAGCTACTACCGCGCCGACGCCGAGGCTGGCACCGTCGAGCTGTGGTACGCCGTCGTGGGCGACGATACCCGTCGTTTGTCCCAGATGGGCCCTGGCTCCACCTCTAACCTGCTGGGCCCCGGTGGCCGTGGCTGGATGGTACCCGAGGGCACCAGGAAGGCCCTGCTCGTCGCCGGTGGCATCGGTGTTCCGCCCGTGCTGTGCCTTGCCGACAAGCTTGCCGAGCAGGGTGTAGCCGTCGACGTGTGCCTGGGTTTTGGCACCGCGTCCAAGGCCGTGGGCGTCGATGAGTTCCGCGCGCTGTGCGATACGGTTAACGTGTGCACCGATGATGGCACGCTGGGCACGCACGGTTTTTGCACCGACCCGGCAGCCGAGCTGCTCGGCGAGGGCGGCTACGACTATGTGGCCAGCTGCGGCCCCGCCGTCATGATGAAGAAGGTCGCCGCCGCTGCCGCCGAGGCCGGCGCGTACTGCGAGGTGTCGCTCGAGCGCATGATGAGCTGCGGCTTTGGCGCCTGCAACACCTGCAATGTCGAGACGGTCGACGGTATGAAGGGCGCCTGCATGTGCGGCCCCGTGTTCGATGCTTCCAAGGTGGTGGTCTTCTAGTGGGTACCGTGAACATGGCCGTCGATTTCGGCGGCGTCAAGATGCAAAACCCCATCAACACCGCAGCCGGTACCTTTGGCTACGGCTGGCAGTTCCAGAACTTCTTTGATGTCTCCCAGCTGGGTGCCATCACCACCAAGGGTTGCGCTGCCGAGCCCTGGCCCGGCAATCCCGCGCCCCGCATGGCCGAGATTCCCGGCGGTATGATCAACTCCGTGGGCCTTCAGAACCCCGGCGTGGCCGCCTTTGCCCGCGAGTCCGGTCCGTGGCTCGAACAGCTGTCCAAGGACGGCTGCCAGGTCATCTGTCAGGTTGCCGGCCACTCCGTTGACGAGTTTGTCCGCGCACTCGAGATGTATGTCGAGCTGTGCCCCTGGGCTGCCGGCTACGAGATCAACGTGAGCTGCCCTAATATCGCCGCCGGCGGTGCCGCCATGGGCTCCACGCCCGAGGGCGCCTCTTCCGTTATGGCTGCCTGCCGCAAGGTGACCGATAAGCCGCTGTTCGTGAAGATGGCTCCGGTCAACGTCGCCGAGATCGCCAAGGCCCTCGAGGCTGCCGGCGCCGACGGCCTTTCAGTCATCAACTCCATCCAGGGCATGGCCATCGACGTCCATACCCGCAAGTCCCGCGTGGCCAAGCCCAAGGGCGGCCTTTCGGGCCCGCTGTGCCACCACATCGCCGTGCGCATGGTCTGGGAGGTTGCCCAGGCCGTCGATATCCCCATCAACGGTGTCGGCGGTGTCATGACCGGCGAGGATGCGGCTGAGTTTATCCTGGCCGGCGCCACCTGCGTGTCGGTCGGCATGGCCAACTTCGTCGATCCGTGCGCTTCGCTCAAGATCGCGCATGAGCTCGAGGCCTGGGCCGAGTCCCAGGGCGTAAAGGACATCAACGAGCTGGTAGGTGCTTTCGAATGCTAGAGACCGATGCCCGCGACCGCGTAATCGTCGCCCTCGACTGCGATCGTGAGCGTGCGCTCGAGCTCGCCCACGAGCTTTCGGGCCATGCCGCCTGGCTTAAGGTTGGTATGACGCTCTATTACGCTGAGGGCCCCGAGATCGTCAAGACCTTTAAGGACCTGGGCTTTAAGGTCTTCCTTGACCTTAAGTTCCATGATATTCCGCATCAGGTTCGCGGTGCCGCCCGTTCGGCCTCGCTTGCCGGTGCCGACCTGCTCTCGGTTCACGGCTTGGGTTCGGGCGCCATGCTCGCTGCCTGCCGCGAGGGTGCCGAGGAGGCGCGCGAGGACCGCGCCAAGCTCGTCGCCATCACCGTGCTCACGAGCATGAATCAGGATGCCTTGAGCGAGATCGGTGTCGAGTCGCCCGTGGCTGAGGAGGCCGCCCGCCTGGCAAAGCTCGCTCAGGCCAACGGCATCGATGGCATCGTGTGCTCGCCGATGGAGGCTCACGACATGCGTGAGCTGCTGGGCCCTGATGCCCTGATCGTGACTCCGGGTGTGCGTCCGGTGGGTGCCGCCCTTGGTGACCAGTCCCGCGTGGCGACGCCTTCCCAGGCTATCGAGCGTGGCGCAAGCCACATTGTGGTGGGCCGTCCCATCACCGGCGCCGACGATCCGGTTGCCGCCTTTGACGCCATCGTCGCCGAGCTGGTCGAAAACGTCGCCTAAAAGATTCCCCTAAGTCACCACTTTTGGGTCTCATTAGCACAAAATAGCCCCTGTGCCTGCGTAAACTTTCCCATCCTTTGTGTGGAATCGCAGGTCAGGGGCTTAACTTTGGGCGCAGTATATTGCACTTTTTGCGGGTATCGTCTAACCTATGGAGCCGCGATTGGGCATTTTGTACGTTCTACGTGCTAAAATGCCAATTATTGAATCAGATATAACCCAACTATTTGGAGGTACGAATGGCACTCCCTCAGCTTACCGATGAGCAGCGTAAGCAGGCTCTTGAGAAGGCTGCTGCCGCACGTCACGCCCGCGCTGAGCTTCGCGAGCAGATCAAGAAGGGCGAGAAGTCCCTCGAGTCCGTGCTCAACTCCGATGACCCCATCGCTTCCCGCATGAAGGTTTCCACCCTCATCGAGTCTCTTCCTGGTTATGGCAAGGCCAAGGCCGCCAAGATCATGGAGGAGCTTGGTATCTCCGCTACCCGTCGCGTCCAGGGCCTCGGCGTCCGTCAGCGCGAGCAGCTCCTCGAGCAGCTGACCAAATAAGTGAGCGCTCAGGATTCCAAGCTCTTTGTGATTTCTGGACCGTCAGGCGCAGGGAAGGGTACGCTCGTCACTCGTGTGCGCGAGCGCCGCTCGAACCTGGGCCTGACGGTTTCGGCTACCACGCGAGCACCACGCAAAGGTGAGGTCGACGGCGTCAACTACTTTTTTCTGACGCGCGAGGAGTTCGACCGCCGCGTGGCAAACGGTGAGTTTGTTGAGTGGGCCGAGGTCCACGGTAACTGCTACGGCACGTTGGTGAGCGAGGTCACATCCAAGCTCGCCTCTGGCGCATCTCTGATTTTGGAGATCGATGTCCAGGGTGCCCTGCAGGTGAAGGAGCGTTTCCCCGAGGCCGTGCTGATCTTTATCAAGCCACCTTCGCTCGAGGTGCTTCGCGAGCGTCTAGTCGGTCGCGGTACCGAGACGCCCGAGACGATTGAGCTGCGTATGGCAAACGCCGCCGATGAGCTTGCCCTTGCCGACCGCTACGACGACGTCGTGGTTAATGACGATCTCGACCGCGCGACCGATGAGCTCGTTCGCGTTCTCGATATGCATGAAAGGATCTGAGGTCCGTGTCCGTTGTAAAGCCTTGCATTGACGATCTTCTGGAGAAGACCGATCACAACCGCTTCCTGCTCGCTTCGCTTGCCTCCAAGCGCGCCTGCGACATCAATAGCATGCTGCGTGGCCAGCACAACCGCGTGCTTGCCGTCCAGGATGTCGATGACATCACCATCGGGCTTTCCGGTGCCGATACCATTTCGATGGCTATGGATGAGATTGTCGACGGCGACATCTCTTACGACGAGGCCCGTTATGAGAAGGCGCTCGGCCACAAGGTTGCTGAAGCCTAAATGGCGGCTCGCGTCTGCCTGGTCCACTATCACGAGGTTGGACTGAAGGGTAAGAACCGTGCACATTTTGAGCATATCCTCATGGATAACATCAAGGCGGCCTTGGCCGCCTTTTCCGTGAATGCCGTGTCTCGAATTTCCGGTTATATCCTCGTGACCTTTAACGAGCATCAGGCCGACGAGGCGGCGCGTGTCATTCGCACCGTTCCCGGCGTTGCTCGTGTGTCTTTGGCGTATCACACCAATCGCGACCCTCAGGAGTACTGTGCTGCCGCCGTGAAGGCGCTGCGTGAGTTTGGTTCCTTCGATTCGTTTAAGGTGCACGCCAAGCGCTCCAATACTGACTATGAGCTCACCTCGATTGACATCAATCGTCAGGTGGGCGAGGTGCTGTGTGAGGCCTTCCCCGATAAAAAGGTTCAAATGCACGACCCCGATGCGATGGTGCACGTACTGGTGGTCCAGGGTAGCGTTTATGTGTATGCGCGCTCCGAGCGCGGCGTGGGCGGTCTGCCGGTTGGTTCTGCCGGCAAGGTCGTGACGCTGCTGTCGTCGGGTATCGATTCTCCGGTGGCGACCTGGATGCTCGCGCGTCGCGGCGCGGTGTGCGTGCCGGTGCATTTCTCTGGTCGTCCGCAGACGCCCGATACGAGCGAGTATTTGGTGCAGGACATCATCCGTGCGCTTGAGCCGGGTGTCCAGATCGGCCGCCTGTACGTGGTGCCGTTTGGCGACTGCCAGCGTGAGATTTCGGTCACCTGTCCCAGCAACCTGCGCGTGATCATGTATCGCCGCATTATGTATTCGGTTGCCGAGCGCATTGCACACATCGAGGGCGCCAAGGCCATCGTGACGGGCGAATCGCTTGGGCAGGTTGCCTCCCAAACGCTTGAGAATATCATGGCCGTTAACGAGGCCGTGAAGATCCCCGTGTTCCGTCCGCTCATCGGTTCGGACAAGCAGGAGATCATCGCGCGCGCTGAGGAGATCGGTACGTTCGATATCTCGACCGAGGCTGCTCCCGACTGCTGCACGCTGTTTATGCCGCGCCGTCCCGAGACGCACGCTAAACTCGATGCCGTGCATGAGGCCTGGGAGTTGTTCGATCACGAGGAGATGATCGAGCGCCTGCTCAAGCAGACCGAGTACATCGACTTCGAAAGCAACACGTATAAGGCCCCTAAGACCTTAAAGCGCAAACATTCGGAGCTTGCTCCGCGTGAGATTTACCAAGATCACGAGTAAATTTGTGCATAGACCGACGATGCGCTTGCATCGTCGGTCTTTTGCTATCTGGGCATTTTGCGGCTAAGTGTTCATTTGCTGACGTGTGCCTGAATAAATGGACAGATTTGTGCAAGGTTTTGGTCGGTTTTTGGTTTGACCGCTAAAACCGGTTTTGGAGCGTGGCTGTTGCAGGGCTCCTTTCCTGACACGATGGTGTTGGGAGGTTTTGCTATGGCGCAGCGCGAACAACACGAACGGGTCAAACGGATGGACCGCTTGGCGGACAAGCTGCTCGGTCATAAGGCAGTGGTGATGGCGATACTGGTCGTCATTGCGATGGCGAGCGGCTTGGCGATGGCGAACCTTGGCGGCGGTGCCGGTGGTGTGTCGTTTGAGCGCACTGACGGTACGGGCTCGTTGGTGGAGCCGGGATCCGGTGATGCCTCGAGCGGAAAGACATCCGAAGGTTCTTCGACTAAGGCTTCTGCCGCGGCAGAGGTCTATGTCGATGTCGATGGCGCCGTTGTGTCGCCCGGTGTATATCGCCTCAAGGATGGCGCGCGGGTGGCTCAGGCGATTGATGCCGCCGGCGGGCTGGCGCCCGAGGCAGACGTTACGGGGCTCAATCGGGCATCTAAGGTCGTCGATGGACAGAAGATTCACGTTCCAACGGTAGGGGAGCAGCAGGCGTCCATTGCGGAAGCCGGTGTTGTTGGTGGGGCTTCCGCATCATCGGGTGTGAGTGGCGCAACAGGCCTAGTAAATATCAATACGGCAAGCGCGGCAGAGCTACAGACGCTCTCGGGCATCGGTCCCTCCATGGCCCAGTCGATTATCGATGAGCGGACAAAGAACGGTGCTTTTGCTTCGGTTGACGATCTGATGCGTGTGTCGGGAATCGGCGAGAAGAAGCTTGCCAAAATCAAAGATTGCATCTGCGTATGAGTGCGACCGAGCGCGAGCATGTGATGCCTCCGCGGCCCCTGATGCCGTGGACGATGGCCCTGTGTGCCGGCATGTGCATGAGCTGCGCCTTGGTGCTCAACGTGACCGCTGATGCGCTGCTGAGGGAGCAGGCGCCGGCGGTCGGGCCGCTATGGGCCATTCCCGTCGCGGCGGCGGTATTCGTTGTGCTGGCTCAATCTTGTGCGCGGCTTGCCCCTTGGAAGCGGTGGCTGTATGCCGCGTCCGTCGGTCTCGTGGCGGGAGCGGTCGTCTCGGCGTGGTGGGCTGTGGGCGCGCTAAGCGCCTCGAAGGCGCTCGACGCTCGAGCGGCAAGCAGCCTCGAGTTTGTCGTGCAGGGTGATCCATCCATAAACGACGACGTGTATTCCTATACCTGCGAGGCACGCGCGGACGGCAAGAACTTGGCAACGGTTCGCCTATCGTGTGACCGCGAGCTCAGGGTCGGGGCGCACATGCGTGTTATCGGTCGCGTTTCACGTTTTGAGAACGATGCGTATGGACGATCGCGTGTGCTCCGAGGCGAGGTATGCAAGGTAAAAGCCGTTCGGATTTTATCGGTCGATGAGGGCTCTCCGGGGCCGCTGCTTCGGCTGCGAAATGGGCTGCTTGCGTCCATCGCGCCTGCGACCGACCCGGCGCGTGCGTTCATAGCCGGTGTCGTCTGCGGTCGTTCGGCCGAGCTGCACGCCCAACCGGCGGGCGACTGGTTTTCGGTGACGGGAACGGCGCATCTAATCGCCGTCTCGGGCAGCCATTTGGCTATCGTTGGGTTTGTAATCGAGGGTGTGTTGCAAAAGACTCGGTGCTCACGTGGTCTTCAGCGGGCGATATTGGCGATAACGCTTGTGGGCTACGCTGCTTTTACGGGCGCGTCTCCCTCGGCCGTGCGCGCGTGCTGCATGGTGTTCACGACGCTTGTCGTAAACGGCGCGGGGCGTCGCCGGCACGGCGCATCGGCACTCTTCGCAACCATGTCCATCTTTGTGCTACTGCGGCCGACGGTGCTGTTCGAGATAGGCTTTCAGCTTTCATGTGCCAGCGTCTTTGCCATCCTGTGCTTTTGCCCGTACGCCTCCTACGCTTTGGGTGAGCTGGGTGTGCCATCGGGCATTGCCAGTATGCTTTCCGTCACACTGTGCTCGCAGTTGGCGACGCTCCCCATTACCATTCCTGCCTTCGGTACGTTCTCGCTCATTGCTCCGTTGGCAAATGCGGTCATTGGTCCGGTGGTGAGCGTACTGCTTGCTGTGTCGATCGTGCTGGTTCCCTTTTCGCTCGTGGGACCGTTGCGGGCTTGGGCGCTCGTTGTGCCCATGATTGCCGCCCGTTGCGCGCTGTTCTTCGAGCAGCTGTTTGCCGCCGTGCCGGGTGCATCCGTGAGCGTGCCGCCCGATAGCGTGTGGATTTACCTAGTGCCGTGTTTGCTGGCGGCCCTGCTGGTCTGGTGGCCGCGTCCCCGTGCACTCCCTATGGCGGTGGGGCTTGCATGTCTGGTGCTCTTGGCTGCGATTCCGTACGTCTTTTGGGATCGATTCGCTCCGCCTTCGGTGACGGTACTCGATGTGGGCCAGGCCGATGCGATTCTTATCCGCGAGGGCGGTGCAGTAGCACTCGTCGACTGCGGGCTCGACGAGCGCGTGGTGGCGGCGTTGGTTCGCAATAACGTGCACCATATCGATGCCGTCTTTGTGACGCATTGGGATGAGGACCACTGGGGTGGTCTGCCTGCCGTGCTCGAACAGTTTTCGGTCGGAACGATTGCCGTGGCGGCGGATGCGCTGGAGGATGCTCCTGCCGAAGTATTGAACCGACCTGGCGTGGAGTATCGGCAGGTGCGCCGTGGGGATACGGTCGACATCGGCTCATTTTGCGCTCGCGTGATGTGGCCATTCGAGTCCGTGGATGGCGAGGGAAATGAGGACTCGCTTGTCCTGCTGCTCTCTTATATTCAGGAAGGCAAGGGCCTGCGTATGCTCCTCACCGGTGATGCCGAGCTCGACCAAGAACGGGAATTCGTGCAGGAGGTGGGGGATATCGATGTCCTTAAACTTGGGCATCACGGCTCTAAGGTTTCAGTCGATGGTGAGTCGCTGGACGTCCTGAAGCCTGAGCTTTCCCTCGCGAGCGCGGGCGAGGGGAATCGATACGGCCATCCGTCCGATGCCTGCATCGATGCCGTTAAGGAAGCGGGCGGTGTGTTCGCGTGCACTATCGAACACGGCGATATCACCATCACGCCGACCGCGAAGGGCTTTACGATGCGATGCCAGCGACCGTGACGACGTCGTTGGCGTGTGGTGGGCCCCTGGGCTAGAATGGCACGGAACGAATACGAAGGCCTGCGGGAGGGGAGCGCAATGTCCGAAATCGGTCTGCTGCCGGCATATCTGATCGTCGGTACCGACGGCGTCAAGCGCGATCACGCCGTCTCGCGTATGAAAGCGCGTCTGGAAAAGACGGGCATGGTCGAGTTCAACCTCGACGAGCGCGATATGACCAAAGACCCCGATATCGAGTCGATTATCGGATCGCTTAACACCTTTCCGATGGGCAGCGAGTTTCGCCTGGTAATCCTTGACGGCTGTTCAAAGCTCGCCAAGGCGGTCTCGGAGCCGCTTGTCGAGTATTTGGCGAGTCCCAGCCCCACAACGGTCTGCCTCATCATTGCCGACTCGCTTGCCAAGAACACACGCCTGTATAAGGCGATCGCCAAGATCGATAAGAAGGCCGTGATCGATTGCTCCGGCACCAAGCGCTGGGAGCTACCGCGTCGCGTGCAGCAGATGGCGACGCAGCGCGGCAAGTCGATCTCGACGGCGGCCGCCGAGGAGCTCGTCTCGCGTTCGGGCGAGAACACTCGCATGCTCGATAACGACTTGGCTAAGCTTGCCCAGATGGTCGAGGCGCCCCAGATTGAGCTTGCCGACGTTGAGCGCTGGATTGTACGTACGGCCGAGGTTCAACCCTGGGACTTTCTCAATGCGGTCTCGGCACGTGACATGCGACGCTCGCTCGAGCTTTTCAATCTATTGCCCGCCAAGAGCTACGTGTGGACTTACACGTTGCTGTGCGGCCGCATCCGCGAGCTTATCGTCGCCAAGGCGCTCGATGCGCGCGGACAGGGTCGTGAGCTGGCCGCAACGCTCAAGCTCCAGTCCTGGCAGGTCAAGAATCACTTGACCTGGGCACGTCGCTTTTCGATGGCAGAGCTCGTCGCGGCGCTCGAGGGGGCGGTCGATGTAGAGCTCGCGCTCAAGGGTTCGGCCGATTCTGAGGCCGCGCTTTTGCTCTGGATTACGAACATCTTGAGAAAATCGTGATGATACCTGCCTATTTGACAAATTCGTTCTATCCCTTTGAGGGGGAGCGTGCTATAGTAGGCGCTTGCATGACCTCACCGTGTCTCAGAGGTGTCATACATTTTTTGCAAGGAACTCGAAAGGAACTCCAGAAGTGGCAAACATCAAGTCTCAGAAGAAGCGTATCCGCACCAATGAGGCAGCTCGCATGCGTAACAAGGCTGTCAAGTCCGAGCTCAAGACGCTGACCAAGCACGTCCAGTCCGCCGTCGCCGAGGGCGACGCCGAGAAGGCCCAGGCTGCCCTCAAGACCGTCACCAAGCGTCTCGACATGGCTGCCGCCAAGCATGTTATCCACAAGAACCAGGCTTCCAACCGCAAGTCCGGTCTTGCCAAGCTCGTGAACAGCATCAACGCCTAAGTTGTAAATTTCACACTACACAGATTACGCGCATAAATGGAGCCTGTTTTATGGAACAGGCTCCATTTTTTGTACCGCTCGGGTAAGATAGTCCGCATGAATACTTCAATTGACATTTCCCACATCCGCAACTTCTCAATCGTTGCGCACATCGACCATGGCAAGTCCACGATCAGCGATCGCATCCTCGAGCTCACCCATACCGTCGACGAACGCGACATGGAGTCGCAGCTGCTCGACACCATGGATATCGAGCGCGAGCGCGGCATCACGATCAAGTCCAATGCCGTTCGCGTTTCCTATGACGCCGACGATGGCGAGACGTATCAGTTCAATTTGATCGATACGCCGGGCCACGTGGACTTTACCTATGAGGTCTCGCGCTCGCTGGCAGCCTGCGAGGGCGCGGTGCTCGTTGTCGACGCCACGCAGGGCGTCGAGGCGCAGACCGTCTCCAACGCGACGCTCGCTATGAACGCCAATCTGGATATTGTTCCTGCCATCAACAAGATTGACCTGCCCTCGGCCCATCCCGACGAGGTCAAGACCGAGATCGAGGATGACCTGGCGATTCCCGCCGATGATGCCGTGTGCGTGTCGGGCAAGACCGGCGAGGGTATTCACGATCTGCTAGAGTCCATCGTCTTTTTGATCTCTCCGCCTAAGGGCGATGCAAATGCTCCGCTCAAAGCGCTCATTCTGGATTCGTACTTTGACGAGTATCGCGGCGTGGTGGCCACGGTGCGCGTCTTTGACGGCTCCATCAAAAAGGGCGATACCCTGCGCATGATGCAGGCAGAGGGCGACTTTTTGGTCGACGGCGTGGGTGTCAAGCGTCCTGCCGAGACCCCGGTTGACGCGCTGACGGTTGGCGAGGTCGGCTACGTGGTCACGGGCCTGAAGGACCCCGAGGCCGTTCGCGTGGGCGACACCCTTACCTGGGCGTCGAACCCCTGCCCCGAGCCGCTTCCTGGTTACCGCGAGGCCAAGCCCATGGTCTATACGGGCCTGTTCCCGATCGATAACAAGGACTACGAGAACCTGCGTGACGCACTCGATAAGCTGCACGTCAACGACCCGTCGTTGGTGTGGGAGCCCGAGACCTCGGTGGCGCTCGGCTTTGGCTTCCGCGTGGGCTTCCTGGGCCTGCTGCACATGGAGGTCGTCAAGGAACGCCTGGAGCGCGAGTTCAACTTGGACCTCATTGCCACGAGCCCCTCGGTGGACTATCACGTCTACAAGACTGACGGCGAGATGATTGATGTCCGTAGCCCGCAGGATCTTCCCGAGGCCACGCGCATCGAGCGTATCGAGGAACCCTACCTCAAGGCTAAGATCATCTGCCCGCCCGAGTATACGGGTGCCGTCATGCAGCTCGCTATCGAGCACCGTGGCATTACAACCGACATGATCCATCTCACGAGCAAATCGGTCGAGATGCGCTTTGACATGCCGCTCGCCGAGCTCATCCTGGACTTCTTTGACCAGCTCAAGAGTCGTACCAAGGGCTATGCCTCGCTCGACTACGAGTTCAACGAGTACCGTCCCTCCGAGCTCGTTAAGCTCGATATCTTGCTTTCGGGCGACGAGGTGGACGCGCTGTCGTTTATCGTCCACAAGGACAAGGCCTACGGTCTTGCCCGCGGCCTATGCGACAAGCTCAAGGAGATTATTCCGCGTCAGCTGTTCGAGGTGCCCATCCAGGGTGCTATCGGCAACAAGATCATTGCCCGCTCCACCGTCAAGGCGCGTCGCAAGGACGTGCTTGCTAAGTGCTACGGCGGCGATATTTCGCGTAAGCGTAAGCTGCTCGAGAAGCAGAAAGAGGGCAAGAAACGCATGAAGGCCATCGGCTCGGTCGAGGTCCCGCAGGAGGCCTTTATGGCGATCCTCAAGGTGGACGAGTAGGTCTATGGCGCTTTCTGAATACAGCAAGCGGCTGCTGGGCGCCTATGCCGAGCAGCCGTTCCTTATGGCTCCCATGGCGGGCGTGACCGACCCTGCCTACCGCATCATGTGTCGTCGCCGCGGTGCCAACCTTGCCTACAGCGAGATGGTGAGCGTGGCGGGCCTTGCCTATGCCAGCAACAAGACCTGGCGCCTGGTGCTACCGGCCGACGAGGAGCAGCAGATTTGCGTGCAGCTCTTTGGCTCCAAGCCCGATCAGTTTGCGAGTGCCGTCGCCGCCGTCGAGGAGCGTGTGGGCGATCGCCTGTCGCTCATCGATATCAACATGGCCTGTCCTGCCCGCAAGGTTGTCACCAAGGGCGAGGGCTCGGCGCTCATGCGCACGCCCGACCTGGCGGAGAAGATCGTCGAGGCCACGGTGGGTGCGGCGCACGTGCCCGTGACCGTAAAGATCCGCAAGGGCTTTTACGCCGAGGACCGTAATGCCGCGACGTTTGCCCAGATGCTCGAAGGTGCCGGTGCCGCCGCGGTGGCGGTGCATGGTCGTTGCGCCACGCAGCTCTACACGGGCCAGGCGGATTGGTCGGTCGTCGATGAGGTCGCAGATGCCGTCGAGATTCCCGTGATCGGTTCGGGCGATGTGTTCTCGGCCGAGGACGCTGCTGAGCATCTGCAAGGCTCGGGTGCCAGCGCGGTGTTTATCGCGCGCGGCATCTACGGCAATCCGTGGGTGTTCGGCGATGCTCGCGCCCTTGCGCTCGATGGCACGCCGGTGCCGGCGCGCAGTTCCGTTGAGCGCCTGGATGCCCTGCGCGAGC
The DNA here is from genome assembly GCA_048323995.1 of Collinsella sp. GTDB lineage: Bacteria > Actinomycetota > Coriobacteriia > Coriobacteriales > Coriobacteriaceae > Collinsella. The sequence continues at coordinate 49,413 of DBFELT010000001.1, read as the reverse complement.
ACCTGACGCTCACGCACGAGCTGTTGCCGCTCATGTCGCGTGCCCGCACGTACGCAAGCTGGTATCTAAAGGGCATGCCCCATGCTGCCGCCTGGCGCGCTCAGGTGGTGCGTTGCTCCACATACGAGGAGTTCATGGCACTGGTCGATGATATCGAGCACGATGTGGTGGCCTGTGAGGCCGCACTTGCCGCCGGCGAGTCGGTGCCCGCTCATCCGTTGGAGGCCTAACGGTGGCCGTTACCGCGCTGTACGTGCATGTGCCGTTTTGCGCCCAAAAATGCCGGTACTGTGACTTTGACTCACGCAGTTTTGCTCCGTGCAACATGAGCGTTGCGCTCGATACCTATTTTGAGCAGTTGTATGCGCGCCTCGATGCTTTTGGCGACGCAGGCGCGCTTGCACAGATCCGCACCGTCTATGTTGGCGGCGGCACGCCGTCGCTGGCGGGGGAGCGTTTGGTAGAATTTGCCCGGCGTATCTCTGCGTGGTGCAAGCCTGTTGAGTTTACCTGCGAGGCCAATCCCGAATCGCTGACCGCAGAGCTTGCCACTGCGCTTGCCGGGGTGGGTGTCACGCGCGTCTCTCTGGGCGTGCAAACGCTCGATAACGCCGAACTTACCGCCATCGGCCGCATTCACGATGCCGATCGGGCGCTCGCTGCCATCACGACGGTCAAGGACGCTGGGCTTGTCGTGTCGTGCGACCTGATGTGCGGCCTTCCCGGGCAGACCGACCTAAGCTGGCAGCGCACACTCGATGGCGTGTTGGCGGCGGCGCCGCATCATGTGTCGGTGTACCCGCTCACGCTCGAGGAGGGCACGCCGCTCTATCGCATGGCGTGTCGCGACGAGTCGCTCGAGCCCGACGAGGATTTTCAGGCTGCATGCATGGATGCGGCGCGTGAGCGCCTGAGTGCGGCCGGCTATCACCCGTATGAGGTGGCAAGCTACGCGCTCGACGGCCATGAGTGCGCCCACAACATTGCCTATTGGACCGGACAGGGCTATCTGGGTTTGGGCCGCTCTGCCGCCGGTATGCTCGACGCCGAGGATTTCGATCGCTTGGCCGGGCTGTTTCCCGACGTGCTTGCTCGCGGCGATGCGTATCGCGTGCGCTTGGTGCAACGCGACGATGCCGCGACGACGTTTGATGCCGAGTATCTGTCGCAGCGCGAGGCGGCGGCCGAGGATTTGATGCTTGCCTGTCGCATGACGCGTGGCATTGGGCCCGATCTGTTGGTTCGCTCGGCAAGCGTGATCGCTGCAGATGAGTTGGCGGCGGCCTGCGACCGTGCGGTCGAGTTGGGCCTTGCCACCTGGGTGCCCGATCATATTGAAGGACATGCGGGGCGCGTCACCTCGAAAGACGTTATCGCAGGTCGCGTCCGTGCTCGTTTAGCGCCCACTCACTTGGGCTGGCTCGATGGAAATGTGCTGTTCGAGCTGTTTTGGGGTCTAGCCTAGGCCGCTCGGGTAGAATTACCGCAATATATACGCTGCTGTGAGCAGGAGGTTGCCGCGCATGGCGACGATGAACGAAAAAGATTACTACGAGATTTTGGGTGTCTCCAAGGACGCCACCTCGCGTGATATACAGAAAGCCTTCCAGCAAAAGGCCCGCAAGCTCCATCCGGACGTCAACAAAGAACCGGATGCCGAGGAAAAGTTCAAAGAGGTTTCCGAGGCCTATGCTGTGCTTTCGGACGAGCAGAAGCGTGCGCGCTACGACGCCATGCGCTCGGGCAATCCCTTTGCCGGCGCTCCCACGGCTTCGCCCTATGGCGGCGGTTACGCCGGCAGCGCGGGCTACGGCAATCCCTTTGAGGGCGGCTTTCCCTTTGGTGGCGCCTGGGGTCAGCCGCGTCGCGGCCAGGCTGCCTATAATCCCGAGAACGGCGCCAACGTGGTCGTCGATATTAAGCTCGACGCCAAGGAGGCCAAGGGCGGTGCCCGCAAGACCGTCCGCTATACGCGCTTCGATACCTGTGGTCACTGCGGCGGTTCGGGCTCTGTTTCGTCCGAGCATGCACATACCTGTCCGAGCTGCGGCGGTCGCGGCCACATCGATGTCGACCTGTCCTTTCTGTTTGGTGCCGGCACGTTCCAGTCTGTCTGCCCTGAGTGCGGTGGCTCCGGTAAGGTCGTCGCCGACCCCTGTCCCGATTGCGGCGGCAGCGGGCGAACCCGTGTGACCTCCGAGCAGACGATTGAGTTTCCCGCCGGCACGCACGATGGCGACGAGGTCCGTATTGGCGGCATGGGTCACGCCGGCACCAACGGCGCCTCTGGCGGTGATCTGGTCGGTCGGGCCCATGTTGAGGCCGAGCGCCTGGAAGGCAAGGCCCGTACCGGTTTTTACCTGATGGGCATCGTGGCGCCGTTTTTGGTGCTATCGGCCATCTCGGGCGTGTTCTCGGCCTTTGCCGTGATGTGCTTTATTCCGTTTGCCATGGGCCTGTTCATGGTGCTCTCGGACGGCGTGCTGCACCGCAGCCTGCTGTGGTGGAAGCGCGGCGCGATGCAGTTTGCCAACGGTTTTGCCAACGGCTTCATGTTCGCGCTCGTGTCAGTTTGGTTCGCGAGCTGCTCGCAACGGGCCATGCTCTCGCCGTACCAAATGCAATAACATCAAACCCTCTGTTTGCGGCCGGCCCAGCTTGGGTATAGGACGCACTGTGACAATAATGAAAGTCGGAAGGATTCGGTCGTGTCGGAAAATAGGGATTACTACGAGGTGCTTGGCGTCGACAAGGATGCCGACGCGCGGACGATTAAGCGCGCGTTTCTAAAGAAGGCCCGTACCGTACACCCGGACGTTTCGGACGACCCCGAGGCCGAGGCTAAGTTCAAAGAGCTCAACGAGGCATATTCCGTTCTTTCCGATGAGCAGAAGCGTGCTAACTACGACCGTTACGGCACTGCCGACGGCCCCGGTGGCTCCGGCTACGTCGATATCAACGATATCTTTGGTGGCATGGGTATGGACGACTTGTTCTCGTCGTTCTTTGGCGGCGGTGCCGGCGGTGGCGCCCGCAGCCGTCGTGAGCGTCGTCGCGGACGTGATATGGCCATCTCGCTTTCGGTGACGCTCGAGGAGGCGGCGCTCGGCTGCAAAAAGACAATCAGCTATGACCGCCTTGCTCCTTGCGAGGACTGCAATGGCACCGGTAGGGCAGAGGGCGCACAGGAAAAGCAGTGCGGCCGCTGCCACGGTACGGGCTACGTCACGACGGTTCAGCGATCGTTTTTGGGCCAGGTTCAGTCTTCCTCGCCTTGCCCCGACTGCCATGGCGAGGGCACGGTTATCGATCATCCCTGCGAGACCTGCGACGGTCAAGGCCGCACGCCTTCGCACGAAAAGATCGACATCGATATTCCCGCCGGCGTTTCGACCGGTCGCCAGCTTCGTGTGAGCGGCTTTGGCGAGGCCGGCCTTCGCGGCGAGCCTTCGGGCGACCTGATTGTCAACGTGCGCGTCGCCGACCATGAGCGCTTTAAGCGCAACGGTGATGACCTGTACCTGGTGAGCGATATCTCGATTGCGCAGGCTGCGCTCGGCTGCGAGATTGAGGTCGAGGGCATTATGCCCGACGAGGTCGTTAAGGTGACGGTTCCCGCCGGCGCCCAGTACGGCGACACCGTGAGCGTCAATAATTACGGCATGCCGCGCATTGGCGGTGGCGGTTCGCGTGGCCGCCTGATCGTGCAACTGCGCGTGGTCGTTCCCACCAATCTTTCCAATAAGCAGCGCGAGCTGCTCCGTGCTTTTGCCGATGAGATGGGCGATGACGTCGCTTCTGGTAAGAAGTCGGTGACCGACCGTATCAAGAGTGCCCTCGACGATATCCTCGATTAAGGAGCCCGCGTGCTCGCACCCCATATTTCCGTCGTCAACCTCGGCTGCCGTGTCAACCGGGTTGAGTCTGACCGTATCACTGCCGATCTTATGCGCTTGGGCTTTGCTATTGTGGAGCCCCAGGATGCCGATCTGATCGTCATTAACACTTGTGCCGTTACGGGCGAGGCCGAGGCTAAGACCCGTAAGGCCGTCCGTCATGCGCTGGCCCATCCAAACGAGCCCTATGTGGTCGTGACCGGATGCGTGGTCAATTTGCATCCCGAGGAGCTGTCGGAGCTTTCGGATCGCGTGATTGCCGAGCCGTCCAAGATAGATGTCGCCGAACGTGTTTGCGAGGTGCTGGGTGTTGAGTCCGATAGCGTTCCCGCCTGCAGCGATGGCGAGGTGGTCGATGCGCTCGGTCGCTCTCGCCTGGGCGTGAAGATTCAGGATGGCTGCAACCATCGCTGCACCTATTGCATTGTGTGGAAGGCGCGCGGCCCCGAGCGCTCCGTGCCCGTCGAGTCCGTGCTCGAGCAAGTTCGCGAGGCCCAGGAGGCCGGCGTGCCCGAGGTGGTGCTGACCGGTGTGAACCTGGGTGCCTACGATGGCAAGAGCGCGACCGACGAGCACGTCGAAATCGATGAGCTGCTCGAGGCCATCATGGAGCGCACGTCTATTCCGCATGTGCGCATTTCCTCGGTCGAGCCCATGGATATCTCCGAGCGCCTGCTTAAGGTTATGGCGCGCTACCCGCAGCGTATCGCCCCGTTTTTGCACCTGCCCGTGCAGTCCGGCTGCACGGCGACCCTGCATCGCATGGGCCGTCCCTATAGCGCCGAGGCCTTTGAGGACACGGTGCGTATGATTCGCGCCAACTTGCCCCTGGCGTCCCTTTCGTGCGATGTCATCGTCGGTTTTCCTGGTGAGACGGACGAGGAGTTCGAGGAGTCGCTGGCGCTGTGCCGCCGTGTGGGTTTCTCGCGTATGCACGTGTTCCGCTACAGCAAGCGTCCCGGTACCCTTGCTGCCGACATGCCCGACCAGGTGCCACCCGAGGTTATGGCCGAGCGCAGCCGCCGTATGCGGGCCGCCGCACAGGAGCTCGCTATTGCCGACGCTCGTCGTCGCGTGGGCGCGGTCGAGCGTGCCGTGCTCGAGTATGGTGACAACCTGACGCTTGGCTCGTTCCATCATGCCCGTCTTGACGATACCTGTGGACTTACAGCCCCGTGCCTGCTCGATGTTGCTATCATCGGAGTCGATGATTCCGGCTTGGTCCATGCACGCAGGGAGGTTCATGGAAGCCTCGAAGATTAGACTTACCGTTCCCGAGGGTATTGACCCCTCGCGCGTTTTGGGTGCCGGCGACGGCGTCCTTCGTGCGCTGGAGAGCTCAGTTCGCGCCCACGTGGTCGCCCGTGGCGACAGCATCGCCGTGAGCGGTGACCCGGACGAGGTCGAACTGGTCGCGCGTTTTTTCGAACATGCCTTTCGTGAGGCTGCTTCCGGGCGCGCGCTTTCTGCCGACGATGTCTCTCGCTGCCTGGCCGTCTTGCGCGACGGTGAGCACGAGGCTACGTCGCTTCGCGATGACGTGCTGCTTTCGTATCGCGGTCGCGTCATTCGCCCCAAGACGCTCGGTCAAAAGCGCTATGTGGATGCCATCCGCTCAAATACCATCACGTTTGGCTTGGGTCCTGCCGGTACCGGTAAGACCTATCTGGCCATGGCGCTCGCTGTTGCCGCACTCAAGCGTCACGAGGTGGGCCGTCTGATCTTGACGCGTCCGGTTGTCGAGGCGGGGGAGAACCTGGGCTTTTTGCCCGGCACCCTCGAGGAAAAGATCGATCCGTACATGCGCCCGCTCTACGACGCCCTATTTTGCATGATGGATCGCGAGCGCACCGATGAGCTCATGGAGCGCGGCGTGATCGAGATCGCCCCGCTTGCCTACATGCGCGGCCGCACGCTGAGCGACGCCTTCGTGGTGCTCGACGAGGCCCAAAATACCACGCCCGAGCAGATGAAGATGTTTCTGACGCGCCTGGGCTTTAACTCCAAGTTTGTGATTACCGGCGACCTGAGCCAGCGTGACCTGGTGGGCCGTCGTGGTGGCTTGGCGGATGTCGAGAAGATTTTGGGCCGTGTCGACGATGTCGCATTTTCTCACCTCGAGCGTGCCGACGTGGTGCGCCATGCCCTGGTGGGACGTATCGTCGGGGCATATGATGCTTATGATGACGTGCGCGAGCAGCGCCCGCGCGACCGAAAGGAGTCCCGTTGAGTGTATTGATCAGCAACGATGCCGAGCTCGATACGCTGCTCGACGCGCAGGAGGTAGAACACATCTGCGAGGTCGTGCTTGCCGCCGAAGGCGTTGAGCGTGAAGTCGAGATTTCCCTTTCGTATGTCGACGAGGACGAGATGCACGAGCTCAACCACGAGTGGCGCGGTATCGACCGCACCACCGATGTCCTCTCGTTTGAATGCGACTCGGCCTTTGACGAGGATATTCCCGCCGACGAGACGCTTGAGCTTGGCGATATCATCCTGGCCCCGCAAGTCATTGCCCGTCAGGCCCCCGGCTTTGGCAATGCCCCTGCCGACGAGTGCCGCCTGATGCTCGTGCATGGCATGCTGCACCTGCTGGGGTATGACCATATCGAGGACGACGAGGCCGAGGTCATGGAGGCCCGCGAGGACGCCATCCTGCGCGATCTGGCGCTCGAGCGCGGCGAGGACCCCAAGCTGGTCCACGTCGGCCCCATCACCAACCACGCCCACGACTAGGAGCCGTCTATGATTCCCGGATCGAACAAGGACCATCCGTCCTTCTTAAAGTCGTTCTCCTACGCCATGGAGGGCTTCGTCACCGCCGTCAAGACCGAGCGCAATATTAAGGTCATGCTCGTTGCGGGCGTGTGCACCGTCATTGCCGGCTGCATCGTGGGGCTCGACATTGCCGAGTGGGCCACGATTATCATCTGTTGTGGCCTGGTGATTCACGGCGAGCTATGCAACACCGCCATGGAGGCGATTGTCGATCTGGCGACCCAGGAGCTCCATCCGCTGGCAAAGCGCGCGAAGGATATCGCCGCCGCCTCCGTATACGTTCTTTCCATCACCGCCGCGATTGTGGGCTTGCTGGTATTTGCCCACGCGCTCGGCTTTATCTAGAAAGGGATTTTCATGTCCGACACTATGCAGCCTATCGATGAAATTTTGGACGACGAGGTCCTGGATGCGGCGGATGCCGAAGCGGCCGAAGCATACGAGGAAGTCGAGGAATTCGATCCGTTTGAGGGCATGAGCGACGAGGAGCTCGACGCCCTGTGCGACGAGGACGATAGCCTCGCGGGCTTTGGCGACGTTGAACCCGGTTTTCGCAGCGGCTTCGTAGCCCTGGTCGGACGCCCCAACGCCGGCAAGTCCACGCTGCTCAACGCCTGCTATGGCAAAAAGGTCGCCATCACCTCGCCGGTGGCACAGACGACCCGCCGTCGCATGCGCGCCGTCGTCAACCGTCCCGGCTACCAGCTGGTCTTTGTCGATACCCCGGGTATTCATAAGCCCAAGGACGGCCTGGGGTCCGAGCTCAACAAGAGCGCACTGTTCGAGTTGAACGATGTCGACGTCGTCGCGTTTTTGATTGATGCCACCAAGCCCATCGGCAGGGGAGACGCCTGGGTTGCCGAGCGTGTCAGATGCGCTCGTTGCAAGAAGGTCCTGGTGCTCACCAAGGCCGATGAGGCCGACCCCGCACAGGTCATGGAGCAGCTTAAGGCTGCCCACGAGCTTATGGAATATGACGACGAGATTGTGACGTCGTCGGTTAAGAACTTCAACGTCGATGCCTTTATAGAGACCGTTGCGCACTTTTTGCCTGAGGGTCCGCGTTGGTTCCCCGAGGACATGGGTACTGACGCTTCCGATGAGACGCTCGTTGCCGAGTTTGTGCGCGAGAAGGTCTTGCGCCGCACCCGTGATGAGATTCCGCACTCCGTTGGCGTGATCTGCGATGCGCTCGAGCAGACCAAGAAGGTGCTGCGCGTGCACGCCACCATTTACGTCGAGCGCGAGGGCCAAAAGGGCATCATCATCGGCAAGGGCGGCGAGATGATCAAGCATATCGGTATCGACGCCCGACGCGATCTTGAACGCATTTTTGGCACGCAGGTCTTTTTGGAGCTGGACGTGAAGGTCAAGGCCGGCTGGCGTGACGACGAGGCCCAGATTCGCCGCTTTGGCTACAACGCCGAGGACTAAGGACGCGCGGCGCGCATGGCAGGCTCCCGGACATATCGCACCAAGGTGCTCGTCCTCGACAAGACGAAGCTCAAAGAGACCGACCTGATCTTGACGATGCTTGACGAGCGGGGGCGGCAGGTTCGTGCCGTGGCAAAGGGCGCCCGCAAACCCGGCGGACGCCTGGCTGCGCGCTGCGAGCTGTTCTGTACGGTCGATATGCTGCTCGCACATGGACGGTCACTCGACGTGGTTTCCCAGGCCGAGCTTATGGAGGCGCCGCTCGGCGCTGTGCCCGATTACGAGACGACCTGCGCCGCAAGCGCGATCGCCGAGGTTGCGCGCGTGTGCTCGTTCGAGGACGCCGAGGACCCGTTTACCTTTGCCATCACGCAGCGAGCGCTTGCCCTGGTGGGCAGCGGGCTTGACACGGCGCATATGGACCTACTTGTGGCGGCATATGTCTTTAAGCTGCTGTCGCACGTTGGCTATCGACCCGATTTTTCGGCCTGCGTGCTGTGCGGAGACCCCATGCTGTCGTATTTTTCACCCCAGGCGGGCGGTCTCATGTGCGGGTCGTGCGCGTCGAGCGTTCCAGGTGCCGAACTGGTGTCGACCGGTGAGACCGCATGGCTGCGCGCCCTCATGTCCATGACCTTCGATGCGCTCATGGCCGAGAGGGTCGACCCCCATACCGCAGCCTTTTTGTTGGGGCTTTCGCATGTTTGGGCTGCGACGCACACCGATCAGCGCCTCCGTGCGATGGAATTCATGTTGGGTCGGTGATGATGCGCAGGCGCGGGCTGCTTGTGGTAACATACCGACCTGTTGGTACCTCGACCTTGGTTGCTCGCTCCACCGGCGGCTTCCCAGTCCGAGGCGAATCGAGTCGCCCGAGGGCGACGTAAAACGAAAGGTGAAACAATGACTGTTTCCAAAGAGCGCAAGGCGGAGCTGACTGCCCAGTTCGGTAACACCCCGGTCGACACCGGCAACCCCAAGGTTCAGGTCGCCATCCTGTCCGAGCGCATCAAGGAGCTGACCGAGCACATGAAGTCCCACCAGAAGGACTTCCACACCCGTCGTGGCCTGCTCATGCTCGTCGGTCGTCGTCGTCGTCTTCTCTCCTACATCAAGAAGAACGACATCGTCGAGTACCGTGAGCTCATCAAGGCTCTGGGCATTCGCGACAATATTCAGTAGCGAACTTGTACATGCTAAGAGCGTCCTGCATGCGGGACGCTCTTTTTGTGTAAGGGCGTGAACAATCACGCTCTGAAGCGTGGCGGGGGCAGGGGGCCCGCGTCACATGAGAAGCCCGCAGGCAAGGGGCCTGTGGGGTAAAGGAGAACAATGACACTCGTATCCAAGACCTTTGAGCTGTACGGCAAGACCTACACCTTTGAGTCCGGCGAGCTTGCCAAGCAGGCCACTGGCGCCTGTCTGGTCAAGCAGGGCGACACCACGATGCTCGATACCGTGGTCGTCTCCAAGGAGCGCAAGAACTATGACTTCTTCCCGCTGACCGTCGACTTCAACGAGAAGATGTACGCTGCCGGCCGCATCCCGGGTGGCTACCTCAAGCGTGAGGGCCGTCCCAGCGAGAAGGCCACGCTCACCGCGCGCATGATCGACCGTCCGATTCGCCCGAGCTTCCCGGACGGCTTCCGCAACGAGGTACACATTGTCGCTACCTCGCTCGTCGCCGACCAGGTCAACCCCTTCGACGTCATCAACGTCATGGGTGCCTCCCTGGCCATGACGCTCGGCGGCGTGCCCTTCGAGGGCCCGCTTGCCTGCGTGCGCATCGGCCGTAACGTGGAGACCGGCGAGTTTATCGTCAACCCCACCTACGAGGAGCGCGAGAACTCCGATCTGGACCTGGAGCTGGGCGGATCCGCCGACTTCATCTCGATGGTCGAGGCCGGCGCCGAGGAGATCTCCGAGGACGACATGCTCGCCGCTATGAAGTTTGGCCAGGAGGCCCTTGCTGCTTTCTGCCAGGCTCAGGACGAGTTCGTCGCCGAGTGGGAGCAGGTTAACGGCCCCATCGTCAAGAAGGAGTACCCGCTCGACCAGCCCGTCGAGGAGGTCCAGGAGCGCATCTTCGCCCACTACGACGAGATGGCTGCCGCCCTTCGCGACGCCGACAAGCTCTCCCGTATCGGTAAGGTCGAGGCTCTGAAGGAGTCCATCCGCGCCGAGTTCACCGAGGAGGAGCAGGCCGCTTGGGAGCGCGAGATCCCCGTGGCGCTCAAGAAGCTCGAGAAGAAGGCCATGCGCACCATGGTCGTCGAGACCGGCGAGCGCGTCGACGGCCGTGCCGCCGACGAGATCCGTCCCATCATGGTGAAGGACAACTACCTGCCGCTCGTTCACGGCTCTGGTCTGTTCCAGCGTGGCCAGACCCAGGTGCTTTCCGTCCTGTCGCTCGGTATGCTCAACGAGGGCCAGCGTCTGGATACCATCGAGCCCACCGAGGGCAAGCGCTACATGCACCACTACAACTTCCCGCCTTTCTGCACCGGCGAGACCGGCCGCATGGGTAGCCCCAAGCGCCGCGAGATCGGCCATGGCAATCTGGCCGAGCGCGCTCTGCTTCCGGTGCTTCCCGACGAGAACGAGTTCCCCTACGCCATCCGCGTCGTCTCCGAGGTCATGGAGTCCAACGGCTCCTCTTCGATGGCTTCGACCTGCGGCTCCACGCTCGCCCTTATGGACGGCGGCGTGCCCATTAAGCGCCCGGTCTCCGGTATCGCCATGGGTCTGATCCAGGAGGAGGGCAAGACCGTGGTCCTGTCCGACATCCAGGGTCTCGAGGACTTCCTGGGCGACATGGACTTTAAGGTCACCGGCACCACCGAGGGCATCACCGCCCTGCAGATGGACAACAAGGCCACCGGCCTCACCTTCGACATCCTGGCCCGCGCTCTGCAGCAGGCCAAGGAGGGTCGCGCCTTCATCCTGCAGAAGATGCTCGATGTGATCCCCGAGCCGCGCCGCACCACGCGCAGCACCGCTCCGCGTATCGTCTCCATCCAGGTTCCGACTGACAAGATCCGCGACGTCATCGGTTCCGGCGGTAAGGTCATCCGCGGCATTCAGGACGAGACCGGTGCTTCGGTCGACATCCAGGAGGACGGCACCGTCTTTGTCGGCGGCACCGGCGAGTCCGTCGATCAGGCTGTCGAGCGCATCAAGCTCATCATCAAGGTTCCCGAGCCGGGCGAGGAGTACACCGGTCGCGTGGTCTCCATCCAGCCCTTCGGCGCCTTCGTCAACCTGCTGCCCGGCAAGGACGGCCTGCTGCATATCTCCCGCGTCGCCAAGGGCCGCGTGGAGAAGGTCGAGGACGTCCTCAACGTGGGCGACGAGGTCAAGGTCGTCGTCATCGAGGTCGACGATCGCGGCAAGATCTCGCTCGATCGTCTGGACAAGCCCGAGGCCCCTGCTCGTGCCGAGGGTGCCTCCGAAGGCGACGGCGAGCACTTCCAGCGCCGTGAGCGTCCGCGTCGCGAGCGCTCCGAGCGCAGCGATCGTCCTCGCCGTCCCGGCGACAACGGAGGCCGCAAGCCCCGTCGTCACCACGACGCCGAGTAAAAGCTACACATAAGCAGCTCAACAAGGGCGACTCCGGACAGGGGTCGCCCTTTTGCTTGCGCCCGGGAGGGCCGCATATGAAGTTTCCTGCTCTACAGTCCTGCGCAAGACGGAAAGCACATTAAGTGCTTTCCTTTGCGTGCGGAACTCGCGATAAACGTCATATGCGTCCCTCCCGGGCGCAAGCAAAAGGGCTGGTTAGTGACGCTCGTTATTCAGTTAGACAATCTATTCAGTATTCAGATTTCAGATCAGTAGATAGACGTAGCAGTATTTTCCATGATAAAGCTGCCCAAAATAAACTTGGTCCCTTATTGGTAGCTTTCCCGTGGGGCGGGCACTGATGAAGTTTATCGCGAGTTCCGCACGAACAGGAGGCCACTTAATGTGGCCTCCGTCGTGAGCAGGACTGTAGAGCAGGAAACTTCATCAGTGCCCGCCCCACGGGAAACCGGCGGGATGGACCAGTTCAGATGGGGCTTTGATGCATGGGTGGTCTGTTGTTGTGCAAATGGGTATCATACTGTGGTTATTGCATCGACTCTGTGATGCATGTTTGTACGTTCCCGACGGTCGGTTTGCCAGAAGCGCCCCGTCGGTTGTTCCAGACCCGTTTCGAAGAAAGGAAACCACACTAACCTATGGCAGCTAAAAAATCATCTCCCTTGAAGATCATTCCGCTCGGCGGCCTTGACGGCATCGGCAAGAACATGACGGTCTTCGAGTGCGGCGACGACATGGTGCTCGTCGACGCTGGTCTCATGTTCCCGGATGACTCCCAGCCCGGTATCGACCTGGTGCTTCCTGACTACACCTATGTCCTGGAGAACGAGGAGAAGCTCCGCGGTATCGTCGTCACCCACGGCCACGAGGACCACACCGGTTCGCTTCCGTATCTGCTGCAGGACCTCAACAATAAGGTGCCCATCTTCTCGAGCAAGCTGACGCTTGGCTTTATCGAGGGCAAGCTCTCCGAGTTCCGCATCCGCGCACCCAAGTTCCGCGAGGTCAAGGGCGGCAGCCATGTCAACCTCGGCGGCATCTCGCTCGACTTCTTCTCTATGACGCACTCCATCCCCGGCGCTCTGGGCGTGTTCATTCGTACCAACCAGGGCACCGTTATGCACACCGGCGACTTTAAGCTCGACCAGACGCCCATCGATGGTGTCACGCCTGACTATGCCGCTATCAGCCGCTTTGCCAAGCAGGGCATCGACCTGCTGCTGTCCGACTCCACCAACGCCACGGTTCCCGGCTTTACCAAGTCCGAGGCCGAGGTCGGTCCCAACTTGCTGCACGCCATCAAGAACGCCCCGGGTCGCGTGTTCGTCGCGTCGTTCTCGAGCCACATTCATCGTTTGCAGCAGATCTGCGATGCTGCCCGCAAGTGCGGCCGTAAGGTCGTTGTGACCGGCCGCTCCATGCTCACTAACACCCGCGTGGCGCGCGAGCTGGGCTACCTCAACATCGACGATGCCGATATTATCGATGCCTTCGACATTGATAACCTGCCTGACGACAAGATCGTTGTCATGTGCACCGGTTCGCAGGGCGAGCCGCTGTCGGCCCTGTCTCGCATGGCCAACGGCGAGCACAAGACGCTCTCTATCCACGAGGGCGATACCGTCATCCTCTCGGCAACTCCCGTTCCTGGTAACGAGAAGGCCGTCCAGCAGGTCGTCAACAGCCTGGCCAAGCTCGGCTGCGACGTGTGGGATAAGAACCGCGCTCTCGTCCACGTCTCCGGTCACGGTAGCCAGGAGGAACTCAAGCTCCTGATGGCCATGGCCAAGCCCACGTACTTTATGCCGGTTCACGGTGAGGCCGTGCATCTGCGCGCCCATGCCCAGCTGGCCCGCAAGATGGGCATCAAGGACGATCATATCTTTATCCTCGATAACGGCGACACGCTCGAGATGCGCGGCGGTATCGTCAAGCGCGGTACGCCCGTCGAGTCCGGCGTCGTCTACGTCGACGGCCTGCGTATCGGCGATACCGACCCCATCGTCCTGCGCGATCGTCAGAAGCTCGCCAACGACGGTATGGTCACGGCCGTTGCCATCGTCTCGCTCAAGCACAAGAAGATTGAGGCCATCGAGTTCTCGGGCCGCGGCGTCTCGTTTGCCATCGACGACCAGTTCTCCGAGGATGCCTCCGCGTCCATCATGAAGACGATCGAGAAGGGCAAGTTCAGCTTTACGAGCAGCGGTTCCGATGCCATTCGCAAGGCCGTGCGCGATTCGCTCTCTAACTTTATCTGGAGCCGTACGCGCACCCGTCCGATGATCATCCCGGTCGTCATGGAGGTTTAGTTTGGCGCGCGGATCTGCACAAAACGCCAAAGGCAATAAGGCCAATAACCAACCGGCATCTGCTAAGGGTGCCGGTTCCCATCTGCGTGCCAATAAGGGCCACGAGGCGGACTTCGATGAGTTCGAGCCCCTGGTCGAGCCTTCGGCCAACCGCGATATCGCCGGCGTGGTCATCGCCGTTTTGGCGATTGCGTCCTTCATTGCCGTGATCTCTCCGGCAACAGCGCCCGTGACGGCTGCGGTTGCCGGTTTCTACCACCTGGGCTTTGGTCTGGGCGCCTACGTGCTGCCGATCGTCATCTTGCTGTTTGCCGCCACGCTCTTTTTAGGCGAGGACTCGCCGCTCAACGTGCGCTCTGTTGCGGGCGGCGCCGTGGTCTTTATCGCCGTCGTCTCCATTCTTTCGCTGATGGTGCCGGGCACGAGCGATTCGTGCGACCTCATGTTTACGCCGCAAAATCTGTCCGCCTCGGGTGGCTACATCGGTGCGTTTATTGCGAGTGCGCTGCAGAATGCCCTGGGTAAGCCTATCGCGATGGTAGTCCTGTTGGGCCTTGTCGTCGTGGGCTTGGTCATCATCGGCTTTTCGGTTGGCGGCGTTTTGCGCTCTGCTCGCGACCGCGCGGCCGATTTTGCCGAGCGCCGTCGTGCCGATGTTAACGCGAGTCCGTGGGGTGACGACGAAGCCCTGTCGGTGCCCGGCGTTGCCCGTCCGCACCTGAGCATTCTTCGTCAAAAGGGCTCCGATGCTGCCGTGACCACAGTCATGGGCAACGATGTGGACCCGGTTTTGGACGATGACGACGAGGACGAGGATCCGTTTGTCGACGTATCCGATGCCGTGGAGGCCGAGCGCGCTAAGACGACGCTGCTGCCGCGCCGTCATGTCAAGAAGGGCAAGGCCACGCCCAAGTTGAATACAAGCGAGCCCGACCCGTCTTGGTCCGATAGCGAGATTGAGCTTACCGAGGGCGATGACGAGGACGACGAGGCTCCGATTGAGACCGCAAAGACAACTTTGCTGCCGCGTCGCCATGCTAAGCGCGAACAGGTAACCGGCCAGCTTTCGATGGAAGACGACCCCGATAAGATCGACGAGTCCGAGCCGCCGTTTGCCGTGAATCCTGTCTCGGCAACACCTCAGATTCCCGACTTCTTGAAGCATCCCAAGGTTGCCGATACGGCTGTCGCGGGCGCTGCCGAGGCGCCTACTCCTAGCGATGGGGGAGCGGTCAATGCCCCCGCGGATAACGAGGGCGAAGAAGAGGACGGCCTCAAGCTTCCGCCGCTCGAGATCCTGCACGCCAACCCGCAGTCGGCGTCCTCCGCGTCATCTGACAAGGAGCTGGAACAGACTGCCGAGTCACTGCAATCCACCTTGCTTGAGTTTGGCCGCAGTGCCCGCGTGGTCGGCTGGATCGCCGGCCCCACGGTGACGACCTTTAAGCTGCAACCTGGCGAGGGCGAGCGCGTGAGCAAGATTTCGAGCCTCGAGGACGATATCGCGCTTTCGCTCGCTGCTCAGTCGGTGCGCATCTTTGCCCCGATCCCCGGTACCTCGCTTGTGGGTATCGAGATTCCCAATCGCAAGCGCCAGAACGTCAACCTGGGCGACGTGCTTCCCTATGTGAAGGGCGGTCCGCTCGAGCTGGCCATCGGTCGAGATGCCGAGGGCACGCCGGTCGTCGCTGACCTCGCCAAGATGCCCCACCTGCTGATCGCCGGCACGACCGGTTCTGGTAAGTCGGTGATGATCAATTCCATCATCACGACCCTGCTCATGCGAGCCCTTCCCGAGGACGTTCGCCTGATCATGGTCGACCCCAAGCGCGTCGAGCTTGCGGGCTATAACGGTTTGCCGCATCTCTATGTGCCCGTGGTGACCGAGCCCAAGCAGGCCGCGAGCGCTCTGCAATGGGCCGTGTCCGAGATGGAGCGTCGCCTGAAGGTCTTCGAGCGTCTCAACGTGCGTAAGATCTCGACCTACAACGAAAAGCAGGCCGCCGGCGAGTTTGAGCATTACGACAACCCGCCCCAAAAGATGCCCTATCTGGTCATTATCATCGACGAGCTTTCGGACCTGATGATGGTCGCCGGCAAGGATGTCGAGGCCTCGATCGTTCGTATCGCCCAGCTGGGCCGTGCCGCCGGTATACACCTTATCGTGGCTACGCAGCGCCCCAGCTCCAACGTGGTGACGGGCCTCATCAAGGCCAACATCACCAACCGCATCGCCTTTAACGTCGCCACGGGCATCGACTCGCGCGTTATTATTGACCAGATGGGTGCCGAAAAGCTCACCGGTTTGGGCGACATGCTGTTCTCCAAGGTCGACTGGGGCAAGCCTCGCCGTATCCAGGGCTGCTTTGTCTCGGATGACGAAATCAACGAGATTGTCGAGTTCGTCAAGTCGCAGAGCGAGCCCGACTACCACGAGGAGATCCTGTCTGCCGTGGCGCCCGCTTCCATGTCCATGGTGGGTGGCGGCGGCATTGTCCGCACCGGAGTAGCTGAGCCGCAAGACGATGATCCGCTCATTTGGGAAGCCGCCCATATTGTGGTGGAATCGCAGCTTGGCTCCACATCTGGCCTGCAACGCCGCCTGAAGGTTGGCTATGCGCGTGCCGGGCGTATTATGGACATGCTGGAAGAAAAGGGTGTCGTCGGCCCGCCCGACGGTTCCAAGCCGCGCGAGGTCCTGCTGGACGAGGAGGGGCTTGCCGCGCTGGAATCTGTCGACGCCGAGATGGCACGTGAAGATCGTGAGTTTGGAGGATTCTGATGGCTGCACGCTTTGGTGACATGCTGCTCGAGCAGCGTCGCCGAATGGGCCTTTCCATTCAGCAGGTCGCCAACACCATCAAAATCAGGCCGCAGATCATCGAGTTTTTCGAGACCGGTAACTTTGCTTCGATGCCGCCGCGCGGCTATGCGCAGGGCATGATTTCGAGCTATGCTCGCTTTTTGGGCCTCAATCCGCGCGAGGTCGTAAATGCCTACTTTGACGACCTGATGGCATACGAACGCGAGACGTCGCAGCAGGGCGGTCGTTTCCAGGACGCTGCCGGCTACGTCAATTCGCGTTCCTCTGTCGATAACGGGCGTTTCCTGATGGTTCAGGGCGATCGTTCGACCCGCTATGGACAGCGTCCTCAGCAGGCCGGTTATATTACCGAGACGGGTTCGGGCGAGGAGATTCGCTCACAGCGTGACCGGTTCCGCAGTACGCCGATGCCCGAGGACCGTGCACTTCCCGCTGCCCGCGGCGTGGCGCGTGACCCTCGTGCCGGCTACGGCGACGGCGGCTATTCCGATCGCGGTCACCGTGGTATCTCCACCGGACGCTCTCGCGGTGGCTATGCGGACGCCGACACCACGCAGGTGACGCCGCGTCTTCGCTCTCAACCACAGCCGTATAGCCAGCGCTCTTCGGCTCCGCGTGCGGGCCAGCGTGGCTATCAAGGTCGCGGTGAACTTGCGCCCCGCTCGGGTCAGCGCAGCCTTCAGGGCCAGGGTGGCTATCGCGGCCGTTCCGATAGCAATCGTGGTCGTATGCCTCAGGGAGGCGGCCGCAGCAGTTCCAGTCGTGGACGCGGCGGTTCCCGTGCTCCTCAAAACAACGGGCTCGATCCGCGTATCGTCTACGCCGGTATCGGTGCCGTGGCGTTGCTGCTGATCGTGCTCATCGTGGTACTTCTGCGCGGCTGCGCATCTTCGACGCCCGAGACCACGCCCGAGACGCCCACTGCTACCAAAACGACGACTAAGAAGTCTTCCAAGAAGACCGAAACGGTCGACGAGGACGAAGACACCGATGAGGCGACGGATGAGTCGACCGATTCGGACGCCACCAAGACGACGGCTAAAAAGGAAGAGAACGAGGTAACGAAGGTCAAGGTCTCCGTTGCCAAGGGAAAGACCGCGTGGATTGAGGTCAAGGTCGACGGCAAGTCGGTCTATGGCGCCCAGGCGACTGGCCCCTTTGAGCAGGAGTACACGCCCGAGTCCTCGATCGAGATCACCACGTCCAAGCCTTCCGATGTCACCGTTACCAAGAACGGTGAAAAGGTCCGTTACGATACCAAGACCTCCGGCGTGGCGCGTGTGACGATCACCGTTCCCAAGAAGGAGACGACTGATTCCGAGAATGGTGAAAGTTCTGATGGTACCGACACCACCGATGGTACCGATACCACCGACGGTACCGATGCCCAGTCCACGGATGGCGCCGATACCGCAACTGACGGTCAGACGCCCACCGATTCTACCGACTATTCGTACGATAGCTACTAAGCCGCTCGTACGCGAAAGGAAACATCATGGCTAAAGATTCCAGCTTCGACGTCGTGTCCGAGGTCAACATGCAAGAGGTCGACAACGCCTTTCAGCAGACCACGCGCGAGATTTCTCAGCGCTATGACCTTAAGGATTCCGGCGCCACGATCGAGCTTTCGAAGGGCGACAAGCTCTTTACGATCAACGCCCCGGCCGACTTTGTCTCCAAGCAGATTGTCGACGTGCTGAGCTCCAAGCTTATCAAGCGCGGCATCGACCTCAAGGCTGTCTCGTGGGATGCTCCGCAGGCGGCATCGGGCGGCACCGTGCGCGTGCTCGGCCATATCGTCGAGGGTATCGACCAGGCGACCGCCAAGAAGATCAACAAGGACATCAAGGACCAAAAGCTCAAGGTCAAGGTGACCATCGAAGCCGACAAACTGCGTGTTTCCTCTGCTTCGAAGGACGCGTTGCAGACCGTGATTCAGTTTCTGCGCGACCAGGACTACGGCCAGCCGCTGCAGTTCACCAACTACCGCTAATATCATTCGAAAGGACCGCTCTCCAACATGGATACACCGTTGGGCTCCGTGCTCTACATCACCCTCGGGTGCGCTAAGAACGAGGTTGACACCGACCGCATGCGTTCTCTTTTGACCGCTGCAGGCTACGAGGAAGCATTCGACCCGCAGGATGCCGATATCGCCATCGTCAATACATGCTCGTTCCTTGCCTCCGCAACGTCCGAGAGCATCGAGACCACGCTCGAGCTCGCCAACGAGGTTCAGGACGGCGTTCGTTCTTGCCCCATCGTCATGTGCGGCTGTGTGCCGTCGCGCTATGGCGACGACCTGCCTGACGAGCTGCCCGAGGTCGCTGCCTTTGTGAAGGCCGACGAGGAGGACGGCATCGTGGCGGTCATCGATGGCGTACTGGGTGTCGAGCGTGAGATCGCAGCCTATATTCCGCAGGTCAAGCGCACTGTCGAGGGCGCTGTCGCCTACGTCAAGATCTCCGATGGCTGCAATCGTTTTTGCAGCTTCTGCATGATCCCCTACATTCGCGGTCGCTATCATTCGCGCAATGCTGAGAGCATTATCTCCGAGGTGCGCGACCTGGTTGCCGGCGGTGTGCGCGAGATCGTGCTGATCGGCCAGGACACGGGTATTTGGGGCACCGACTTTGCCGACGAGGACGTCGCCGAGGGCTCGCCGCGCAATCTGGCACAGCTGCTGCGTGCCGTCGCTGAGGCCGTGCGCCCGCACAACGTCTGGGTCCGCGTGCTCTACCTGCAGCCCGAGGGCATGACTGACGAACTCATCGAGACGATACGCGATACGCCCGAGGTGCTGCCCTATATCGATATCCCCGTGCAGCACTGCGACGCGCGCATCCTCAAGGCCATGCGTCGCTCCGGTTCGCGCCAGGAGCTCGAGGACCTGTTCCGCGACCTTCGCGAGCGCATCCCCGGTATCGTGATTCGCTCCACGGCCATGGTCGGCTTCCCGACCGAGACCGACGACGAGTTTCGTGATCTTATCGACTTTATGGACACCGTCGGCTTTGACTACACGAGCGTCTTTGCCTACTCGCAGGAGGAGGGCAGCCTGGCCGCTAAGATGGAGGGTCAGGTCGACGAAGAGGTCAAGCTCGAGCGCGCCCAGGAGGCCATGGACCTGGCCGAGTCGCTCGGTTTTGCCGCCACCGCCGCACATGTGGGCGAGCGCGCCCAGGTGATCGTCGACGGTATCGAAGAAACCGAGGACGGCGCCGAGCTGATCGGCCATGCCTGGTTCCAGGCGCCCGATTCCGATGGCGCGGTGCACTTGGATGCCAGCGAGGCATCTGTGGGCGATATTCTGACGGTCGAGTTTACCGATAGCTTCTGCTATGAGCTTATCGGCCATGTTGTGGAGTAGGAGAGCATCGTGGCAAACGAGAGCAATAAGGAACTGACGAGTGTTTGGACGCCCGCCAACATCGTGACGTGCGTTCGCATCGTTTTTATCCCGGTGTTCATGATCGTGTCGGCGCTTTCTCACACGAGTGTTGCCGGTACGGATTGGAGCACCTTCGACGGCCCGCTCGCCGCCGCTGCCTTCATTCTGTATGTGATCCTGTCGTGCACCGATAAGGTCGACGGTTATCTGGCGCGTTCGCGCAACGAGATCACCGACTTCGGTAAATTCTTGGACCCCATCGCCGATAAGCTGCTCGTGTTTTCGGCCCTGCTGCTGTTCTTGGATTTTGGCATGGTGACCGTGTGGTCCGTGTTCATCATCCTGTTCCGCGAGCTGCTGGTGAGCGCCCTGCGCATGGTCGCGAGTGCGGCCGGTGTGGTCGTTGCAGCCGATAAGCTCGGCAAGTACAAGACGGCAACCACGATGGTTTCCATCTGCGGCTATCTGTGCGTCTTTGCGTTGTCTGGCCTTAACCTGGCCCCGGTGGCGCTGACGCTCGGTATCTATGGCGTCTCACGCTTCCTGTACGCCGTGGCCGTTATCCTGACCGTTATCTCGGGCGCTCAGTACTTCTGGAACTGCCGCAAGATCGTCTTTTCGGTCTAGGTCCTGGTGGGTATGACGGACTCTTTTGAGCAGATTGCCGCGCATAACGAAGAGCTCGCACGCGATATTGTCGAGCGTGCAAGCTTTCGTGGCGTGACGGTTTCGACGGCTGAATCTCTGACAGCTGGCATGATCGCCTCGACGATCGCCGATATCCCTGGTGCCTCGGCGGTGCTGCGCGGTGGTGCGGTGACGTACTGCGATGAGATTAAGCATCGCGTGCTGGGTGTTGAGCAGGAGACGCTCGACCGCTACACCGCGGTGTCGCATCAAACTGCGCGCGAGATGGCGTCGGGTTCGCTGGAGCTGTACCAGAGCGATATTGCAGTGAGCGCAACGGGTTATGCCGGCCCCGGCGGTGGTACTGAGGACGATCCGGCGGGCACTTTCTATATTGGCTGGGCGCATCGTTCTGCCGATGGGGGCGTGCCGGTCGTGGACTCCATTCGTTGTCGCTATGAGGGCGATCGTTCGTGTGTTCGTGCCCATGCGGTCGCGGAGGCACTGGGTCGCATTGTCTGCGTGCTCGATTCTATGGAATAGACGTGTTTTAAGGGGCCTCCGGGCCCCTTAATTGTGGAGATAGGGACCTCAGAAGAATTTAGCGTTTGTGCTGGTTGTAGATGTAATTTTGCCTGCCTTGTTCTTATTTGGCCCTTTATGGTCAAGCATTTGGTCAGTGTTTGGTCGGCTTTTGGTTGGGTTTTGGAAAGGTCGGCTGAATATGATTTATCTGAACGGTTGACCACGAACAGCCGTTCGTTTATTATCGATGCAGGTTGTTAAGAGGAGGGCTATTCATGGCCAAGAATTCAGGTCCCGTACGTACCGTTCATGCTCGCACGACGGGTAAAGAGCGCGATGAGATGATCGCCACCACCAAGGCCGAGATCGAGAAGAAATTCGGCCAGGGTTCCATCATGAGGTACGGCGACGGTGGCCCCGAGCTCGAGGTCGAGGCCATCCCTACGGGCGCTCTGGCACTCGATGCCGCTCTGGGTATCGGCGGTGTGCCGCGCGGCCGAATCGTCGAGATCTACGGTCCCGAGTCCTCCGGTAAGACGACGCTTTCGCTCGAGATCTTGGCCGAGGCCCAGGCAATGGGTGGCGTTGTGGCATTTATCGATGCCGAGCACGCGCTCGATCCCACGTATGCCGCGCGCATCGGCGTGGATATCGACGAGGTGCTCATTTCCCAGCCCGATACGGGTGAGCAGGCGCTCGAGATCGTTGACATGCTCGTGCGTTCAGGCGCCATCGACGCCATCGTCGTCGACTCCGTCGCCGCGCTGACCCCGCGTGCCGAGATCGAGGGAGAGATCGGCGATACCACGGTCGGCTTGCAAGCTCGCCTGATGAGCCAAGCGCTCCGCAAGCTCGCCGGCTCGCTGTCTAAGTCCAACACGACGTGCATCTTCATTAACCAGCTGCGTGAGAAGATCGGCGTCATGTTCGGCAACCCCGAGACCACGACGGGCGGCCGCGCCCTTAAGTTCTTCTCTTCGGTGCGTATCGACATTCGCCGTATCGATAGCATTAAGCTTAAGGACGAGGTTATCGGTAACCGCGTGCGCGCTAAGGTCGTTAAGAACAAGGTGGCAGCTCCGTTCCGTTCTGCTGAGTTCGACATTATGTACGGTACGGGCATCTCTAAGGAGGGCTCGATTCTGGACATGGCTGTCGAGTGCGGCATCTGCAAAAAGATGGGCTCCTGGTTTGCCTATGGCGAGGACAAGCTCGGCAACGGTCGCGAGGCCGCCAAGGCGTTCCTGCGCGAACACCCCGATTGCGCTGACGAGATTGAGCATAAGGTCCGCCTTGCCTGCGGGCTTGAGTTTGATGACGATGCTCCGTCCGAGGTAGAGCTGACCGATCAGCCTGCGCCTGAGGAGTTTGACGAGCTTTACGCCATCGATGGTTCCGCCATGCTCGATGATGACGACGAGTAGCGGTTACGCTCATGTCGTATACGGTGACCGAGGCCACGGTCGTCTTTCCCGATAAGAAGGCGGCCTCCTCGTTCTCGAGCGGGTATGCGTCCAAAAAGCCTTGCGCACATATCGATTGTGAGCTTGAGGGCGGTTTTGAGCGGTCCATTTGGATTCCCGTGCGGGTCGCGCGCCTGTATGTCAAAAACCGCCCCGATCTTCCCTGTGATTGGGATAACTTTCGTGAGGCGGTGCAGCTCATCGAGCGTAAATGTGCACTTACCATGGTGACTGAGATGTTATCGCGCCGCGACCATGCGACGGGTGAGGTCCGTGACAAGCTGGCTCGCTACGGCTTTCACCAGCCCGCGATCGATTTCGCCGTCGAGCGCGCCACCGAGTATCGCTTTTTAGACGAGAACCGCTTTTGCTCGTACTTTATCGAGGAACGCAAGCGGCGCGGTTGGGGACAGCGCAAAATCGAGACCGAGCTCAAGCGACGTCATGTTGTGCTCGATGACATTCCCGGTTATCCCGAGGATTATTTTGCCGTCGAAGACGATTTGGCGCGTGCGTCAGCCCTGCTCGCCAAGCGGCGTGTTCCAGAGACGCGCGGATTCGAAAAACTGGTTCGGTTTTTGATGGGCAAGGGCTTCTCGTATCACATCGCCGCCGATGCCGTTAAGGCACGTCTCGATGCCGAATGCGAGGAATGTGCGCTTTAGGCGTATGCGTTTTGTGGCCCCGCCGTTCACCGCGTTTTAGCCGCCGTACTGGGGCCATTTATTTGACAGTTGTTGTGGTTCAACGTACGATAAACACTGTCATTTGCTTTGTGATATGTGCTCATCTGTGATGAGTTTGTTTATATGTTTATCTGTATCCGACCCGCATAAGCTGCGCCCATATTACTCAAATGTCGCGAGCCGTTCATAAGGACGGTTCGCTTTGTTGTGTAACGAATCCATAAAAAGGAGTGAGCATGCCTATCATTGCAGCGCTCGTTGGCATCGTTTTGGGTGCCATCGCCGCCATTGCCTACATGCGCACCGCCAAGCAGGGTAGTCTTCACGAGGCCGACGAAAAGATCCAGTCGGCACACGTACAGGCTGAGTCCCTGATCGGTGATGCAAAGCGTCAGGCCGAGACCCTCAAAAAAGAGGCTCTGCTCGAGGCTAAAGAGGAGATCATCAAGAACAAGCAGGCCGCCGAGGCCGAGGACAAGCAGCGTAAGAGCGAGATTCGTACGCTCGAGAACCGCGTGATGCAGCGCGAGGAATCCCTCGATCGCCGCAACGACGCTCTCGACAAGCGCGAGCATCAGCTGTCCAGTCAGGCCGGTCAGGTTGAGAAGCGCTCCCGTGAGCTCGAGGAGCTCTGCGCAAAGCAGACCTCCGAGCTCGAGCGTATCGCCGACCTTACCCGCGAGGATGCCCACAAGGAGCTCCTCGATAAGGTTCGCGGCGAGGTCACCCACGAGGCCGCCACGATTATTCGCGAGTCCGAGCAGCAGGTTCGCGCTGAGTGCCACAAGACCGCCCAGGAGATTCTGTCCCTGGCGATTCAGCGCTGCGCTGCCGACCACACTGCCGAGGTTACCGTTACCTCCGTGCACATTCCCTCTGATGACCTCAAGGGCCGTATCATCGGTCGCGAGGGTCGCAACATCCGGACCTTCGAGCAGGTTTCCGGCGTCAATCTCGTGATCGATGACACGCCCGAGACCGTCGTTCTTTCGAGCTTCGACCCGGTCCGTCGTGAGACCGCCCGTGTCGCCCTCGAGAACCTCATCGCCGACGGCCGCATTCACCCCGCCCGCATCGAGGAGATGTATCACAAGGCTGCCGACCTGGTTCAGCAGCGCGTGCGCGAGGCTGGCGAGCAGGCTGCCTTCGATACCGGCATCCACGACCTGCACCCCGAAATCGTCAAGACCCTTGGCGCCCTGCGCTACCGTACCTCGTTTGGTCAGAACGTGCTTCAGCATTCCCTCGAGGTCTCTGATCTGTGCGGAGTGATGGCTTCCGAGCTAGGTTTGGACGTTGTGACCGCCAAGCGCGCCGGTCTGCTCCACGACCTGGGCAAGGCAATCGACCACGACGTCGAGGGTCCGCATGCCGTCATCGGCGCCGAGCTTGCCCGCCGTTATGGCGAGAAGCCCGTTATCGTCCACGCTATCGAGGCTCACCATGCCGATGTCGACCCCAACACGGTGCTCGATGTTCTGGTACAGGCCGCCGACGCCGTCTCCGCTTCTCGTCCCGGCGCCCGTCGCGAGTCTGCCGAGAACTACATCAAGCGTCTTGAGAAGCTCGAGGAGATTGCCAACTCCCATGATGGCGTCGAGCGTACCTATGCCATGCAGGCTGGTCGCGAGGTTCACGTCATGGTTCAGCCGGACAAGATCTCCGATGCCCAGTCCACGGTCCTGGCTCACGATATCGCCCATCAGATCGAGGAAGAGATGGAGTATCCCGGTCAGGTGCGCGTCGTCGTGATTCGCGAGAGCCGCGCTGTCGATATCGCTAAATAACATGAGCGACGCGAACGAGCTCATCTCATTTATCGCGTCGATGTCGGGGGAGGGCAACCTTCGCGTCGAGGAGAACCTTGGCGAGGGGTATGTCCGCCTCCGCGTTTCGGAGGCCGAGCGGCGCCAGGCAAAGCACGACATTCAGCATGTCGAGGATATCGTCATCGAAATGCTCCGTAATGCTCGCGATGCTGGCGCCGACAAGGTCTATCTCGCCACGACCAAGGAAGATGGCGTCCGCACGCTTGTCTTTCTGGATAACGGTTCGGGCGTTCCGCAGGATATGCAAGAGCGAATCTTCGATGCCCGCGTTACCTCCAAGCTCGAGAGCATGAAGATGGACCGTTGGGGCGTTCACGGTCGTGGTATGGCATTGTTTTCGATCAAGCAGAACACCGACGAGGCCCGTGTGGTCACGTCCGGTGTCGATCTTGGTTCAGCCTTTAAGGTGAGCGTTGCGGCCGACCGCCTCAGCGAGCGTGCTGATCAGTCCAGCTGGCCCCAGGCCGTCAAGGATGAGGACGGACGTTATGTCTGTGCTCGCGGCCCGCATAATATTATTCGCGCTGCCTGTGAGTTTGCGCTCGAGGAGCTGCGTGGTTGCGATGTCTATCTTGGTTCTCCGTCTGAGATTGCCGCGACCCTTTATGCTCAGGCGTCAAGTCGGCTCGATACGTCTCGTCTCCTGTTTATTGATGACGAAAGCGAGCTTCCGGTTGTCGATCGTTTAGGCCTTGCCTCTGATGCCGAGGACTTTATCCGTATCTGCTCGGGTTTGGGTCTTGAGATGTCCGAGCGCACGGCACATCGCATTTTGGCAGGGCAGATTAAGCCCGTTCGCGGTGTGACCGCGCGTCTGCTGCGCGAGCGTGATTCGTCCTCGCATGCGCCGGCTTCTGTCGATCTCGCGAAGGATCGTCGCGGGCTTCGTATTGCCAAGGATGACATGGCACAGTTTTCGCGTGCTGTGGAGCGCGACTTTAATGACCTTGCCGCCCGGTACTATCTCAACCTTTGCGGCGACCCAAAGATTCGCGTTTCGCGTGATCGAATCACCGTGACCTTCGATCTTGCCAAAGAGGAATAGTGCCTTTACCGAGTCCACTCGGTACGATACAGTTATTGCAGTTAAAACGTACTTTTAAACGCAGGAGTTTCTTCATGGATTGCCTGAAGGTATCAAGCAAATCATCACCCGCGTCCGTTGCCGGCGCCATCGCCGGCATGGTCAAGGATGGTGTGCCCGTCAACATTCAGTGTGTCGGCGCCGGTGCGGTCAACCAGGCCATAAAGGCCGTGGCTATTGCGCGCGGTTTTTTGATTCCAACCGGATTTGATATTTCCTGCGCGCCCGTGTTCTCCGACATCCTTATTAACGGGGAGTCGCGCACGGCCATCCGTCTTTCTATTTACGTTCACCAGATCAATCGAGCTGCTATGGATAACGTCGTCATTGATGATGTTAAGCCTGTGGCATAGCTTCTGCTTGCCTCGATTCGCCTCCCTTCCATCGTTAGGACTTATGCACATGGACCAGCGTTCCGTACGCGATATTCTTGCCGGTAAAACCTACTTTATCCGCACCTTTGGCTGCCAGATGAATCAGCACGATTCTGAGCGCGTGAGCGGTCTGCTCGATTCGTATGGTTGCCTCATGGCGCTCGATCCCGAGCATGCCGATATCGTTGTCTTCATGACATGCTGTGTGCGTGAGGCCGCCGATACTCGCCTGTACGGTCAGTGCAATTCCTGCAAAAGCCTGCCGCCTTCGCCTTCGGGCAAGCGTGTGGTTGCCGTGGGCGGCTGCATTGCGCAGCGTGATGGCGAGGGCCTGCTCACCAACGTTGATAACGTCAATGTCATCTTTGGCACGCATTCTATCGCACATGTGGCCGAGCTCATTGCCGAGGCGTTCCTTGACGGCAAGCGTCATATCCGCACCAATGAGCATGAGGATACGGATGCCATGAGCATGCCGTGGCATCGCGAGACCCAGTATCACGCCTGGGTGCCCATCATGACCGGCTGCAATAATTTCTGCACCTACTGCATCGTGCCGTACGTGCGCGGTCGCGAAAAGAGCCGTCCCTTCGAGGAGATTGTCGACGAGGTGACCGGTTTGGTACGCCAGGGCGTGCGTGAGATTACGCTGCTGGGCCAAAACGTTAACTCATATGGTCGCGATCTGTTTGGTAAGCCGCGTTTTGCCGATCTGCTGCGTGCCGTGGGCGATACGGGTGTGGAGCGTATCTTCTTTACGTCTTCGCATCCCAAGGATCTGTTGCCCGAGACCATCGACGCCATGGCCGAGACGCCTGCCGTTATGCCGCAGCTGCACTTGGCCGTCCAGTCAGGTTCGACGCGGATCCTCAAAGAGATGAATCGCCGTTATACACGCGAGGACTATCTGGGCCTGGTCGATCGCATTCGCAACCGCATGCCCGATATCGCGCTCTCGACCGACATTATCGTGGGCTTCCCGGGCGAGACTGAAGAAGACTTTGAGCAGACGCTCTCACTTGCCGAGACGGTCCGCTATGCTCAGGCCTATACCTTCATCTATTCCAAGCGCGCCGGTACCCCGGCTGCAGAGATTGACGACCCTACGCCGCATGAGGTTATTCTCGAGCGTTTCAACCGCCTGGTTAAGGTTATCGAGACCACGGCACACGAGTATAACCAGGGTGAGCTTCATACTGTGGTGCCGGCGCTCATTGAGGGAACGAGTAAAAAGAACGACGCGGTCCTGCTGGGCAAGAGTCCCAAGAATCAGACCGTTCATGCGCCTATCCCCGAGGGTTACAGCATCGATCAGCTTGTTGGCAAGATCGTTGATGTTGACGTTGACGTTGCCAAGACCTGGTATTTATCCGGCTCCGTTGTGGGCGAGCCGCGCTAATGGTTTCTCCCGGGACAGGTCTTTCCGCCGTTGCGATCGTCGGTCCGACGGCGGTTGGTAAGAGTGATGTTGCCGACCGTTTGGCAGCTCGTCTTTCGTCCGAAGTGCTTTCGTGCGATGCGATGCAAATCTATCGCGGCATGGACATCGGTACCGCAAAGATGGCGCCCGATGAGTGCGCGGCGCCGCTGCGTCTCGTCGACATTGTAGAGCCGGGTGTGGCATATTCTGCTGCGCTTTATCAGGCTGAAGCTCGCGCGCATGTTGAGCGTCTCCTTGGTTCGGGTTGCCTGCCGGTTTTTTGCGGAGGTACGGGGCTATATCTTAAGGCAGCCCTCGATGAGATGGACTTTCCCTCGGGTGAACTTGAGGACGATCGCCGTGCGGGCTATCAGGAGCTTGCCGAGCGTATTGGCGAGGAAGAACTGCATGCCCTGCTTGCCGAGCGCGATCCAGAATCGGCTGCTGTTATTCATCCCCATAACGTGCGCCGTGTGATTCGTGCGCTCGAGATGCATGATGATGGTATCTCCTATGCACAGCAAAAAAGTCAGTTTAGTGTTCCGCGCGAGCATTATCATGCCCTATGGTTTGGTCTGACGCGTAATCGCGAGGTGCTCTACGAGCGCATTAATCTGCGAGTCGATCTGATGTTTGAACAAGGTCTTGTCGATGAGGTCCGCGGTCTTATGGACCAGGGGCTGGGAGATGCCCTGACGTCGATGCAGGCAATTGGTTATAAAGAGATCATCGATGCTTTCAATGGCGTGATGAGCATGGATGAGGCTCGCGAACTCATTAAGATGCGTTCGCGTCGTTATGCCAAGCGTCAGCTTTCGTGGTTTAAGCGCGATGACCGTATCGTGTGGTTTGATATGGATGAATGTACGATCGATGAGGTCGTTGAGGATATCGTGCATCGTATTGAGGCTGCCTAATGGCCCGTTTCCCTCTTGTTCCCACGGCACCCGAGCCCGAGCGTGCCATTTTAGTTGGTGTTGAGTGGCGCGACAATGCATGGCCGCTCGATCGCTCGCTTGATGAGCTGGAGCGTCTTGCCCACACAGCTGGTGCCCAGTGCGTGGCACGCTTGTCGCAGCGTTTGGTAAAGCCGTATCCTAAATCGTTTATCGGTTCCGGTAAGGTCGAAGAGCTGTGCGGCCTGGTGCATCGCATGGATGCCGATGTCGTTATTTTTGACGACGACCTGACCCCCTCGCAGCAGTCCTATTTGGAGAAAGCCGTAGGCGAGCCGGTAAAGATTATCGATCGTACAGCACTGATCCTGGATATCTTTGGCCTGCATGCTCAGACGCGTGAGGGACGCCTACAGGTACAGCTGGCACAGCTTCAATATTTGTTGCCTCGCCTGCGTGGCATGTGGAGCCATCTCGCCAAGGAGCAGACGCGCGGCGGCATCGGCTCACGTTTTGGTCAGGGCGAAAGTCAGCTCGAGGTCGACCGTCGCCTCATTCGTAATAAGATCGCTGCGCTTCGTCGTGAGCTCAAGCAGGTTGAACAGCGTCGCGATGTTCAATCCAAGAGTCGCATTGAGTCACCGGCGTTTCGCGTCGCGTTAGCCGGTTATACCAATGCCGGTAAATCGACGTTGCTCAATCGTCTGACCGGCTCTACGGTACTTTCGCAGGACAAGCTGTTTGCTACGCTCGATCCGACGACGCGTTCGTATCGTCTGCCCGGCGGTCGCGGCATGACGATTACCGATACCGTCGGCTTTATTCAAAAGCTGCCGCATGGTCTGGTCGATGCCTTTAAATCGACGCTGTCCGAGGTGTTGGGTGCCGATCTAATTCTCAAAGTCGTAGATGCGTCTGACGAGGATTATGAGCGGCAGCTGGAGGCTGTCGACCGCGTGCTTGATGAGATCAGCGCCGGAGAGCGTTTAACGCTGACCGTATTCAATAAAATCGATCTTCTCGACAGCGTTGATCGATTGAGTTTCCGTCGTCGCTATCCCGAGGCCGTTCTGTTTTCGGCTCAAACGGGCGAGGGGCTCGACGATCTCGTCGATCGCATTGCTCGCGAGGCAGCTGCCACCGATGTGCTGCTCTCCGCTGATATCCCGTATCGCGAGGGCGCCCTCATCACGCTAGTGCATGAGCAGGGAACCCTTCTGCATGAAGAATATCTCGAGAACGGCGTTCGCATTGTGGCGAAGTTGCCGGCTCGTATTGCACCGCGGCTCGAGCGTTATCGCACCGAGTAGACGAGCTCCAAAATGCCCAGAATGATGGGCTGATGCAGCAGATAAAAGGGGAGAGCGTGACGTCCAAGGCTGGCGAGCGCCGGCAGGGGGTTGGCGTAGGCCCAGCTAGGGACGGTCTTATCGATTCCCTGCGCTATGTGTGCGGCGAAGTATCCTGCAAGATACATAAAGATAAACGGGATGATGGGGTAGTAATCACCCGAGACAAACCCAGGGCTCGGAAATCCCAGCCACGCCAGGTAGGGGACAGGGTAGGTCGTTTTGGGGATGCTCCAGGTGAGGGCGAACAACACAAGGCATAGGGGCATGCCCCATCTCGCCGATATCTTCTTAAGGACGGGATCGGTCAACGCCACGATGCCGGTACATGCGGCCATGCAGTAGATGATGCCAAAATTAACCGAATCGTCGACTGAGACAAGTGTTGTTGCCAACCAGACGACGAGTGCTGCTAAGGCGTATTTGGCGGCACGTTTGATATTGTTGCGCGAAAGGGTACACATCCAACCCGCGATAAACAAAAATACCCAGCTGATGCTGGCGCGCCAGATGTCTTGAAAGACTGACTGGGTAAACCAGGGCATATCCCAGCCGTGCAGGTAGGCGAGATCGTAGCAAGCGTGAAAACCTGCCATAGAAATCATCGTAAACCCGCGGACGGTATCAAAGATGGTGATGCGTTTTTGCATTACGAGAACCGGCGCATTAAACCGACAACTTTACCCAAAATAACGGGGTTCGTCGCATAGATAGGCTCCATAGTGTCGTTCTCGGGCTGCAAGCGCACGCGTCCCTGCTCCTTGTAGAACGTCTTGACGGTCGCCGAACCATCAATCATGGCCACGACAATTTCGCCGTTCATGGCACTTTTTTGTTCACGGACGATGATGTAATCGCCATTGAAGATGCCGACATTGATCATTGAGCTCCCATGCACCTCAAGGATAAAGGAACCCTGATCAGTGGCGATTTCGGTCGGGATAGTAAACGTGTCTTCGATATTCTGCTCGGCCAGAATGGGAATCCCAGCCGCGACGCGACCAACGAGCGGTAGCGAGACCGTTCCGCGAGGTGCGGTGGGCTCGTCAGATTTAGAAATTGAGACAGAGGAACCGTCCTCGTTAAAGAGTTCCAGGGCGCGCGGTTTAGTGGCATCGCGCTTGAGTAGCCCGCGCGCCTCCAGGGCAGAGAGATGGGCGTGCACGGTGCTGGGGGAGGAAAGGCCCACGGCAGAAGCCATCTCGCGCACGCTGGGCGGATAACCCTTCTCCTGCTGATATTCCTTGATGAAGTCGTAAATTTGCTGCTGACGCTTGGTAATTTTGCGAGCCATCAGGGCATCCTCTCTACCCATGTCAAACAAATGTTCGAATTTTGCTTGACAGGAACAACTGTTCGAAGATAATAATAACCGAACATTCGTTCTCGCGCTAGACATTTTTGTCCGCGCGGCTTGATAAAACTGTTCTCAGCAAAACACGCGAGAGGAGTACATGATGAACGCAACGAATATGGTCCAGGGAAACCTCGCCCTTAAGCTCGAGACGCCTGCAGAACCCACTTTTACGGTTGTTCAGGGTGGCCGCTCCGGCTTTCAGCCTTTGACCGTAAAGCCTGCTCGCAATCAGCAGGCTGTAGTCGCGCCGGCCCGCGTTGCCCTGAAGGTTCCGACGATTGTCGCCGTCGCCGTTGCGCTTACGCTCTTCTTTGTCCTCGCTATGTCGGTCTTTAGCGCTCGTCATGCCGCGTATGCCGAGTCCGTTTCCAACGTTACCTACGAGACCATTCGCGTTCAGCCTGGCGATTCTCTTTGGTCGCTTGCCGAGGAATATCCAATCGAAGGCCTTTCCACGCAAGAGACTTCCGACATGATCCGTAACGTCAATCATCTGGAGCATGGTTCGCTCGCCGCCGGTGCGCATCTTAAGGTTCCTGCTCGTTCGTAATCATTATCGCGCTGCGCATGGTACCCTTGTTATCGTTTAAGAGGAGGTACCATGCGCTGTCCCAAATGCGGCAAGGCACATACCCGCGTCGTTGATTCCCGTATGCAGGAGTCAAATAACACCATTAAGCGCCGTCGCGAATGTTGCTCGTGTAACTACCGCTTTACAACGTTCGAGCGATGCGAAGACCCAATCGAGGTCATTAAGTCAGACGGAACCAAGCAGCGGTTTGATCGCAATAAGCTGCTCGTTGGCTTGATGCGCGCCACCATCAAGCGCGATATCGACACTAAGAAGCTCAATGAGATTATCGACGACATCGAGGTCGAGCTGCGCTCTCGCACGCTGACGGCCGTCACGTCGCATGAGTTGGGTGACATGGTGCTCAAGCGCTTGGCAAAGATCGACAAGGTGGCGTACATCCGTTTTGCCTCGGTCTACCGCGATTTCAAAGACGTCGATGAGTTTCTGCAAGAGCTCGACAAGCTAAGGTGATTCCATGTCCAACATTACCGTCAACATAAAGCGTCTCGACCCCACCGTCGTGCTTCCCAAATACGCCCATCCCACCGATGCCGGCTTGGATCTGCGCTCCAACGAGGACTGCGTCCTGAAGCCCTTCGAACGCCGTCTGGTCTCTACTGGGCTGGCCATCGCCCTGCCCGATGGCTACGCCGGCTTCGTCCAGCCCCGCAGCGGCTTGGCCATCAAGCAGGGCCTGTCTATAGTCAACACGCCGGGCCTCATCGACGCCCACTACCGAGGAGAACTCAAGGTTATCCTCATCAACCTGGATCCCTCCATTAACATTCAAATCAATAAAGGCGACCGCATAGCCCAACTCGTCATCCAAGAAGTCCCCACGGTCAACCTCATAGAAGTAGAAGAACTAGACAAAACCGACCGGGGCAACGGAGGCTTCGGCTCCAGCGGCATCGCCTAGGGCGCTCGTATCCCTCCCGCCCGGGGCTTACCTATATCATTCCATGCTCAAACATTCTCGCGTCGCTTCGCTCGCTGCGAAACTGCGCGTGGAACGATATAGGTAAGCCCCGGGCGGGAGGGATACTCGCTTGAAACAATATTTACTTTTCTGGTAAGTCGATGCGATGAAGGGTCGCCTCCTTTGTCGCATCGACTTACTGTATTTATATTTTCTGGTTCCCCTTTGCAGATTCTACTGGAGGGGAATCTGGTATAGCTGCTAGTACGTAAACGCAGCTTACCTGCGGGAGGCCCCTATTTATCGTCCCACGCGCAGTTTCGCAGCGAAGCGAGAATGTTTGAGCATGGGATGATATATAGGGGCCTCCCGCAGGTAAGCGGACATAAAGACGCTAGCGGATATGCGCTGGCTTGC
Organism: Collinsella sp.; assembly: GCA_048323995.1. Taxonomy (GTDB): domain Bacteria; phylum Actinomycetota; class Coriobacteriia; order Coriobacteriales; family Coriobacteriaceae; genus Collinsella. The sequence goes on along the minus strand of DBFELT010000001.1, from coordinate 15,679 downwards.
CGCCCCAGTAGAAGCGGCAGAAGGCTCGTTTGCGCTTTTGGGGTTTGCCTACGAGCTCTATGGTGGCGATGGCGATGTCTTCGGCTGCGTGTGGGCGGCGTAGTACTTCGCCGTTGATGAGCAGTGCCTTGAGCGACTCAGGATGATCGTGGAGATGACGCAACGTCACGATGAGCTCTCGTGCGGTGGTGACATGCATGCTGGCGCCCATGCCGGTGAGCATGGTGGTGTTGGCCTTTTCCTGGCCATAGGACTTGCCCAGCAGGATCATCGGCAGGTGTGCGCACAGGCATTCGGTGACGGTGAGTCCGCCCGATTTGAGGATTGCCAGGTCGCACCCGTGCATGAGGGCCGCCATGTCGTCGACATAGTCCAACACCGTGACGTTCTCGAGCTTCATGGCATCGAAGAGCGTCTTCAGCCGGGTGGCATACTCCACGTCTTTGCCGGGCAAAAAGACAAAGTGCATGTCTTCGAAGCTGCGCAGGAAGGGGAGTGTGTGGTCCATCGCCGCGCGAAAGCGAACGTACGGCTGAGGCAAGCTGGCACCGGCCATTACCAGCACGACGGTCTTGTCGATGGGGAGGTTGAACTTGGCTAGCTCTTCCTCGCGATCGTAATCCGTGTCGAATCCGGCGCGAATAGGAATGCCGGTAATACGAATCTTTGCCTCGGGCACCTTGCGCGGACGCAGCGTTTCGGCCATAAATTCGTTGGCAACACAGAATAGATCGGTGTCCTTGTGGGGCCACCAGCCCTCGACTTCGTAGTCGGTCGGCACGCAGATGACCGGATAATCGATACCCGTAATTACGCGGGCGCCCACGGCGACATTGGCTGCTGTGATGTGCGTTGCGATCACGGCTATGGGCCTGCGGCTACGAATATATTCGTTGAAGGCGGGGAACATAATTCGCGACCATGCTGTGCCGCCACCCCAGAGCAGATGTCCCGTAAGCGTATATCGCCAGGTCAGGTCGTAAATGGGGCGCGTGGCTCCCGTAAAAGAAGCCGCGGTTTTATTGCCGTCGAATTTAATACGTCCAAAATCAAGGATATCGAGTACTTCAATCTCAACGTCCTCGGGGATGCCATTGGTGCCGCGGATGAGGTCGAATGCCTGCGCAATCGCATTTGCGGCGGCCTTGTGGCCCGAGCCGACCGAGGCGTGCACGATGGTCACGAGAGGTTTTTGCTGAGCCAAGAGCGTGGTTTTCTTCGATTGGGGAGTGCTGAGCGTAAGCAGGGGAGCGTCGTCGCTCGTCTGCGTCTGATCCATCGATAACTCCCCTTCGACGTTGTAACACGGATTTATCATTGTAGTGCATGAGTGTCACGTTCACGTAAATTTGGGTATGAGCGCAAAGAACGACAACGTTTTGGCGAGAGGACTCTTCATGACTACCGATCAGACGATCGATCTTGCGATTATCGGCGGAGGCCCCGCGGGCTATGCTGCCGCCATTTATGCGGCGCGCGCCAACCTGACGACGACTGTCCTTGAGCAGGGCATGTCGGGCGGACAGATCGCCACGAGCAACGAGATTGAGAATTATCCTGGCATTCCGCTACTGAGCGGTGTCGAACTTGGTGAGCGGTTCCAACAGCATGCTGAAGGCCTGGGGGCTCAGGTTGCATGGAGCATGGTTACGGGTATCGATTACGATGCCGATGCAGCGCTGTTTACGGTGCATCACGATATGGGTGATACGCTGGCCTCGAGCGTTATCGCTTGCATGGGTGCCACGCCGCGTCCTGCGGGTTTTGTTGGCGAGGACAAGTATCGCGGTCGTGGCGTTTCGTATTGCGCGACGTGTGACGGCATGTTCTTCCGTGGCAAGCGGGTCTTTGTTATCGGAGGCGGCAATTCGGCATGCGAGGAGGCGCTGTTCCTGTCCGACATTGCCAGCAGCGTGACCATCGTGCTGCGTCGCGATCAGTTCCGTGCACCCGAGGGCGTTGTGAATAAGGTTCTTGCTAAGGACAATATTTCAGTTAGGTACCAAACTAGTATTGTTGAGCTTTCTGGTGAAGCGATGCCCGCGACAATCACATTCAAGGACAATGCGACTGGCGAAATGCACACTGAGTCCTTTGAACCTGGATCGTTTGGCATCTTTGTTTTTACGGGGACGCAGCCACATACCGAGCTTGTTGAGCATCTAGTCGACCTGGCTCCCGACGGCGGCATTGTCACCGACGATTCGATGGCCACTCGTACGCCCGGCTTATTCGCAGCCGGCGATATCCGCTCCAAGCGTTTACGCCAGGTTGTGACCGCCGTTTCGGACGGAGCCATAGCAGCAACCAGCGCATACGCGTTTCTTCGCGGATAAGTACGATAATATATCTTATGTAAGGTTGTTGTCTTTTAACAAAGTGGTTGGACGGTGTATCAATGTGCTGTCCAACCACTTTTACTTTCCGGTTATATAGTATGCAAAACTAGATAACCTAGAATACAATATAGCTAATGAACGGAGGATCCTTATGAACCACGCCAAACGCGTTATCCCGATGTCCGATTCGTCGGTCAGCATTAAGCCTGAGGATATTCAGCCCACTGTGCTGCCCGATGCATTTATTCAGTCCGATATCGTGCGCAAACTCAATACGTTGAGTCTGCCGCGCTATAACCAGTTGCCCAATGTGACACTCTACCGCGACCAGGTTATTGAGTATGTTGCGCTTTGGATGGAGCCGCTGTCCATTTGCGTTGAGCAGCCTATCATTACGCCATCGATGATCAATAACTACGTAAAGGTCGGCCTAGTGCCTGCTCCGGTCAAAAAGCAATATGGCCGCGAGCAGATTGCCCGCCTGATCGCTATCTGCATCTTTAAGCAGGTGCTACCTATTGCTGCGGTGCAGGCACTCTTTAACATTCAGCGTTTGAGCTACGATGCCCCGACGGCCTTTGATTATGTGGTCGATCAGCTCGAGGCATCGATTCGTGCGGCGTTTTCCGTCGAGCAGACTCCCGTGCCCGATACGGCGCATCAGGTAACGCGTGAGTCGCTGCTTGTGCGTAGCGCGGTATCGTCCTTCGTTTCGAAGGCTTACTTGATGAGCTATCTCAAGTTCAACGGGTTTAATAGCTAGCCGACGTATAAAACGGGCGGGACAAAGAGCCATCTGTCGCTTTGTCCCGCCCGTATTTTTGCTTGGTTGGACTTTATTTGCCCGAAGCTACGCCCATGCCGTAGCCGATGATGAGGCCGTGCATCTCGGCGTAATAGGAATCCAGGCCGTTGCAGGGCATGATGATGGTCTTGGAGCCGGGCCAATGCTCGACTATGCGGTCAGTGAGCGCCTGGGCTCCAGCTTCGTTCTCAACGTGATCTATGACGACCTCACCGCCCGTAAAGCCCTCGGCTTCCATAGTGTCGATGATCTTGTTGAGCATCTTCTTTTCGCCACGCGTGTGCCCGACGAGTTCGATTTTACCGGCCTCACTCGCTGTGCCCAAAATACGGATATTGAGCTTGTTGGCAATGACGCCGGCTGCCTTAGGGATACGTCCGGCTTTGGCGAGGTTTTCGTAATTGCACAAACTGAAGAGGATTTTGCTGTTCTGTTCAAGGCTATCGAAGTATGCGCAAGCATCCTCGAATGAGACATTCGGATTGCTTGCAAGATAGCGGTCGAACAGCAAGAAAATGAGGTCCATTTTGCCGCCAGCTGCGCGTGAATTGACTAGATGAATCTGTCGGTCGGGCTCCTCGGCAAGAACCATATCGCGAGCCGTGGCTGCCGCGTTGTAGCTGCCCGACACGCCCTCAGAGATCGGCATGCAGATGGTCTTGTCTGCCAATTTGAAGAGCTCGGCCCACTCCCCTACGCTGGGACAAGCGCTCGAAGAAGCGTTCGTCTCCGCCTGAACAGCGCAGTTGAGCTCATGAACATCGAGCGAAAGGTCATCGACGAATTCATGCTCCCCCACTCGAATTTTGAGGGGCGCAAATGCAAAGGTGGTATGGGGCGCGGTCGGTTGCCAATCGCGGAGGTTGCAGCTTGAATCGGAGATAAGTGCCCAGCTCATAGAGGGTCCTTTCTAATCGTTCCCATTCAATTATAGCCATCTTGCAGACCGATTGGGCCGCTATCTAGTATTCAAAACTAGATAGCGGACTGCACTAAAGGCAAAAGAATGGACCCCATGACTCAAAGCCACGAGGTCCATATCCGTTTGCTTTATCTGAATACTTAGTAGCGCACGAAAATGTAGTTGTTGTTCATGCCGGCGGCAACGGAGCTGATGATAACACCCGTGTTGTAGTCAGAAGCATGAATCATCTGACCACCACCGATGTAAATGCCGGTGTGGTACGAGTTGACTACAACGTCACCGGGCTGCGGATCGGACACACGCGTCCAGCCCATAAAGGTGCCCGTGGTGCCCAGGCGGCAATAGCGACCAGTAAGGCAATAGCTTACAAAACCAGAGCAGTCGAAGCTGTTCGGGCCAATTCCGCCCCAGGAATAGGCGCAACCAAGCTTGCTGTATGCACGCGAGACAACAGAACCGCCGTCGACGGACTGGCTCGGAGCAGAAGGCGTCGGAGCCGGAGCAGGCGTGAAGGGCTGCGGCGTCGGAGCAGGTGCCGGCGTAGGAGCCGGAGTGTTGCCGCCCTGGTTGTTGTTATTGCTGGTCTGGCCACCGTTGTTGGTGTTCTCGGTCGTACCGGCAGTCTCGTTGCTCACCGTGGCCTTCTCGGCGGTGCTGGCGTTGATGCCGGCCTGCAGCGCGGCGTTGGCCTCGGCCTCGGCGGCAAGCTCGGCCTGCAGCTGCGAATCCAGGGAGTTTACGACGTTCTGGGCTTCAGCCTGCTGGGCGTTAAGCTCGTCGACCTTCTTTTGCGTGGCGGCGACGTTCTTCTCCTGCTCGGCCTGCTTATCGGTGAGCTGCTGCTTAAGCTCCTTGACCTCTTGAATGGTCTGAGCTTGCTTATCGGAAACTTTGCCGTAGTAGAACAGACGGTTGAGCATATCACTCAGGTCATCGACACCCGTCAGAACCTGAAGCAGGCTCAGACCGCCGGTTTTGTACTCGCCGGCGACATAGGTTGAGAGCTTAGCCTGACCATCGGCGATCTCCTGCTGCTTTTGCGTGATCTCGCCGGCAGTCTGATCGAGCGCCTGCGTCTGCGTGGCGAGCTCATCGTAAATCTGCTGAGTTTGGGTACCGATCTGCTCGAGCTTCGTACGAGCAGCGGCAAGGTCGGATGCGGTATCGGCGTAGGCAGGAGCCGCGAGGCCCAAGCCCAAAACACAAGCGAGGGTTGCCGTAGCAGCGCAGCGTGCCATGTTTTTGTGCGTGTTTGCTGTGCGCATGTAGCTTCCTTTCCAGTAACTAAGGGTAACGGCTAGTCCACCGTCACCAGGCTAAAGAGCTCCACATCGTCATCAGACGGCGTGAGCTTCTCGCGCGGGTTGAGAAACGCAAGCTCAAGGATACAACCGTAACCGATAAGCTTTGCGCCCATATCTCGCACCAGTTTACCTGTTGCCTCGACGGTTCCGCCCGTCGCGACCAAGTCGTCCAGAATCAACACGGTATCTTTAGAGCTGATAGCGTCGGCATGGATCTCAATGGAATCCGTTCCGTACTCGAGCTCGTAGCTCTGGCTCACAGTCTTGCGCGGTAGCTTGCCCGGTTTACGTGCGGGAACAAAGCCGGCGCCAAGGGCTACAGCTACCGGTACGCCAACCATAAAGCCGCGAGCCTCGGGACCCACGACCTTGGTGATTCCCATGCCGGCAAAGTGCTCGGCGAGGGCATCGGTCATGGCTTTGAGCGCCTCGGGATTGCCAAAGAGCGGCGTGATGTCTTTAAAGATGACTCCGGGCTCGGGATAGTCGGGGATGTCGACGATTTGAGATTCGAAGTCGTACATTGCATGACCTTTCAATGGGTTCCCGAAATTTCAGCAGCGGTTATTTGCCCGCGGTGGCGGTGCCGGATTGCGAAGGGGGGACGACCTTGAGCGGCTTGACGAGAGAATCCTTGTGCGAAGCCGGCGCGGCTATCTCTTCGTTTTTGGCCTTGGTGGACTCGGAGCGAGTGATTTCCTCATCGAGTGCATCGATGTCGGCGTCCTCGACCACGGCGTTGAGCGACTCAAAAACGCGGTTCTTGAGCAGCGCAGTGTGCACACCTTCCGTCAGGTCGTGAAGCTTCTTAAACGCACGCTCGAGCTTGGCGTCGCGCTCGTCATCGGAGGTATCCATTCCGAGCATGCTCACGAGCACCTGCTCAAACATCGAGGACTCGCGGTTGGCGGAAGACACGTACTGACGCAGGTTGCGCGGCTCGATATGGAAGCGTGACAGCTCGGAGCAGTAGCGGATAATCGGAAAATCGCGACCATCGACGAGCTCTCGATTCTGCGGGCTCTTGATGATGCGAATGAGGTCGTTCTCGGCGAGCGAGCGGATAAACGAAATCTCGACGCCCAGCATATCGGGAATGGTCTCGATGGGATGCAGCTTTTGCTTAGTCTCCTTGGGCTCCGTCTTGAGCGGAACATCGGACAGCAAGCCCACCTCGTAAGCGAGCGTTGACAGGTCCGTGGCGTTTTCCAAGCGCTGCTTAATCACGTTGAGCGGCATGTAGCGGGTCTTCTGCAAGTGCAGGATGACCTCCAGGCGATCAACGTCCTCCTTGGAGTACTGACGGTATCCCTTAGGCGTACGATGAGGGGTAATGAGCCCCTCATCCTCTAGAAATCTAATTTTTGAGTTCGAAAGATCGGGGTATGCGCCTCGAAGTAGGTTGACGACTTGGCCGATACTCAGATAGTTGCGTTCGGCCATGCCCTACTCACCGGTTTCGATGCGCTCCGGCGTGCTCTCGTGGTAGATGAGCGTAAACGTACCGATCTGAACGGAAGAACCGTCGTGCAGCGGGGCTGCATTGACGATGGCACCGTCGACCCAGGTGCCATTGAGCGAGCCCAAGTCCTCGATGCGAGCGCCGAGGCCCTCGCGAATAATGCGCGCGTGGCTGCGCGAAACGGTCATGTCATTGAGGAAGATGCCGTTCGCGGGATCGCGGCCGATGGTGGTCACGTCATCCTCGAGCTCAAAAGCGGCACCAGTCTGCGGACCCTTGACGATGGACAGAACGGGGGCGGTGATGCGCACGTTGGCCATGAGGTCGGGAACGGTGACGTCGCTTGAAGGCACGCGGAATACGCAGGTAGCGTCAGCAGTCTTATCATTCTGAGGCATATTGTTAACCATGTTGTCCATGACAACCCCTAACTTATCGCGGACGTGCCGCAAATAATGAACCGTACGTAATCATACCCCAACGAATCAGTCTTCGATTTCAGGGTTCAGAAAGTCGATGTCCTCGTCCTCGGGATGCGTGAGAGCCTGTTTAATGGCCACTCCGCCCTTAATGGAGTAGATGACAGCCGTGAGCATGGAGAAGATCACGCCGCCGTACACAAAGAAGATGCCGAGGGGCACCGAGCTTCCGTTGAGGCCTGGGAAGGCCGTAAGGGCTGAAGGCAAAAGATGCAGGCCGTCAATAACGGGGAACCCGAGCAGCATGAGCGAGAAGCCGGTCATGAGCAGCGCTGTGGCAATCTTTCCGGGAAAGACCACATCGATGGGGCGACGGTGATAATGGCGCACGATAAGCGTGCCGATGCCCAGATAGATGTCGCGGCCAATAATGAGCACGCAGACCCAGATTGGCAGCTCTCCGCGAACCACCAGTCCCAGCACGCCGGTGAACAGCAGCGCACGGTCGCAAATGGGATCCATGACCTTGCCGAGCCACGAGACCGTCTTAGTCATGCGGGCGATCTGACCGTCCATCCAGTCGGTGGAGGCGGCAACGGCGTAGATAACGATGGCGATGACACGGTTGTTATCCGTCACAAACAGGTACAGAAATACCAGGGTGAGGATCAGGCGCGTAAAGGTGATGAAATTGGAGATCGTAAAGATCTTATTCGACGGGTAATCGGAAGTGCCGATAAGCTCCTTTTTGATCTTCTTTTTGATGCCCACAGGACTCCCCCGCTGGTTAACGACAAAACTTTCGATACTATACCCGTTCCGGCGATGTCTATCCAGCGCAGCCATAGAGAGTCCAGACATGTGGATGGCGCCTCTGGGCTGCGCTGGATTCTGCATTTGTGTACATCAGCCTCCAAAAGCGACATTTTTCGGCATCTTTGGTGGCTGGTGTACACGTTTTGATTCGGTGATTACATCGATCGGGAAAGTTGTTGCTTTAAGCAAATGCGTACGGGTCGAGAAGGGCTGGCGCCAAAAGAGCCCAACGGCCGTTACAGCTTCGTTAGAAACGCGCCCCACCATGGATGGTGAACCCGAAAGGTAAGGCGCGCGGGTACGGCGACTCGGCCCGCGCGCCCGGAAGAGAAAGGATAAACCCATGGGTTACATGCTCGAGACGCGTGGGCTCACCAAGCGCTTCGGCCGCGGCGACCAGGCGCAGGACGCCGTGGCCGACGTGAGCCTTCATATCCGCGAGGGCGAGGTGTACGGGCTGCTCGGTCCCAACGGCGCCGGCAAGTCGACAACGCTCAAGATGATCTGCGGGATGCTGCGGCCGACGGCCGGGGAGATCCTCTTTGCCGGGCACGCCTGGCGCCGCGAGGACCTCTACGCAATCGGCAGCCTCATCGAGGAGGCGCCGCTCTACCCCAACCTCACCGCGCGCGAGAACCTGCGCGTGCGCACCACGCTGCTGGGCCTTCCCGAGAGCCGCATAGATGAGGTGCTCGCCGCCGTGGACCTCGCGGACACCGGGAAGAAGCGCGCCGGGCGCTTCTCGATGGGCATGCGGCAGCGCCTGGGGCTCGCGCTGGCGCTGATCGCCCGGCCACGCCTGCTCGTGCTCGACGAGCCCACCAACGGCCTCGACCCCATCGGCATCGAGGAGCTGCGCGACCAGATCCGCGGCTTCGCGGCGGCGGGCACGACGGTGATCGTCTCGAGCCACATCCTCTCCGAGGTGCAGCAGATGGCGGACACCATCGGCATCATCTGCGGAGGGCGCCTCGCCTACGAGGATGCGCTTCGGCCCGGGCAGGACCTCGAGGAACTCTTCATGAGCTTCTGCCGGGAAGGGCGACGAGCACGCGGGGAGGTGGCGGCATGACGGGCGAGAAAGGCGGCCTGCTCGCGGGCCTGCGCGCCGAGGCCCTGAAGTCGCACCACGCGGCACCGGTTCGCCTGGCCGTGCTCATGGCGCTGCCGATGCCGCTGCTCGGCGCGATGCCCTACCGGGGCGTGCAGATCTTCAGCGCGTGGAACTACTGGTACGCGCTCTTCCTGCCCGTGTCTCTCTCACTCGTGGTGGCGTGCGTCGCGCGGGCGGACGCTCGCACGCGGATGCGGGGGCTTCTGGGCCTGGGCTTCCCGCTCGGGCGCGCCTGGTGGGCCAAGGCGCTCTGGTGCCTCGCGCTCTGCACGCTCTCGAACCTCGTGGTCTTCGGCATCTACCTCGCGGGATCGGCGTTCTCCTCGCAGGGCCTCACGGCCGCGGGCACGCTCACGATGCTCCTCTGCGCGCTCGCCAGCACGGTGACCGCGGCGTGGATGATCCCCGCAGGGCTCTTCCTCACGGCGCGGCTCGGCATGCTCGCGGGCATCTTCTGCCCGCTCGCCGCGCAGCTCGTGGGTGGGTTCGCCTGGTCGCTGGTGCCGCTGCCGCAGCTCTTTCCGCCGTCGGCGAGCATGGTCATCCCCACGAGCTTCATCCCCGTGCTGCCGAGCGGCGAGCCACTCGCGGCGGACATGGCGCTCGGCGGGGCGCTCGCGGCGGACGGCATGCTCACGCTGGCGGGCCTTGCGGTCAGCGCGCTCGCGTTCGCCGCGCTCACGGCGGCGGGCGCGGCCTGGTTCGCGCGCTCCGAGGAGAGGTGATGGCCATGACACGACTCTCCGACCCGACGCCGCGCACGACCCTCCCGCGGGCCCTGCTCTCCGAGGCCCTGCGCCTGGCGCGCTCCCCGCTCACGGCGGTGCACCTCGTCTGCGGCCTGGCAGCCGGTCTTGCCTGCGGCGAGTACTTCTCCGTAGCCCGATGGGACCCGGCGCTGGGCGCGGACGCCTACGCCCAGTTCCTCGGCGCCCTCATGCCGCTCATGTCCGCCATCGTCTGCGGTCTCGCCGTGGACGAGGAGCGCGCTGCCGGGCGCCTCGCCAACCTCACGGCGGTCCCCTCGCGCGGGCGCGCCGTCGCGGCGAAGCTGCTCGCCCTTGCGGCGCTCGGCGCGGGCGCGCTGGCCGTGGCGCTCGGCGTGTTCGGGGCCGTGCTCGCCGTCGCCGGGCGCCTGCCGCTCGGGCCCGCTCCGCTTGCGGCCGCCTGGGCGGGCATCGTGCTGGGCAGCCTGCCCCTCTACGCGCTGGGGCTCGGCGTGGCCCTGCGCCTCGGCCGCAACGCCGCCATCGGCGCCGGCGCGGCGGGGATGCTCCTCGCGTTCTTCTCAGTGGGCGGACTTGCGCACGGCCTCATGACCGGCGAGCTCACCGGTGCCCTGGCGACGCCCCTGAGCTGGGTGCCGCTCGCCTGGCCCGCGCGCCTGGGGTCGCTCGGGGTGGAGGCCTTCATCGACGCCGCACGCGCGGCGGGCCCTCTCCTCACGACTGCGCTCGCCAGCCTCGTGCTCACCCTGGCAACCGCCGCCGTCCTTATCGCCTGGTTCTGCCGCTTCGAGGACGGGAGGGCAGATGCGTAGGAGGCCGCTCGCCGCCGTGCTCGCCCTCCTCTCCGCAGCGCACGTCATGGGCGGGAATGCCCTACTCGACGCCGGCTGGGGGTCGGCGCCGCGCTCGATCGCCGACCGCGTGCTGCCCAACCCTGAGATCGCCATGTGGGCGCCCGCACCCGCGGCTGCGCGCGGGGCTCTGGACCGCTGAGCGCGGCGCAAGTACAATGCCGACGGGAGTTTCAGGAGGTCGAACATGGCGAGGATACTGGCAGTGGATGATGAGCGGGCGATCCTCGACGCGCTCGCGCGCGTCCTCGGCCGCGACGGCCATGAGGTCGTCAGGGAGGCGGACCCGACGGCGGTCCCGGGGACGGACCTCTCGCGCTTCGACCTCGTGCTCTGCGACGTCATGATGCCGGGGCTCGACGGCTTCGAGCTCGTGCGGCAGATCCGCCCGGACTTCGACGGGCCCATCGTCTTCCTGACCGCGCGCGTGGCCGAGGAGGATGCCGTGGCCGGCTACGGCCTGGGCGCCGACGACTACGTCCGCAAGCCCTTCGGGGCCGCGGAACTGCGCGCCAAGGTCGCGGCCCATCTACGCCGTGAGCGCCGGCCGCGCTCGCACGCCCTCTCCTTCGGGGAGGTGCGGATCGACCTCGGGGCTCGCGACCTCGCCGTGGGCGGCGAGGCCGTGCCGCTCACGCCCACCGAGTACGCCATCTGCGAGTACCTCGCCCGCCACCCCGGGCAGGTCATGAGCCGCGCGCAGATACGCGAGGCGGTGCTCGGCTGGGAGAGCGACGCCGACGACGCGGCCATATCCATGCAGGTCAGCCGCGCCCGGAGGAAACTCTCCGAGGCCGGCGCCGATCCGATCGCGACCGTCTGGGGGATGGGGTACAAGTGGCAGCTCTGAGGACCGGGGCGCGAGGTCGCGGGGGCATGCCGCTCTCCTTCGTCATCGCGCGCTACTTCGCCTACGCGTTCGCGGCGGTCGCCACGGCGTGGCTCGCCGCGTTCATGGCGCTCTCCGCGGCGATCGACGCGGGCTTCGTCTACGAGGCAAGCTGGGGGCCGGCCAATGCGCGCGAGGTCGCGGAGGGCCTGGCACGCGACGGCGTCTGCGGGCAGCAGGACGTGCCGACGGCGTACCGCTACCTCATCCTGAACAAGGACGGATACGCGCTGATGACAGACCTCGAGGGCACGCGGCTCGAGGACGCGACGGAAATGGCCCGTGCGGCACTCGCCGCTGATCCGGGCACAGTGGAGATCGAGGGCGGGGGCTCGGGCCTCACCTACGCCGCGTTCCCGCTCAAGGGCGGCGGGGCATGCGCGCTCGTCAGTGAGTACCTGCCGCAGTGGGTCTCGCGCGACCTCGCCGGCCTGCTTCCCAACCCGCAGAACCTCATGCTCGTCGGCGCCGCTGCGGGAAGCGCGCTCGCGCTCGCGCTCGTGGCGCGCCGTGCGAGCCGCGTGATCTCGCGCAAGATGGCGCCGCTCGCGGAGGCGGCGGGGCGCGTCGGCGCGGGGGATCTCGACTTCGCGGTCGGCAGCACCAACGTGCGCGAGGTGAACGACGTCCTCGCCGCGATGGACGCCATGCGGGCCTCCCTCGCCGAGTCGCTCGAGGCCCGCTGGGCCGCGGAGCGGGGGCAGCGCGAGCAGGTGGCGTCGCTCGCCCACGACCTCAAGACGCCGCTCACCGTGCTGCGCGCCAACGCCGACTTCGTGGCGGAGGAGCTGGAAGACGAGAAAGACGCCGACCTCGCGGCCGCCGCGCGCGACATAGCCGGCGGTGTCGAAAGGCTCGACGGCTACGTGCGCCTGCTCATCGAGGCCTCGCGCGGGTCCGGCGGGGCTGAGAGGGCCCCCATGCGGCCGGCCGAGCTCTGCGAGCAGGTCCTCGCCGAGGCCGCCCAGATCGCCCGGGCGCGAGGCGTGACGCTCGACGCGGCCACGGGCCCCGCTGTCGCGGGCGCGCCCGAGGCCCCGCTCGACCGAACCGCCCTGGCGCGAGCCGCCGCGAACCTCGTGGCCAACGCCGCCGAGCACGCGCGCTCGCGCGTGGCGGTCTCCTGCGACGTCGAGGGCGGCCACCTCGTCATCGAGGTGGCCGACGACGGACCGGGCTTCTCTCCCGCCGCCCTCGAACGCGGCTGTGAGCGCCTCTTCACAGACGATTCCTCCCGCTCCTCGCGCGACGGAGGCCGCCACTACGGGCTCGGCCTCCACGCCGCCTCCGAGGCCGCGAGCGCCCACGGGGGCTCCGTCTCGCTCGCCAACAGCCCCTCGGGCGGCGCGGTGGCCACCATCGCGGTCCCCCTGTGCGGGGCCTGACGAATCAGGCCCTCACACTGGCATACCTCGCAACCAAACGCTTCCCGGATAATTCATGAGGCCGTACTCGTATTCGAGCCTGCCTATCTCTGCGGCAAGCGCCTCCGTCATGTAGAAGTTTTTCGTGCGGCCCGTCGACTTCGCCAGGCGGTCGTACCTGTTCGCAAGGTCCTCGGGGATTCTCAGGGCTGCGGTGGCGGTTGCCATGACGCACCTCTTGGTTAGATGTAATACGTATATTTCTTTCTATCACATCACCCGAACCCCGCACCGGCGTACGGCCGCATCTGCTTTTTACCTTACATTGTGTCAACCGGTCCATGCCCGGCATATTCTGCCGGATTGAATCAACCGTTAAATCAATCCGAGCCTTTAAGGGGCGGTTGAAATCCTTCGAGGACTGAGGGCACCGTCCCTAGGTCGGCTCCTCGATGGCCTCGGCTGAATTCCCCTGCAATCGACCGCATGGGTTCCGGCACGGGGTTCTGGCGCTGCCCGAACGGGGCGCAAGACTCGGCCGTCGGTCGTGCCGGACGGCATACGTTTTGAGACCGGCAAGCTGATGCCGGCTCGAGGACAGCGGCCCGGTGCACCGGGCCGATCGATAGCGGTCTCAGGTTCACAGCGCAGCTTCTCAGGGCTCGCATATATAGGAAGACTTGATTGGCAATCGATTTTAATGAAGTCGGCAGCGCATGTCAGAGTTTTCAACAAATTTAACATGCCACCCTTTATATCCGCACGCGCGTAATTCAACTCATAAGGACCGGCTATCCCTTACCTGTGACACAATCTCAAACGCACAGAACAGAATCATCAGTCCAATCATCGCATAAGAGGCAGCCGAACCTTCAAGCACTATTCCACAAAGAACAATCTCCGCGCCGCCAATAAGAACTGTTATCAGGCGCTCTGCCTTTTTGCTCTCGCCGCTCGCATAAAAAGGCGGCAAAGCGCACAAGATCACATATAGCCCGGGAAGGGAATACAGGATCGATAGTCCAAGCCCCCCATCAACCGCAGTGTTTTGCGTAAGAATCAACTGAACCCAAACGGCAATTATCACTGAGCAGGTTGTCGATAAAAGAAGACTAGAAATATAGCACGCAACAAAGTCCCGTCGCATTCGAACAGAGAAATCCGCGAACTCTCTTCGCCGCGTGGAAACAATAAGGTACACAGAAATTGCAATAGAACCAATCAGAGAAAACAGCGGAACAACCAGCAATTCAAGCTTATTACCCCATCGATCAACCACACCCCCACTCCAATGAGCGGGAATTGTATCAGGGAGGACTGACCAAGCCGCCCATAGAATCAGAAATGGAAGAATAGAGAGGATGAAAGATGATAACACTGCAGTAATTTTTTTTGAGGCTCTCATCGATTCCGCATCTCCTTGCGCGCCCACATTCCACTCCGCCTTAAATCAAGTATACGTTTTGAGACCGGCAAGCTGTTGCCGGCTCGAGGACAGCGGCCCGGTGCACCGGGCCGATCGATAGAGGACTCAGGTTCACAGCGCAGTTTCTTGGGCTCGCATATATAGGAAGACTTGATCGGCAATCGATTTTAATGAAGTCGACAGCGCATGTCAGAGCTTTCAACAAACCGCAGGTAAATCCGTGTACCAAAAATTGGTACACGGATTTACCTGCGATGTTCATGCTTGATCAAAAGCCCATCAAGCGATATATCCATAATTTAAATGCGCGCGCCTGAGCTTTTGGTTGAAGTGGCAGTCCGACCGCCGGCAGGCGGCCACGCTATGTCCAAAGGTCACGCCTACTCCCAGTGCCCGGCTACGTCGACGACCCAGTGCTGCCCGTCGAGTTCCTGCCGCAGAGCTACATCAGGGACGTCTTATTGGGGGACGACCACATGGAACCCCGGGAGATCAAGCTGAACGGCTGATCCATCCGTCAACAACATGTCAAAGCCCCAAAACCCAACAGGATCGCGAACGAGGGGATGAATTGACCGCCCGGGTATTTGCGCCCGGGCGGTCAATTTTATCAACCATGGGTGCGATTCTGTGAGGCCATTTTTCTGGCATCCGCCGTTTGCTCCGGTCTCAACGCACCCATCGACCGTTCAGTAAGCTTTGCGAACGCGACCACGCGCACATTTGTCGAACAATCAAATGTCCGACAATGTCTGACAGAGCTGTCAGACATTCACGCACGAACAGGCGAGCTTCGCGAGCGATTGTAGGCAGCTAGTAGCCCCAGCTGCGTCTTTGGCGCAGGTTCGACGTCTGACATCTTGAATGTCTGACGTTGAACGAAGCTGGTTGATAACAAGCAGGTGGAATAAACATGGAGCCCGACACCTCTCGCGCAATCGGCACGCGGCAAGGGTCTGGCCCATCTCATATGTTGCCAACGCCAACGGTGAACCTGAGCGCCCGGGCACATTCTTTGTTGGCTGAAACCGGCATAGCAACTAGCGGAAGGCATCATCGAAGGAGTGTGCTGGAAAGCATCCGTCTCCTTAACTGTTAGAAATGTAAGTTAATAATCTATGTGGTCAATATAATACCGTTGAACCCGCGTATCGATACCGCTCAGTCATTCGCCTCGCCCCCGTCGCACGTATCTTCATTCGGTCTGTCATTATTAATCTAACGATGACTTGAGAAA